>CAXXXG010000008.1:0-243217 GCA_963662565.2 Sedimentisphaerales bacterium | reverse complement strand
GCGACCAAGATTCCGGTCGAGCAATTGGACGACTGTGTGAGTGAACACCTCTCCGAACGCGCAAAATAAAAGGCCAGATCCGAAAATTGTTTCTGATCTGGCCTTATGTAATCGTGACGATTATTACTTGGCCTTTTCTTCGATGGTGGCCTTGGTGATACCCAGTTCTTCTGTGGGCTTACCGCTACGCGAACCGGCGGCTTCCAATTTCTTGACCACGTCTTGGCCTTCTACAACTTCACCGAAGATGGTGTGCTTGCCGTCGAGCCAGGGGGTGGGCTTGAAGGTCAGGAAGAATTGACTGCCGTCCGTGCAAGGTTGTCCCGTATTGGCCATGCTCAGAAGGTAGGGCCTGTCGTGCTTGACATTGGGATCGATCTCACTGTCGTATTGGTAACCTGGGCCACCTGAGCCAGTACCGAGAGGATCACCACCTTGTGCCATGAAGCCAGTGATGACACGGTGGAACGATAAGCTGTCATAGAATCCTTTTTTGGTCAGGTAGATGGTGCTGGTGACATGCATGGGGGCCACGTCCGGCATCAGTTTGATCTTGATGGTGCCCTTGTTGGTTTCTAGGATCCAGAAGTAGTCGGTGTCTTTGTCAAAGGTCATCATCTCGGGCTTTTCCAACTTGGTTTTCCAGGCGTTTTCACCCAGGGCTTCCGCTTGTTTGGCGGCTTTCTTGGCTTGTTGAGCCTCTTGAAAGGCCTGGATAATTTCCTTTTCTTCGTCTTGGGTGAAACGGGCCTCGGTTTCATTGAAGGCGTCCTTGATGGCCTGGATCAGGATGTCGAAGTTGGGTTCGATCCCTTGACGATTCAGGTTGGATCCGATCTGGTGCCCAATGACATAGCTGACCTTATCCTGTTCGGTCTTCAATTCAATGGGATTGTCTGCGGCCAGCACAGGCAGGACAAAGGTTAGACTGAGTAGAATGATGGCAAAACTTTGTTTGGTCATAATCGATCTCCTAGGGTTCTTAAGATTTTCATATCACTGTGTTTATCGGCTGATTTGTTCGAGGTATTCAAAATTATACCTTCCTAAAACCAGGGGCCGGATTGTTGTCGTCGTAACCGTATTTCATCAACTACCCCGCGTCCTTTGCGGGTCAACAGGAAGGTGATCCAGTCGGCAATTTCCTCAGGGGCGATCAGGGCGTCCTTGGGGATATCCGGCCGGACCTGGCTGACCATATCGGTGTCTACCCCGCCGGGGCAGATGGTGTGGACACGGATGCCGTCGGCATGCAGTTCCTCGGGCCAAGGCAATAGAAAACCCCCGCAAGGCATGCTTGGAGGCGGAGTAGGCGGTCTGGTGGGCGTAGCCCTTGATTCCGACCACACTGGAGACATTGACAATGGCTGCCTTTTCAGCTTGTCTCAGCAGGGGCAGACATTCGCGGCAGAGGATAAACGCCCCTCGTACATTGACGGCCATGCACTGATCCCACTGCTCTGTTCCGGTTTGTTCCAGGGGACCGGACACTGTGATCCCGGCATTATTAATAAGGATGTCTAGATGGCCCCAGGTTTTTCGAGCGGTTTGGGTTAGAGCATGCAATTCCGTCTCGTTGGTCAGGTCTGCCGACTGGAGTTGCGGGCGGTCATGGCCTTGAGCCTCGATTTCGTCAGCCACGGGCTGGAGGCCTTGCTCGGAGGTGGCGGTCAGCAGCAATTGGACGCCTTGACGGGCCAGGTCCAGGGCTATGGCCCGGCCGATACCGCGACTGGCCCCAGTGATCAGGGCCGTCTTTCCTGATAGTGAGTGTTTAAGGCTATTCATGAAGAGGCATTGTAGGGGATCTGTGCTCAAAGGCAAGATTGGGGATATAGTCTTTGATTTTTAGGGTAACCATCGTTAGGCTCAGACTCCTTTTAGGAGATAAGAACCAGTCAATGTATCAACCCATACACAAGGATCGGTTATGAAACGACAAATATTGGTGGCCACGACTAATCCCGGTAAGGTCAAGGAGTTACGGGCCATGTTGGATGAGGAGATCGAGTGGCTGGGCTTGAGCGATGTGGCGGCCATGCCCGAGGTCGAGGAGGATGGGGCCACTTTTGCCGAGAATGCCCGTAAAAAGGCCACCACCTATGCCCAACTCAGCGGGCTCTGGACCTTGAGTGACGATTCCGGCCTGGTGGTCGATGCTTTGGGCGGCGAGCCGGGAGTGCATTCGGCTCGGTATAGCGGAGCCACAGGTGTGGATCGTCCCACTTTGGACCGACTCAATATCGAAACGCTGTTGAAAAACTTAAAAGAAGTACCTCCAGAAAATCGTCAGGCACGTTTTGTTTGTTATTTATGTTTGGCCAGCCCGGAAAAAGTTTTGGTCGAGACGCATGGAGCCTTTGAAGGCCGGATTATCGACCATGCACAGGGTGAGCAGGGTTTTGGCTATGATCCGATATTTTGGGTGCCTCAGTTACAGAAAACCGTGGCCCAGCTCGAATCCAGCCAGAAAAACCGCCTTAGCCATCGCGGCCAGGCCATGACCAAGTTCAAGCCGCTCTTGCAGGATTTACTGGCTCAAAAATGAGGAAATAGGTGGTCGATGGTGAGGTGAGGTTGAGGTTTTAGTGGAGCTTTTGCTTGACATGGGCCGGAGCGGTGGTTATTTAGCCATTTTTAAATTCATCCAAGGCGATCGCCGATAGGGCCTCTGATCAGGCCCGGAGAAAGGGACTTTCCGAGGTGAATGAGAACCCAAGCGTCGGATTCGCTTGATGATGGCAAAAACCTATATAATTAGGATACGGATTTAGATATGGCGGCAGGCAAGGCATTAGTTATCGTTGAATCACCCGCAAAGGCCAAGACCATCAATAAATACCTTGGCTCGGATTATGAAGTGACCGCCTCCATGGGCCATATCCGCGATTTGCCTTCCAAGGGCATCAATGTGGACATCGAGAACCATTTCGAGCCCACCTACGACATCATGCCCGGCAAAAAACGCACGGTCACCAGCCTCAAGGCCCTGGCCAAGAAGTGTGACCGCCTCTATCTGGCAACAGACCTTGACCGTGAAGGAGAGGCCATTGCCTGGCATCTGGCTGAGATTCTTAAGATGCCCGAGGACAAGACCTTCCGTGTAATTTTTAATGAGATTACCAAGTCCGCCATCCAAGAGGCCTTTACTTCGCCTGGACGGCTGGATATGGGCAAGGTCAATGCCCAGCAGGCCCGCCGCATCCTGGACCGGATTGTGGGCTACCAGATCAGTCCCTTGCTGTGGAAGAAGGTGACCCGCGGCTTGTCCGCCGGGCGTGTGCAATCCGTAGCCGTCAAGATGGTGGTGGAAAAGGAACGGGAGATCCGGGCCTTTATCCCGGATGAGTATTGGATGATTCCTGCGGTCTTTACCACGGATCTGGATCAGGACTACTCCCAGCAGTGGCAGACCTTCCTGGCCGAACACGCCGAGGAGAACCATGGACGCGGAGCGACTCTGGTGCAACAGGCCGATTGGATGGCCAGTCGACACGCCTTTAAGGCGGAATTGCTCAAGGTCAATGGCGAGAAGTTCCAGGTCGATAATACCGAGCGGGCCCACGAGATTTACAACGCCATGCAGCAAGCCAGCTTCAGCATTGGCGATATCCAGAAGAAAGAATCGGTCTCGCGACCTTCACCGCCCTTTATTACCTCGACCCTGCAACAGGCTGCGGCCAATCGCATGGGATTCACGGCCAAACGTACCATGCGCGTGGCTCAACAGCTGTATGAAGGCATCGAGATGGGTAGTAGCGGATCGGTGGGTTTGATTACCTACATGCGTACCGACAGTACTCACCTGTCCAAGGAGGCCCTGGCCAGTGCCGCCGGCTATATCCAAAGTGAGTTTGGCCAGGCTTACCTGCCGGACAAACCCAAGGTCTACACCTCGGGCAAGAACGCGCAAGAGGCCCACGAAGCCGTGCGTCCCACGGATGTCAAGCTGTCACCCGAGGAGGTTCGCCCTTATCTAAATGACGAACAATACAAACTTTACGATCTGATCTGGCGGCGTTTCCTGGCCTCGCAGATGACCAACGCCCGCTATGACGTCACTACGTTGGACATTACCGCGAACACCTCTGTAGGTCCCTGCCTCTATCGTGCTACCGGGCGTGTGCAGACATTCGATGGCTTTACCCGGGTCTGGACCGTATCTTCGGCCGAACAACAGTTACCCGCCATGGAGGTTGCGCAGCCCCTGGGCGTGGTAGATATGAAGGCTGAACAGCATTTCACCAAGCCCCCGGCCCGCTATACCGAGGCCTCCCTGGTCAAGGCTCTGGAAAAGGAAGGCATTGGCCGACCGAGTACCTATGCCTCCATCATCAGTACCATCCAGGATCGTAGCTATGTGGAACAGCGTGAGAAGAAGTTCCATGCCACTGACCTGGGCGAGGTTGTCACGGACAAGCTGAGTGAGTTTTTCCCCAAGATCATGGACATGGCCTTTACCCGCTTCATGGAGGAGCAGCTCGACAAGATCGAGGAACAACATCTGGATTGGGTTGGGGTTCTCGATGAGTTCTATGGCCCCTTCAAGGCCAATCTGGATACGGCCATGGAAGAGATGAAACATGCCAAGGCCGAGACCCAACCCAGCGAGTATACCTGCCCTGAGTGCAACCAGCCTATGGTCTACCGTTTTGGCAAGAATGGACGCTTCCTCAGCTGTGGTGCCTATCCGGAATGCAAGTTTGCCTGCCCCTGTGACCGTGACGGCAAGATGCTCGAACAGGTAGAGACCGAACACAAATGTCCCAATTGCAGCAAGCCCATGATCCACAAGAAGGGCCGTTGGGGTGAATTCCTGGGGTGCTCTGACTATCCGGAGTGCAAGACAACCCTGAAATTGGACAAAGAGGGCAATGTCCTGCCTCCCAAACCACCGGCTGAGCCCAGTGGTGTTCGTTGTTACAAGTGCAAGGATGGGGAACTGGTCATTCGGGCGAGCAAACGCGGGCCCTTCCTAGGTTGTAATCGCTTTCCTCGCTGTCGCACCATTGTCAGCATGAAGCAGTTGGATCACCTCAAGGAATTGCAGGAGCAGGGCGTTTGGCCCCCGGACACCCTGGAAAAGGCAGATGAACTGCTGGGTCGCACCAAAAAAACGACCAAGAAAAAGACGGCCAAAAAGGCCACCAAGAAGACAACCAAGAAAACTCCGAAGAAGGTCCCTGCTCAGGAGCAAGAGCCGGTGGCCGTAGAAGATGGAGACGCCCCCTGGTAGGGGGATCGGTCACTTTTTTCTGCACGCCCACACTGCGTTATTGAACTTCTCCTGCATAAAAGGCACTAACCCGTATTGCTGGCAAACAGGGTCGATGTGTTCAGCTCCAATTTCCCTCCAATCCCATATCTTTCCCATGTAGTGATGGTCGAAATTATCAGGGGTGTCGATATAATCGTGAGCCATGATAACATCATCTGCTTTGAGGAAAGGGGCTAGAAGTCTAAATTCATTGATCTTGTTGCCGCCATCGCATAGGAGTAGCACTTTAGGGTGGTTCTGAATCAGCGGGATGATTAAGTTGGGGTTTTCGATATGTTGATAGCAGGTGGAGAAGATGTTGTCTTGAATGAGCTCTATGCCTGATTGTCTTAGAGAGTCGTGCCATTCATATTCTTGGATGTCAAATGACACCAACCTTGTCTCTTGCATGTTTAAATCATTTAAGGTGTCACGTAGAAATTGGGTCAACCCTCCAAATGAAGTGCCTATTTCTAGTACAATGCCCGGTTGGTATTCCTGTAAAAGCGTTCTAAAGGCATTGAAGGCTGCCGGTGTCTGTTGGGCCACTAAAGACTGATGGGTGTATGGACTCTTGTAGACAATATATCCTGGATTCATTTTGGTTTTCTCTGTAATGAATGAGGGGGAATGGAGTGGTATGATTTCCGATCATAGGGCATGTGCCGATTATATCACTTGTGCGCTTTGCAGATCAAGTCCGTGAATGATCACTGTTCTTCTGTTCATTGATTGCCGATAACCTTTCTTTACCAGGGGTGTTTCGCTATAATGGCTATTTTGAAAACGATTGAGACAAGGAGTCTTCCAAGAGTATGGATACAGGTGAACCATTGGAAACTGTGATGTTTGAGACCGTTGAACCCATTGGCAAACGCGTCCTGATTCGTAAAGACGAAGACAAGAAGCAGACCAAGGGCGGCATTCAACTCCCGGATAATATTGAAATTCCTACAATTACCGGACGAATTGTTGCTGTCTCAGCAGAAATTGAAAGCCTACCCGAGATCCCCTTATCCCAGTACGATAAGGTTCTCTTCAATCCCAAGAGTGCAATTCCCGTAGATTTCGAGGGATCCAACCGTCTGTTTGTGGTGGATGTGGAAAATGTAGTGGCTGTTTTTCGTAAGGGGTGACAGGGCCCCATTTGTTATGCCCTTGTATTCGCATTGTTATCGGTGTTGAAAAACGCTTTAAGATACGCATTGTTGGTAATTTAAAAAAGATTTGCATAAGATTGGGCGTTAATATAAAATGTGAGCAGGCTCAATTCTGCTTGGGGTTCATGTACGGAAAAGGGTGTTTTGAGTCAGTTGCTGACTTATCGGAGAAATGACTATGGCTGGAATGTTTTACTCATTGCAGGAAGCTGCTGAGAAATTGGGAATCTCTGAAGAAGAGCTAAAACAATGGGCCACGGATGGGAAACTGCGTGACTTCAGGGATGGCCAGAGCGTAATGTTTAAGGTGGACGAGGTTGAGGCCTTGATGGGCCAATCGGACCTGGACGACCTGGATATCCCCGGTTTGGAGCCCGATTCTGCAGATGATGATTTGTTGGATTTGGAGCCTGCCTTGGATTTAGATCTAGCTGACGATGAGCTTGAGCCGATGTCCGAACTGGAGGCGGAGGTCCCTGCTGTTGAAGAAACAGAAGAAGCCCAAGAGTTGGATCTTGACGAGCCGCTGGAATTGGCGCCGGAAGAGCCCGCAGCCGAGGCTGAAGAGGATCTTGATGATCTGATGCTAAGTCTGGATGATGACGAAGCGCCTGCGGAGGCCCCTGTTGAGGTCGCAGAGGATGATTTACTGTTGGCGGCCGACGATGATGAAGAGCCCGCTCTGAGTCTTTCCGATACCCAAATGGTTAGTGACGATGCATCTTCTCCAGCCGAAGATGATTTAGACTTGGGAGACGATCTCTTGTTGGCTGAAACCGGTGTTGGTGATGACGACCTCAGTGATCTGACCAATATGGACACGGCCCTGGCCAGTGAAGGGGTGGATATCTTCGGCGGTAGCGAAGCTGAGTTCAAGCTTTCCGATGACAGCATGGCCGAGACCATGGCTGGGTTGGCTGAGACTGGTGGAGCCTCCTCCTTGGAAGAGATCGAAGATGATGTAAATTTGGATAGTTTTGGTAGCGGTTCCGGTCTGTTGGACTTATCACTGCAAGCGGATGACACCTCTCTGGGTGGTATCTTAGATGAGATTTATACGGCTGAGGATGGTGACGGAGCCGAAGGGGCCGTTGAAGATATTACCGAAGCCGCTGAAAGCATGCCTATGGACGATATACCCATGGAGGCAGCGGTACCCATGATAGCTTCGGCTGCGGCCGTAGCTGAGATTCCGGCGGATGCCCAGAGTAACTTCTTTGGTGGACTGCTATTCTTGCCGTTGTTGGTCCTGCTGTTCACCTCTATCGCTGCCTTGGGTGGAATGATCGGTGGAATGAGTGGTTTGATGGCCACACTTAAGGGCATCATCTGGTATATCACAGGCGGCTTGGTCGTGCTGGCTATTATTCTCAGTGCAGTTGGATTCACCCGTGGCGGTGGTTCCGGTGGTCCCAAGCCTGCCAAGAAGGCCAAGGCCAAACGCGAGAAGCAGCCCAAAAAGCCCAAAGCCAAGAAGGAAAAGAAGGTCAAAGAAAAGAAGCCTAAACGGGCCAAAAAGAAGAAATAGACCTTCGATTTTCTCATCATGAAATCATAAGCCTCGGTATTGTGCCGAGGCTTTTTTTATGGTCAACCCTTGAACTTGTTCAGAAGCCACTTTCTTGGCTTAAAAACGGCATTGACAGACCCGTTACTTTCCCTGACAGTAGGCCCGCGGAAAGGTTGATCCCCGCTGGAGTTATCCCTGGAAACAGGTGAAAATAGTGAAAATTTCAGCAAGATGAGATGCCTTCGAGCGTCTACCTTGCATAATGGCCTACTGTAGGCTGTTGAACCGTTATTGGGGTGTTGGAGTATTGAGGCGTTGGAACAGGTCTGTGACAATCAGGCGGTCCTGGAGTGGTCCTTGGTGGACACCTCTCGAGAAGGCTATGAGGTCTTTGTTAAGGCCCATATGAAAAAGGCTTACTATGTGGCCTTGGGCTTGGTGGGTAACCACGAAGACGCCCTGGAGTTGTCGCAAGAAGCCTTTGCCCGGGCCTACCAACACCTGGATCGACTCCAAGACCGCAACCGGTTCTATCCCTGGTTCTACCAGATTTTGAGAAACCTGTGTTTCAGTCATCTGCGCAAACGTCGTGTACGTCAAGCCATGAGCCTGGATGCCGGCGAAGAGGGGCAAACCATGGACGTGCCCGCAGAAGACCATTTTGATCCCGAGGCCGTAGCCAGCCGCAACGAGAACAAGGATCGCGTGTGGAAGGCCATCGGTCAGTTGGATGAAAAGCATCGGGAAGTCATTGTGTTGCGACATTTTCAAAACCAGTCTTATGATGAAATGGCCAAGATGCTGTTTTGCAACAAGGGAACCGTCACCAGTCGATTGTTCCATGCCCGACAAAAACTTAAAGCGATCCTGGACCGTGAGAAAGGAGGTCAATCCTCATGACGTGCGGGGATTACAATGACCTGATGATGGCCTACCTCGATGGTGAGCTTGACGAGGAACAACGTAAGAATTTTGAGGCCCATCTTTCTCAATGCGAGGTTTGTCAAAAGGCGCTCGAGGAATTTACCGACCTCAAGGGTCTGACCGACAGCATTACGCTCAGTGAGCCTGAAGATCGAATTTGGGAACAGTATTGGGACCATGTCTACAATCGCGCTGAGCGTTCGATGGGGTGGATGATTTTTTCCATTAGTGGTATCCTGTTGCTGATCTATGGTGGCCTTAAACTCATTGAGCATGTTTTGGCGGATTCGCATGTCGCCATGTTTTGCAAGGTGTGCCTGGTGTCATTCGTGATCGGCGTGGCCGTGTTGTTTGTTTCCATTTTGCGAGAACGCCTGCATTTTTGGAAAAGTGACCGTTATAAGGATGTAAGGAGATAAGCCATGTTGTTGACCACCACCGATACCATTTCTGGTAAAACCATTGTCAAACACCTGGGCATGGTTAAGGGCAGCACCGTACGTGCACGTCATCTTGGGCGTGACATCATGGCCGTTCTGAAAAACATTATTGGCGGTGAAATTAGCGATTACACCAAACTCATGGGCGAAGCACGTGAACAGGCCGTGGACCGCATGGTCGAAGAAGCTCGTTTAGTGGGAGCCAATGCCGTGGTTCATATCAACTTTGCCTCTTCGGAAATTATGGGGGCCGCCTCGGAAGTTTTGGTCTATGGGACGGCCGTGATTGTGGAAGATATGAAAAAGGATTCTTAATTCCTTTGAAAGGCATCCTTATGGAAGCGCTACAGGCGTATCTGAAACCCGAGTTGATTTGGTTTGTGGTGGGTTTGGGATTGATGTTGGCTGAGTTTGTCATTCCCGGCTTAGTTGTTTTCTTCTTTGGGATCGGAGCCTGGGTGACGGCTTTGATCTGCTGGTTAACCCATATTGGCATTAATAGTCAACTGATCCTCTTCATTGCAGTGTCAGTGGTGTCGCTCTTGGCCTTGCGTAAATGGCTCAAGGGGGTGTTCTATGGGCATGTCACGGGCGAGCAAATACTCACGGAAGATTTGCAAGATTTCATAGGAGAGCGTGCCATTGTGACGCAAGTCATCACTCCCAAGAATCCAGGCAAAGTAGAATTGCATGGGACGGATTGGCTCGCCTCTGCTGAACAAGACATTGCCACAGGAACCGCGGTGGAAATCATTGCCAAAAAGAACATAACCTTAACGGTTCGACCTTTGTAGATCCGTTTAGAAAGGAGATTTAAGATGCCTAGTCCATGGACCATTGTACTCGTATTGGTGGCTGTCTTTGCCTTTGTTATCTTTATTAAGGTCGTCCGCATTGTGCCGCAGAAGCAAGCCTTTATTGTTGAACGTTTAGGTAAGTACTCAAAGACCCTGGATGCAGGTTTTCACATTCTGATCCCCTTCATTGATCGGGTGAGTTATCGTCATACACTCAAGGAACAGGCCGCCGATGTCCCGCCCCAGCAGTGTATCACCAAGGACAACATTGCGGTTGAGGTTGACGGTATTCTTTACATGATGGTGGTCGATCCCAAGAAGGCTTCGTACGGTATCGACAACTACCGCTTTGCTGCCACCCAGCTGGCCCAGACCACCATGCGTAGTGTGATCGGTAAGCTCGATCTGGACAAGACCTTTGAAGAACGCGAGAACATCAACCACGTCATCGTTTCTGCTGTGGACAAGGCCTCGGATCCCTGGGGCGTCAAGGTCACACGCTATGAGGTCAAGAATATTCTCCCGCCTCAGAGCATTAAGGATGCCATGGAAAAGCAGATGCGGGCCGAACGGGAAAAGCGAGCCCTTATTGCCGAGTCCGAAGGTGACCGTCAGGCCAAGATCAACCGGGCCGAGGGTGTCCGCCAGGAGATGATAGCCACCTCTGAAGGTGAAAAGCAACGCCGTATGAACGAGGCTGAAGGCCGGGCCTTTGAGATCGAACGCGTGGCCGAGGCCACGGCCCAGGGGATTCGCAAGATTGCGTTGTCTATCAATGACGAGGGCGGTGTGCAGGCCGTCAACCTTCGTATTGCCGAGCAGTATCTTAACGAATTTGGCAAGTTGGCCCAGACCAATAATTCCATGATCATTCCTTCTGACCTGGCCGATATCGCGGGTATGGTCAAGGCGGCCTCGTCTGTGATTCAGAAGAGCGATGAATCTAAGGCGTAGCGTTTGTTTTGGTGATCGGTTATCAGTGATCAAGTGATCGGTTTTTGGCATGGCCTTGCTGTGCAAGATCATGCCACCCCTTTGTCGTATGCATGAGAGCTATTTAGAGAGATGAATTAGGAACCGAGCATGATTTGTCCCATATGCAAAACGGTGGCATTGCAAAACGAGGACCTATACCAAGGCTTAATTGCTAAGGCGTGCGGTCAATGCGGTGGGCGTTGGATTCCCTCCTATCAATATTGGCTGTGGCTTGATAAACATGGTGACACTCTACCCGAAAAGCCTCCAACAGAAGCTATCGCATTACCTGTTGAAGATTCTGTCGCAGGGAAGTTGTGTCCCGAGTGTGGTCATTTTCTTGCTCATCGAAAAGTTGGGCATGGGGTAGATTTCTGTCTTGATCGATGTGGCAATTGTGGCGGAATTTGGTTTGATAAGAATGAATGGGAAGTTTTATTAAGTCGACATCTACACGATGAAGTGCATATGGTTTTTAGTTCTCCATGGCAAAAGCAGGTACGAGAGGAAGAGAATGCCCAAATGCATGAAAATCGTATTGAACAAATCCTAGGTCCCGTTGATTATGCTAAGGCCCAGGAGGTGGCAGCTTGGGTCCACTCTCATCCCAATAAAAGCACTATCGTAGGCTATATTTTAGAAAATAAGCAACTGTAGGGTTAGATGGAAATACTCACCTTCTCTGGCTCTGCTGGCCTTCGTCTTCTAACTGTATTAGAAGCCGCTACACCCAGAACAATTGAAAGACCGATCACCTGATTACCGATAACGGGTCACCTCAGTCCAGTGGTCCTTCAGTTCTTTTGTTTTTCTGTCCCTTCTGTCTTCATTTCTTCCCAACCAGTTACCATGGACTTCAAGTGTGAAGTGGGTGTATGTCCCGTGGTGATGAGGTAAATATGGGCGACGAGAAAGGTAATTAACAGAAATGTGGCTGCGGTATGAATCAGAGCAACGGTACTCAGGGGGACATCCGCCATGCCTAATCGTTCCCAGTCGTTGAAGAAGAAGTAAAGCAATCCAGAGACAACGACTAAGGGCAGTAGCACCACATTGACCATGAGATAGGCAATTCGTTGTAGAGGATTTAATCGGGCCTCAGGGGTTTTTTGCGTTGGGTGCGGGGCTCCCAGGAATATGCCTGTGAGGTAGTAGCCAATCATGGCACCCAGTTTCTTATTGGTGGGAATGTACTGCTTCCATTGTCCAGTGGTAATGTGCCAGAAAACCGAGAGCAGGGTCAAAATGATAAAGGCAAAGGCCGTGGCATTGTGAACGGCAATCGCCCTCTCAAAAGGCATCAACTGAAACTGAGCAAAATGGATATCGCACCCCGTAACAATCAAAACCATAATCATCAGAGCTTGCAGCCAGTGCCAGAGACGATTAAATCTTGTGTAGATATAAACCTTATCCATGACTAGGCTCCTTTCTTTCTGACAATCACTCGCAACAGGCCGTGTAAACAAACACCCGCAATCACCAATGCCATCAAGGTCAACCCGAGTTTGTCTAGCAAAGGATGGTGGTCGCGTCCCGGCATGTAGAATCCGGCCAGGTTTGCCAATCGTCCTTGAGGTTGGTGACACTCTTCACAGCTTAAGGCCTGCTCCTTGGGGGCGACCATATGGGTGATGGGCCATGTCATCGACGATTGAATGAAATCGTATTGGCCACTGTAGGGTCGGTCCGAATAAGCCATGCCTGCGGTAATGGCCTTGTTCCAATCATACTTGGCCCAATAGGCATCCGTGGTCGGTTTGCCAAAGAGTTTAGGGATCGCCAGGGTTTTATTGACCGGGTCATAGGGTTGTTTGCCGCGATGGATTTTGACCGGCCAGATGCGGGCGTTGGGGTCGTGATAACCACCCAACAGTGTGTTGATGCGAACGATGGGTTTATTCAAGTCGATTTTGTCATAGAGACCGGATCGTTCGCCGATGTCACGTCCTGGGGTTTGGTCATCAATGGTATCGTCCATTAAGGTATAGTCGGCCTTGCCATTGAACCAGGCGTACTCCGGGACATGGTTTTTGGCCCAGATGAATTCGCCTTTCTTGGTGTCGTAAACAGGGATGGTACTGCCATTGAGGTCTTCCTTCTTCGCAAAGGGCTTGCCTTCTTCGTTCATCTGTCCGGCCTTGGACCAGTCCCACCACATTTTAGTAGGGCGTTGTCGGGCCATGGTGGGGATATGACACGCCTGACACGAGACCTTATCGGTGTGGTCGTTTAGTTTACTTTCTGGGTGTGGATTGGCATCGTGACATGATTCGCAGGCCAGGAAGTGTTCTTCGGTTCCCGGTAAAACATGCTCGCGTTTTTCCACCGCCGGTACGGTGAAGTAACGTCCTGCGATGACATGTTGTCGTGTGGTATGGCACTGGATACAGTTAAAATTGACACCCTCTTTCGCCATGTGGACATCCAGCTCATAATCAGGGTCGGCCAGGGTCTCATCCATGTCACCATGTTTGACGCCTTCTCCGCCACCACCAAAGAAGTGACAACTGCCACAGGTGTGACGCGAGGGTTTGCCGACGTTTCGTGCGACGTGCCCCAGATCAGGGGGTTGTCTCATTTGTCCCGATCCCTTGGGCCACTCCTTGGGAACGTAATTGGGATGACCCGCATCAACAGGGAATTTTTTGTAGGTCTTGGTGGTGTCATGGCATACTAAACAATCCACTAGGGTTTCGTCGGAAAAATCAAAAGTCTTGTCCTTCCAACCGTAGCCGATATGACAACTGGTGCAGCGGGGTTCGTTGGATGCCAGGGCAATGCAGAAGTTGTTAATGGACTGTTTGCCCTTGCCAATACGGCTTTCCAGTGATTCGTTGAGGGAGGACTGCTCACCGCTCCAGGTCCAGTGGCTGGTCGCCATGATTTGCTGAGCCGCCTCAGTGTGGCAAGATAAGCAGGCCTGGGTCACTTCGGGACCGCTTTTGAACTCCTTCTGCAAAGCTTCAAATTTTTGGTGGTCAGCGGTTGAAATCGGCAGGTTGGGATTGGGTTGGGTTTGTGATCGGGTTAAAGCACAAAAAAACAGGCTCAGTGCCGACATGAAAATAACACGTGACTGCAAACTCATAAAGCACCCCATTTGCGTAGACGTTACAGTGTTTTTTCGAGAAACTATACCGTACTACTTATATCGGATATGGCTTTAATATGCCATTAAGTATTCCGAATTTAAACGGTTCGCTTTAGTGCACGGGAAACCGTTGGCACAGTTCGCGGATGGCTTGTCGTTTGGCCTGAGCGAATTCTGGATCCAGACGGAAGCAGGCCTGGTCGATGATTTCTACCTTGGAGAGGATCTCGGCCAGGTAATCGGCGATCTCGGCCATCTGTTGGGGGCCCATACCGTTGCGCGTGACCACCGGGGTGCCCAGGCGAATACCGCTAGTAATGGCCTGGGGGTAGGGGTCGTAGGGCAGGCGGTTCATGTTGATGATGATGCCACATTGTTCCAGGCAGCGTTGGGCGATCACGCCGGTGAGGCCATCGCGATAATGGGCCACGTTGATCAAGACCATGTGGTTGTCGGTCTGGCCCGTCAGGACATCGAAGCCATGTTCATTGAGGCGTTCGGCCAGCACCAGTGCATTGGCCATGATCATGCGTTGGCGCAGTTGGTAAACCGGTTCGAGCATTTCAGCAAAGAACACCGCCTTGCCTGCGATGTGGTTGAGGTAGGGAGTACCCTGTACACCGGGGAAGGTCATCTTGTCCATCTGTCGAGCCAGCGTCCGCTCGCCATGTGAGGTGGTGACAAGTGAGTCGGCGTCACGTCCCATTAGGATCAGACCGCCACGCGGCCCCCCGGGTTTGTAGGTGCTGGTGGTAGTGACATGGGCGTGATCGATGGGGCTGGGGTGCAGTCCCGCGGCAATGAGCCCGGCGATGTGCGAGACATCGGCCAGCAGATAGGCCCCGACCTCGTCGGCAATGGCACGGAAACGGGCGAAGTCAAGGGTACGCGGGTAGGCACTGGCTCCGCAGATGATCAACTTGGGACGCACGGTGCGGGCCCGTTGGGCAATGAGGTCGTAGTCCAGGCAGTAGGTTTCGGGATCAACCACGTAGGTTTCGCAGTGGTAGACCTTGCCGGTCTGTGACACGGCGGCTCCATGTGAGACGTGTCCACCCTGATCCAGGCCCAAGCACAGAATGGTGTCACCCGGTTCGAGCAGGGCGTTGTACACGATGTGATTGGCGCTGGTGCCACAGTGGGCCTGCACATTGGCATACTGGGCCTTGAACACCTGTTTGGCCCGTTCGATGGCCAGGGTCTCCAGTTGATCGGCCACCTCGCAACCGCCGTGGAAGCGTGCCCCGGCAAAGCCTTCGGTGGTCTTGTTCTGGATGATAGTGCCCAGGGCTCCTAGGACAGCGCGGCTGCATCGATTTTCCGCTGCGATCAATTGCAAGGTGTCCTGTTGACGCTGGAATTCATGGCCTAAGAGTTGATAGATCTGGGGATCGGCCACCTCGACCTCATGATAGAGATCCTGGTGATACTGTCGATGGGTGGACTCCAAGGGATGCCCGGTATGAACCGGGGCGATACGTTGGGCTTGGGTTCGTTGTCGAGCATCCTTGCTGGTAATCATTCCGTAAAACCTTGATAAGGGTTCTAGGTTCACGGTTCACCGCTGTCCCCGCTCAAGCGCCGCGGGGGCTTCGTTCAGGGGTTGTTGGAAAAGATTACTCAATCAACCGTGAACTGTGAACCTGGAACCGTGAACCATAATTATTATCCAAAGATCAGTCTCATGATGTCATTATACGTCAAGTATATAAACAGAGACAGGATCAACGCAAGCCCTGCGTAGGTAATCATCTCTTGAATTTTTAGACTCAATGGGCCGCCCTTGATTTTTTCCACGATCAGCAGCACAAACACGCCGCCATCGACCACTGGAATGGGTAGGAAGTTGACCACGGCCAGGTTGGCACTGATATAGGCCAGCAGATAGAGGAAGTCGGTGGTCGAGTGCTTGACCGCCTGATAGGTCAAGGTCGCGATACCGACCGGCCCGCTCATGTCATTGATACTGACGCCGCGGGCAAAGAGTTGCTTGATAGTGACATAGGTCTGCAGGATAAAGCCCACACACTTCTTGCCGGACATCGCCATGGCCTCCTTGAGGCTGGTGGCCTTGTGCGTTTCCGTGAGGAACTCAAAGGGGATGATCTCACTGGGGGTGGCCTTGGCCGTGATCCATTCGTTCTTGCCGGTGGGAACCTCAACCTGCCCGGTTGCTCCTTCGAGCGACCAAGCGACCGTGATGGTTTCGCTGGTGGACTCCTGAAGGGTTCTAACGACTTGATAGAAGTCCTGGGCTGGTTCACCATTGACCGCGGTTAGGGTGGCTCCGCGGGGGATATCCAGGGCGGGGGCCCCATTGGGATCCTCGATCACCTTGGCCACCACCGGATGTCCGGCATCCAGGGCCAGGGTCACGCCAATGACGACCTGGTCGCTACTGCGTGGTTTACGCGGCTTGACGCCCGCGATCAGGACCTGTTCCTGGCCGTTTTCATCCTTACGTAGCAGGGTGATAGGCAGGGTTTTGCCCGCCGATTGTTGCACGAGCTGACGCAGTTCCAGGAACGTAGGATTGGCCAGATCGTCGATGGCCAATACGATGTCACCGGCCAGGGGCTCGATGGCCTTGGCCCCGGATTCCAGGGGCACGACCCACATCTTGGGCGAGACACTGGTGATCTGGAGACGCGGGACCATGGAATAGATGGTCGCCAGGTCGGTTTCGGTCTCTAGAGGTCCGGTCGCCGCATTGAGTAACAGGGGCAGATGGGCCTCGATCTGTTCTGTGCTGCCATCGGGGGCTGTTCGTGTGGCAGTCAGGTCCAATTGAGCGGTCACGGCATCAAGTACTAGGGCTTCGTACTCGGAATATTGGCTGACCGATTGGCCTTGAACCGCAATCACGCGGTCTCCACCCTTGAGCCCGGTATGTTCCTCCAGAGTCTTGGCATCGGTGACCTCAGCCACCTCTAGGGTCATGGGCTGATGAATGCCGAACATGCGAAGTTGACTGCCTGCGATCACTTCTGCAGTCAGGGACACCTGCTTGAGAGTGCCGTCCGGGCTTTGGATGGTCATGGGGATCTTTTCGCCCATGTCCGACAGGGCCGCGTGCATTAAGATGGTGCTGAAATCGATAAATTCATTTTCGCCGGCAATTGAGACAATGCGGTCACCGGCTTCCAATCCTGCCTTGGCTGCCGGAGAGTCGGTCACCACACCGCCTACTACGGGGGCCATGCGATCGATACCATGCAGGTAGACCCCGGTCATGATCACCAGGGCTCCAATGATATTAAAGGTGACCCCGGCCGCGATCACGGCCATGCGGGCCCCGGTAGACTTGTTGCCAAAGGAACGCGGATCACTGGATTGCTTGTCCGCTCCGGTGTCGTCCTGGCCCAGCATCTTGACGTAGCCGGCCACGGGGATCAGACCCATGCGGTATTCGGTTTCGCCAGGGGTGCCTGGTTTCTTGATGGTAAAGCTCAACAGGCCGTCATTGTCGGGATCGTTGTCCTTGGGAAAGAAGCGGGGCAGGATGCGTACGCGGATGCCCTCGGCGGTACGACGGATGCCCAGGAAGACCGGCGGGATGAAGATGGAGAAGACCTCCACCTTGATGTTGGCGGCCTTGGCCACAAAGAAGTGGCCGCATTCGTGGATAAAGACCACGGCACTAAATCCCATGACCGCCATAAAGATGTTCCACGACATCTCGGCGTGTTGCACGATCCAGGTGCCTAATGCGGCGATGGCAATGCACAGACAAACCAGCCGCGATATCATTAAGGTGTTTTGGCGACTCGACATAACAGTCCTCTATAAAAAATGACAATCCATTTCTGGACGCTGGTCAGGCCCCCAGCATCATGGCTTGGTGACCTGGGTCGGATGATCCAGGTGGCATTTGACATAATCCCTGGCCCAGCGGTCCGCCTCCATCAGGGTTTCCAGGTTTCCGGCGGGGCGGACCTGGTGTTGTTGGAGGCAATCTTCAATCAGTTCCGTAATACGAAGGAAACCAATACGGCGTTCCATAAAGGCCTGGACAGCCGCTTCATTGGCCGCGTTCATGACTGCCGCTGCCGTGCCCCCGGTTCGGGCCACGTGATACGCCAGATCGATCGCACGGAACAGATCTCTATTCGGTTTTTCAAAGGTCAAGTGACCCAGATCTTCGAGACGCAAACGCTGTGTGAGGCCCGCCTTACGCTCTGGATAGGTCAGGGCGTACTGGATGGGCAGACACATGTCCGGCTCACTGAGCTGTGCCACCATGGAACCATCGACAAATTCCACCAATGAGTGCACAATTGATTCAGGATGAATCAGTACATCGATGGCCTCGACCGGCACCCCAAACAACCAGCGGGCCTCGATGATCTCCAGGGCCTTATTCATTAAGGTGGCTGAGTCGATGGTGATTTTTGGGCCCATGTCCCAGGTGGGGTGGTTAAGGGCTTGTTCTAAAGTGATGTTTTGTAAGGTGTTACGGTCTGATTGGCGGAAAGGGCCGCCCGAGCCGGTGAGGATCAGACGCTGGATTTGCTCACGTCGTCCCGCTTGTAGGGCCTGAAAAATCGCGGAATGTTCACTGTCCACCGGTAAAAGGGTGCTGTGATTTTGTTGGGCGGTTTGTGTTAATAGTTCACCTGCTACGACAAGGGGTTCTTTATTGGCAATAGCCAGGCGTTTACCCGCGGCTGCCGCGGCCAGGACCGACGGCAATCCGGCCGCTCCCACAATGGCGGTCAGGACGATATCCACGTCGGGATGTTCAACACACTGAATCAATCCCTCAGGACCTGACAGGATTTCACAAGGGCATGGCTTGTCTAAATAATCAAGGAGTTCGGGAATGCGTTCGGGCTGGGTTACTGTGACTACGCGGGGGTGGTAGGTTTTGATCTGTTGGGCCAGTAGCTCCATACGGGTATGGGCACTGAGCCCCCACGCCTCATACTCAGGGCCCAGGTTCTCCAGTACCCGTAGAGTATTGGAGCCGATCGACCCTGTTGATCCCAGGATAACAACATACTTCGACATTGACTTTTACGGTTTAGATCAAGACCTCTAAACGGTCGGTAGAGGTTGGTTTTTGACTCTTTTTTAACGCGGTTGCGTCAGATTGATTAGGCTGTGAGTCTATGCGAGACTGGGGCAAACTGTCAAGATCAAAGCCTGTTTCGAGCCCTGGAGAAGGGGCCGATAAGGCGTTTGGAGTAGACAGATAAATCATGATCAGCGTATTAAACGAAAAGTTTCTTAGGGATGGACCAGGTAAGGACTGTTGTGTTGTTTATTAAACACTGCTCTATTGCGTCCGCAAGATCGGGCCTTGCCACTACTAATATGAGTGATCATTGTGATCCAAGGAGATTCAATGGATATCAAAGGTGGCCAGTGACGCGATTGTGCAGGAATCGGAGTTCGGTTTAGAGGGGATTCATACACGAGCTGGGCTTGATACTGGATATTTTGTAACCGAAAGAGATGCTGTGAAGGTATTGAGAAATCGTACCGTGTTTTAAGGACAAAATATGCAGAAACCGACAGCCCTATCGCTTCCGGCTTTCAAATGCTGGCCAGGGGTGGTCTATGCCTAAGCGACCGGTCTCACAGACTGGACGAAGGGGCCTCCACCGGCGGTGGATCGTTCTCCTGCTGACTGCAGGGGTGGCGCTATGTCCGCGCTGGGTTGGGGCGGCGGGTAAGACCGAATATCAGGTCAAGGCCGCGTTTCTGCACAATTTCGCTCGTTTTGTGGAATGGCCTCAGCACAAGTTGCCCCAAGAGGACACTCCCATTGTTATCGGCGTGTTGGGTGAAGATCCCTTTGGTACGATTTTGGATGCCATTACTCAAAAGCCGGTGGATAAACACAACATTGTGGTCAAGCGTTTTGAGGGATTTGGGAAAGAGACCGGTCAACATCCTCAAGCCGAGGAGATTCGACTGTGTCATATGCTCTTTGTGGCTACGGATCAAAAGCCCTATGTTGACCGGATTGCTGCCATGTTACGCAATGATGCCGTCTTGACTATTGGCGAGCAGGCCGATTTTGTCGATCGGGGGGGCATGATCAATTTTGTCGTCATTGATGGAAAAACCTGTTTTGAAATTAATTTGAGAAGTTCCAAGGAAGCCAACATCACGATTCGATCGCGCCTGTCGCGTTTGGCAGTGCGGGTGGTCAAGGAGTGATCAGGAGAACTCACGGAATGTCAAATACACAAAGCTTAGCTCAATCTCACCCGGATCAAACAACAGGAAAAGGATTCCTGAAAAACTTAGCGATTCGTCATAAGTTGGTGGCCGTGATCATGTTGACCTGTACGGTTTCGCTCTTTTTGGCAGGAGTGGCCTTCATGAGCTTTCAGGTCATGGAGACACGCCGTAAGATGGTCAAGGACCTACGCACCACGGCCAACATCGTGGCCTGGAATAGCAGTATGGCCATCTATTTCGATGATGCCCAGGACGCCGAGGAAGTCTTGCACGCCTTGAATGCAGAACCCTCGGTGGTCTATGCCTGTATCCGCAACATGGAAGGGGGACTGTTTGCCAAGTATTTTCGTGAAGATGTTCAGTTGAGCAGTCCACTGTTGAATTCCCCTGCCCAAGACGGCTACCAGTACACCCATGATTTCCTGATTCTAACTGGACTTTTGCAATTTAGGCCAAGGCTAGATGCAGCTTGATTTTCTCAAAACTCCAACCGTCCATTTCGGCGCGTTCTATCACCCACCCCAGGGTTTGGCTGAGACTCTCCTTGAGTACGGCTCGACAGGCTTGTCCGATGGTCGTCAAACGTTCCAATGCCCACGCACGCGCATGGCTCTGCTTCAACTGAGACATCAAGAGACTGTACGCCAGGAAGACCATGTACATATGGCGGGTCTGACCAAGGCCACTCCTAAGCTGACATTCACCCATGCCCAGATGTTGCTTGCCATCCCGATGGAAGCATTCTGTGCCTGTCCAACGATAGCGATAAACCCGAAGGATACGAGTCACTTCCCAAGCCGTTCGGTTGGTGACCAACGCCTTTCTGGCTTTTGTATCGTTACGTTTGTCCCAGAGAATCACGATGCGAACCTTGTGATCCACTCCAGGGATGCGAATACTGACCGTAAAGTACCACTGGCGGGATTCGCCGACCTTGACGAGCTTGCGGTCCTTGGAATCGATTTGTGTGGACAAATCTTGGACGTTGAGTTCCTTGCCCTTGAAGACAATCTTACGGTTAAATTTCAGATCGCCAACATAGTTTCGCGTCAAGCCGTTGATATAGTTCAGGTTATCCTTGTGAGTGAACCAACTATCAAAGGTGAAGTCGCCGGGGATGTCGTTGGCAATACTCCAATCGACCAGTTGTCGAAAGAGAACGTTATGGTCTCGGAATTCGATCTGTCTTTCTTCACAATGATCCTTCTTGACAAATCGGTAGAATTCCAAGGGATAATGCTTTCCAGAGGTACACATGTAGTTGATGATCAGGTAATCATGGGCAATCTTGTGGCGTTGTTCTGCGTGATCCCAAAAATAGCCTGCATCTTCAATCAACTTCCCGTCGTGATCGATCAAGACATTGTCAATAGGGATGACTCCCTGGGCACTGAAGCGTGTGTCGGGTTGCTTTTGCAGCCATTGAATCCGTTGCAGGTTGAAGTTCTCTTGATCCCACTGGCATTCGGTAATCCAACGGTTCAAGCAGGATTGATCCGTGGTTACGGCGAATTCGCTATTGATGGCCGAGACATTCTTCTTGTGTGCCATCATCAAACCGGTGAGATATTCAGCGAAATGCTTACGTTCGGGGTCATTCGCGAACAGAGGTCCAAATTCGTCCAGGGCCTTCTTGACGACGGTAGGAAAATCAACAATCGCTGGCATGGTCATATCCTCCATGATATTTTTGCCAACCTGATTGCCAATATTTGTCGTCAAAGTGCCCATTTTGCCTTTAAATTTTCAACTTTGCAAAAGTCCAATTCTAACTCAATCGATTTTTCATGAAAAAGAAAAGGTCGGTACGGTTTCGGTTTGGTCTGACTTGGGGCCTTTGCATGCCATGATCCAACGCAATGTGCTTATCATTTTGGCGGTCATGTTTGTCTCGCTCTTGGCGGCTTACCTTATTTCCAGCCGCATTCAAGGGGTGATTTCATCTCCCATCTTGTCATTAACCGGGGTTGCCCGCACGGTCTCCGAAGAACGGGAATATTCCATTCGAGCGCATAAGACCTCTAATGACGAGGTGGGTCTGTTGATTGACTCATTCAATGACATGCTCAGCCAGATCCAGGAACGCGATGGTGCCTTGGTCATGGCCAACGAGGAGCTGGAAGTCCGTGTTGAAGAGCGTACAGCGAAGCTTATGGAGGCCAATGATCAGCTCAAGGCGGAGATTGAGCAACGAGAAAAGGCCGAGGCCGCCCTGCACGAGCGTACCGAGCGGGTGATTCGGCATCAGTCGGCCCTGTTGAAGCTGGGTAAATTAACTGACCTCGAATTGGACATGGTCGTACGAGCCACGACGGAGGAGGTGGCCCGTACGCTACAGGTCGAACGGGTCACCATTTGGGATCGGAGCGAGGACAAGGAAAGCATGATTTGTCGTGATCAGTATTGTCTGAGTCAGGAAGCCCATGACGAAGGTGAATCCTTGTCTGTTGCAGACTATCCTCACTACTTTCAAGCCATCGAAGCCAGCCGTATTGTGGCGGCCGAAGACGCCTTGGAGGATCCCCGTACTCGTGAATTGGAGCCCTATCTAAAACAACATGGACTGATTGCGTTGATGGTTGTGCCCATTCGGCTGCATGGTAAACTCGTGGGAATTCTTTGTATCGAGCATGTCGAGGGCCGACGGCAGTGGACGTTGGAGGAGCAGGATTTCGCCGCTTCGGTGGCGGACATGGTTGTGCTCAAGTTGGAGACCCATGAACGTCGGCGCATTCAACTGGCCCTACGCGAGAGCGAACATCGTTATCGTAACCTACTCAAGAACATCCCGCAGAAGATTGTTTATAAGGATTTGCAAAGTCGCTACATCCTCTGCAATGAGAGCTATGCCACGGATTTGGGTGTGGCCCCCGATGATCTGCAAGGCAAGACCGATTTTGAATTCCATCCCCGCGATCTGGCCCAGAAGTACGCCGAAGATGACCAACGCATCATGCAGACGGGCATTATGGAGGAGATCGAGGAACTCTATGAGGTCAACGGCCAGCGTATGACCATCCAGACCATGAAGTCTCCCGTGCGTGATGAAGAAGGCAACGTCATCGGCACCCTGGCCATCTTCTGGGATATTACGGCTCGTAAAGAGGCCGAGGAGGCCTTGGCCACCCTTAACCAGGACCTACAGGACACCGTTTTGGAGCTGCGTCGTTCCAATGCCGAACTGCAAGACTTTGCCTATGTAACGGCCCATGACCTCAAGGCTCCCTTGCGGGCCATTGGCACCCTGACCGACTGGCTCTACACGGACTATGGTGAGCGTCTGGACGAACAGGGCCGGGAACAGATGCTCTTGGTCAAGGGACGTGTTTCCCGCATGAACGAACTGATCGATAGCATCCTACGCTATTCCGAGATTGGCCGAGGACAACGTAACCTCCATCGGGTTGACACCAATGTCCTGGTCAATGAATGTATCGCCGTGATCGGCCCTCCGGAAGAGATCCAGGTCGTGGTGGAAGAATCATTGCCGCAGGTCACCTGTGAGAAGATTCGCTTGACCCAGGTCTTCCAGAATCTGATCAGCAATGCCATCAAGTATATGGATAAGCAGGAAGGCTGTGTTTCCATCGGATGCCAGGAGGTCGAGGGGTGGTGGCAATTCTATGTGGCTGATAACGGTCCGGGGATTGATGAGAAATACCATGAACGCATCTTTAAGATGTTCCAGACCCTGACCCCACGTGATGAGTTGGAAAGTACGGGGATTGGTTTGGCCATGGTCAAGAAGATCGTGGAACTCTACGGGGGCAAAGTCTGGGTCGAATCGGAACTCGGGCGGGGCTGCACCTTCTTCTTTACCCTGCCACAGATTCAGAGCCAAGAAGTGCGTAATACCCCAGTGACCAAGATGGTTTAAGCGGTTTTTATCGGACAGATTAATCCATGGTGAACCGGTGTGAAGCCATTTACCCACCGTATTTAAAAGAAAACCATTCCTCCATTCAAGCAGTCCCACCAATGTGACGATATCCTCGCTGTTATGACATGTATCCTGGGGGGATCGTGTGATCCATCCTAAAATGTCTGTCATTGTCATTTGTACGTTTATCCAAGGTAGTATTCTTTATTAAAAGTGTCTCGGTTTGTCCGCGACATGAAGGACAGTCTGCATTTGCCAAGTGAAATGGCGGGTTAGTGCGGCCATTTCAACAATGAATGTATGTCTATTGACATGGAGGCAAGCATGAGCAGATTGAAAAGAGTACTCTTGGTAGAAGATGATCAGGTCGATGCCTTGACCGTTAAAAGGGCGTTTCAGGACATTGGTGCCGATGAACGGCTTATTCATATGGGCAATGGTGAGGTGGCTTTGGAGTACCTCAACAGTAAATTGAATGAGCGGCCAGACTTGATCCTGTTGGATCTGAATATGCCACGTATGAATGGAATAGAGTTTTTAACCAAGATTAAACATGACGAGCGGTTCAATAGCATCCCGGTCATCGTGTTGACAACGTCCCAGGACCAGGGGGATGTGCGTGCGTCCTTCTCCGAAAGCGTGGCCGGTTACATGACCAAGCCCCTGGATTTCGAACACTTTTGTCGGACTATTCAAAGTATAGAGGACTATTGGGCCCTCAACCGTTTACCGGGAGAGGCCATGGAGGTTTTTTAATGAATATGGATGAACCCATCCTACTCGTTGAGGACGATACCGTTGACGCTATGACGGTCAAACGGGCCTTGCGTGAGATCGATGTCCCCAACCCGCTGGCCCACGTCACCAATGGTGAGGAAGCCCTCGATTACCTCCGCAATTCCGACAACCCCACCCCCTGCATCATCCTCTTGGACATCAACATGCCCAAAATGAATGGCATTGAGTTCCTCAAGATCGCCAAGCAAGAGGGCAATCTGCAGTGCATCCCTGTGGTGGTGCTGACCACCAGCAGCAACGATCGCGATATCCTGCAGACCTTCAACCTCAGTGTGGCCGGTTATATGCTCAAACCCGTGGATTATGAACAATTTGTCGAAACCATGCGGGTCATTGATTCGTATTGGAAACTGAGCAAGATGCCCTTGCATAGCTAGGTAAATCATCCGCTATGCCAGATTGGTCTTGCATTTCCTGTAAAAATCGATAAGATCGATACCTTATGAAACTCGTGAATAACGCCATTTCATTCGTCCTACCCGCTCCTCTGGGGCTGGCCCTCCTGCTGCGCCGCTAGGCGCGCGATAAACCTTTAAAAACTTCCAGTCTTTCGTTTTTTGTGTATAATCACAGCTTTATTATATGGGCCCAATCCCTATTTGGCCCTGATCCGGTTCTTAATTCCGGGAGGTTTTTACAATGTCCGAACAGAAAATACAGATTTTTGACACCACCCTTCGTGATGGCGAGCAGTCGCCCGGTGCCTCGATGAGCATTCCTGAAAAGATCGAGATCGCCCAGCAACTGGCCGCCTTGGGTGTGGATATTATAGAAGCGGGTTTTCCTGTGTCGTCACCGGCCCAGTTCGAGGCCTGCAAGCTCATTGCCGAGCAGGTGCAAGGTCCTACTATTGCAGGGCTTGCGCGATCCGTTCCCAAGGATATCGAGGCTGCCGGCAAATCTCTGGCTGGCGCCGGCAAGATGAGGATTCACACCTTCATCGCCACCAGCCCCATTCATATGCAGTACAAGCTCAACAAGAAGCCCGACGAGGTCATCAAGATGGCGGTCGAGGCCGTTCAATATGCCAAGACCTTCACCGACGATGTGGAATTCTCGCCCGAGGATGCCTGTCGTAGCGAGATGCCCTTCTTGATCGAGATCCTCTCGGCCGTGGTTGAGGCCGGGGCCACCACCTTGAACATTCCCGATACCGTCGGCTATGTGCTTCCCTACGAGTACGGCCAGATCATCGCTGAGCTCAAGGCCAAGGTTGTGGGTGTGGACAACTGCATCCTCAGCACCCACTGCCACAACGACTTGGGCGTGGCCGTGGCCAACAGCCTCGCCGGCGTACGCAATGGTGCCCGCCAGATCGAATGTGCCGTCAATGGCCTGGGTGAGCGAGCCGGCAACGCCGCCTTGGAAGAGATCGTCATGGCCATCCATACCCGTGCCGACTTCTTCGGTATCGAGGGTAAGGCCGATGAATTGCTCAATATCAAGACCCAGGAGATCTACCGCACCAGCCAGATGGTCTCGCGTATCACCGGATTCGTGATTCAGCCCAACAAGGCCATTGTCGGGGCCAACGCCTTTGCCCACGAATCGGGTGTGCATGTCGACGGCGTACTCAAGAACCGTTCGACCTATGAGATCATGACGCCCGAGACCATCGGCCTCAGTGGTTCACGTATGGTGCTCGGTCGCCATACCGGTCGCCACGGCTTTGCCGACCGTTGCCAACAGTTGGGTTTCAAACTCAACGATACCGACTTGGAAAAGGCCTATCAGCGGTTCCTCGAGATCGCGGACAAGAAGAAAGAAATCTTCGACGAGGACATCACCGCGATCATCAGCGACGAGATCCAGGTCGTAACCGAATCCGTGTACAAGATGCAATACCTCCACGTGGCCAGCGGCACGGGTACCTTGCCCACCGCCAGTGTCAAGATCGAAACCCCGGATGGTGTCAAGCAAGCGGCCGCCTGTGGTGACGGTCCGGTCGATGCCGCCTACCAGGCCATTCGCGAGGCCATCGATCTGTGTCCCGAATTGGAGAACTACACCATCCGCGCCGTCACCGGCGGCAAAGAGGCCCTGGGCGAAGCCATTGTCAAGATCCGCGAGGATGGAAAAATCTTCGTGGGCCGGGGTGTCTCCACCGACATCATCGAGGCCAGTGCCAAGGCCTATGTCGATGCTATCAATCGGATGGTAGGTGCTAAAAAGTAAATAATGACGATTGTAACCGCTTGAAAGGTTAACGCATGATTCGTAATCGTGCTCGTAATCGTAATCAGCGCAGCGGTAATCGAGAACTTTTAGTTTCGATTACGATTACGAGTACCGTTCGCCTTTGGCTCTCTGATTACGATTACGTTTAAGTAAGGACTGATTTTCTATGGCTATGACAATTACTGAAAAGGTTTTGGCCAAGGCAGCCGGTAAGGCCTCTGTGGCCCCCGGCGACCTTATCGACGCCAATATCGACATCGTCATGTGTCACGATGTCACCACCCCCCCCGCGATTTCCATGCTCAAGGAAAAGGGGATCGACAAGGTCTTTGATCCGGAGAAGATCGTGGTCACCCCCGACCACTTCCAACCGGCCAAGGACATCAAGAGTGCCGAACTGCACAAACGCCTGGACACCTGGGCCAAGGAAAAGAACATCAAATACTACTACAAGCTGGGGCGGGCCGGTGTATGTCACGCCATCCTGCCCGAGCAAGGTCATATTCGACCAGGCGAGGTCATCGTGGGTGGTGACTCGCACACCTGTACCTACGGTGCCTTCGGGGCCTTCAGTACCGGCATAGGTTCGACTGACTTGGCGGCCTCCATTGCCACGGGTAAGCTGTGGTTCAAGGTGCCGGCCAGCATGAAGTTCGTGTTGGACGGTGAACTAGGCGAAGGTGTCTCCAGTAAAGACGTCATCCTGGAGGTCATCCGTCGTATCGGTACGGACGGCGCCCTGTATCGCGCCATGGAGTTTGTCGGCCCCGCGCTCAAGAAGATGAGCATGGAGGCCCGCATGACCATCACCAACATGGCCATCGAGGCCGGCGGCAAGAACGGCATCATCGGTTTTGACGAAACCACCGAGGCTTATCTTAACGGTCGGCTCAAGGGCAAGACCACCTACGAGGTTTTCGAATCCGATCCGGACGCTGAGTATATCGCCGAGGACACTGTGGATTGTTCCAAGCTCGAGCCCATGGTCGCCTTCCCGCATCTGCCCAGTGGTGGCAAGCCTATCAGTGACTGTGCCGGTCTGGACATGGACCAGGCGTATATCGGTAGCTGTACCAACGGTCGTATTGAGGACCTGCGCGTGGCCGCCAAAATCATGAAGGGCAAGCAGGTCGCTATTCGTACTTTGGTCGTGCCAGCCACACCGGTGATCTGGAAGCAGGCCATTGACGAAGGACTCGCTGAGATTTTCTACGATGCCGGTTGCGTGGTAGCCGCCCCGACTTGTGGCGCCTGCCTCGGCGGCTTCATGGGTATCCTGGCCGCTGGCGAAAAGTGCATTAGCACCACCAACCGTAACTTTGTCGGTCGTATGGGAAGTCCCAAGAGCGAAGTTTACCTGGCCAGCCCGGCAACCGCAGCCGCAGCCGCTGTCGAAGGTAAGTTGGTCGATCCACGTAAGTATCTTTGATAGTCTATAAAAATAGGTGAAATGGTTAACGTATGATTCGTAATCGTACTCGTAATCAGCGCAGCGGTAATCGAAAAAACTCGATTACGATTACGAGTACCGTTCGCCTTTGGCTCACTGATTACGATTACGAAAATAAAACTTAGATTGGATAAAACCATGGCAAAAGCACATGTATACAAACGAGATCACGTCAATACCGACGAGATCATTCCGGCTCGTTATTTGAATACCGACGATACAGCCGAACTGGCCACCCACTGTATGGAAGACCTGGACGCCGGCTTTGTGACCAAGGCTCAACCCGGTGACGTTGTGGTTGCCGGTGACGACTTCGGTTGCGGCTCCAGCCGTGAACACGCGGTCTGGTCCATCCAAGGGGCCAAGGTCGGGGCCGTGATTGCCCACTCCTTTGCCCGCATCTTCTATCGCAACTGTATCAACTGCGGCTTCTATCCCATCGAGCTGCCCGATGCCGTCAACAAGATCCAAGACGGCGACGACCTGGAGATCGATTACGAAGCCGGCAAGATCAACAACAAGACCCAAGGTAATAGCATTGAATTCAAACCGCTACCCGACTTTGCTCTGAAGATCGTGGCTGATGGCGGATTGTTGGATCACATTAAAAGCAATATGTAACCCAAACCAGTGACTATGAAGGGAAGGACATGGCTAAAACTCACAACATTGCAGTGATTGGTGGCGACGGCACCGGTCCCGAAGTGGCCAATGAAGCCGTCAAGGTACTCAAGGCCGCAGCAGATAAGTTCGGCTTCAAGGTCGAACTGACCGACTATGACTTTGGTGGCGAACGCTACATGAAGACCGGGGAGACCCTGCCGGACAGTGCCATCGAGGAACTGCGTCAATACGATGCCATTCTCCTGGGCGCCATCGGTCACCCGGACGTCAAGCCCGGTATCCTGGAAAAGGGCATCCTGCTCAAGGCTCGCTTTGCCCTGGATCAATACATCAACCTGCGTCCGGTCAAGCTCTATCCCGGCGTGGAAACCCCGCTCAAGGACAAGGGCCCCGAGCACATCGACTACGTGGTCGTCCGTGAAAACAGCGGCGGCATCTACACCGGTGCCGGCGGACTGTCCATGGTCGACACCCCCCACGAAGTGGCCGTCCAAAGCATGGTCTACAACCGCTTCCAGGTCGAACGCTGCCTGCGCTATGCCTTTGACTATGCCAAGAAGTACGGCAAGAAGTCACGCGGCCTGGCGGAGGAAAACACCCTGGGCCTGGTGGGCAAGACCAACGTCCTGACCTACGTCTTCGATCTGTGGGAACGTGCCTTCCATCAAATCGGCCAGACCGACTATCCCGATATCCGTCGCGACTACTACCACGTGGACGCCACCTGTATGTGGATGGTCAAGAGCCCTGAATGGTTCGACGTACTCGTAACCGGCAACATGTTTGGTGACATCATCACCGACCTGGGCGCCATCACCCAAGGCGGCATGGGCATCGCCGCCGGCGGCAATATCAACCCCGAAGGCGTCAGCATGTTCGAGCCCATCGGGGGTTCGGCACCCAAGTACACCGGTCTAGGCGTCATCAACCCGCTGGCCGCCATCTGCGCCATGCAGATGATGCTGCAAACCCTGGGCGAAGACACCGCCGCCGAAAAAATCGAAGACGCCGTCAAGGTCGTCACCAGCACCAAGCTCAAGGGCCTGGCTGCCGGCAAGATGGGCTACACCACCAGCGAAGTCGGTGACCTGGTTGCTGATCTGACTGTGAATGGATAAATTAAAAAAGATTAAGGTGACGTGAGGAGAATAATGTCACGTCATCTCGACCGACCTGCCCTGAGCAAGGTCGAAGGGAACGAAGTGAAGTGGAGAGATCTATTTAATTAGGTCTCTCCACTTTGTTATATAAACTGGGTGCCATGCTTACGCTTGCGTAAGCATGCTATGTGTTTCCTCACGCCCGCCTGCCCTGAGTATAATCAAAGGGTTCGCTATGTTTTACGCGTCTTTCGTATTGCCTGAAACCATCAGCATGGGCAGGCCTAAGAAATTGATCGCGCTATGGAGGACCCAGAGGATGGGTATCCATAAGAAACAACTTATGTTCAGTGGTATGAAATGGAGTGACATCATAAACAGTAAATTTAAAAATACGCGCATGCCACCCAGCCAGGCATAATCACGGACTTTATCCCATTTGCTATCATCCGGGGCTATGCGCCAAATATGACCTCTTCGGTATAGGTGACGCTGTTGGTGCAGTAATAGAAACGGTATCACATTTCCCAGCAGGTCCAAAGCCATTGAAGTCCATGGATTGAGTAGCAGCATGGACTTGATACTTTTATTGACAAGACATATCCATATCCCGCAAAAGAATCCTTCTTCCAACCCGGTCAGACAGACAATCGCGCGGTCAGACAATCCCCATTTGCGGCATTGGTCATAAATACCCGGTGAACAACGCCCGATGCCCTTAATGACTTTACCGACCAGTCGGACTAAATAACCTGCCACCCAGATGAAAGGACGAGCGATGATCCCTATCAATTTTATAACAGGACTCACGGCTCGTTTTACTAGTCTCAACAGTTCAATGATGGGGCTGATGAATCGTCCAATGAATCTAACTAAACCCAATGATTTTCGACCCAAAGAGCAGATTACACTGATAAATGCCATAAACGTATCGTAGAGAACAACCCAAACCGCATCCTGGAGTGATCTAAACCTTTCCTTCCACGTTGCAAGCCAACCTTGACGCGGCAACTCATAGGTCGTGGCCTCTTCGGTTTCTTCAACAGGACGATTTATCTCTGGCTTAGACAACCTAATGATGTCCTCCTTCTGGAGGCGTGTTTCACTATAGGCTTCTTTATACAATGCGTAATCTCTGGTGTGGCCGAGACGCAGATTATGGACATACACTCTCAACCTCTCCCAACGGCCTTCGATTTCAATGGGGCCGATGGTGAAATTCTTAGGAGGCGTAAGCTCCACACCTGACGGATTGGTTACATTTTCAAAAATAAGATTGCTCCTATTTTGGAAAATGGCATATCCCGTGTAAATCTTAGCTCCGTAAATCAGACAGACGGAGTTGCTATGCAACCATGTCCAGTATTCCTTCTTTGCCAATAGAGCTGGCATATGGCTCAAAAGAACAACACTAAAGAATATTCCCTCTGCTTCAATGAAGTGTGCGATTTCCTCGTTAAATTGTCTATTGCGATACCCTTTGCCAACAAATTCCTTAACAACCGGATCGTTCTTGGCGCACTGCTCGTAATCAGCCAGTCGCTCCTTAGGAAATCCACCGTGGAAAGCATACATCCCATCACAGATCAGACCCAATGGGCAATGATCAACAAACTGGATAGTGTGATGAGCCCAGCCAGGACCAAAGCGTTCTTTCAAGGCCAGCCAATAGAGCGAATGCTGATAGATACTCCATTTCGATGCACCGCGATAAACACAGTCATCATGATTGCCTAAGATCCAATAGACATGATCCGGGTTCTCAATTTTAAGGTCCATCACCAGATCAAGCAGGGTCATGGTGGCTTTCATGTCCGCTAACTTGCGCATGATCTGAGTTTTTTTCCTCCTCAGAAATGTTTTCGCTTCGCCTCTCGTATTCACAATACGATCTTGCTGGGCCAGGGTATATTCACTGTGAATGTCGTAGTGTACCACATCCCCATTAAAGACAAGCACAGCTTCGCCTCTTTGGACTTTTTCTCGAACAGATAACGGTAAGGCATCAATGCCCATGGTTGTACCGGTAACGTACTGGGATCGATGTCTCAGGATAAATTCCACATTATCCCAACAGCTATGCACATCACCGATCACAATGATTTCCACTTCACTGGACAAATCTCGCAAATCTACATAATTCCCTTTTTGATACTTGGCCTTTTGCACGGCGCGGTTAAACCGTTCGAATTTGTTGTGGAAATGTTCCTGGGCTTGATTGCTCTGTGGGGGCAGATCATAAGTTCTCCCCATCGCGATATTCTTCTGGGCTGTTGCGATCTCAGCACCCGCAGATTCCATGGCCGCTTCCCTGGGGGCGTAGATCTCTTCAATAACATCGTCAGCATCTTCCCACTCGTTAGGAATCCGATCCGTATCTGCTACATACTCTTTTTCAGGGAGCAGTGCATCCCAGAGGGTGTCCTGGGTTAGCTTGACGGTTCGAAAATGAGAGACTCCGCAAGCTTCAAGCAGTTCGTGAAACAAGATCTCTTCACGCAGATGAAGCCCTAGATACGGCCTTTCCACATACAATGTGCCCTCAATAAGATAGGCGCCAAAAGTCGTTTTGTGAGTATGGACGATGCGATATCTTTTGATGTGCTGCAGGATCATATGGGTCGGATCTTCAGGGAGTTCCTTCAAGTCGCCGTTTTCAACCAGCTGACGTAGAGCCCTCTTGAGGATCGGCAAAACCTTAACCAGGGATTGCTGCATATGCGCGACTAAATGATCCTCCATCCTTTGAATTCTTAACTCTGTATAGGCATTGTTAACCAGCTGCCGAATCTGATTTTCACTGTAAATCCCGGTCCCACCCTGCAAAGAGGCCTCAACTGAATCTGTCGTGTGTCTTTGGGCCCCGATCCAGACATCTGCCGCTCCCCGCATTGGGAGAGTGACAGATAGGGGTACAGGACCTGATTGGACATTTGATGTTGCAGCCATACCGTTATTCTATCACCATCAAGAATAGCAATACAAGGTAAAACAAGGCTTCTCTGGAGCAGCTTGGCTGCGTTAGCAGCATGAAACAACTCAGGAAAACCAAAGGTTCTCTGGATCAAACCAAGACGTGATAGCGGCTTAAAACAACTCAGAAAATGAGCTCGGAATCCATTTGAGCTTTGTTCAGAGGTGAGGTTTCTTTGGCCGCCGATAATAGGATGCGCCTAGCAGTTGAAAGATGCCAAGCCATCTCGACCAACCTGCCCTGAGCAAGGTTGAAGGGAGCGGAGAGATCTGTTTGAATAGGTTTCTCCGCTTTGTTTATATTAACTGGGTGCCATGCCCACGCTGGCGTGGGCATGCTAGATCTTAACCTGGGTTAGCCGGACGATTCGCAGTGTTAACGTCGTAACCTAAGCATGCTTATGCAAGCATAAACATGGCACCCAATCGCAATGACGGATTTGATTGAATACTGCTGCTTCTTCCCTTAGAAGGCCTCGGCAAAGTTTAGATAAACTCCCAGCTCGTCGTAACCCCAACCCGCATCTACTCGGAGGTTGCGTCTTTCTTGGACTTCGACGCGGTAGCCTACACCGGCATTGGGAAGTTCGTGGCCGCTGAAGTCGCCGAAGTCTTCGCCGATGAATCCCATGCCCAGCCAGACGACATAGCCTTGTCGGCCGATCTTCCAGAGCTTGTTCTCGCTCATGTGGCGATATTCGACCATGCCGAGCAGGGAGGCCTTGTCACGAAATCGTCCTTGGGTATAACCCCGCAGGTCCTTGGAGCTGCCCACGGTCGACATTCTGACCCAAGGGACATCGCCGCTGGCCTGGCGTCCCGCCACCTGCCAGGCAATCGTCCGGCCCGGGCGTCCGATCTGGTGGTATCGTCGGTAATCAGCCCCATAGGTTTCAAAGGATTGGTCGCTACCGAAATACTTGCGATAGAAGTTTACCTCGACGTTGAAGTATTGTCCGGTGTATGCGTTTACGGTGTCGTCGCGTGTGTCATAGACCAAGCGGAGACCCGTGCCGACATTGGTGATCTTGTCGCCGTATTTTTGGTAGTGAGGATCTGTCAACATGGTTTGCGATAGCTTTTTGACCCGCATATCGATCAGGTCTAAATTGACCCCGGCAAACAGGGCTTGGCCGATGCGCCAGTTCAGAGATACGGGTAGGTCCAGGACATCCCGATCGAACTCAGTGACATCCTCGTCCTGATCGACGTTTCGCCCGGCGTCATACCCGACCCCCCAGTAGTTCTCAGGGCCCATGTCGTAGTCGAAGTCCACCCCGGTGCGGAGCTGGTCGTCCAGCCAGAATCCTTCCAATCCGGCATTCAAGGCCAGTGTCCCGTTGGTGGTGGGAACCGCAAAGACATCAATGGTCGATCGGGGCAGATTCTTACTCTTTGGGTCGGTTGAAAAAGTTGCCACGCCTCCCATGGCCACACCGAATTCAATTTCAGGGGTGTAAATTGGGAATAAAATGGGGGAGATTACCCAGTTGTCTCCAATAGGGCGTTCGAGAAATCCGTAAACCTTTTCCGGAAGCTCCGGATCTGAACCATTGCTGAGCTCTTCTGCTCCAAGGGTTGTGACGGTTAACATGAGCATCAGGAAGTGAGTTAAAATCAAGGATTGATTACTTGGTGCAGACTGAAGACGTAGGGTTGTGAATTTCACGGATATTTCCTTTCCCGAAAGAGTGACTCGAGGGTGTCTGGCTTTACTCATTCTTTAGCCATGAGGATATAAGGAAGTCATAGGTCCTGTCAATAGTCGGAGTTTTTCGCTCTCCACCCGTGTGACGCCGAATGCCATGTAGAGGCTGTTATGGAGATTTTAATTTTTTTGAGGCTTCCTTAGGTTCAATGGGGCGACGATTATGTTATGGGATTGATTTCTTCTTTCATACGATCTAACATTGATGTTGTTATCGTAAATAGTCTTTGTTGGAGAGAAAAACGATGATTTCTTCCAGGTGGAATGGTTGTACAACCTTGGTTTGTTATTTGGCGATTGTGATCGGTTTGGGTTGTTGTCAAACCGTTTATGCCGACGGCAAGGTCTATCCAGGCAAGGCCTACAAGGTCCCGCCGAGTATTCCCCATCAGACCGCCTTGATTTCTTTTCGTAACGGTCTTGAGACCCTGGTGGTGCAATCCAATTTTAAGGGGCCGGGAGAGGAGTTTGGGTGGATCGTCCCTGTGCCAGCGGTCCCCACGAATTTGGAGGCGGTGTCGCCAGGATTTCTCAAGACGCTAAACACGGCGTTGGGGCCATCTATTACTGCCAATACCCATGCTTCACACCCTTCAGCATTGGCTTTATTATGCTTGGTGTTGCTCTGGTCTTGTGTCTCGCTATTGAGCAAATCGAAAAGCAATCGGAGGGTGTTGCATCTGTTTTTGTTAATTGTAGGCGTGGGAGCGATTGTCATTGGGATTTTGATGCCCGCCCTGAGTAGGACGCGACAATTGGCAGGATCATCAATCGTCATAGAGGGGACGCACATCCATGCTCAGCAGCGTGTGGACCAGTACGACGTGACGGTGATCGAGGCCGACACGGCAGAGGCCTTGAATCAATGGTTAAGCGCAAATCAATATATGGAGCTGGAGGCCCAAGATCGGGGAGTGGTCGATCAATACATCCAGGAGCAATGGGTGTTTGTCGCAGCCAGACTGCATCATGAAGGAGAAGGGATCGCTTACCCTCATCCACTTTCCATTACGTTTGTGACTAAAGCTCCCATCTATCCTATGCGTCTAACCGGAACCCTGGAGAGTGCTGTGTATGTCGATTTGTTTGTTGTTTCAGACAGTGCCCAGATTTGCGAACCTCTCGAAGTTGAGGTGCGTGATCGATTGACATTTCAAGAGAACGTTCCAACGAGATACGACGAAACGCTTTCGGGATTTGTGGGCGATCATTTTAGTCACCGTTTGGGACACCCCCTGGCCAACCGATATTTCTGGGATGGATGTGTGGTGTCACGTTTATGTGGAATAGTGGCCCCTGATGATATGCAACAGGATTTCAAACCGCTTCAGACCCAGTTTAATCCCTTACAAAAACATTATTACAGTTTTTCAGCAGCCCAGAATCGTAGTGTGGGCTTTGGGGTTGGGGGGCTCATTTTGTCTTTGATCGTAGGGACCTTTGCGATTCGCTCTCGTCTGCCCCAGGATCAGATAGTAGGTCTCAACACGGTGTTGAAGCTGTTTGTGGTTTCGTTGATGATTGCAGTAGGGGTGGGAGGGGCTTGCTATTTATCGGTATCCAAAACAGAAACCGAAACCATCGGATTACGTAAAGCCATGATGAAATTACATCACGCTCGATATTTAGAACATGTTGGCCTAATTGTGGCAAGCGAACAGGGTCATTTTGAAGGATATAATGTGGATCAGATTGATGTGGCTATTCAGCTGTTTTTGCAGGAATATAACCCATCCGTGAAATTTCAAAGAGAGGACTCCCCAGGTAACTATACCCTTGAACTTAGTGATCATGGCGTTATTTTGAAACTCTATGATGAAGAGGGGTTCTATCAAACGTTTATGCTCACAGATCATCAGGGGACGTTGTAGTATAGGGTATTGCCTTCTACAAGGCTTTGACCCTGGCTGGATTTGTCGTATAATGCCTTTGGTGAATAGCCCTGGGTATTGTTCGATGGGGCTGGGTACCATGCCCGCGCTGGCGTGGGGATGCTAAATCTTCACCTGGGTTAGCCGGACGATTCGCTGTGCTAACGTCGTAACCCAAGCATACTTATGCAAGCATGAGCATGACACTCAATCGCAATGATGGATTTGATTGAATGCTGTTGCATTCAGGTTAAAACATATGGCGACCAACGTAACACCTGATTATCTAAAGGCGGAAGATCGTTACCGCGAAGCTGGGTGTTATACCTTGTTTGCCGCAGATGAATCGAAACGCCGAATAGGATTACAGTGCAAATCCATGGGTAAGCGGATTGGTCACTGTCACATTTTGGTAGGCGGTCTTTTTTTGTCCATTGTACCAGAGGCACGCGTTTACCTCGGATTCGGAACCGATGCATTGACGGAAGACCTGAATTCCCTTGATGAATTCCGGCTGGAAGGTGGCGGCTGATTTGATTTCGACGGCTGTAAACGACCGTCCTGCAGATGATGCAATCAGATCGACCTCATTGCCCTTGCTGTCACGGAAGAAATAGAATTGGGGAGTGGCCCCTTGATTGAGGGTGTTCTTGACGGCTTCCATGATCATGAGGTTTTCGTAAAGGGCCCCACGCAAGGGATCGCGTTCGATTTGGGCGGGTGTTTCCAGACCCAGGAGCCATGCTGCCAGTGCCACGTCTACAAAATAGAGTTTTGAAGATTTGACCAAGCGTTTGCGGATGTTGGCAAACCAGGGCGGTAGTTCCCAAAGGATATAGGAGGCCTTGAGGATCGATATCCAGTTTTTAATGGTGGTTGCTGATACACCGATATCTCCCGCAAGTGATGCATAGTTGATCAACTGTCCAATGCGACCGGCCAGCAAACGCAGAAAGGTTTCAAAGCGTGAGAGATCTTTGAGTTGGATCATGCTGCGTAGATCGCGTTCAATGTAAGTGGCCATATAGGAGCGGAAGAAACGTGTCGGTTTTAGCTTGTTTTCATGCAGGCCTGGATAAAAACCTTGATGGATCCATGTGAATGCCTCTTGAGGATGTTGGGGGTAGCGACGAACCTCGGCCGTTGTAAACGGGAGCAACTCCAGCACTGCCGTTCGTCCGGCAAGGGACTGGGAAATGGCCTCATGAACCAGGGGTTGATGCGAACCGGTGAGGATGAAACGTCCTGGGGTTCTATCGTTGTCGATTATACCTTGCAGATAGCTTAGCAACTCGGGAACACGTTGAATCTCGTCCAAGATGGCACCCTGTTGAAGGCCTTCGAGCAGACCGCGTGGGTCGTCTACTGCTTGACGTCGAGAGTCGGGATCTTCCAGGGATATATAGGATCGTTTGGGGAAGGCCATCTTGGCCAAGGTGGTCTTCCCCGATTGACGGGGCCCCAGAATTGTTACAGCGGGGTATTCTGCCGCGCACTCCATCAGTTCTTGTTTGATTTTCCGTGTAATCATACAAATAGTATAGAGGGAGTGGTGTAAATCGCAAGTGCAACTTTGGATTTGCACCGAAAGTAATCCTTTGTTTCTGGGCTTCATTGCCTAAAAGGGGTGATTCTGGTATGATGACCCCAGTTTTTTGGGCCAAGACCGATTTTGGTGTAACTAGAAGATTGCCGCACTGCGGCTTTGCCTTACTCGCAATGACGGGTTTGAATAAAACGGGCTTTAATTCCACATATTTGCTTTTTGACCTTATTTTGATATGGCGACCAACGTAACACCTGATTATCGAAAGGCGGAAGATCGTTACCGCGAGGCTGGGACGACTGAGGAGAAGATCCTGGCTCTAGAGGAGATGCTACGCTTGATCCCCAAGCACAAGGGGACCGAGCATTTGCAGGCGGATCTCAAGAAGAAGCTCAGTAAGCTCAAGGACGCTCCTGCACAAAAGGGTGGGGGCAAACGAGTGGATCTGTTTCATGTGCCCAAGGGGGGAGCCGGGCAGGTGGTGCTCATCGGGTTGCCCAACAGCGGTAAGAGTTCGTTGGTGGGGGCCTTGAGCAAGGCCAAGGTGCAGATTGCCGATTTTCCCTTTGCCACCAATGCGCCCGTACCGGGCATGGCCAAGCATGAGGATGTCCCCATTCAATTGGTGGACATGCCGCCCATTACCGCCGAGTTTGTGGCTCCCAACCAGGTGGGAACCTATCGCAATTGTGACATGATCGGCGTGATCATCGATTTGACCGCCGACATCGAGGAGCAGTGGGAGGTCTGCATCGACTACCTGGAATCCAAGGGCCTGATCACAAAGGAAAACCAACTCACCCGCGACGAACACGGCAACAGCCGCACCAAGCCCTTTTTCTGCCTGGGCACCAAGGTCGATGAGGCGGGCGAAGGGCTGCTGGATCTCCTGGCCGAGACCACGGACTATCAGTGTCGGTTCATGGAGATCTCTACCACCACCGGTCACAATCTCGATGAGTTCATGGCCAAGCTCTTTACCTGGCTGGACGTGATCCGCGTCTATGCCAAGCCGCCGGGCAAACCCGTGGACAAGTCCGATCCCTTTACCTTCCCGCGTGGTTCCAACGTTCAGGACCTGGCTCATCTTATCCATCGCGAGCTGGCGGAGAAACTCAAGACCGCCCGCATCTGGGGCACCGGCGTGCACGATGGCCAACACGTCCAACTCCACCACGAACTGCATGACAAGGATGTGGTCGAGCTGCATTTTCCCAATGGATAGCTTTGAAACAGTTTCGCGAAAAGCTGCAACTTTTCATGGCCAAGAGCGTCTCGTTGATAGTGATTAACCTATCAGTCAAGGACATGAAGACGGGTGTACCGGCGGATGGGGTTTCGTGTTTGTTTAATGCATGTGGTTTAGAGCATTCCATCTTTGCTTAGATTATTTGGATGGAAGGTTCTTGTTTTTATTGAGCTCACGCCGGACTCGTGAATAACACATTCAGCTTGATGGCACGTTGCACGTGCCGGACGCCTTTGGCGTCCCTGTTCGCTGCGATGGAAAGCGGCTTTGCAAGCAAGCTTGCACACCTCTTTCATCTTGCTCACGCGCTGAATGCTTGAGCATCTTCTATGGGGCCTATCGGGAGAGCGACAGCTAAAATAAAGACTAGAAACTTCCTTCCGATTAATCATCGAAGTGCAAGGTCCATCCATATCCAAGAACAGCCGTCAGCCAAGTCCAAGGGAAACTCGGTGGAGAAAGCTTGCTTGCAGAGCCGAGATTTCCGCAGGACGACCTGCGTAAGCAGGTGGTACGCAAAGCGTACCATGACGGCGACCTACGCATACCCTAGCCCCCTCATAACGGCGTACGCCTTCATGTCCTTCATGGTAGAAAAAACAACTATACATTCCATCTAGCCCTAGCATGTCTCGCCATCAAGCTCTATACTGCTAATCATAGCCGAGGTAGAATCATGAACAATCAATTTAGTGAATTATCCAATCGAGTCATAGGTTGTGCCCTTGAGGTTCATCGTCATCTAGGGCCAGGACTGATGGAATCCGCCTATCAGCAATGCCTGGCTCACGAATTTAGTCTCAACCACATCGCTTTCAAGATGGAAGTTCCCCTTCCGGTTCATTATAAGGATGTTCACCTGGATTGTGGCTACCGCTTGGATTTCCTGATCGAGGATCAGATCATCCTGGAGTTAAAGAGTGTGGATCGGCTGATGCCCATTTATGAGGCCCAGATTCTAACCTATTTGAAGTTAGCGGGGATTAAGCAGGGATTCTTGATTAACTTCAATGTGATTCGCCTGAAGGAAGGACTGAAAAGCCTTGTGTTAGGCTGAAAACATACTCGTTGGTTGAGATTTAGCCCAATAAGATAGTTTCTTCTAGTATATCTTCATCTGGCTCATTTCATATTAACTGGGTAAGGTCACTAACTGCTTGGTCTGTCGTGCTTTATCAGCTATGATATTCACTATCGTTCTGTGTTGCTAAATCACTAACCCAGTTGAGTCTAAGCCTATGATACAAACCATCGTCATCGCCTATCTGGTGATCACTGTCGTGGTGGGGCTGCTGTTGGGCCAGCGGATTAAGTCGGCGTCGGATTTTTTGATCGCCGGACGGAACCTAGGACTTATCTTGACCACCAGTAGCTTGGCCGCTGTGCAAATCGGTGCGGGGGTGATTTTAGGTGGAGCGGAACTGGGAGCGGCCAGTGGGATATGGCCGGGCATGTGGTTTGGCGTGGGTTGTGGCGGTGGTTTGATTTTGGCGGGACTTTTTGTCGCTCCTCGCTTACGCAAACGCGGGGGCTTTGTGCCCTTGGATTTCTATAGCGAACGCTTTGGTGAGAACCGTTGGATTCGCGTGTGGGCTTGGTTGTCCAATATTCCCAGCCTGTTGGGTATCTTTGTGGCCCAGATTTTGGCGGCTGGTTCGGTGATGTCGATCTTCGGTATGTCGAGAACAACGGCTATCTTGATCTGCGGTGTGGTGGTGATGCTCTATAGCGTGATGGGCGGAATGTGGAGTGTGGCTGTGATCAACCTGATGCAGGTGAGTATTATCGTGATCGGCATTCCCCTGGTGGCTGTGATGGCCTGCCTGCATCTGCCCGAGGCCGGGACCGTGTCACTATACCAGGTATTCAGTACGCCCTTTGTTCCGGTGGGCATGGGGAGCAGGGCAATTTTTATCATCGTGCCGTTTTTAATTGCCATATCGGTATCCTATGATGCCTACATGCGTTATCAGGCGGCCAAGTCCGAGGCCGTGGCCCGCTGGGGTTGTATCCTGGGCGGGGTGATCGTGATGGGCATCAGTTTTTGTGCGGGACTGGTGGGGGCCGTGGGGCGGCACCTCTATCCAGAACTTTCCGACGCCGATGTCTTGAGCCATACCGTGACACAACTGCTTCATCCCGTGGTGGCGGGCGTGGTGGTCTCGGCCCTGTTGGCGGCGGCCCTGTCCACGGCCAATTGCCTGCTGGTGTCACTGGCCGGGACCTTCACGCGAGATCTCTATAACATGGTGCTACATCCGGGGGAGAGTTTGGATGAACTCAAGAGCTCCAAGGCCCTGTCTCGTGGTGTGATTGTGGGGGCCCTGCTGGTAGGGCTGTTGATTGCGTTTCATGCCACCGGCATTCTCGATACCATGATCATCTTCAACTATCCCTACATGGGCAGCCTGTTGGTGCCGTTGCTCGGCGGGGTACTATGGTCGGGAGCCACGCGGCAGGGGGCCTGGGCCGCCATCATCGTAGGCGGTCTCATTGGCGTGGCGTCCTTCATGGTAGGGGCCGTACCCGGTCCCTGGCGTGACGCCTTTAACAGTGATCTGGGGCTGATGGTTGCCTATGCCATTTCGGCCGTGGTCTTTTGGATCGTGAGTTTGATGACACAGCCCAATAAAACACGTGAAAAGGAAAATACATGCAAATGAATTGGCCTTATCCCATTGAATACGAACAAGAGACACGCCTGCAGGCCGACGTCCTGGTTCTGGGCGGCGGTATGGCCGGTTGTTTTGCCGCCATTGGTGCGGCCCGTACCGGGGCCAAGGTGGTGTTGTTGGAAAAGGGTGCGACCGCACGCAGCGGTGCCGCCGGGGCGGGTTGCGACCACTGGGAGTCGGCGGCCACCAATCCCTGTTCCAAGGTGACGCCCGAAGATCTGACGGAAGCCATGATCCGAGCCCATGGCGGCTTCAATAACGGCATCTCGCACTATATCGAGTGCCGCGAGGGCTACGATCGGCTGCTAGACCTGGAGGTCATGGGGGCCAAGATCCGTGACACGGACGACGAATTCGCCGGGGCGGATTTCCGTGACGAGGCCACCCAACTGCTGTTCGCCTATGACTATGAAAACCGCTTCATGCTACGGACCTGGGGCACGGGCTTCAAACCCGCCCTGTACCGCGAGTGCAAGCGCTTGGGTGTCACGGTCTTGGATCGCACCATGGCCACCAACCTGTTGACGAATCGAGATAATGGTAAGCCCCGTGTGGTCGGGGCCATGGGCATTCACGCCCGCACCGGTGGCTTTGTCTCGGTGCAGGCCAAGGCCACTGTGTTGGCCATGTCACGTCCTACGCGGGTGTGGCTCTTTTCCCCGACCTATCCCGGCATCTCGGAATTTCGGCCGCCGCAATGCACGGGCGACGGCCATGCCATGGCCTGGCGTGTGGGGGCCTCCTTTGCCATGATGGAGAAGTCCTGCAAGGCCGAGTGGTCGGGTGAACGCAGCTATCCCCCCTACAGTACGGGTAACAACCACAACACCTGGTATGCCTGTTCCATGGTCGATGCCGAGGGACGCGAGTTGCCCTGGGTGGATCGCGACGGCAATCCTATCACGAACGTGGCGGATCGTTACCGACCGTCACCCGGTCAGGCCTTTTATCTCAAAGGTGGAGGCGAGGCCGAGGTGCCGTGCCACGAGGTGCAGGGGCCGGATACTCTAGGCGTGGATGAATTGCTCAAGCAGGGTTACAAGCTGCCGTTCTATGCAGATCTGTCCAGCATGCCCGAGGTCGAACGCAAGGTGATCTGGGGGATGATGATTGGCGAAGAGGGCAAGACCCGCATCCCTATCTTACAAAACTATAGTGAAGCCGGTTTCAATCCGGCTACGGATTGGTTGCAGAGCTATGGCGAGGGCTGGAAGTCCGGGGCCTTCCTGCCGCAGGAGCGTCAGTTCTTCGGTATTCCTGGCGGCCTGTTCCATGACTGGCACCTCAAGACCTGTGTAGACGGGCTCTATGCGGCCGGTGATCAGCTTTTTGCCTCTAACTGCCTGGGCCATGCAGCTGCCACAGGGCATTATGCCGGCCGTCATGCGGCGATGGACAGTCAGGCCTTGAGCTTGGCTGACCTCGACGAGTCCCAAGTGACCGCTGAAAAGGATCGCATCTATAGTCTGGTGAAAGACGGTGACGGCTTGGGTTGGAAGGCCCTGAACATGGCTGTGACGCGTTTGATGCAGCACCACTGCGGTGATGTCAAGAACGATGTGGCCCTGCAAGAAGGGCTGAAACGTTTGCAGGCCCTGCAACAGAACGAGGCACGGCAACTGGTGGCCCGTCATCCGCACGACCTGATGCGTTGTCTGGAGGTCCTGAACATCCTGACCAATGCCGAGATTATCCTGCAGGCCAGTCTGGCACGCAAGGCACCGCAGCGTTATCTTCATTTCAAACGGTCCGATGACGCGCATATCGATCCCAATGACTGGCAGTGCTTTGTCACGGTCAAGCAAGAGGCTGAACAAGTCATCACAGACAAGGTGCCACTGGATTACTACGGCAGCCTGACCGAGCAGTATCAACAACACAACCCGGAGGGCTCTCATGGATAAGCAACCTATCTCATTTACCCCCGACCCCAGTGACGCCCCTCCCCTGACCTTTGATGTGGACAAGTGCAATGGGTGCAACCGTTGTCTGGAGGCCTGTCAGGTCGATGTGTTGGTGCCGAATCCCCAACGTGGCCTGCCCCCAGTACCCGCCTTTCCGGGCGAATGTTGGTATTGCGGCTGCTGTGTGATGGAGTGTCCGCGACCCGGTGCCATTCGTCTCAACGGCTTACCCCAGAATAGCGTCCACTTCAAACGCAACACCACGGGTGAGGATTTCTACGTCTAAAATCCACCCTAGAATTCCTTGTGATAGCTGAGGTTGAACTGGGTGCCGGCGAGGTAGACCATGTTGGATCTCGGTCCGACCCTGTCCGGCATGGGCAAGCGAGGGAGAGAGCCAGAATGTTGATGGTACTGAGCATGAGTTCATCCTTTGGCGGTTCCCCCTGACGAGAAGTTTAAAGTCATAAAGAAGCTTTGCTGCGTCCCATATTACATGGAAGTCATGGTATTGAGGATGATGTTGTCCTAAAAGAACGGGGTTTAAGTCAAGAATTACGCTGTTTTCTTTGTGACCTAAGACCTTGTTGATTTTCGTTCGAGATCGATCCGATAGTGAAGGTAGGATTTATCCATGTTGCGCCCCAAGGGGATGTCAACATTGGGGGTAATGTATCAAGTATTATTAATCAACGAACGGGGGTTCACATGAAATTGCGTTCTAAGATTCTGATTCCTTCATTGAGTGGCATGGCGGTGATTGTATTGGCTATCGTGACCATCGTGTTTATTCAGAAGGGACAGCTCAACACGAAGGTTCGGCAAATTGTCCATGAGCAGGCACGGAGCGAAATGTCCTCTATTGCTCAAGGTGTTTATCGTTCCATTAAATCTCAGCATGAACAGATTCTACAGCAAGTCAGACATAATTTAAATGTAGCTCGTGAGATGATTAAAATCCAAGGAGGGATATCGTTCGATACCGAGCAGGTGGACTGGCAATCGATTAATCAGTTTACCCAAACCAACAAGAGGGTAGAATTGCCCAAGATGAAAGTAGGGGATACTTGGCTGGGGCAGAATACTCAGATGGCCACTCGTTCTCCCATTGTTGATGATGTTTTCATAAATTAGTAGAAGGGACCTGCACGATTTTTCAACGCATGAATGACGCGGGGGATATGCTACGCGTCTGTACACCAATGTCGAGAAACCAGATGGCACTCGTGCTATAGGGACGTACATTCCTGCCATTAATCCTGACGGATCACCCAATCCTGTGTTGACCAGCATCTTAAAGGGACAAACCTATTATGGTCGGGCTTATGTCGTTAATGATTGGTATCTCACGGCTTATGAGCCACTCTTTGACGAATCCAAAGAGGTTTGCGGCATTGTCTATGTGGGCATCAAGCAGGAAAATCTAACCGCTTTGCGCCGTGGGATCATGGATACCACAGTGGGCAAAACGGGTTATGTCTATGTTCTTGGTGGAAAAGGAGAACAAAAGGGCGATTATATTATCTCCATGGGGGGAGCACGCGATGGCGAAAATATTTGGGAGGCCAAGGATTCGGATGGCACCCTCTTTATTCAAGAGGTGATTGAAAAAGCCTTGAAAACCAAGGATGGCTCATGCGATTTTCAAAATTACCCTTGGAAGAACAAGGAGGACCCCAAACCTCGTCTGAAGATCGCTGCAGTGACCTACTTTGAACCCTGGGATTGGGTGATTGGAGTGGGAACCTATGTGGATGAATATGAAGAGGCCATTGGTGTGATACATGACGCTCTCAATCAGTTATCGAAGGCCGCTATGATTGGAGGCTTAGTGGTTCTGGTAATTGCTGGAGGAATTACGGGAGTGATTGGATCCCGTATCGCCAAGACTGTCAAGAGTACTGCGGACATGCTCCAGGATGTCGCTCAAGGCGAAGGCGATTTAACGAGTCGTCTTCCTATCAATACCAAGGACGAGATCGGTGATATGTGTCACTGGTTTAATGTCTTTGTAGAGAAATTGCAGAACATGATTCGGGACATTGCGGGGGAAGCCCAAACGGTTAGTAGCTCCTCAACGCAATTGTCACAAATCTCCGAGCAGATGAATCAAGGGTCGCAGGAGGCCAGTCAACGGAGTACTTCTGTGGCTACGGCGGCCGAAGAGATGAGCAGTAATATGGCTTCCGTTGCTGCGGCTATGGAACAGGCGTCTACCAACGTGAGTATGGTGGCCAGTGCGGCCGAGGAAATGACCGCGACCATTGGCGAGATTGCCAGCAATACCGAACGGGCCAGCACCGTGACCCATCAGGCCGTGCAAGAGACCGCCAGTGCCAGCAGCAAGGTTCAACACCTGGGTGCGGCGGCAGATGAAATTGGCAAGGTCACGGCAACCATTACCGAGATTTCCGAGCAAACCAATCTCCTGGCTCTCAATGCCACCATAGAAGCGGCTCGGGCCGGGGAGGCCGGCAAGGGCTTTGCCGTGGTCGCCAGCGAAATCAAGGATCTGGCCAACCAGGCCGCCCATGCCACTGAGGATATTCGTGCTCAGATCGACGGCATTCAAAGCTCAACGGGTGAAACCGTTCAGGAGATCGAAAAGATCAGTCAGGTCATCAACGAGGTCAATGAAATCGTCGGTTCGATTGCGGCGGCCATTGAAGAGCAATCGGCCGCTGTCGGAGAGATTGCCTCCAATATCACCCAGGCCAATTCCGGATTGGGTGAGGTCAATCAAAACGTGGCTCAAACCACCGTAGTGGCCGGTGAGATTTCCAGCGATATCGCAGCGGTCAACCAAACCTCGAACGCCATGGCCGAGAACAGTAACCAGATCAATGCCAGTGTGGCAGAGCTTTCGCAGATGGCAGAGAAATTGAACTGCCTGGTGGGTCAGTTTAAGACCTAAAGAAACGTTGAACCTGTTCCAGGTGCTGTTCGTCGATACAGTCAAAGGCCTGGACATCATTCGAGTCGATATCGAGGACGGCCAGCAATGAGCCGTCCTTTTTTAATATGGGCAGCACCAGTTCCGAACGCGTACTCGACGAACAGGCGATGTGGTGGGGGATCTGCGTGACATCGGGGATGTTGATCAATCGTTTCTCACGAGCGCATTGGCCACAGACACCACGGGAAAAATTGATGGTCAGGCAGCCGTGTGTGCCTTGGTAGGGGCCGATCTTCAAGGTTGATTCATCGATGACGCGATAAAATCCCACCCAATGGAAGTGATCGAGTCCGTGATACAGCTCGCAGGCCATGGTAGCCATGAGGGCGATGTCGTCGGGTTCACCCTCACACAGGGCATCCAGGTTTTGAAAGACGTGTTGGTATTGCTCTTGCTTATCCATGGGGTGTTTTCAAACACTCCTTGAGAAATTGGCCGGTATGACTCTCTTTGATGTTGGCAACCTCTTCGGGCGATCCTTGGGCCACGATTTGTCCGCCACGATGGCCGCCTTCCGGTCCCAGGTCGAGCAGCCAGTCTGCGGTCTTGATTACGTCGAGGTTGTGTTCGATCACGATGACGCTGTTACCCGCATCCACCAGGCGGTGTAAGACTTTCAGCAGCATCTCGATGTCTTGAAAATGCAGACCGGTGGTGGGTTCATCTAGGATATAGAGGGTGCGGCCGGTATCACGCTTGGCCAGTTCACGGGCCAGCTTGATACGTTGGGCCTCTCCCCCGGAGAGGGTGATGGCGGACTGGCCGAGTTTGATATAGCCCAGGCCTACGTCAATCAGTGTGTCTAGGATGGCACAGATCTTGGGTTGGTGGGCAAAGAGGTCGCGGGCCTGCAAGACCGAACAGGCCAGCACATCGGCAATGGAATGCTCCTTGTAGGTCACCTCCAGGGTGGCGTCATTGAAGCGACGACCGTGACAACTCTCGCAAGGGACATAGACGTCCGCCAGAAAGTGCATCTCGACCTTGATAAAGCCGTCCCCCTGACAGGCCTCGCACCGGCCGCCCTTAACATTGAAGGAAAACCGTCCCTTGGCATAACCCCGAATGCGCGACTCGGGCAACTGGCTGAAGAGATCGCGAATCAGATCAAATACCTTGGTATAGGTGGCTGGATTGCTGCGGGGTGTACGTCCAATGGGGGCCTGGTCGATATTGATGACCTTGTCGATGTGCTCCAGCCCCTTGATCCCCCGATGTGCTCCCATGTCTAGGGACGCACCATGTAGATGACGGGCCAGGGCCGGATAGAGGATCTGATTGATCAAGGTAGACTTGCCTGCACCCGAGACACCGGTCACCGCCACTAAGAGTCCTAGGGGAAGCTTAGCGTTGATTCCGGCCAGGTTGTTTTGGGTGGCCTTCTCGATAGTCAGCCAGCGACCTTGCTTAGGCTGGCGGCGTTGCACGGGGATGGGGATGTCACGTTTGCCCGCGAGATACTGTCCTGTAACCGACTGTCGCTGGCGACGTACCTGGGCAGGGGTGCCTGCGGCCACGATCTCACCACCCAACAGACCGGCACCAGGGCCGATGTCCACCAGCCAGTCCGCGGCCTCCATGGTCTCGCGGTCGTGTTCGATCACGATCAGGGTGTTGCCGATGTCGCGCAGGTGACAGAGGGTTTGCAGTAGACGGATGTTGTCACGCTGGTGTAGGCCAATGGAGGGCTCGTCCAGGATATAGAGCACTCCGGTCAGTTCCGAACCCACCTGTGATGCCAGGCGAATGCGTTGGGCCTCGCCGCCCGAGAGGGAGGGGCCTTTGCGAGACAGGGTCAGGTAGTCCAGGCCCACGTTCATCAGAAAGCCCAGGCGGTTGAGGATCTCCTTGACCAGTTCGTCGCCGATGAGCTTGCGATTCCCTGTTAGCTTTAGATTGGAGAGAAAAGCATGGACCTCGCCGATGGTCATTTCGGTCAGGTTCACGATGGACTGGTTCTTGATCTTGACGGCCAGCACCTCGGGCTTGAGACGAAAGCCGTGACAGGTCGTACAGGGCTGTTCACTCATGAATCCGGCATAGTATTTCTTTTGATGCTCGGATTGGGTTTGTTTGTAGCGGCGCAGCATAGCCGGTAACAACCCCTCCCATTCCATACGGATTTGGCCCTGGATCTTCTCCGAATCCCAGTGTACAGTCAGTTCCTCACCAGCAAAACCCCACAGTAGCCCCTGACGTTGGCCCTTAGGCAGGTCACGCCAAGGTTTGTTGTAATCGATCTTCCATCGCTTACGCACGGCCTCCAGTTGGCGGGCGTTCCAGGCCCCGGTCAACTCACCCTGCTTGCTAAAGAAATTCTTCCAGGGCAAGACCGCGCCTTGACGAATAGAGAGACTTGGATCGGGTATCACCTTGGTTTCGTCCATGGCCAGACGGGCACCGATTCCATTGCATTCCGGGCACATGCCCTGGGGCGAGTTAAAGGAAAATAGCGGGGGATCCAGGGCCGGGTAGGCGTGGCCGCAACAGGAGCGGGCTTCACTCATGACGATGTCTTGGCCGTCGAGGAGATGTACGATCATACGCCCATGTCCAAACTTGAGGCACTGCTCTACCGAATCGGTGAGGCGTTGCTTGAATTTGGCACCGGCCTTGATCACCAGGCGGTCGATCACGATCTCGATGGTGTGCTTCTTTTGCTTGGGTAGCTTTTGTACATCGTTGAGGTTTTGTACCACGCCATTGATACGCACGCGGGCAAAGCCCTCGCTACGTAGTTCCTCCAGACGTTCGCGATGCTCGCCTTTTCGGTTCTCTACAATGGGAGCCAAGAGCAGGAGCTTAGTGTCAGTCGGTTGTTGCATGATTTGAGTGACCATGGACTGGGCATCTCCCTGGCCTACGAGGTTGCCGCAATCCAGGCAGAATTGCTCTCCAATGCGGGCATAGAGCACCCGCAAGTAATCGTAGATTTCGGTAATGGTACCTACGGTCGAGCGGGGATTGCGACTGGCCGCCTTTTGGTCGATCGAGATGGTGGGTGACAGGCCACGAATCATGTCGTAGTGGGGCTTCTCCATCTGTCCGATAAACTGGCGGGCATAGGCAGACAACGACTCCACATAGCGGCGTTGGCCTTCAGCGAAGATGGTGTCAAAGGCCAGTGACGACTTGCCCGAGCCCGAGACTCCCGTAAAGACGATCAGTTTCTTCTTGGGCAGTTCGATATCGATGTTCTTGAGATTATGCTCACGTGCCCCCTGGACCACAATACGATCCAGCTCATTGGCACGGTGGCGATAGGTCGATGTTGCTTGGCGTTTTGTCATGTTCGGATTGTAGCGAGATCGGGGGGGCTTGAAAAGCTCATTCATGGAGGGAACTATTGATAGAAACAGTTTCAGTAAGGCCTTTGATACACCGATAAATGGACTGTGATATGATAGTACAGTTTTAGTTTAATGGGGGCATTATGAACGCTGGTCTTGCAAGAGCTGAGACAAAGGGTGTTTATCACGTTGAATTTGAAGAAAGACCGGACTATCTGCTGGCCTTGTTTCGCGGAAATACACCAGGCATTGAGGCGGTTCTTGACATATGGCGGGAGGTTGCCGAGCAATGTCATCAACGAGGCTATGATAAAGTCCTGGTGGATGAAGACTGGAAGGGGCAGATCACCTTCTCTAAAATTAACCAGTTTGCAGAGCAATTGCCTAAAATAGGTTTTATCGGAATCAAGCTTGCTTTTTTAGATCGCCAGATCGATCAACATCTCATGAACCAGTTTGGAGAGAATGTGGCAGTTAACCGCGGTGTCAATGGGAAGGTCTTCTGTGATTACAGTAAAGCCGAGGCATGGTTGTTAAGCTGATATTGTAATTAGTTTTAGCATAGCGAATAGTTAGGATTGTGTTAAGACGCTAATAAATTCTTCCGATAAGCTGTAGAGTTGAAAGGATTTCTGGTGGGGAATGAAGTGTGTGGAGAATGATATGGAAACTCATGGTCAAGAGGCTGTCAGCTGTCAGAATTACGAGCTTCACTTTGAAGCAAAGCCCGGATATCTGCATGCCATTGTTCGTGGAGTTTCAACGGGGATCAAGGATGCCTTGGAACGATGGGGCTTGATCGCCGAAGAATGTAAGCAACGGGGATTCTGTAAAGTTTTGATTGATATGGATATTAAGGGCCATATCTCCTTTGTCGAACTGCACGAATTCGGCGAAAAACTTCCACGTCTTGGTTTTTCTCAAATCAAAGTAGCCTACCTCGAACGCCGCATGAATAAGCATACGCTTAATCAATTTGCCGAAACCGTCGCCGTCAATCGAGGCGTCGATGCCAAAGTCTTCCTCGATATCACTGAAGCTGAAGCCTGGCTATTGAGCTGAGGTCTCAGATCACAGATCGCAGGTTTCAGATCACAGTTCTCGTCACTTTTCCATCATCAGTTTTTGAAGCGGGCGACCCACAGGTGATCGAGCAGATCACCATACTCTCCGCAAAGTTTCAATCCACGCCCGCGTGAAGCGGGCGACCAAGGCCCGGGCCAAATTCACCAAGATCGGTTACAGTTTCAATCCACGCCCGCGTGAAGCGGGCGACCAGCGTCACGTCCTCGGCATCCTGCACATAGACCTTGTTTCAATCCACGCCCGCGTGAAGCGGGCGACTGGGCTATTGCATCGACGTCGAGCCTGGTCCGTGTGTTTCAATCCACGCCCGCGTGAAGCGGGCGACGGCTCCTTCCTTGTCCACGCGACGTGTAGGCAAGTTTCAATCCACGCCCGCGTGAAGCGGGCGACCCCAGGTCGAGGGTGACGGCGTGATGAGTGCTTTGTTTCAATCCACGCCCGCGTGAAGCGGGCGACCCACTCCGGTCAAGGTCATCAATCCGGATATCATGTTTCAATCCACGCCCGCGTGAAGCGGGCGACCTGTGACTGGCGTGAGCTGTATGAGCTGCCGGAGCAGTTTCAATCCACGCCCGCGTGAAGCGGGCGACTGGATCGGGGGATCGAGCGGGGGGCCTGAGTCCTAGTTTCAATCCACGCCCGCGTGAAGCGGGCGACCTTAGCTAAGCCCGATTACTTGCTTGGCTTGCGGGTTTCAATCCACGCCCGCGTGAAGCGGGCGACAGTTGTCCCTCTGTCACTTCGCCACCGTCGCACTGTTTCAATCCACGCCCGCGTGAAGCGGGCGACATACGAAACGTGGATGGGGTGTACAAGGTGCAAGTTTCAATCCACGCCCGCGTGAAGCGGGCGACTGGAGTTTACTATGGGTATTGAATCCCCTTTGACGTTTCAATCCACGCCCGCGTGAAGCGGGCGACAGGCCTTGGTGACGGATCAAGTGCAGACAATTGCGTTTCAATCCACGCCCGCGTGAAGCGGGCGACCATGTCATAGCCCCACCTCGTGGATGTCCCAACTGTTTCAATCCACGCCCGCGTGAAGCGGGCGACCGTAGCTCACCTAAATCCAGTGAGCCATTTTATTTAAAGGCACGTTAACGCGAACCTGTTCGACCTGCAATCCAAAATCCACAATCTAAAGTCAAAAATTCCCTATGAACTTATCAATGAACGTCTTACCGACATCGCGATCCTCCTGGGAAAATCCGGTGCGCTTATGGTTCGCGATTCCTCAAGCAAATCAAAAATTAGCAATTAAAAAACGCAAATTATATAATCATCGGTCCCTCTGGATCATAGCCTTCCTTGGCTCCGACATGCTCGACACGCTTCTTCCAGTTCTTTCCGAGGAAATAGAAACGAAGACTATCTGTTTTAGGATCAATGATATCGACGAGTTGCTGTCGGAGCTTGACCCATTGGGCGGGATCGACCAGGCATTCAAAAACCGAGTGTTGGACTCGCTGACCTCTATTTTCGCAGGCCTTGGCCACGTGACGCAAACGGGTCTGTCCGGCCTTGGTTTCAGTGTTCACATCATAGGCAACTAGCACCATCATGATTGATCTTCTCCTTTAACGCCAAAAAAATGGGGGATAACCATTCAGGTCGCCACGAAGATAACGAGCCAACAACATAGCTTGAACGTGGGGAATTAGACCTAGTTGGATTTTTTCCTGTAAGAAGGGGTGGGTGATGTCTTCCTGTTTACGTTTTTGCCAGGCGACCAGGACGGCTTTACGAGTATCGTCATCCATGGTGACGGCTCCCGTTTCTTGCTGAGAGAAGCCTTTGGGTTTGACTTGTTGGCGATTGATCAGGGACAAGGCCAGACGGTCAGCCAGGTACGGCCGCAATTCTTCCATCAGATCAAGGGCTAGCGAAGGGCGGCCCGGGCGATCACGATGGAGATATCCCACTGCAGGATCGAGCCCTACGCCTTCCAAGGCACTGGTGACGTCATGAACCAATAGAGTATACAAGAAAGAGAGCAGGGCGTTGACGTTGTCCAGGGGGGGACGACGTGACCGTTGTTTGAAATAGAAGGCATCCTTGTTGGTATTGATCAGATGATCAAATACGCCAAAGTAGGTATTGGCAGCGTTGCCTTCAATGCCCCGAATCGAATCCAGGTCTTCTTGAACTTGAAGTTCTTGCAGGGATTGCTGTAGTGCGTTGGAGGCCTTGGGCAAGGAGGTGTGCTGTAATTCGAGTCGATCCCGCAATCCTCGTTGCAAGACCACGCGGCCGTTGGCGATTTTGGCCGTGACCACGGCTTTAGCAATCACGGCACTAGCAGCTAGGTCATCGGCCTGACGATATTGCTCACGACGCAAGAGGACATTGCCACTGACCGGCCCCTTGACGCGGGCCAGGAAACGCCCATTTTCCGTGAGAAACGAGAGAGTCACATTGCGTTCACCACAGAGTCCCATCAAAAAAGGACTGGCCGAGACATTGCCAAAACACACAATTGAATCGAGAGTGTGGACCGGTACACGCAGCTTGGTTTCCCGTTCCACATTGACCAGCACAGTATCTCCCTTGCGGGCCAAGTAGGTCCCTTGGGTAGTCACGAATAGGGTATTGAGCAGTTTTTTCATTGAGTTTATTCCAACGCTTTACGTAGATAACCTTGCACGTCTTTGTTTATCCCGGTGGTTTTGGGCAGACACTGGTTGTAGAGCGAGCAGCTCTGGCATTTCTTGCTGTACTTGGCCTTGGGTGTTGTTCCTTTGGCATGGAGCCGGTGCATTTCATTGGCCAGTGACGCAGTCTTGTTCCGTAGTACGGCATTCAAGGTCACCTGTTCCCGACGCCGAGGCCGACCGTAAAACAAGGCTCCCTCGGAAATGCTGCCATCCGACAGTTTAAGCATCTCTTCCAGGCATATAGCTTGAGCACACAGTTGGATCCGATCGCAATCATCGATCTTGGGCTTGCCCCGCTTGTACTCCACCGGAAACGGCTGCCACAAGTCGGGAGCACCCTCTAGTTTTATTCCCGCGATATTTTCCAGGTCATTGCGAGGAGCGACCACCGGGAGCGACGCGGCAATCTCACAATCTTCATCTGTGAAAGGCCCCACGCAGTGGAATTCAACCACATCGGCCTGCCCCACCAGCCCCAAGCGCAGGGACTGCAAACGCAGCCCCCGCACAATACGCAAGTTGCCTCGTGATTCAACCTCGTCGGCATGCACCTTGTCATGCATGGATCGCCCCTCGGCGGTAAACTGATTCTCCGACCAGGCCTGCTCCAAATGGATCAACGCCCACTGACGCTTGCAGAATTGCAGGTGCTGCAAGCCGGAGAGTAGGAGTAGCTCGTTTTCGGTGTACATCAGGCTAAAATCCAGGAATTACTTCTGGCTTTAATCCATCTAGGCCATCAAAATTTATGGTGCCGTCATTGTTCACCTTTAAACTTCTATGAACTTTGGCAGATGAATATTGGCCATGAGGGCAGTTGTGTTTCCACCAGATAACCTTCAAGATTTCCATACTTCCGGCAGGTCGAGCAGAAGATTCATCATTCTCAAAGAGCTTCGGTAAGACGTCTTTGATCAACAAGGCATCATCATCGCTAAAACCTGTTTTGGTCGCAAGTTGAGGGTTCATGCTTCCTACAAAGGAGTAGACAGCCTCTTCAACGCGGTGTTTCATACCCATTGTATCGGATGCTTTCTTTTTGCCATCTCCTTCTCCGCTAACACTCTTTGTGATTTGATTACTGGCAATATCAACGGGTTCTAGAGAGAATGCTGAATGTACTGAAACAGGACCACGTACAGGCATGGAGAGACCTTCCCCTTTTTTGTCTGCCGAATAGGCAAATACCTGACCAAATGCGCGGACATCAAGCCATTTTTCGCATACAGCCTTTGCTTTGTCTTTGATGGTTTTATCATTTAGGATGATGTTAGCTCTGTCTCTGAGCGATTTACATTCGTCAACCTTGTAGTCGTCTGATTGGACAAAGATTTCTTGGCCCGCGTCCAGTAGGCGATTACGTATTTTACGTTTAATACAGACGTCGGATATTTCACCTATGCCATCATAGGTCGTTCTCGGTCTGTTGCCATTCAAGGGGTCGCCGTTAGGATTGGCATGTTTCACTTTGAATACTACGGCAAAATCAATCTTGTTGGATAATGTCATTTTAGTGTCTCCTGTTCTATGCTTCGATTACATTGGGTTTGAATCTTGGTTTGAATTTTCTTCTGCCTTCTTCCACGGAGGTAATAACGATCTTTGGCAGTCATATCCTAAAAGGAATTCTCCAGTCAACTTTTTGTCATCACAGAAATCTTCCGACTTGAAGAGATTTTTAACTGAGATCAGATCGGCTTCTCTGTTTGCCAAAAATCCGGGCCGATTTGCTTTGAGTCGTTGTTTGTATGGCGCCAAAGCCAACTCAATATTTCTCCATGTTGAAAAAGGTTTGTCTGCAAACCGCTGCATTAACCTTTCTGCATTAGTTGGCCTGTTTTCGGCTGATGTCAATGCAATCCTTTCAATTGATTCTGCGAGGGCTAACAATCGACCATAAAGGTAGTCTTTCGTGTTTCTTTCCTCTTCAAGTGCCATTTTATAATCCTTTTCATTGTGTTTATATTGATAGAGTGCACAGGTAATTCCTAGGTTCTTTTCCCATTCCCAAAATTCAAAAGCCTGACGTCTATGCAGATTGTTTAGGCAACATTCAATGAGATCTCTCGGTATTGGAGATTTATCCAAAATGCAGGGTAGTAGACGCTCAATAGTCGCCTTGAGAAGTTTGTCATCGACCTTACTACCATAGGCAGCTTTGGCAATGTCTTTTGGTGCTGGTGCACCATCGAAGATCTTATTTTTGCTATATCTTTGACGCCATCTACATTGAGTATGCCAGTTTTCAACTCGTTCGAGATATTCACTACCTGTGAGTTCGCGATAATATTTAATCGCAGCACGACCACTGGTCATTGAATCCAAGGCCATGACAATAACATTGTCTGTGTTGCCAAGTAAACCTTTGTATCCTGAGATGAGTTTTCTAAACTCAGTACCGATGTTTTGACCAGCGTTAAAAACACTTTCATCGTCCATCTCCATGACTTCTTTGCCCAATACTAGGGATAACGTGTCTGGCATCAAGCTGGGAACATCGGAACCTTTAATGGACCAGGCGACAATGGATTGGACTCCATTTGAAGTTCCTTGACGACGTATAAGCCACGTAAGTGCATTGTGCGCCTTCTGAGTCACTTCATAGCTGACATTGCAGGCTTGTGAATCGTCTAAGAATCTGCCTCGAAAAGTAAAACCGCTGGTGTCATTGGCTGAAATTAATTTGGCGTTGGCTTCTCCTGGCAGGATCTTTTTGGGGTGTTGTTCTGCAAGTAATGATTTATTCCCACAGGCATAGCATAGGTCTTTAATCTCTTTGGTACTTTGGTAATAGTCAATCCAACTTTGCCAGACCTCTTTCTTCCATTGTAGGCCGGATTCAAGATCACCTGGGATTTCTACATCCCATCGAATAAAACAATCAGATTGACTTTGACTAGCCTGAAGTTGCTTGAAGATCGTTGGCTTTTCTTTTTGGTCGCCGATCCATTTTTTTAATAGCTTGCCATCATCTCCTATGTATAAGATTTTCGCCTTAATTAAATCGTCAATGATATCATTGTTCGAGATGTAGTTGAGGACGGCACGGATTTCAATGGTGGCAAAACCTGATTTTGCCCAGGTTACAAGTTGTTTTCTATATCCTTCATAGTAAGATGTTTTTTCCCCTCCATATGATTTGTATTCTTTTGCAAGATATTGCAACTGATCAGCTAATGGGTGGGGGGCTTCTCCACTGGTTCTTCCTGCAGATTTTTCTGAAACAGGTATAATTGAACGTGCATCTTCTTTGTCTAGTACTTTGGCTCTTTTAAAGTTGCCATTATGATCAAGGGTTATACAAATGTGCGTGCCTTCTTTGGTGGTATGTCCGATTGGAAGTAAAGGGAATGGTTCACTCTTATCACCAATTCTTCCCGCACAGTTCTCATAGGTTTGATAAAGGTTATAGAGCCAACTCATTGATTATCGCCTCCTCTCCTAAGCCAATAGACTGGGGTGGATTGGGTGTCATCTCTCGAACAAACTTGGTAATCTGGCAATCTTCTGGGCGGGCAAACTCAATGAGGCCATCTTTCATGGTTGGTTGCCAGAAATTACTATGGAGTTCATTTATGGGTTTCTCTAAAAATTAACACATAACTGTGCATTACGATTCACATTGGTTATACTTAGCTCATTGACAATAGAATCACTGTTAAACCCAACCCCATGGAGTTTTCTACGATGTACCAGGCTGGACTTTTCGATTGGCATGAGCGATTTGATCAACTCAATGATGGCGGCGATCCTTTGGTTAAGTTGAATGAACTGATGGATTGGTCGTTGTTTGCCAAAAGCCTCAAGACACTGCGATCCGAAGAACGCAAAAGTAACGCCGGACGTAAACCGTATGATTCCACCTTGATGTTCAAGATCCTGGTTCTTCAGTCGTTGTACAATCTCTCTGACGATCAAACGGAGTTTCAGATTCGTGACCGCTTGTCCTTTATGCGTTTCCTGGGCCTTTCGCTCAATGACAGAGTCCCTGACGCCAAGACCATTTGGTTGTTCCGTGAGCAGTTGACCGAGGTTGGACTGGCCGAAAAGCTGTTTGATCAATTCGATCGATTTCTTCGAAACAACGGTTTTTCTGCTAAGAAAGGTCAAATTGTTGACGCCAGTATTATCAAAGCCCCCAAGCAACGTAACAGCCGAAGCGAGAACAAGCAGATCAAGAATGGGGATGCCCCCGAAGATTGGAGTGACGCTAAAAAACGCCAAAAGGACACCGATGCCCGCTGGGTAAAGAAGAACGGTCAGAACCATTATGGCTACAAGAACCACATTGAAGTGGATGTGCAGCATAAGCTGATTCGAAAATACGAGGTCACCGATGCGGCGACTCATGATAGCCAGGTCTTTGAAGATCTTCTGGATCATACCAATAGCAGTCAGGATGTCTGGGCGGATTCGGCGTATCGCTCGGGTGAAAAATTGGATCATCTTTCTGAGCATGGTTTTCGTGAGCATATTCAGCGAAAAAGCTACCGCAACAAGAAGCTGACAGATCGAGAGAAGTCGGGTAACCACACCCGTTCTAAGATTCGAAGCCGTGTCGAACATATCTTCGGCGTCCAGAGCCAACGAGCAGGCAGCTTGTTGATTCGAAGCATTGGGCTGGTACGAGCCAAAACGAAGATCGGTTTGCGTAACCTTGCGTTCAATATAGATCGCTATTGCCTGTTGGCGAGGGCATAGAGCCTCATGGCTCTTGGACCAGGCAACAAGCCTGGACAATACAGTCGGGCAAGTGACCTCTGAGGCCGTTTGGGCATTGGAATATTGGGTTTTAAAGTTCGCAGTGATCAACATTTTACAAAACTGACGCTTGAAATAGAATTTCGCCTCTCAAAACGTATTATTAGAGGTGGCCTTATTCCAGTTTCATCCGGATAGTTGAAGCTGTGAAACATAGTACCAAAGGCTAATTCACCGGCATCATCGTAGAATCCTTTTGCTTCACCAAATTGACATGGCTCCACATAGGCTTGGCATTCACGAGTGCCTAGGAAGATGTCTTGTCGACCTCCCTTTGTAACCATGCGTTGAGCAATTTGGTAATGCTTGCCGTCAATACGATCATTTTTCATGTCCTCACGGTGCAGATTCCACTCAAAATGTGCTTGAACTTGATACTCAACATCCAATAGATAGGTATAGATGGCCAATGTGTTGAATGCTTCCTGCTTCTTTACATTCGGATCCTTTTCTGAAGGGTAGATGCCACAATAGTTAAGCGGTTTCGCACTCTTTGACTGTGTTTGTATCCTATTGACAACTCTCACTTTGTCGATGTACCAGATAATCGTTGGCTTCCAGTACACGGACTTGACTACGCCCTTGAGGGCTTCGTAGGTAGGGATATGGTATGAAAATTTCTCCCCGCCAATACGTGTCAGTGGATCTGTAAACAGGGCGAATCGCCCGGATACTTTGAACTCAATTTGGTTTTTCATATTCAATGGCCTTTCGAGGAAGAGGTTTCATCAAACATATTAAGCATTTAAAAAAGTCATATCATTGACAGGTTCGGTGTTAACGCCAAACTCATCGCTATAGTATTGCTCATCTAGGTAAAAAATATCGCTGTCTGGCTGTGTTGGTATAATAGCGTTTTCTTCCCTTAGTTTATTGAACACATGTGGAAACAAGTTGACTGAAAAGCGTTGTGCTCTTCTGAGCCAATAGGCAGATTCATACGTGTCCTGAGACTCACACAAGCCGTCTACAATTTGCTTGCCTCTCCTACCGTATCTGATAATGATTCCTTTGGTTGGTGCATCGATGGCTTCAAATTGATCGCCAGCGGTTTTAAATGATTGCTTAATGAGTAATGGATACGTGTTGGTTTTGTTGTTTCGGATATACTCGTTGACTGATAAGGGGTTGTCAGTCAGGAGGTTGAGTAAATTGTCGTTTCTTCCCAATTTACTGACATCTAGATTGTAGGACATCTCGTCTTTACGGTCAAAAAAGTAGTACGTGTAATAGAGGTTCATGGCCTCCTCGTTGATAACAATCTCTTGGGGATTTGATAGATCATTGAGAACTCTCAGTGTGGCGTTTTGACCTGCTTTAATGTCTCTTAATTTGCCAAGATATTCTTGATTGGCGTTTAAAACGATGACCTTGCTACTGACGCGCTCTCCATGCCGGTTGCACCGACCTGTTGCCTGAGCGATGGAATCTAAGCCTGCTAATGATCGCATGACACATCCAAAATCAATATCGACTCCGGCTTCAATCAATTGTGTGCTGACACATATGACGGGTTGCCTCGAATTCAGCAGATGATTGATCTGTCTGAATTTAACCTTGCGATGAGCAGGGCACATGCTTGTGCTCAGGTGAAACATTTTGCATTCAGGCTCAATCTGTTTACACAACTCAAATACATTCTTGGCAACGGTCTTGGTGTTGACGATAACCAGAACACTTTCATATTGTCGCATTGAATTGATGGCTGCCTCTGCAATTTCGTTGTTGCTCCATCCGCCGGCTTTGCATAGGTTAAGTACATCTGTTCGCTTGAACGCTTGTTGCTGTTCGTTACTTAGCGTAACAATGCTATTCAGATTAGATAATTCCAAGGCCCCCTTTGTTTTGTCAACTTCATTTAAGAGTGGTTGAGTTGCAGTGCAGTAGAGAGCAGTCGTCTTGGCATTTCTGGTCATGAAATTCATGGCATTATTGAAGAGGTGGACTGTATTGACAGGCAGCGTCTGAATTTCGTCAAAGATTACCACCGAATTGACCAGTTGATGAAGCCTTCGTACTGATTTAGTGCCACCAGCAAAGAAAGTGTTCAAAAATTGGACAGTAGTGGTAAATACAATGGGGGTATCCCAGTTTTCGGAAAGAATTTGGTTCTCTTCAGTATCTTTTCTAGGTACTAGATTTGAATGATGCTCTAAGACAATTTGACGATCAGTGCTTGCCTTGAATATCTTTCTGGTCACGCCAGCATTTTGATCAATAATGGATGTGTATGGGATGACGTAGATGATTCTATCTAAACCATGCTCCATAGCATGATGCAGGGCGAATCTTAGCGATGCCAGGGTTTTACCGCTTCCGGTTGGCAAAGTAAGCAAATAGGCTCCTTGCTCAACATTCGCAACTTTACGACAGGCGTCCGAAATGTCGCTTCGAAGTCTGTCAATATCCTTTGTCTGTTTGAACCTGTTGATGTAAGTTTCAAAGACAGCAGTAAGCTCATCCCATTTTGGATAGTTACCTGAAAATTGAACTCTATCAGGATTTTCGAAAGTGGCCGTATCGGTCCTGTCGCTATCAATTAATGTACTAAATATAAGCTTTGTCAGAAAACCAATCGTAAAATCTCCGGCCTTCCTTGATGGCAGATTGATTGATGACCTGTTTAGCCATTGGGTCAACTCTGGCTCTAAATCATTCGAGTTTAAAATTTCCTGTATTCGGTTTTCAATTTTGGGTTCTACTGCCTGGGCCACTTCGTCAAAGAAAGTCTTATGATGGTCTTTATTGATTCGAAGTGAAAATTTGTCATTGCCATCAGGAGCCAAGAAATCAATTAAACCTCCATGGTGCGAGATAAGACAAAGGGAGGCGATTTGACATATAAGTTGCCGAATTGGTGTCTCATTAGAGTTTTTCCATAGGTATTGTCCCCCAGCAGTGGAATGATCAATTTTGCCTCGGTTGGCTATTGGATCAATATAGTGTTCATGACCAATCTCAATCTTGCCAATGCCTGAGAGAAAATAGTGCTGAAATAAAAGACTGTATTTACCAATGTCATGGAGTAGTCCAAGTAATTCTCCCAAAAGTGGTAAGTTAATTTTTTCGCAACGATTTCTGTTTAATGAAGCTGTTTTACTCAGATGTTGCCAAAGGAATTGTATTTCATTGTCAGCTTTTCTGTAGTGTGCAAAATACTCCAATTTATTCTTCATTCCGCAATCACCAATCTAAACTCAAAAATAATATTTCTTTGCGTCCTCCTTCGGCTTCGCTCAGGACAGGCCTGCGATCTCTGCGAGAGGCCAATCTTTGAAATCCGCAATCTCAGGTTGAAACTTCCAGGTACACCGCGTTTAAATCACAGCCATAGCTTAAATCCTCAATCAAAAATCACCAATCCAAAATGAAATCACTGTCCATCCTCCACATCTCTCAATTCGGCTTCGATTTCTTCAATGCTCGGCAAACTGCCTTTGAATTCTTCCGGCAGGGTTTCAGTGAGTTGGGTTTGCCATTGGGCCACGCCCATGGGACTTTGAAAGCCGCGTAGGGCGTATTCAACGACGAGTTTGTCTTTGCTTTTGCAGAGCAACAGACCGACAGTAGGTTTGTCGTCGGGATGTTTTAATAGGTCGTCTACGGCAGAGAGGTAGAGGTTCAATTGTCCAACGAAGCCGGGATCAAAGGGTACGGCCTTGAGTTCGACGACTACAAAGCTGCGGAGCTTCAGGTGGTAGAAAAGCAAGTCGAGACGGAAGTCGCGGTTACCCACTTCGAGCAAGACTTGCCGACCTACAAAGGCGAAGCCAGCACCCAGTTCCAGCAAGAAACGTTGGATATGGTCCACCAGGGCGGCCTCAACCTCCTGCTCTCGGCGAGGGTCGGCTGTTCCGAGGAAGTCAAAGAGGTAGGGATCTCTGAAGACTTGGGTGGCCATGTCTGAATCGGCAGGGGGCAATGTCAGATCGAAATTATTTATGGCCTGGCCTTCGCGTTCATGGAGACGGTGTTCAATCTGCAAGGCCAGGATATCCCGACTCCAGCCATGTTCGATGGTTTTTCGGGCGTACCACAAACGCTGGTTAGTATCTTGGAGCTTGTCCAATAGGGCTAGGTTACTTCGCCAGGGTATTTGTGCAATGGTGCGTTGCACAATTGATCGATCCGGCCAGGATTCGGCAAATTTTCTGAATTGTTCAATAGCCGCTGTCGCGGCTGGAATTTGCTCCAGAGAACCTTCGGTTTTTCGCATGTATTTGAGATCCCAGTACAGCAGTACCATGGCTGCATTGGCCGCTAAGGTAACACATAGCCGCTCGGAGCGAATTCGTTCTTTGAGATCGTGAAGAACAACCGCATAATCATCTGGAACCAGGTTTTTTCCCATTGCAACCGGAAATGAAGCCTTAGATCGGGCTCTTCCCTTAGATTTTCGATCATTATTTCGGTTCTGTTCAGAATGATTCGCTTTGTCCTGCATTCCGCAATCCTCAATTTAAAAAAATCGGCCCCTCCATCCGGCTTCGCTTCCAGCGATGCCGTGATAAAAATTTAAAATCACTACTGTCCCGTTAACTTTTGCTAGTATTTTGATAACGCTAAATATAATAAAGACTTAAAACAAATCATGACCTGTATCGACTTCAAATTGACTGTGTATGATTACGGCTCTGAGTTTCTTTTAGGAGCCAACCATGTATCACGGTCGAATTGTCTTCTCACAGATCATGGACTACTTGCCGCGACGGCGTTTCAAGTCATGTGTCGATCGCTATCACGGCGATCATCGCGTCAAAAGCTTTACATGCCTCGATCAGTTTTACTGCATGAGCTTTGCTCAATTGACCGGTCGCGAAAGTTTACGCGACATCGAAGCCTGTCTTCGTGCTGTTGGACCAAAACTCTATCATGCTGGTATGAAGGCAAGAGTTTCACGAAATACTCTGGCCAAAGCCAACGAACAACGCGATTGGCAAATCTACCGCGACATGGCCATGATTTTGATCGAACAGGCACGCATGCTTTATGGCCAACAACCCTTAGCCATGAATCTCAAACGAATGGTTTACGCCTTGGATTCAACAGTGATCGACTTGTGCCTGACGCTGTTTCCTTGGGCTCAACATCGTCGAAGGAAAAGTGCCGTCAAAGTCCACACTCAGCTCGACCTGCGAGGCAACATTCCGGCGTTTATACGCGTTACAGGCGGCCAGGTGCACGATGTACACTTTCTCGACCACGTGATTTACGAGCCGGGTGCCTTCTACATCATGGACAAAGGGTACACCGATTTTCGACGTCTTTACCATCTTCATCAGCAACAAGCATTCTTTGTCATCCGAGCGAAAAACAATCTTGCGTTTGCACGGCAAGCGTCACATCCAGTGGACAAAGGCCGTGGTCTACGAAGCGACCAAGCCATACGATTGACCGGCCCCAAAAGCTCGAAGAATTACCCCGAACGCTTGCGTCGAATTCATTACGTCGATACCGAGTTAAACAAACGCTTTTTCTTTCTGACCAACAACTTCAACCTTTCAGCATCGACCATTGCTCGGTTGTACAAGTTTCGCTGGCAGATCGAATTGTTTTTCAAATGGATCAAGCAGCACCTTCGGATCAAAGCTTTCTACGGAACGACACCGAATGCCGTGAAAACCCAAGTTTGGATCGCGATCAGCGTTTATGTACTGGTTGCTATCCTGAAAAAAGATCTACAACTGGAGGCCAGTATGTATGAAATCCTGCAGGTTCTGGGCGTGATGCTTTTTGAGAAAACACCCGTAAAAAGCTTGTTTGAGCACGATATAAACAACTTTTCAAAGAGCTATAATCATAACCAACTATGGTTATTCGATTTATAACGGGACACTAGTGATTTAAAATGATAAATTACCAAAGGGAGGGCGTCGGAGGGAGATGCTCGCAGAGCTCGGTTCAACCCAAGTCGATCTACCTTCTACCTCTCTCGGTTTTAACTGTCAAGACAAAATAAAGATGCTATCCTGAATCTATTAATCGCTATCCCTGTTGAGAAAACCTATCAAAACTCTCTGTAGAGTGGGGATGGTTCTCTGTAATCTATCCTTTGTTGCTTCCACCTTCTCTTCAGTTAACTTTAACTATAGCGATTTTTAGGGGGATGTCTAGGGGGAAAAGGTGGTGAAGGGACCGTGTGTATTATGGAGGGGCCCTGTATGCTTTGGGGCAGGGGGACGCCACATGGATTCGTGTAGATTCGTACGATTCGTGGTTTCAATAAAAAGGGCTATTCGATAGTTGGTTTGCCTTCGGCAGGCTTTGTTTTGATAGATCTCTCCAATCGCTTCGCTCCGTCGAGATGACAAGCGTCACTATTCTGAGTTCTGATTTCTGAGTATTCTATTGGTGGGGCAAGGCCCCACCCTACGATTTCACATTTCCATATTTGTGCAATCGGTGACTTCCAGGGATTTGTCTTCCGGGGTGTTGAGTGTCACGTTGTCGAAACGCCAGCCTTGGGCGTGACGGATACGGCCTTCTTCACGGGCTTCAATCGTAACGTTGTTGAGCATAAAATCCTTGACGATGGATTCGGGCATGCCGCTGGCGCTGATGGCGCGGCGGGCGTTGGTGACCTGAACGTTGGAAATGGTGACATTCTGGACGGTGGGGTAACCGCGTTCGGGGGGCTCGACCGGGGTGAGCATGGCTTTCCAGTGGGCCGGTACGGTCTCGATGTCGTACCCTTCGGGCAGGGTGGAGTAGCTGTAGCTGGGATTCCAGCTCATGGCCACTTCGATGACGGTGCCCACGCCGTTCATGGTCAGATCGCGGATGTGAATGTCCTCAACCGTACCGCCACGGGTCTTGGCGGATTTAAAACGGATACCTACGCCCGTGCCTTCGGCGGTCAGGTCGTAGGCGAGCAGGTGTCGGATACCCCCGGAGGTTTCGCTGCCGCAGGTGATCAGGCCACCGCCTTTGCGCGAGATGCAGTGGCGGATGACGATGTATTCGCAGGGGCGGTTGACACGCAGGCCGTCGAAGTCACGTCCAGCCTTGAGGCAGAAGTTATCGTCGTTGCAGTCGATGTCACAGTGTTCGACCAGCACGTAGCTGGACGAGTCGATGTCTACGCCGTCGGTGCTGGGGCCATGACCGTCGATGTTGTTGCGGATGATCAGGCCGTTGACCGTGACATGTTGGGAGTAGAGCACGTGGACGGTCCAGAATCCGGCCTGTTTGAGGGTCAGGCCCTTGAGGGTGATATCTTGACTGCCCGAGACCAGCACGGTACGGGGGCGTTTGCAGTCGTAGTCTACGATCCAACGCAGGCCCTTGGGTTCGTATTCGTCCTTGCGCATGGTCCAGTACTTGTCCCAGAAGGGTTTGCCCTGGGCGTGGATGGTTCCCTCGCCGGTGATGGCGGCGTTGTGTTGGTCAATGATGTTGAGCAGAGCGACGGGCCAGACCATTTCGATACCGGCCACGCGTGTGGGGATGTCGGGGTAGTCTTTGAGGTCTTGACTGCCCAGTAGGGTGACCCCTGCGTCGATGCGGAGGTGGACTCCGGATTTGACAAAGAGCGAGCCGGTGAGGTATTGGCCGGGAGCGAAGGTGACGATGCCGCCACCCGCGGTGGCACAGACATCGATGGCTGCTTGGATGGCGCCGGTGGCGAGGGTTTGGCCGTCGCCTACGGCACCGTGATCATTGACCTGGAAGGTCTGAGTTTGTGATGGAAAAGAGCGGGCTCCGACCTCCGCGGCCCAGCTGGGTAGGTCTTGCGCCCAGAGGACGGTAGAGAACAGCATCAAGAGGGTGATCATGCGCATCAGTTAGGTTCCTTATCGTTATGGATTCGTCGTTACTTAATAGATGTCAATTCTCAGGAGGATCACAACAGGGAGATATTATTTTTTGGGCATTCGATCGAGATATTCTTCAGGAACGGCCTGGATGGAACCGTCCGTGAGTAGGACGTGAAAATGACCGTCGTGTACGGCATTGGGTTCGTACACGAGGATGAGGGGCTCGGGGCTATCCAGGGTCTCGGGCGGAAAGTAGAGGTATTGGCCGCCATTGGGATCCGGACACTTGAAGGTTTTATTGGAGCCGCACCAACTCAGTAGCTCGTCTTTGGTCTGGGGCATGGGCTCGCCACTGGTGACGCAGATCATAAGGGCTTGGTAAAGGGTGCGCAGGTTGCCTTGGCAGGCCAGGGCCTCGGTTTGGTTGAGGGCGTTGATGGCCGTGGTGGTGTATTGCTCGGTGGCCGTACCCCAGAGACGAATGACGTAAAAAATCCCCCAACCGATCAGTCCCAGGACCAGGACGATGAAGATGGTGTCGCGGGCTGCGCCGTGGCAGCGAACAACTGATCGGAGTGAGCGTTTCATCGGAAGTTCCTTAGGGCTGGTAGGCAATGGGGACCAGGCACATGAACTCGGCCGGCTCGGTGCTGGAGAGGTTCTTGAACTGGTGCAGTTCATCGGGTTCGACCAGCAGGACGTCACCGGGTTGGACGGGGATGACCTTGTCCGGGGTGGTGACACCGAGTTGCCCCTTGAGGATCATGACCTCGTGTTCGAAGGAGTGTTGGTGGTAGGGAGTGTGTCCGTTGGGGCCCAGGGTGAAGATGCGCATGGCAAAGGTGGGGGCTTTCTCCTTAGGGCCGATGAGTACACGCACCTGGGCATCCTTGGCACCTTCCATATCGACATTGACAGCAGGGATATCCTGGGGATTCTTGATAATCATGGCGTTCTCCGAAAGTTATGTATTTTAATGGAGTTATTGTGGCCGCCAGTTCTGTTTCTGTCAAGTCTACCGATCAGGACGGCCGATGGCTAAAATACTTGATTTTTATAGTGTTAGCCCACATACTGCCCTTAATGGATAATCTGTGTCAGATAGGAAGGACTATGGAAGACCGATTACGAGCCATTATCGACCAGTTTCAGATTGAAGGGCGTTTTGCCTCGGGAGAGGCCTTTGGGGCCGGCCATGTACACGAGACGTACCGTGTGGTCTGTGAGGCACCGGAAGGTCAGGCCGTTTATTTGCTGCAAAAGATCAACCCCAAGGTCTTTCGCAATGTCAGCGGGGTGATGGCCCACGTTCAGTGTGTGACCGAGCACCTGCGCGAGGCCCTGCAGCAGCGGGGTGTTGAGCAACTCGAACGGCGGGTATTGTCCTTGGTGCCGACGCGCGATCAACGCATGTTTTGGAGCGATCCCCAGGGACAGGCCTGGCGGGTCTATCCCTTTATCGAGAACAGCCAAACGCAGGAACATCCCCAATCGTTGCAGCAGGTCGAGCAAGGAGCCCGAGCCCTGGGTGAGTTTTTGGCCTGCCTGCAGGATCTGGATCCCTCCGCTTTTCAAGAAAAAATCGATGAGTACCATAATGGCTTGCACCAACTGGCGGCCCTGCGCAAGGCCGTGAAAAAAGACAGCTGTTATCGTCTGACCCAGGCGCGTCACGAAGTCGAGGCTATTGAGGCTCATCAAGCTCTGTTACAGCGGGTGCAAGATCTCGTCGAGCCGGGGACGTTGCCTCAGCGTATTCTTCATGGGGATCCTAAATTCAACAATGTGTTGTTCGACCAGAATGACGGACAGGCCCTGAGTATGATTGATTTGGATACGGTGATGCCGGGCCCGGTTTTGTGTGATTTTGGCGATATGGTCCGGACCATGATGACCGATGCCGCTGAAGATGAAGCCAATACGGCGTTGGTGACGCTAGAAATGGAGCGTTTGGAACCTTTGGTGCGGGGTTTTGTCACTGGAGTGGGAGGGGCTTTCACCCCGCAGGAGATCGAGACCCTGTATCTGGGTATAACCTTTATGCCTTTGATGATGGCGATACGCTATCTGACGGATTTTCTACAGGGGGATTTGATCTACAAGACCCATAAGATTCGTCATAATCTTCAGCGTTGTCGAGTTCAATTGAAGCTGGTCGAACTCTTGCTGGAACAGGAGAAGGCCTGTCGTTCACTCGTGGATGCTTTGGGTTAGTGTTTTCGACTCAACACGCGGTTGCCGTCAGGGATGATGCACTTTTGATCTTGGGTAGAGAGAAGGAGAAGGTACTGCCTTCGTCGATCTGTGACTTGACCCAAATCTTACCGCCATAGCTTTCCACGATTTTCTTGACCACGGCCAGTCCGACTCCCGTACTCTCGTAATCGTCCTTGGATTGGAGTGTGCTGAACATTTCGAAGATGCGTTCGAAATGCCGCGGATCGATACCAGGACCGTCATCGATGACATCGAATTGCCATTCCGTATGGTTTTCTTGGCATTGAATACGGATATGGCCATCTTGTTTGTCATGGTATTTGATGGCATTGCTGATCAAATTCTGGAAGACCTGGGTAATGCGGATTTCATCTGCCTCAATGATCGGCAAGGGATGTTCGACTTCGATGGTAATATGATCAGGGGGTATGAGACTGTCAATGACGTTGGGAACCACTTCGCTGAGTTTGATGGTGTCAACCTCTTGCTGTTGGCGTCCGGCTCGTGAATAACGCAGCACGCCTTCAATCAGGCCTTGCATGCGATTGACGCGATTGACCAGTAAACCCATCTGTTCCTTGCCTTCGTCATCCAGGGCCTCGCTATAGTCTTCGACCAGCCATTCGATCACCGTACGAATCCCTCGTAAAGGTGCCTTGAGATCGTGACTGATGACATAGGCGAAGCTTTCCAATTCACGATTCACCGTTTCGAGTTGCTCCATCAGCAGGGTTTGTTTTGCTTCGGCTTCCTTGCGGGTAATGGCATAACGCAAGGCCAAGGCCAATTGCATGTTATCGACCTGTTCTTTAATAATATAGTCCTGGGCTCCATTCTCGACGGTTTGTAGAGCGACCTCTTTATTGCCATTGGCCGAGAGGATCACCACGGGCATATTCGGGAAACGATCGTGGACCGCGTTAAAAGTTTCGACTCCACTCGTCTCGGGAAGGGTTAAATCCAACACGACCACATCATATTCGCAACATTCCAACCGTGACAAGGCATCGGTCAGATTCAGCACATGATAGACATGAAACGCGGCAGTGTCGGTTTCCTCCAGAGAGGCCATCACTAACATGGCTTCGGTGGGGCTGTCTTCAACCAGCAATACCCGGATTTCCTGTTGTGGATTCGTGTGACTCATCTCGCTATTCCTCTGAAATCGTTTCGTCCGTGGTGTTGGGTTCAGATGTTAGGGGTAATCCCAGGGTAACCGTGGTGCCGTGGCCAACAGTGCTGTCAATCTGAACCTTGCCATGGTGTTTTTTTACAATGATATCATGGGTGCTACTCAATCCCAGCCCCTTGCCGCTGCCGACCGGTTTGGTCGTGAAAAAGGGATCGAAGACCTGAGGTAAGACCTCTTCTGGAATTCCGGCTCCGTTGTCTTGGAGTATGCACCAGACCATGTTCTCTTCATATCGGGTCGCAATACTTAGGGAGGGGGATTCCGATCCCTGATCCGTAAGGGCCTCAATAGCATTGCGCGTGATGCTCAATAAGGCCTCGTTGATTTGCGTGGGATTGCAGAGGATGGTCGGGATTTCGCCGAAGTTGGTTTTTGTCTCGATCTGCTGGAGATCATTTTTAACCATGACCAGGGTACTCGCCCAGGCTTGATTGAGGTCATAGTCGGAACGGGCTTCGGCCTGGTCGATGCGGGTGAAGTCACGCAGACTTTGTACGATTTGGGCCACGGTGTCGATGCCCTCTTGGGATTCGGACACGAGATCTTGAGCATCTTCCAAGACAAAGGCGATTTTAAGACGGGTGCGCAGGTCTGCAATGTTTTTGATTTGAGTCTTTAGATCGTTGCTGTCTTCGTGAGCCGCCTGTTCAATCAATGTTTCGAGCTGTTGATTTAATTCGTCGAATTTGTTGATATAGCTTTTGAGGGTTTGGGCGTTGCTGGCGATGAATCCCAGCGGAGTGTTCATTTCGTGGGCCACGCCCGCAGCCAGTTGTCCAATGGAAGCCAACTTCTCATTTTGAACCAATTGGGCTTGCGTCGTTTTAAGTTCGCGGTAGGCCTCTTCCACCTCATGACGTGCCTGCTTGAGAGCCTCTTCGGATTTTTTTCGTTCAATGGCGTATCGTAGCGACATAGGCAGTTGCATGTTCTCAATCTGTTCCTTGAGAATATAGTCTTGAGCGCCTTGTTTGACGGATTCCAGGGCCGTGGTTTTGCTATTGTTGGCTGTCAGGATGACCACGGGCAGGGTAGGACAGGAATCGTGCAAACGTGTAAAGGTTTCCAAGCCTGAGCAGTCGGGTAAGGTGAGATCCAGGACAACAATGTCATAGGGTTGATGGTCTAACGCCTCTTGGGTTTCTTGTAGGCTGGTGGTCTTGCGGACTTCAAACGTGACATCATCGGCGTCTGCTAACGAGGCCTCAATGAGCATGGCTTCAGTGGGACTATCTTCCACCAGCAAGACACGGATCAGTTGTGTGGTGGTTGCCTCGGTAGTCATGATTAATTCGAACCTTTCCATGATGAACTGGAGACGGCTGCGGGTTGACAGAGATGGGCGATTTGTTGGCCGATGTCTTGCAGGGGAAGAACATAATCGGCCAGCCCTTCTTCGATGGCGGCACGATTCATCCCGTAGACGGTTGAAGTTTGTTCGTTCTGGGCGATGGTGGTCCCGCCCGCCTGTTTAATGGCGGCCATCCCTTCCACGCCGTCTCGGCCCATACCCGTCATGAGTATGCCAATAACCTGATCGCGGTAATAGTGGGCCACGGAATCCATCATCATATCGATACTGGTGATGTGATGTTCCTCAGGATCACCGCCTCTAGTCAATTGGATGCGTCCACTGACATCCAGTTGCAGGTGTTGGTCGTCAGGGGCGAAAAAAACCTGCCCCGGTTGGAGTTGTTGACCTTGCTCGGTGACACTGATCTGGTAGGCTGTAAAAGAACGGAGATGATCTACAAAACCTTGGAGAAATCCGGTGCTGATGTGTTGTACTACAATGATCCCAATGGGCAGATGTTGGGGGAGGGTCTGAAACAGTTGAGTCAAGGCGGCTGGTCCCCCCGTAGAGACCCCGATGGCCACTACCTTCATCTCTTGATCTTGAGAAGGGATAGGTTGGTCAGGGGGGGGCGTAATGTTCATGCGGCGAATGGGTTGGACACGCGAGGCAATGCGGATTTTATCAATGAGTTCCTCAATGACCTCATTGAAGTCTTGTTGGATAGAGACAAAGTCCATGGCCCCCATACTCAGGGCCTTGACAATGGTACGGACTTCAATTCCGCTGATAACAATGATGGGTTTTGGGGATTGACGCATGATATGGTCGATCGCCTCGAATCCGTTCATGATGGGCATCTGTACATCCATGGTAATAACATCCGGGTTGAGGGACAGGGTTTTGGTAATGGCCTCTTGCCCATTGGATGCCGTCCCAATGACCTGGATGTCGGGCTTTTCCGCTAAACAGGTTTGCAAGGCTTCTCGCCTAAAGGGTGAGTCATCCACGACTAAAACTTTGATTGTTGCAGGAGATGAAAGTTGCTCTGCTCGATTCATGATTGATTCCTCATGTGATTAATCCATCAACCGTTCGATCGTTTCTAAAAAACTATCTGAGGTGAAGTCCTTTTTCAGGATGTAGGCATCCGCACCGGCATCCAAGCCACGTTTTCGGTCGGTGTCGCTACCCCGTGTGGTCACAACAATAACCGGGATTTCCTTATAGGCAGAGCTTCCTTTGAGTTGGGCCGTTAATTCAAACCCATTCATACGCGGCATGAGGACATCAGTGATCACCAGATCGAATGATTCACGACGGGCGATTTCCAAGGCCTCTTGCCCATCCTTGGCATGGCAGACGGTAAATCCTGCGGCCTCCAAAACACTCTTTTCCAGCATGGCTGTACTGGGAGTGTCTTCCGCTAGCAAGATTCGTTTGTCACTGTGATCAGGAGAAAGATCGTTAGGTTGCGATAATAAGTCCAAGGTGCAGCGTGTTTCTCCGGCATAACCGACAATGGCCGGGACATCCAAAATCAATACCACGCGACCGTCTCCCAAGACCGTCCCTCCTCCAATATTTACCACACGGGCCAGAGGATCACCCAGGGGCTTGATAACGATGTCTTGATGCCCCAAGATCTCATCGACCAGGAGTCCCAGTTTCTTTTCGGCAGACTGCACCACGACAACCGGGAAGAAACGTTTCTCCACAATTCCTTTTTTGGGTAATGAGAACATCTGGTGAATACGCACCAAAGGTACGATTTGCCCGCGCAGGGTCATAACTTCATTGGCTTCGACCGTTTCGATGGTTTCAAGACTTAAACGCGTGGTTTCGACGATACTGTCAATAGGGATGGCAAAGACATCGTCACCACAGACAATGAGCAGGGCCTCTGTGATCGATAGGGTCAAAGGCAGCTTCATGATAAAGCGTGTGCCGCGTCCTCTTTCAGACATGATTTCGATGGTGCCCTTGAGACGGATGATCTCCTCTCGTACGACGTCCAGGCCGACCCCCCGGCCCGAGGTCGATGTGACCGCATCTCGTGTGGTGAATCCAGGGACAAAGAGAAACTGTTGTAACTGTTCGTCCGTCATTTGCTCGGCAGCGGTTGCGGAGACCAGTTTTTTGTTAATCACCCGTTGACGTACGGAGTCGATGTCAATGCCATCGCCGTCGTCCGAAATTTCAAGCACTACTTGAGATCCTGTACGGTAGGCACTGAGGGTGATGGTCCCTTGGGCCGGTTTTTCGTTGTCAAGACGTTGTTGGGGGGATTCGATGCCGTGGTCAACCGCATTTCGTAGTAAATGCATCAGGGGATCGCGCATGCGGTCAATGATATTTTTGTCCAGATGGGTCTCTTGTCCCCGAATTTCAAATTGGATTTCCTTACCGTGTTGATTGGCCAGATCGCGCATGGCGCGAGGAAAACTACTGAAGAGGTGTGAGACCGGGACCATACGCAGGTTCAGGGTCTGGTCTTGGATATCGGAGACCACCAGGCTGATATTTTCATCGACGTTGTTGAGTTGTCGAATCAGATCACCGGCCGTTTCTTCGAGTTGTTGCGATTGCTCGGCTCTCTCAGTCAACTGCTTGATGAGATCATTGAGACGAATCTTGGCAATCAACATCTCCCCGGAGAGGTTCATCAAGGAATTGAGTTTATCGACATCGACCCTGATGCTTTCACGACGATCCGGTGTGGTGCTGGATTTGACCTCCGTCTGGGATTCTTCGGCGTCTTCCTTAGGTTCAGAGGGGGGCTCATGGGTTTCGATAGAGGATTGTTCCTGAGGGATTGCTTCGTCCTGTTCTACCGACTCTGATTCGTTTGCAGCCGTGTGCTTGTCTGTTTTTTCGGGGAGGGCTACGGTTGGGGGGGGCTCCACCATCGGGATCTCTGCTGGACTATCCGAGAAGGTTTGAGTTAGGCGTCCACATAGATTTTGGATATAGTTATCATCCAGGGATTTCGCCTGGCGAATGACGGTCCCCTCCAACAGAGATTCGATGACGTCCAGGCATTCAAAGAGTAGGTCGTAGTCCTGTTGGCCCATTTGGAGGTCCTGTTGAGGCGCATGCTCAAAACCGTCTTCCATCTTATGGGCAATTTCAGCGATGGCATTAAATCCCATCATGGTTGCCGAACCCTTGACGGTGTGGGCTTCCTTCATGAGCTGATCCAGGACCTCTTTGTTGCAAGGATCCTTTTCTAATTTGAGGATACCCTCGTTGAGCTTTTCAATGTGATCCTTGGTCTCAGCCTTGAAGTGACCTAGAAATTTGGATTTATCGATTGCCATGGAATAGCCTCACTCTCAAGAATTATCCGGTGGCCTTTGCCTCTCTTAATTGATTCATGGCCTCACTCAAAAGAATTTTGTGTAGATCCAATAGAATCAGGATCTCGTCGCCCAGCTTGACCTGTCCCTTGATGTGTCGTTGAGAACGTTCTGCAATGGTTAATAGCGGCGGTTGAATATCCGCTTTGGGGATGTCAATCGTTCCCTTGACGGTATCGGCGAGAATGCCAATGGGATTACCGGTGACATCTGTGACAATCACTTTGATTTCGCCATTGGCCTTTTGTGTAGGGATACCGGCCAGTTCACGGATATCGATAACCGTGATAATCTCACCCCTTAAATTCATCGCTCCCCGTACAAAGCCCGGGGTGTAGGGGATCTTGGTTAAACGTGACAGTTCCAACACCTCTTTGGCCTCAGCAAGGTCAATGGCATAGTCTTCATTGCTCAGTGTGAAGACCAGTACCTTGAGTCGCATTTGATCGAGGTCGAATTCATCCGTTTCGATCTCATGGACAGTCTGGGTACTTTCGTTTTCGACTTCAGACATTTTCATTTACCTTAAAGCAGGTCATCGAATCCCTGAGTTCATCGGCCAGTCCCGTCAGTTGAGAGGCCGATGACGCCGATCGTTGTGCTCCGACAACGATGTCCTTCATGGTACGATCGATGCTGGCCATGGCGTCGGCGATTTGTCTCGAACCGCTGATCTGTTGATTGGCGCTCATGGCAATTTCTCGTGACTTGGCCGCCGAATCCTTGGCCAGTTGGATCTCTTCTTCGACCCCCACCAGACTCTGTTCCATGGCGATGATGGCATTGGACATTTCATGCTGGATCATCTCGACCAGGCTGGTGATGTCCTTGGTGCTCTTGGCGGTGGAGTCGGCCAATTTACTGATTTGATCGGCCACGACGGTAAACCCACGCCCCTGTTCTCCAGCGCGAGCGGCTTCGATGGAGGCATTAACGGCCAGGAGGTTGGTCTGGTCGGCCACGTCGTCGATCAGTTCGGTGATATTTCCGATCTGCTTGGATTTATCGTTGAGGCTGGTGAGAATCTGATTGGTTTGATCGGTGGCTTCTTTGATTTTTTCCATCCCGGTCAGGACATGATTGGCCATCTGGCTGATGGTTTTGATGTTCTCACCGATTTGTTCGCTGGTCTTGGACAGTTCCGCGGCGGCTGAACTGGTCTCGCTTACGGCTGAGGACTGTTCGGTTGCGCCTGAGGCCTGAGCTTCACTGATGCTGCGGATTTCCTGTCCAGTGCTGGTAATCTGGACAGCGACGCCTTGGATGCGTGACAAGATCTCTTTGAGGTTGCCTACCATGCCATTGAAATGGGTGGCCAGCATGCCGATTTCATCGGTGCCGTTGGCTTTTAATGACTGAGTCAGGTTGCCATCGGCTACATCCTTGACACGTTGAACCACCTGGTTGATCGATCGGGCGATAGAGCGGGCCATATGAATGCCGCTGGTCAGTGAGAGAGAAAATGCCACCAATGAGATCACGACCAGGACGGCCATCGATTTTTGGGTGAAACGAGAACTTCCAACGAATTGTTGATTGACGTTCTTTTCTAGTTCCGATGAACTGGTTAGGACCTGTAGACTGCGGGTGCGGGCCTCATCAAAGATTTCAGAAGAAATTTGTGCCAAGGACTGTGCCGATTGAATATCCGCAGTTTTGGCCTGGGTGAACTTGGGACTACAGGCATACAATTGTTCCAGATATTTTTCGACCTCATCAATGCCGGTTTCCTGGTCCAGTGGATCCAGTTGGGCGTTGATAAAAGTAAACAGGCGTTCTGCCAGATTGGCATATTCTTTGGGAATATCCAGGTCTGTGGCCCCCGATGTACGTGTCATCGCCAAGTGGAGTTCCAGAATACTGGCACGGGCACTCAGTGCCGATTTAATCTTGGTCAGGGCGTTGTCAACATATTGACTGATAGCATCGGCAGCCTGTGTATCATTGGGATCGTTCAGACTGGCATTGCTCAAAGAGGTCTCGATGACATCACTGATTCCTAAGAGGACTTCAAAGGTGATATTATCAACGATCTCGGAGAGTTGAGTATTAATCTCGTTGAGGGATTCATTTAAAGTTTGATCATACTGGGCCATCAGTTCAGCCGAGGTCTTTTGTTGCCTCTTGGCTTCAAGCAATTCTTTCAGACGCATGGTCATGAGGACATCTTTTCCCGATGAGATCCGCTGTTCAACCAGATCGAGTTCTTCTGTGGTTGTGGCTGAATGGATCTTATCCAAAATGTCGCGTAGATTGATGACCACGTTGGTTTGGTCGCTCTGTTCATGTACGTTATCACTCACTTGGCTCGCTGTGACTGACATATTATGACGAATGCGTTGCAAAGAGACGATGCCACTGACACCGGATAAGATCGTAAACAGAGCGGCCAACAAAAAGCCTCCCAGCAAACGCCAACGCAGACTGATATTCCATGAATTACGCATATTTCGTTTCTCCCGTTGATCTGGAGTGATCATTGTTCGTGGAGGACAAGTGTGATTGGGAAAATTGAGTCATCGATTGTTTGAGTTCATCGGCCAGGCCAGTGAGCTGGCTAGCGGCGTTGGCACTTCGTTGGGCGCCGGATGCAATCTGTTGCATCGTGCTCTCGATCCCAACCATGGCGTCGGCGATTTGTCTCGAACCGCTGATCTGTTGATTGGCGCTCATGGCAATTTCTCGTGACTTGGCCGCCGAATCCTTGGCCAGTTGGATCTCTTCTTCGACCCCCACCAGACTCTGTTCCATGGCGATGATGGCATTGGACATTTCATGCTGGATCATCTCGACCAGGCTGGTGATGTCCTTGGTGCTCTTGGCGGTGGAGTCGGCCAATTTACTGATTTGATCGGCCACGACGGTAAACCCACGCCCCTGTTCTCCAGCGCGAGCGGCTTCGATGGAGGCATTGACGGCCAGGAGGTTGGTCTGGTCGGCCACGTCGTCGATCAGTTCGGTGATATTTCCGATCTGCTTGGATTTATCGTTGAGGCTGGTGAGAATCTGATTGGTTTGATCGGTGGCTTCTTTGATTTTTTCCATCCCGGTCAGGACATGATTGGCCATCTGGCTGATGGTTTTGATGTTCTCACCGATTTGTTCGCTGGTCTTGGACAGTTCCGCGGCGGCTGAACTGGTTTGGCTGACCGACGAAGCTTGCTCACGGGCTCCGGCAGCTTGGTCTTCACAGGAACCGAGAATCTCTTTTTGGACCAGGGCGATGCGGCTGACGGTATTGTCGGAGTGGCTGACAATACCCGTGATCGTCTGGGCCAGGGTGGCGATGGCACGAGCCAAAACCGTTCGTTCGTCGTTGCCTTCGATAGGAACTGAGATGTTCAGGTTGCCTTGTGCCAGTTGGTTGGCTGCTGTGACTAAATTAATGATCGGGCGAGAAATGTGATTAGCCAGCCAGAAGCTGATCCCAATGCCGATACAGGTGAATAGGGTTCCCGCACCCATGAGTAGCAGGGTAAATCGATTGAGGCCATCGATCGTTTGAGGAGATTCGCTCCAGTAAGGTTTGAGATATATCCCCATGCCGACATAGACGATGCCCAACAACATCAATATTGGCAACACTAAGGTGAGTGACGTCGCGATTTTAATTTTGGATTTTAAACCCCACTTCATAGATCGTACTCCTTCGTCCTGGCCTTCTCATTTGATTCGCTATTGGGATCACCGCACAATACCATTTCGGGTGCATGAGATGTCCCTTGGAGAGTTTGTGTTTCTGATTCACTTAATAGGCTAAAAAGATCCAAGAGGGGAACCATACGCTCCTCAATCTTGGCGACGGCCTCAATGGTGCCGCTTTCTCGTAAGATATCATCCGGGATGCTGATATCTTTTTTGGAAATGGTTTTAACGCCCAGCACGCTATCCACCAGAATGCCAAAGCATCGCTCTTGGCGGTGAGCAATGATGACGCGATTGAGGTCGCATTGAGTTTGCGTGCCGAGTCCAAGCTTGCGTGTCAATGACAGGAGGGGGATGACTTCACCCCGGAGATTGATAATCCCCTCAATCCAGGCCGGGACATCAGGCAGGGGAAGGATGGTCGTCACGCGGATGACCTCTCGCACCTGGATGACGTCAATGGCATACTCTCGGTCATTAAGCATGAATATGACAAGCTTCATAGTGCACCTTTAGTCTTTCAATGCTGTTATGGCATATGGATATCAAGGTCTCATGGGTAAACCCACCACTGTGCTCGACTTCTCGTTCAAAGTCATCTTGTTGCATCAGAATTTTCAGTGTGTTGCGATAAGCACGAATGGCGGCATCTGCCTCGTTGTTTTGACTGTAAACCAATCCCAATGAAAAGTAAGCCATGGGGAATTCGTGTTGGATGTAAACCGCTTTTTTTAAATAGGTTTTGGCTTGCTCCAGATCACGCTGTTCTAATGCGAGAATTCCCTTTAGATAATATCCAGGGGCATACATGGGATATTGTTTCAATAACTGGTGTAAGGATTGGCTGGTGAGATCAAAGTCTCGCTGGTTTAGATAAATCTGTGCCATATAGTACAGTGGCTCACAAACGTCGGGGTAATCTTGGCGAGTTTGTTGGCTCAAACGTAGGGCGCGAGGATAATCCTTTTGATGATAAGCACTGTTGATATCCTGGAGCTGTTGGGCCAGGGGTCTGGGACTCTCGGATTGCAGGGGTTTCGCTGGAATGGCCACTAAATGTCGCTTGGGACGTTGATGAATGCGCTGCTGAACCAGTTCACGGCCGGGTGCTGAATGTGGGGCGGTGTTCTGATAGAAGATGCCCTCTTGATCATGACACAGATGTAAGTCGTGGGATAGACCATGCAGGCTTTCGGAGTGTCCGATAAACAAGTATCCCGGATTTGAAAGGGATTGTTCGAAACGTTTTATAATGTTTTGTATGGATGACGTATCGAAATAGATCATGACATTACGGCAAAAAATGATATCGATTTGCTGAGGAAATGGAGAGTCTATTAGATTGAGGTAATCAAATCGGACCATCCTTTTAATATCCTCATGGATCAGAAAATGTGACGGATCATCATTTATGGGCTTAAAAAACGGAATACTGTAGGTGCGGTCAAGGGATCCAACCGCATTGGAACTGTAGGTCCCCTGTCGGGCCAGTGATAGGGCCTGTTCGGATATATCGGTGGCCAGGATCTCGATGTGCCAATCCTCTAGATTGAGGCATTTGCTCAGCAACATGGCAATGGAGTAGGGTTCCTCTCCAGTCGAACAACCTGCACTCCAGATCGTTAGAGTGGGTTTTTTATAGGGAGAGATCTTTTTCTTCTGTCGTATCAGTTCTGGTAAAACGGTGTTTTCCAGGACCGTAAATTGCGGTTGATTTCTAAAAAAGAAGGTGTGGTTGATGGTGACGACATTGACGAGTTCACGCCACTCCTGACTGTGATTGCTGTTGAGTAAATCGAAATATTGGCTGATCGAATTAATCTGGAGGTACCCGAGACGGTGTTCTACCGCTTGCCTAAGGCTAGGGAGCTCGTGGTCCTGTAAAACCAGGCCGTAAAGGCTTTGCAATTGCTGTTGGATCATGGGGCGATAGCGATCCCATGACGAAGCTGTTCGTTGGCTCTGGATTGAAGAGTCCTTTGTGTTCATATAGTTTGTCCGCAACATTCTCTGAAGGATTGGCGCATTACGCCATGTTTCAGCCGAGCTATATCGTCAGAAAATTAAGTGAAGTTTATAGGATTCACCCGGGTTGCGCGATGTTGGGGCGACGGTTTAGTCTTTATTTGATGAAAAGGTGATCGTGAGAGGATGGGGCAATGATTATCTTGATGAGGAGTCAAATGTAAAAAAACAAGAAAATATCATCAAACAACCCTGCCTCGCTTAAGAGGAAATTGTGACTAGCCGATGGAATTAAAGATTGGAGTTGTTACATAATGATGTGTGAGGATACTTTGTGTCAGGGATGGGCATGAGAGATGTTTTAAGCTGAGAAAAGGAATGCAGAGAGATATCACAAAAAAACACCAGTCCTTACTGAGGGTTATTCTTGTAGCCAGCTTAGCGATGCCGGCGTTAGCACGTACCCTTAGTGAGGCCCCCATGAATATCCAAGCCGCCCTGCTCATTAAATTGTTGGCGTATAACGAGAACATCACTCAGGGGGGGGATTTGGTGATTTATGTAGTAAACGCACCTCAATTTGCTCGATCGATGAAGCCCGCGATTGGTCGAACAATTGGTCAATCCAATCTCGCCAATATTGTCGTTGTGGAACAAATTCCATCTCAAGCACCTGAGGGACCTGCCGTTATGTATATTGGGGCTGCCGAGCAATTAGAGGACGCCTTGGCTTATTGTCGCAAACATCAGATCCTGAGTATTACGGGAGTCCCTGCCTTGATGGACAAAGGCGTTACCCTTCGAGTGGGGGTTGAAAACAAAAAACCCGCGGTTTTGTTAAGCACGGCCTTAAGTCATAAAGAGGGTGTGAAGTGGGATAGCAAGGTTTTTTCCATCGCTTCCGACGAATAAGGAGTGGCCCCACCACCTCTATGTTTACGAGAATGGCTTCCTACGACGTCGCCGCCGATCTTTCTGCTTCTTCAGTTTCGCAATTCTCTTCGCTGCCGGGCTCAGCGTACCCAACTGTTTTTCCTCCAACAATTCACAGAGTCGTCGCCGGGCGTAGAAGCGGTTCAGCAATTGGCTCCGACTGTCTTGGCACTTGACCTGTAGGCCACTCGGGCGATGGTGTAAGACCACACAGGTTGAGGTTTTATTGACATGTTGTCCCCCGGGTCCGGAACTGCGGATATAGCGTTCCTCCAGATCCTGCTCATTTATCCCACAGGCAGACATGCGTTGCATAAGGGCCTGTTGTTTGGGTTCGGATACACCAAAATCGATCATCCTGTCAGTATAGGGAGGCGACGAGGTGAATGCAAGACCTGGGGCATTGCTCAGGGGCATGACCTGTGATAAAGTGGCTCTTTCCATGATACAGTATGCCCAGGACAATGCGGTACGACAATGGCTCTCTGAGTCTGGCCCTCTAGCCGAGGTCTTGGACCATTACGAGCCTAGAAACGAGCAGATCGAGATGGCCTGTGCCGTACAAGCCGCTCTTGGCAAGAAACGTCATCTGGCCGTGGAGGCGGGTACGGGGGTGGGCAAGAGCTTCGCTTATTTACTGGCTGTGCTCGAACAGGTCTTTGCCGGTGAGGGACGGGCCTTGATCAGTACCTACACCATTAATCTGCAGGAGCAGCTGATCGAGAAAGACATCCCCACCTTGCAGCGTTGTCTGAAGACCTCATTTCGTGCAGTCTTGGCCAAGGGGCGGGGGCATTACCTCTGCCCGCGGCGTTTGAAGTTTGCCTTGCAGCGTAACCGTCTGTTGGTGGATGTGTCACTGGGTGAACTGGTCACCCTGGGTGAGTGGGCCGATGAGACTGAAGAGGGATCGCTCAGTACAACGCCCTTTGTGCCCAGTGCCCAGGTGTGGGATGCGGTTAAAAGCGAACACGGTAATTGCCGTGGCCGTAAGTGCCGTCATTACGATCGATGTTTCTATTGGCGGGCACGGCTGTCGTGGGAGCAGGCGGATTTAATCGTTGCCAATCATGCCCTGTTGTTTAGCGATTGTGTTCTCAAGGATAGCGGTTATGCCTTGCTGCCGGAATATCGGATGCTGGTGCTGGATGAGGCCCATACCCTGGAGCGGGTCGCAGAGGAGCACTTTGGCCTGGACATCAGCGCTGGGCGGGTTAAGAGCCTGCTCAACAGTCTCTATCATCCGCGTCGCCGCCGGGGACTGCTGGCGGTCATCGGGGCCAATGACATCATTGATCAGGTTCAGAAGGCACGTCATGTTACCGAGGTCTTCTTCGATGAAGTACGACAATGGTATCGACGTCATGAACGACAGGCGCAAGGACGTTGTCCCCAGCACGTGGTTCCGGATAGTATCACTGCTGAACTCAAGCAGTTGGCCAAGCAGTTGCGTAAAATTCAAAAAGATCGTGATGATGACGACGAACGCTTTGAATTGCGGCGGGCTATCGAACGCTGTACCGGGTTGGTCGAAGACCTGGGGGCCTTTCTGGGACAACGGTTGGATCATCACGTCTACTGGATCGAAGTGGACGAGCGGGAATCAGGGCGTGTTCGGCTCAAGAGTGCTCCTTTAAATGTGGGCCCCGATGTGAAACGTTGCCTGTTCGACCCCATCAAGGGTGTGATCCTGACCAGTGCGACACTCAGTACGGCGGCCCCGGAGGATACCTCGGGCTTTCATTTCTTTGCTCAGCGTATTGGATTGGATCAGTATGATGGGTTGCGTTTGGGGTCTCCCTTTGATTACCAGTCCCAGGCGACGTTGTATCTAGAGACCAGTCTACCCGAGCCCAACGCTCCCCAGTTCATCCCCGCAGCCGTGGAGGTGATCAAAGACTATCTATTGCGTCACGAGGGACGTAGTTTGGTCTTGTTTACCAGTTATGCCATGTTGGATAAAACAGCTGCGATCTTAGAAGACTGGTTGCTCGACATGGGAGTGACCCTATTGCGTCAAGGACCGAGCCAGGATCGCTCTTCTTTATTGCGAACCTTCAAAGGGCCGGGGGTCTATGTCCTTTTTGGGACCGATAGCTTTTGGCAGGGAATCGATGTGGTCGGTGATGCCTTGACCAATGTGATGATCATGCGATTGCCGTTTGCCGTGCCTGATCAGCCCTTGTTGGCCGGACGCATGGAACAGATTCGTCAACAGGGCGGCAATCCCTTTATGGACTATCAGTTGCCTGCGGCCATCATCAAATTCAAACAGGGGTTCGGCCGTTTGATTCGCTCTAAACATGACCAGGGCAGTGTGGTTGTCCTCGACAGTCGCATTGTCACTCGGCGGTATGGTGGGCAATTTCTGTCGGCCATTCCTCCCTGTCGTATTGAACAGGTGCGTCGTGACTTGGATGATCCTTGGGATGATGGAATCCTAAGCGAGGATGGTGGATTCGATTAATTCGGCCAGTTCCTCGGTATCAAACGGTTTGGCCAGGGTAATATTGTTGGCCACAAAGTGGCGATAATGGGCCTCCTCTTCCTTGCTGATCAAGGCGGTCAGGAAGACGATGGGGATCTCACGGGTGCGTGCGTTCTCACGCAGATGGGTGGCCACTTCAGGGCCGTCCATTTCGGGCATAGCCACGTCCAAGATAATGGTATCGGGTTGTTCTTGCTGGGCTAGCTTGAGGCCATCAGCTCCATTATCGGCGGTCAGAACGCGATATCCCTGTAACGTGAGACCTTTATCCAGCATAAAGAGGATGTCTTGTTCGTCATCGATCACGAGTATCGTCTTGCTTGTCATGGCATTGCCCCCAAAAAACTGTTCAACTGCTATATCGACCAAATGCAGGCCTTGCTGTATAAAGGAACCAAATTGACTGTGAGAAATGAAGGCTACGAGGCCAGAATCAATTGGGATGAAACCGACGGAGCAGTTAGAGCGATTACAGCAAAGGGCTCCTGGAGCCTTTGAGGATCTGATCCTGGAGTATCAGGATAGGGTAGTGGGGACCTGTTACCGGTTTGTCCATAATCGCCAGGATGCTGAGGACTTGGCTCAGGAGGTTTTTTTAGAGGTTTATCAATCCGTAGGGGGATTTCGGGGCCAATCCCGATTATCGACCTGGATCTATCGCATTGCCGTGACCAAATCACTCGATTTCATTCGAAGAAAGAACCGTAAAAAACGCCTAGGGCAGGTCAAACGCCTCTTGGGATTTGAGGATCAGGCCGCGGAGGTCCTTTTTGAGGCCTCAGATGATCCAGGGCCACAGGAGATCCTGGAAGAAAAAGAACGTAGAGCACTTCTCTATTGTGCCCTTGAAACCCTGCCTGAAAGTCAGAAGGTGGCGATGTTGTTACATAAAATGCAGCAACTCAGTACGGTTGAAGTGGCTGAGATTATGGGGATCACAAGGGTGGCCGTGGAATCACTACTACACCGGGGAAGAAAGCGACTTGCGGATTATTTAATGCGTTATTACCATAAAAAAACTTGAAAAGGGCACCTGTTCATTGGGATTACGACGTCAAAACCCTTGAAAGGTCTAGTTATGAAGCAAATGCCGTTACAACCCGATCCAGAAACGGAACGAACCTTAGCGACGCTGGATCAGCCGGAAACGATCAAGGCCGATCCATGGTTTCACAGCCGGTTAATGCGTCGTATTGAGTCGCTCGAAACGGGCCCCCAATCCCGCTCGATCCGGGGATGGTTTGGGTTATGTTTACGTCCTAGTCTGGTTGTTGCGGTGGTGGCCCTGAATGTGGCCATTACGGTCCAGGTCTGGCGTACGGTTGCCCATGACTCTGGCCCTATTGACGCGACTTCCAATCCGGCGGCCCAATTAGCTCAGGAATACGGTTATCAGTCCCAGGGAGTCCTGTGGACGTGGTCCGGGGAGTAGACACCGCATGGATGAATTCAAGAAGCAACGGGTATTGATCGGACTGGTTGCGCTGCTGGTCGTGTTGAACCTTATGGCCTTAGGGACCCTGTATATGGCCTTGATGGATTCTCATGAGGGGATGGATTATCCAGGGCCCATGATGGGGCGTCAGGGGCCACCTGGGGGACCTCCTGATGCACAGGGGGGAGCCTCTGATTTTATCATCAGTCAATTACGTTTGCGTCCAGATCAAGCGGAACAGTTGAGAAGCCAATGGGATGAGGATTTCCAAAATCTACGCGAGCTACAGGATCAACTGTTTGAGGCCCGACTCCATTTGCATGAAACCCTTTTTCAAGACACTTCGTCGCCTTCAGACGTAGAGGGTTTAGCCCAACATGTCGCTGAGATCCAGTCCCGTATTGAACTGATGCGTTTGGATCATTTTCGTAATATTATCGCTTTGTGCGACGACGACCAACAAATTCTTTTTCGTGAACTTCTCGAAGAGGTCCTTTCCAACACCCAACCGCCTCATCGAGGTCATGGTCCAGGGGGACCAGGGGGCCCTCCCGACAGATTCCCAGAAGGGGGTGGTCCTCCTCCTTTTGGCGGTCCCATGGGAGAACGATAGGGTTCTTATTCACAGAAGATAAAAAAGCCACGCTATGATTTGATTCATAACGTGGCTTTGTCTTGGTAAAAGCTCGTTTGGGTGATGGTTACAACACAAACAGCTTAATCAGATCTTCGAAATCCTTCTGATCAGCCACTCCATCACCATTGAGATCTCCCAGCCAACCGTCATAGAGATTGTAGCTTGGATTGCCTTCAGAAGTGATCGGTTCAAAGGTGACATCCCAGTTGGAGATGAGGGATTCGGTATCCACGATACTTCCAATCGTTGGGGGCCATGTACTGGTGGTGCCCAGAATCTGTTGAGCGGTTAAGCCATTGGTGGCGTCTGCTGAGAGCCAGGACCAGGTATAGGTCGGGGTGCTGTCATAGATCGCACTGATACTGAGCCAGTAGGTGGCACCGGCATTTTCAGGGTAGAACCAGTCTTCCTGAGAGAAGAGAGTGGCGAATTCGAAACAGACGCTGTGGTGTAGGGGAAGTTCCTCATCAGAGCCGATTTCCTCATCGCTATACATGCCGCTAGAGGTGTCAATGATACCTGCATTACTGATGGCAGGTTCTGTTACCGTTTGCTCCCACAGCATTTTTCTAGGCACTTGCTCGGTGCTGTTGTTGCTCCAAACGGCGATGTGAAAACCGGTGGGAGCATCGGCGGGTAGGGAAGCGTCGGTCCAGTTATCGAAAATACCCCACCAACGAACGCCCATCAGAGGGAGGGCATCCCGGGCCGTCCAATCGTCAGCGATAATGGGGCCTTCTTCATAGAGAGAGCCACAGGCATAACCCAGCATTGTGCCGTTGACCTCATCCAAGATTAATGGGATCTGGCTGGTAATCGGTGAATAGACGCGGTTGGGCAGGTGTGCCCCGAAAGGTAACGTGGGGATATCGGTGTCCGGTGATTTAATGACAACCAAGTAATCCTCAACTTCACCATCGGTTGCCGTTCCATAAACAGACAGGCCACTATTGGTGCTATAACGGAAGCGAGCATAGCTGGTGCCTGGCTTCGCAGTAGAAGGGATCAGGGTGGTCAAGCTGTTGGTTCCGGCAGACAGTTGCACGTCGGTGAAGAGTCGTTCATTTTCATCTTCCCAATCCCCATCGCCGTTGAAATCCATCCAAGCCGAAAGCAGACCCAAAGAGGTCGTGGCGGTGATGTCAATGGTGGCCAAACTACCAGTCACTAGATCGGTAGGGAATTCCACTCCGTCATCGTCATCCAAGTTGGCTGCGACGCTGGGTTGACCATCGGGTTCGGCACTGATGATACTGCCTAAGCAGAAGCCTTCGATCATATAGTGCTTAGCTCCGTTATCAGCCTCGAGAACAGGATATGTTGCCGGGGCATCGCCATAGTCGTAAGTGTATGTAGAAGAATTGCAACTGCTACAGGTGGTACCGGCTCCTAGCCATGTATAGGCACAATTGGCCATGGTCGTAATGGTACAGCTCCCTGTACTTTCGTTACAGCAAGCACCCGTAGGATCCGGGGTACTGGTATCGTCTTCCACCCCTAAGACGATGGTATGGCCCATGGTTGCATTCGATCCAGCCACCATAAATCCTATCCAGGCGGGATTGTACCCGCGGATGGTTTTGAGTTGGTTGGAGTGTGAGACAGTGCCGATTGCTGTGGAGCGGGTGGCACTGAAAAAGCTAGATGTGCTAATATACTTGGAGAAGGTCGTGCTATCCTGAACATCATCAGGCAAAGGGGGGGTCGAGTCACCCGCGTCGCTCCACTTATCTGTTGACCAACAATAATCCGTATCGTAACTAAAGCTGGTGAGAGCCGTCGAAATCGGTGAGACCGTAACGCCCAGTTTTGTTTTTACAGAGGTGTTGTCTTCGAATTCGCCGTTGTCGAACCACATCACGTACTGATCTACGGAGGGGTAATAATACCATGAGTTGAGATACCCAGTGCCGCTACCGCTGATAAAATCGCCAGCGGCATCAACCTTGATATTGTAGGTGTATTGGGTTTCTGCCTTTACCAAACCGCTTAAGCAACTGATCAACATCAAGCCGGTCAAGAAGCAACGAACTTTACTCATCTTCATTTTCATAGTTTTTATCCCCAGCAAGGATCCCTTCACGCTGTTGGCAATACCATGTTTACTTCGTGTAACCATTAAAGATTGCATCTGATGTGTCATTCGACTTGTCATGATCGGTCCTCCATGAAAATGTTGGCCGCCTCTCAGTTGACGGCATACATGTAGATGATACCGATAATTTATACCACCGCTAATATGGGAGGTCTAGAAAAATAAGGCAGTTTACTGATTAAGATGCATCTTAATATGGAGGTGTGACTCTTCAAGGGGTAAATTGTGATAAAATACAGTAAATTAGGGGTGAATCGGGTTAATTTATCAGACTTGTGACAAGTAGCTATTTTTTGTAATAAACTCTAGTTGGATGGGGCTATTTTATGGTGATGGGTTCCGATAAAAGCTGTGTTGTCATCCTGAGCTTTATTTTAGTGTGGATGGAGTGAATCGGGTCTTCAATAATTAGTGTTAGGGGGGGCATAGCTTTAGGCATCGAATTTTAGGTGTAATGAGGTTTTTTTTAATCTTATGGTGGTATTGAGTGTGTTCGCCTGAATCCATAACTTAAGGCTAGTGATTCTCTTGCAGCTCATTGATTAACCTTTTATGATGCAACTAGATATGGTGTTCGCTCTGAATGGCATGGGAACTGAGAGTTTAGGAAGGATTTAATGCAGACAGATCATCGCTCTAGCAAAGGGCATTTATCGTTAATCGTGCGTATTATAGTGGCCCTGGTTGCTGTTGGATGGGTTTTTTTCGACAAAGATCTCAATCGGTTGGTGGACATTTTACGTAGCTTGAATCCTCTGTATTTTGGTGTGGCATTAGGAATATATTTCGCCGGACAGGTGGTTTTGGCATTTCGTTGGCGTCTATTGTTGCATTCACAGGGTATACCTCTACCTCCTGGTCCGGCCATTCGACTCCATCTGATGGGGCTATTCTTCAACAACATGATGCCCAGTTCGGTGGGGGGCGATCTGGTGCGTGCCTGGTACGTTGCTCAGCATACCGACAAAAAGGTTGAATCTGCCCTCAGCGTGTTTGTAGACCGTATTGTTGGTTTGTTATCTATCTTGGCTATGGGGCTGATATCCTATGGATTTTTAATGAAAGATCCCCTGCCGCAAGTCCCTCAAGCCAGTGGAGAGACAGAATCGTCAAATAATCTTTTTATTTCATTGGGAATAGTGGGAATTCTGGTCCTATTGGGTGTTGTTGCGATGCTGATACCAGGGATTCGCAAGCAGATCTTTAATTTCAGTATTACCCTTAAACACAAGTCGATTGAAGCCGCTAACAAAGTCAAACTCGCCTTGCTGTTATACTGTAAAAGTCCTCAGACTCTGATAGTGGCCTTGATTCTGACTCTAGCTCTCCAGTCTCTGACGATCATTGGTTTTTGGCTATTAGGGGGTAATTTGGGCATTGAGGCCGATTTACGGCATTATTTTGTCATTTTTCCCATCACATGGGTTGTTGCTGCATTGCCCATTAGTATAGCTGGGGCTGGATTTCTCGAAGGTGGGATTGTTTTGCTCTTTGCGAGCTTAGCCTCAGTACCAGAGGAGCTCGCCTTGGCCCTGGCCATTTGTCAGCGAGCTATCTGGGTCCTGAGCTCACTGCCGGGAGCGGTTATCCACCTTATTGGGGGGCATTTGCCTGAGTCTCCTTCACTGGTAGAAACTCCCGATTCAGAGGTGTAAATCATTTTGAGTCTTTGAGTTGACGAGGTTCCGTAAAAAAACCATTTTAAAGCTGGCCTCGTTTCTCGATTACGGCTTATTGTCCTATTAGGTTCGGGTTTACAAAACGCTTAATGGGTGGTACCCTATGGCCAAAATAATACAGATGGATCTGGCTGTTCAGGACCGTTGAGTCTTATAATCTTTGAATGCCAGGGGCGGCCGTATGGAGGCTGATCTCAGAAAAAAACGCATTTTACGTAAGTTAAGCCGGGTTTTGTGCGAATAATAGGTTGGTATAAGATAACACAAAACATTAACTCTTTGTTAGGAGACTAACATTGCTTTTCACAATGACTGGTAAGCACATCGAAGTAACTGATGCCATGCGAGCACATGCCGAGGAGAAGACCTCTAAGTTACCTCGGTATTACAATGGGATTAATCAGGTGGAAGTGATCGTGGATGGCAGTGACGGGGGGCAATTCAGCGTTGAGGTGATTGCCCGGGGTGAGCACGGCAATATGTTTGTGGCATCCGAGGCTGGCACAGACACGTATACCTGTATTGACATGGCTGTGCATAAGCTGGAACGGCAATTGAGTAAGAAAAAGGAAAAAGAACGGAATCACAAGCACAGTCATGATAAACCCGCTGTCCCTGACGTGCAATAGACGGTAACACCTGCGTTTCAAGTTGTAATGAAACGCGAACAAACGTGATATATGGGGCTATAATTTATGAAGTTCGCAGATTTTATCTGTTTCGAAGCGGCTTTGCCGAATCAAACCACCACCGATCGCGACGAATTGATTCGCGCCTTGGTGGAATCATTGGATAAAGCTGGCAAGTTGCCGGCCGGTAAATGTGAAGAGTTAGTGCAGGCGGTCACTAACCGCGAGAATGAGGCAAGTACGGGGATGGGCAAGGGCGTGGCTGTTCCGCATGTCAAGCATCCTGCCATCACCAAGGTCACTGGGGCCGTAGCAGTGTGTCCGGCTGGATTGGATTTTACTGCCTTGGACAAACAACCCGTGTTTTCGGTGTTGTTGTTACTTAGCCCGGAAGACCAGCCTGAGTTGCATTTACAAGCCATGGAAGGGGTGTTCAAACACATCCAGCAAGAAAAGTTCAGGCGGTTTATGCGACAGTGTGACACCGTGGAAAAGATCAAAGATTTACTGTTGGAAGCGGACGAGAATCCTTCATGGTAAGTTCGTATAAGCTTCTTCAAAGGGCCTAGGAGACAGGGCGTTGTCAGACCAAGTGTGTGAGACTTCCGTGCAGATCAAAAACGAAGAAGGCTTACATATGCGCCCAGCCATGCAGTTCGTCGACCTAGCCAACCGCTATCAAAGCACGCTAACCGTCAGTGATGGCAAGCAATCCGTCGATGGTAAAAGTATCATGCAGATGAGTATGTTGGCGGCGATTTGCGGGACCACCTTACAACTGCGTGCCGAAGGGAAGGATGCTCAAGAGGCCATCAAGGCCTTGCAGGAGCTGGTGGAGGTTCGCGTCTTCGACGAGGGATGAGGACCCCACTCCTGAGTTCAGGATATGGAAATAAAAAAGGGAATAGCTGCTTCGCCCGGCATTTGTATTGCCGAGACGTTGTTGATCGATAGCGAAGATTACCGTATCCCCAAGCGGACGGTCCGGCCCTCTCAACGTAGTCAAGAAATCCAGCGTGTCCGTCAAGCCTTTCGTTCGGCCATTGAAGAACTCAGTCATTTGGAAACCCAGGCCGATCAACTCGGAACCGGTAAGATTAAAGACATCTTTGCTGTGCATTTGCGTTTTCTCAAGGACCGGAGCCTACGCAAAGATATCACCGAAATGATTCAAAAGGATGCGGTTTCTGCTGAATACGCGGTTTCGGCGGTATTGCATCGCGTAGCGCAGCATTTCAGTAGTGTCCCGGATCCTTACATCAGCGAACGTGCTGCGGATATTCATGATATCGAACGCCGTGTACTACGTCAGTTGTTGGGTCGTCAACGCGAGGACCTCCGTCATCTTTCCAAGGAAGTCGTGGTGGTGGCACGTGAGTTGAGTCCAACCCAAACGGCAGGCTTTAATCGACGCTGGGTTAAGGGCTTGGCCACGGATGCCGGTGGTCGTACCAGCCATAGTGCCATTGTGGCCCGCTCCCTGGGCATTCCCGCCGTGGTGGCGTTGGAAGACCTAACCGATCAGGCCCGAGCTGGAGGGACCATCATCATTGATGGCAACCGCGGTATTGTGGTCGTCGATCCGGACGAGGAAACCCTCAACGAATATCGCAAGTATTGTGACGAGTTCAATGCCTTGGAGCAACGGCTCGTTGGTATTCGTGAAAAGCCTGCCATTACACGGGATAGCATCGAGATCCAACTGTTGGGCAATATCGAATTTCCCGATGAAAGCGATGCCGTCTTGGAACGGGGTGGGATAGGGATTGGCTTGTATCGTACGGAATTCCTCTACCTCAATCGCGAAACCGAGCCCACTGAGGATGAACACTACCAGGCCTATGCCAAGACCATCAAGGCATTTTCAGGCCGCCCGGTAACCATTCGCACGGTAGACTTGGGCGCCGATAAATACACCCAGGAACAACGCATGTCACGCGAGCCCAATCCCTTCTTGGGATTGCGGTCGATTCGCTATTGCCTGCAAAACCTCGCCATGTTCAAGACCCAGTTGCGGGCCATCTTGCGTGCCTCCGTTTTGGGCAAGGTCAGGGTAATGTTCCCCTTGCTGACCAATCTCCAGGAACTCCGCCAGGCCAAGATGATCTTGCGGGACGTTATGGAAGATCTGGATGAAGAAAAAATACCCTATGATCGCGACCTCCAGGTTGGGATCATGATCGAAACTCCGGCCGCAGCCTTAACCGCTGCGACTTTTGCGTATGAGAGTGCCTTTTTTAGTATCGGCACCAACGACTTAACCCAATACACCCTGGCCGTTGACCGTGGTAACGAGTTGGTGGCCACCCTGTATTCAGCAGTAGATCCTGCGGTCTTGCGTTTGATCCGTACGGTAGTACAGGATGCGTACAAGGCCCGTATCGATGTGAGTATCTGCGGCGAAATGGCCTCAGAACCCGAATACATTATGCTACTGTTGGGTATGGGTATTCGTAATTTATCCATGAGCCCGCCTATGATCCCGGAGATCAAGCAGATCATCCGATCCGTGACCATGGCGGAATGCAACAAGGTCGCGCGTAAGGCCTTGGGGATGAATTCAGAGAGACAAATAACCAGTTTTTTGCGGGGCACGGCTCGAGACATTATCCCGGAAGCCTATTAGCGGGACATGCCGAATCGGTCAACGCAGCTCTTTAAATAACCATGGAGCAGACTGATGCAAATCAAGTGAACCGCTTGACGCCGAACGAGGTGTCAGCGGCGGAACCGAGCGTGACCCAACGCCCCATCGGAGTGGTGATACAATGGGAGGTCGTGGGCACGGCTCGCCATCTGTCACACGCTGAGTTGATGCGTGTGTTCGAACGTGCCTGTGTGCGCGCCCGCTTGCCTTTGCGCTTCAGTGAAGGGTTCAATCCGCATCCCCGGATGTCACTGCCCCTGCCCAAGTCGGTCGGTTTGGAATCCGAAGGCGATTTGCTGTGCCTACAGTTGTGGACTAACGTTGCTCCCGAAGAGGGTGATGCCTTGGCCGTCTGGGAACGGCTGGTGCTGACGCAATTACAGCAGCATTGCCCTAAGGGCATTAAGCTTGTCGGGCTTGAGACCACCGAGCCCAAGGTGAAGTGGCATCCGCAGGCAGCCCGTTATGTGTTGTCTCTGGATACGCAGGTGGATCTAAAAGCTTTGGATCAGCGGATTGAAACGTTTCTGCAATCAGAACAATGGCCTATTGAACGAACCCATCAGCGACGGTCCAAGACCATGGACGCTCGTTCATTCGTTCAGACAATACAACTGACGCCTCCATCCGTGTGGATCGAGGTGGAGATCCGGCCCACCGGGTCTCTAAGAGTTAACGAAATACTAGCATTACTTGAGCTTGAGTACGACCATCTGGCCGCTCCCATCAAACGGTGTGCCATACAATGGCAATCCACCTAGGGTTGGGGCGGCCCGGTGGTCGCAAGCAATGGAGAGACTGAATGTCACGAGAAATGATTATCAATGTCGCTGAATGCGAGGAATGTCGCGTCGCGGTCGTTGAGGACGGCACCCTGGAAGAACTGTACGTGGAACGCGCCAGCCTGGGCAGCCACGTTGGGAATGTCTACAAAGGCAAGGTTGTCAATATCGAGGCCGGTATTCAAGCCGCCTTTATCGACTTGGGGATCGGACGAAACGGCTTTCTACACATCAGTGATTTGCATCCCCGTTACTTCAATGGCAGGAAAGAGGATATTGTTGAAAATGTGGGCCGTCGACAATCTCTTAAGGATCGGCCGCCTATTCAAGATTGTCTACGTAAAGGGAGTGAGATTGTCGTACAGGTCACCAAGGAAGGATACAAAACTAAAGGCCCAACCCTCAGTACCTATCTCGCCTTGCCTGGTAAGTACCTGGTCATGATGCCCTGGATGAAGAAAAACGGGGTATCACATAAGATTGAGGATGAAGACGAACGTAAGCGTCTTAAGGAAGTCTTGGAAGAGAGCAGTGTTCCCAAGGGAGTGGGGTGTATCGTTCGTACGGCCGGTGAGGGCTGCTCCAAGCGCGATCTGCAAAGTGACCTGCGTTATTTAGAGCGACTTTGGAGCGCCATCCAAAAACGAATGGACAGTGAAAAGGCCCCAGGTGAATTATATCAAGAGTCGGACTTGGTGATCCGTGCCATGCGTGATGTTTTCAATAGCCAGATTAAAAAGATCGTTTGCGACTCGGAACCTGTAGTCAAAAAGATACGCGACTTCCTGGCCCATGCCTACCCACGTCAACGTCGACGGGTACAGTTTTATGAAGGATCGGTTCCCTTATTTCACAAGTATAAAATAGAACCGGAAATCGATAAGATCCAGGCTCGCACCGTGCAACTCAAGAGTGGTGGCTCTATTGTCATCGAGCAAACCGAAGCCTTGGTCGCTATTGACGTCAACAGTGGGCGTCACCATGGTCGCAAAAATGCCGAGCAGACCGCCTTCGAAAGCAACATGGAGGCGGCGGAGGAGATTGCTCGTCAATTACGCTTACGCGACCTGGGGGGATTGATTGTCTGTGACTTTATTGATATGCGGACTCAGAAGAATCGCAAGGAGATCGAACGCGTCTTCCGTCAGGCCGTCAAGGCCGATCGGGCTCGCGCCAAGCTATTGCCGATCAGTCGCTTTGGTGTGGTGGAGATGACCCGGCAACGTATGCGATCCTCCCTGCAATCGAGCACCTACTTGGCCTGTCCACACTGTGCGGGATTGGGTTTTGTCAAGAGTCACGAGTCTTTGGCGATCGAGATTATTCGCCTGTTGAATCTCTCGGTTTCCAAAAAGAACATCAAGAAGATTGAGTTAACGGTATCGCCCGAAGTCTCACATTACCTGGCCAATGACAAACGTGCCGTGATCACGCAGATCGAACAGAATAGTGAGAAGGCCATTGTGATCAACGCCAGTCAGGAATATGCCGGAGGCAAGCACGAGTTGGTGTGCTACAATGAACGCGGTAGTGTCGTGAAGTTGTAGGGCCTAAAACGCCTATTGACAGTTGTTGTTTTGATTTGATAATGGTGAGTGTTCAAGGAGAACGGAACCATGAGTCAGATCGGTACTTACTTCGCCCGTGCAGAACGCGCTGATGCTCCGCGTTTAAAGGCCGATATTGAACGCCTCAGCCACAATCCCGTCATCGACAGTCTCATGGATACGGTCGGTGGTTGCTTGGCGGTCTTGAACGAGCAGCGTCAGATTCTGGTGCTTAATGAGGCCTTGCTGAAGTTAATGGGGATTGAAGATCCGGGCGAGGTTTTGGGTCTGCGTCCGGGAGAGGCCTTAGACTGTATTCATGCCCATGACCACCCAGGAGGTTGTGGTACCAGCCGATCTTGTCGTACCTGCGGAGCGGCCATTTCCATGGTGGCCTGTTTAACGGAGAATGAGCCTCAGGAAGAAGTGTGTGTGGCTACTGTTCGGCGAAATCATGCCGAAGTTGATTTATATTTTAGAGTGCGTTGTTGCCCTATTACTCTATACCAGCAACGGTTTCTCTTGTTATTTCTTCAGGATGTAACTGTGCAGCAACAACAAAGTGTATTAGAGCGTGTCTTTTTTCACGATGTACAAAACACCATTGCCGCCTTGAAATTAAATTGTCAGTTGCTTGAGCAACAGAGTGGCCCGGAGAGCGGGGAGGCCTTTATCGCTCGTATCAAACAACTCTCTGAAACCCTGGCCCATGAAATCGAGATCCAACGTATCTTGAGCAATCGTGGATCACATAGCTATAGGGTTTCATCCCAGTCCGTGCGATTGGCTGACATTTTAAACAATCTCAAGGTGATGTTCACCACCCATCCTGTAGCACAAAATAAGACCTTGAGAGTGGTTAACAATACTCCCGAACTGACGATTCATACCGATCCCATGCTCTTGCAAAGGATCTTGGTGAATATGTTGGCCAATGCCTTCGAAGCCACCGATGCTGACGGAGAGGTGCAGGTTTGGCTGGACATAAATCAAGCGGATGTCGTCTTTAATGTTTGGAACAACAAGGCTATTGCCGAAGATATCGTTCCCAGGATTTTTCAACGTAATTTCAGTACCAAGGAAGAGTCAGGTCGGGGATTGGGAACCTATTCCATGAAGCTTTTTGCCGAAACCTATCTCAAAGGGAAGGTGAGTTTCACGACATCTCAAGCAAAGGGGACGGTCTTTCGTTTACAACTACCTAGATCGTGATGATCACGGCAAGAGAGGTGAGGCATTAAGCATAAACGTCTAGCCAACGGCCCACGCCACTGTCATTATGGAGAGGTTCTTTGCGGATTCCTGCCTCTGGTGAATACAGCACTCCTTGCTCCGGTTGACGATAGCGAACCTTGACTTGGGTGACCTCTGGCTCTGGCGGAGTGGCCGTTACACCCGGTAGTCGCGGTAACGACCAGGCTCGGGCGGCCAGCAAACCTGTATCAATTTTGTATAAAACACCTGGGGTCATTTATACCCACCTCCTAAGATAATTTCATCATACCGAAACAGTGAGGCTGAATCAATTCATCTGGGTAGTTTGGGTAAAAAAACTGTTGTTTAAAGATTTTGGATTCACTACGAGTTCATATCATAAGTTATTATGCGACCCTGACAGGATAAGGAATATCCTCATTAAAATTAAAAATTCGTATAGCTGATCGCCGATAGCGTGGGAAAGTCAATATCATGGAGTTTGGGTATGCAGATGATAATACAATGCCCCCAGTGTGGGGCTCGATGGATGCTCGATAGCGTCGTTGCAGATCGGCGCTTGACCTGTCCGACCTGTTGGCGACTATTCAAGGTTCCTCGCATGGATGAACTGGATAAGGCTACGCGAGTGATTAAGGATTCCAAAACCTCTCTCTATGTCGATGAAGAGGGCCGGACCTATGGGTAGATCATTCTTGTTTCGACAGTGTTAGAATCCGATCGATCATTACCTGATTGGCACCGGGAAAGGCATAACGTTTGAGCTGCTTAGGGGGTACCCATTTAATTTGCACACAATCCTTGGCCTGCGGCTTACCAGAGAGATAATCGCATTCAAAGACATACAAACGCACTCGAAAGTGGGAATAGGCGTGGTTAACGACCATCATCCGCTCCCGCACGGTAATCTCAATCCCGATCTCCTCGCGTACCTCGCGTTTCAAGGTCTCAGTAAGGGCCTCACGCCCTTGACGCTTGCCACCCGGAAATTCCCATAGACCACCCAGGTGTCCTTGAGGGTGACGTTGATCGATCAAGATCTTACCATTTCGCCAGATGATTCCTAGGGCCACGGTACGCAGTGGGATCTTCTTTTTGGGACCTGCAATAGGGAGGTGATCTTGTTTACCTTGGGCCAGGGCCAGGCATTGTCCTTGAAGGGGGCACCCCTGGCAATCCGGCTGTTTGGGTCGACAGATCAGGGCACCCAGTTCCATCAAGGCCTGGTTGAGGTTGCCCGGTTGCTTGCCTTGGACCAACTCTCCTGCCATATCCCATAGACGCTGTTGCACCGCAGTGGATTTGGGATCCTTGTCGATGGCAAACAGGCGGCAAAACACCCGTGCCACATTGCCGTCCACCAGGGGCTCGGGACGACCAAAGGCGATGCTGGCAATGGCCCCGGCCGTGTAGCGCCCAATGCCAGGCAGCTTGAGCAGTCCCGCATGGGTGTCAGGGAAGGCTCCATTGAGATCTTTGTGAATCACCTGAGCAGCCCGGTGCATATTGCGAGCGCGACTGTAGTAGCCCAGACCCTCCCAATGTTTGAGTACCGTATCCAAATGAGCATGGGCCAGCTTGGATACGGTTGGGAAGCTCTTGAGAAACCGCAGGTAATAGGGGATGACCGTATCGACCTGGGTTTGCTGCAGCATAATCTCCGAGATCCATATGGCATAGGGATCGGAGGTCTGACGCCAGGGCAGGTCGCGGGCGTGTTGATGGTACCACCGTAGGAGGCGGCGTCTAATGGCAGAGGTGTCGATCTCGGTTGTCTTCATCCTGCCAGGTTTTAGCGAGCAAGGCAGGCAAAGTCAAGAGTCATAGGAATCTGCAATAAAAAAGGCCCCCGAAAGGATTGGGTCGAGCATCTACCTTTACTCCTATAAAGTTTAGTGTTTAGTTTGAAACACTCGCCCGGAACCTCTCAGAGGCCACGACAAAATTTTTTTGGCACTCTAATAAAACCGTCGCGTCGGCCCGAGGGCGAGCGAAGCGGTTATCAGCAAGGCGGCCGAAGCAGGCGATGTGAGCATCGTCGATGCAGGCCAACGCAGCAGATGGCCGCTGTAGCCGACCGAAGCCAGCAGGGTTTTGTTAGCGTGCCTTAAGGTGCTCTTTCCTTTTAGTATTTGGACTTTTGCAAAGTTGAAAATTTAAAGGCAAAATGGGCACTTTGACGACAAATATTGGCAATCAGGTTGGCAAAAATATCATGGAGGATATGACCATGCCAGCGATTGTTGATTTTCCTACCGTCGTCAAGAAGGCCCTGGACGAATTTGGACCTCTGTTCGCGAATGACCCCGAACGTAAGCATTTCGCTGAATATCTCACCGGTTTGATGATGGCACACAAGAAGAATGTCTCGGCCATCAATAGCGAATTCGCCGTAACCACGGATCAATCCTGCTTGAACCGTTGGATTACCGAATGCCAGTGGGATCAAGAGAACTTCAACCTGCAACGGATTCAATGGCTGCAAAAGCAACCCGACACACGCTTCAGTGCCCAGGGAGTCATCCCTATTGACAATGTCTTGATCGATCACGACGGGAAGTTGATTGAAGATGCAGGCTATTTTTGGGATCACGCAGAACAACGCCACAAGATTGCCCATGATTACCTGATCATCAACTACATGTGTACCTCTGGAAAGCATTATCCCTTGGAATTCTACCGATTTGTCAAGAAGGATCATTGTGAAGAAAGACAGATCGAATTCCGAGACCATAACGTTCTCTTTCGACAACTGGTCGATTGGAGTATTGCCAACGACATCCCCGGCGACTTCACCTTTGATAGTTGGTTCACTCACAAGGATAACCTGAACTATATCAACGGCTTGACGCGAAACTATGTTGGCGATCTGAAATTTAACCGTAAGATTGTCTTCAAGGGCAAGGAACTCAACGTCCAAGATTTGTCCACACAAATCGATTCCAAGGACCGCAAGCTCGTCAAGGTCGGCGAATCCCGCCAGTGGTACTTTACGGTCAGTATTCGCATCCCTGGAGTGGATCACAAGGTTCGCATCGTGATTCTCTGGGACAAACGTAACGATACAAAAGCCAGAAAGGCGTTGGTCACCAACCGAACGGCTTGGGAAGTGACTCGTATCCTTCGGGTTTATCGCTATCGTTGGACAGGCACAGAATGCTTCCATCGGGATGGCAAGCAACATCTGGGCATGGGTGAATGTCAGCTTAGGAGTGGCCTTGGTCAGACCCGCCATATGTACATGGTCTTCCTGGCGTACAGTCTCTTGATGTCTCAGTTGAAGCAGAGCCATGCGCGTGCGTGGGCATTGGAACGTTTGACGACCATCGGACAAGCCTGTCGAGCCGTACTCAAGGAGAGTCTCAGCCAAACCCTGGGGTGGGTGATAGAACGCGCCGAAATGGACGGTTGGAGTTTTGAGAAAATCAAGCTGCATCTAGCCTTGGCCTAAATTGCAAAAGTCCAGTTAGTATGTTAGCATCTCATGACTCATCCAGCTTACGATCAAACATGTTTGCACATCAGGAAAGATAAGCCATGTCTCCACCAACAGGGCCAAGTTAGGTCTGTTTTAGAGCACCTCGTTTTCGTGTCAAAGAACAGTAACATCTATCGTCCTCGTTCATCATAAATCTTGATGCATAAATGACTGAAGTGCACCCTGCAATTTGCTCAACTTGAACGAGGAATATGCCCTCGGGGGTTCGAGGTTCAGGGTTCACAGTTCCCCTTCGACTACGCTCAGGGCAGGAAGGTTCGCGGTTGTCGGAATTGATTTGACTTTTTATTGATCTAGGCAATGATCACGGATATATTTTTCCAGGGTGGCACCAAAGAGGTCGATTTGAGAGACCTTCCCCCGAGAATCGATGATATAGGTGGTGGGGATATTGGCCAGATGGTAGAGCGGGGCGAGACGACTCACCGTACTGGGGCCATCATAGATTTGCGGATGACGGGTGTTGAGGTTGCGAATGAACTTTTCACAGGTTTCGCGGTCCTTATCCAGACTGATACCCACCACCACAGCTTGGTCGCCGAGTCGATCCTGCAGGCGATCAAATAAGTCAAAACCTTGCACACAAGGGCTGCAATAGGTGGCGTAGAAATGGAGAATGACGGGCTTGCCTTGCTGATTGGCCAGATCGAAGTTGGAGCCGTCCAATAAGGTCGCTTGAAATGGGGGGGCATCTTGGCCATAGACCAAGGGCATGAACGAGCTTAGGTCCACTTCGATATCCCTTTGATTTTCCGGTCGGGTGCTCTCATCGGATTCGATGGTTAGGGTGATCTGCTTTTCCAGCACACGTGAACCCGAGTTTTGTGCCAACCTGCGAAACAGGTCCAGTTGATAGGTTCCAGGCGGGATGTCATAGATCGTGTAGCATCCGTTGACATCGCTGACATCCGCATAGACAGCAGGACCGACTCCCACCTCTGTCATGACCGGGGTTAGGTGCACCCATACCGCGTGTAACGGTTTGCCTTCGCTAGAGGTCAAACGGCCGTGGAGATAAGGCAGGTCGCCACCTCCCAGGCGGACTGAGGTCTTTTCTCCAGGGGCCACCTTGGCGATCTGTTGACGTGTGACCACGCGATTGAAACAACAGCCCACCTGGGGAACCTCCTCGATGGTTTCGATGGCATAGGTGCCAGGCATCAAATGGTTCAACTGAAAGAGGCCTTGTGGGTTCGTTCGGACCTTGGTCCAAACCCGCAATTTCCGACAATCGCTCTGTAGGGTCGCTGTGATCTCCACACCGGCCAGACGATTAGGGCCTGCCCAAAGCGTACCCTGAATCGATCCCGGTTCATGCAAGGTATACTGATTCTCCCAGGGATTAACGGCCAACAAGCCCCAATGATCCTCCATATCTCGCGCCAACAAGGTTGCAGTTTCACTGGCTAGGGTGATTTCGAATTGCCCCTCCCGATCCGTCAAGGCGCGTGTGACATGTCCCGTTTGGGTAGGTTCTCCCTTGAACACTGAAAAACTTTTCTGTCCCACCTCATATAACATCACTCCAGGCAGCGGTTGCCCATCTTCATCGATCACCATACCCCTAAAGGTCCCGGCCCAACAAAACCGAGCTAGGATCACGAGGCCGATTAAGGATAGCATACGTGATTGACTCAGCAACTTTGATCTTCTGTATTCTATATTCTGCATTCTATATTCTTCTTCAATCAATGACTCATCGCATAGGTGGCAATGTTGATCCCCATGTGGATGCATTCTTCATGTCCGTCGCAACCAGGGCGACCGTTACGCCCATACCACGAACCATCGCCGTCGGCCCAGCCACAGTGAAGATCTCCCGGGCTTAGGAGGACGGCCAGGCGATTGCCGACGAAGACTCCCCAGGCCCCGCGACGCTGACCTTGGATAAAGGGGAGACCGATACCGGTCATATCATAGACATTGTGGAAAATTTCGTGATCCAAGGGGATACGCGTAAAGGCCGAACCAAAGAGTTCCTGGAGCATTTGGAAACTACTTTGAAAGAAAAAGTCCCCATCATGGCCAAAGACACAGTCGTCCATGGTGACAAAGCCTCCGTGCTCTACATAGGTCTTGAAATTTAGCTTTTGCCGACTGTTAAAGCGATAAGCCCCATCGCTGGTCATGAGTAAGAAGGGGAAGTGACAGGTTCGTTCAATATGATCGAAATCCACGATGGCATTAAAATGGTTGGGCGAACCATAGGTCACGCTTTGGTTGACCCGCAAGCTCTTGACCTTACATCGCATCACCTCTTCCAGGGCCTTGAGGAGGTTGCTGTCTCCGGCCGGCACGATGTTCCAACGATCCCCCGTGCGTCCGTCGCTATCGAACTTAACGCGAGCGATCAAGAAGTCATAGGTCGCCAGATCATAGGCATCCTGCTCAGCCTGCGTTATACCCTTGGCCCAGCCCGTACGGGTGGCAAGTCCAGCGGCCATTGCTATTGTTTTTTTAAGAAAAACACGTCTATTCATACTGAGTCCTGATCAATGGCTCATCGCATACATCAACACATTGATTCCCATTTCGATGGCCTCTTGGTAAGCGGCATTCCCTGGAGGACGTCCCCCAGGGCGATACCATTGGTGGTTCCGGTCGGCCCAACCACAGTGCAGGTCCGTGGAACTGAGAAAGGCGGCCAGTCGACCATTGATAAACAGGCCCTGGGCCTCGTGGTATTGTCCTGAAACGTGCGGCAAACCCATGTCGCCGAGGTCATGGACGTTGTGAAAGATTTCATGGTCACGCGGGATGGGTTGAACTGCCCCCGGACCGAACAGTTCACGCAATAAAGTCACACAACACTGAAAGAAAAAATCAGCCGTTGATTCAAAGCAGCAGTCATCCATCAAGGCAAATCCACCTTGCTCGAGATAGGCCTTTAAATGGCGGCGTTGTTGTGCATTAAAGTGGATCGCCCCCTCACTGGTCATGAAGATCAGGGGGAAACGTGAAAGTCGTTCGCCATGATCGAGATCCAGTACCGCATTAAAGTGTTGTGTTTCTCCGTAACGTAATTGACGATGAATCCCGGGTTGAAGCTTAACCTTGCAACTGATCACTCGACCTAACTCTTCAAGTAAATTTCGATCACCAATGGGCCAGATGTTCCACTGATCCGGCACTCGACCGTCACTGCGAAACTGCACCCGTGGCAACAACACATCATAATGAGCCAGGTCCTCCCAGTCCTGCTGTTCCTGCGACAAACCCGCCCAGACCGAGGTGCCTCCCAGGGCCGTCAAGGCCGATCCCTTCAGGAAATCCCGACGATTTAATTCCTTCTGTATACTGTTTTCTGTATTCTGCATTTTTCGATCAGTGACTCATTGCATACATGATAATATTAACGCCGGCACGGATTGCATCTTGATGTTGATGGGGACCGATACCACGATTGGGCTGGTAGCGGCCCTTGAACGTACCATTGGTCTTGTCGCACCAACCGCAGTGAATGTCGTGGCTGCTGATCAGTGCAGCGATGCGATTCCCCACAAACACCCCATAGGCTGCGCGTTCGACTCCGTTACAGAAGGGGAGCCCTATATCTCCCAGGTCGTAAACGTTGTGAAAGATTTCGTGCTCCAAGGGGATGGGGTGAACCGCCTCACGTCCGAAGACCGTTTGCATCAGATGGATTGAACTCTGAAAGAAGTAATCGGTATTGGGTTGGGCCATGCAGTCGTCCATCAAAAGAAAGCCGCCGGCTTGGAGAAAGTCCCGCAGGTGTTGTTGCTGTTGGGTATTGAAGCGGTAGCGACTCTCGCCGGTCATAAACAGGAAGGGGAAATGCCGCAGTCGTTCGGGTTCGTCAAAGCTGACCACCGCATTGAGTTGACCTACATGGGCCACTTGGGGTGACCAATTGTGCGTTTGAGGAATGGGTTTGGTACGACAACGAGCCACCTTGCTAAAAGCTTCTAACAGATTGGCATCGCCCCCGGGTTTGGCCTGCCAGTGATCCGTGCCTTGAGTTTCGTCGGCAAAACGAATCCGTGCCAGGATGAAGTCGTAACGGGCCAAATCAGTCTGGTCCAACTCCAGCTGGGACGGCTTCGCCCAAACCTGACGGCCCAGCAGTCCGGTCAAGGCTGCACATTTAATGAATTCGCGTCGCTCCATGTTTCTTCTTTATTCTCGATAAAGAACCATTGATCCGCCACTCGACCATCCTTACCACTGCTGGCAAAGATCCAGGGGCGTTGACTGGGGATGCCATCGGTGTCATCTTCCAGGAGAGGGGTTTCCGTGGCCACCAAATCCCGTTCGGAAAAGAAAGCATCCAATTGCTGTACGGTCGCAGCAAATGCCTCCAACAGGGAGATCTGTTCATCTTGATTGTTGTCGCTGTTGGGGTCGGTCAGGGCCGGGATAAAGTATTGACTGAAGCGTGGACTCAAGGGCTGGTCACTTCCGGCCGTCGCAATGATCACCCGACCGGGCTGGGTCAGGGATTCGATCGCCAATCCCCCGCAGGGACAATCCAAGATGATCAAGGATCGTTCGGCCTTGATGGCATTGAGGCCTGTTGCAAGATCAGAGTGACACAGGTCTGGCCCGGTGACATTCAAACGCAAGGTTTCTTGCACACGATTGGCCTGGCCCACGTAATAGAAGATAAAGGTATCGGTGGCCTCGATCGCCTGGGTCAGTTGCGACAACTGTTGGATTAGAGTGGTCTGATCGCAGGTTAGGGTTTCAGACGTTGCCGCTAACGAGTCATGATCCACACACACGATCAGATGTTCGGAGTCCAGGCCCACCTCTTGCTGGAGGAACCTACGCATGCGAATTACGGCCTGGGACTTGTCCCGGTTTTCGTCGGGATCGCGATTGAGTCCCGAGGCCAGCATCGCCCAGGTGTGGCCCTGGGCCGACACGCTGGAAGTCATGGCGACGATCACAAGTAGCGTTATCCAAGTCTTCATTGATTTTCCTTAAACCAGTCCGGCTCGACGGCGCGCAAACCAATAGCCAATCAGCAATCCGCAAATCAATAGAAGAGCCCCCCAGCGATGCCATAGTGGGGTCAGGTCCGCGGGTTCTGTCACGGTATGGGTGGTGGCAAACATCTGCATCCTGTCTTGGTCCAATTGCTCCAAGTCGGTATAGGTGCCTCCAATGTGTTGGGCCAGTTCCTTCAAGAAGGCCTTGTTGGCCTGGGGGTGAGCCATCTCGTTCGGACGCGTGGGCAGGTTAACGGCCAACGTACGCTCACCCAGGAAGGCACCACTCCGCTCTGCCTTGACCTGAGCGAGGAAACACGACTGTTGTTGAGTGTCGCACTGAGCTTGATACCGGCCTGGTCCGATGGTCTGCATCCGGTGGGTGATCCCTTGGCAGTTTAGCAGGACGGTGGCGTTTTCAGCGGGTTGGAAATCGGCATCTCGCACCAGGGCCTCGAAGAGGACTCGCTGATGTCGTTCATCAAAGCGGCTGATCAAATCGATACGAGATTCTTCACTCCGTACTCCCCCCAGGGAGGAGGTGACACTGGCCAGCAGTTCCCGTAGCAGTCCGCCGCTTTGATCTTCGCGATACCATTGAAACAGCAGGGGGCAGTTCAACAGACACACCCGACCCCGTCCCACCCGATGGCTGCACACCAGGGGGGTATCCCCTGCGGTCAGCCAGGTCGAGGCAGCCGGTTTTTTGAGGGCCTGGCCGTAGGCCGCCACGGTCTCGGCGGTCAAGGTTTCTGAGGATAGACTGCTGAAACATCCGTCTGCCCGGGCCTGATCGGTCAATTGAACCGGTTGTAGTTCCGATTGCCTTGAGGACCTCTGTGCGGCAAAGGTCACGGGTAGCAGAGAGGTCATCTGGGGATCTTGCCATTGGGACAGGGCCATATGGTCACGTCCCGGCAGTAGGATCAAGGCCCCGCCGCGGCTAGTGACGTAGTGATAGAGGTCCCGCTTGGTTTGCTCAGACAATACAGACAAGTCGGTTGGCCCCAAGATAACGACATCAAAGCGGTTCAGGGCGTCGGCCGAATCGGGTAGTTGCACGAGATGGGACTTGCGTGCGTCGCCCTGGAGTCGGGCCGGGTTTTTGACGGCATTGAGGCGGAAGTCCAGGTCCACCTTTTCATCACGCAGTAAAGCCTGACGGATCTTGCCAATGTCCATGTTGGCCACTTCGGAATAGAGCAAGACCTGTAGGTTCTCATTAGGGATCACCTGGACGATCCCACTGCGTTGATTGTTACGGGGATTGTCTTGCTCACCGGCCTGTACTTCGGCACGCAGGATGTTATGGCCCAGGGCCTGGGCACAAAGCTCGAAAGTTACGGTCTCGTGGTGAACATCATGGGAGAGGGTCGTGGCCTGACTCTGTACAAGATGGTCATTGAGGAAAAGGTCGGTGGTGACGGTCTGGCCCGTCAAGGCTGTGGCCTCCAATGTCACGACCACCTCATAGGCCTGACGTAGGCCCACGCAGGCCGGGGCCTCCAAGCGGGTAACGGCCACATCGGGTTGAGCCTGATCTGATCCGACGCCGACCAGCAGGATGGGGATATCCGGATTTTCCTGGCGGGCATAGATCGCGACCTGCTGTTGATCCACCTGGCCGTCCGTCATCAGGACGATTCCCGAGATGTCACTGGGCTCTTCGGAGGGAGTCAGCCAGGGATTGAGCAGGGCCCAGGCCTCGGTCAAACAGGAACGCGGGCCCCATCGTTGCAGGCGATTCAGGTCTCCAGCCGGCATGCAACGCTCGGCAAAACCGTAATACTGGATGTTGGGTCCCTCGCCTGGTGACGGCATAACGGTTTGCCATCGATCGATGGCCTGATCCAGACGCGAGGTGCCGTGGGCCGCAATAGCCATGCTCTCGCTGGTATCGAACAGGGCCATAATCGTGCAGGGGCGTTCGTGAGTCCGTTGCTGTACACGTCCGGGATTGGCCAAGAGCCCCAGGATCATCAGGATCGGCAGCCAGGCCCACAGGGCCAAAGGCCAGCGTCGCCACCCCAGCCGATCCAACAACCTGGGCATAAAGGCCCCGATGATCCAACCGGTGGTCAGGATCAGGACCAAGAGGGCGAGGTGGTGGCCTGGGTAGTCGATCAAGATCATGGTTGCTCCGGTTTCTGGGCGGCACTGAGTTCAAAGAAGAGATTTTCCATTTCACTGTATTGCGGGTGTGACACCTGGGACTGAATCTGAGGCGAAGCCTCCTTCTGCACCTCCATACTGACCGACCAGAAGCTCTGGGCCAGTTGCTGCATGCGTTGGCGCGTGTCCGAACCCAATCCGTCGGCCTTGCCCGCCATGCCGGAGCCTCCCCCATTTCCCCTCGGCATGCCCACCTGTATGGGCCCTGGAGGACGTTGAGCCGTCGGCGTTGCCGGCATGTCACGCGAGGTTTGTTTCCACCAGTCCTCGGGCATCTGTTCCAGTAGGGCCGTGGCCTGCTGGAGCAGTTCCTGCATGGTCTGCTGTTCTTCCAGTGACACCGATGGATCGTAATTGCGGGCCAGGTCTTCGAGTTGCTTGGCTAGTGACTCGGCTCGCAGGGCCGCCAGGGTGTCGTCATCGCCCACCTCTTGGGCCAGGGCTTCGCGTGCGGCACTAAGATGGTCTTCGGTTTGATCCAACAGGTCATTGGCCTGGCTCAAGGCTTCGGCATCGGGTTCGGCCTGGTAATACTGTTGGTTCAAGGTCTCGTCGAATTCGTCCATGCGAGCACCGGCCTGTTGCAGTTGCGCTTGTGCCTCTTGACGGTGGGGATTGTTGGAGGGGCTCTGGCCCATGCGTTGATCTTGACCTTGCAGGGGTAGGGATTCCAACTCTTGGCTCAACTGCTCCAATTGCTCTTGCAGGGCCTTTTCCTGGGCCTGCATCATACGCATGAGTTCCCCCGCCTGGGCCGGTTGGGGTTGATTGCCCCCTCCGCCTGACGGGGGACTGGTTCGATTGGGGTCGGGTTCCAACCAGGCCTGGGCACCCTCGGTGCTCAAGCTGGAGCTGCCCTGGGACTGATCAGGATTCTCCGGAGGTAACATGGCCCCGGCCGTAGCTGGGACAGGTTTTTCTTCCTGCCAGCTGTCACGACCGTGGGCCTGTTGAGCGTTACGCTCGACCTGTTTTTGTTGCTCCAGGAAATTGAGGAATTCCTGTTTGAGCTTGTCTTGTTCGCGAGCCAGTTCGGCCAGCTTCTGATTGATCTGTTCCAGTTCCCATTCCAAGCGTTCTTGATCGTAGCGTTTGACATGGAGCTGTTCCTCGATGGCGTAACGATCGCGTTGTTGGGGAGGAGGCGGGGTTTGTCCGGGCGGCATCAAACCCTTTTCCAGTTCTTTGATCAGGTTGCGTAATTCGAAGTACCCCTGCTTCTCGGGGGCCAAGGCCTGTTGAGGATGGAAGGTACAGACGAATTTGGAGGCGTTGGCGAAGTGTTGACGCACGCGGTTGATCTGGGCCACCTGTTCCTCGCTAAAATCGTAACGCGGATCATCCCGGATCAGGGCCAGCTGTTCGGCCGCATAGTCGATGTCACTGCTGATGGCGGTGAGGTGTTTCTTATCTGGTTCACTGAACTCTTCCAACTGGGCCAGGGGCCAGGTCTTTTTGAGAAAGGCACGGGTATATTCCAGTACGGCCATCAAACTGTCGTGGGCGGCCTGCATCTCCAATCCCTGTTTGGGCATATTAGGCATCCCCGGTTTGAGCTGGTGTATCCATTGGCGATAGGGTCGGATCTCGATGAAGTAAGGTTCGGTCACGCTTTCTTGATGGAGATAGGGATGCAGGGTCGAGGCATCGCGTGCCTGGGCATAAAAGAGAATGCTGTCACTGATCTCCAAATCGTATTGCTCCAGTTCCAACTCATAGAGTCCTTCGGCCGTGCGGCTGTTGGGGAGGACCTCCAGATCGACGTGATGTTGTTGACCGTCCTTGAGTTCCAGTGTGATCGATGCGGTGTCGAGTCCCATGTCATCACTGACCGCAAAGCGGATGGGCAGACTGGCCACATTGGTACCCACATAGTCACCGTCCGGGCTGAGCAGTTCAATCCGTGGCGGCTGATCCTTTTTCAAGAGGACCTCGAGACGCTGGTCCGCTCGATTGGGGTGACCCGCGGTGTTGATTAAATCAAAAACCACCGGGCCGGCCTCCTGGACCGTAAAGCTCAGGTGAAAACCATTGGGATCGAGTGTGGCTGGGACCTGACCCAGGCGGGGGATATCGGCACGGGCCGCATTTAAGGGCTGACTGGTCTGCACGGTCAGTTCCACCTCGGCCCGTTCGTAAACCGAGAGGGTATTGGCCTGTATCTCTTCCTGGGTCGTCTGGCGTGCCTCACCGGAACCGAAGGTGACTTGGGCCTTCATGGAGGTTACGGCGGGAAACTCCGTGATGGTGATGGTTTGCCAGTCGCTCTGGGCGTCACCGGCCAAGAAACGGTAACGATAGTCACCCATTTGTCCCAGACTCCAGGTGGCGGCCAACTCGGCTTGATCGTTGGCGTCATGGGTGACGGGCAGGGGCAGGGTATGGACGAGGTTTTCGTTCTCAGGGTTGTTGGGATCGGCCTCAATCACGAGCTGTCCCCGTTCGGGCAAACGTCCGCTTAAAGCGGCCTTCATCTGGAAGGACTCTTGCGGCGCTGCCAACAGTGGACCGGTGAGATTGGTCAGTTCCGTGGCGGGCAAGGGAGCCACGGCCGCGGTGGGCTGCACCAGACGGGTCAGGTAGCGACCGTAGTATTGCATGTGATTGAGCAACAGGTATACGATCGCCACCAGGCTGATGAATACCACCCCGCTGCATAACCAACTGGGCCAGGCCGGGACCGTGTCCTTGAAGTTGGTGTCACGCACCTGCTCGTCCAGACCACGGATCATCTGCTCGACCAGCCCACGCGAGTAGGGGTAGTCGTCCTGTTGCTCGTAATACTCGATAGCCGCCACCAACTGTTGGTCCAGGCAGTGCTTGGCCTCGACGGCATTGGCGGCACAGCTTAGCGAGATGTGGGTACGAAACATTTTCAAACCCAGCCAAAAGAGATAGGTACACCCGGCGATCATGCCTCCCAAGGCCAACAGTCGCAAGATCGGACCCAAGTGAAGATGGTGATCGAGCCAGGCAAAGCCCGTGACATAGAGGGGTACGGCCACCAGTCCCAGGGCCAGGATCTTAAGCAGGGCCTGGAGCACCATGCGTTGCCGCACGTGACGTACCTGATCGACCCATTGGCTCAGCAGTTCGTCACTGGCCGGGGGGCGAGATCCCGGGGGCTGTAGGGCGTTAATCTTCATCGTTGCATCCTGTTGGTCACCAAAGCGTCGGTTAACATCAGAGCCAAGGCCAGCCATAAAAACCATTTCTCCAATCCCAAGGCCTGCTCTTGGGTACTGGCCGTCAAGGCCGTGGGATTCTCGTCGCTGTCCGTAATTGAGAAGATGTTCTTAAGTTGTGAACGTACCCAATCCGAATCAGGTCGTGACATTTGCAGTTCATTGTCAACCGGGTGGATCCCCAGATAAGTCACGGGATCGGACACGGTTCGCATCCAACCCAGTGGGTGGGGCCCGGGACACAACACACTGGACCCGGTTACCCGGCCGGCCACGCGTTGACCGCCTTCGTGGATAAAGCCCACGTTGTGCGGGTCCGGGATACGCCCGAAACAGGAGGTCGGGACAGTCACGGCCTCAGAGGCGGCAAAGGCGTAGGTGGTCAAGGGTTGCTTCATGCCCAACAGCCAACGTGCCAGTGCGGGCATGGCCGAGCCCTTGGTCAGGGCGGAATAGGAGTCGTCCATGCTGGTGTTGATCCAGATCACGCGTCCCGTCTCGACCGGTTGCCAACGGATGAGGTGGGCCTGGTCGCTGATGCGCCAGAGGCTCTGGCTACGGGCGGCCGGTTGGCAGGTGCTGTAATGCCATAGCCCAGTACGGTCCAGGGCGTATTGCTGCAGGACCGTGAGCATCTCCTGTTCCTGGGGAGTGCTCCAAGCAGGCATGGCCCCGGCATCGAGTGGGTCGATATGGGCGGGTTGAAGGATCTCTTGCACGGGCAGGGCGGCCAGGAGCCCATCGGCAAAGAGTCGTTCGGCCGTGCGTAGGTCACTATTGGGTCCTTGGAAGACCACCATGCGAGCCCCTTGAGTGACGCGTTGTTTCAGGGTCGTGATATGAGAGCGCAGGATCGGATCGAGACGGCTGAACACCAGGGTGTCAGCGGCCTGAAGGGCATCGCGATCGAGTTGGTCGAAGTCCATACATTGCAGGTTGAGGGCGAGGCCTCGTTGGCCGTGACTGAGGGCCTCCAACGCCGTCTTCATCAGAAAGGTGGTTGGAGCCGGACCCACCAGCAGCGCATTCAGACGGGATTGTTCCTGTAGGGACAGCGCCAGACGATAGGCGTTGTCTGCCTTGATGTCATCATCCGGTGTGATTGTTGCTTCCAGCAGGAGGCAGGGCTCGTGACGCAGGTCGCTGACATCCAGGGCCACGGGATAGGTCGCGCGTTGGCCCGGTGACAGGTCCACCAGGATTTCCTGCGAGTCTTGCGTGTCGGTATGGGCCTGAGTGACCCCTTTGGCAGGGACCAGACCGGTATTGGCGACGGTCAGGCCCAACGACAGTTGGTTGTCACATAAGTCCAGGACCTGCATGTCCGTGACGGCCAGATTGCGGGTCTCGGGATGGGGAGCGATCAAGTCGAAGGTCACGTGATCGACTTCCGTGGCGGCCACAGCCTCCAGCCAGGTCGTGCGCATGTGGTCGGTGAAGTCACTGATGATGTGCAGGCCGAGTCGGTCGTCGCGGCCCATCTGTTGACGGATCTGTTGTAGGCTGGCAATCAAGGTCTGGGGTTGGGCGTCACCCGGACAGGGTTGCATGCGGTCCAGTTGGCTGGCCGCGACCTCGGCCGGCACCAAACTGGCCAGGGGACCGGATTGGGTGCATTGCAGGGTGAAGAGGTTCTCGGGTCGGTCGTGGGTTTGAAGATAGCTGCGGGCCGCGTCCAGCATGTCCGACCAGGCCTTGTCACGGCCATGGGTGCGGGTCATGGACAGGGAGTTGTCCAGCACAACGACATGTTGATCGAAACTGCGTTCCAGGGCGACGATTCGCTTGAGTACAGGCCCGGCAAAGGCCATGACGATCAAGAGGATGATGGCACAACGCATCAGCAGGACCAGGAATTCCCGCAGGCGGCGTCGACTCTGGGTCTGTTTTTCGCTGAGTTGCAAAAAGGCCAGCATGGTAAAGGGCACGCGGCGATAGCGGGTGCGATTGAACAGGTGGGCCAGGATGGGTCCGGCTATGGCCACGACACCGGCCAGGAAGATGGCATAGGTCCAACCCAACATCTAGGCCAACCTCCTGCGTCGATTGAGATAGGCCAGCAGCGGTCGGTTGAGCGGTTCGGAGGTGTTGAGCAGTTGGTAGTCTATCTCGCTTTGGCCGGTGATGTCACTGATCTCGTCCAAGTAGGCCTGTACGTTTTTACGATAGGTCTTTTGAATGGATTGGGGAAGACACGGGCTATGCGATTGCTTTCCAGGTCTTCGAACTGGATCAGGCCCTCGTAGTCCAGGTTCAATTCCTGGCGGTCCAGGGTATGGAATACAATCACGTCGTGTTTGAGATACTTGAGATGGTGCAGGCCGCTTTTGATGTCACCGGTGTCGTCCAGCAGGTCGCTGATCAGGATCACGATGCCGCGACGGTGCGAACGTTCGGCCACGGCGTGTAGGATATCGGCCAGGGCGGTCTGTCCCTGGGGCTTATTACCTTGCAGGGCGGTGAGCAATTGATGCAGGTGCGTCGATCGCGAACGGGGCGGGATCCACTGACGGATCTCCTCGCCGAACAGGGCCAGTCCCACCGAGTCGTTCTGCTTGAGCATGAGATAACTTAGGGACGCGGCCAGGAACGAGCCGTAGTGCAGCTTGGAAACGGCCCCGTCATCGGCAAAGGACATACTCTTGCTGGAATCGAGCAGGATGTACACATTGACATTCGTCTCCTGCTGGAACTGCTTGATATAAAGCTTATCACTGCGTCCGAAGCTCTTCCAGTCCAGATAACGCAGTTCATCGCCGTATTGATAGGCCCGGTGGTCACTGTATTCCACACTGAAGCCGTGGAAAGGGCTGGGGTGCAGACCCGTAAAGAATCCCTCGACCGCACAGCGGGCCACCAACTCCATGTTATTGAGTTGGCCCAGCATCACCGGGTCGATGAATGACTCCTTGCGTTTCTTCTTCAATCGCTCCATGCGTTTTGTACTCAAGATTTTGGATTACTTGGGTAATGGGACGGTCTTGATGATGTCCTCAATTACTTCATCCGGGGTAATCCCATCGGCTTCGGCATTGAAGTTGAGGATGATACGGTGACGTAGCACCAGCTTGGCAATGGCCTGGACGTCCTGATAGCTGGGGGTGATGCGGTTGTGGATCAAGGCTCTGGCCTTGGCCCCCAGGGTCAGGTATTGACCCCCGCGAGGTCCCGCTCCCCACTTGAGATATTTGGTGACCGTGGCACCGGCCCCGGGATCGTCCGGACGCGTGGCCCGCGTCAGGTCCACGGCGTATTTGATGATGCGATCGCTGACCGGGGCCACGCGCACCACCTCTTGAAATTCGATCAGGTCCTCGCGTTTGAGGGCTGGTTTGATGGTGTGGGCCTTGGCACTGGTGGTACGTTTGACGATGTGGTATTCATCCTGTTGATCCGGGTATTCGATCAGCACCATGAACATAAAGCGGTCCTGGGCGGCCTCGGGCAGGGCGTAGGTTCCCTCTTGCTCGATGGGGTTTTGCGTAGCCAGTACGAAAAAGGGGCGATCCAGGGGATAGGTCCGGCCTGCCACCGTGATTTCATGTTCCTGCATGGCCTGCAGCAGGGCGGCCTGGGTCTTGGGCGGGGTGCGGTTGATTTCGTCGGCCAGTACGATATTGGCGAAGATGGGGCCTTTGAGGAAGCGATAGTCGCGATGACCGGTCTGACGATCCTCCTGGATGATGTCCGTACCGGTGATATCCGAGGGCATCAGGTCCGGTGTGAACTGGATGCGGCTGAATTTCAGGTCCAGGGCCTCGCTGATGGCGTGTACCAGCAGGGTCTTGGCCAGACCGGGCACACCCTGCACCATGCAATGGCCTCCGGCCAGGATGCAGCAGAGCACCGCGTCAATGACCTCGTCCTGGCCCACCACGGCCTGGTGAATTTGGCTTTTAAGGAGTTTATAACCCTTTTGCAGGTGTTCCAGGGCCTGTTGTTCATCGATTGACTCTACCTTGGAGGCCGTCTTACGAGCGTGATCCAGATCCATAGCGATCCTTTCCCTCAAGTTAACAAGTTGTCACAATGCGTATCCCAGTTGCAGTCTACCCCTAATGACGTCGATCGGGAGGTTTTGTTACAGTCATTTCGGGACAAATTTCGGATTCTATCTCCTGGAAAATACAGGGAGTTAGGCATAGATGAGGGCCTCGCTTGACTCGTCGCTATATAGAGGATATATTGAATTCTATTGCGGAACACCCTTGAGCCGGCCTCCTTTGTCAATGAGATAGAGAAAAAGTGGACGTGGAAGGATGCAGCCGATGACCCTTGACAGGCGAAACCCTTATCGAGCCCAGACAGGCTTTACCCTGGTGGAACTGCTGGTGGTGATTTCGGTGATTGCGGTGCTGATGGCCATCCTGCTGCCTGCCTTGAGGCGGGTGCGGGAGTTGGGGCGGCGGACTAAATGCATGGCCCAGATGCGTCAGTTGTATTTGGCTTGGTACACCTATGCTATGGACAATGAGGGGCGTTTGGTCAATGGCCAGGCATGGCTCAATGGTGATTTGACACAAAATGAAGGTGTCCCCTGGCTGGTGAATGATCGACACGGTCCCAATAAATACAATGACACCGCTACAGCCGCAGATGCCAGGGAAGCGATGCAGACCGGGGCCTTGGCCCCCTATATCGATGATGGGGAACTCTACCTCTGTCCATCTCGTTATCGCCATATTGCCCCTTGGATTGGAGAGGGGGCCTATTGGTTTAGTTCGTACTCCATTGTCGCCTCGATGAACACCTTTACCTCCAACCAATGGCGATCAGTCAAGCAGGATCTGTCGAAATTGAGGAAGCTCAAGACGCAACCCTCCCATTTCTGGAAATTATCGCAAATTGTTGGTACATCTCCAGGGGATCGACTGGTCTTTGCAGACAACGGTTGTTGGGCCGGGCATGGCTGGTATGCGTATTCAATGATCCACGCCTTGACTGTTTCCGGGGATAACCCTATTGCAGGTAGTTCTTATGTCCTTCCACCTGTTCATCATAGCCAGGGCACCAATATGGCTTTTGCAGATGGCCATGTCGAATACTGGAAATGGAAAAATTCTGATACCCTTGCCCTGGGAAAAGAATTCCGAGATGCGATGGCCGGGGAAGAACCACCAGATCAAGAGGCGCCGTTCTGGTATTTGAATCCCAACAATGAAGACGGGAATCGCGTACTCGAGGGGATTTGGGGGACCTCACGTGTTTCGCGACGTCCCCTAGAGCCCTAGTACCTCGTCCAGCTTGTCAATTTGCCTTTCGATCTCCTCCAGGGTGGCACCGTAGTAATGCTCGGTCTTGAAGAACAGATCCGCGGCCTCGACATCGAGCAGGTGGATCTGGTCGTCCTTGAGTTCGGGCATGAGCAGGACCTTGCCTACGCTGAAGTTTTTAAGCCGCATTTGGTTGGACCCACCGTTGAGGGTCATGATCTTCTTGAGGGCCATGGCCCGACGCAGACGCATGAGATCGGATTCGTTTTGAATCAGGATGGTATGACGGAGCGATCCATTGTCCAGGGGTTGATTCAATTCCCACAGCAGATTGCCCCAAGCCTTGCGATCCGGGCAGTCGATGAGACTGATCGATGGAATGGTCTCGGTATCCTCATCCGACTGGGGATCGGTGGTGAAGGTAAAGGCCAGGGCCTGGTTTTTTGAGACCCTTGAAGCTGCCGCCGGCCTGTTTGTTGAGCAGGGCCTCCAGGAAACCGACATTGTAGCCGCTGGCCTGCTGGCTTTCCATGTAGATGACCCGCTTGAGATTTACGCGGTCCGCCAGATCCAGACGCTTGATGACCTCGTAGATCATGCGTGTCACCAGAATGGATTCGCCCGGGATGTTGTCCTCGACAAAGCTGCGGAACGGTTCTCTCTGGCCCAGGCGGAAGTTATCAGTTACGGCCTGACGCGCCTTGTCACGATAGCTGGCGATGCGCGGATCTTCCAGCAGGAAGCTCAGGTCAAAGACGTCTTCGGCGCGAATCCGGTAGGAATCGCGGAAGAGCTTATGACCGAAGCTGTCGAAGAGGTCCTCGTCCTTGGGCAATGAACGCGGAATGAGCTTGTTTTCCGGTAGGATGTAAGGAGTCACTACGATGATGACCTCGGTCTTGGTGTTTTCGTTTTTCTGGCCACGAAAGGCATGTCCCAGCAGGGGCAGATCGCCTAAAAAGGGGACCTTGTCCTTGGTGACGGTTTGTTGACGAGCGACCAGGCCACCGATGATAAAGGGGGTATTGTTGCGAATGCGACCGTAGGTCTGGACCCGTCTTGTGGACACGGTGGGGGCCGAGGCCAGAATCTCTCCATCGGAGGATTTCAATTCAAGGTCATCTCCCGGTACCTGGGCCGAAACAATGGTGTCGATCAACATACTGACTTCTGTCCCGTCTTCGTTGATACGGGGTCGAATATTGAGTAGAATGCCGGTCGGTAGGTAGCTGAAAGAAAAAGCGACTTTGTTCGAACTGTTGTAGGCCCCTTCATAACTCTTGGCAATGGGAACGTCTTTTCCCACGCGAATGGTGGACTGGCGGTTGTTGAGGGTCAAGACACTGGGACGTGACAAAACCTCGGCTTTGCCTTCACGGATCAGGGCACGTAGGGTCACATTCCAGTCCCATTGGAAGTCCCCTTGAAAGATATTGTGCAGCATGGAGGTGTTATCGATGTTGCCATAGAAGGTGGCATCGTCGCCGCCGGCGTTGAGGGCGCCAGTGGTATTGATGATGAGGGGGGACTGGTTGAGTTGCCAGTCGACTCCCAGGTCCTTGAGCCCCTCTTCGTTGATCTCCAAGACCATGCCTTCAATAAAGATTTGACGGGCAGGTCGGTCCACATAATCATTCAGTAGACGCCGGACATCACTAAACTGTTCGGGGTGGGCCGGATGAAAGAGGACCATCAGTTGGGTCATAGGAGAGGCTACGGCATTAGAGGTCATGTCTGCAGCTACGCCAGGAGTTAATGAAAGACCGAAGTTGCCATCGGATGAACTACTTTTAGAGATCAATCCGGTGTCCCCTGAGGCCGGGTCCGGGACAATAGCCACATAAGGAAGCTTATTAAAATCGACATTGCCCGGGATTTCGGTGGGTTGATTCATGGTGGTGATGCCCATGCCCTTGAGCATGGCCACGGCCGTCTTGGCATCCGCATAACTCAATTGGACCAGCTTGGTCTCCAGGTCACGCACAGACATGTTTTGCTTCATATCGGCGATGGCCTTGATGATTTCATTGATGGCCGGTTCGACCTGTCCGAGATCGGCATTGTCAGTCCATGTCCCTTGTGAGGTGACGGTCACTCCCTGAATCCAGCATTGTGGGGCCTGGGACAGGAAGGGGCGGATGCCCAGTCGCAGGATGGCAGTGCCCTGCGGGGTCGAGCGGGCCAGGTCACAGCGGCTCGTCAGGCCCAAAGGCGGATGGGGCAAGGCTTCCGTGATGGGAGGCTCAATGGCTTCATAACCCAGGTTGGTGGCCAGGCGGAGTTCCAGGGCGGAGCACAGTTCTTGCATCTCGGTGGTGCTGAGGCGCGGTAGGGTGATCAGGCGAGAGGCATTGGCAGGTAGGACCGGCACGATGGGTTCGGTTTGAGTGGGTTCTGGTTCAGGGGATTTGACAGTGACCGAGACCTTAGGTTCCTCCTGGGCCGACTCTACAACGACTTCTGTCGGTTCGGATGGGGTTTCAATCGGAGCAGGGGTTTCTTCTGTTTTCGGTTCTGCGGGGGCGACTTCTTCGGGTTGCTGTTCCGCTGCGGGTGTTTCCGTTGGAGCCGTGACTTGTTCAGGTGCAGCTTCGGGCTGGGCTTCTTGGGCTCGACTCAATGAGGTCCATGACAGGGATAACACCAACATCAAACCCACAATACTGGCCAGCGGGCCGGAGGCACGACTGGGCGATGTCGGTCCGGCCTGAGCCGATCGGCTGCGCGGACGGCGGGGGATCAACCTTAGTGTGGGGACCGGGGCCTTGGGGATGATAGGAGTAAAGCGGTCAAACTGTTGCGGCAAACCATCGTAAGTCATCTTACCCTCGTCTATGGAGATTACACGATCGACCAGGTCCAGCAGTTTGGTGTCATGGGTGACCATGATCACGGTGCGGGCCTGCATCATCTGTAGTATGGAATGAATGATTTCACGGGCCGCGGGTGCATCGATGGACGCGGTGGCCTCGTCGATAATCAGGATCTTGGGATTCTTGACCAGGGCGCGGGCCAGGGTGATGCGTTGCTTTTCACCCCGTGACAATTCACTGCCCGAACCAATGCGACTGTAATAGCCGTCCGGTAGGCGTTGGATGAACTCGTGGGCCCCGGTGATCTTGCAGGCCTCGACAATTTCTTCCATGGTGGCCTGGGGACGGGCATAGCGGAGATTTTCATAGATGGAGGTGTTAAAGAGGAAGACCTCCTGGAACACGATGCCGAAGAGTTGACGCAGGGTCTGGAGATCCAGGCTGTCGGCGGACTGGCCATCGATGAGGATTTTGCCGCCGGTGGGATCGTTGAAGCGGGGCAGCAGGCTGATCAAGGTGGACTTGCCCGCACCGCTGGGGCCGGTGATGGCCACATGTTCGCCCGGTTCGATGGTGAAGTTCAGGTCGTGCAGGGCCGGGGTCCCTTCTTCGTCGTAATGGAATGAGACCTGGCGAAATTCGATGTGGCCGCTGAGATCGATACGATCGCGATCGGGATGTTCATGTTCATCGGTGGGTTCGGCCAACATCTCGAAGACGCGATCCACACTGGCTGTGGCTTTGGACAGATGGCCGACGCCACTGATGATTTCGATGACGGCTGGGTAGAGCATTTTGACGTATAGGAAGAACATCAGGAATTCGCCGCTTTTCATATGACCGGCGACGACATTGTAGGTGCCGTAGCCCAGCAGCACGACCGTGCCCAGTCCGACCAACAGATCCGCTACAACCTTTTGGGAAAAATGGAATCGTTGCGAACGGATCTGACTTTCGCGACTGGCGTTGATGGCTTCACGGAAGGTGCGGGACTCACGCTCTTCAGCGCCAAAGCCCTTGACCACCTCCATGCCCAAGAATTTTTCCACGATGTTGCCGTGGGCCTGGGCCAGTGACTCTTGCGCCTCGGAGTGACTCTTGCGGATCGAACCGCGGAAGTAGTGCGAGGTGGCCAGGTGCAGGGGCAGGACAATGGTGCTGGCAATGGCCAGACGCCAGTTCATCACGTAGATCAGGATGAGCAGGATTTGGAATTCCAGCAGGTAACGTATGAGCGTCGGTAGCTTGTCCTGAATGAAAGACTGGATCTTGAAGGTGTCGTCCATGAGGCGGGCGCTGAGACGCCCGGGTTGATGCGTGCGATAAAAACTCAGGTTTAGACGCTGCAAATGTTCGAACAGACGCTTACGCAGATCGAAGCAGAGGTCCTCGCTGATGCGGAGCGAACGCATGCGGCTGGCATAGAACAGGCCATTGCGGGCCATATACGACACGACCATGCCGGGTAGGATCAGCCAGAGCAAGTGTAGGTTGCCCCCCCTTTCGGCCTGGGGAAAGACGTCGTCAATCAACAGCTTGAGGAAGTAGGGTGCAGCCATATCCACAAAGGTCAACACGAACAGCAGTCCCACCACCAAAGCCAACCATGCAGTGTAGGGCTTGAGTAGCCGAATGGCCTGAATGGATCGGGGTTGTTTGAGGGCGTCGCCCTTGTTGCTCATGGGTTGATATCCTAGTTGTCCGGCAGAATGACTGGGTTTCAAGGCCTATGAAGGCTGCGTTCATGGCACGACAATAACGTCGACCTATTACCCTATGATTGGATGTCGGAAGAATTGCACAAAAAAACGCAGGAAAAGTTCAGATTTAAGGGATCTTCTGGAAATACCGCCGTTCGTAGTCAAAATGAATTTTTAGAGGTTCTTTTAAATAAGGTGGCCAAAAAGAACAAGCCCTAAGGCCGTTTTAGACCTCAGGGCTTGAAAATCGATAAATATTGAAAACGCTTAGGCCAGGGCGTTGGCGATCAGTTCTTTGGCCTCGGCAATAATGGTCTGCAGGGCCTCTTCGCCCTTGAAGCTTTCGGCGTAGATCTTGTAGATCTCTTCGGTGCCTGAGGGGCGGGCGGCAAACCAACCGCTATCCGTGGTGACCTTGAGACCGCCGATGGCTTCTTTGTTGCCTGGAGCTGCGGTCAGTTTGTCGATGATCGCCTCACCGGCCAGGGTTGTGGCCTTGACTGCGGCCGGATTGAGCTTCTTGATCTTTTCTTTTTGCTCGTGCGTGGCAGGTGCGTCCTGGCGTTGATAGAGCGGCGAGCCGAATTCCTCGGTCAGGCGTTGGTAGTGTTCGCCCGGATCCTTGCCTGTAACGGCGGTGATCTCCGCGGCCAGCAGACAAAGGATCATGCCGTCCTTGTCCGTGGTCCAGACCGTACCATCCTTGCGTAGGAAACTGGCGCCCGCGCTTTCTTCGCCGCCAAAGCCCATGGACCCGTTTTGCAGCCCGTCTACGAACCACTTGAAACCGACCGGGACCTCGGTCAACTTGCGGCCCAGTTTGCCGGCCACGCGATCGATCATGGAACTCGAAACCAGGGTCTTGCCCACGGCGGCGTCTTGGGGCCAGTTGGCCCGATGGGTAAAGAGATATTCGATGGCCACGGCCAGGTAATGGTTGGGGTTCATCAGGCCCGAACTACGCGTGACAATACCGTGACGATCATAGTCAGGGTCGTTGCCGAATGCTAAATCAAAATCACCTTGCATGGCGTCCATCAATCCGGCCATGGCATAGGGGCTCGAACAGTCCATGCGGATCTTGCCGTCCCAGTCATAGGTCATGAACTGAAAGGACGGGTCGTAGGAGGCATTGCGTGTGGTGATGTTGAGTCCATAGGTTTTGGCGATGGCGGGCCAATAGGCCAGACCCGAACCGCCCAGGGTGTCGGCGCAGAGTTTGAGACCGGAGTTGCGGATGGCCTCCATGTCGATGACATGGGCAAGGTCGTCGATATAGGGCTGCATGAAGTTATGGATTTTGATACTGTCGGCTGAGAACACCTGGGTATAGGGGATTCGCTTGACCCCTTTGAGTCCGTCTTCGAGCAGGGCATTGGCGCGATCGGCGATCCAGTTGGTCACCTCGGTCCCGGCCGGTCCACCGTGCGGTGGGTTGTACTTGAAGCCACCATTGTCCGGTGGGTTGTGACTGGGCGTGATGACAATACCGTCGCACGGGCCTTGCTTGGCATGACGATTGGCCGTGAGGATGGCGTGGGAGATTACCGGTGTGGGGGTAAATTGCCCCGTACCGGCAATGCGGGTATTGACCTCGTTGGCCGCCAGTACCTCCAAAGCGGTTTTTTGAGCCGGATCGGAAAGGGCGTGGGTGTCGGCCCCCATGAAGAGCAAGCCGGTATAGCCTTGTTCACGACGATAATCACAGATCGCTTGGGTAATGGCCAAAATGTGGCTCTCAGTGAAGGTCGAGGTCAAGGAGGTACCGCGGTGGCCACTGGTGCCGAATTGAACCCGTTGTTCCTGACGCCCCATGTCCGGGCGATTGAGATAGTAGAGGCTGATCAGGTTGGGAAGGTTGATGCGTTGATCCGGCAATACGGGTTTGCCGGCGTTTTCGTGGATATGACTCATTAAGCACCCTAATTCATTCATAAAATATTAGTCTTCACACGTCTGCCCCCAACTCATCGGAACTGACGTGGGGCAATTCTAATACAAATTGACGCAGGTGTGAAGAAGGCGTTTCCTCGTGAAGATTCTGCGGCAGGTAGGTCTGATAAAACAGTGAAAGGATGTGGGGTAGCAAAAGAGTGGAGATGTGACTTGCATGAGAGCCCTTCATTTTCAGTTAGGTTAGGCTTTAAAGGCGATACTATCGGTCGGTGCCAAGGGAGTGAGCATACAGGAATTGAGATGATGATGGCGATTGATTGAGGATGGGATCTGGACGACAAATCAAGATCCCGATAGGGGTGCTCCAAACTGGTGGGGACCGGGGATTTTGGCACCGATCAGCCAGATGGAATATAGGGAGCAACTGGTTTTTTGCATCTTTGATTGAACGAAAGTGCCTATGAGTCAGCAAACAAAATTGCCCCAGCAACTGGGTGTCAGGTTTCTTGGTATTATTGCCCTTTTGGGAATAATCTTTTCCGGGGTGCTGCTGCTGGTGATCTGGGCCAGCAGTCATGCCCAGATAGAAAAACTGGTGGCAGAAAAATCGGATTTGGCCCTTGAGTTTGACCTGGCTATTCGTTCCTATATCGGTGAGACCGTGCGTCCCTTTGCCCAGAAGTATGTGGGCCAGGATGTGGTGATTCCAGAGGTGATGTCTTCGTCCTATGTGGCACGCCGCATCTTCGATAAGATCCGACGTGAGTACCCTGATTACATTATCAAATTTTCATCGGATCATCCCCGTAATCCCGCTAATCAGGCCAGCCCTGAGGAATTGAAAATCATCGAGTATTTCAATCAACACCCGGAGGTCAACGAGTGGAGGGGGAAGATTACGTTGGATGGTCGTGAGCACATGGGGGTCTTTGCCGCGCGACGTATGAAGGAACACTGTCTACAATGCCATGGTGATCCTCAAGACGCCCCGGCCTCATTGATTAACCGTTATGGCGATCATGCCGGTTTCCATCGTCCCATGGGAGAGGTGATCGCTCTCGATACCGTGGCCATGCCCATCTCCTCTTACCAATCCGCAGCCTGGAACCAGACCGCCAAGACCTTCTTATTCATGCTGGTGGGTATCGCTTTTGTGTTGGTGATGGTCTATGTGGTCTTTCAACGTCTGGTCAGTCGGCGACTTATGCATATTGCCCACCATTTTCGAGAGGCGATTAAAAGTGACGGCAAGGTCAGCCTCGCTCATCTCAGGAGTGAATATTCCGATGAAATTGGTGTGGTGGTTGAGGCCTTTAATCAGTTAATCGATGATTTGGCCCAACGATCGAACTCGATCCAAGTCTTAAACCGTGAAATCGATGAACACCGACATACCGAGGAACAGCTTGAAAAACGCATTGAGATCTTGACGCAACCGGGTGACAATAACGAAGGAATTAGCTTTGAAGAGCTATTTATCTTAAAGGATATTCAATGCCTGCAGGATCAATTTGCTCAAGCCACGGGGGTGGCCTCCATTATTACCTATCCCGATGGCCGTCCCATTACCGAGCCTAGTAATTTCTGCCGACTCTGTCGGGATATCATTCGAAAGACCGCCAAGGGCTGTGCCAACTGCTATAAGTCCGATGCGCTCATTGGTCGTCATCATCCCGATGGCCCCATTGTCCAGCCCTGTATGAGTGGTGGGCTTTGGGATGCCGGAGCCGCAATTTCGGTGGGAGGACGTCATATTGCCAACTGGCTCATCGGTCAGGTCCGTGACGATACGCAGACCGAAGAAGGTATGCGTGCCTATGCCCGTGAGATTGGTGCCGATGAAGAGGCCGTGGTGGAGGCCTTTGCAGAAGTCACTTCCATGTCACGTGAGCAGTTTGAACGCATTGCTCAGGTCCTGTTTACCCTGGCCAATCAGCTGTCGGCCATGGCCTATCAGAACATTCAACAAGCCCGCTTCATTACGGATCGACAACGGGTTGAGGTAGAATTAGAAAGCAGCCGTGCAGATTTGGCTCATTCCTATGTTGAGTTGGAATGTGTCAATTCCCATTTGGAACGACAAACAAACCTGGCACGCGCGATGGCAAAGGAAGCCGAAAATGCCAATTTGGCCAAGAGTCGATTTTTGGCCAATATGAGTCATGAAATTCGATCGCCTATGAACACCATTATTGGTTTCAGTGACCTCATGACGCAAGGGCAACTGGATCCGGAGCAGGCTGAGTGTGTTGATTTGATCAAGAGTTCCAGCTATCACCTGCTGCATTTGATTGACGATATCCTGGATTTCTCGAAAATCGAGGCCTCCCAGTTGGCGGTTGAACACATCGAGTGTTCCCTGGCCGAAATCTTAAACCGACTTGAATTGAGCATGAAACACCAGGCTCATCAAAAGGATTTGGAATTTAATATCCTCACCGAAGGGGATTTGCCCGCTTGTCTTAATAGTGATCCCTATCGATTACAACAGTGTTTGATCAACCTGGTCGGTAATGCCATTAAATTTACCCAGCAAGGCCATGTCAATGTCCGTGTGTCACTAGAGCATCAGGATGACACGCCGTTGATTTCATTTGCCGTGGAAGACACCGGTATTGGCATTGCCCCGGATCGTCAAGAGGCCATCTTTGAATCCTTTACCCAGGCTGACGGCGGTACCAGTCGTCAGTATGGTGGCACGGGTTTGGGGTTGTCCATCACCAAACAATTGACCGACCTGTTAGGAGGGAGCCTAAACCTGAGTAGTGAATTGGGTCAGGGGGCCTGCTTTACCCTGCGTGTGCCTGTTGGAATGGATATACACACACTGCCCATGTTGGATCGGGATGCCTCACTCGCTGCCGCTGAACGTCGTTCCACCCTTGATGAAGACCTTCGCTTTCAGGGTAAGGTCCTGGTGGCTGAAGATCTCGAAGGCAGTCAGAAGATGATGAGATTGATGCTCACCCGTTTCGGGGTTGAGGTTCACATCGTTTCCAATGGTCGACAAGCCGTACAAGCCGCCCAACAGGGTGAGTTTGATTTGATCTTTATGGATATGCAGATGCCGGAGATGAATGGTTACGAAGCGACGGCCTACCTTCGCAAAGAGGGATACCAACTGCCGATCGTGGCCTTGACGGCCAATGCCATGAAGGGCGATGATCAAACCTGTTTGGAGGCCGGTTGTAGCGACTATCTGCCCAAACCGATCGATCGCAGAGAACTGCCGCGGATCTTAAGGAAATACTTGTCCATCACCCATGCTTCCACCCCCGCAACCTCAAAGGCTGAATCCCGCCCAACGTCGAATGGCTCCGGGGAGGATTTGATCGACTGGAACCGTTTGATCGATGAGTGGGGAGGACACGAGGCCGTCCAAGAGATTCTGCCTGCCTATTTCGAAAATATGAAGGAACAATACGCCCAACTCAGAGAGGCCATGGAGCAGGGTTCTTGTATAGAAATCGCCTCCTATGCCCACGCCATCAAGGGCGTCGGTCGCAATCTCAAGGTCGAGGGCCTGACCACCGTGGCTGCCCAGCTGGAAGCGGCAGGACGCAAAGACGACTTGGAATCCTGTCGTCTAATCTATCCCAAGCTGCAGCAAGAGGTCGAATGCGTGGTGGCCGTCTTGGCCGCCTCAGACTGGGTCAAGCAGGCGACCCTTTAATCCTTTCGCACTCCACGCATCAAAACGCTTCAAACCCTCGACCGCCGGGTGAGAAATCCCCGGTGGGAGGGATTGCATATCATTGAGTTATTCCCATTCTTGACAAAATCCAACGGTATTGGGTATGGTACAGGAATTGGGGACCTGTCTCGGTTTGTATTGAAAAGGATGCCGATCCGATCCACATCGGCAATCAGGTTAAAGCATTGTTGTTTCAAACTGAACATAAGGATTTGCATCATCCCACGGACTCCGTCGGTTGATGGTTGTTCTGCTTGAGAGGAGTGTTCTATGAAGAAGAATGTCGTCATTCTGATTTTAAGTGTTATGTCGCTTCTACAAACGGCTTGTCTTCTGGTCGGTGGCGAGGCTGATGCAGACCTAAAAGCGATCATCGAAAAGAAGGGTGATCAAGCTGAAAAATACTTCTTATCTGGCGATGTAGAGGCCATGCTGCAATACTACTGTGATGATGTTATTTCAATGCCTAACAACCATCCCATGGTAAGAGGCAGGGCTGACTTAAAACGAAAAACAGAGGCCATTCTATCAATGGGCCTGAAGTTCGAGTCTATTGAATCCGCCACTGTAGAAGTGCAAAGCAGTGGTGAATTAGTTTACGAGATTGGGACCTTTCGCCAATCTGTTTTAATCCCTGGAACTCAAGAGCCGCTTGAACAGAAGGGCAAGTATGTCAATATATGGAAACGTCAACCCGATGCGTCATTAAAAATAGCCGTTGAGATATACAACAGCGACGAAAACCCGGGGGCCAAACAGATTGATTAAACTTACGATGACTGCCTTAGACCGGATTTAGGGTGCCCTTTAATCATCTCAAGAAGCAAGGCGGCGTGCCTGATGTCCTGTCTGGAAGAAAAAAAGCCGAAAAGCATAAGTACTTTTCGGCTCGTGTTTTACTCAACGCACCCGGGAGGACTCGAACCTCCAACCTTCAGATTCGAAGTCTGCGACTCTATCCAATTGAGCTACGGGTGCTTGGTTCGCAGGTCATCATAGGCGGTGGCCCTGTGATTGTCAATTCTTTGCGTAGTGAATTTCTGCCGCAGCCTTGAGTGATTTCAAATAGGCGTTGAGGATGTCCATCTTCTTTTTCTGCGTCAACTGCTCGATAACGATCTCGCGGGCTTCATCGAGCGCGAGGGTGACTGCAGGGATTTTGTCTAGCGATTGAATGATATGGTAGCCAAATTGGGTTTTGACCACCTCGCTGATCTCGTTGACATCCAGACTGAAGGCCACTGAGTTGAAGGGCTCCACCATGTCCCCTTGGCTGAAATAACCGAGATCTCCTCCCTGTGGGGCGGTGGGGCAGTGGGAATAGGTTTGAGCGAGCTTGGCGAAATCTCCACCGTCACGTAACTGTTGCAAGAGGATCTCGGCCTGTTCAAGTGCCTTTTGATCGGCGATTTCGGGGACATCACCTGGGGCCTGTTGATTGGGATCGATCAAGATATGACGGCAATGGCACTGGGCCGGTTCGGTAAAGGGTTGAAATCGTTTATGGGTGCCATAATATTGTTCGATCTCGGCTTCATTGACATCCAGCATCCCCTCACATTGTTGGTCATAGATCATCTGATAGGCCGTGGCCTTCTGCAACTGCGTCATGGCTTGCTTGGGATCGCGGCCATCTTGGGTGGCACGCTCCAGAAAGGTCTCTACCGTCATGTTGGGATCGGCCTGTTTGGCCAAAGCGGCATTGATATCGTCTTGAGTCACCTCAATCCCCTGTCTTTTGACCTCCGCATCCAGGAGCTGCTGAACCACGAATCGTTCCATGATCTCGTGGCGCATCTCTTTTCTGCGTTGGCTCAGGAAGGACTCCGTGAATTGACCGGGTTGCCGGCCGTAGATGTGGTTGAATCGCTGTTGCAAGATGGCATTGACCTCTCCACGACTCATAGACACCCCATTGACCGTTACCGCCGGTTGAGTGGGATCGGGCTGGGGCCCAGTGGGGGTGGTTTGATTATCCTTTTTCTTACTACAGCCCGCCATGAGTAGCAGCAGGGCCAACAAGCAAAGTCGGTATCGAGGCATTATCCAATCCTAATTGGGTCTATCAAAATCACCCACCTACGGGGCGATGAACCTGTAAGTATTCCGTCGGTAGGGGATAACGTCAAGGTGAAAGCTTTTTTGAAGAAACATAGGGATCGTGCAAATTTTCACTTAAATTACCGGCCCAATACGCTTGAAATGCCGAAAACCTTTGTGTATCTTATTTGACTCGCTCAAATGAGCCACCTGCCAACGTAGCTCAATGGTAGAGCCCCGGTTTTGTAAACCGGCGGTTGTCGGTTCGAGTCCGACCGTTGGCTTTCCCCTTTTTAGCCGAAAAAACGCGATTTTGAGCTGATATCGAAGATTTTTCCTCGGTCCCCAAGTCGTCTATCTGTTCGCCAAAGTCCGCCGAAATTCCCTGGTTACTACCCTCTTTCGTGTCGGTAGGCCATTTCTATGTAAGGTTTGGCGGTTTCTAGGTTTGTTTCTGTTTCAAGGATAAGTCTTATTGCTGTTGCTGTTTGCTATGACCTTAGACCATGAAACAATAGTCATTGCGTGGAGGAACGACGAAGCAATCTCCATTCAGAGTTCGATTCTTCAGGCGTCTCTCCAGGTTCTCGATTAACATCACCTCGATCTGGTCTTCACTGATGAAATTCGCTTCACGTTTCATTCTCCCAGTGTGCCAAATGATCGGTGTGTACAAATGTATACAAAACTGACTTTCTTTACATGTCACCCAAGTCATGTTAAAAAAACACGAAAATTTTAACATGACGGTCTACTCACCCCCGCTAAACAGGTCAAAAAGCGGGGTATTGATATAGAAATTCCCCTTACCGATGTTCTCTTTGCTCAGCAGCCCGTCCCGGCTCAGTTCTCTCCGGCCGCCTAAACCTGCCCGCCCACACCTTTGAACTTCTCGACGAAAGCAACGATCCTTTGAAAGACACTCTGCTTCTTCGTGAGATATTGAGGATTCAGCGGGCTCATCTTGGGGAGGATCCCGTTCAGTTCAGTGCCGTTCTCGCTGGCGAACTCTCGCTTGAGCGAGGTAGTGAGATAACGCTTGGCCGCTTCGTCATTCAGCTTTTCAGAACTGATCAGTTCTTCCGCTTCCCGTTTCTGTTCGGCTTGGGCAAACGAGAAGAAAGCCTCTATCACGCTCGCCTTGTCGCCGATCTGGTCGAGGTCGGTTTGGTTGATAAAATCAACGACCAAGCTCTCCTTGGCGCGGTTGCCAAGGCTGGCGCGAATGACCCGGCGGACATCGTCGACCAATACCGACTTGTCCTTCACCTTTTTGCTGTTCTCAAAGATCAGCTCCAGAATATAATCCAGGTTGATCTCTTGCGATTTGAGCAGGTCCACCTCAAAGACGACATCGTTCCAATCTATTGTAGATTCTTCTGTCTCTTGAGCCGCCTTCTCGTGGCGCAACCAGTCGCGGATATCGTTATAGGTTGAGCGGTAATCCTGGATGGTGCGCTCGGCTGGCACATGGATGGACTTCAGCTTTTCGATATCTTCATCGTTGACATGATGCTCTGTCTTGAATGCCTCGACCGCTGCGGAGTCTTCCATATCCACCATCTGCAAGGCCTTGAGGGCGGCGAATTCGTCGTAGTTCTGCAGCACATTCTCAACCCGCAGGTATTCCCCGAAGAGCTTGGCGAAGTCTTTCTTGTCTGCCTCCTTGACGATCTGATCGGGATGTGGGAAGCGCCGTTCAAGCTCAGCGACCACATCGACATAACCGCGCCGGGCCTCGCCAGTCGCGATGTCGGTGAAGCCCTCCATGTATTCCCTGTAACTCTTCTCCAGCAAGACGTTCTTGGTGTTGGCGTCGCCAAACAGGGTGATAGCATCAATCGTCGCCCGCTCCAGATCGCGGAAGGTGACGATATTGCCGAAGGTCTTGGTGGCATCGTATATGCGGTTGGTCCGCGAATAGGCCTGCATCAATCCGTGGAAACGCAGGTTCTTGTCGATGAACAGCGTATTGAGCGTTGGGGCATCGAAACCGGTTAGGAACATACCCACCACGATCAGTAGGTCGATGTCCTGGTTCTTCACACGCTTGGCCAAGTCGCGATAATAGTTCTGAAAACCATTGGTGTCGACGCCGAAGTTGGTCTTGAAGGCGGCATTGTAATCGGCAATGGCGGCGTCGAGAAACTCCTTCGCGCTGCTATCCATGGCCGTCACCTCGAAGCTTTCATCGAGAATCTCGCCCACGGCGTTCTGCTCTTCGTTAGCCGCAAAGGAGAAGATGGTCGCCGCCCGCAAGGGCTTTTCAGCTCCCACCTGTAACTGCTTGAAGGACTCGTAATAGCACTTAGCGGCATCGACACTGCTCACTGCGAACATCGCGTTGAAACCGGTACTGCCGCCTTGGGTGCGATGGGTCTTCTGGCGGAAGTGGCTGAGAATGTACTGGGTGATTTCCTTGATGCGGTCAGGGTGCAGGAGCGCCTTCTTGTTCTCGGACGCACTGAGCTTCTTCTCGTCCTGCTCGCTTTCAATGGCCTTGAACTTGGGGCGCACATCGTTGTAATCGACCTTGAACTTCAGAACCTTTTCGTCGCGGATGGCATCGGTGATGACATAGGAATGCAGTTCGCGGCCAAACACGCTGGCGGTGGTGTCAGCCCCAAGGGCGTTTTGCGGGAAGATCGGCGTACCCGTAAAGCCGAACTGGTAGTATCGCTTGAACTTCTTCTTCAGGTTCTTCTGGGCCTCGCCGAATTGACTGCGGTGGCATTCATCGAAAATGAACACGACCTGCTTGCCATAGATCGGCAGGTCGCTTTCGGCCTTCATCAGATTGTTGAGCTTCTGGATCGTGGTGACGATGATCTTGTTGTCGTCCTTGTCCAGGTTGCGTTTCAACCCGGCCGTGCTGTCAGAGCCGTTGACGCTGTCCGGTGAAAAACGCTGGTACTCCTTCATGGTCTGGTAGTCGAGATCCTTGCGGTCAACCACAAAGAAGACCTTGTCGATGAAATCCAGTTCGGTCGCCAAACGAGCGGCCTTGAAGCTGGTCAGTGTCTTGCCGGATCCAGTGGTGTGCCAGATGAAGCCGCCGCCTTCGGGCTTACTCCAATTCTTGGCTTCGTGGGCGCATTTGATCTTCCAGATGATGCGCTCCGTGGCCGCGATCTGGTACGGCCGCATCACCAGCAGAGTGTCATTGACATCAAACACCGAGTAGTGGAAAAGAATTTCCAGCAGCGTCTTCTTTTGAAAGAACGTGGCTGTGAAATCCTTCAGATCCTTGATCAGGCTGTTGTCGGCCTTCGCCCAGTTCATGGTGAAATCGAAACTATTCTTGTTGCGCTGGGTCGTATTGGCAAAGTAGCGGCTATCAGTGCCATTGGAGATCACGAACAGTTGCAGGTACTTGTAGAGCGAGTGTTCGCTGTTGAAGCTCTCCTTGCTGTAGCGGTGCACCTGATTGAAGGCCTCGCGAATGGCCACACCTCGCTTCTTCAGCTCAACCTGCACCAGGGGAAGGCCGTTGACCAGGATGGTCACGTCATAGCGGTTGGCATGGCTGCCGGTCTGCTCGAATTGCGAGATCACCTGCACTTTGTTACGGGCGAGGTTCTTCTTGTCGACCAGATAGATGTTTTGGATGTGCCCATCATCGAAGATGAAGTCGTTGATGTAGTCATCTTGGATTTTGCAGGTCTTATCGACGATGCTGTCGCTGGGCTTGTCGAGATAGGACTCAACGAAGCGAAGCCATTCACCGTGGGTGAACTGCATGCCATTTAGGCCCTGAAGTTGCTCGCGCACATTCGCCAGCATTTTCTCCGTGGTGTTGAGGGTGGGCAGGTAGTCATAGCCCTGATTCTGCAAGTCCCGAATGAACTCCCGTTCCAGATCATACTCGCTCTGGTAGGATTCGGCCACTTTCCATTCCTTGTGGTACTTGTCCAGAACGATGAAGTTGTTGGATTCCGCGATAGTCTTGGTGTAATCTATCATCTAATCAGCCTCCCGATCATTGCTCATCTTAAGCTGATACATCTGTTTGAGTTTCTCGACGAGGAATACCAAGACTCGCTTGTGGTTATCTGTTACCTGGATGGAGTCATCGCCACTGTGCTTGGAGTGGCTATATAGGTTGATGATTCTTGCGTATGGGTTTTCCCTATGGTCGTCAGTTGATGGCAGCAGGCTTCCCCATTGCTCGTATCCCACAAACGTGGCTGTCTTTTCCAGGATGTTTCGGAGGCCGTTGAAGTGATGTCGCTGGATGTTTCCAGTGTCTACAGCAGTCTCCAATTGTTTCTTGAAGGCCAGGTGGGATGAAAACGGTGAGTCGGTGTTCTGGTCTATCAGCTCGAAAGTGCCGTCCTCGTGTTTTGTGAGTAGCTGCTTCTTTGCTGAGCGGAGTTCATTAAATAGGATGTTAAAAAATAAGGGGTTGTGGGTAGTGATTATAAACTTGACACCCTCGCCCTTTCGGGCGTCGAAGTGGCTGCTTTTTACCTGAGCCGCAAGGTTGATGGCAAGATCGATTAGATGGTTTTCATCTAGGGAGCTAACCGGATCATCGATAAAGATATATTCGAGCTGATTGAATTGATCTGTGTCGCGGTCTGTGAGCTCGGGGATATTCAGTGTGGAGATGACCTGCTCTAGCAAGGAGTTGAATACACTCCAGATGAAATTACTCTCTTCAGCCTTCGATATCTTAAGATTGCCAGACTGGGTGTTGTCGCCACGTTCAAGAGAGAAAGTCACCTCTGAAAAAGCGGGAACCAATCGCTTCTCGCCGCTGTCGTCGGTGGTTTCATAGGTTTGGTTGAAATGTGGGGTCAGCTTGTTATTGCTGTAGTGCTGGAAATCCCTGATGATATTTTGGTCATGCCCCTGCTCCTCAAGGACCCACCTAGTGAAGGCGTTTGGTTGAATGACTAGCTTTGGTTCGAAATCCTCTTTGAGGTCGTTATCCCAGTAGAAGAGGTCTTCTGTGAATGCGCTGTAGTACAGGATCTTAGCTCGCGGATCCTCGCCATTCTCAGTTTTTGGGGCAACGAGTTCCTTAAAAATGCGCGAGAGTCTGGTCTTGCCGGTTCCATTAAAAGCGTAAATCAGATGGGTCTTCTTGTCGCTGTCTCTAAGCTGCTGGGCGATATCGGTTAGTGACTGGCTCATGCTAGACCTCCGTTGCCAGTTCGGCTTCTGGCTTGGGGAAGCTCAGGAGCAGATCGCGGTAGTAGTTATATTGCTTTTGGCGGAGTTCGATTTCGCGGGGGAGGCCCTCGCTGATGGAGGTGGTGAGGGTGTCGAATTTATCGAGGATGGCGACAATGCGTTTTTGTTCATCGATGGGTGGAACCAAAACTATGGGGGCTTTCAAAATATGGTATGAAACAAATGGTTGGGATGCGCTATTAGATTTTGCTCCATAATCCTGCAACAACAATAAATAATATGCGTATTTTGGTAGAACATCTTCCGATTTATGCCTGCAAATTACTCCGTTATATGTGACAAAATGCTTGCCTCTCCCCCAATTAACAATGCCTGCATACGCACCAATGTGACCTATTACCGGCGAGTCTTCACTATTGTATTCATCATGGCTGCCGACAATGCCATTGCTACCATAAACCGGGTACTTCCCACCAGCTTTGGGGATTGTATTTCCAGTTCCATACTGGAAGTCATATACGTCGCCCAACGACATTTGTCTGATGCCTTCGCCTTCTTCAAAGGTAAGCAGCTGGTCACGATAGTAGTTGTATTGCTTTTTGCGGGCGGTCAGCTCGGCGGTCAGCTCGGCGGTCAGCTCGGTGAAGGTGTCTAAAATACGGACGATCTCGGCTTGGATGGCGAGAGATTTTGCCGGGTTGTCGGGACAGGGGATGGGGATCAATAGGGCTTTCAATTGTCCACCTGTTATCAAGGGTTGTCCTGCTCCCTGAGCAAATTGGTTTAACCTCATATTCACAAGGTAGTAATACAAGTATTTCAGAACGACGCTTTCTTTGTTTTTAACAATCAGCGTATTGTCGGAAACGTCATACTCTCCTTGAGCTATATATACACGTCCAGCATTGGCGCCAACCCGCGCAACCAAAATCTGATCTGCTTGATATACTTTGCGGTCTGTTCTTCCAATTACACCGGTCGAACCAAAAACAGGATAGAGACCATCGTCACTTTTTTTCTTGTTTTTTCCAGATGAAATTTTTTCACAAAGATTCCCCAGTTCGGCCCACTCCACCGCAGCCCCATCCAGCAGCTTTTCCATAAAGTCACATTTCCGTGTAGTTCGTGGTTCCCTGCTCATGCCTGCCCTCCCTGCAGTTCCCGCTCGATCTCTTCGATACTCGGCAGGCTGGTTTTTAGAGGTTCGGGCAGGGCTTCCCGCAGTTTGTATTCGGCAATGCCCATCGGCTGGGTCTTGTCGCCCAGCGCGTATTCCGCCACGACCTTGTTCTTGCTCTTACACAGAAGCAGACCTGATTCAATCTGCATCACCAGCACATTGCGAGACCAGTTGTTTTCAAGCGTCTTTTGTGCATAGGCCAGACGGTCTTCGGTTGTTTTCAGTTTGGAAAGCAGCACCAGATTGTGCCCCCAGGGCAATTGTCCAACAGCTTGTTGGACAATTTTCTCATCCGGCCAGGCCTCGGCAAAGGAACGCATATAAAGCAGATTGGTGCGGGAAAAGCCCTTCATATCAGGGAAAGCACTGCGAAGATCGTGGGCTAGACGTTCGATCACCTTGGCACCCCAGCCCTGTTCAGCCTGCCGGGCAAGAATATCACGCCCGATCTGCCAGTAGAGCGCGATCAACTCTCGATTGACTGCTAGAGTAGCACACTGTTGGGCGCTGATAATTCTGCCCTTGAGCTCTGCCAACCAGTCGGCATACCCTTCCGGGGGCTGACTCAACGAGATGGGTTTATCGCTCATTCAGTCCCCCTCCTTTTGCGCGGTGTAAATGACGACATCGCTCATGCTTCTATCTCCGCTACAATGGCATCGATATCCGTGCGCAACTGGTCGATTCTGGCAACGGTGGTTTTCAGTTTGGCATTGAGCTCGACAATATCAATTACCTCGCGGTCGTCTTTGGGATCCACATAACTGCTGACCGACAGGTTATAGTCCTTGTCGACGACTTCCTGATAGTCTACCGACCGGGCCAGATGATCGGTGTCGGCCTTGCTGTCGAAGGCGGTCATGATCGTCTCGATATGCTCTTTGGTCAGCACGTTGTTGTTGGTCTCTTTCTTGAACAGCTCGCTGGCATCGATGAACTGCGTTTTGGTGTCTGTCTTATGTTTGGAAAGCACCAGGATGTTTACCGCGATGGTGGTGCCGAAGAACAGGTTGGACGCCAGGGAAATCACGGTCTCCACGTAGTTGTTATCCACCAGATACTGGCGGATCTTCTGCTCGGCTCCGCCGCGATAGAAGATGCCTGGGAAGCAGACAATGGCGGCGCGGCCTTTGCCGGAGAGATAGCTCAGAGCATGCAGCACAAAGGCGAAATCGGCCTTGGATTTTGGGGCCAGCACGCCAGCAGGGGCGAAACGTTCGTCGTTGATCAGCGTGGGGTCGTCTGCCCCCTTCCACTTCACCGAATAGGGCGGATTGGAGACGATGGCGTCGAAGGGTTTGTCGTCGCCAAAGTGCGGATCGAGCAGGGTGTTGCCCAACTTGATGTTGAACTTGTCATAGTTGATGTTGTGGAGAAACATGTTCATGCGGGCCAGGTTGTAGGTGGTGTGGTTGATCTCCTGGCCAAAGAAGCCATCCTCGATGATATGGTCGTCGAAGTGCCTCTTGGCTTGCAGCAGCAGCGAGCCGGAGCCGCAGGCCGGATCGTAGATCTTGTTGACGCTGGTCTGCTTGTGCATGGCCAGCCGGGCGATCAGGCGCGAGACATGCTGCGGGGTGAAGAACTCGCCGCCTGACTTGCCCGCATTGGCGGCATAGTTGGAGATGAGGAACTCGTAGGCATCGCCGAAGAGGTCGATCTGACTGCCGTGGAAATCACCGAAATCGAGACCAGCCACCCCTTTGAGCACGGCGGCCAGGCGGGTGTTCTTGTCTTTGACCGTGTTGCCGAGGCGATTGCTGGTGGTGTCAAAGTCAGCAAACAGGCCTTTGATGTCGTCTTCTGAGTCATAACCACTGGCGGAGCTTTCGATGGCTCCAAAGATGGTGGCCAGATCGGTATTCAGGCTCTCGTTGTCATTGGCGCCTTTGGCTACATTGACGAAGAGCTGGCTGGGATAGATGAAATAGCCCTTGGTCTTGATGGCATCATCTTTGATTTCCGGAGTAATGACCGTATCCGGCAACTCGGCATAGGTGATACTCTCGTCATCAGCCTCAATGTAGGAAGCAAAGTTCTCGCTGATGAAGCGATAGAAGAGCGTGCCAAGGACGTACTGCTTGAAGTCCCAGCCGTCAACGGCGCCACGCACATCGTTGGCAATGGCCCAAATCTGGCGTTGCAGGGCGGCGCGTTGTTGGGTGCTCGTCATTCTGTTCTCCTGTCGGTTAGGTAGCCACTGACTCAAAACCTTCTTGGCACTATAAGGGATGAGGCATGCTGCTATGGCTCTATCTTTCGAAATTCACACTATGAAATACGCGATTTTTACCCGAGAAGCAAGATTCCTCTGAAGAGTTGAAACTCAGAACGAATTAAAGGTGTCCGGTAACTTTTCAAAAATATAGGGTTCAATATACATTCTCATTTCACCCCACCGCCAATCTGGATGTCCGCTGCAACAGATGCGAGGGCATGGGACAGTGCAGTTGCCATGTGATACCCGAGCCCCTCTGAAAAAGTTTGAAGGGGGAAGTTTGAAATATTTCACTCTTCAAACTTCTTTTCCCCTTCGTTGACGATCCAATGTCCCGGCTGATGCGTCCTGCGTTGTCGAGTACCGGCAGTTCTACGTCGGCCAGGAATTTATCCAGAAAGACTTCCCAGTCGGTCATGGCAATGGTCTAGCGACGCTGTGCCCTGAACTCGGCCTGGTCGAGGAATATGACTGTGATTCGGTTCAGGGTATCGATCTCCTCTTTTTCCAGATAGTTTTTGGCGGTTACGATATCGGTTTTGAGGACGCGCGTGCCTTTCTAGTTGGTCAATCCCATATTGGCAGTTCGACAATGGTTCGTTGTTTGACGATTTCCGCTGCGGTTAGACCGCTCTTTTGTTAAAAGGCATATTTTTTACGCTTTGTCGCGAATAATGTCGCAAGTTTGTCGCAAGTTGTGTCATAGCACCATGTCATAGCTTGTCACAGCTTAAGGCCCGAATGGAGTCAGTAGCTGCGTTTTGGGGTGATTTCCGCGTTTCGACGATTTACAACAGGGTGCATTTAATGGCCCAGAGCTGAGGTGTCCGTATCAATTCCTAAACATACTTACTTTCCTGTTGCTCACTTTTTGGTACGAAGAGGCGTTGGGTGTTTATGTAAAGCTTTTAATTGTAGGGTTTTATGGGTTAATTTGATGTTTATGTTGGGACGTTTTTCGGGGGGAATTCGCGTCTGTCGAGACGGTTTTGTGCAATAAACTAAGACCTTAGTTATCAACGTGTTCGGAGTGACGTTGATAATATAAGTTATTAAATAACAGTAATTTATATTAAATAATATGATTGGTTATTAACGTTCCTGCAGGGATTCAAGCCGATTACGTCGATATCTTCAGGGCAAATGAGGCAGGTTTAGCACTATATGTTACACGTCGTTCTGAGTATATTATCTAAGCCGTTCGGGAGCAGTTAAGCTGTAACTCTGTATGTTTATATAATTACATACTCACCTTGCAATAGGCCCTATAAACGCATTTTTGATCACTAACAAACGCCAACATCCCTAACCATGTGGTTTTTGTCTTATATGAATTATTTTTTGAGGACCAGGGCAGAATTATTTAATACTAATTTGTTACTAATTCTTTGATAATTAGTATTCCCCTCCTCATTTAGCAACCGATATACTAATATTCACTAAATTAGTACCAAATTAGTACATAGCTAGCTTTAAGGCAGAACGAATGAAAAAACCACAAACACCCCCGTCAGAAGAAAAGCTAATTGAAGAAGCTGTAAAATCACCTGAAAAACTCATGCGTTTACTTTCAGAAAATCAATCAGCAACAGTAAATGGCAAATATTTGCATTGGGATAAACTTCGATACTACAATCCGCCAGAAAAACTCTCTCACGATGAATGGTGGCTAGCAATAAAGATAAGACGTCGTAATGCCTATAAGTCCATCCCTCTTAATGATACAGATGGATCACCTTTTAATTTCCTAGAAATAGATCCCATGGGCAAATACTTCCATGAAATTGATTTAAAGTGTGCTGGTACGATTCAAATGCCGGAACCAATTGTCAATCCAGACACAAGAGACCAATACTATATCAGCTCATTAATTGAAGAGGCTATTACCTCTAGTCAGTTGGAGGGTGCCGCAACGACTCGAAGAGTCGCCAAAGACATGATTAAAAGCGGACGTAGGCCAGTCGACCGTAGTGAGCAAATGATACTTAATAATTACCTGACAATGCAGAAAATCGCGACTATTAAAAATAAGGAACTTTCTCCTGAACTCGTGCATGAAATCCACCACCTTGTTACGCGTGACACCCTTGATGATCCCACCGCTTCAGGACGTTTCCGAAAAGCCAATGAGGCAGTTGTAGTAAGTGACATGTATAATGAAACTTTCCACACTCCTCCCCCAGTCGAACAACTAGATAACCGCATGCAGCTAATGTGTGATTTTGCTAACGGTAAAAAAACTAGCTTTTTTATTCACCCTGTAATTAAATCCATCATTCTGCATTTTTGGTTGGCCTATGACCACCCATTTGTTGATGGTAATGGCCGTACAGCAAGAGCACTCTTCTACTGGTCAATGCTCCATCACAATTATTGGTTATTTGAGTTTATTTCAATTTCACAGATAATCCGCAAAGCCCCTTCCAAGTATGCCCGGGCTTACCTATATACCGAAACAGACGAAAATGATCTAACTTACTTCATCCTGTATCATCTAGATGTTATCACCAAAGCCATTAAAGAACTTCACAGCTTTCTCAGAAAACAAACTCAAAGAATCCAAGAAACAGAGCGTATAATGAATGGTATTATTTCTCTCAATTACCGACAACGCGCTTTGATCAGTCACGCTCTCAGGCACCCTAATCAACGTTATGCCATTCGCTCACATCAAACTAGTCATAATGTTGTGTATCAAACGGCTCGCTCAGATCTCTTAGCGCTAGAGGAATTACAGTTGCTAGACCGTCGTAAGGTTGGAAAAGGATTTTATTTCACACCTGTAAATGATTTACAGGAAAAGCTACAGTTCATAGGTAAATAACACAGAGATAGGAAGGTAGTTAAGCCGTAAAATCTACATCATGAATATTCAACAAATCAACCCGGCCCGCCCTGATTTTATCACGTGCGTGCCAAACTTCTTCAAATGGGCTTAAACCATCCTTTGATTAGTCTACATTGGTGGATTGAATAAGAGTCCTAATTGCTTGCTTGATATGTCCAGGAAGGTCCTGCCAGGCCTCGACTAGATGTTTGAGTTCGGGGTGTTCCTGAATGGTTTTGTCCAAGCAGGTTTTGGGGGTGTCTGTAAGTTCTCTATTTATCAGGTCGTTATGGCTTTTATGGTAAACCGGCGGTTGTCGGTTCGAGTCCGACCGTTGGCTTTCCCCTTTTTAGCCGAAAAAACGCGATTTTGGTCTTCTGTCGATGGTTTTGGGGTGGTATTTCCTTTCGATTGTTTTTAAAGATATCATCCAAGCAATCTGGCTCTGGCCTGAAGGCTTTGAGAAAGAGTGGGGGAAGGAAAATTGACAAGGAAATAGAGTTCTAAGGGGAAATTGCCGATTTAGTATCGTTGACCCGAAGGGTAAACTAAAGCACTGCCTGCATAAGGCCAATCTTGGAATAAAGCTGCAATGATGGAGACTCCAGGCCGATGTCTTGGGGGAATATTGAATGCCACAGTCCTTGCTGATTGTCGATGATTCGGAAAGTATGCGTAAGATTCTGATGCGTATGGTGCGTATATCGGGCATCTTTTTCGACCGTATCAGTGAGGCTGGCGATGGGCAGGAAGCCTTGGATATTTTGGCGACCGATCCGGTCGATGTGATTCTCTGTGACGTCCATATGCCCAGGATGGATGGTTGTGAATTCGTGCAGAAGGTCCGCGAAAACAGCGATTATGACCATATCAATATCCTTGTGGTGAGTTCCGAGAGCTCGGATAAGTATGTTGGACAGATGCTGGAGCATGGGGCCAACGACTACATCCGTAAACCCTTTGACTCGCAAAATTTTCAAGCCAAACTCCTGCCTCTGGTGGTGTAAGCAGGAGGCACTCACCCTAAGGGATGTTATTACGGTCCTCATTTCTATTTTTTATAAAAACTCATGTAATGTCTTGCACCCTATCGACGTCAAGTACATGATGCCCATGGTTTTGTTTGCTATTCGATGAGGTCTGCATGAGGTCGAAACCGATCGAGGTCAAGGCACTCACCAAACGCTACGGTGTGGCCCGTGGTGTCGATGATCTGTCTTTTCAAATCGAGCCGGGTGAGGTGTTTGGTTATTTGGGGCCCAACGGTTCGGGCAAGACCACGACTATTCGTTGTCTGATGGGACTGCTACGTGCGACCCGAGGGGAGTGTTGGGTGCTGGGGCAGCGAGTCTTGCCGGGTAAAGCGATAGGACATGATCGCATTGGTTATCTACCCGGGGATTTTCGTATCTGGGGCGGTCATTCCGGGGGCAAGGCCTTGGCCATGCTCGGAGCCTTGGGACACTCAGCCACCATTCAGAAGCGACAACAGCAACTGGCCGAGCGTCTGGATTTGAATCTTCGCCGTAAGGTCCGCACCCTGTCCAAGGGTAACCGTCAGAAGATCGGCCTGATCTATGCCTTTCAACATCAACCGGACCTTTTGATCCTGGATGAACCCACCAGTGGGCTCGATCCCTTGATGCGACAGGTGGTGTTGGATATGATCCGTGAAGCCGCCGAAGCCGGGGCTACGGTGTTGTTGTCCTCCCACGATCTCAGCGAGGTGGCGGCAGTCTGTCACAGGGCCGCGATTTTGCGTGAGGGGCGGCTGGTGGAACTGGCCCCCATCTCCCAGATCGTGCAGTGCGGTCAGCGACGCTTAAAGATCTGGTTTACGCCCGGGACTGAGGTGCCGCTTGTCACTGAGGCCGGGCTAGCGGACGTGCATGAGTTGCATCGTGACAGTCAGTCTCTGGAGATCGCCTATCAAGGCACGTTGGATGGGGTGCTCAAATGGCTTTCCGGCTATGCCGTCGAACGGGTGACCACCCCGCAGACGTCTTTGGAAGAGGCCTTCATGCAGTACTATCAAGAGGGAGACGGTCATGAATAAGTCCCGCGTCCCTTTCCCTTGGCCACTCATGCGTTTCTGGTTAGCACGCATCTTGCCCATCTGGCTTGGCATGGCCCTGATCATCTTCCTGTTTCAGATTGCTGTCTGTGGGATCGTGCATGACAACGAAAAGGTCAAGGCCCTGCTGCAGATGCTGGACATGTTGCCGTCCTTTATCAAATCTATGCTTGGCGGTGAAACCCTGCAACTGGGCAATATCTCGGCCCTGATTGCCATTGGTTATCAGCATCCCTTGGTCATGATTTTGTTTATGTTGTATGCCGTGGGTGTGCCCAATGGGCTGTTGGCCGGTGAAGTGCAACAAGGCACCATGGAACTGATTCTCAGTCGGCGCGTCACCAAGATTCAGGTCTATACCTGTGCTGCCCTGATCACCATGGCCGGGATGTTCATGATGGTGATCGTGATGTTCCTGGGCACCGTGGCGGCTACCCATATTTATGAGTTCAACCCACCGGTTCCCTTGAACTGCTTCTTCAAAACCGCTGTCAATGCCGGCCTGATGGCCAGTGCGGTGGGCGGCATTTCCCTGATGTTGTCGGCCGGTTTGCGACGATCCGTGGCCATGACCGTGACCATTGGATACCTGGTGCTGATGTATTTTACTGATTTCATCGCTGAATGGTGGCCTTGGCTGTCCTTCCTCAAGCCGACCACCCTGTTTCAGTACATTGGCAGCTATGAGATCTTTGCTTTGCATCGCTGGCCTCTGCAAGACATGGGAGTGTTAGCCGCTGTTTTGGTGACCACGACGGTGATTGGTGCCATTTTTTGGTGTCGACGTGATATTGCCAATTAACAAACACCTTGGGGCTGCGTTGTACGATTACTATGACAATACGCCTGTTATCCCGCTTGAAGTCCCATGATGATTCCTGGGCCGGGCCCAAGGCTTGTAGTCTGGGCTGGCTCATGCGACATCGCTATCGCGTCCCACCGGGCTTTTGTATTGGTGCTGATGTCTACGATTTCCATATTACGCAGTGTGAATCCGGCGATATCAAGGGTATGGCCGCTCGGATTCAGCAGACTGACATCCCGGCTGCATGCCTTGATCTCATCACCCGAGCTTATGAGCGACTCAATGTCCCGGTGGTGGCCATACGCTCTTCGGCCACGGCTGAAGATCTGAGAGGGTGTTCCTTTGCCGGGCAGTACGAGACCGTTTTGAACGTCGAGTCTTTGGAGCAATGTCTGGAGGCGGTCAAGCAGTGCTGGGCCTCGCTCTGGAGCGAACGGGTGCGGACCTATTGTCGTCAAAACGGGATTGATCACAGTGCGATCAAGATGGCCGTCATCGTCCAACAGCAAGTCGAGCCGGACTGGGCGGGCGTGGCCTTTACGGCCCACCCGGTCAGCGGTAGTCCCAGTCGCATCGTGGTCGAGGCCTGTCGTGGCCTGGGAGAGAAATTGGTTGGCGGTGAGGTGACGGCTGATCGTTATGTCTTACGCAAAAAGAATCTCTTCTTACTATCGCAACGATTGGCCGATGAGCGCGAAATCTCTATACCGCTTAAGCAAATCAATCAATTAGCCCGGCAAGCCCGACGATTGGAACGACAATGGGGGCATGCCCTCGATATCGAATGGGCCTTGAGTCATGGACAACTCTACCTTCTCCAGGTCCGGCCAGTGACAACGGCCCAGGTGCCGGAGAAATCCTGGTCAGATCGCCAGGTCTGGACCAACTTCAATGTAGCCGAAGTTGTCCCGGATGTCGCTACGCCCATGACGCGTTCTGTTCTTCAAGCGAGTTTGGATCCTCTGTTTACGCAGGTCTTTGCTCTAATAGGGGCCCAAATTGGAGGAGATGCCCCCATTGCCGGTTGGGTGGCTGGAAGACTTTATTTTAATCTGAATACCTTCATGGCTACGATTTTGCCCTTTCAGTCATGGATCGTTCCCAAGATTGACATTGATATGGCCATGGGAGGACATCAAAACGCCCTGAGCCAACAGGGCCAGATCGACATCCCCGATGAAGACCTACCCGATCTCGGCTTCCGTTGGCCCCGATTTATTCTGTCCTGGCCACGCTTACTGATGACCTGCTGGAGGCACTCCTCGAAACGCAGTGTCCGATTTAAAAAGTGGCTCAAGAAATACACCGATAGCCTGGTCCGTTATGAACCCCAGGGCAAATCTCGCTCGGAGTTGGTGCGGGCTTGGGAAGACTGCTTTAGTCGGCGGATCGAATCCTGGGATCTGTTGTATCTAATCGTGGGTGGTTGGGTTTTACCCGTACTGGATTGGATGTGTCGGCGTTGGATCGATCCCCGTGATCCAGCTCTGATTTTAAGGCTCCTCCAGTCGACTGGGGGCATGGACGATACGCGGGCGGGTCTGGATCTTTGGGCTTTGGCTTCTTTGGCCCATCAGGATGAACAGGTCGAGGCCCTTATTGTTCAAGCCACCTGTTTCAGTGACATCAAGTCTGACCTGGCTACCACCCAACAAGGACAGAGCTTTTTACAGGCCTGGTCTCGTTTTATGTGGGAGCATGGACACCACTGTCGGGGGGAGTTGGAGGTTATCAATGCCCGCTGGTGTGAACGCCCGGATTATATCCTCAACCAAGTGCAAGCCTATCTCTCAAGTCTTGATAGGGTTGATGTTCATGCCCGCCAACAGGCCATGACCAAGCAGCGTGAGCAACTGACCGAGGCGTGTCGTCAACGGCTGCGCTATGGCTGGCAGCGTCGTCTCTTTGATCGAGTTCTACGACAAACGCAACAGGTCTGTCGCGATCGTGAGAATTGGAAAAACCAGGCCGTGCGTCAACTTTATACCTGGCGACGCATCCTGTTGGCCCTCGGCGATCAATTGTGTCAGGAAGGAATCCTGTTGGAACGTGACGACATCTTTTTTCTCCAGCAGGAGGAAGTCGGTTCCGTTGCCTCAGGCTGGGCTGATTTTGATGTAGCCCAATGCATTGCCGATCGTCGTGACCTTTATCAGCAACAATGCGATATGCATCCTCCCCACATTGTGATGGGGCGGTTTGATCTCGATCAATACCATTGTTCCGATTCCCTGCCGGAGACCGATCTTCTCAGAGGTATTGGCAGTTCACCGGGTGTGGTGGTCGGGCCAGCTCGTGTCATTCACCATTGTGACGACCGGGCCACGGTCCGTCCGGGTGAAATCCTGGTAGCCCCCACCACAGATCCGGCCTGGACGCCCTATTTCATACCGGCAGCGGGTGTGGTCATCGATCAGGGCGGATTATTGTCACACGGCAGCATCATAGCCCGCGAGTACGGCATCCCGGCTGTGGTCAATGTCCCTCAAGCCAGTCGCATCATCCAGACCGGACAACTCATTCGCGTGGATGCGGATCATGGGATCGTGACGATTGTAGAAGGTGGAGAGAAGCTTGGATAATGAATCACTTCGCGATGCTTATTCTAATAGATACCTCACATTCGTTCGGTATGACAAGCGGGTATGGCCTCTGAAGTGACTTGGTCATCCCGAAGTATTGAGGGATCTGTTAGACTAGTCTACGGAGCAAATCATTGGTTTTTTATAAGTTTTTAGACGAAACTCCCAACTCATTCGTTTCTACTCATAGCAATCGGTTGTTGAACATTGAGGCCTCCTATTGATGCTGGAAGATCGACTCTTGATATTTCGGTTTAACCTGGGTGATACGCGGGCCTTCACGCGTGTTTACGAGAAGTACCGCGTTGAATTGTTGAAAGTGGCTGTGACCTTGTTGAATGATGTCCAGGCCGCTGAAGATGTCCTGCATGACGTGTTTGTGACCTTTGCCCGCCAGTCCGGTCGTTTCCAACTCAAGGGGAGTCTCAAGGGGTATCTGGCCATCTGCGTGGCCAATCGGGCACGGGATTGGAATCGATCCCAGGCTAGACGTCAATGCCGTTGTGTAGATGAGCACCCGGAGGTGGCTTGTAACGATGACGATCCTCTGCTAACCCGTGAACGGATTGTCGTTTTAGAACAATCGCTTGCCAACTTGCCCATCGAGCAACGCGAGGTCGTGGTGCTCCATGGAATGCATCAGATCTCGTTTAAGGAGATCGCCCGACAACAAGATCTGTCCATAAACACGGTCATGAGTCGCTATCGCTATGGTCTGGACAAGCTGCGTTCTCAATTCAATGGTGAATTATGAAATCAAAACAAACCGACAAACTGACCCGATGGTTGCACACCTATGGGCGTGACAACTCGGTGTGGCCCTCAGAGGAAATGGATAACAGAATTCTAGCTGCTGGATTGACGGCCATGAAGGCAAACCAACCCTCTCTAGGAATGCTTTGTCGAATTTATGGGAGATTGATTATGAAGAGTAAATGCACTCGCTTTGTAGTTGTCTTGATTTTTGTGTTTGTAGTGATGTCATTCTTGTTCCCTTCCGGCCATGGACTGATGCAGGAAAGTGTGGCCCTGGCCGATGTGCAGGCAGCTGTGACATCGCAAGAGACACTGTTTTCGACTGGAACCCGTACTGCGATCTGGCAAAAGAAACCGGCTTTTATTCCTCCACCCTTCAAGACTTGGTTTGATCAGATGGATGCCAATGAGGGGCCCTTTGAATTGACCATGAATGCCGAGACCTATATGTCGCCCATGGGATTTGCCACCCACATGGTTGATCCTCAAGGGATCGAGGTGTTTTCTCTAGCGGTCGAGTTTCAGGATCGAGAAGTGATCATCCTGTTGCCCACGGTCAAGATGTTTATGCAGTTTCAGATCCCCGAGGCCTATCATGGGCACTTGTCTGCCTTGACGTTGGATGGCATGATGGATGGGATGTTTCGCAGCCATGGTGAGATCCAGGAGCAGCGAAAGGAAATCGATGGTATCGAAGCCGTGGGTTTTGAAGTGCATGATATGATTGAGCGTTTTTTGGGTGAATTCAATCCGGCCTTGATTCGTTATATTGTGAACTTTAATCAGGAAGAGACCTGTGTCTGGGTCGATCCGGCAACCAAGTTGCCCATTCAGACCGTGGGGGAATATGAATTGGATGGTTGTCTGATCACGTTCTGCGAGAAGGCCCATTTATCCGTGGTGGATGAAACCTTCACCTGGGGCGTTGAGATCGACAACCATATATTTTCACCAGAGATTCCAACTGACTATCAGAAGTTAGATCCTTTGGCTCCTGCCAAACAAGCCGCTTGGATGGGAGCTTTGCCGGTGGGGTTGGTGGGGTGGTGTTGCTGGCGCGAACGTCGCAGACGTAAAGCAGGCCGCATGAGATCTAAATCGATTGACTGATGGCTCGCACAATGGTATGGGCGATTTGTTTTTGTGTCTTGGCCTTTTGCAGTAGGGCGGCTTCGGTGGGATTGGAGATGAATCCTATCTCGACCAATATCGCCGGGCAGTGTGTTTGGGTGAGTACCGTAAATGGGTCCTGTTGGACACCACGACTACGAATCGATGTTTGCGATAAATGTTGGTCGATGTTTTGTCCTAATCGCATCGAGGCCTTAGATGCAGAGGGGGCGACATGGATGGAATAGCCCCGAGCACGAAAATTAGGGCTGGCATTGGCGTGTAAGCTGAGCAGTAGGCTAGCGTGTGAACGATTGGCGATGTCTGCTCGCTTGTGGAGGGGGACATAGCGATCGTCGTCACGCGTCAGGATTACATGCATGCCCTTCTGCTTGAGCAGGGCCGCGATCTGGCCAGCCACCTTGAGATTCAGATCCTTCTCGTGATATCCCAGGCAACTAATCGCCCCCGGATCCCTACCTCCATGACCTGGATCAATCACAATGATTTGATCACCGTATCCCGAGTCAGGGTAGATCCAGCAACCCAATCCCGCCACCAGCCCCACGAGGGCTATGCCCAGGATGATATGGAACCATGAGCGTAAACGGGGTGATTGATCGATACGAGCCCGCAACGTTTGGGTCAGGGCGTCCACCTGTTGTTTGAGTCGAACTGACATCCTTGATAGTGACTCTTTCACCTCAATCCTTTCTGTGGCGGGTCTGATTTCCTTGGGTAGACGTGGCTGAGTTCTGTTCATTACGGATTGGGTGGAGAATTGCGTGTTGTTCTGGCTCTATGGTTTACTGTTAAAGCAAGGGAGAGCCCGCTAGGTGGGGTTATTGTCAGGGAGTTAAGTTGTTATCGGTTGTGAGGGGTGTGGGATTGATGGTATTTTTTACTAAAAATGTCGGCCTGATAGACTAAACTACCCTTTGATTTGTAATTAGGGTAGGAAACATTTATGAGTGAAAAAGGCAGGCATGCTGGAAGACCGATGGCTCATTTGGAAATTAAGGAACGGCCGTGAAGACGGATTGATCCGGGCTTACAGCAAGTACAAGGATACTCTGCTCAGGGTGGCCTGTGCCCTTTGTCGCGACACCTGTCAGGCTGAAGACGTGGTTCAGGATATCTTTGTGGCCTTGGCCGAGTCAGCAGGGCGGTTACGTTTGGACGGTAACCTGCGTGGCTATCTGATGCGATGCCTGGTCAATCGGGTCAAGAACCTCAAAACGGCCAAAGGTTCAAAGCCCACAGTTCCTTTAAACGAGGAGATGGTGGTTTATGACCGACGGTCGAATCCAGAGCAGTGGGTTGTCCTGGACGAGCAGATTCAGCGTGCCTGCCAGGCCCTGTCGCAGTTGCCGGATGAACAACGCCTGGTGATCGGTTTGTATGTATATGCCGGTTTGAAATTTCGGGACATTGCCGAGCTAGAGCAGATCTCCATCAATACCGTACAGAGTCGTTACCGTTATGGCCTGGAGAAACTGCGTATCCTACTCGAAGGTGAGGTGAAACCATGAACGATAAAAAACTCAAACGAATTTTAACGAGTGGAAGTCTCCGGACACGTCCAGATAGGGACGATCAGGTTTTGGCTCAAACGCTGCACCATTTCAGAGCTCATCGACCTCAATCGGGTGGTTTGGCCCTGGGGAGAATGATTATAAAAACTAGAACCGCAACAATGACCTCTTTGGCCGCGATCCTGTTGTTGGCCATGACGATTGTAATTTGGAATGCCTCGGATAATAGTGTTTGGGCCCTAGAACAGACCATGGCTGCGTTACAGCAGGTTGAAACCCTTTATGTTCATGGCAAGACACCCTATGGCGAGATGCTTGATTTTGATTGCTGGATTCAATTTTCCAGTGAAGACGACGGTTTGCTGAAGCTGCGTTTTGAGTCTAATCGAGAGATTGTTGTAGTTAATGGGGCTCAAGTACAGGCGTATGATCCGATTCATAAAACTCTCAATTGTTTTGATGGTCGTCATGTGGGTGATTTGAAACTGTGGTATAAGGCAGCGGAGTTGGGGCCTTGGGTCAGTGGTAAGATCTTTAAAACCCTGAAGCTATTTGCCGACGATTGGACTGAAATCGTGGATGTCGATCCTCAAACGGGAAAGACGTTCATTCATGTCACCTGTAATTATCCACCCACCCAGCACTCCTTTTATCTGAGGGTTGATGCGGAGACACAACTGTTTACCGAAGCTAAGATGTGGCGTAATCTCCATCATGAAGGCCAGCCAGCCATGGATGTGACGGAGTTCATCTACAATGTTGAGGTGCCGGATGATTTTTTTGTGTTCGAGATTCCCGATGATACTGAAATTATTGATCATCAAGTCAAACAAGAGGGCCAGGCCCTTTTAGATCAGGCGGAACACCTGTTTCATCAGGAGAAAAAAATAAATGAAGCCATGGAGGTTTACCGACAGGTATACGAACAGTTTCCGGATCTTAAGATCGCCGAAACGGCCCTTATGATGATTGGAATTTGTCACGATCATTTGGATCAGCACGATTTGGCCATCGCGGCCTATGAAAAGGCTATTCGTGAGTATCCGGATCAGAAGGGATGGTCGGAGACCACCTATTACTACTTGGCTGGTGAGTATCGGCGTGCCGGGCGACTCGATGAGGCCCTAGCTGCTTATCATAAGTGTGTGGAATTGTGCGAGGGCGTACGGGATCCCGATGCATTTCCTTGGAAAAACGCCCGCCAAAGGATACAAGCCATTAACGATCCCGATTTTATCACGGGACAAGCTTGGTTCGATCTAGGTGAGCAATGTTTCCATAAAGATAAACAATATCTAAAGGCCATCCAACAATACCAGCGGGCTTATGACCAGTCCAAGGTCATTGATCCACGCCTGGCTCATAATGCCTTGATGATGATCGGCTTGTCCTATGGACGCTTGGATCAACAGGATTTGGCCATCGATTATTACGAACAAGCCGTCACCGAGTACCCCGATCTCAAGGGATGGGTGGAAGCCAGTTATTATTATCTGGGTAGTGCCTATCAAAAGGCGGGTAGAACAGAGGAGGCCTTGGAGGCCTATCAAAAGTGCCTCAAAGCGGGACAGGGAATCCGCGATCCAGAGGGTTTCCCCATGAAATCGGCCCGTGAAAGGATCGCTGAGATTCAGCAGCGTTGATGAATCTTCTCCATGCATGCGGTTGCCTAGGCCTGATATAGAATGGGTTTGTGTCTGATTCTGGTGTGTCTTCTGTGCGGTGGTCTCAAATCAAAAAAAAACTGCATCTTTTATCAAACATGGTTACAATGCCGTCGTCTAAATCAATAAAAACGTGCGTTATTGTTGTTTCATCAGACGGTAAGAAGGGAGACCTAAGCATGCGTAACCTGTTTCTTGTACTTCTGTTATCATGTACGCTTTCAGCAGCCACTCGGAGTTCTCAATGGGAGGCAGTGGACAAGGCCCTTGAAAAAGGGCGTCCTCAAACGGCTATCGAACAGCTCGACAGCATCATTGCTGCAGCCCTCAAGGCCCAGGCCACCCCAGAAGCGATCAAGGCCATCTGTCAGAAAATAGCCTTGGAAGGCACGATTGAAGGGGGCAAAGCAGAGGAAAAGATCCTGCGCCTGCAGGAAGAGATCGCCAAGAGACCGGCCTCCATGCATCCGGTGATGGAAACCGTGCTGGCCCACTGGTATTGGCAGTATTTTCAGCAGAATCGCTGGAGGTTCATGGATCGCAGTCAAACCGAGGTCACTCCCGGTGACGATTTTACCACCTGGGACTTATCCCGTCTCCTGGCGGAGATCGATCGACATTTTACCATGGCCCTGGAGAACAAGGACGCACTGCTGCAAATTCCAGTGGCAGACTATGACGACCTACTGGAAAAAGGAACTGTTCCAGACCGCTATCGTCCCACACTCTATGATTTTCTGGCCCATGAAGCCCTGAGTTTCTACACCACGGCCGAGCAAGCCGGGGCCTTGCCCATGGACACCTTCACGCCCAGTGCGGATAGTCCCCTCTTGGATGCACAGGGGTCATTCATATCCTGGATACCGGAGACGACCCATCAAAACTCTCCCACACTTAAGGCGATCTTGCTCTACCAGGATTTGCTGACGATTCATCGTGAAGCTGGTGATGCCAGTCCCGCTCTTGATGTCGATTTGAATCGCCTCCAATTTACCTATCAGGTTGCTACGGGTTCGACCAAGGAGGAGCGTTATCAGGCCGCCCTCACCCAACTCGCAGCTCAAGCCAAACGGGCAGAAGATCCCATTGAATCCCGTATCCTTTACCTCCTGGCCGAATATCATCACCGACAAGAGGACTATGTCACTGCCCACGGCTATGCCACCCGTGGCCACCAAGCTCACCCAGATAGTTTAGGGGCAAACCAGTGTTACAATCTCATCCAACGCATTGAGGCCAAGGAAATTTCTCTTACGGTTGAACGAGTGAGGAGTCGATCCTTGTCGGATATTCAAGTGGATTACCGCAATGTGACTGAAGTCCATTTTCGTATCGTACCCTATGATATTCAAACCTATCTCCGTAATCTGCATCTACATCAATATCTCCATGAAGTAGACGTCGAGCATATCATAAAGATTAATCCTGTTAAAACCTGGTCGGACACACTTCCTCCGACTCACGACTATCACTCGCGTCAAATATCGCTGTCTAGCCCCTCTGGATTGGCTTCAGGCCTTTACTACCTCATTGCCAGTGAGCGTTCAGACTTCAAGACCCAGGACAACCACATCGATGTTACCCCTTTTTGGGTTAGCGACCTTGCCTTGGTTGTGCGTCAGCCCCACCGAAGTGGATGCAATAGTGTCGTGACAGGATTGGTTTTGAATGCTGAAATGGGGACTCCTATCTTGGGAGCCAAGATTTCTCGTTATAGCATGGATCGTGACAAAAATAATGAATGGTTCTATCTGGATACCGTTACCACCGATTTGGATGGTCAGTTTAGCTTGTCCCCCATGGATGATCGTCAATCATACGTGTTACTGGTAGAACATCAGGATCAGGTCCTTGTCAGTCAGGATAGTTATAGTGATTGGCCCTCCAGGAAGCTGGATGATCCTTATTGTCGTACGGTTTTCTTTACGGATCGCTCTCTGTATCGTCCTGGACAGACGATTCACTACAAGGGGATCAGCTTACGTACCCATCCCAGTCAAAATGAGTACCAGACCCTTCCTGATCAGACGCTTACGGTGGCCCTCTATGATCAAAATGGTCAGGAAGTGACCCGTCAGCAACACACCACTAACGACTATGGTTCCTTCAGTGGGAGTTTTACTGCCCCACGCGATCGTGTTCTGGGGCGTATGATGATTCGTTTGTTGGAGGATCGTCAAAGCCAGACACAATTCCGGGTCGAAGAGTACAAACGCCCGAAGTTCCAGGTGACCCTTTCTGAACCTGTGGTCTCCCCCAAGCTCAACACCCAGGTAGAGATTCCCGGTCGTGCTGTGGCCTACACCGGGGCAGCTATGGGTGCTGCCCAAGTCACATGGCGGGTCGAACGTCAGGCCATTATCCCACGTTGGTGCTGGTGGGTTGATCAGAGCCGTTACCCTCAAACCATTGGCCAAGGGACTACAACCTCAGCTGCTGACGGGACCTTTACCATTCCCTTTACCGCTCAGCCTGATATGAGTATCCCTGAGGAAAATGAGCCTGTCTTCAGGTATCAAGTGACTGCTGATGTCACGGATACCACTGGGGAAACACGCTCCGAGCAGTTTACCTTGAGGGTCGGTTATAGTGCCCTCCAGGCCGATCTATCCCTTGATCAGTGGCAAACGAGTGAGAAGCCCGTCACCTTCTCGCTCCAGACCCAGTCCCTGCAATCTCAACCTCAGAGTGTCTCAGGGACGCTCACCGTCTACCAACTCCAACAGCCTGCCCAAGTGCAACGCAAGGATTTGGACGATTCGCGTTACTGGCGGAACCAGAAACGATCCACAGACAAGGCCGATCCCAAGACTTGGGACTTGGCCGATGTGGTGTCCACGGAGTCCTTTGAGACAGACAATCAGGGAAGGGGCCAACTTGAGGTCTTATTACCGACTGGAGTTTATCATGCTATGGTTAAAACCCAAGATCGTTTTGGGCAACCTGTCACGGGCCACCAGACCTTCACGGTTCTCGATCCCAAGGCCTCGGCCTTTCCCATTCCCATTGCGGATTATTTAACGGCCCAACAATGGTCCGTGGAACCGGGAGACAACTTCAAGGCCCTGTGGGGAACCGGTTATGATACCGGTCAGGCCTTTGTTGAAATTCTTTGCCAAAACAAGGTGTTGCGTTCCTGGTGGACCCGGCCCTATCGTACCCAAGTCCCCATCGAATACCCCGTGACCGAAGACCTGCGCGGCGGGTTCACCCTGCGCGTCACCTATATCCGGGAAAACCGGGCCTATATCCATGAGCAACCCGTCGATGTCCCCTGGACCAACAAGCAGCTCACCATCAAGTGGGAGCGTTTTCGTTCCAAACTCACCCCCGGCCAACAGGAGACCTGGACCGCCGTTATCGCAGGCCCCAATGCCGTTGAGGTGAGCGCTGAAATGGTCGCGGGACTTTACGACCTGTCTCTTGATCAGTATTACCCCCATCAATGGAAGACTCTGGAGCATCTATTCCGCCAGGAATGTTATGACGGGCATAGTTCGTTCGAAAACCATAGACTCGACCTACACACTATTTGGAATGATTGGCGTTTCGATCAACGTCCAGTAGAAATCAGTTATCGACATTTCCCACGTGAGTTTACTCGACTTGGTATGGACTATATCTATTCTGCAGGATTTGGTGGCTCAAACATGGCCTTCATGGCTGCTCCTGCAGGTCGGGCAGGTAATTTGTCACCAAAGCTCATGCAAGAGATGAAGCAGCCACAATATGCTCGATTCAATGCTGTATCGGATGAAATCCATGACGATCTCGCGGCCTCCTCTTCATCATTGGATCTCAGTCAGGTCTCGGCCCGTAAGAACCTGCAAGAAACCGCCTTCTTCTTCCCCCATTTAACGGCCGTGGATGGCGTCGTGCGTATGGAATTCACCATGCCCGAGGCCCTGACCGAATGGAAGTTCCAGGGCTTTGCCCACGACAACGAGCTGCGCCATGGTTTGCTGACTGACACGGTAGTCACGGCCAAAGACTTAATGGTCCAACCCAACCCGCCTCGCTTTGTGCGGGAAGGGGACGTCATCGAGTTCACGGTCAAGGTCAGCAATCAATCGGCTGCACGTCAGAGCGGCCAGGTACGACTGAGCCTCACCGATGCCCGCACCGGCGAGTCACGGGATGATTGGTTGGGTGACACCGTCCAAGATCAGAGTTTCGACATTGCCAGCATGAAATCGCAGTCTTACTCCTGGCGCATTACGGTGCCGGATGGTGGTGACTTCCTGGTCTACAAGGCCGTGGCGGCTACGGCTCGCCTCAGTGACGGGGAAGAGGGCTATCTGCCGGTTCTGAGTCGACGCATACTGGTAACCGAATCCCTGCCCCTGCCCATTCGCGGTAAGCAAACCAAGATTTTTAGCTTGGATAAACTCAAGGCCTCGGGACAATCCGATACCCTCCAGCACGAATCCCTGACCGTAGAGATGGCCTCGCAACCCGCGTGGTATGCGGTCATGGCCCTGCCGTACCTGATGGAATACCCCCATCAGTGTAGCGAGCAGATCTTCCATCGGCTCTATGCCAACAGCCTGGGCCAAACTATCGCCCAGGGAGATGCCAAGATCCGTCGCGTCTTTGATCAATGGAAGGCCACCGATGCCCTGGACAGTCCCTTGGAAAAGAACCAGGACCTTAAGTCTGTGATGATGGAAGAGACGCCGTGGAAGCGACAAGCCCGCAACGAATCTCAAGCCCGTCGTAACGTGGGGCTGCTATTTGATGAAAACCGACTTTATGATGAAATGACTCGTGCCCAACAGCAACTCGCAGAGATGCAGCTCGATGACGGTCTCTGGCCCTGGTTCTCAGGCGGGCGGGGCAATCACTATATTACCCTGACGATAGTCACTGGGTTTGGTCGTCTGCGTCACTTGGGGCTGAGCGAGCTGGATATGGACCTGGCTGTCGGGGCCCTCGACGCCTTGGATCGCTGGATGAATCAACGCTATCGTGATATCCTCAAACAGGGTGATCTCAAGGCAAACCATCTCAATGCCACGGTTTGCCTCTATCTTTACGGGCGAAGTTTCTTTTTGCAGGATCAAGAGATCGATGATTCCTATCAAGACGCCTATAAGTTTTGGGTGAATCAGGCCAGGGACTACTGGCTCAGTCAAAGTCGCTTGTCGCAGGGGCACATCGCCTTGGCCCTTCATCGTATCGGGGCCAAGAAAACCCCGAAAGACATCATGATCTCTATTAAAGAGCATGCGGTCAGCAATGAAGAATTGGGCATGTTCTGGCGGGATACTGAGGCCAGTTGGTGGTGGTACCGGAGTCCCATTGCCACGCAAGCCCTGATGATCGAGGCCTTTGATGAGGTCATGGGCGATGCTGAGGCCGTGGAAAACTGCCAGGTCTGGCTCTTGAAGCAGAAGCAAACCCAGAGCTGGAAGACCACCACGGCCACTGCCGATGCGGTCTACGCCCTGTTGCTACGCGGTAAGAACCTGCTTGCTTCGGATGCCCTGGTCGATATCACTCTAGGCCAAACGCAGATTGAGCCTGAACAGGTTGAAGCAGGGACCGGTTATTATCAGCAGCGTTTTGGCCGTGGCGAAATCGAACCGGCCATGGGGGATGTCACCGTTACAAAAGTTGACGAGGGTGTCAGTTGGGGAGCCGTTCACTGGCAATACCTCGAAGACCTCAGCAAGATCACACCCTATGAAGGAACACCCTTGATTCTAAAGAAAAGCCTCTATACCAAGGTCAACACGGACACGGGTCCCACGCTTAAGGCCGTGACAGATTCAGTGGCCGTGGGCGACGAACTGGTGACGCGCATTGAACTGCGTGTGGATCGGGACATGGAATTCGTCCACCTCAAGGACCAACGGGGCAGTGGGACCGAACCGGTCAATGTGTTGAGTCGTTATCGCTATCAGGATGGCCTGGCCTATTATGAAAGTACCCGAGATATGGCCAGTCACTTCTTCATTGACTATCTACCCAAAGGGACCTATGTCTTTGAATACAGCGCGCGTGTACAGCACAAGGGTCAGTATCAGTCCGGTTTGGCCAGCATTGAATGTATGTATGCCCCGGAATTTAACAGTCACTCGGAGAGCTTTGATTTGAGATGTCAATAACAACAGAGCAGGTGACTGTTGTCATAAGACTCACAATTTGGTAATCCTGTGGAAAACGGAATTAGAGTTGTGTCTGATTCCTGTATGCTGACTGCGGTTTTAGCAAATAAAGGGTTGGTCATGGGATCATTGCGATGGAAACTTCTGTTTGTAGCGGGGATTTTTCTTCAAATTGGGAATCTTTTTGCCCAGGATCAAGCCGAGCTAACTGACCTTGCTCAACGCCTCAAAGCGATCGATGGGGTGGTCAGTGTGGAGCCGACCAGAAATGATGAACGTCACTTTAGCGAGTCCTATGTGGTGATGTTCTCTCAGCCTGTGGATCACGCCCAGCCGGATGGGGCGACCTTTACCCAACGGGTGTTTGTGTCACATGCAGGCTATGACAAACTCGTATTGCTGGGAACTGAGGGGTATTCCTGTCGCGGCAACCATGGCGGTGAGTTGCAGCAGATCTTGGGGGGCAATCAGATTTCGGTGGAGCATCGCTTCTTTGGTGAATCTGTGCCTGAGCCTAAAGACTGGTCATGCCTGACTGTCAAGCAGTCTGCTGATGACCTGCACGCCATTGTCACGGCCTTTAAAGGCCTGTACCCCGGCAAGTGGGTTAGCAGCGGTCGCAGTAAAGGGGGCCAGACCGCCTTGTTCTATAAATGTCACTATCCTGATGATATGGATGCGGTGGTGGCCTATGTGGCCCCGGTCAACCTGGCTCAGGAAGACCCACGTATGGCCCGATTTCCTCAGGTGGCCGGTGATGCTGCCACACGGCAAAAAATTGAAGCCTACCAGCTGGCCCTGTTGCAACGTGAAGATGAAATCCTGCCCTTGATTCAAAAAGAGGCGGAGGAGAAGAACTGGACCTTTGCCATGGGACTGGTTGCCGGCTATGAGTACGGGGTGTTGGAATACCCCTATGCCTTCTGGCAGGGAGGGGGCATCGATGCGGACAAGATTCCTGCCCCCGATGCCCCGGTAGAGGACTTGGTCAGTCACTATCAGCAGGTGGGGGCCATGTATTACTATAGTGACAAGGGCAAGCGTTACTTCGAGCCGTTTATGTATCAGGCTTTTACTGAGATCGGTTACTACAACTATGATATCACTGCCTTCAAGCCCTATCTCAAGGCCTTGGAGAATCCCACCAACCTGACGCTCTGTCCGGAAGGAGTTGAGATCGCCTTCAATCCTGCGACCATGTATTTTGTCAATCACTTCCTGCAGTATCAGGCCGATCACGTTATTTACATCTACGGCGAACTGGATGCCTGGTCCGCAACGCAAATGCAGTTGATCGGGCGTACTGATGCCCTTAAGTATATTGTGGCGGGGGCCCATCATGGTGCAGGCGTGCGTTCTTTTTCTCCTGAGCAACAGGTCTCATTCTATGAGAACATGGAGCGTTGGTTAGGGCCATTGAATCGCCTGTAGTCTTTTCCATTGTTTTCCTTTTTTTGGGTTACCGCCGTTAGATTGAAACCACTTTATTTGAGTGTGGGGTGTTCATGTTATTCTGTATCCCCCTCAAATCGATGTAACTCTGTCTGAAAGGTAGAGTTAACAAGCAATGTGTGTGGTGTTTCTGGAAATCAGAAGGAGTGTATCATGAGACAGCGTACGATTCACAAGGTTGGGATGGCTTCATTGTTAATTCTGGTATGCGTAACGGCTATGACATTAGCTCAACCCCCACGTGAACGTGGGATATATGGGGATTGGTTGGTTGAGCAAGAGTTTGATGGTCGAACCATGGAATCGATCATTGCCTTTTCCCCTGATGAAGAGGGCAACATGACCGGGGCATGGATCGGCTTTGGTGGTGTCAATGAATTGAAAGATCTCTCTCTTGAGGATGGCAAGATCAGCTTCACCCAGACTCGGCAAGGTCGCGATGGCGAAGTCACCACGAAATTCACTGGGGTGTTGGCTGATGGGGCATTGTCCGGTACTGTCTCCGGAGGTCCCTGGGGTGATTATGAAATCAAGGGCAGTCGCATGCCTCGTATCCCTAGAGCCGTGGGCGATTGGGAAATGAAGTATACGGTGGGCGATCGCGAGATCGTTTCGACCTTGAAGATCAGAAGCGATGAACAGGGCAATCTGACCGCCACCTGGCCCAGTGACATGGTGGAGCACACCGTCACCGATATTCAATCGGATCGTCGTGAGCTGACCTTCAAACGTACCACCAAGATGGGCGATCAGCAATGGGACTCCACCTTCACCGGTACTGTGCAAGGCAATGAAATTACCGGAACATTTGATTCAGAAATGGGATCCATGGAAGCAACAGGCACCCGCATGGGTGGCGAGGTGATCGGTACCTGGGACCTGGTGGTCTCTTCCCAGTGGGGTGATGGTAAGAATCGCCTGGTGGTCTATCCCGATATGACCGCCCGCTATGGTGCCAATCTGGTTGAGAAAGTGACTCTGGATGGCGACCAGATCAGTTTCCCCCTGGAATTTGGTTGGGGCGATCGCACCTTCAACATGGACTTTACCGGCAAGGTTACCGAAGACAAGCTCACCGCGCAGCTTACTTCGGATCGTGGCACTCAAGAAGTCACCGGCACCAAGGTCGTTCGTCGTCGTGGCCCACGTGGGGGATAAACAATCCACAATCGTTGAATGTGTTCTTTAAGGCTCGCTGCTTGCAGCGGGCCTTTTTAATTAGAAGACGTAATTGACGGCCGCAAAGAAGGAGAGCAGGATGTCTTCGTCCACGATGGGGCTGCGACGGATATCGCGATCCAGGAACTCCAGGTTGAGGCCACCCACGACCAACCAGTCACGGGTCAATTCCACAAAGGCACCCAGCCCACATTCAAGGTTGAGTGTGTCTCCCAAATGGTAAGCGGGGCGGCCGCTGATGGCTTGAGCTGTGGGCACACCAAATTCGTGTTGAGCAATGTCTTCGGAGAGCCAATGAAGTCCTACACTGGGACTCAAACGGGCAATACCCCATTGAAAGCTTCGATCGATCTGGATCTGTGCCATTCCTCCTCGGATTTCGTCCAGCATGTCATGTTGATAGCCTGCGGTCAGATCGATGCCCTGAGGGAGATCAAACTTGACAGCGGGGCCGAGCATGAGGGTACTCTTGCGGTCGCCCATGCCCGTCAAGAGAGGGCTTTTCTCTTCTTCATAGGCCTTGATCCGATAGCTCGCCTCTAGAGCTAGGGCCGTGTTTTCACCATCCAGTAGGCCCAGACGTGCCTGGGGGCCAAAGATCTGGACCCGTGCACTAGTGTAGGTCACTGCAGGAATCAATTGCGTGACCTGACCATCATACTGGGCGTAGGGACTGCTCTTGCCCACCATGCCGATGCCCACGCCAATGCGACCACTTTGTCCCAGGGGACGCTCCAACGTAATGGTGAAGGTTTGAACGTCTTGCGTCTGGAGGGTAAAGCGGGCGCGGCTATAGCTGGGTGGTCCTTTGGGGCGATAGCCATTGGAAAATCCCACCGGTTCGCGTGGGATGCCCAGGAAGTTTTCGTCTAGTCGGCCGTTGTTATTTTCATCGTGATAGACCAGGAGGGCGTAATCTCCAGCAGTGATATCGGTCAGTTGGAAGGTATCGCGTCCGTCTGCTGGAAAACGTTGGGTGTATTTAGGATCACGCAGATCTCCGAACGTATCGGCTGTATCAAACAGCATACAGACAATGGCCCCCTCGGTCGGAGCCGCTGCCAAGGTGACTTCGACCGTAGCGGCCTGACCAATTGAGAGGCTTAGGGTAAGCAGGAGAAGGCTCGTTGATACGATTTTGAAGAACGTGTTTTCCAGCATGTCATCTCCAAGAATTACTCAATACTTTGATTCTGTATGTCTCAGTCGTAATTCTAACGGCCAGATCCATCCTGACCAGGTAAAGTATACCCCTATATGCAAAAATGGAAGGCGTTGTTCGAGGAGATAGGTCGATGGGTGGCAGTAAAGAAAAAGGGTGGCCCCGTGTCGAGGCCACCCTTGAATGCTTAAGTCCGGAGACTTTATCTGGTTAGCTATCCAGGTCAGCGGAGTAGACCACCAGGCGAGGACGAACCGTCAGATCGCTGCAACCGGGGGTGAAGACCTGCCAGCCGTCAGCAGTACCATTACCCTGGATGGCTATACCGTAATCGGTCGCACCAGTACGAACGCCTTCGACATAGTCAGTGACGTCGAACCAGACCTCGGCACCCTGAATCATGCCATCTTGAGTATCGAGGAGGCTGATTTCGCCTTCGCCAACCTGCAGGCCATTGGTTTCACCGAAGGAGGAGTGCATGCTGGTCATGTCCCACTCCGTGAGCATGGTGTAGGCTGAGTATGGGCCACCACTTTGGGCCGCGGTAGATTCGGTGGTGGTGGTCAGAACGATCCAGGCCTTGGCCACGGGCACGTCACTGGGAACCTGGTCAAAGATCCCGTCGAATTTTATGAGGCTCATGAGATCGGGTGAAGAGGTGTTACCTTCAATGTCTGAGAATTGGATGCCGTCGAACCAGAAATATTCCTCGGTAGAGACGTCATTGACTTCTTCACCATCGTCGGCGACCAAGGCATTGCTGCCGCTGTTGATAAAGATCATGGTGGTGCCGGCGTAATCGTTTACACCTTCCTGGAAGCTGTTGATTTCGACGTCCTGGGTCGTGTAGGTGACTTTCAGTTCGGGACGCTGATCGGCAATGGGGTAACCGGTGCTGCGAATGGACCAACCGTCAGTGGTGTTGGCACCGCTGCTGAGATTGTTGTTCATACCGGCTTGTACGACCATACCATAGTTTTCTACGGTACCATCAACCCAGGATTGAACCAGGCGGGTAACGGTAGCGCTGTCTTGATAGCCTTGCATCTGACGGCCATAACCACCGGCAGGACGAGTGGCTGAGCCATCTTGCCACCAGGCGCCACGGCTGCCGCATTCAGGCGCGTTTTCTGCGGAGCTGAAATCACCAAAGTAGGTGGTGCTGGAACCGAATTCCTGCAGCAGGGCGGACACACCAAAAGGACCACCCGTATGGGCGTTACCCGCTAAGCTGGTGGTGACGGTCAGTTCGGCGTCGAGGATCGTGGCGTCAGCTGGAATTTGATTGTTGGCGTCGCCGATGATGTCCTCGAAACAGACAAGATATTGAGTGTCACCGAACTGGTCGCCGGTAGCGAAGCCGTCCAGGTAATAGGACGCAACCGTGTCACCATCTGCATCATAGGCACCGTTTTCCCGGTCACTGAGAAAACGATCAGTAGTCCCTTGGTAGCCAAAGGCGCCATTCTGGAACTTAGCCGTCTCAACACCTGCCAAAGCCATACTGGCTACGCTCAGGCAAAGACCGCCAGCCACGGCAGTGCGGCTTAACATTTTTTTCAATTCATTAAACATACTAGCCTCCATAAGTTAAATAACCTAAGTTGAAACACCACCCCGAACGAGAGTTGATGTCGTTTCAATGTCACTTGCATCAATTGGACTGTGATCATGCGAAAGAAGTGTTAGAGGATGATTGGTGATTCAATAGCAAAGAATTAATTTGTAATGGTATTGCAAAAATTAAAAAAGGGTTAGGAAGTCATTAAGGCGAGATCAATCGAAATCTAATGCAATTGAAATATTCTAGTGGGGGACATGCGGTATAGTTATCACTTAATAAAATCTAGGGTCAAACGTGCCTGATTAAGCAATCGACGGGGGTTGCTGATTTGAATGAGTGACATTCTTGAATCTAGGAAACGATTATGCGTCAGCAGAAAAAAGCATTTACCTTAATTGAATTACTCGTTGTGATCGCCATCATTGCAGTGCTTATGGGGATCTTGATGCCCGCCCTGAGAAAGGCCAAGCAAGCCGCCCATCGGATCACTTGTGGTGCCAATCAAAAAGGATTTGGAGTGGCCTTTATGGCCTATACTCAGGACAACGACAACTGGTCACACTGGAGTCCCAATAAGGGGTATTGGTATAACCAAAATAATCGTAATAAAGATGAGTTTGGAAAAATGCTCGACAAGGATGAAGCAGATGCCTACTGGGGCATTGCCTATTATCCCTATGCCCAGAACATGGAAGTCTTTCATTGCCCCAGCTCCAAATATCAATTACAGACCTGGGGAGCCTCGGCCGACCTTGAAGTTTATCGATGGGCCCATTATGGCCTCAATGGCTTTGTCTCGAATCGCAAGGTTTCCAGAGTCAAGCGACCCGGTGAGATGATTGTGATCCAGGATCACTTTGAACAGAAGCTGGATAACAATGGAGATATGCTCCATATCAATCCTAATCCTGACTACGATCAAAATAACAATCTCTATCAGTGGCGTGTAGAACACCGTGAAAAATATCCGGATGCCTTGCTGGAGATCTATCGTCACAGTCGAACTTCTTTTGGAGTCAACAATGAGAAGCCCTATTATCCCAAGGGCACTGGTTACTGTAATACGCTCTGGTTGGACGGCCATGTTTCCCCCATTCGTCAAAGCAATGGTTCGGATGTGCCTTATCAGTGGTATACCGGTGGTCCGGGTACTGCAGAAACCAATGCATGGATTACCAATGATTACAGAGATGCCCGGGAGACACGCTGGCGTTGGTAATGGAGATTAACCTCATGTATTCAAGTCTCACATCCCGTTTCTGTTGGCGGGTTGATTTAAACACCTCTATTTCCTCTTGAGGAGTCGGTCATGAAAAAGCAAATGATGATGCATCTGTTGGTTTTGGTTTTCGCTTCGGTTACTTGGTCGCAGGAGTACTTTCCCGATGTGCCGGGCTATCAAACCCTGATCTGTGATTTTCACATGCATACCGTGTTCAGTGATGGCCTGGTCTGGCCCACCGTTCGGGTGGATGAAGCCCAACGTGAAGGTATCGATGTCATCGCCTTGAGCGATCACATCGAATATCAGCCGCATAAAGAGGATATTCCCACCCATCACAATCGTCCCTTTGCGATATGCCAGGAAGTTGCCCAGCAGAAGAATGTCCTGCTGATTAAAGGCGCCGAGATTACCCGCGATACCCCTCCGGGCCATTACAATGCCATCTTCCTGAGTGACATCGATCCCTTGGACACGCCCGACTTCTTTGATTGTCACAATGCAGCGAAGGATCAAAAGGCCTTTACCTTTTGGAATCATCACAGTTGGAAGGGCGAAGAGCGGGGGCAATGGAGTGAAACGCAAGACAAGATGGTCGCTGATGGTTTGCTCGACGGTATGGAAGTAGCCAACGGTAAGGTTTATTATCCCCTGGCTCATGCCTGGTGTCTGGAACGCAACTTGACCATGATTGGTAACTCCGATATCCACCACCCCTCCATTGATTATGAATATACGGCTCAGCAGCACCGCACCTTGACCCTGGTCTTGGCCAAGGAATGTACCGAAGCGGCCGTTAAGGAGGCCCTGGCTTCTGGGCGTACCGTGGTTTGGCATAACAACATGATCATCGGCCGTGAGATTTATCTGAGGCCCCTGTTCGAGCAATGTGTCACCTTCGCACCGGTTCACTATGTCGATAAGAAGGGCAATGCCTACCTTGAGGTAACCAACAATGCCCTGGTCGATTTCGAACTCAAGGCCATAGGCAAGACCAAACCTGCCTCGCTAACCATCCCGGCCCAGTCGAGTATTATTCTCAAAACACAGATGTCAGATGAGAAAGAAAAGACCACGTTGTCCTATCGCGTAACCAACTGTCTCGTCGCACCTGAACAAGGCTTGCCTATCAAGATTAAAGTTGCTCAGTAACCCTTTGCTTGAGCGATCGATAAGAACCTGCTAGGGGCAACACTCGTAATGGAGGGTGCTGTCCCTTTCATTCATCCCAAGAGAAAGAAGGATATGATATGTTAAAGAAACTATTCGTTTTATGCCTGCTTGGTATCGTTACCATTCAGGCCTTTGCCCATGAAGGACACTCCCATGAGCAAGCATCCGAGTCTTTTATCTACACAGATCGTTACAGTCCTGTCATTTTGGGAAAGCCGTCTAAAGAAGAGAGTTTTACCTTTGGCATCTTTGGCGATCGCACCAGTGGAGTACGTTCGGGACTGCGTGTCCTGGCCCAGGCCGTGGGCGAAATCAACATTCTGGGCCCGGATCTGGTCATGACCGTAGGTGACCTGGTTCAAGGTTATAACGAACGGCCCAAGTGGTTAGAGGAGATGAGCGAATATAAGGATGTTATGGATGAACTGATCGTGCCCTGGTTCCCGGTTGCCGGTAATCACGATGTCTACTGGCGTGGAGAGAACCGTCCCGAGAATGAGCATGAAGGTGACTACGAGGCCAACTTCGGCCCGCTGTGGTATGCCTTTGAGCATAAGGACTGCTGGTTTATCGTGTTATTTTCCGACGAAGGAAATTTCGAGACCGGTGAAAAGAACTTCAAAAAGGCAGAGTGCCAGATGATGAGCTCCCAGCAGACCGAGTTTCTGCGTAAGTCCTTGGAGCTGGCCAAGGACGCCAAGCACGTGTTTGTCTTCCTGCACCATCCCCGTTGGACCGGTGGCAACTACGGTAACGACTGGGATCGCGTCCATAAAATGATGGTGGATGCAGGTAATGTTTCGGCTTGCTTTGCCGGGCATACCCACCGTATGAAGTATGACGGTACCAAGGATAATATCGAGTACTACACCCTGGCCACCACGGGCGGTAATGTGCCAGGTGACAATGTCAATGCCCTGACTGGAACCTTTCATCACTACAATCTGGTTACGGTAAGAGGCGATGATTTTTATGTCGCCACTGTTCCGGTGGGCACGGCCTTTAGTCCCAAGGCTGAGAGAATTCGACAAACCCTGCTAGCCCAACAGAAGTGGGTCGTCAAGGATGAAGTCACGCGTGTCCTGCGATATCCCATCCAGGTGCCTACCTACAACGGCACCGGCGCCATCCTAGAAATTGGCGTGGCCCATGCCACAGACAATGCCGGTGACAAGGGCGTGACCTATCAACTGCTCTCGGACGAAGGTCAGATCGTGCAACGTGGCTTCCTGCAAGGCAAGGACTACGAGTGGATCAATTATCCAGCGGACTCTGGTCAAGTCCTGGAGTTCGTGCTCATGGACAAAGACACCAGCTTCGAAGGCAAGGCCCCAGGCAACGGCGGCAAGATCCAGATCGAACTGGAAGTCATTAAGTGACATTTTCCTTAGTGTGAGAGTACAAGGCCTGTCAATAAATTATTGGCAGGCTTTTTTTATGAGACCTTGAGGCTAGAGGGGGCGATCTAAAGTTTAAAAAACTTGTATTATGGCCTTGGAAAGGATATATTTAAGTTTCAATAAAGGAAAGTAAGGGAAACAAGAACGGATTCCAACATACAGAGAAACCCAAGTCTGTAGGGTTTGCGCAACATCAGCTATTGAGGAGAGATTATGATCAGAGGCCTCAGTATAGAGATCTTACTGGTTGTATTAGGTGTGTCGTCGAGTCTATGGGCAGGTCAATATGTCGATCGATTCCGCTGAAAAACCCTTGTTTTAAGCCCACTTCTTGTCGAGAAGTCTGGCTGTTAATCATCGCCGCTAAAACTTATCGAAACTGTTCTAGATATTTAACATTGATGCCCAACGCCACACGTGTGGCACAATATTGCCACCTGAGCTTATATTTAGCTCTGTGGACTGGTTGTATCACTCCTATTGGTCAGGCTATGCGGTTGCAGTGGCTTGCGACCATTGATACTGCATCAAACGGATCCAACGCTTCGTATTAATTGCTGCGCCATAAAGATAATTGCATAGCCTTGTCTTGCTAAGACCACGATATCGAGTTCGGCGACCTCCGCTTCGGACATATTCACTGATCGTTCCTTCAATACCATTTCGTTGATACATCGCTTTCTGGAAACCCTCTGTTTTCATGTCGCGGCGACGCTGCTGCAGGTGGTCGTGATGCTCTCCAACAACCAACATACGTCGTCCGCTACGAGCCTTCGTGCAGTTGGATTTCAAATGACATTCATCACAAAGATAACTCCATTCAAACCGATAATCAACTTGGCCAGTTTTGGGGTTCTCTAGACGACTGCATTGGGTACTCGTAAAACCCGCAGGGCAAGTCGCATGGCGGTGCTTAATGGAGACATCAAAGTCTTCTGCTGTGAAGAGGGAACCTGACGGATTGTTGGATGGGCGGGCCGGGCCCATTAATATCCGTTTATCCAGGTAAGCCTTGCCTAATGTGTCATCATTGATATAGCCTGCATCTACATATTGTTCGTCAGCCACACCCAAACCATGTGTTTCTTGTTGTTGTTCAACAGCTTCACGGCCAACAAAGTCACTAACGATTGCTTGCGTGGTAGTTACTTCCGTCACAAAACCCGTGGTTGGCTGACCTTTTGAACGATCACTCGCATCCCCTTTGGGAACTGTCTCGGAGATTTGGACCTTATAGCCTACCCAGTTTTTACTTCGTTTCGAAGACCACTGGGCGTCAGGATCATGAGGGTTTTTGACTACACCGCTATTCTCCGTTCTACGTCGCTTTGGGCCTTGGTCCGTTATTTCGTATTGTTCGTTGAATACCCGTTGGAGTAGCTGTCCCTGAGGGTGTTCCAGGAGTGAGGGGTGATCTTTGGCCCATTCAAGGAGAGCAACAATATCAAGACCCGCTTGTTGAAACTTAGTATTGACTGCATCCTGTTTGATTTTATGCCATGCAATATCACTGTCGATATAACGCTCATAGAACACCGGCCAATCCTGTAACGAAGCCTGGTAGTCCATCTTCACTACAATTTCCAAGAAGAGACGAATGGTTTCGCGTACAACTTCTAATCGGCTCATACGAGCCACGGCTCCCAATACATGGGTTGAATCCAAACGTTGCTTTCCCCGTCGTCTGACGAGTCCGTGCCTATGTAAGGCCTGCAATATACTGTCAAAGATAAGTCGGCCGTCTTTATGGCTTGTTAAGCGACTACGAAAGGTCACCAGTGTTGTCGAATGAAATCCTTTGTCGTTAATCTTGAGATTCAAAGCATGCTTCCATCCCAGATGCAAGCGAATGTTTTCAATCGCCTTGCGATCTGGAACAGACTCCATAAATTGCAGAAGAGTTGCACCGGCCATAACTACGGGTTCTATTCCGGGGCGTCCATTATCAAAACAATACAACTGGGTGAGATCCCCTCGCACAGCCTGCAATGCAGGAAGGACTTCTTTGCGGAAAATGTCATACCGGTCGTTGTTGTCGAATAGATCTTGAGCAAGAAAAGAAGCATCGTAAAAAGTGGATTGAAGATCTTGCTTGGGGATGCTCATGGTGTTCTCCGTAACAGCATGTTGACTATCAATGCAGTCTACATTAGCATGCTACATAGTCAAGATATAATGGTAAATACCAATAGGTTTTTCAGCAGAATCTCGATCCAGGTCTGACCTTGGGATTGGGAGGGGGCATGATTTTTGATCAATTTGATTACGATGAACTTGATGCCGGTGATAACTGGGATGCTGATCCCAGTTTCGCTGGTAGCGTCAGGCTAGGCTACAGATTTGGCGATCACTTTGAAATCGAGGCCGAATATCTCCATGTTGACGGTTTTGATATGACATATAAAGGGGTTCAGGCTGTGGTTATGGATGGATATGCCTTGACGGCCTGTGGTAAAATCTATCCTTCGGCTCGTTATAATGTCGAGCCCTATATCCTTCTGGGGATGGGAATTGCAGAGTTAGAGTTAAGTGATACTCTAGGGTTGAGTCTCGCTGATTCAGAATGCGATCAAGTGGTTCGATGAGGAGCGGGTATTCATTATGTAACCGAAGACAATATCACCTTGTTTTTAGAAGTTTCCTATTACCGTACCTTTAATGACGTAGAAGGTACTGATTTTATACCCATTGTCGCTGGGGTGAAACTTAATTTCTAGGGATAAACCTTTCTCCACTAATCCACTTCTATTATATGGACTCGAATGGTGAGAATGCCTGGTTGGTCTCGGTGTCCACGATGAAACACGGTCTTGAGTCTTGGATCATGATCGGATATCTTGAGTAAGACAGGATCGATGCCACGAGTTGGTCTCTTGGAAGTTGATTCATCTATTGACGATCCTTGTCCTTCGAAACATTCAGGGGCACGTAGCCTTAATACTGATAGGAGGTCTTGGATTATGAAGTGTCAAACTACCCGAATCTTCTCAATTGTCATTGCCGTGATGCTGCTGGCCGTCTCAGTGGCCCGAGTCGATGCCGGTGAACCGACCGGCCTATCTTTTGTTCGCATGGACGAGCCCAAGGAAAAGGCGTTTTCCTTGTTGGTCCCCAAGGGGTGGCAGGCCGAGGGCGGGATCTTCCGCATTAATGCCCTGCAGGCCGGTGGTCCCATCAATGCCATGGAGGCCAAATGTGATCTCATTTATAAGAGCGATGCCCAGGGGACGGTGTCGTTTCATATTCTGCCGGATTGGGTCTATGTCCATGTGGGCGCAGGAGGTTTCCTTCCCGCGGGCAGTTCATATCAAGGGGGCAAGATCCGCCAGATCGTGGACGCTCCCACTCTGGTGCAGCAACTCTTTACCCAGTTACATCCTGCTGCCAGTGCAGTCAAGCCCCTGAAGATCACCCGCCTGGCCGGTGAAAAGCAGTCCTTGGACCAGGGCCTGGCCTATACCAACCAACTCCTGGCCCAGGTCGGCATGCAGGGCGGGATGTTTCAGAGCGATGCGGCCGGTGGTATGTTCGAGTATAGCGAAAATGGTATCCAGTATCGCGAGGTGCTGGTGACCGGCCTGGTCGATATGCGGGCCGCCCTGACCTGGAAGAATACCCGTACCCTGGCCTTTCGCGCACCTGTCGGCGAGTTTGACCAATGGCGGGCCGTGATGGACATTATGCGGTTCTCCATCCGCTTTAATCCGCAATGGATTCTCCAGGAAGCCCAAGGCCAGCGTGAACGAGCGGAGATCGTAGAGAAGATTTACAAGGAGATCCAACGCATCGACCAGGAGATCGTACGCAAGACCACCATCAATCGCGAAGAGATCATGAACGACAACTTCTTGATCCTCACCGAACAAGAGGAATTCGTCAATCCCCACACCGGCGAAATCGAGGTCGATACCGACGCCTACAAGCACCGTTGGGAGACGCCCGGTGGGGACATCTACTACACCAATCGAGAAGACGAGAATCCCAACACCTTTTTGCAACGCACGGACTATCAACGCACGTTAGTACGTAAACGCCGCAATGAGCCGTAGGGGAGGGGTGTTTGTTGAAAGAAACAATCGGAGTGAGACTGTTTAATGGATTCCTTCCGCCGTCGCTTTCAGCTATGGCGTGACAAGCATATATGTTCGGGATCTATTAGACTAAGCTTTCTTCCGAATCTTTTCTTAAAAGTATTCTCATGCTATACTACCGGAATGCCAACAGGAACCTATTATGTCTACATCATGGCCAGTGAGACGGGTACTCTCTATGTAGGCATGACCAACGACCTCAAGCGGCGTGTCTGGCAGCATAAGAATAAGCAGGTGGAAGGATTCACCCAGAAGTACAATGTGAACCGTTTGGTTTATGCCGAGTCATTTGGGGATGTTCATGCGGCGATTGCACGTGAAAAACAAATCAAGGGCTTTCGACGGGAAAAGAAAGTAGCTTTGATCGATAAGGACAATCTGTGTTGGAAGGATCTGTCTGAGTTATGGGGCAAGGAATAAGGAGCCGCTGTGCGGGCTTAGACTAACAGATCCCTCAGTGCTTCGGGATGACCAAGTCACTGCGGATGTTGCACCCGTTTGTCATGCCGAACGAATGTGAGGTATCTATTAGAACAAGCCACGCGTAGCGTGTCAGAATTACTCCACCACCTCAACCGTAGAGACACCCTCCAACAGCAAGTCATAGACCTCAATCACGTCCTGGTTGCTTATGCGAATACAACCGTTCGTAGCGTATTCAATGCTTTCCAAGTTGTTGCTTCCATGGATGGCATAACCTTGTTTTCCGATGGCATCACCTTCAATTCCCTTCAGCCCAATCCAACGCTCACCCAGTGGATAATCCGGTTCGTCTCCCTGATAGACCTGTCCGGTTTCGGCATCGGTCCACTGAGGACGAATCATTTTGCCACTTTTTCTAATACGCCACAGGCCTGTCGGTGTTACATGTCCCTCTTGGCCGAGGCCGACCTTATAGGTTTCAAACACAATCCCATCGGCATACAGCTCCAGCTTACAGCTTGAACGATAGACCTTGGCGTGCACCGGACCTGTAATAACTGTCAGATTTTGATACGCCAGTAGTGTCTCAGGAGCGACCTCATTCGTTTTCGCAATCCATTGCCAAGGAATCTGGAAACGATTTCCAATACTCTCCAGGGTGTCACCCGGTTGGACGGTATAGAACTGTGTCGGGATATCATGAGATTGTTCAGTAGGTGAGGAATTTGGGTTCGCATTTACAATGAGCTTGGCAGTTGAGGAGCATTTTAGATAGTTGTTCTTCAATTTAAAGGTCCAATCACGTGAGCCTGCATGTCCGCCTCCTGATGCAAAACCAAATACAATAAGTGTGTAGTTTCCAGGAACTAGTGGTTTGGCTTCGGTATTCATCTCATTCAATTTTGATGGCCATATCTTGCCATAGGACGTCGATCGTACTGTTGCAGGGATATCCACGGCCAGCCAATGGTAGTGATGGTTCTCACTAACATTTACTCCTTCATGTAACACGCCTACAGCAAACCAATCAATCTCCTCGTAAAGCTCCTGTTCAATCTCCCAACAGATCCCCAGTTCATCACCTTCATTGATGACAATCTGTTGCTTAGGCTCCTTGAGCCACCATTCGTATTCGGGTTGGGCCAAGACAAGAACGTCATTTGTAGGTGTGACTCTCTTTAGGTTCTCTATATTTACCCCCAGCGCTAACAACTGTTCTTGTGTCAACGACTGCACTGCTCCACCGACAAACATTACTGGTGATTGTCCAGTCAGGTTTAGAATTACCTGGTCATAGGCCAGGGGAGTGACACTACGTTGATTGAAATTTCTTCCAAGATCTTTATACAGGTGACCCCGAAAAACCAGATTGTTTTTGAGCCAGTTGTCGAAACCCTCTGTGAAGTTATCTTCAAAGTTTCTTTCACGCATTTCATCAATCGATACAGGCCAATCACCTGCTGCTGCGTAGAACAGTTCTATCATCGTTCGTAGGTGTTTCATCCTTTCCAGGGATAAAGTCCATTCAGGTTGCTCTAGTTGCGGGTTTAATATTGTCTCTGTTAGGTCCAGGGCTATTCTATCGACCGTGTTGCAGGCTTCGGGATGATCGGCCAGAAAAGCATGGCTTTGTTCGTTCATGACATTGGCGCTGACGAGTTCAATGTATTCAATGCGCCAATAACCTGAGTTTTGTTTATCTAGATGCCAGATCAGGAATTGTGGGGCTCCATCTTGATTGGGATCAGGCAATGGATTGGATACGCCCCATGCTTGAGTGTGGGTCCACGATACCGAGTCAAGTGAGATGTTCCAATTGCGATCCGTGTAAATGGTTTCCTCTGACTCGCTATTATAGTTTTGGATAACGGGATGACCATAGCAGTTGGAGTCAATCCAAATTTTGAGCAGGAGTTTGATGTTTTGGAGATGGTTGTGTGATTGAGAAGACTTAGGCGATGAGACCGCGTCCGCTTGTGGATTCACTTGAAAATGAAATGATACAAGTTGCTCTCGGGGTATATCAAATTCATAAGTTGTTTGTGCTATACCAGGGGCACTCACACCGGGTGTTGCTATCGGGAAATGAAAGACATCGTTAATGTCCAAGGCAATCAAACGGGTGTCATAGTTTTCAATGTGAGAGGTCACCCTGATTGAGGTTCTGTTGTTTTCTTCAGTCGGAGGCGAAATCGTAAATGCCCCATAAATGCGATGGTTGGTAACGCTGTCGCCATGACCATTGTATTTATCAAGGGTGACCCAAGGAGATGAGGCAAGATTTTGTAGCTTAAAGTCAAAGGCCTTGTGATTGCTAAAGGGAAAGGTCTTGAGTAATTTCTCTTGGCTTTCATAACCTTCTATATGGACTTTGATGAAGTGTTCTTCATTGGCGGTGGATAGAGAAAATCGTCCGTCGTGATCTGTAACGGTACTGTTAGGAGGATCTCCATAACCTTCGTCATGGACCTTGACTCCGGCGAGGGGTTCGCCGGTGGTGGTATCAGTTACCCTACCGGTGACAGTATGCTTGGTTTGGGCCATGGGTAGCACACAGGTCGACATGATCAAAACGACCAAGGCTACCATTGTTATGCGCAGTCGCCAATAACGCCAGGTCTTTTTCTCCAGCCATTGGAGACGGGTGAGAATCCAGGAGGAGTTTTCAAAGAGACCTAGAAGTCCCAAGCCGGGATCGACGGGTTGGGCCAGCAGGCCCTTGGCGGTTTCAATGAGGGTTTCTCGGTAGGCGGGGGTGTCGTCTTTTAAGTGACGGGCCACGGTGGTGTCGCAGCAAAGTTCGCGTAGGTTTTGTAGATGCTTGCGCATGAGCCAAAGCAGGGGGTTGGGCCAGTAGGCGATCAAGAGCAGCATGTGCAGGCTGTGGATCAGGAGGTCGCCTCGTGCAATGTGAGCTAGTTCATGTAGGAGGATGTGACGGGCATCGGTCGGGTTTAGTGAGTCTAAGCTTTCCTCGGGTATCAAGAGGATGGGACGGAACAGGCCAAACACGGCTGGGCAGCAGACACGATTGCTGATCACGACTTGGGGCAGGCGTCTGACCTTAAGATCCTTGGCGGCCTGTCTTAGTTCTTGCACATACCATTCAGGGATTTGTTGGCCAGTCGCAGGGTGTGTCCGTCTTAGTCCATGTAGGCGTGTAGCCAGGATTAAAGCGAGTCCTAATACGCCTGTTATCCAGATGGCCATGACATAGACTTGCCAGACGATGGTTGTCTTTTCTTCAATGGGATGGATGAGGGGGCTTTTTTCAATGACTGGAGTGGCAGTTACAGTAGATAGGTCTATGGATCCCATGCCTACTTTGGGTTCTATCGAGGTTGGAAGCTGGCCAGCGGTGGCTTCAACCTTGGGTAGGGGAGTAGATGCAGGTTGCGATGTCATGATGTGCTGTTGGGCGGCTTTTGATAATGGTGCGGTGACACTGACTGATGAAGCCAGGCCTGGAGGCAATAGCAGCTTGACCAGCACTAACAGCCATAGGCTGTAGCGCAATTGTGGCCAGGCCCATTTACGGATCAACAGGTCGATGACCACGATAATGCCGATCAGCAAGGCCGTTTGCCAGAGCATGGGCCATTGCCAGTTCCACCAGGTTTGGGCGATGTTGTTAAGGGGTTCCCACATGATAAACCTCCGCGTCTATGTTTATTTGGATTCTTTTTGCAAGGCCTTGATCAATTCTTCGCGTTGTTGCTTATCCAGCTTGTCATCCTCTACCAAAAAGTGCAGCATGGGGCCGAAGGCCCCGTCAAAGGCCTGGTTGACCAGGGTCTTGAGGGCACTGCGGCGGGCCTTGTCGCGGGTCAGTAAGGGTTCGTACTGGCTGGTGTTGCCCTTTTTGTATTCCTTGACCGCGCCCTTATCCACCAGCCGGGCCAGCAGGGTACGGATGGTGGTGTAGGCCCATTGGATTTCCTGCGGGAGTCGCTCGGCAATGCCCCGGGCCGTAGCCGGATACCTCTCCCACAAACAGTTCATGATTTGCCATTCCGATTCAGTCAATCTCATATTCAGTCTCCTTACGACTTGTGTAGTAGAATAATACTACAAATGTCGTAGTGTGCAAGGGAGAAATGGAAACCGAAACGATTTTTTATGAGTTTCGGGGAAGGTATGAAATAATCGATGTCTTCTTGCTATTCATTGGGGATGCATTAAAATACTTGCATGAAGACAGTTACATCAATTACGGACGAATTCAAGATACAACTTTGCCAGGCATTGAGTTCATTGAAGTTGGAGAAATTGATTTTGTTCGGAAGTTATGCCTGGGGGCAGCCTTCTGCGGATAGTGATATTGATTTGTACGTGGTTACTCAGGAAGAGTTTATCCCTGCGGATTATAGCCAGAAGATGCAGCATTACCTGAGTGTGTCAAGTCTCCTGAGACCGTTGAATCGACAGGTCCCTATCGACCTGATCGTTCATACCAAACCGATGCATGAGAGGTTTGTGCAAATGGATAGCCAGTTTGCACGGGAATTAATGACCAAGGGAGTGGTCTTGTATGAAGAAGGTCACTGAGCAATGGTTGCTTGCGGCGGAGGATGATCTGCGTGTGATTGCGCGGATTGTTTCCGATGAGTCGCTGACCCATATGGTGGCTTTCCATTCCCAGCAATGTATCGAGAAATCGCTCAAGGCGATTATTGAAGAGACTGATTTGGGGCTCGTGCGGATTCATAATCTTGGACGGTTGTTTGAGATCGTCAAGTCGTATCAAGTTTTTGAGGTGGATGAGTCTGTTGTAGACGTTCTCGATAAATTGTATATTGATGCTCGATACCCGGCAGATTTGGGGTTGCTTCCTGATGGCAAGCCAACACCATCGGATGCCGATGTGTTTTACAAAACAGCCCAATTTGTTTTTGATCATACCCAGCGTTGTTTACACGCGAGACCTTAAGAGAAAAGATCCCTTTCATGGAAGAAGAACTATTCAGGACGAACATTCTCCGGGTGCTGCAGGATGACGGCTATACCCCGGTGAAACTGGCCCGGCTCGCCAAGGAGCTGGGCGTGAGCGACGAGGACTACCCCCATTTCAAGGCCGCCTTTGATAAGCTGCGAGCCGCCGGGCACATCGTGATTGGCCATGGCAACGCTATCGACCTCAAGCCCATCGGCTCCGAGGTGGTGGGGAACTTCAGGGCCAATCCCAAGGGTTTCGGTTTTGTGATCCCTCTGGAGCCCAATGCCCACGGCGACCTCTTTATCCCGCCGGATGGGGTGAACCAGGCCATGACCGGCGACATCGTGGTGGCCCGCGTCAAGAAGAAGGGCAAGCGGGACGGCCAGATGCGTCTGACCGGTGAGATCGTCGAGATTCGCGAACGGGCCAAGAACCGTTTTGTCGGTACCCTGACGCGTCAACGGAACGATTGGCTGGTGGTGCCGGACGGCTCAGCCTATGTGGAGCCCATTGCGGTTGATGATGTCACGGCCAAGAACGCCAAGGTCAATGACAAGGTGCTGGTGGAGATCCTTACCTATCCCACGGAAACCCATCTGGCCCAGGGCGTGATCCTGGAGGTGCTGGGCAAGGCCGGACACTACGACAGTGAGATCCAGTCAGTGATTTGTCAGTATCACCTGGCCACCGACTTTGACGAGGAATGCCTGCAGCAGGCGCGTGATGCGGCCCAACATTTTGATCCAGCAGATGCCCCCGGGCGTGAAGACATTTGCGACAAGATCATTGTGACCATCGATCCGCCCGACTCCAAGGACTTCGATGACGCCATCAGTATCGAGCGTGATGGTCAGGGACATTGGGTCTTGGGCGTGCACATCGCGGACGTCAGTCACTTTATCCCCATGGATTCGCCTTTAGATGAAGAAGCCCGCCAGCGGGGCAACAGCGTCTACCTACCGCGGAAGACCCTGCCCATGCTGCCCGAGATCCTGAGCAATGGCATCTGTTCGTTGCAACCGAATCAAAAACGCTTCGCCAAGAGTGCCTACATCACCTATGACGACAAGGGCAAGATCCTCGGTGCCCGTTTTGCCAACAGTATCATCTGTTCCTCACAACGCCTGACCTATTTACAGGCCGACGCCGTACTCAAGGGTGACACCGGCGACCTGCCCAAGAAGGTGGTGCAGTTGGTGCGTGACATGGACCAACTGGCCCGGACCATTGAACGCCGCCGCCGTAAGAACGGCATGCTCCATCTCGATCTTACCGAAACCGATCTGATCTTCGACGATGAGGGCCAGGTCATCGATGCCCAACCCGCGGACGACTGCTACCCGCACACCATCATCGAGATGTTCATGGTCGAGGCCAACGATGCCGTGGCCCGTCACCTGGACCGACTGAATATCCCCTTTATGCGGCGCATTCATCCGGATCCCAGCCCCATGAGCTTCAAGACTCTGGCCCGTCTGCTCAAGGCCTTTGGTTTTTCCCTGCAGGAGAATCCGGACCGCCATACCATTCAGGATCTGCTCAAGAGTGTAGTCGGCACCGAGTCCTCCCTGGCCGTCAACATTGCAGTCCTGCGTAGCTTTGAAAAGGCGGTCTATGCCCCCTTGCATATCGGCCACTATGCCTTGGCCTCCACGCATTACTGTCACTTCACCAGTCCCATCCGCCGCTACGCCGACCTGATGGTGCACCGCATGTTGCAACATGTGTTGGACAAACGCATCGACAAGGCCACCCAGGATGCCGCCGTACTCGATTTGCCCGAGATCGGTCGCCACCTCAGCTTCACCGAACGCTGTGCCGAAGACGCCGAACGCGAACTCAAGACCGTACTCATCCTGCAGATGCTCAGCAACCATCTGGGCGAGGACCTCGATTGCGTGATCACAGGCCTGACCGGCTTTGGTGTGTTCGTTCAATGTCGCAAGTTCGGTATCGAAGGCCTGATCCGTATGACCGACCTGGGCCCGGATCACTGGGAGTTCCAGGAGAAAACGCACTCGATCGTGGGCGAACGATCCGGCGTCACCCTCCGCCTGGGCCAACCCCTCAAGGTTCGCATCGCCTCGGTCAGCATCCCGGCCCGTCAACTCAACGTCGTCCCAACCGAACCCCTGGCTCAAACCCAACGGCCCCCGCGTCGCAAGTCTTCCAAAAAGAAAACCCGTAAACACCCCCAGGGCCGCAAGTCACGCAAGAAACGCCGGCGTTGATCCTGCTATTGGCCTAAATACTGCCCAACCTGTGATATGGGGCAAACGGTAATGTTTTCTGTGATGGGCCAAGCTTCCTGCACGGGAGACACGATCAAGAGGTGATCCAGGTTGAGTGAATCGATAGCCATGGTCATGGATTTGCTTTTGTCCGGCGCCTCATTGAATTTGAATTCCAGCCCATAACGACGTCCGTTGATCAAGAGTAGCAGGTCCAGTTCCGCTCCGCTGTAGGTGGCCCAGTAGTAGGCTTGGGATGGATTCAGAACCCGCAACACCATTTCTATGGCAAAGCCTTCCCATGAGGCTCCCACCTGGGGGTGTCCCGTGATGCTATGGTGGTCGTGCAGGTCCAGCAGGCTGTGTAGCAGACCGGTGTCACGAAAGTAGATTTTTGGGGACTTCACTTGACGTTTGCGGATGTTTTCGTGCCAGGGCTGTAATTGCCGAATCATATAGGTCTGGGTGAGAATGTCCAGATAAGAACGGATGGTCTTGTCGCTAATTCCCATGGCCGTTGCCATGCGGGTGGCATTCCAGGTTTGACCGTGATAGTGGGCCAGCATAGTCCAAAAGCGACGTAGGGCAGGGGCGGGGATCTTGATTCCCAGTTGCGGGATGTCACGCTCTAGAAAGGTGCGGATGAATCCTTCTCGCCATGCAACACTATCCGGGTCGTTCTTCGCCAGGTAGGAGCGGGGAAAGCCGCCGCGGATCCAAAGTGGCTGCCAGGATTCAGCCCCCAATTCCTCAAGATCGAAGCCTGCCATGTCCACAAACTCAACCCGGCCCGCCAGACTTTCAGATACGTTTTTGATGAGTTCGGGCGAGGCACTGCCTAGGATAAGAAATGTGCATTGATTCTCTGGGCTATCGACCACCACACGCAAGGTCGCAAACAATTCCGGTAGGGTTTGGATCTCATCGATGACGACCAGTCCGGATTGAGATTTGAACATCAATTCCGGGTTCGCCAAACGCCGCAAGTCGGTCTGGCTTTCCAGGTCGAAATAGAGACTCTCTTGTTGGGCGGCGATGGAACGCGCCAAGGTCGTTTTGCCGCATTGTCGAGGCCCCAGCAGGGCAACCACTGGAGACCGCCTTAGAGCTTGATGGATTTGGTCCGCATATCGATTTCTATCAATTATAGGCTTCATTAACTTGAATATTCGGAATACGACTCCGAATATTCAAGTTAATATTTAAAATTATTTTTGGCAGATCAGTCGTTGCCATTGAGAGGTTCGGATGAAAGTTCTTTAACTGTAAGTGTTTACAGTGGATGGGGTGGCTTTCTTCCTGCGGTGCAGAAAGGAGGCATCCTTTCCTGAAATTGGATAGTGGGGGCGTTTGGAATGCATTGAAAGAAGAAAAACCTCTTGCATGTTCGACAAGTGTCGTGTAGTTTCTAACGCATTAGAAAGAGAGGCTGCTATGGCAAAAACGGATCAGAAGAAACAAGTGTGGGACCTGAGCGAGGCGGAATGGGATATTCTGCGGGTGGTCTGGGAGAATGATCCCTGTGCCGCCGGGACCGTGCAGGAGTCTCTGGCCGATTCCCGGCAATGGGCCTACAGCACGGTCAAGACCATGATGGATCGCATGGTGGCCAAGGGCCTGTTGGGCATGACGAAAATCCGCAATCTGCAACTGTTCACCGCGACCATCACCCCGGCAGAGGCCAAACGCAGGGAGGTCAAGCGTACCCTCAAGCGGGCCTTTGACGGGGCCTTGACGCCCCTGGTGCAGTTCTTGGTGGAACAGGATGAGTTTTCTCAAGACGATATCCAGGCCTTGCGGGGAATTGTCAAACAGGCCGAGAAGAAACGGAAATAGACCGTCAGCGGAGGCGACGATATGGAGACGTTCATCAATCTAAGTAATCGGGCAGGTGAATTGTTTTGTGATTTTTCCTGGCCTATGCTCATTCAGTCCACGGTTTTGATCGCTGTGTTGTATGCGGTTGACGGGTTGATTCGCAAGCGTGTGCGGGCTGTGGTGCGTTATGGTCTGTGGATGCTGGTGCTGGTCAAGTTGGTGCTCCCACCGACCTTGAGTGTACCCACGGGGGTTGGGTATTGGGTGGAGATGCCCACCGTGTCCAGCATGAATGATTGGGACGCATTTGATCCGGTCTTCAGCCTGGAGCCGCATAGCCCGGCGGTTGAGGCTGCTTCTTCTCAACCGTTGCCTCATGTCGTGACTCCATCGCAGCCGGTTGAACCGATTCCAACGGAACAGATCTCCTTTGAAGCGGCGATTGCATCGGAACCCCGCGAGGTTGTGACACCCAGTCTCACCTGGCAAGCCTGGGTGTTGTTGGCTTGGCTGGCTGGTGTGCTTGTCATTAGCGTTTTACTATTGAAGCGATTGAACTATGTCAGAAGACTGGTCAAGCAAAGTCACCCGGTCCATGAACCTTGTGATGCGGTGATCGAATCGTGCGCAACGCTCGTTCCGCTCAAGCGTCCAGTTGAGGTGCGTACCACCGAGGAACTCTACAGCCCGGCGGCCTGTGGCCTGTTTCGCCCGGTGATCCTGGTGCCGCAATCCATCGAGAAATCACTGTCACCGGATAAACTCAAGGCCGTCCTGCTGCACGAACGGCTCCACATTAAGCGGGGCGACCTGTGGATCAATCTGATCCAGACGCTCCTGCAGGTCGTATATTTCTTTCACCCCTTGCTCTGGTTGGCCAATGGCACCATCCGACGTCTCCGTGAAAAGGCCGTAGACGAAACGGTCTTGACCCGACAGGGCCAAGACGATGCCGGTCCCTACAGTGACACCCTCATCGACATCGCCGAGATCGCCATGGCCCGACCCAGCTTCACCCTCGGCCTGATCGGTGTGGTGGAATCCAAAAAGGCCCTGGCCGATCGCATCAAGCACATGGTGACACGCCCGATTCCCAAAACTACGAAGGTCGGTTTGATCGGTCTCGGTGCAATTATGGTTTTGGCTTTGGCTCTGTTACCCATGGCCAAAGGAGGGGTATTCGACTGGTGGCTTCATAGGGACCGACTGGTCAAATTCGAATCGCTTGGGAATGCTAATGGTACTCGTACACAAGAGGGGGACATTGAATACTATGTCAACGAATACAATGTCGCAGCCCGTCCCAACGAACAACTGCTGGTGTTTGCGGAGTTGTATCAAAATGGCCAGCCCATGCGTAGGCTTGGACATAAAATCTTTACTGGCTCTACGCAACCACGCAGTTTGTCAGTGGAGTTAGAGCGTAGACTGTTAAATGATGAACGAACCCATTTTAAATTGTCAGGGCATGTGGTATGGGGGGGTGAGGATTGTTATTTCAATGAGGTTAGTCTGGAATTTCAAACTCCTCTAATTGGTACTGATTGGAGTTTTTATCAGGATTCTGAAATCAGAAGTACCAGTCGTGATCTGTATTGGGAAGGCGACATGCTAATGATGTTTTCAGGAAGAGGAATGGCAGATGCGGAATCTCCTTCCGAATCATCGATCTGGATGCCGGGTTACCATGTATCGCAGGGATTCTGCGAGAGGTGTACTCTTTTGATTAAAATGATTCCTATGAGTCAAATCGGATATTTAAAAGTTGAAGCTCCCCATCTGCCTGTGATGACGCAATTGTCCGATGGCTCATATTTGTCAGTTGATGCGAATGAGGTGGAACGTCAGGCTGTCGCAGACGAATACGTCCTCGACATCAAACGTATGCTCATGCGGGATCGTATGCCGTTGCCTAAACTTTACGTCCATGCTTACTATCAGCAGGGTGAGCCCATCACACTTTATTTTCAAAGTAAGGGATATTCCTGGGGACCTGAACTGCGAAATATCTACCTTGATGATGACCCGATTTTTATTATGATTGATGGGAATGACTATATCTCCAGACGTGGACTAGGGCCATTTGGAGATGTAGGCTCTAGGCTCCGACTACCTGATGATCTCTGGTGTGATGATGACTTTAATTTGTCTGCAGGCAGACACACCGTAGCCTTTGGCTGGAAGAACATTGACGTAATTGATCCTTGCCAGCCTGATCAGTCCTTGCATTTTAATCGTCTATTAACTGACGTCGTTGAATTTGAGGTGGTTGAGGCGATACCGGAGAATTACTATCGACCGGTTTATCAGGAGGGCTGGGAGGACATTCTTCGTAAGGCTATTGAGACCCCTTTTACCGATGATTGGCAAAAGGGTGTGACTGGTGCACTGTTGGGTTTGAGGGTAACAACAGATCATTGGCCTTTTAACACCGCATTCCAAATCTATGTCCAGGCAGAGGGACGCGATGATCTTCAGCTTGCCGGAGATTTGACCTTGCAGTCTGGTTCGCAACGATTCAGCACGAGTTGTGATTACCGGGTGAAGGGGCTTGATTGGGAAAGTGTCGGAGATAAACGTTGGCGGATTATCTTAAAACCTTCGGTGGAGGTGGCCAAGGCCCGTCCTCCAATTCGCGAATACTATAGCCGTGAGTTTGTCACGGACTGGTTGACATTTGAACGTTCGCCGCAATTTGACATGCATCGGAAGATGTTCGAGAAAGATCCGAATGCCCCGAAACACTATGCTGGTACATTGAGGGCAGATAAGCCTATCGATCTTGAGAGATTGAGTACTAAGCGATTGAGCGATCGTCCTGACTGGCCTCTGCCGGAGGGATATGATCTGGGGTGGAGCACAGACAACGGCGGCACCCTCAAGATCGATCCCAATTCGAATGTTCGCATGCTTTGGATATCGCGGGCCCATGCAAACCGTTTGACTCCTAAGCCAGATTGGATCGACCGTTTGCCCAAGTTGGGTGGAAGTCAACTCAGTGAAATTATTCCACCTCAAGATAAATCTATACTCATTGCCGTGCAAAGCAGCCAAGGCAAGATCTACTGGGTCAGCGTTCGCAAGGTCAACGAAACCTGGGCCGATCTGCGCTGGTGGGAACATCAGGACTCGGCTCCTTAAGGTTCTAACCACCAAGACGCCAAGACACAAAGGAACAACTTCTAAAAATTGGTGGCTTAGTGTTTTGGTGGTTCATCAGCACCCAAATCATAGAGCCCAACATTCTTGAATAATCGCAACTCAACTCTGGATATTGAAGTTAATATTTGAGTGAGGGGCTCTACGTCGGCTTAAAGCCAATCACTCCGGTTATAGAGATTAAGATGCGACTGATGATCGCAGAAAGGTCAAATCCTATGTCGACCAAGCCAGGTTCTGCTAAAATATTAGCAGAACCTGGCTTGGTCATATGTGATCATTGGGAATAGGATGGAACGCCATCCTTTCTGTTTAATGAATTTCGTTGTAGTCCTCACTGGGTAAACGCCTGCCTATTCTTTGAGGGGGTTGGCCGGCGGTTGAGCCTTGCGGCAGTACAACGATATGGATCGTGTACTCAGTCTGTCCTTCTATTAATTCAATGGGGAGGGTTTGGGGTTGGTAGAGGTTGGTGTATTGCTTGTCAAACGTATCTAGGTATTTTCGCTCTTGTTCTCGCTCTTTGCCCATTAGCCAACTGGTTTCCCACTCTATATCTTTTTGAGGATCGATGATTATTTTCATCTCGGTTATATCTGGGATGTTGTCGAATAAGATTTCACCCTCTTCATTTGTTCGTCCCTTTAATTTTCCTGCACCCCAGAAACGCGTAGCTGAGTTCCCTGCTCCGAATTGATTGGGTGCCAGTGTGCCATCTAAACAGACCTTGAAATTTGGCAGGGCTTGGCCAAAAGTGTCGGTTACAAGTACCTTCACCTTCATCTCTGGACGGATGGCAGTCAATTCGACAACATACTCTCGCTGACCTGCCTGGTAGTTGATGGATTGAGTGACGTCCGGATAATACTTATAGGCGAGCAATTCCTTTTTGGTTAATTCGTGGAAATTATATGGGAAGCCTGTGCTCAAATGTGAGATCAGTTCTAAACCGGGCACGTCCGGGCATCCTTCGAGTACAAAGACGCCATTGGTGTCGGTTTGAGTGTGGCAATCGTTTACCCGCATATTCGGTACGGAAAGTGAAATGGAGCGTCCGGCCAAAGGGACTCCTAAATTGTCCTTTAATACTCCACGGATCGTGACCTGCTGAGGCTTCATAGAAATATTAAATTCATGATATTTGAGTGGCTCATCAATTTTGAACTGTTTTCTTTCTGCCACGTATCCAACTGCCGATATGTCGAGCGTGTACTCACATCCCTTCCATAGAGCAGGAAGTTGGTTGATTTCGTAATACCCTGATTCGTTGGTGACTCCCTTGGGGTTCCAATGTTTACTCCAGGATTCCAATGAAACCGAGTTTTCGTTGGGATCTACAATGCTAAAGGTTGTTGTCAAAGTCGCCTTGTCAATGGGGTCCCCTTGTTCATTCGTGACATGACCGGCGATGATGCCCGCTTGTTGCATCACCAGGCTGATATTACTGATAACTGGTTTGTGTTGATAAGTATTGAGGACCTGGATTTCTCGTGAGATGCCATTGCGGGTACTGGTCATCGTACCCCATTTGTTCTCCGATTGGATGATGTCCCCTCCGTAACCGGAAATCAAATCATTCATGTCCTCAAAATTGTAATCATGGTTTGTATGGAGAACGGTCCAAGCCATATAATCTGGTTCATGCGGGATCGTGGCCCAGAAGCAAACCGGCAAATGCACGGAGCCGCCACCCGGGGAACTGGGGATGGGTATTTCAAAATGCCCTTTTTCGTCTGTTTTACTGGTGAGATACTCTTTGTCGTACAGGGGGAAATAGTAGGCAAATACCTCGGCTCCGGCAACCTGATTGCCCAGCTCATCAATGACCTCGCCTCGGAAGCAGGGCGGCTGTTTACGGGGAAGAACGGTATAGCCGTTGGGGGCATTCATTTGGAACATGTATTCTGGAATGATGGAAAAATCGAATAGGATTTCTTGGACACTAATTGTTTGGGTGCTCGAATTGGGATCGTTGTAATGAACTTCCATTTTTTCGGGCAAACGAGTCACTGCATCGACCAGGGTTTTAACGTAACCTTCGAGTTGGGGCGTGGTGATCTTGAAGATCAGGAGTGCTCCATTGTCTTCTTGAGCGATTTGCTCGACAGACAAATTTTCGTCTTCGAAACAATTAGGATCAATGGAAGGATCATTGCTGCGTCCGAAGAGGAAGAGATATTGAATCAAATCTTCGCTTGCGATGGCGCGTTTGTCGTGAAGATAGGGTGACTCGGAATGCTGTACGCTCCGATCCATTTTATTGATCTTCATTTGATCGAGACCGTTGTCGATGGTAATGGAGGTCGGATCTTCTTTGCGAATCCGACGGGGTAGATGAATCCAATTGCCTATGTTTTGCTGTGGTATTTCCATTGAACAATATCGCAGAGGCTCATTGAGTAAGGGCCAGTCCGGATGGCGAGTGGACCTCGGCGTCTGTTTTTGATTGTCTTGGGTTGTTGGCGGGATGGTGGCAATGGGATTGCGTTCGGTAGGGGAGGTTGCGTCCATGCCCTGTGTGGGGGAAAGACGGCTGACGTCCTGAGGTTCGTTGATGCCATTGACTGACGTTGGGGCCGAGGCCACTTCTGGGATCAGGTCGGTCGGCTGCGTTTGGGGGATGTTGTTTTGCGAATGCACCACCAGACCGACCGCCAGGGTGAGGGTGGCGGCGGTCAAGGCGATTTTGCCCGTCAAGGTTGTCATGAAACCCGTGATCGTGGCAATGAGCGAACTACCGGCCGTGCTGGTTTGTACCAAGCTAGCAGCGGCACTGGCCGTGCCCAGGACAGCCATGGTTCCGGCGGCCAGGCCAGTACCAATCCCGGCCATGACGGCCTTGGTGAAGGTGTCTTTGGGGTTGGTTCGGGCCAGGGTTTGTTCGACGAGGGCAGCGGTTTGTTCCTTAAGCATCTGTCGTCCGCGATGCAGGCGGGTGCGAACGGTGGCCTCCTTGAGGTCGAGGTTCTGGCTTACCTGCTGAATGGATTGTTCACAGCGGTAGAATAGTACCAGTGGTTCTCGGTATTCTGGAGGAACTGCTTGCAGGGCACGTTCCAATAGCTTGATATCATCTTGAGTGCTGGCGAGCTCAGAGGGATCGTTGTCCGATAGGCAAGCGTTCGGGTTCAGCGTTGATGGAGTCCCGCGTTTGTTCTGTCTGTGATAATTCCGTACCAGGTTGCGGGCGATGGTGCAGAGCCAGGGGCGGAACCGATCGACGTCTTTGAGAGATGCCAGGTTTTTCCAGGCCTTGAGAAAGGTCTCCTGGGCCAGTTCTTCGCTGTGATCGATGTTATTGGTGCCGCTGAAGGTAATCCCGCAGATCAGGGATTGGTATTTTCGCACCAGGATTTCAAATGCACTGCTGTCGCCTTGCATACAGGCTTGCACGAGCTGACTGTCATGGGCCATGGTGGTTTCTCCTATGGGCTGCCTTCATTTGACATTCCAGACACAGTCAGCGGGTCAGTGTTTCAAAAAGTTAGGAAATAATCCTCATCATACATGAGAAAGTTTGTTTTGTCTGTTGCAAAGTTATGTTAGATAAGTAGTTATCCATTCTGTGTCCACAGGTGAAGCCTTGGTGGATAGTATATAGTGCCCTGGTCTTATTTTGTTATATCGACAATCAGACGCTCTCTAAATGACAATTAGACGGTAATTATCTTGCAAATAGACGATCTATCTTGTACAGGTGTTGGGTATGAGTGAAGAGACGATGTATCCGCGTTTTTTGCAGCCGCGCATCACGGAGGCCCTGGCGGATTCGCCGGTGGTATTGCTCCACGGGCCGAGGCAGTGTGGAAAAACCACGCTAGCTCGATGGGTTGGTGATGCGGCGGGGTTTACCTATTTCACGTTTGATGATGATGTTCAGCGGGCGGCAGCCCAGGCCGATCCCGTTGGCTATGTAGCCGATCTGCCGGAGCGGGCGGTGCTGGACGAGGTGCAGCGGGTTCCAGAGCTGTTCACTTCGCTCAAGGTGGCGGTGGATTCCTGTCGTAAGCCTGGACGTTTTATCCTGAACGGATCGGCCAACGTATTATTGGTGCCCAAACTGGCGGATTCACTGGCAGGACGGATGGATATTCTGCGGTTGCATCCGTTGTCAAGGGCAGAGGTGGGTGGGAAACGGAGTGGTTTTCTTTCCAGCCTCTTTGCCTCGGACTTTAAAGCCGGGCCATCGGGGTTTCGCCTCGGAAAAGCCCTGGCCGAACAGGTGGTTGCAGGTGGCTTTCCCGCAGCTTTGGCACGTACCAATGCCCGTCGCCGTGCCACTTGGTATCGCGATTATGCCGACACCCTGATTCAACGAGATATTCGTGATTTGGCGCGTATCAATGCCTTGGATGCGTTGCCGCGACTGCTGGTCATGGCTGCGGGGCAAACGGCGCGTTTGGTGAATGTCTCCGAAATGTCGGGCCCGTTTCAAATCAGTCGTCAGACGATTCGTGAATACCTAACCCTATTGTCTCGGATCTTTTTGTTGGATGAATTGCCTGCCTGGCACAGCAACCGGATGAAGCGATTGGTCAAGACGCCCAAGCTGCATATGGGCGATACCGGACTTGCCTGTTCGCTGTTGGGATTGAGTGGAGATGCTCTGTGGGCGGATCGTCCACTGTTTGGCAGGTTGCTGGAAACGTATGTCTATCAAGAGTTGCGGAGGCTAGCCAGTTGGCAGGAAGAAGCGATGACCTTCAGTCATTTTCGTGACAAGGATCAGGTCGAAGTGGATGTTGTGTTGGAATCGGAAGGACGGTTCGCAGGCGTGGAGGTCAAAGCCGCGTCAACCGTGACTGCTGAGGACTTTAAGGGCCTACGCAAGTTAAGAGATGTTAGACCAAACCACTTTGCCTCAGGTGTCGTTCTTTATGATGGCCAATCGGTGGCAGGCTTTGGTGACAAGCTCTTTGCCGTGCCCATCTCGCAGTTATGGGTTTAGAGCTATCTATGAGGATCGGATGTCATAGCGTTGACAAAATCTCTGCGTCGTTTCCCATAGGTCTGGTGAGAGTTTCTTCTGGATCTTTTGCAGGATCTCTTCTGGAATCTCGCCATAAAAGGCCTCGGCAATGGATCCGGCGATGCAGGCTTGGGTGTCGGCGTCGCCGCCTAGACTGACGGCGTTGCGTATGGCGTCTTCGAAGTCGGTGCTGTCCAAAAAGGCGATGATGGCCTGGGGGACCGAGCCAGGGCAGGTGATGTCGGGTTTGTAGTTGGGTCGGATGTGATCGATAGTGTCACTGAGATCGTAACCGAAACGTTCGGCCACATTGCAGCGAATGAGTTCTTTATCTTGAGTATGGCGAGCTAGCCAGATGGCCAGGGCTACGGCTTGAGCGCCTTTGATCCCTTCGGTGTGGTTGTGGGTGCAGGCGGCGGAACGCTCGGCTTCCAGCAGGACCTCTTCTTCGGATTGACAGGCCCAGGCCACGGGACTGACACGCATGGCCGAGCCATTGCCCAGGCTGTTGTACGGCTTGCTGCCTGGCAAGGCCATCCACTTGAGAAAGCGAGGACCGTAGCCCCGCAAGGGATGTTTACGGGCGTAGGTCTTGATGGCCTTGCTATAGTCGCGGTCATTCATCAGGGCGTCGGCGACGGCTACGGTCAGGACCGTATCGTCGGTGAACTTAGAGACCGGTGTAAAAAGCCTAAAATCCTTGCGTTTGGTGTGCAGGTTTTCGTATACCGAGCCTATGATGTCACCGGCAATGGCGCCTAGCATATCCCTTCGCTTCCCAAATTATTCGGTATATATTTCTTGGGTGGCATGCTTACGTTTACGTAAGCATGAGTAGCGAATCAACCATAATAACATGCTTATGCAAGCATAAGCATGGCACCCGTTATTTCGCACTCTGTGTGCCAACATCGATCATGATCCCATTCTGCGGAACAGATCCACGGATGCCTTGATCCCCTTGTAGAAATTCTTGAGGCTGAAGTGTTCGTTGGGGCTGTGCGGTCCGTCGCTGTCGAGGCCCAGGCCCATGAGGATGACCGGGCAATTCCACTGGTCGGAGAAGGTACTGACCACGGGGATCGAACCACCGGTACGGATAAACTTGGCCTCGGCGTCAAAACCCGACTTGAGAGCAGCTTGCGCCGCTTGCATGGTGTCGGTGGTGACATCGTAGACCACGGGCGGTCCGCCGCCGGTGAATTCCAGCTCCAAGGTCACGCTATCCGGGGAGATGGAACGCAGGTAGCCGAAGATCAGGTCGCGAATCTGTTCGGGTGATTGGTCCGGCACCAGACGCACGCTGATTTTGGCGGTGGCCTGAGACGGGATGATGGTCTTGGAGTGCTGGCCCTGGTAGCCCCCGTAGATCCCGTTGATCTCGAAGGTGGGGCGGGCCCACAGGCGTTCCAGGGTGTTGTACTCGGTCTCACCGTGTAGGGTCGGGGATTGGGTGTCGCGCAGGATGACCTGGTCGTCGAAATTGAGTGAGCGGATGTTCTCGGCCTCCCAGTCTGGGATGGGACGAACCGCATCGTAGAAGCCCGGGATTTTGATATGGCCGTCCTGAGTGGCGCACTGACTGAGCAACTGGACCAGCATCATGGCCGGATTGGCCACGGCTCCGCCATAGGCGCCCGAGTGCAGGTCAAAGCCCGGGCCCTTGACCGTGACCTCGAAGGTGATGATGCCACGCAGGCCATAGGTGATGGCCGGGGTGGTCTCGTCGTACATGTCGCCATCGGAGATGACCACGGCGTCGGGCTTGAGTTCACTGCCGGGTCCGCGTACATAACGGCCCAGGGCGTCGCCGCCGGATTCCTCTTCGCCTTCGAGCATAAAGATGATCTCGCAGGGCAGTTCACCCTCGGTTTTCAATAGGGCTTCGACCGCCTTGACGTGGGCCAGGAGCTGGCCCTTGTCGTCAGTGGCGCCGCGGGCGTAGATGATCTCGTCCTTGATGACCGGTTCAAAGGGTTGGGTCTTCCATTGGTCGATGGGATCCTCGGGCTGGACATCGTAGTGGCCGTAGATCACCACCCGCTTGTCACTCTTGCCCTTTTTGCGGGCCACGACAATGGGCTGGCCGCCTTGATCCTCCAGGGTGCAGTCCAGGCCCAGGTCCGCGAAGTGTTTTTGCAGCCATTGGGCACAGGCCAGGCAGTCGGGATCGTGGCTGCGTTGGGCACTGACGGACGGAAAACGAAGAAATTCCTGGAGTTCGTCTACAAAACGGGCTTTGTGGGCATCGATATAGGTTGCAATGGCATCACTCATAGCCAGATCCTTTCATACTGTTGAATTCATTCATGAAACGCCATTATGGCCTTCAGGAATGATTTTGTACAGTATTGCTTCAATTTGGACGTTTAGATAGCATAGAGACAACAACAGGTCAAAAACCAAGGAGTTCTCATGCAACGATCAGCAGCTTTGATAGTCCTGATATTTGGGATGACAACCTCGCTATCATGCACATCCGTTGACAATGATGCTAGTGCCTCACGCCCCTCTATTCGTTGGCGGGCTTGCCTGCATCAATCGGCCGCCTGGTATGCCAGTGATCAGGCCATCGAGGTGGCCGACAACGTCCTGCTCTATCAGCACGATATTGGCGGTTGGGACAAAAACATCGATATGGCCAAACCCTTGAGTGAAGACGAGAAAGATAAACTGCGTCAAGAACAGTCCCTTGCTCGAGCCACGATCGATAATGGAGCGACCACGACGCAGATGGTTTATTTGGCACGGGTCTACCAGGCGACTGGGTATGATCGCTATAAAGAGGCCTTTCTCAAGGGGCTGGATTATCTGCTGGAGGCCCAGTATCCCAATGGGGGCTGGCCTCAGTTCTATCCCCTGCGTCCGGGCTATTACCAACATATCACCTACAACGACAATGCCATGATCCGGGTAATGGTCCTGTTGAGGGACATTGCCGAGCAGAATGATGAGGTTGATTTTGTGGATGAGTCACGCCGAATTCAATGTCAGGATGCCATCGTACGAGGTTTGGACATCATTCTCAAGACCCAGGTACGTGTCGATGGGCAGCTAACGGTTTGGTGCGCCCAGCATGATGAGGTTACCCTGGAACCCGCCAAAGCCCGCAGCTATGAATTGGTGTCACTCAGTGGTCAGGAGAGTGTGGGAATTGTTCGCTATCTGATGGCCTTGGAGGATCCCTCTCCCGAGGTCAAACAGGCCATCGAGTCTGCCTGTGCCTGGTTCGAGTCCACCAAGATTACGGGTAAGCGACTGACATGGCGGCCAGATCCAAATACCGAACGTGGTTTTGATCGGATGTTAAATGACGATCCCAACGCCGGTCCCCTCTGGGCCCGTTTTGTTGAAATCGGTACGAATAAACCCATGTTCATCAATCGTGACGGTATTCCCCGCGATGATTTTAGCGATTTAAGTGATGAACGTCGTAACGGCTATTCCTACCTGGGCAGTTACGCCCAGGAGCTACTGGAACGCGACTATCCGGCCTGGAAGGCCAAGTGGGGGGAGTGACACGTCATCATGGAGAGTCCTGGAGATAGAGTTGAGGTGGCCCGCGTTTGTTTGGATAAACGCAGGGTGTGGGGATGGGCAGGGGCTTTGTGCGTGATTTTGGCTTCGGGGATCTTTGGATTGGCCTTGGTCCTCGGCTTTAGACCGGGTCCTTCTGATCGAAGCATTCTGTTGGGACTCGTGTTGATCTTTCCCCTGGCCTTTGTGCACGAGTGTCTACATGCGGCGACTGCCATGGTCGTGGGCAAGATTGCCTGGCGCGACATCTGTTTCAAGGTCAATTGGAAGATGTTGGCGGCCGTTTGTCACATCAAGGTTGATATGACGGTCAAGGTCACACGCCTGGTTGCTGCTGCTCCGGTTGTTCTCATGACGCCTGTGGCTGTGGTCTTATTCCTATTGTACCCTTCGGATATGATGGTCATGCTCACGACCTTTACGGTCGTGGGCAGTATTGCCGACTTACTGATGCTATACGAGTTACGCCGCTTCGCTGCCCACCTATGGGTCTCGGATCACCCTACAGAAGCGGGGTTTACCATCTACCAGCTTCCATAAAAAATTTCTCTTTTCACCGAAATTCGTTAGAGTCATTTCGATTCTCCCTTCGTCTATGAGCGGTTGAACGTTTAATCCAGAGATGCAGGACCAGAATTGCAGTGTAACGATCGAAAATTGATTCAGCAGTTGAACCGGGGTTGTCCGGAAGCCTTGCGCCGGATCTACACCCAGTATCGCACGGACCTCTATACCATGGCCGTGTCGGTGTTGGGTGATGGGGTTCTGGCTGAGGATTGTCTACAGGATGTGTTTGTACACTTGGCGCGTAAGGCCGGGACACTCACCATCCGGGGCAACCTCAAGGGTTACCTGGTTACAGCCGTTATCAACCGAGCTCGTGACCAGTTGCGACGCTCGGTTCGTCAAGCGGGTTGCTCGGTCGAGGATTTGTCCTTGGCTGCGAATCATGGCAATCCGGAGCAGGCTTTGCAACTCAGTGAAGAAGGCCAGGCCTTGATACGGGTATTGGCTCAACTGCCCCAAGAGCAGCGTGAGGCCTTTGTGCTACACGCCCAGGCGGACATGACCTTTCGCCAGATCGGGACACTGCAACAGGTATCCGGTAAGACGGCCTTGAGCCGTTATCGATATGCGATCAGCAAATTGCAGCAGCTTTTGCAGCAGGAAGGGGTGCAACCATGAGAACGCCGCGTGACATTGAAAGGCTGGCTCAGGACCTGCGTTTATCCCCGACTCAGGATGCGGATCGCCGCATTCTCGCTGCGGCCGAAGCTGCACTCAACCAAGCCGTTAAAGACAAATCGGTCGTCCAACGACCGTTGTGGAGAATCATTATGGAAAGCCCGGTTACCAAATGGGCCGTTGCCGCGGTTTTAATCGTGGGACTGCTCATGATCGCCCATCGCCTCAGTGGCGATGAGCAAAGGGAAATAATCCCGAAACCCGAAGTTGTGAAGGAACGAGACACGCCCATCGACCAGGAAACTCTGTTGGCCCATGAACAACAACGGGCTCAAGCTGCGTTTGATCGTCAAGACGAATCCGCCTTGTTGGCTTTGCTGGAGGAGGGCCAGGATACTACGCGGATTCAGGTAGCCGGTTATCTAGGTCAGGTCGGCAGTTTATCTGCCTTGAAGCAACTACAGAGACTGTTGGATAAGGAATCGGATTCAGCTGTTGTTGAGGCCATAACATCAGCTATAACGCGAATTCGAAAACGGTTGATGTTGCAGGAAGCGAATGATCTGGGAACACAGGTTCACTCGCACGAAACGAATGAAGTGACCTATCACGATGCTGTGCATGAGAAAGAAGGGGTGTTGGAATTATGCCTTGTGGATCGTGACACAGGGGAGCCAGTGTCCGGTTGTGATATTCAAGTTCGGTCAGGGTGGCCCTTGGGGGATGTGAGGGAAGTGACCGACAAAGATGGGAAGTGTCAGCTTGATGTGAGTCATGACCAACTGTATTCTCTGACGGTCTTTATTCTCAAGGCTGGCTATTGTCCGTTGCAGGTGACCTATCAAATAGGCAGGGGGAATATTGAGCCCTGGCCCAAGACCCACGAAATCCAACTGTTCAAGGGCATCGACGTCAGTGGTCGAGTTATAGATCCTAATGGGCATCCCATGCCCGACTTCCTAGTGGGTTATTCTGTAGCCGAACCTCGCATCGTTGCTCGACATTCGCATGGTAATGTGAGTTTTGGTTGGCAGTATTTGACTTTGGAGACGGATAAACAAGGATATTGGTTTAGCCAAGAGATGTTGCCGGGGGCGTCTAATGTTTCAATGAGTTCTCGTAATTCGAACTATATCTTTGCAAGTGGACAACAGACCCGCTTGGATCGATTGATGGCTGGCGAGCATGTTTTAACGGTTTGGTCGGGGCTCACCTTGACGGGGTTAGTGCAGGATGAGCTTGGGTATCCCCTAGTGGATGTTGAAGTAAAGGCGTGGAAATGGAGGGGTAATTATGCTGGGGGGATGACTGAGGTGACTACAGATCCCAACGGAATATTTGTGTTTAAGCACGTTCATCCAGGAGATTGGGTTGTAGCGGCTTTTGCTTCGGGATTTGCGCCCGATCGACAACTGGTAGATGTTCAAAAGGATCAAGAACCACTTGTGTTGACTCTAGGTTCAGGGCAAACGGCAGCAATACAAGTATTGGATCAAAGTGGATCGCCACTCGAAGGTGCCAATATCTATTGGACCAATTGGATTATTGAAGAGCGATCCGGTATTTCACCATCGCGTCCTTCTATGCAGACCGATGCTCAAGGATGGGCCCGAGTGGAGGATCTTCCTCAAGGCAAGCATTTCTTTAGGGTGCGTAAAGGCGGTTATGTCACGAATGACAATGTTCTTATTGAGACAAGGGAGAGGCCTTATACCGTTATCCTCTATCAATCTGGGATGCTCAAGGGGACGGTGGTTGATGCTGAGAGCGGACAGTCCATTCCGGAATTTTATCTTTATAAGGCCGAAGTTGACCAGCATGGAGATACCCCCTCCTGGAATACTAATCCTCTTTACTGTGTAGACGGGCAGTATCAGGTGGAGATGAATGCTGCAGGGGTCATGGTTCGAGTTGAGGCTCCCGGGTATTTACCCTATTGTAGTCCGTGTGTGATGAATGATGGTACGGAGTTGGAACATTCCATTGCCTTGGTTCCCGGTGAACTCCGTTCTTTGACTGGAACCGTATATCTCCCGGATGGAATGCCGGCTGTTGGAGCGGAGGTGATTCAGGTCACCGAAGAACGATCCATTCGCTTACAGGCTGGTGAGGTGTTTGCCCCCCTAAACACCAAAACCATGACGGATCCCAATGGGCAGTTTGATTTGCCGGGAATGCAGGAACCCAATGAATTGTTTATTACACATCCCCTGGGGTATTATCGCATAGATCCTGCTCTTGTTCCTTCGTTGACACGCATTGATCTGGAGCCCTGGGCATGTATTGAGGTTTTAGCACCCGAAGGTGAATCATGTAGTCGGGTTCATTTGGATAGGACCTATATGACCAGTCGCGATCAATGGGTTGTCGTCGATTGGGATATGGAATTCGATGCCAATGGTGTGGCTGTTTTTGAACGCGTTTCGGCGGGAGCCTACGCGGTTGCACGCGTTGAAGAGGTTGATGGTCAGAGAAAGTCCATGCCTAGCCAGATTATTTCGGTCGAGGCAGGATGCACTGAGACTTTAATGCTAGAGGGAAATGGCGGTGAAATCGTACTGCAGTTGCTTAATGATGCCATTACAGATCATCAAGAGGCAGTAGTGGTCCTGCGAACACATTTAGATCTAAGAACGATCACCTCCATTGATGTGATGTTACCGGAAAATCTGTTGTGTATGACGGCCCAGGAAAAGCAACAATGGAATGAAACATTTATGCAAAGTGAAGAGGGACAGGCTTATGTTCGAAGAATCATGCCCTTAATGATGGATATGAAGACCTATACTGGCGAGGTTGATGCGGATGGGCAGGTCCTGATCTCCGGGGTTCAGCCGGGACTTTACGACCTTATCATAGAATTGGACCTGCAGGATAGGGGCATGTACCGCACGGTTAAAAGTGGTGTGGAGATCACTGAAAATACTGATGACCTGGGTGCGATTGAATTACATGAGAGGCTACCGGTTCGTGAAGGTCAAATAGCCCCAGGTTTCGACTTGCCCAGTCACTCTAGCAAGATCGTAACCTTAAAGGATTGTCGTGGTAAGTTTGTACTCGTCGAATCTGGTGGCCCTATGAAGGAGATGAACTATGTTCACTCCGTGTTGCCTTACCTCAAACAGGTACACCAACAGTACGATAAAGATAAACTTGAAATCTTAAGCCTGTCGCTTTGGACCATGTCGGTGATTGATTTACGTCCCCCCTTTGATTATTTCATCGCCTATCACGAGATCCCATGGAAGGTGCTCTATGTTGAAATTGAACGTATCAATGAAATGCCGGAGCTTCTGGATCAGTATGACAAAAAGTTTACCTTGATTGATCCAGAGGGACACGTTGTGATGACGGCCGATACGGATCAGGCCGAACAACTTTCTGATCTGGTTTCTCAGGCCATGGCAGAGTATGAGCCATCGTCTGACCTCTAATTTGTGCATATCAGTAAGCCATCCGACCGTACCTGCACAATTGAGTATCAGGATGGTTCAGCGGCCGAATCGTTGGATTCGGCCGCTTTTGTATTAGGGAATAAGCGAGAAAAACTATGGAGCTATCCTCTATTTTTGGTGGTGAAGTCCGGAAATGGATTAAGTAGAGATGGCAGAGGGGTGATTTATAGGGACGGTTCTTTTATAGGGTTATACACTGTTGAGGTTGCTTGAACTGTCTGCCTATTTTAACTAAATTAGTGTTGTACATTCGAACTGGGGGTTCGAATTAATTGCCCGGGCAGCGGAGTCTGCTGGGCTTATCATGGACCGATTTGTCTTTCCCGTAGGATTTCTGACGCATGGAGAAGCACACTGGCTTCGCTTTTCTCCTAGGCAGTTGGAGCACATGAAACGGTTTTATTGACAAAGAGGGTGACTGGGAAAATGTTTGGGGGCTATTGGACAAATAGCCGTCGCTTGGGGTGGATCCTCATGGTTTGGGTGATATTGATATGCGCCCGGCCGGGATTCTGTGATGGTGGCGTGGAATTGCTGCTGGAGCAAAGCCCTGCAGATGGCGGCTCATTGGATCTGGGCACGGGTGTGCATGAGTATGCGCCCGGGACCGAGATCACCATTACGGCCATGCCTCAGAGCGGCTTCCGGTTTTCCTATTGGTTAGGCGACGTATCGGATCCCACTTCCAGTACTACAACTGTCCGTTTAGATCAATCCCGTGCAGTCATTGCGGTCTACGAACCCATCACCATGGGTTTGGGTGAGGAAGATCTGATTACCTCCACTGGCGTTGGCGGCGGTGGAGGCGGCGGGGGTGTACTCTCCAATTCGGTGGTTGATTTTTATTCAGCGAGTTTCAGTGGTGGCAGTGGCGGGAGTTCTTCAGGCCAGGGGACCGTCAGTGAAATCACCGTCATCAGTGTACCCGAACCGGCAACGATTGCCTTGTTGGGGTTGGGGGTTCTTGGTTTATCCCGAAGAAGACGAAAAACAGCGATTTAGCTTAAAAATCATGTGTTCAGGTTCAGGAGGAACCTGCCGGTTTCGCCTGCTATCCCTCCCAGTCGATGGCAGGTGAGACCGGGTATTTTTGTCAGTTAAACCAGGCAAAACGATTGACAAAGGTTGGTTGGTATTGCTATGTTATTAACTTTCGTCAGACCTGGCGACGTAGCTCAGCTGGTTAGAGCGTGGGATTCATAAGCCTAAGGTCGGTGGTTCGAATCCACCCGTCGCTATTTTTGATCGATTATTGATTGGTCAGTAAAATCGGTGCTTTTTAGTGCCCCCATCGTCTAGTGGCCTAGGATATCAGGTTCTCATCCTGGAGACAGGGGTTCGACTCCCCTTGGGGGTACTCTTTTTTTCTCCTCTGGACCCCATATCACTATGAATGCTCAACATGACATCCCTTCGCTGGCACCCTCAGACGAGCGTTTTATGCGCATGGCCATTGATGCGGCTTACATTGCCGAGGAAAATGGGGATGTCCCTATTGGAGCGGTGATTGTGCATGAGGGCCGGATCATTGCCAAGGCCTACAACCAGCGGGAGCAGCTTCAGGACCCGACCGCCCATGCCGAGGTCGTGGCATTAACCCAGGCCGCAGCGCATCTGGAGTGCTGGCGTTTGCATGGCTGCACCCTGTATGTAACGCTGGAGCCCTGCACCATGTGTGCCGGGGCCTTGGTGTTGTCTCGCATTGACCGGGTGGTCTACGGTTGTGAGGACCCCAAGGCAGGAGCCGTACAGAGTCTGTATCAGATTTTGGCAGATCCCCGCCTGAATCACCGGCCCGAGGTGGTCTCCGGAGTGTTGGCTGAGCCTTGTTCTGAGCTATTAAAGGAGTTTTTTCGCAGACGACGGGCGGAAAACAGTCGATAGAGGCTAATGACGTTCTTGACGGAATGGGGCTAAAAATGGTATAAAAGCGACTTGCTTTGGGCATCACGCCCAACTCTGCATACCTGGAGAGGTGTCGGAGTGGCTTATCGAGCAGCCTTGGAAAGGCTGTGTAGGGCTTGTCCCTACCGCGGGTTCGAATCCCGCCCTCTCCGTTTAAACCCACCTGGGCCTTGTGCCCAGGTGGGTTTAAATATAGATGCGGATGAGACCCCGATTGGATCAAAGATCCAATCGGGTTTGACAAGCCAAGCTTACCGTGTCAGCGAATCCCGCCTTGAGCCGCAGGCTCAATTTTCATTGGATGGAACAAGGATACGTTCGCGAAGCCTATCATTGGGTTTCCGATGTTGATACAAAAAAAAGCCACCCAAGCTAGCTTGGGTGGCTTTGACTCTTTTTAGTCTTGATAAGCGAGTTTACTTGACCTCAACCAGTGAGTTCATCTCACCGAATGGGTTCATCTCGGTTCGCTCGTTATAGGGATCCTGTTGCCATTGACCATCGACCACGATGCGGTAGCGATAGAGGCCGTTGCCCAGGTTCAATTTGGCCTGCCATACCCCACTGTCACCCACACGTTCCATGGGGGTGTCCTGGGGTTGCCAATTGTTGAAGTCACCTGCGAGCTGAACGTTATTTGCTCTGGGGTACAGGCTCACGAACATGACTGCATCATGGGCCTGGCTAACGCCATAGTATTCAGAAAGTTTGGCTTCGGTATCCATGGCCTGAACTTGAGGTTCAGTTTCTTGAGCCTCTTCGGTCTCGGCAATGATTTCAATCTCCGGTTCCGGTTGGAGTTCTTCGACCTGTGCCTGTTCCTCGGTCATCACGGCCTCAGCCAGGGGTTCGACCTTTTCGAGGGCCTCTTGAGGTTCGGCAATATCCAGGGTGTTTTCGATTTGGATCTCGACTTCTTGTTGGTTGGCCTCTTCCAATAGCTCGTTGGCGCTACTGCTAATGGCATCGAGCTGGTCGGCTAGGGTGTTGACCAGGGCTTTGCTGTCCTGCTTGGCCTCGGTGCCCATGATCTCTTCGGCCAGCATTTGGAAGTCCTGTTGACCCTTGCTGGCCGGATCGTATTCGTTGATGGGTTGGCCAAAGGAGGCGGCTTCTTTGATCTTGGTATTGAAATTGACCACGGTCTTGAGCATGCGATCCGAGAAATGAGTTCTCAGTTCGGCCAGGATCTCGCGGGCCATCTTGGTGCGGATGTCATACATGCTGGCCAGGACCTTGACATCGACTTGCTGACGGCAACGTTTGCACAGGATGCCCAGGGTTTCGAGTTGTTTACTTAGTCCATGTAGGGCGAAGTAACCGGTTTCGACCGGGACGACCACGTCCGAAGCAGCCCGGAGGGCGTTGAAGGTCAACAGGCCCACAGCAGGCGGGCAATCGACCACGACATAGTCATAACTGTCACTAACCTCGTCCAGGACGTTCTTGAGGCAGCATTCACGATCAGGGACGCCAGTCATCTGTTGCTCAAAAGCGGACAGGTCGATACTGGCAGGAGCCAATTCCAGGCGGTCACTGATTTGCCACAGGATCTCGGAGAGGCGAATGGGTTCATTGCGACTCTTGCTGATCAGGACGTCGTAGATGCTTTGTTCAATTTGTTCCTCGGGTACAGCCAATCCCACGGCACAGTGTGATTGGGGGTCCATATCGACGAGCAGAACCCGTTTGTTGGCTTGTGCCAGGGCACTGGCAAGGTTGATCGATACGGTTGTTTTCCCGCAGCCACCTTTCTGGTTTACCACTGCTATCGTTCTCATTCCATTGGTCTCCAGCTCATGGTTCCATTTCGCCGCCCCAAGTTACCCCAAGAAGCTGAGCGAAAAAATCCCTTTTTTCAACACTAATAATAGCGATACGTTATTAGTCATTGTCGGCGTCCGACTTTGTAAAACTTTATACTTTTATGGGACGAGGGACAAAAAAAAAGCTCCGAATTGAGTGAAAAAAGTGAAGTTTCTCTGGGTGACGTTATGGGTGCGGAATGGGGAGGACGAGAACGAATAATAAAAGATGACCTAAATTAACAGTGTCGTCTCGTTGAGTTTTTCTAACTCTCATATGTGGCGGTGTTATTTATCTCACTGCCTGTCTATATCAAGTGGGTGATGGAAGCTCAAATTGATGTGTGGTGATAATTTTCTCCGAATGTCCGCTTTTGATGCAAACTTTTAATCGTCTGTCACTCTCTTTAGTTATAGATACCAGAAAGTGCGCTTGGCTGGCATGATAACAAATTCGTCAATCTTAAGATGAGGGATCTGATCATGAAGACACCCCGAGCACTACTTTTATGCGCACTGATTTCCTGCCTATTAACCCCCTGTCTGTATGCGGATCGTCAGTTGACACAAGCTGAGATCGACAGCCTGCTCTCTCAATTGGTGGAAAACACCTCAGATGGATGGATCACTTCCGGGTCAGTCAAGGCCAAACATGTTGAGTACCAAGCCCCCAAGACCACGGATGTCGATTGGGTTGAGTCACGTATCAAGGAGGAGATTGCCGCCTACTTGGCACTTGATGACAAGCCCCAACTCACAGAAGAAACCCAAAAGGATTTTTTGGAAGCTATCCCTTTTAATGTTCGTCACGTATGGCTTAATGAATATACCCAGGTTACCCAGGAAGAGGTCGCGATCCGTGGAGGTCGATATCATTATCAAATAGAGATAATTGAACGTGAGGATTCGATTATACCAACAGGGACACTGGTGGATAATATTCAAACCAATCATGTTAGACTGCCAGAGAGTCGCTTACGAAGTTTTTATTGGGATGGACAAGCCTACACCCGCTATTACCATGACGTGGCCAATGCGGTGATCGAGGATCAGGACATGGCACCGGAGTTGGCTCTGGCTCCTTTGTTGGCGGGTTTTATCAGTTGGGGGCAGGGTGATTTGTCTCTGGTAGATCTTCAGTCAGCGAAAATCCTGGCCCAGGAAACGAGTTCGGAGGGTCAAACGGTCGTTGATTTGACGCTGGCCCTGGATAGCGGTGTGACCTATACCATGACTTTGGATCCCGCATTAGATTATGCACCGTTGGAGTGGCAAGGAATCCAACTCAATTGGATGGATCGGTCCGTGTGTTCCGATTATGTCCAGGTTGGCGAACGTTGGGTGCCGACCACGATTTATATAGAGCATCAGGATCTTGAGGGACGTTTACTCAATTCCCATCGTTGGGCCTTATCCGTTAGTGCGGTGACTCCTGTGAGCAGCCGTTTTCAGGCCCAGTTGGCCACGAATACCCATGTGATGCGCACCAATCCCCAATCCACTGGGCCCTTGTATTATTATCACAATGTCACGGTGGATCCTGAGATGCTGTTGGCTGAACGCCTGGCGGTTGTCAATGAAAACGAATCGTTGCTCCAGAATTGCGCCTCTGTTCATCTGCGTTATGCTATAGAGCAATTGGGCAAGACCCTGGATTGGACCGAGGCCACTGATCTGGTGGCCAGTGATGGCCTGACGAGTTTATTGGATATGACTAAGATCGCCCAAGGCCTGGGGATCAATGCACGTGCAGTCATTTTGACCTGGGAGGAAATGGAGGCCTTGGAAGGGGTACAGGCCATACTCTATCGTCCGGGCAAGGGGCACTTTGTTTTGCTCGATTATGTCAATACCACGGAAGCCTGGGTCATCGATCTGACCAGTAACACCTTCTATCGACCTCTCAAGAAAGCCCACTTTGGGAATCAAGACGAATTCATTGTTTTGCTCTTATCAAATGATCAAGCCCTTGAAATCAACGAACAGGCGGAGTTGTCATTGGATGTCCAGGCCTCCATCTTGGGAGGCGAGGGCTACGATGGATGTACCATACCCAACCAGATATCAATGAATCCTCAGCAATGTATAGAGGTCAATATGGTATGTTCTGGTAAAGAAATTCAATACTTTTGGTACTATCAGTGCGAGGATGTGCCCGACTGTTATGAGTCTCCTTATCTGATTCGGGAGTGGCTGTTATGTCCTTCAGATTGTAAGTCTTGGGGCACAGTGTATCCGGTTGTGTGGTGGGCGTGTGACGGAGAATATCCAGATAGTTGATTGAGAGAGAAACGGCATGTATTTTCCTGTGACACCGGATATAATGGTGTGCATGAGAATTCGAGGTTTTTCTCTAATTGAATTGCTGGTTGTTATTGCCATCCTGGCCTTTTTGATCAATCTTGGGCTTGGGGTGGGTCGGCGGGTGCGTGAATTGGCTCGTAGTGCCCAATGTATGTCTCGGCAGAGGCAGCTTTATACGGCCTTAATGACCTATGAATCGGATTTCCAAAGCTTACCCCCTGCGTTCACTATCATCAAACTCTCTGAGGTTCGTGATGAGGATGTCGTCGGTTATCGAATGCTGGATTTGCCAATGTATCAGTGGTGGTTTAAGTTGATTTGTCAACGCACAGAGGATTATTGGTGTCAGAAAGATCTGGAATGTCCTTCCACGTCATTCAAGGATAATTATTACGTTGGGCTAAGTAATGTACTGTGCGGCAATTTTGGTATTAATCGGTCTCTGCTTGGTTTCCCTAGCGTGCGTGAGACTCCTGGTTATGAAGCGTTCTCACCGCGATCAAAGAGTCTTGCTCGACTGAGGCAGCCGGGCAAGACCTTGTTGCTGTGTGATAGCGGTTACACCTTGGTTTCCTGGCAGCACGCAACCATCGACCCCTTTGATTTTAGTGGTTTGACCGCGCAGGTTGATAAGAATCGAGAGAAACGATCTTATATCCCCGGCTTTTCTGCGAATGCCCTCAGGAGTGATATCATGTCCGTTATGCAGGATGATGCGGTCAAAGGTCGTCACCCCAACCAGTCGGTCAATGTCACCTTTTCCGATGGGCATCTCGATCACATTGCTGCGGATGACCTCATGGTGACAGGCGATCCAAATCATTACACCAATCAAACCCCGCTGTGGGTACCCTGAAAAATAGCCGGGGCCATGTTAGGGGACAGGCCCCGGCATCCTCTGGGAAGAAGGATCATCGCTTCAATGGACCAACGTCGGTGAACGCCAATCCATGGAAGGATTCTACCTATACAGTGTAGGGGTTTCGCGGTGGGTCACAGTTAATTTCAGATTTTATGAAAATATTATGAAGGTAATCTTGAGTCGCCTTGATGGATTATCCCACCACCTTGATGGTGACGATATCCTGGACATCAATGAGACCCACAGGACGGTTTTCACGGTCCACTACCGGCAATTCATCAATGCGGAATTTATGAAACAGGCCGGTGGCCTCGGCAGCCAGGGCGTCCAGGCGGATGGCTTTGCAATGGGCCGTCATGATCTGCGCCATGGTCAGGTCAAAGGCGTCTGCCCCCGACTGGGTAATGGCACGGCGCAGATCGCCGTCGGTTACGATTCCAGCGAGTTTCCCTTGCCCATCGACGACCATAACCGCACCATGACGTTTGACGTCCTGAGTTTGGGTCAGCATGGCCTTGACCGTGTCCGAGGCCTGGCACAGGGGGAGTTTTTCGCCGGGCTTGAACATCATGGATTGCTCCACGGTCATGAGTTTGGCGCCCAGGGATCCGCCTGGATGGAAACGCACATAGTCCTCCACGCCGAATTCACGGGCCTTCATCAGCGTCAAGGCCAAGGCGTCTCCCAATGCCAACATACAGGCCGTGGATACGCTGGGGGCGACCCCCAGGGGGCAGGCCTCGGTAACCTTGCCCATGAGCAGCACGATGTCGCTGTGTTTGCTGAGGGTGGACTTGGGATCGCTGGTGATGGCAATGAGTTTGATCTGGAGTTGTTTGACCAGGGTGATCAGGCGGACGATTTCATCGGTCTCACCGCCGTAACTCAAGGTCAAGACCACATCGTCTTGACGAAGACGGCCCAGGTCTCCGTGTACGGCCTCGGCCGGATGGAGAAAGTGGCTTGGAGTGCCGGTTGATGCCATGGTGGCACTGATCTTTTGCCCAATGATACCCGCCTTACCAATACCGCTGACAATACATGATCCCTTGCTCTGGTAAATCATCTCAATGGCGGCGGCAAAGGCTTCATCGACAACGTCTTGCATGGAACAGATGGTAGAGCCCTCTGCAGCAATGACACTGCGGGCAAAATCGAGATCAATAGCGGCCAAGGGTCATACTCCTAAGGCTATATTCATAACGTGTTTCCTGTTATCACCAACTGTGTCTATTAAACCACAGCGACCCAAGGAATCAACCGTTGTCATGGAAATGAGATAAATAAACCCGATTAGGAACTCGTTCAGGAAAAAGGTGGGACGTCCCTGTCCCTGAACTCTTGGTTCCAACCCTCCATGGTTGTGACATATAGTATGGGCGGTTTTGGTTGAACGTCAAGGGTGACCTTTTACAAAGTTTTAACAAAGTTTGAGACAGTGACATTGGTAATCGGGATAAGCATGCATTGGCGTTAGAGTTATACAGAAGGGCATGTAGGTAAAAAAAACTTGCGGCATGTTTCATGAAAGCATGCCGCAAGGTTTGATTGTGGGAATGGGATTGAGATGTTGTTCTCATTCCACCTTTTAGGGTTACTCGTTGGCTTAAGAGTGGCTCCTTTGGTGTTGGTTCATTTTACATGGAAAGTTCATGGTAATGGTAAAATAGGAAAAGCCTAAGAGGCGTTAGGAAAATCCTCCTACCCCTTGGCCTTCCACATTACCGGTGTCGCCGTGGCAAACCAAACCAACGTGGCAACCAGCATTACGGTCTTCATCTTTTCTAAAGTAACCTGCCCGGCAAGATAACCAATGGCCGGCGCAATCAGAGCAATTAAGGCCAACAGGGAAACGACTTTGAGTATCATCTGCATGGAGTGCTCCTTTATTGTACCGCCGGGCGGATTTTCTTTTGATAGAACTTGCTGACCACGATGTATAAGGCCGCTGCGAGAAACCAACCAGGCAGAGATACAAAGTAAATTTGGATGGTATAGGTTTCTTTAATCTCCTGGAGTCGCTCGGTCATTTCGCAAAGCTTCCATTCCACACACTTATCGAGGATCCAACTTAGTTTAACGAAGATCATGCTTATGAGAACTGTAACAATCCAAGCAGTGAAAGCAGCCAAATTGAACATGCGACCGCTTTTTTCAGCGTAGTTACTTTGCATTCCGAACTTTTTAATCAACCAGAAATCGATAAAGATTACTGCTCCCATGGGCATGAGTAGCAGCCCGTAAAAGGCCACAAAGTCCAGGAGCTTCATAGCAAAGGCCGGGAACATGCCCGCCACTGTAGCAATTGCCCCTGTCATCAAGGTCACCTTGAAACGAGAACACTTGGGCATGATCGCCTGGAAGGCCAGGCCCGCCCGATAGATGGTGGGATTGGCTGTGGTCCAGCCAGCGATGATTACGCATAAGAGGCCGACGAGTCCCGCAGCTTCAAATGCCATAGGGCCAGGTAGGACATCGGTATTCGTAGAATCCATGTGCAGTTGGTAGGCATAGAGGCTGGAGGCTGCGATCCAGGCCATGAAGTGGCCTACATACATGCCTGAGCCTGTAGCTGCGGCCTGCCAACTCTTACGAGCGAAGCGGAATACAGACAGGTCGCTCATACCAATATGCATAGCCATGTTGCAGAACCAGCCAAAGAACATTACATGCCAGAAGGTGAATTTTACCTGGCCTTCTATAGGTTCGCCACCCTTCCAAATCTGAGTGCTGCACAGGGTCCATAGGTCGCTCAGAGAGTGGATTTCCGATCCGGTCACATCGATAAACTTTTTAAATCCCACCAGGCCAAAGGCCAAAAAGACCAGGACCATCCAAGGTGCGGCGATATTGGCGAACTTGGAGACCATATTGTAACCAAAGGCCGCCACTACGGAGATCAACGCTCCAACTACGGCCACGGCAATCACCCAGCCGGCACTGTTGGGGTACATGTCACCGAGACCCGGCATAGGGAATTTGAACCAGACTCCAATCGCTGTAGCTGACACAGTAATCATGGCTCCGGCCAAAAAGCAGAACATCACGCCGTTGGCTAAGTTATAGACCGTGACCAGGTTACGTCCGCAGATCTTTTCCAGTTGATAATACAGGGTTAGCCTGACCCGTGTGGCAATGGGGGCACACATAAACATCCAACTCAGGACCGCCAGGGCATTGCCCAACAGCAGTCCCACGATCAGGTCAAAGGCACTGACCCCGGCGGCCACGAACAATGGTCCCAACATCAGTTCCGTACCGGCGCAGTGTTCACCGGCATACATGCCTACAAAACTCTTGAAGCCCAGGCGGGCCTTTTCCGGTACGGGTTCGCGTTCGTACTCACTCGTGCCTTCGGTTTGCTGTGCCTGTTCGGCGGTCTGTTCGGTTGTCATGCGATTCATCCTTAAAAGGGTTCACGGTTCATGGGGTTGGTGGAGTACATTTCTATTTCAACTGTGAACCGTGAACTGTGAACCTTTTTTATAACCTTTTACTTAAGACGTCCTTCTCATAGGTCTTGACCTCGTCGAGCCAGGCCTTGCCCACGGGCCGACCGGTCCGGAGGCAATAGGTGTCCCATACCGCACCCAGCGGCAGGGTCTTGAGTTCTTCCAACAGGGCCAGGCGGCTGGTCAGGTCACCGGCCAGTTCCAACTCCTGCAGTTGGCCGGTGGGTTCCAACAGGGCCATGAGCAGGGCCTTGATCATACAACGGGTGCCAATGGTCCAGGCGGCCACGCGGTTGATGCTGGCGTCAAAGAAGTCCAGCCCGATGTGGACCTTGTTCAGCTGGCCGCTCCGCACCAGTTCCTGGGCAATGGCCCGCAGTTCGTCGTCGAGGATGACCACGTGGTCACTGTCCCAACGCACCGGTCGACTCACGTGCAGCAACAGCTCAGGGACATACATCATCACGGACGAAATCTTGTCCGAGATCACCTCGGTCGGATGGAAGTGACCGGCATCCAGGCACAGCAGCTTCTGACGAGAGGTCGCATAGCCCATGTAGAACTCGTGCGAGCCCACGGTGTAGCTCTCGGCACCGATGCCGAAGAGTTTACATTCCACGGCATCCAGGTGGATTTTGGGATCAATGGATTCCGCGAAGATCTTATCCAGCGAATCAGCCAGGCGTGCCCGTGGGCCGCGGCGATCCACGGGAATGTCCTTATGCCCGTCGGGGATCCAGACATTGGTCACCGTAGGAGAGCCCAGTTGCTTGCCCATCTCGGCCCCGATCTTACGGCAGGCGATGCCGTGCTCGATCCAGAAGTCACGGATACCCTGATCGGCGTGACTGAGGGTAAAGCCGTCGGCCGCCTTGGCGTGGGAGAAGAAGGTACCATTGAAGTCCATACCGAGCTGGTTGGCCTTGGCCCAGTCGATCCAGCTCTGGAAGTGCTTGATCTCCATCTCGTTACGATCCACAAAGGTTCCGCCGTTGTCGATGTAACAGGCGTGCAGGTTGAGACGGTGCGAGCCCGGGATCAGGGACAGGGCCTTTTCGATGTCCGTACGTAATTCATCGATGGTGCGGGCCTTGCCCGGGTAATTGCCCGTGGTCTGGATGCCGCCACCGGACAGCTCGGCGCCCACGGTCTCGAAGCCGCCTACGTCGTCACCCTGCCAGCAGTGCATGGAGATAGGGATGGCGGCCAGTTTTTTCATGGCTGCCTCGGTATCCACGCCCCAGGCCTTATACTGCTCTTGGGCCAGGCTGTAAGCTTGTTCTATGGTCTTGTCTGAACTCATATAGTCCTCCAGTTAATATGATCTAAACCAGGATTTCTCAACAGGTTATATTTCTCGCAAAGCCGCTAAGGATGCAAAGAAAAGAATTTAAAAACAACTTTGCGGTCTTTGCGGCTTTGCGAGAGACTTCTTTTAAATCGAAGGCAAGCTAGCGGCCTTTTTACGATAGGCCTCCCAGGCTTCTGCATTGCTGGGCTCATAGGTCTTACCCGCAAAGGACTGAGCTACAATGGCCCGTCCCTCACTCAGGCTTTGGATCTGACCGGCGGCCAGGGCCTGCATCAGGACATTTCCGATGACCGTGGCCTCTACCGGGCCGGTGATCACGGTTTTGCCGGTGGCGTCCGCAGTCAGTTGATTGAGCAACTCGTTTTGAATACCACCGCCCACGATGTGCAGTACATCGATAGACTGGCCGCCCAGCTCTTCCAGGTTGGCAATGGTACCGGTGTATTTCAGGGCCAGGCTTTCGAGGACTACGCGTACAATTTGTCCCTTGTCTGTGAGTTGTCCTTGGCAGGTCTTGCCCAGGTACTCATTGATCTTTTGCGGCATCTGACCGGGAGCAAAGAATTCGCCATAGTCGGTGTTCAGCACGGCGGCAAAGGGCTTGGCTTGGGAGGCCATCTGGGTGATCTGGGTGTAGTTGAGGTCGTCACCTTCCTTGGCCCAGTGGCGTTTACATTCCTGCACCAGCCAGAGGCCCATGATGTTCTTGAGCAGGCGGATGGTGTTGGCAATGCCGCCCTCGTTGGTGTAGTCCATGGCAAAGGACTGTTCGTTGATCACCGGGGCTGGGATTTCCAGGCCCATCAGGCTCCAGGTGCCGCTGGATAGATACGCCCAGCTTTTATCGTGGTTGACCGGGACGGCGGCCACGGCCGAGGCCGTGTCGTGGGTCCCGACCGAGACAATGGGCACTTCCTGGCCGCCCAGTTCGCGGGCCAGTTCCGGCTTGAGCGTGCCGACCTGTTCACCCGGCATACGGATCTCCGGCAGGATGTTCTTGGGCAGGCCCAGGCCCTCGATGACCGTATCCGACCATTTCCCGGTTTTCATATCGACCAACTGGGTGGTACTGGCCATGGTATATTCGGCAAAGGCGGCCCCGCACAGTTCGTACATAATTAAGTTGGGCATGAGCAGCAGCTTGTCGGCCTTTTCGAGCAGCTCGGGACGCTGACGCTTACAAGCCAGCAATTGGAACACGGTATTGAACGGCATGAATTGGATGCCGGTATTGTTATAGAGGGTCTTGCGTCCCAGGATCGAGCAAGCCGTCTCGATCATCTCCGAGGTACGGCTATCGCGATAGTGGTAGGGATTTTCTATGAGCTGGCCTTGCTTATCGATCAGGCCGTAATCTACGCCCCAGGTGTCCACGCCAATACTGGCAATCGCGGGTTGGGCGGCAAAGGCCTTTTTCAGGCCCGCCTTGATCTCGGTCATCAGGCTGGCGAAATCCCAATGCAGGGCCTCATCCTGCTCGACCGGACCGTTGGGGAAACGATGGATTTCGTCGATGGTCAATTCTTTGTCGCTCAGCGTGGCCAGCATGACCCGACCGCTTTCAGCCCCCAGGTCCACAGCAGCAAAATGCATGGATTGTGTCATTTGCACTCTCCCGTGAAATAACGGTTCAAATTCAGGGTTCACTAGAGTGCCATAGCAGCACCATATCCGGCCCGGTTGGAAAATGTCACACCACCGGGAAAGATTATAAAAGCCGCATTATAACCGGATGTGGCTTGGTTGTCTCGTGCTGATTTTGAACTAACTGCTGCGGTACCAGACGTTCATGGATTCGATACTGCCGGAAATTTGGGTGTTGTGGACCAGGGTGCCGGCGAATTGATAACCGGCCCGAGCAAAGGTGACGTTCATGCTTGCACTGACGGCCCGGGCAATGGTGTATAGGGTTTGAAAACCGTAATCTCGCAGGTCATGTTCCATGCGACTCAAGAGATGCAGGGCCAGGCCCTGGCCGCGATGGTCGGGTAAGGTGGCAAAGTCGGTCATTTCCGCATTGGCTTCGGCTGCATCAGTCTCGGCCGAGGATGCCGAGATCAACTCTCTATTCTCAAACACCCCAAAATAATGAATGTGCGTGGCCATGGTGTCGCGCAGGTACTGCGGATTCGTGATAGGGAAGGGGTATGAGGGAAAGACGCGATCATACAGGCGGGCCAGGGTTGGGGCGTCAGTCGTTGTCAAGGGACGTAGGTGTTCCGGACTGGGTGACGTAGTTGGAATCTCGGCCTTTTGTTTAGCAATGTTCAGAACCTTGTCGATGCGGGCCTGTTGTGCGGTCGTCAATTGTCCCCGTTCGGGCTGAACAAAGCGTGACATGAAGGCCATGTCCTGTTGGCCCTGGTAGAAATTGGGGATCAAGGCCTCCTGTTGGTAGTCCGCCGCTTGAAAGCGTGTCACCTGGTCACTGGGGACCTTGCAGAAGATCTTGCTGTACTGCCGCTCGTGGGCCAATTCATTCAGTTGCTCGATGATGGTCCCAGTGTCCGCAGGGGCGAGTTTCATGAGATAGATACGGTCGCTGTCCGGTCCGTGCTGAATGAGAGACGCACCGAGGGTTTCCAGGGTGTCAGGCATGGGAGTTCCTTGTCATTGTTGCAGCCAATCCATAGATGAGAACAGATGTCATGAGCCCGAAGATGCTGGGGGCCAGTCCCAAGGGCAGGGTGGCCCACTTCGCTGTTTCTACCACGATCAATCCGGCTGTGACACCACAACCGCCCACCATGGCCCCCAAGGCAGCCTTGGGGTGAGGCTGCCGGGCAAACAGGGCCGCCAGGGTGGGCACCAGTAATCCGGCGACCATGACGCTGTAGGCATGCATGATAATCTCCAGCACCGTGTCAAAGGCCTGGGTCAGCCCCAGGGCAACGGTCCCCAGCACCAAGGTGGCGATCTGCGAGAGCCGCATGGACAGCTTCATGTTGTCCTTACTCTTAAGTCCAGGCTCGATCAGGTCGTTGACGAAGTGCCCGGAGCTGGCGATCAGGCAACTGTCTGCTGTGGACATGATGGCTGAGAAATAGGCGGCCAGTACGATCCCGGTGATCCCTACGGGTAAGGCGTGACTGAGCAGCATAGGCATGGCCATTTCTTGTTGGGCCTCGGGGAAGACCACGCGGGCCATGAGCCCTAGGGACACGCCCAAAAAGGCCATCAAGGGATATTCCAAAAGTCCGGCGATGTAAAAGGCTTTACGGGCTTGCTTGACATCTTTGCAGGCATAGATGCGTTGGTACAGGGTCATACCCACGAACCAGACCGGTACGATGGTGGCGATCCAATTGATGAATTCCACCGGTGCGATGTTGGTCAGGCTGAAGTGCGCGGCGGGCAGGTTGTCACGCAGGGCCTGCCACCCGCCCACCTTGATCCAGGCAAAAGGCAGACCGCAGAACAAGAGTCCCGCCAGCAGCACGGCCCACTGAATGGTGTCCGTGTAGATGACGGCCTTGAGTCCGCCCATGGCCGTGTAGATGATCACTACTGCGGCCATGACCATCAGGGAGAACTTGACCGGATCCATGAAGGTGACATCCGCAAACACGCTGCCGGCTGCCAGGGTGGCCCCGGCCTGGATCTGACCTGCTGTAAAACCCAGGTAACCCAGGCCCGAGATGACTGCGGCAGCCATGGCCACACGCGGGCCGTAAGTGTGCTTGAGGAAGTCCGGGAAGGTCAGGAAACCATGCACCTGGTCCAGTTGTTTGACACGCGGGACCACCAGGATGGCGGCCAGCCACGCCCCCACCAGGCCGGTGAACAACAGCCAACTGCCGGACAGGCCCATGACGAACCCCAATCCCCCCAGTCCCAGGGAAAAACCGCCGCCCACATCCGTGGCCACAATGGACATACCCACGTGACCGCTGGAAATGTTGCGGTTGCCCACGTAGTAGTCTTCCCGCGTCTGGTTCTTGCGATAGAAATAGACACCGACTCCCAAGACGGCGCCGAAGTAGGAGCCGAAGATTACGTAGTCAATGGGGCTCATAATTCGACGATGTTGTCCTGATTGTCCTTGCGGCGTTCCATACGTTCGAGGTTTTCCGGCACCAGGCTCACGGCCTCGTGCGCGTCACTGAGCAGGCTGGCAATACCCGTGGCCGCGCATTCATCGGCACCATCGAGTTTGAGTTGCAGGTCGCAATTGTCACAATCGCGGTCGCAGAAAATGGGCTCGTACGAGTCCGGCTCCTTGTAGGTGGTGATCACGCCTTCGTAGTTACGCAGGATGACCTTGTTGGTGGACCAGGAGATCAGGTAGTTGGGCATGATGGGGATCTTACCGCCGCCACCCGGCGCGTCGATCACATAGGTGGGCACGGCAAAACCGCTGGTGTGGCCGATCAGGCTCTCGATGATCTCGATGCCCTTGCCCACGGGCGTGCGAAAGTGCGACAGGCCCTCGGACAGGTCGCATTGATAGAGGTAATAGGGACGCACGCGGTTCTGTACCAACTTGTGCACCAGGCGACGCATGATGCGCGGGCAGTCGTTGACCCCGGCCAGCAGCACGGTCTGGTTGCCCAGGGGAATGCCGGCGTCCGCGAGTCTGCGTAGGGCCACCTGGGCCGAGGCCGTGATTTCACGCGGGTGGTTGAAGTGCGTGTTGATCCAGAGGGGGTGGTGTTTCTTGAGGATGTTAACCAGTTTGTCGGTGATGCGGTAGGGCAGCACCACAGGTGTTCGTGTACCAATACGGATGACCTCGATATGCTCGATGTCACGCAGTTCGGTCAAGAGCCAGTCCAGGTAATCGTCAGCCAACATAAAGGGATCGCCACCGCTGAGCAGCACGTCGCGCACCTGGGGATTTTGGCGAATGTATTCGATGCCCTGTTCCAGGGTCTTACGATCCGGGATGGAATCCACGTCACCGACCTTGCGTTTGCGCGTGCAGTGGCGGCAATACATGGCGCAGACATTACTGACGTGAAACAGCACGCGATCCGGGTAGCGGTGCGTGATGTGTGGGACCGGGCTGTCCTTGTCCTCGGCCAGGGGGTCGGCCATGTCACAACGCTGCAGGGTCAGTTCCGAGACCGAGGGAAAGGCCTGGCGATAGACTGGGTCGTTTTCATAGTCCTCGTGGTCGATCAGGGACAGGTAGTAGGGTGTGATCGAGACGGGGAACTTTTCAATGGTCTTTTTCAGCTGAGCCCGCTTCTCCGTTGAGAATTGAATTCCTGTAAGGGCTTCGAAGCGGTCGATGTCCTGAATGATGTGGCGTTCTTGCCAGATCCAGTTGCGCCATTGCTCCTGGGCGGCGTCTTCGTGAATGCGTTGTGCAATGTCTTTTTGACGATCGGTCAGTACTGGCATTAAATTATGGTTTCCTTTCTGGGGTGCGGTATTGGGCTCAAAACCCCGCGACCGGCGATTCACAGGACGTTGTTGTGTGGTAAACCGTCGGTCGCGGGGTCTGGCCATGGTGTTCTCAGGCCTTTCCAATGGCCTTCATATGTTTACGAGTCTTGGTGAGTCCCAGTACGCTGGCCTTGCCCTGAACACTACCGACAGTGCGTCCCATTTCATAGGCCACATCGATGGTCGTCATGTTGCGAAAGATCTTTTTGAGGGTCTTGATCTCGTCCTTGGACCAGGCCTGTCGGGTACGTGAGCGGCGTTTGGTGCGTCTGGCTTTACTCATAATCGTTTCTCCTTTGACTAAAACATCCATAGTTTCAGGGGTAATACCCAAGGCCTGTATTCAAGCAAGGGTGATGCCAAAGATAAGAAATAATTATAAGTCTATGTGTGGTTTGTGTTTAGGGTGGGCTAGTGATAGATAAAGTCTAAGTGTTTGATTCGCATAGAGTTAAGAGTGTGCAGGTTTGAGGCGCAAGCTTTCCTGGATTGCCATTTGTGTGCATTTTATGCACAGATCCCTACTTGATACCGTATTTGTCCAGCTTGTTGTAGAGGGCACGGCGGCTGATGCCGAGCAGATCCGCGGCCCGTTTTCGGTTGTTTTCAGCGGCCACCAGGGCCCGGATGATCATTTCCCGTTCGACCTCGCTCAAGGGCGTGCCGATGCGGAAAGTGACAGTGGGGTACGCGTGCTGGTCCGGTTTGAAGCGGGGCGGCAGGTGTTCGGGTAGCAAGACCTCACCCATACAGACCAACACGGCCCGTTGGATGACATTTTTGAGTTCCCGCACATTACCGGGCCAGTCATAAGACTCCAAAAGGCTGATGCATTCCGGGGAGATGCCCAGGATGTTCTTTTGGAAGGAGCGGTTGTAGCGTTTGAGGAATTCGTCCACCAGCAGGGGGATGTCACCGTGACGGTCCCGCAGGGGTGGGATCAAGATACGAAAGACATCCAGACGGAAGTAGAGGTCCTGACGGAAGGTGCCGCGATGGGTCAATTCCTCTAGGTCCTCGTTAGAGGCTGTAATCAGGCGGGCGTCCGAGGTAATGGTCTGTTTGCCGCCCAGGCGGTGAAAGCGTTTTTCCTCGATCAAGCGTAGTAGTCCGATCTGGACGCGTTCGTCGATACTGGAGATTTCGTCCAGGAAGATGGTGCCGGTTCGGGCCAGTTCGAACTTGCCCTCACGCCGCTGATAGGCGCCGGTAAAGGCTCCTTTTTCGTGGCCGAACAGCTCGCTGGCCACCAATTCGGCGGGTAGGGCCCCCAGGTTGACCGGGACATAGGATTCATGTGCACGTCGACTTTGATTGTGGATGGCCTGGGCCGCCAGGTCCTTGCCCGTGCCGGTTTCACCTATCAGGAGCACGGGCATGTCCGTGGCTGAGGCCTGGCGGATCTGGCGATAGACCTCCTTCATGCCCTTGGACCGACCGATCAGTTTTTCGAATTTGATCTCGGGTGCGGCCTGCTTGAGCAGCAGGTTGTGACCGTAACGGGGTTGTTGCTCCACTGCGGTCTCGATCAGGAGACGCAATTCGTCGTCCGCCACGGGTAGCTTGGCGTATTGGTAGGAGCCTGCCTTGAGTGCGGACATGGCCATGCGGATGTCACGGGCCTCGGCCAGGAAGATGACCTGGGTCATGGGGCTGTTGGCCGCAATCACATCCAGCAGTTCTACGCCATCGATATGTCCGGCCTGAAACACCGAGCTGGTCAGGATCAACACATCGAAATGGGTGGTCTCGAATTGCTCCAGCACGTGATCCATACTTGAAACCCGTTGAAGTTGCACGGTCGTAGAAGGAACCAGCCCCTTGAGACGTTGTGTCACGTCGTTGTTGCGTTCCACGGTGATAATATGTGCGTTGGCCAGAGGCATTAAATTGGGGCTCCGTAGTGTCTGGTAAAATGTTAAAGCAGTGTCTCACACCTCAAGACTGAATGCAAGCCAGTGAGGGGAAATATGCACAAAAAGCCTTTTAACAAACAGGTCGCGGGGCTCAGAGGCGTTCCGCGACCTGAATACATTCCGCTAGGGTCCCAGGTTCTTTATCGTTTTTGGTACGATGGTTTGTTGCGACGAGCCAATCGTTGTTTACTCTTCTCCACCCGCAGGTTTTGTCCCTTTAAGGGTTGTCCGTTCATGGCCTCCAGAGCGACGCGGGCCTCCTCCCTCTGGGGCATAATGACGAAACCGTATCCCAATGACTCGCCTGTGGCCTTGGCCCGCATGATGCTGACGGATTGAACCTGGCCGAAGGCGGCAAAGGCCTTTTGGAGTTCCTGTTCTTGAATCTGAGTGGCGAGATTGCCGATGTATAAACGCATTGAGCGTGATCCTTTCTTGATTTTGATGGGTATGAGTTCGTGTTTAAGGGCCTTATGAGGTCTCTGTGGTGAATTCTTCCAGGCAATCTTGTAACTCATCCAGGGTAAACGGCTCGGTGAGCAGCTCCGCGTTGCCTGCCCGTTGAACCACGAAGGTATGGGTGATATCGTAACTGGGGGCCACGAAGATGATGGGCATGGAAGCCGTTCGAGTGTGGCTGCGCAATCGTTCGCATACCACCAGGGTGTCTTGTTGCGTCTTACCGGTGTAGACGAGCAAGGCTTCGATATCATCGGGCAGTTGGTCTAGGTCGTTCCGGTCAGAGGCCCAGGCAACGGCCTGGTGCGGGGTGATCGTGACTTGACAATGACTGAATTGCGGATCGGTTGCTTCCATCACAGCCAAGGTAAAAGGGGTGGGCATCTGTCTATTCTCCATAATAATGATTGATCTTAAATTTACCCATTGGGAGGTCGTTCAATGCGTCACGTCCGGCCATCATCACAAGGACGCAACGCGGTATTCATTCAATTTTTTTCTGGTACAAGTAGTTGCGACAAGGTTTCGCAGAGTTGTGGATCTTGGGAGGACGCTTGGATATAAATGACCTGAGATTGCTGACGCATGGCCTCGTCGGTCTGGTCCTGTTTGCGATGGGCCACCACCACAATGGGGATATGGGCGTTGATGTCCCTGACATTGAGGATGAACTCCAGCACGTCGGCATGGGCCACGTCCCGGTCGATCACCACCGCATGAATCGGTTGACTCCGAAGCTTATCCAAACTGTGCAGGGCACTGCTCCAAACCACGGGCGTAAAACCCAGATCGGCCAGTGCGCCTTCCAGTCCGTGGTGGTTGTGGTCCCCCAGAATCAGGATCGTGTTGGATCGAGAGTTTGTTTCAGCTCTAACCATAATGTGAAGTACCTTTCAATTACTCTTAAGATTGATCAATTGCAATTGTTGTGCCATGGCATAGCTGTTTTGTGTAAGCCTCTATCGGATCGGTTGTTAAGGCATTTACGGCAGGAGCGGGTGACCTAAACGGCAGAAGCCCGAAGGCATGACTGTGCAGAGATGGAACACCCCGTCTTTTAGGGTGGTAATTTTGACCGTTGAGTTTACATCAGATTTTTGCATAGTAAGTCGGCGAAACATCGACATACTATGAACAAAAGTGGCATTATTAGCATTTACGAATCCCAAGTCTACCCCATCCAGGTGGACCATGATCCCATCGAAAATCTAAAATTCCTCCTGGAGGCCAATGAAATGACCGCCTCCGATCTTGGACGTCTCTTAGGAGATCGCTCCCTCGGATCACGCATTCTCAACAGACAACGCTCATTGAGCAAAGCCCACATCAAAACCATCAGCCAGCGATTCAGAGTCTCACCTGCTGCCTTTATCTGAGGTTTGATCCGGGAAGCCTTGGCATTTTTAAAGCTCAAAAGGGCTTAAGTCTATACCGCTAACTTTTTTTAAGGTCTAGCCCTTCTTCAGAGCCGTCAGTGGTTATATTTTGTGTGTTTTTACTGACTTGTAGATATAAACTGTATCTTTGCCAGAAATGCCTGGCTAATATCTGTTAACTTGTCCGAAAAAACGTATGGTAGTATTTTATAAGATTACCTTTTTGGGTTACACTAGAGAGTGGCAAGAGAAGGTACTGTGAGTGGTGGTCGTGTTTGTTGGACTGAGTAATGTATGCCTAATGTGAATCCCAAAATATTGATTTGGGCGAGAAAATCTGCAGGATTGTCTGTCGAAGAAGCCTCCATAAAGCTTCAACTCACAGATAGCAAAACAATCAGTGCGGTTGATAAATTGCTAGCTTTTGAAAGCCAGGAAAAAGATCCTTCCCGGTCGTTGCTTGTAAAAATGGCGAAGCTCTATAAAAAGCCCCTCTTGACTTTATATATGGAAGAACAACCGCTACGGGGTGACAGAGGTGAAGATTTTCGCACCCTACCTGTCAATGTTGTCCCAACCGAAAATGCCTATGTAGATGTACTAATCAGAGACATCAAAGCACGCCAGAGTCTCCTAAGGGAAACACTGATTGAGGAAGATGAAGAACAAAGGTTAGAATTCATTGGCTGTGCAGATATCAAACAAGGCGTTTCTCAAGTGGCATCTTCTATTTGCGAATCGATAAAATTTGATTTAAACACATATCAACAATGCCAAACAACGCATGATGCCTTTAAGTATTTGCGGGCCCTGGCAGAAGATGTGGGGATCTTTGTTCTCCTAATAGGCAATCTCGGATCTCATCATACCAATATTAGCACGTCGATATTCCGAGGATTTGTATTATCTGACGAGATTGCACCTTTTGTTGTTATCAACGATTTAGACTCTAAAGCTGCATGGTCTTTTACTCTTTTGCATGAAATCGCACATCTGTGGCTAGGGCAAACCGGTGTCAGCGGGGCTAAAACAGAAAAGAAGGTCGAAAAATTTTGCAGTGACGTAGCAAGCCAAATCTTGCTTCCCGAGAATGAACTCAGAAATCTCAAATTTAGCGGCAACGTGGAGTTTATTGCTTTAACGGAAGTTATAACAAGTTTTGCAAGAGATAAAAACGTAAGTAGTGCTCTTGTTTCCTATCGCCTATACAGAAAGGGGATAGTCACCCATGATTTATGGTTGACTCTAAATGAGCATTTCGACAAACAGTGGTTTGATTATCGCGACAAAACGAGAAATCAAAAGAAACAAAAAGAGGGCGGCCCAAGCTATTTTGTTGTACGTAGACACAGTCTTGGAGAAGCCTTAATTCGATTTACAGAAAGAATGACTTCGTCGGGTGTTCTTACCCCTACTAGAGCTGGTTTTCTACTTGGCGTAAGGCCCTTGAAAGTACATAAGATTTTTGAACTTAGTAATGCCGTATAGGGAAGCCTGCATTGCTTTATTTACTGGATGCCAATGTATTAATTAATGCCAAAAATTGGTACTATCCACTTTCTCGTGTGCCGGAATTTTGGGAATGGTTAATATACCAAGGACAGCGTGAAAATATAGCCATTCCGATTGAGATTTACGAAGAATTTAAGGACACTAAATCTAAGCAAGGAGAACAAGATGAACTTGCCGCCTGGGCAGCGACAACGGAAGTGAAGGATGCTTTACGATTAAAGGAAGAGGCTGAGTCTCAATTTGTCTCTCATGTAGTATACAACGGCTATTTGCCCAATCCAACTGATGACGACATTGCAAAAATGGGGCGGGATCCTTTCTTAATTTCTTATGCACTGTTGGATGTCAAAAATCGGTGCATTGTCACAGAAGAGGCATCAAAACCTAGTAGGCAAGGAGCCAATAAACATGTCCCTGATGTTTGTGCTTCTTTAGGAATTAACAGCATTAACACTTTCGAATTAATAAGACGCCTAGATTTTAACACGTCATGGAATCGTTGAGTCATGTAGAATGGAATTTGGGAATCTCCTATACCCTAAGCAACGAAGCGATTTCTTTAAAAGTCTATTTATACAAATTAACTCAACAAATTGTCACATTTTCCCCGATTTCTTTTTATAAGCCCCCGCGGCGTCTGAGCGGGGTTCTCAAAGCATCGCCATTTCGACATTGTCGAAGTTGCGGCGATAGTACTTCATGTACTCGACCTTTTTTTCCAGGGCGTCGATGACGGGGTGACAGAAGTTGACTTTTTCGAAGTTTTGGGCGCTGCCGAGGCCACCAGGGCTGAAGACGTTGATTTCCATGAGCTTGTCACCGACGATATCGAGGCCGACGAGGAACATGCCGTCCTGCACGAGTTTGGGACGAACCATTTCCACGACGTCGAGGTGTTCTTTGGTGATCACGGCCGGGGCGAGCTTGCCGCCGGCGTGGATGTTGCTGCGGATGTCTTCGCTGGAACGTACGCGCCGGAAGGCGGCATATTTGCCTTTGTAGCGGAGGGGTTGGCCGTTCATGAGGAACAGACGGATGTCCCCCTCGGCCGCGGCGGGCAGGTATTCCTGGGCGATGACGTAGCCGTAGTGGCTGACGGCCTCGACCATCTGGTTGATATTGGATAGATCGTCCTTACGTACCATGAACACGCCTGTACCGCCCGAACCCTGCAGGGGCTTGAGGATGATGTGGCCACCTTCTTCCTTGGCAAAGCGACGGATCTCATCGCGATCGCGGGTGATGATGGTGCGGGGGCGGACCTCTTCAGGGAAGAGCTGGAAGTACATCTTGTTCATGGCCTTGGCCAGACCGTCGGGATCGTTGAGCACGATGACCCCGGCCCGCATAGCGGCCCGACCGAAGATGATCCCCGCGGTCTGGGCCCAGGAGCGTACACCGGTGTCGGCCGAGGGGTCGTTGCGGAGCATGAGAACGTCCAGGTCATCGACCACGATCCATTCTCGCTTGGCCTTGGGGCCCTGCAAATCGGCCAGGTAGGTCTTATTGTTGCTGTACTTGGATTTAGGTGCGCGGTAGGCGCGAGCATGGATGTGTTCGTCCACACTGTAGGCAAAGTCGCCTGCTCCAATGATCCACACCTCGTGTCCACGGTTGATGGCGGTCATGGCCAGACGCGTGGTGGTGTAACCGGCCTGTTCGGTCTGTATGTCGTTGACCAGAAATCCTAATTTCATTTTCTTTTCCCTTCGATAAGATCCAAAGGCGTTGCGCCTGACTTCACTTTTGCCAGGCGTGCCTGGGCCGATTCAAATTCCAGATAACGGGGATGCAGGGGTGCAGGAATCAGGACCTCACGGCTCATCAGCTCCCGCATTATGGAGGTATGGTCCGCAGCGATTTTGCCCACCCAGAGCAAATTCAGATCACCACCGTCTTGGAGGTAGTCTAGCAGAGAGGCAAGCCCCTGTAAATACACTGCATCCTTGGTCAGCCCGCCGCCGCGATAGACCCGCATGGTGATATTGAAGGCGGTTTGCAGCTTGAAGCCATGCTCCTTGTGCAGCAGCCTAAAGGCCTCTACAAAGGCCGCTCCGGACACTAGGGCATGCACGGCCACCACGCGGCCGGCCAGCAGACGTAACCGTCCGCGTCCCAGGTCGCCCACCAGGTATTCGGCCAGTACGGCGAGTCCTTCCTGCAAGGGCTCGTATCCGGCCAGGCCGTAACAGAGCAGTTGAAAGGGCTGGGCCTGGGCATTGAGATAGGTCAAAACATGCGTGCCCACCTCGTGTTGAAGTAGCCCCTCAACCCGCGAGGCCGCCACCTTGAAACCGCTGCCCACGAGCAATTGCCCCTGCGAAACCAACACACCACTGACATCGTCACGAACGGAAACCTTAGGATCGATGTCGCATCTTTGATTGCGGTAATAATCGAACTCCGCACGCACGCGTTGAGCAAAGGCCCGGGCGTCCAGCATGGGCCCCCCTTTGTCCTCTCGCGCCCGCGGCGAGACCTTGGCCAGGATACGTCGGGCCAGGGTCAGCAACTCGTCGCGAACCCCGCCGAAGAGTTGCTGGCTGCTGTACACAAACGAAGGCTTGCCCCGCTCGGTCAACAGATTGATCATGCGGTCCAGCTCACAGCGTTTCTCGCGAAAGACCGAGGCCAGGGTCGGATCCTCGATACGTTCGATGGGCACCTGGTAGAGCCGCCGTTTGACCAGGGACGGATCGATGGGCAAAGGGCGATAGTAGAAGACCGGATTCTTGTCATGTTTGTTCTGGTGAAAACGCTTCCAGGCTGCGTCAGCGTTGATCGGCGTCACCAATAGGAGATAGTCGAAGGACTGGCTGATGCGGGCCAGTTGCTGGTCCACCTGCCAGACCGCCTTGACAAAGGCCCGTCGCCCCAGGGCCTGGTAGTTGGCGGGACGACGTGGTGTACGCAAACGGGCAAACTCAAAGGCCGCCCGCTTGAAGGCCACAGACAAACTACGGTGTAGACTACGCAGGACCAGGGGATAGGGTTGGCCGGTCTCGGTATCCCAATAGATAGGCTGGATCTCCAGACCCACCATGAAACAGTTGCGCAGGCGGGCCTCCTTGGCCGAGAGCAACGGTTTGAGCCCAGGTGGGGCCGGCTGCTCGACGGTTTCAACACATACATTCGCACCTCGACGTAGTATCTTGATGCGTTGCAAGGATCGCTCCAACGTCTCCACTGTGCGGGTGGGCGGATCGTTCTTGGGCACATGGATACAAAATGCCGGTGGTTCGATCCCGCCATCCGCCATCGGTTGGGTCGATGTTTGTGATCCGGCCCAGATTTCGATGACCAGGAACGAGGCGCACTCATTGGACAGGGTTGCAACCACGTGGGATACCAGGTTGTTGAGGCCCGGATAGAAGTCGGTGTCACCGGCCGCCACCAGATACGAGGCCTCACCCCGCACCAAACGGGCGGTATGGGTATCCGAACCCTGTGGGCCTGTACGGCAGACCACAATGAACGGCAGCGTACGATCGATATGCACCCGTCCCGAACGGGGTAAGCTGCGACGAATACGCTTACCCTCGGACAACCGCTCAATGACCTTGGCCACCTGATAGGAGGTGATGGTTTCTATTGAGTTATTGTTTTTCACAATGACTTCAAACTTTCTCGTAGGCCCGGCAGGGTTGCCACCAGAGCACAGTGAAAGGCTGCCAATAGATCCGGATAGAGTTGGCCGGTCCACTCGTCCATGAAGGTCTTTTTGAACTCCACGGACAGCACGCATATCTGTTCGCCGAAGTGATCGTGGATCCACTGGCTCATCCAACCGCCACCGAATTTTACGTTCTCTCGGACATCCAGGGACCGTCCCATGAAATCGTACTCACGCAGGTCCTGCATGAAACGCTCCACCAGCGGGGTCCAACGCGACCGGTCCATGGTGTCGGTGCCTACATTGATCTCGGGATTCAGGGCCGGATCGTCAAAGGGCTGCTCCGGTCCCAAGCGGTGGTGATTATACGTGTGCAGATCCAGGACCACCAGTCGAGAATGCTCTTTTTGTTTGCGAACGAGCAGGTCCCCTAGCATGGCATAAAAATCGTCGTACTGGGCCAGCGATCGATCGATCAATGCCTGCGGCGGACGCTGTTGCCAGACGGTCAGCCCCCAGGCGTCGGCCGGCTCGATATACACGGCCCGCTCGCGCGGGCGGTTGAGATCCATTTCAAAGCGTGAACGATGCACGACCAGTCGAGTGTCCCCCACAGCGGTCCATTCGCCGCTATAGGGATCTTCTTCACGCAGACGGTCATCTTCATGGAGAGCCAAGCCTATGGCAACCTCGGGTCGGACGTCGTGACCCTCATGAATGGCACAGGCCACAATGGGGCCCTCTTGTTCGGTTAATGTCCAGAGGACTTCTGTCGTTTCCATGGATGTCTACCTTATTTGTTTGCCTGTTTCGCTTTATCGGGAGATCTGTCCCGATACTGCTGCACTCGACGATGCACACCACGCTGCATAAAGGTGAAGGTTCTTTCGACCTTTTCGATCCCCACCAACAATAAAACAGCCAGAATTCCGATCTTCACACTGAGATGGGGATATCCCAGCCCGCCAACGGCACCGATTGCCGCCAAGATCCAAATCGCCGCTGCCGATGTGACGCCTTGCACGGATCCATTCTGGGAAAACATTACACCCGCACCCAAAAAGCCGATCCCTGTGATGATTTGGCCGATGATACGGGATGGGTCCATTTGCTCACTGATGATCGACTGTGCCATCGCCACAAAAATATAGGTTCCAAAACTGATCAGTGAACTGGTACGGATACCAATAGGTTTCCCCATCAGTTGGCGTTCGAGACCGACAAAGGCGGCGCCGGCTACGACACAGAGGATCGAGTGGTAATCCAGTGGGCTGATATCCCAAATCCATTTCCAAGACATGCTTGTTCACTCCGACGGAGAGTTATGCCACGGTCGTGACACTACACCAACATTTCCCCACGTGCCAAGGCCTGACATAATCGCTGTGCGGTCCTGTGCAAGGACTCCCCGGTGACCGGGCCAGTGACCTGACGCAATCGCGTCGCCAGGGTCCCCTGTGTAAGGAGTTGTTCAACCCCTGCACGGGCCGGACCCGCAAAATCCGAGCAGCGGTAGATCATATCCCGCCACACCTGTTGGGCGGACCGGGGATGATCCGAACCACACAAAAGACGCAAAAAATCATCGTCAGTAACCTGGGCCTGTTCGCCCCAGGCAATAGCTTCGTCCAGGATCTTGCGCAAACGCACACAGGACAGAGCGTTCATGGCGTCCTTGTCCTGGCAAGCCTGATCGGTCAGCAGGCGGATGGCCGCTGCCACCGCCCCGACCACGGCCTGATCCATGCCGGGATGTTCCTGCACGTCGATCAGGCGGACTTCGATGGCGTTACGTTCGAAGCGGGCGATGGCACCACGGGCATTGCTCCATTCGTAACAGAGGGTGCCTTCTTTATCCAGCGGACGCAGCAATTGATACAGCGGCTCCAGGATGGTGTCCTGGTATTCCTGCTCGCTGGAGACTGGCTCGGGAATGACCTTGCCAATGGCCGCAGGCAGGCGGTTGCAGTGCTGGCTGTAGACATGCAGACGGGCGTCCCACAGGCCGGTGTCAACCCCATCCAAAAACGGCGAGGCCGCAGCCAGGGCCGGAATGATCGGCAGCACCAGGCGAATGGCCGCATGCAGGCGGGCGAATTCCTCGTCATTGGCAAAGGGCAGATTCAGGTGGGCCGATTGCAGGTTGAACCAGCCGTGACCGTGACAACCGAAGATGCGGTCCAGAGCCTGGTAAATCGGGGCATCCTCAAAGGGCCACAGGCGAGAGTCGGCATCGGGATCCATCCAGGGGTGTACGGCCGAGCCCATCAAGCAGGCCCCCTGGGCGGCCAGCAGCTCGTTCATACGGGCAATGTCACGCTGTAGAGGGTCGGCCAGGGTTGTCATGTCCGCCACCGGGCCGTTGCCCTTGAGTTCGATGACATGCAGGGCCAGTTCGTTGGACCAGCACAGTTGCCCCTGTTCTACCTCGCGGGTACCCTGGGGGCCGACTTGGGCCAGTAGCCAGTCGGCGATGGGGCGTACCTCAAAGGTATCGCGGTCCACAATCATGTATTCCAGTTCCAGGCCGTAGCCTTCGAAGAGGTGGAGTGATGTTTTGCTCATGCTGAAGGATCCTTAGACCACGGCCTTGCGTTGTTCGATGCGTTGCAGGAACACGGCCATGATCTGTTGGTAGAGGTCGTCCTGCAGGACCGCGTCCTCCACGCCCGCGTCGATGCTGGGGTTGTCGTTGACCTCGATGACGTAGAACTTGCTGCCCACCTGTTTGATGTCCACGCCATAGAGCCCACGTCCGATGGGAGCGGTGGAACGCAGGGCGATCTTGAGGACCTCTTCCGGGACATCCGGTAGTTGCAGGGTGTCGGCATTGCCTTCTTCCTTGCGGCCCTTGGCATCCCGCTTGATGATCTGCCAGTGATTCTCGGCCATATAATAGCGGCAGACGTACAGGACCTTTTGATCCAGGATGCCCACGCGCCAGTCGAACTCGGTGGGCAAAAAGGCCTGAGCGATGATCAGCTCTGACTTCTCCAGCATGGCCAGGGCTTCGTGTTCCAGATCATCGGCCTCGGTGACCTTCTTGACGCCGATGGAGAAGCTGCTGTCCGGCTGCTTGAGTACGCAGGGCAGGCCCAAGGTGTGGCGGATCAGGTCCACATTGTCCTTGTGTACGATCATGGTCTCGGGCGTGGCGATGCGTTGATGCCCCAGTAACTCGGCCAGGAAGACCTTATTGGCACAGCGAATGATGGACTGGGGGTCGTCGATTACCACCTGACCGTCGGCCTCGGCATAACGGGCGAAGCGGAAGGTGTGGTTGTTGACATTAGTGGTCTCGCGAATGAAGAGGGCATCGAACTCCGACAGACGACCGAAGTCGTCCTTGGTGATGAACTGAACGTCCAGGCCCAGTTTGTGACCGGCCTTGACGAACTTCTTGAGGGCTGCACCATTGGAGGGGGCATCTTTTCACCGGGTTGGTGCAGGATAGCCAGGCTGTAGCGGAAGGTTTGGAGTTTCCTTTGACGATAGCCCGCGTGGGTGAAGTAGTCGTTGGCCGCCTCTTCCACAAAGCGGTAGTGACTGTCCGGTACTTCGTTGATGCTGATGGGGCTGATATTCTGTAGGGTCCACTGTCCCTTGACCCGCACAAACATGGCCCGCAGGAAATGGGCGTGGAAACGATTGAATAGCTCACGACAGAGTTTGTCGTATCGCTTGGCCAGGTTGCGGCCAAAGTATAAACTCAATTCGAAGCGGTCCGACTTGATGCCCTGCAAACTGCTTTGGATGGAGTCTTGCAGGGCCGCACTGGTCATACGAACCATGGCCGGGGTGTAAAGGTCCCGCAGGGTGGTGATATTGGGCACGGGCTTATGGCCGCGGGCCTCGGCCAAGAGGGACACGTAGTAGCCTTGGCTCTGGTAACGGCAGGGACACATCAGGTTGAAGACCCGCACACCTGTCAGATGGGAGAAGACCGGCTCGGTCAGATACTTGCGGGCCGCAACCACCTCGCAGTCCGGGATATTCAAGGGCCATTTTTTGGCATTAGAGACCACTAGCAGTATTTTCATGAATCAAGGGCCTTTCGTTGCCGCTTGGGCTCGATAATTAAAAAGTTGGCATCGTAGGTCATTACGCCCAGGAAAACGGCACCGATGACACGATCGATAGGAACTTCATACATGCGATCGGCAGAATAAGGATTGCCGCTGTAGGGATCGGCAATCAGAATGGTTTTTTTTTTCTCGATCGTAACCACAGAGCACGACAAAGTGTCCGACCACCTCCCCACGGATATCGTCATCGACCATGTCGTCGCCGTAGACCCGCATGGTACGGTAGAGAAAGGTCGAGTTGAGCCCGGTCAGGATGGGACGTCCGCTATTTAAAAAACGACGTAACAGCGAGCGTGTCAAATCCTCCAGGCAGAGGGTTCCTCCTTGTTCCAGGAAGTGCAGATAGGCCTCCAAGGCCCGACGTTGCTTGCGGTCTTGAGTGACGGCCAGTCGCTGACTCAGCTTCTCGGTCAGAATAATACCGGGGGCGAACCAGGTCGGATCGAAGATGAGCAGATTGTAGGTATAGATCGTGGCCTGATAGCCGCGGGCCAGGGCATGATTGGCCAGCATGACACCCAGTGTTCCCCCACCTTGCAGTGACGGCACCTCCCGGATGACCTCAGACAGATCCTCGGTCTCACCAAAGTAACGATACAAGGCATGCAGGCAGGTCGGGCCACAGGTGGTGTCGTCCGGTTGTGGTAAAATTTCCAATGTCAGTGTCGTTCTCATGAGTCAACCACGATCCTTTCATGACGCGGTTTGTCCACCAAAAGGAATATTATGCGCGCTAGATATAGCTTGTTTTACAGTAACGTCAACAGCCAAATGTTTTTTTTCTGTTTTTTTGTTTTTTCGTGATTGACCTGCCGAATAAAACGTACTATATCCTCAGCCATTGTTGATTGACAACTTTAAGGTGAGAGTGCTCAGGTATCCCGAATATTCGTGCCGACGATCGGTGTGAACCTCGGAGAGGAACTACATCCCGTCATTGTGAGAGCGTTTGCTCGAACGGTATTCTATTTTCTTAAGATAAGGATTTGATCCATGAATCATAATTTCCAGAAAGGAGGTAATCCCGTACTGACGTCGGTCGCGCGGACAAGTGCCGACGACGAACCTCCACCGGTCTGCCTCCAGTCTTCGACTTTGATCCCCGCCCCCGTACGTCATCCCGAATGGAATGATTGGCGCTGGCAGATCCGCAGCCGTATTCGAACGGTTCCGCAACTGCTAAATCTCTTTCCCGCCCTGAAGGCCTCTTCCGACCTGTCTCCGGTCATCGGCAAGTATCCCATGGCGATCACCCCTTACTATGCCTCCCTGATCCGATCGGCCGATCCATCCGACCCGGTGTTTCAGATGGCGGTTCCGCAACTGGACGAACTGATCGATCCGCCGTTTCTCAGTTCCGATCCCCTGGAGGAATGTCGCGATATGCCGGTTCCGGGATTGATTCACCGTTATGGGGACCGTGCCCTGGTGATCGCCACCACCATGTGTTCGATGTACTGCCGTCACTGTACGCGTAAACGCGTCGCCGGAACCCGAGAAAACAGCATCAGCCGTCAACGACTCAATCAGGTGGTCGACTACCTGACTCGGCACCCGGACGTCTCGGACGTGATCATTTCGGGCGGCGATCCCCTGACCATGACCACAGACAAGCTGGAGACGATCCTACTGCACCTGCGGAGTGTTCCGTCGGTACAGATTATCCGCATCGGTACGCGCATGCCCGTGGTCCTGCCGCAACGCATCACCGACGAACTCTGTCAGATGCTGCGTCAATACCATCCGGTCTGGATCAACACCCACTTCAACCACCCGAACGAAATCACCCCCGAATCGATCGAAGCCTGCACTCGCCTGGCCGACGCGGGCATCCCTCTGGGTAACCAGTCGGTCCTGTTGCGGGGAGTCAACGACCATCCGCACATCCAGGAGCAGCTCTGCCGCAGCCTGGTCCGTATGCGGGTGCGTCCCTATTACCTTTACCAGTGTGACCTGGTTCGGGGTGTGGAGCACTTCCGTACTCCCGTTACCAAGGGTATGGAGATCATGGAATACCTGCGCGGCCGCGTGGGCGGTCTGGCCATCCCGACCTTTGTGGTCGATGCCCCGCACGGCGGCGGAAAGATTCCCGTGCTGCCGACCTACGTGGTGTCCCAGAGTCCCACGCACACGGTCCTTCGCAACTACGAAGGCATGCTGATCGCCTACCCCGAACCGCATAGCCGCTTCGAAGACCCCATAGTCAGCCCCGCCGAGGGTGCCGCCCCCAGCGTCTGGCATGTGGCCTCCGGAGCCCACAGTCACATCCAGCCCGACCGGGCCGTGCGTCTGGATCGACGCCGTGCCTGCTGCGGCCCGGACAATGACACAGAGGCCTACGAATGATTCTGATTCAACGGGTCTATGGTACGGTTCTTCCCATCGATCGGGAACGCATCCGCCAGACCCAGGACATCTTCCGACGTAACTTTGGGGCCGTGGCCGACTATGCGGACAAGATCCCCGAATTGCTGGACCATCCCTTCAAGTTTGGCTACCGGACCATCCTGCTGGTCAGCGAGACCTCGCTGGGTAAGGTCACCGGCTTTTCTCTGGTGATTCACTTCCCGGAGATCAATAGCAGCCTGCTGGACTTCCTGGCCACAATCGGGGAGCGACGTGGACGCGGGATCGGCAGCGCCTTGTTCGAGGCCACCCAGGAATACCTCAAAAGCCAGGGCTCTCGCGGGCTCTACATGGAGGTGTTGCCTGACGACCCTGAGGTCGTTAAGGACGCCAAGCTGTTAAAGGAAAACCAGAAACATCTGGCCTTCTATGAACAGTACGGTCTGCGTCCCATCATCAACACCGAATTCGAGACCCCCATCGACGACGATCCGGCTCCGTATTTGCTTTACGACGATCTGGGCAGTGGCAAGCCATTAAAGCGATCCGAGTGTCGCGCGGCCATGCGGATCATCCTCAAGCGTAAGTATGGCCACATCGTCCCGCCCGACTATATCGAGCGGGTTGTCGAGAGCGTGATCGAGAATCCGGTCCGGCTCCGCGATCCGCGCTACCACACTGCCGAGTCACCCACTCAACACAAGGACCATCGGGTCAAGGCCTTTGCCCTGGTCTCGGGCGATCTGCACACGATCCATCACGTTAAGGATCGTGGCTACGTGGAACGACCCGCTCGGGTCGGAGCCCTGGAACAGGCCTTGCAGCCCACGGGTCTGTTCGATCCCATCAAGCCCCGTCACTATGGCGAGGACCACCTGCGACACGTCCATGCCGGCGATTTCGTGACCTACCTGAAAGTGGTCTGCGAAAAACTCAGTGACAAGGGTCCGGTCTATCCCTACGTATTTCCCATTCGGCGGCCCGAGCGACGGCCCAAGGAACTGGCCGTGCGTGCGGGTTACTACTGCATCGACACCTTCACGCCCCTGGACCGCAACGCCTACCAGGCCGCCCGCCAGGCCGTGGATATCGCCCTGACCGGGGCCGAGGAAATGCTGCACGGTCGACGCGTGGCCTACAGTCTGTGCCGCCCGCCCGGTCACCATGCCGAGCGACGCACCTTCGGCGGATTTTGTTACTTCAACAACGCCGCCATTGCCGCGCACTATCTCAGCGCCCAGGGCAAGGTCGCTATGCTCGACATTGACTATCACCACGGCAATGGAGCCCAGGACATCTTCTACGAACGCTCCGACGTGCTGACGATCAGCATTCACGGCCACCCCAACCATTCGTATCCGTATTTCAGTGGGTTCAGCGACGAAACCGGTCAAGGGTCGGGTGCAGGATTTAATGTGAATTTTCCCTTGCCCGAGAACACCGACGAAACGCTCTATCTCCAGACCCTGGACAAGGCCCTCAAACAAATCGTCCGCTTCGCACCCACCTTCCTGGTGGTCTGCATCGGATTCGACACCATGAAGGGCGACCCCACCGGTTCGTTCGTCCTCACGGCCACATCTCTGCGTCAAATAGGCCAGCGGATCGGCGACCTACGTTTGCCGACACTGGTGGTCCAGGAGGGGGGATACAGCCTACGCAATCTGCGCCGTGGCGCACCTGCCTTTTTCCATGGCATGGCCAAGGCACTAGCCCATGAATTTACCGAGGTGAAATCATGACGACACTCAATACACACAGCAACACCGGACTGACCATCGGCCTGGTCTACGATTTACGCGACGATTACCTGGCCCAGGGTTACACTGATGAACAGGTGGCGGAATTCGATTCGGCCGCGACCATCGAGGCCATCGAGCAGGCCCTGGACGGACTGGGCCATCGACCGGTGCGTATCGGTCATGCCCGCTCCCTGGCCGAAAAACTGGTCAAGGGGAAACGCTGGGACCTGGTATTCAATATCGCCGAAGGACTCCATGGCCGCTCGCGTGAGGCCCAGGTGCCGTCCTTACTGGAACTCTACCAAATTCCTTACACCTTCTCCGATCCCCTGGTCTGCGCCCTGACCCTGGACAAGGCCATGACCAAGCGACTGATTCAACAGGCCGGTCTGGCTACCGCTCGTTTCCAGGTGGTGACCCAATCTTCGGAACTGGGTGACATCGATCTGACCTACCCACTTTTTGCCAAGCCTTTGGCCGAAGGCACGGGTAAAGGAGTGGACCATTTATCCCGTCTGGACCATCCGGACCAACTGGATCAGGTGGCGACTGCACTGCTGCGGCGTTTTCAACAACCGGTATTAGTGGAAGAGTACCTGCCCGGTCGCGAATTCACCACCGCGATCCTGGGGACTGGTTCAGATGCGGCTGTCCTGGGAACCCTGGAGTTTGCCATCGCCCCGGATGCCCCGGCCCAGGACTATTCCTATGAAGTCAAGGAACAGTGCGAATCCTATGTCCGTTACTTTCCCATGCCCACCGGACCGTTACGTCAGGAGGTCGAGGCCTTGGCCCTGGCCAGCTATCGCACTCTCGAATGTCGTGACACCGGACGGGTAGACATCCGTCTCGATCATAACGGTCGTCCCTGCTTTATCGAAATCAATCCCCTGCCCGGCCTGCATCCGACCCACTCGGACCTGCCCATGATCGCCACGCAGGAGGGGTTGGCCTATGAAGTCCTGATAGACCGCATTATCACCAGTGCCTGTGCCCGGTATCCGGAGGCTTTATGCTCGACATTATCAAAGGCGTGCTGATTCTGTACAATCGTCCAACCGGTCAAGCAGCGGGAGGATTTGCCGAGAGTGAGGCCGGTGTGTTGGAGGAAGTCGCAGCCGTAACCAAGGCCTGTGCCAAGTTGCATGTCCCGGTGCGTTCCGTGGGCGTAGATAACCTGCAACATATTCCGGACGCCCTGGCCTGTGCCGGGGAGAATGTCGTCTTTAATCTGGTGGAAGGCTTTCCCGAGAATCCGGAACAGGCCAATTGGATTCCGGCCCTGTGCACCGCGATGGGGAAAGCCTGTACCGGCAACAGTACTGCCGGACTGCTGCTGAGCCTCGACAAATGGAAGAGTAAGGCTGTGCTACGGGCCGCCGACATCCCCTGTCCGCGGGCCATTCGTGTCAGTCCCAACCACCTTATCCATGAAGCCGACCTTTTTCCCGGCCCCTATATCGTCAAGCCCGTGGGGACGGATGCCAGTGAGGGCATCGACCGTGACAGTGTGATCCCGACAGCCGGTAAGGCCCTGCAACAACGAGTCCGCCATTTGCATCAAACCCTGGGCAAGCCGGTCTTGATCGAACAGTATATCGAGGGCCGGGAACTCAATGTCTCGGTACTCTGGCGACACGACGAGGCTCAGGTCCTGCCCTTGGCGGAAATCGACTTTTCCGCCTTTACTCCGGATCGTCCCCGCATCGTGGGCTATGAGGCCAAGTGGCTGGAGGATTCTTTCGAGTATCGTCACACCCCGCGCATCATTCCCGCGCCGTTACCGGTGCTGGTCGAAAGTCGTGTCCGTGAACTGGCCGTTGCCTCTTGTCGGGCCTTAGGATGCCTGGATTATTGCCGTGTGGATTTTCGTTTGGACGCAGAGCTGTCCCCCTATGTGTTGGAGGTCAATGCCAATCCCGACATCTCCCCAGACGCCGGTTTTGCCGCGGCCCTGGCAGCCCGTGACATCGGCTACCACGAATTCATTCGCCTGTGTCTCTACAACGCCCTTGAGCACCTGCCTCGTCTGAAATCTCCAATCGCCCCTCCTCCTCCCGTTTCCGTTGGGGATATCACCATTCGTCGCAGCCAATCCGGCGATCGAGAAACCGTTCTGTCAGCCTTGACCCGTACAGATCTGTTTCGCCCCAACGAACTGACCATCGCCTGCGAAGTTCTGGACGAGGCCCATGCTACCGGCCCGCAGGGACACTATCAATCCTGGGTCGCCTGCCAAAACGACGAGGCCATGGGATGGATCTGTTGCGGCCCAACCCCCTGTACGGTAAGTACCTGGGATATCTACTGGATCGGTGTGGCACCCGAGCACCAGGGACGAGGTCTGGGACGAATATTGATGGAACATGCCGAACATCACATTGAAACCCATGGTGGCCATCGGGTAGTCATCGAAACGTCCGGACGATCGGATTATCACAACACTCAAGCCTTTTATCGTGGACTCGGGTACATCCTCGAAGCCGAGGTTGTCGATTTCTATGATCATGGAGATCCCAAACAGATTTGGACCAAAACAATGACCCCATCCTCGTCCATATAAAGAATCTGAACAACAATGAACACCCCATCCAACCATTCGCTGGAACGTTACAACGGCAGTATCGTTTACATCTATGCATTCGATGTCGCCTACGATATGAAACGTGGTTCGCTGACCACCTTGCTGGGTCGAACCGTGCAGGAGTACAACCTGTGCACGACCAAACGCAGTCCTCGCCAACCCTTCTTCTATCGACCGGCCCTGGTGCATTTGCCCGACCAGAAAGTCACCCTGGAAGGACAATCTCTTGAGGTCACTTGCACGGTCAAGGTCTTCAACATTGGAGCCATCAGCCTCTGCATCCACGTCCCCTTCGTTCAACAGGACTGGGATCATTTAGTGGACACCCACAGCCATGGTGCTGAAGACGGTCCCGTCGGCCAACTCGCTCTGAGCCTGGGGCAGGCGATCATGCAGGACCTCGGACCCCACTGCGTCCGTCCGGTCGAGCAGTTGGGTCCCAGCGAGGCCTATACCGTCTTTCATTTTCAACCGATGTCTTCCGATCTAGCCGCCACCGACTGGTTGGATCAACAGCGTCGTGCCATCGCCGGGCTCCTGACCGAAGAGCCCGAACCCCAGCGTCTGTCCCAACAAGAAATCGACGAGTCCACCCAATACGATCTGAGTTATTACGATCAGGATCTGGTGGTCATCGACTGGGATGCGGCCCTTATACTGGGCGATTCGGACGATGCGGCCGAAGTGCTGCACATCATGGAGGTCGCCAATGTGCAACTGCTGGAACTCGGGATTTACGATCGCCTGTTGGACAGTGCCAGCGAACGGGCTTATCGTGATGTAGCTCGGCTGAACCTGCGTAGTGGCCGGGCCATCCACAAGGAACTACGCGAAATCAGCGTGGATCTATCTCGGCTCAGTGACGAACTATCCAACATCACCAAGTTTTTCGGTGACTGGCATCTGGCGCGTATATATCAGGCCCTATCCAGTCGTTTTCATCTGGAGGATTGGCAAAAGACTACGGATCAAAAACAGCGTACCTTGGCCGACCTTTACCACTTGATTCAACAGGATCGTACGGATCTGTTTATGGTTACGATGGAAGCCACAATCGTCCTGTTATTCGTCATCGATCTGGTTTTGATTTTTTATCACGGGTAAGGTAAATTCATCACTCATTTCAACCCCACAAGGGCATGACAACGACGCTATTTACCCGAAAGGAGTCGTCAACATGACAACCCATCTCCACAACACTCTTTCATCGTTCGCTTTGAGCCTTATGTTGCTGAGCAACCTGAACGCGATTGCCCAAGAACGCCCCAGCGATACCACGATCAGCTTCTGGGTGGCCGAGGCCTTTAGCGAGAATCCGCGTATCACCACCACCCAGGTTGATATCCAAACCTCCGAGGGGATCGTTACGCTCAATGGAAAGGTCGGCAGTCTGGCGGGAAAGAATTATGCCGGTAACGAAGCCCGCAAGATCAATGGGGTTCTGGGGGTCATCAACAATCTCGTGGTTGAAGGCCCCCAGCGATCGGAGGAAGACCTCCTGATCGACATACAGCGGCGTCTCGCTGAATACCGCACCCCAACCTCATCCGTTATCGGGGTCCATTTCATCAATGGCATCATCACCCTGACCGGCGAGGTCGCATCCTGGAGCGAACGCCAGGAGGTCGAGTTACGTGTCAGTCAGGTGCCGGGGGTCAAGCAACTCCGCAACGAACTGACCATCCTACCCAGATCCCCTCGAACCGATGGGGAGATCGAACGCGACGTGCTGATTCTCTTGGATCGGGATATTTATCTCAGTGGCCTACCCATTTCGGCTTCCGTTCGGAACGGTATCGTGATCCTGGAAGGGCGAGTGGGCAATGCCTACCAAAAAGAACGCGCCGGCCGCGTCGTACTCAACATTCTGTACGTCAAGGGCGTAGACAATAAGCTGACCGTACAGTGGTGGCAGGAGAACAGCCCCCGTCGTATCCTTCCCACCCCGAGTAACCAGGAACTCCAGGAGTCCGTACGCCGGGCACTCCAACAGCACGTCTACCTGGATTCCTCACGACTCTTACTGAAAGTAGACCAAGGTGTTGTCACCCTCAGCGGATCGGTCCCGAGCTATTATCAGGCCCAACTCGCCGAACAACTGGCCCGTGAAATCATCGGTGTGGGCTGGGTGCTCAACGATCTGAAGGTCGATGTGGAAAACCGCTCGGACGAAGCCATCGGGACGGATGTGCGCCGGGCGGTCAATTTGACCACCTACCTCGACTCCCAGAACATCAAGATTTACGTACAAGGAGGCACGGTAATCCTGGCCGGGTCCGTCAATACGCTTTACGAGAAAACACAGGTTATGGACGTCATTGCGCCGGTGCGGGGCATCCGTCAAGTGGTGAACAATCTGACGGTCAACCCCTCAGGTGTGTATACCGATGCGGTTTTAGAGGGTCGTATTCGAACCCATCTCGAAGCCAACTGGGCCACGCGTTGGGTTGCCGATCGAATTACGATCTCAGTCACCGACGCCACCGTCACCCTGACCGGCAGCGTAAATACCTGGGGCCAGCGAAGTGAAGCCGACCGCGTCGCCCTGCTAACCGAGGGCACCCGCGAGGTCAACAACCGCATCACTGTCATTGGTGCCGATTACACGTGGAGCCCAAAGCCATAATACAGCAGAAGACTCTACCTGAGGTCTCAAATGAACTCACGGTAAACTTAGGTCCAAAAGTATTTCGTGTCAATGGTATCAGAGGTCCCCTTAAGGCAAGTCGTTCGATGTGGTTGCCTTGTTTGGTTCGTCCCTCTGATCGTCGATCTTCACTTGAGCTTCTAAACCCTCTTGGTGCTCTTCTATGGCCTCGCGATGGGCCACATCTCCCTTGCTCCCTCGACTGCGTTGATCAAGCTCCCCAATACGTTCGGCCGGACCGTATAGAATCAATGTGTCACCCGCATGAACCTCTGTCTCTGCTGTTGGTGTACCGAGATACACACCGGTGGTACGCTTGATTCCCAGTACCAACACACCTTCTCGCGGCAGCTTTAGTTCGATCAAGGTCTTCTCTGCTAACCAATCGGCGGATTCAACCAGGAGTTCGCTGACTCCATAACCATCCTGTAATTGAAGCAGGGCGACATAGTCCCGTACGGGCAAATTACTCCAACGGCGTAATCCCCAGGCAATAACGCGATTTAAATGTCGTTCCAGACGTCGGTTGTTCGCTGCCAGACTCAGTAACATCAGGCCCACCACCAAACTCAACAGCTTTACCCACCAAAGATCCGACTCGGCCGTCTGCATGACCGACAGCATCAAAGTGGCCACCACCGCGCCCACGCCGAGATTCCCCAGCAGCATTAACAACATAATGATTCGCCGCCTCACCGGGTGCGAAAGAATGGCCTCTGCCTCATGGGTCGTAAATCCCACACCCGTGAAAGCCGATCTCGCTTGGAATTTCGCTACCTCCTGCGACATCCCCGTTAACGTTAAGGCCATGGTCGCCACTCGGGTTATGAGTAACGACATCATAAGCACAATCAATAATGACGCGATAGCAATCATGTTCCACTCCTTTTATGGAATCAACTTGCCCCCGCGGAGTGTCTACTCTGCAAATATCAAATTCAGATTAAACGCATGATTTTCACCGCAGGAGTCAATAAACAGCAAGGATCATAAACCAGGATACCAAGGCTTTTCAAGCGAGAAAGGAAAGTAAATCTTGACGGAAAACTATCGAGAGAATTGCTGGCTCTGTCCGTGGAAGAGACCTTCAAGAGGATTGTTTTCGTGAGCCTGGTGCTCCCTGAACGCCTCGATGTCAAGGTCCTCAAGAACCCCAGGAATCTTGAAATAGCGTAGTACCCATATATCCTTCTAAGTCAAAGAAACCCTGAGATTGGATACTTGAAATCCAAGCAATAAATCTTCCATTTTTAAAAGGACAAATGGCTTGCTTTCGGTCATTCCCACCCTATGATAACGGCGTCGGTTGTTTATAACCATGATCGCCCGAAAGATTGAGGTGGCTATGAAATTCACACGCTACGAGATCGGTTCATTTCACAGTCACTCCGATGCCAATCTCCTCTGGAATGTGAACTGCAAGCCCATTATTCTAGGGCCCGGTCAGTTGGCCAAGGCCCATACGCGTGATGAATCGATCTCATGGGAGGAGGTAAACCGGGCGGCCCGTCTGTATCACGAACTATTACATTGTTTGCATAACCGTTGAACCATAAGGAATTCTTATGAATAAAGGAATGATTGTACTGGTCCGCATCAAACAGTATTTCGATAAACAACGCCCCGCTTTTTTTGTGGGCAAGGTATTGGACCTTTCCAATGGCTGGATCACGATTCACGGTAAGGGAATTTCGTTTAATGCCGGCCAGGTCAAGCCCGTTTACCCCCACGACGAAGCTCGTACCATCGTTTATCCCAAAGAGAACATCGCCCATGTGCGTCCACTACCAGATACGTTTGACATCACTCATTTGGATCTTTACCACGATAAAAGCCAGTGGTATTTACGCATAGACGACGCACCGGATGCTTGCCTGGCGGAAATGGGATAGCCCAATCTTTTTGGGGTAGATCGAACCTTGTAGGGGATCTTGTCTTTTAACCGGGTATTGTCAGATTGTTTCGGTTGGGAGTCCTAGCACGCTCATTCTTGTCTGCTTGGTGGTGAGAGTAGGATTGCTTTAGCGGTGTCTAAAAAGGGAGGTGGGGCGTTGGTATCTATAGACCTAACGCACCGCACCCCAGCAAGTTGTTACTGTTTATTAGGCTGCGTCCGCGTCGGGTTGGTCATCGTCCTGATCGAAGCCGTAGCCGTCTTCATCGACATAGGCCTGGCCCTGTTCCAGTAAGCTGGCGAATTCGACGCTATACTTGGCCCAGGGGATGGCTCGCAGGCGAGGAATCCCGATTATCTGGCCGGTGCCCATACAGATGCCGTATTCCCCAGCCTCCATACGTTCGAAGGCGTCGTCGATTTCTCGTAGTAGGCGGCGTTCGCTGTCCATGAGGCTCAGGGAGTTTTCCAGTTCATAGTTATCGCTGCCCATGTCCACCAGATCTCCGGAACTGTAGGAGAAGTCGGATTGTTCGCGTTTGAGTGTGTCGTTTTGGATACTGACGACGTTGCCCAGAAGTTGATTCCGCTTGGCCAGCAGCAGGTCGCGAAACTCATCGAGTTGTTCGGCTGTCAGGCCGGATGCGTTGTTGTCCATTTTTCTACCCTCACCAAAACACTTGTTGAGTCGATTCAAGCCACGTAAGCCAGAGGCCTAGACATCCGTGTTTGTGGTTCCTTTTCTCCATTACACTATAGAGTATTTAGACAATGCAAACCAACTAGTCAATTGGAAATTGACCTCGATCAAAAAAATGCTAGAGTACAGTTAACAAGGTATTCTTAAAGGGCCTATAAGAGAGATGATATACGAACCGAAAACCGATTCCGGTTTCACCGGACGCCTGCGTACCGGTACGGTACTGGGTAAATATATTTTGGAGTCGCACCTGGGCTCCGGTGGGGCCTGCGAGGTCTGGAAGGCCAAGGATCGTATCGAGGGCATCCGGGTGGCCCTCAAGATTCCCCTGATCGGCGGTAGTGGTAAGCGGGACAATGATTCCCTATTGCGGGAGGTGCGGGCCGTGGCCAAACTGCGTCACCCCCATATCCTGACAGTCAAGAATGCCGACATCATCGACGGCCAGGCCGTGCTGGCCACAGAACTCTGTACCCGAACCCTGGAGGACTGTACCCGTCCCATGGCCGTGGGGCGGATCATTCAAATCGCCGATCAGGTGCTTAGCGGTCTGGCCCATGCCCACGAGCAACGGATTGTGCACTGCGACGTTACGCCGGGCAATATCTTCCTATTGGGCGATCGGCGGGCTGTGCTGGGCGATTTCGGGATTGCCATTCGTGTACGCGGTCGAGCCAAGACCATCGACGACTTCGGGACTCCCGGTTACGTCGCTCCAGAGCAGGCCTATGGCTACCCCACCTATCGCAGCGATTGTTTTGCCGTGGGGGTCATTCTTTACGAATTTATCACGGGCGTATTACCCCGCTGGCCCTTTGAATGGCCACCGCGGGGATACGACCGTCTCAAACAACGGACCTCGTTGAATTTTGCTGCTTTTATTAAACAGGCCCTGGCCGTCAACCCCAAGAAGCGTTTTGCCAATGCCGACAAGATGCATCAGGCCATGCTGGCGGCTTTGCCTCAACGCCTACGCAATGGTAACGGCAAGGAAACAATGGTTAACTGGCAAAAGCAACGGCGTCAGACCTTTATCAAGCGTTACAGTCGTGTGTTGGGCCCTATGGCGGCTTGTCTAAAGTGCGGTGAGCCTGTGGCCGAATCCATGGTGATCTGTCCCTGGTGTGGACATGACCATCAGCGCTGGCGCGAGCGAACCCGTTTTGCTCAGGTATGTCCGTCTTGCCATCATGGGCTCATGCCCCAATGGGACAGTTGTCCCTGGTGTCGGGAGGGACCCTTTGAGACCGTGACCCGTCCGACCAAGGCTCCCTTGCGTTATGGCGAGTCTTGTGAGCATTGTGGGGGACGCATGATGCGTTTTATGAAGTATTGCCCCTGGTGTCGGCGTAAGGTGCATCAACGATGGCAGGCCCCGGTCTTTCCCGAGACCTGTGGTAAATGCGAATGGCCTGTAGACAGTACTTACTGGCGTTACTGTCCCTGGTGTCATAGTCGTCTTTTTGAGTGACAAACGAATGGGGGAATCCATGGATCCAGCTCTGATCGAACCGTTGGCCGAGCATTTACATCTGCCCCTTCCCTTGCAGTGGGGCGCGGCCAGTGATGTCGGATGTGTGCGTCAGCAGAACGAAGATGCCTATGCCCTTGAGCCCGAGGCGGGCTTGTTTCTGGTCACCGACGGTATGGGGGGCCACCGGGGTGGTGAATTGGCTTCGGGCATGATTGCCCAGGATCTGTTGCCGGCCTTGGAGACGCGTTGGATGCAATCGCGCGGACGCAGCCCCAAGACCATTCGTCGTATTTTACGTCAAGAGGTGGCCAAGCAGAGTCACCAACTGCGTTTGGAAGGCCACAGTGAAAGCGGGTGCAAGGATATGGGGGCGACCCTGGCGCTGGTTTGGTTTATCGATCAACGGATCTATCTGGCTAATGTGGGGGACAGTCGTGTCTATTGTTGGCGTCAGAACCGATTGCGTCAGTTGAGTCGGGATCATTCCGTGGTGGCCGAGTTGATCGAAGAGGGACAGCTCCAACCGCATGAGGCCGAGGAGCACGAGGAAAACGGTGTCATCACCCGTTATATCGGCATGGATGAGCGTGCTCGTGCCTGGGTGCGTTCCTTGGCTCTCCGGGGGGGGGATAGTTTCTTGCTCTGTACGGACGGCCTGACCGATATGGTGGCAGAGGAAGAGATTGCCGGGATGTTCTCCCAAATAGAAGAGCCGCAGGCCTGTTGTGACCGTTTGGTGCAAATGGCCCTGGCTGCGGGTGGCCATGACAATGTGACCGTATTGGTGACACGATGGGGTGGCAAGAAAACATAAAGAGCCATGACGAACCTGTATGAGCCATGAGGGGGGCTCCTCATCGGTTCGCCATGGCCTGTTTGTCAAAAAAAAGAAGGCGATTGATTGGGGCTTAAACGCCTTGCGGGGCTAGGCCTCTTCGTCTACAAAGGTTCCGGCCGGGAGAGCACGGGGGTCTTCGGCCAGGTCTTCAGCCATGGCGTCGAGGTCTTCTTCTTCGTATTCACCTGAGATGAACTTTTCGGCGAACTCTTGGACGATTTCTGATTCCAGGGAATCAATGGTCAGGATGTCTTCATCGTCCTCGTCATCCTCTTCTTCATCCTCGACTCCACCCATGGGCGGGGGACCACCCGGACCCGCAGGGGGGGCGAAACCCGCGGCATTGAGGGCCGCCCCTACTTCCTTGCTAGGGCCGATGCCGGCTTCTTCCAGCTCGCTGAAGAGGGCCTGCATATCTTCTTCGGTGGCCGTGGATGCATCATACTTACTGATAATGCTTTCGAGTTCCGATTTTTGTTCGTCCGTCAGACTCGTTTCTTTGGCTTGTTGAGCCATGGCGGACAGGGCCGCCGTGTTACTGCTACTGACACCATCAATCATCTCTTGACCTTTCTTTCTGAACGATTGTTGTATGGGCCGACGATTTCAACCGGTCGGAACCGAGTCATGTCTGCCTCTAAAGTTAGGTATCGGTGCATGACGAGATGGTGTACAGGTCAGAACATGTGAAAAGATGGTCGAAATAGGTCTTTCTTTTAAGAACTTGCTTTGAATTGAGCTGGGGTTTGGCCGGTATAGCGTTTGAAGAACTTGGCCATGTTCCCGACTTCGGAAAAGCCGAGAGAAAAGGCGATCTCATGGGCCGTGGCATCCGAGTAACGTAACATGCGTTGAATCTCCAGTACGACACGTTCGTCAATGGCGTGTTTCGCGGTTTTTCCCAGGCACTGTTGGGACAAGCTGTTGAGGCGTCGTGGTGTCACGCAGAGCATATGTGCATAGTCGTAAACTCGTCGATTGGAGGCGTAGTGCTCCTCCAATAACTGATGAAAACGGGTGAGCAATGGAGTCTGACTGGAATCGGCATTGATGGCATCGGCTTGTATGCGTTTGAGACGTTCGGCCTTGAGCAGTAGAATCTTGAGCAGGTGGTGTTGGATGGCGTCATGTTCTAAATCTGGATTATAAACCTGTTCATAACGAAGTTGTTCGACGAGAGAGCCCCATTGTGTGACCTCCTCTGTGGGCATCTCCAGAGTCGTTGGTGTTTTGACCGATTCCTGGAACAGGTGGAGGTCGAAGAACCATTGGAGATCGGCACAATGACGATAAAGGTACTGATTGGTAAATAAAATCAGGTGTCCTTCGATTTGATCCGTGATTTGAATCTGTTGAACCTGCCCTTGGGCCGTAAATACCAGCGAGCCCGGTTTATATTGGTACGTTTGGCTGTCGATCCGGTGGGAACCTCCTCCTTGCAGGATCAGCAGCAGCTGGTTGAATTGCAGCCGGTGGGGTCTGCTCACCCAAGGATCGATCATTTCATAGGAACGAGGAAGATCCAGGATACTGACCTGACTCTCATTTTGCGCGAGTCGTTTCAGTGACAGGGAGGGAATGACTTCAGACATAACCATAAACCATTTGATTCAATACATTAACCATGATGTCCCATAGGGGGCCTAGGGGCAGGAAACCTGGGATTGATCTCCGAATGGGGGATTAGACGTGATTGAATCGAGAATCAGGCGGTAAATCATAAGTGAATCCTTAAAAAATCAAAGACATGTACTTCCAATCGCGGCGTTGTAATGGTTGCCAGAATGGTAGAATTTTCGATCATTCATGACGCAGGGCCTCGATGGGATCCAACTGAGCGGCCTTGAGTGCAGGGAAGTAACCGAATACCACACCCACGGCCGCAGAGAATAAAAACGCGATCATGACGATACTGGGATTGAGTACAAAGGGGACTTGCAGGACTGCATGACCCAATCCGGCGGAAGCGGCCAATCCCAATAGGATGCCGAAGACTCCCCCCGAGGACGACAGCACCACCGCCTCGACCAGGAACTGGAGCAAGACTTCTCGTTCCAATGCCCCGATGGCCAGACGGATGCCAATCTCACGTGTGCGTTCGGTCACAGAGACCAGCATGATATTCATGATACCGATGCCGCCGACCAGTAGGCTCACCGCAGCCACTGCACCCAATAGCCCCGTGAGCATCTGAGTGGTGCTGGTGAGCATGGTGGAGATCTCCTTGGTATCCATCACGTGGAAGTTATCGTCTTCACCGGTCGAGAGGTGACGTTGGTCCCGCAGGAGTCGGCGGATTTCCTTCTGGGCTTTCTCCGTGGACTGTCCCTCCTGGATCGAGACCTGGATCATGCCGACGTCCTGGCTGCCGGAGAGGCGACGCTGAAAGGTCCGTAGGGGTAATAGGACGACATCGTCCTGATCCTGCCCCATGCTGTTTTGTCCCTTGGCCTCCAACAGTCCCACGACTTGAAAGGACAGGGCTCCCAAGCGAATACGGCTACCCAGGGGGTCCAGGCCGCCAAAGAGTTGTTCGCGTACGGTCTGGCCGATGACACACACGGCAGCGCCCGCGTTGAGCTCACTGCTGGTGAAGGATCGGCCGTCTTGGAGGGGATGGTTCCGCAGGGTCAAATATTCATTAACCGTACCGTTGACCGTAGTCGACCAGTTTTCATGGCCATAGATGGCAGTCGTCGATTGGCTCGACAGCGGGACCACCGCGGCCACGGATTTGATCTCGCGGGCAATGGTCTCGGCGTCGTCGATTTTGAAGGCCGGAGCCGTGTCCTGCCCCGGTCCCATGCGTTTGCCCGGGCTGATCATCAACAAATTACTGCCCATGCTGGCGATCTGCTGGGTGACCTGCTGGGTGGCGCCGTTGCCCAGGGTGACCATGGTGATCACTGAGGCCACGCCGATGACAATGCCGAGTACGGTTAAAAAGGATCGCATCACATTGCGTTTAATCTCGCGTAGGGCCAGGAGAAGCGTGTTGAAAAACATCAGTTGATCCCCCCATGGCGTTGATCGGATTCGATGTGACCGTCTTTGAAATGCACGATGCGTTGGGCGTATTTGGCCATGTCCGGTTCGTGCGTCACCATCACCACGGTGATGTCGTGTTCGCGGTTGAGCTGACTGAGCAGTTCCATGATCTCTGTACTGCGGGCCGAATCCAGGTTGCCGGTGGGTTCGTCCGCCATGAGTACGGACGGCTGGGTGATAATGGCCCGGGCAATGGCCACGCGTTGCTGCTGGCCGCCGGACAGTTCATTGGGGGCGTGACTTTCCCAGCCCTCCAGGCCCACGGCCGCCAGGGCCTGACGAGCCTGTTCATGACGCTGACGGGGTGACACCCCGCGATAGAGTAGGGGCAGTTCCACGTTTTCCTGGGCCGAGGTTCGCTTTAAAAGGTTGAAGCCCTGGAACACAAAGCCCAGGTAAAAGCGTCGCAGTTTGGCCCGTTGGTCTCGACTGAGTTGACCGACCTCCACACCTTGAAAGCGGTAGGACCCAGCGGTCGGGCCGTCCAGGCACCCCAAGATATTCAAACAGGTGGACTTGCCCGAGCCACTGTGTCCCATGATGGCGACGAAATCGCCTTGTTCGATGGTTAGGTCGATACCCCCTAGGGCCTGCATGGCGGCATGGCCGGTGCCGTAAACCTTGGTGACACCGCGTAGCTCAATCAACGAATGATGGGATTCCACGGCCTTCATATCTATCTCCCGTTCGTGAGGGTATCGGTAATGACGGCCATGTCGGATTGAATGTCACCCGACAGGATTTCGGTTTGGATGCCGTCGGATGATCCAATGGTCACGGGCACGCCTATGGCCTGACCGTCCTTGAGCACCCACAGGGTCTGTTGTTTGCGGGTGATGTCGACGTCTTCTTCCTGAACCTCGTTTTCATGCGGTGGCCCAGGCATCAGCATGCCCACTAGGCCACGGGAAGATTTACTGTCGTCCTGTTGGTCGGTGGGCGGGACGAAACGCAGGGCCGCATTGGGTACGAGTAGGGCGTCGGTCACCTGCTTGACGGTGATATCTGCGGTGGCGGTCATGCCCGGACGCAGGGACAGATCCTGGTTATCGACTTGTAATACGGTCTCGTAGGTCACCACCCCGTCTACGGTCTCTGAGCCGTAGCGGGTCTGGATGATCTTGGCCTGGAATTCTCGATCCGGGTAGGCATCGACCGTGAAAATGGCATCCTGGCCCTCCTTGACCTGGCCGATGTCCGCCTCGTCCACATCGACATGAAGTTCCATCTGGGTGAGATCCTCGGCGAGGGTGAAGAGAACCGGG
>CAXXXG010000007.1:0-111445 GCA_963662565.2 Sedimentisphaerales bacterium | reverse complement strand
TGCTCAGACGTAGGGCAGGTTCATTGTTGGCCGTGATGGTGGCATTAAAGGTGACGCTCTGTTGGCCCAGTTCGTCCTGGCTGGAGGAGCCGGCCTGCCAATGCAATTGGCCCAGGTTTAACTGGGCGTTATGGTTGGGCAGCATGAAGTAGCTGTTGGCCAGGGAAAGGACCTCTTGACTGGGGCCATTGCCTGCTGGCGTGAGGATGGCCAGGGGCTGGGGATCCTTGGGATTGCGATCGTTGTGTCTGCTGAAACGAGCGGTCCGAATGGCAGCGCCGCGTGTGTCTAATTCCAGCTCATACTCATACAGGCTCTCTTCGCTGCTGGCATCACCGAGCAACACGGTCTCTTGAGAACCCCCCGTGGCACCGAATTGCAGGGAGGTATTGACCTGCAAGACAGGGGGGGGAGTCACGACCGGGCTGTTACTGTCTGCTGTAACCGAGGCCTCTTGCGTGACGGTCTGTTGCAGCAGGGTTACGGCCTGGCGTTGGTCGGTACTGAGCAGGGTCGTGGCGATTTGCCAGAGGCACAGGCCTACAAATACACTTGAAATCCAGAGTAGCGTCTTTTTTGTCATGTCCTAATTCACCGTTTTGTTTTGTGAAATGATCTCGGGGTTGCCTTAGCGTCCGTCGCGTAGGCGTTCGGCATGAAAATCGTCCAGGCGTTCGGTGGCCAGGATCTTCTTCATGGTGGCTTCGTAATCGTATTCCAGGCGTACGAAATGTACGTTGGTGCCTTCGACATAGGCATAGCTGGCCCGGTTATCACGGTCGCGGGGCTGGCCCACGGAGCCGATATTGATAATGGCCTTTTCGTCCTCGACAATGGGGTAGACCCCGCCCAGTTCGTCGGGCAGGTAGAAATCGGGCTCGTCCAGGAACACGCCGGGCATGTGGGTATGGCCCACAAAGCAGAGGTGTTGGACCTTTTCGAACATCATCCTGACCTTGGCCGGGTTGGTGTACACGTCGTCCGGGAAGATGTATTCGTTGATGGGCCGACGCGGCGAGGCGTGCACAAAGTCCACGGTGACCTTCATCCCATCGAGGTCCATCTCCGTGCTGCGACGCATGGGCAGGTCGCCCAGGAACTGCCAACGCTGTTTGTTGAGGTCGGCATCTTCGCGGTTTTCCAGCACGTCGCGGGTCCAGAAGCTGGCCTGTTCGGCACCGTAGTTGAAGTTGGTGGGCTCGTACAGGCAGGCATAGTCGTGGTTGCCCAGGACGCACCATTCGGTCTTTTCGATGATTAAGTCTAGGCATTCAATGGGGTTAGGGCCATAGCCCACCACATCGCCCAGGCAATAGATGGTCTCGATGCCACGGCTCTTGATGTCGTTGAGCACCGTGGTCAGGGCTTCAATATTCGAATGTATATCACTGATGACTGCAAACATGGGTGGTTTCCCAAAAGTCGGATCGTCATTGGACTCAATAATAAGACGCTCACCATAGCAGAAAAATCAGGGCAATTCCAGTAGAAACGGGAGGCTTGCCAGTTGAGGCCTAATTCCAGTTTGCCACGAGGCTTGCGTGCGCGTATAATGCCCACTTGATTAGGTTCAACGTTCAGGGTTCAAGGTTCAGGGTTGGTTGATTTTTATCTAAGAACTACGAATCTTCAACCTTGAACCGTGAACCGTGAACCTTGAACCTATAAACAGGAGGTGTCGCTTGGTTGGCTTGAGCCTTTTGGAAACCAGTGAATTGGTCAAACGCTTCTCTGGCCGGACCGTGGTCGATGGGGTGTCCGTACGCATTGACCAACAGAGCATTGTGGGCCTGTTGGGCCGTAACGGTGCGGGCAAGACCACGACCTTCCGTATGATCATGGGCATGGTCACCCCGGATGAGGGCGAGGTCATGTTCGAGGGGCAGGATGTGACGCGTCTGCCCATGTACAAGCGGGCCCGCCTGGGTGTGGGCTACCTCTCGCAGGAGCCCAGTATCTTCCAGCGGCTCAGTGTACGCGACAACCTGCTGGCCATCCTGGAGACCATGTCCTTGAGCCGCCGTGAGCGGGAGGACAAGGCCGAGATGCTCATCGACCGCTTCGGCCTGCAGGAGGTCCAGAACAGCCAGGGCCGTTTCCTGTCGGGTGGCGAACGCCGCAAGTTGGAGATCGCCCGGGCCATGGTGACCGATCCTTCGTTGATATTATTGGACGAACCCTTCAGCGGTGTCGATCCCATTGCCGTGGAAGAGCTGCAGGGCGAGATCCGACGCCTGTTGGCCAGTGGGGTCAGCATCCTGATCACGGACCACAATGTCCAGCGAACCCTGGAAGTGGTGGACAAGGCCTATATTCTGGATCACGGCAATGTGATCTGCGAGGGCCCGCCCGCCGAGATCATCCGTAATAATACCGTCAAAGAGCTTTATTTGGGCAATACCTTCATGGGGGATGAGTTTGACGAGGACTAGACCCGCACAGACGGGCTGTGGCCAGCGTAGGTTCCCCCATGCGACTTAAGGAATTGAATGGACATGGACATTGATATCGACAAACTGAGAATCGTTCACTACCCGGCCAAGGCGCTGACTCAGAAGGCCCAGCCGGTCGAGGAGGTAGACGACACCATCCGGGCCCTGGTCGATCGTATGATCGACCTGATGATCGACGATCGCGGCGTGGGTCTGGCCGCACCACAAGTCGGGGTTTCTTTACGTATCTTTGTGATCAGTGTGGATGGGACCAGGGAACAGGCCCAGGCCTATATCAATCCCGTGATCAAGCCCACCGGAGACATCGAAGTCAAGGAAGAGGGCTGCCTGTCGGTCCCAGGTATCTACACCAAGATCCGCCGTTACCATGCCTGTGAAGTCACGGCCCTGAACACCAATGGCCAGAAATTTGTGGAAAAGGCGGAAGACCTGCATGCCCGTGCCCTGCAACATGAGTACGACCACCTCGAAGGCATCACCATCGTCAACCGCATGGGCTCGGCCGCTAAGATCGCCCATCGTCGACAGCTCAAGAAACTGGAAACCGCTATCCTGTAATATTCGCGGGCCTGGCCCGTTTTCCCTGAGTCGCTTATGAACATCGTTTTTCTAGGTAGTGGTGCATTTGGCATTCCCTGTATCGAGGCCCTGGCGGCTTCCGGTCACAATTTACGGCTGATCGTCAGTCAACCGTCCAAATCCGCCGGTCGGGGTAAGAAGGTTACCCCCACGCCCGTGGGCCAATGGGCCCGTGATCACAACGTGGCTTTGATGGAGACCGACGATGTCAATAGCCCCGAATCCCTGCAACGCATCGCTCAGGAGCGCCCCCGACCTACTGGTGGTTATTGCCTTTGGCCAGAAGATCGGCCAGGAACTGATCCAGATGCCACCGCACGAGGCCATCAATGTGCATGCCTCGTATTTTGCCCAAGTGGCGGGGCGCGGCGCCTATTAATTGGGCTATTGTCAACGGCGATCCCACTACCGGAGTCTGCATCATTACCCTGGCCGAGAAGATGGACGCCGGTGACATCCTGGGAGCCCTGGAAACCCCCATCGAACCGGGCGAGACCGCCGGTGCCCTACACGATCGCCTGGCCGAATTGTCTGCCCCGGTGCTCTTGGAGACCATCGACAAGATTCAGCAGGGCAAGGTCGAACGCATTGCTCAAGATCATAGTCAGGCCACCCTGGCCAAGAAACTCAAGAAGGCCGATGGGGCCATTGACTTTACCCAACCCGCTAAGGTCATTGAACGTCGTGTGCGTGGCTTCTGGCCCCTGGCCCGGTGCCAGTGCCGATTATGTCAACACGGAATCGGGCAAGTCGATCCGCGTCACCCTGGCCGAGGTCGAGATCGTTGCACAGAATCAAACCGGACTTGAACCCGGTCAACTCAACGATCAACTCGACATCGTCTGCGGCATCGATGCCTTACGCGTGGTCCAGCTCAAGCCCGCAGGCAAGGCTTTGATGGACTGGCGCGACTTTGTCAATGGTCGCCGCTGTCAGCCGGGAGATCGATTTCAGTAGTCGTTAGAATACAGAATAGTCTCGTAATCGTAATCAGTGAGGCGAAGCCGAACGGTACTCGTACTCGTAATCGAAAAACTCTCAACTTAAAATTACCGATTACGATTACCGCTACGCTGATTACGAGTACGATTACGAGAAGCAAATACACATCACGTCATATCGACCGAACGTCGTGAGTGGAAATGTTTGTTTGGAATAAGCCTGTCGCGGGCAATTAGCAATATAGAAAGGACCCCGTCCATGTCACAACAAAGCGCCCGTACTGTGGCGATCGATATTCTCAATGCCTTTGATCAACGTGAGGGGATGGTTCAGCCCTTGCTGGACGAGCATTTGCCCCGCACCGGTTACCGAGGTCACTGTATGGATCTGGTGTTGGGCACCCTGCGTAACCTGATTCTACTGGATGGCTTGATCAAGGTCTACAGTGGCCGTCCACCCCAGGAGATCGACCGGCCTCTGCTTAACATCCTGCGCATGGCCCTGTACGAGTTGCTGTTTTGCGTGGACACGGCTGATTACGCTATTGTCAACGAGGCCTGTGAAGAGGCCAAGCGTTTCGGTAAAAAGAAGTCTGCCGGGTTCGTCAATGCCGTGTTACGCAATCTCCAACGGGGTTTGAAAGAGCGTGACATGGTCGAGATTCCCGATCCTGACGACAAGGCGATCCTTATCAAACCGGATGGCCACGGGGCCCGTTTCGACCAGTCCTTGGTCGCTCCCAATGCCAATCTGGTCAATGCCCTGCATCAAATGTACAGCCTGCCGCGTTGGCTCATCAAGGAATGGGTCAAGACCTACCGCAAGGACCAGGCCTTCCAGATCTGTCGGGCGTCGAACCGTCGGGCCAGTCTCTATGTGCGTCCCAATGGGCGTAAAACGACCGCAACCGAACTGCTGGCCCAGTTCAAAGAGCAGGACATCGAGGCCAGTGTCACCGACTCCGGACTTTTATGCGTACAGACACCCGGTGCTGTCGAGCAGTTGCCCGGCTATGACGAGGGCCGGTTCAGCGTGCAGGATGTCACTGCCGCCAAGGTCGCTGCCGGTATGAACCTCGACGGGGTCACCCGCATCCTGGATCTCTGTTCCGCCCCCGGGGGGAAGACCACCCATTTGGCTGAATTAGCCGGTGACAACGTCGAGATCGTGGCCACGGATATCGATGCCTGGCGACTGCAACGGGTGCAGGAAAATGCTCAACGCCTGGGCTTGACATCGATTCGTTGTCTGCCCCATGGGGACCTGGAACGGGAGGTCGCCGACAAGGGCAAGTTCGACTTGATCCTACTGGATGTCCCTTGCTCCAACACCGGGGTGATGGCTAAGCGTGTTGAAGTGCGTTTCCGCATCCGCCCTGAGGCGGTCAAGCAACTGGTCCGCACGCAACAGGAAATCCTGGAGCAGGGTTACGCCATGCTCCGTGACCAGGGCACGCTCTGTTACAGCACGTGTAGTATTCAACCCAGTGAGAACCAGGATGTAGTGCAGGCCTTCTTGCAGAAACATGCGGAGATGAAACTGGTCAATGAGATCCTGACTCTGCCGCAGGTTGAACCCCATGACGGAGATGGTGGGTATTTCGCGGTGATGGGTCGTTAGATTGCAGATGACAGATCACAGTTTGAAACAGAACGAGGCCGCTTCACAGACAGTCAACTGTGATTTGAAAACTGCGATCTGTCATCTAAAATAAAAAAGCCCGATGGTGCGAATCCATCGGGCCTGCGAGGATTTAGTATCAGGTGTGCCTTTATTTGGGTTCAGGGTAACGCTCGATCCATTCATCATATCCACTGTAAGATGATAAGGATTTATTCTCATCAAAATGAGGCCCCCATTTCTGCCGAAAGATACCTTTCATACGGATATCATCCACATGGAAGTCCAAGTAGAGGGCATTGATGGAGCCCTGGTGGCGGTCGATGAGGAATCGGTTGAGCGAATCATTATGGCTAGCTAAACTGTCATTGTCAGAACCACCGTTCCTGAAATTTGGAAAAACCTCATCCATATCTTTGGGGATGGTATCGTCATTTTCAGGAGCTGCGCAGAAAAAGTAACAATCTGCAAACAAGGGAATGTTGGCAGATCCCCTGACATCCGGGTTTTTCCAGTACCAACTATCATCGCGATCCATAAGATTTTCCTGGTCAGGTTGATAACACCAGAAATTGATGCCATAACTACCGTAAGTCGATTCGGGGCGGTCGTTCTCAGGTTTCAGTAGTCCCCAAGCGCGGGTGATACTGCCCCAGTCGTCGCCTCCAGCGGTGGTTCCTGTTGGATTCATAGGTTTAGAGGCCATGGGACAGATACGAAAATCTTCACTTTTATAGTAGTTCCACATCACATCGATCCACCGACCTCGTCGGGTCGTGTTATTGTTTCTCTTGATGAACTTGTTGTTATTGTCGCTGAAATACATGGCCCAGACGGAACCCCATTGTTTGAGATTGGTCTTGCAGACCACGCCGCGGGCTTGATTGCGTACTCGGCTCAGGGTGGGCATGAGAATCCCCATGAGTACGGCGATGATGGCGATGACCACCAGCAGTTCGATGAGGGTGAAGGCTTTGGTTTTTTTCATAAATATGTCTCCTCGGAATTTTTCAGGGCCTGATTGGCAAAGGGTCGCTACGACATAAGCTAACGATTGTCGGTGCGTGGAACTAAAAGGGGGCAGCGACGCGAGCGACATGGGATCAGGGGCATGTTCACGTTATCAGGGCCGGATGTATTCGTTCTTCGGTACGGTTTAGTCCACATAGCTTGAGTATTTTAACATTAAAGTCGAGCAGGAAACAAGCCCGATTAGGTCGTTCATGGTTTTCATCGGGTTTTTCAGCCTAGGAATTCCGGCGAAAAATGACGATATATCATACCATGCCCTTTTTTCTGTAATATCAACAACGGTTCTCTATATACTATGGAGGTTGGAGCAGAAAATTAGAGTGAAAAACCGGAGTTGCAGGAAAATGCCTCGGATACGGGCGATATTGTCGTTAGTCATCCTCCTGGGGACCGCTTGCCACGCATGCGTTGAGGTGGCGGATCTTTGCTACGTGGAGGTTCTTTCGGATCGGTGCAGTTTCGAGGCCTATGCGGACCGCAACAATTTTCCAGGAGCCATGCAGGTCCCGGAGGTGAAGTTTCTCCTCTCGGACGTGCGTTATCCCGATCCCACGCTCTACCTGATGAATACCCGGCTCAATCCATATCATTATTATTTTGCGGTGGATTGTCTGGGATGGACCCTGTCGCTGGCCGCCTTCAATCGTCAGACCTATTTTACCGACTATCGTCGTCATCTGGCCGGGAGCCTGATTGCCCACGATTTCTACGAGCCCAAAGAAGGCGAGCCGGGGATCTACACCCTGGAGTTCTGGCCCACGGACCCGGTATCGTTCGAGTTCGTGGAACTGGCCTATGACAAGGTGGCCGAGGCCATGCCCTTTGCCAGCGACCGCATCTATTACCATCCGGCGGGATTGACCCAGCAGGAACTGTACCAGGCCGAGCTGGATGCCTATCAGTCCTCGCAGGTCCAGGTGATCGAGACTTCCGAGCTTTTTGCCAACGTATCCTACAGCCCCATGAATCCGGGCGAGGCCTATGGTCGCTTGCGTATCGTGCAGGGCAGCGAGATTCTGTCCGTGCAGGATATCGCGGTTTTCGAAACTCTGCCCAACAACCTCAGCCATATCTCCGGTATCGTCACGGCCGTGCCCCAGACGCCCTTGTCGCACGTCAATCTCAAGGCCCAGCAAAACCACACCCCCAATGCCTACATCAAAAACGCCACTACCGATCCCGACATCCTGGCCTTTGACGGACATTACGTCCATTACGTGGTCGATGCCAATGGCTATCGTCTGACTGCGGCCGATTTCAATGAGGTGATGGCCTTCCTCGATTCCATCCGGCCGACCGAGCCCCAGTTCCCGCCGCGTGACCTGAGCCTGACAACCATCGAGGCCCTCTCGGATTTAGGTTTCGAGGATTCCGAGCGGGTAGGGGCCAAGGCCGCCAACGTCGCGGAGCTGGCCCGGTGCCTGCCTGATGGCATGGTGCCGGAGGGGTTTGCCGTGCCGTTCTATTTCTACGATCAGTTCATGCAGATCAACGGTTTCTATCAGATGGCCCAGGACATGATGGACCAGAACGACTTTAAAACCGACCCCGAGATTCGCGAACAACGCCTGGACGATTTTCGCCATACGATCCGCAGGAACTCCACTGTTCCGGCTTGGATGCTAACGGCCCTGGATCAGATGCACCAATCGTTTCCCAGTGGGACCTCACTACGCTGTCGGTCCAGCACCAACAACGAAGACCTGCCCGATTTCAATGGTGCGGGCCTGTACGATTCCTATACCCATCACCCAGACGAAGGCCACATCGCCAAGAGCATGCGTCAGGTCTGGGCCAGCCTGTGGACCTATCGCGCCTTTGAAGAGCGGGAGTTCTATCGCATCGATCACCTGCAGGCGGCTATGGGCGTGTTGGTTCATCCCAACTATGAAAACGAGCAGGCCAATGGGGTGGGCGTGACCCAAAACATCTACGATCCCAATTGGCCCGGTTATTACGTCAATGTGCAGTTGGGCGAGGACCTGGTGACCAATCCCGAACCCAACTCGATTCCGGATGAGTTCCTGGTGGCCGATCTCTTGGGGCAGGAACGTTATGAAATCCAATATATCCGCCACTCGAACCTGATCGAAGCGGGGACAACTCTCTTGAGCAAAGATCAGGTATTTGAGTTGGCCGACATGATGGGCCTGATCCAGGAACACTTCGCTCCGCTCTATAATCGTGAGGATCTGGCCATGGAGATCGAGTTCAAGATCACTGCAGAGGGAAATCTAGAAATAAAGCAAGCCCGACCATGGATTGAATTAGCCGGGCCCGCCAAGGATATAGATCAAGAGTGAATCTTGATGAGAGTTAATTAGAAATTGGGATAACGTCGAATCCATTCGGGCCAGAAATCGGGATCATTTGCCTCTCTCTCTTCTACGCCACCGGCCTTGGTGTAGCGGTTATTGAGATTCCAATCCTGGTGCCACTTGAGCGTATAGAGTTCTTTAAGGCCTACTTTGCGAGTTGAACCATCAACAAAGGCGCAGGAAACAAAACCTCGATGACGGTTAATACATATTCTGCCCATATCATTTCCACTCCAGGCTGCGGTCTCATCATCAGCTGGGCCTTGGTTGGCAAGCGGCCATGTATCAAAACGCAGACCATCGAGCATTGCAGGTACATTGGAAGGTTGGCGGATTTGATCATATTTGCGCCAGCCATCTGAGGCACTTACCCCACTTTCGTACTCTTTTCCACTGGGAATGGTCAGTAAATAACCATTCAGACTAAAACTACCGTTAACTCCGTTTTCACCTGGTTGGTAAGTCCCATCAGCCGCTGAGACTACGGTGGTGTCAATTCCCCAGGCATTGTTGATGTTGAACGTATCTACCGTGTGTCCTTCTTCGTCGGTTATGGGCTTGGTTGCAGAGGGGCAGAACCAGATTTTATTACGCTTCCAATCTCTGAGGGTTTCTTGAAGTTGCCAGGGCCAATAGAATCCATAATTACTGCCTACTTGGAGGCCTGAGAAGAATTTGCCATCATTGTCTGCGACATAGGTGTTAAAGATGATCGGCCACTGCCTGGCGTTCGCCTGACAACTGACCATGCGGGCCTGTTCCTTGACGCGGCGGAGGGCGGGCATGAGAATGCCCATTAGTACGGCGATGATGGCGATGACCACCAGAAGCTCAATCAGGGTGAACCCTTTTCTGCGTTGCATCTCTAATACTCCTTGTGATTCCTTAAATTCAAGCCCAGATAATGGCCCTTACACCCATAGCTATGGAGGCTCAGCCTAGTGTTTAAAGCCGAAAATACGTTTTTTGTCAGATTTAGCTATTATACGAAATAATTAGTTTTTGTCGAGGGCTTTGACGCAGTAGAGGTTCTGATAGGAGCGGAAGAGGAGTCGACCTTGGCTGACGGCGACCGATCCGCTGAAGTCGGAGGTGTCATGGGTGAAGGTGTTGTGGGCCATGACCTTGAATTCGGGTTGGGCAGGCAGGACAAAGATCCCACCCTTGCGGCTGGGGACGTAGAGCTTACCGTCCGCTGCGATGGCCGAGGCATAGACCGCAAAGCGGCCGGCACAGGGCAGGGCCTCTTTATAGACCGTGGCCCCGGTCTTAAGATCCTGGCAGTAGGCAGTACCGTCGCTATCGACCCAGTAGGCGTGGTCTTTGACTGTAAGCGGGGAGGGGACCGAGGCCACGGCCTCTGAGGTGGACCAGAGCACATGGGTGTCGGTCACATCGCCGGAACCGCCCAGACGCACGGCCATGGAACCACGGCTACGAGGCCCACCGCCATGGGCGTAGAGGATACCGTCGGCCACCACGGGGGTGCTGCTGACGGTGTCGGCCATGGGCGTCGAGGCGGTCCAATAGGTCGTGCCGGTCAGCGGATCCAGGCTCCAGATCTGGTTGGGCAGGTTCATGATCAGCTCCTGACGACCCTCACTCGATGGGGCTACCAGCGGGGTGCCAAAGGTCAGGCCTGTACTGGAGAGGTCGCGTTTCCAGACTTCCTTGCCGTCTTTTTTGTTGAGGGCGTAGAGGGTTTTGCTTTCGTCAAAGGCGTTGATCAAGACGAGGTCTTGATAGAGGGCGACGCTGGCACCCGAGCCCCACTTGCGTTGATCCGAGTCCGTTCCCAAGGGGGTATGCCAGAGTTGATTGCCGTCCAGGTCAAAGGCCAGGGCTCCGGTCTTGCCGAAGAAGACGTAGATACGCTCGCCGTCGGTGGCGGGGGTGTTGCTGGCATAGCCGTGTTCCCGCATCATGGCCCGGAATTCATCCTCTGGCTGGGTGGCGGCCACGGTCTTGTCCCAGACGACCTTGCCATCGCCGAGCTGGAGGCAGAGCAGGTGACGCTGGAGTTGGGTGATGTCACCGGGATTGTCCGGGTCCAGGCCATAGCCGCAGTAACAGGTCACGTAGACCTTGTCGCCCCAGACAATAGGGCTCGATGAGCCCGGACCGGGCAGGGCGGTCTTCCAGGCCAGATTGTCGCTTTCGCTCCAGGTGACCGGCAGGTTGGTTTCATCACTTTGAGCATTGCCGTTGGGACCACGAAAACCGGGCCAGTTGGAGGCCATTACAACAGAACTACAGATCAGTACAGTCAGCAGGGTAATGCGGATTTTCATGGTCATCTCCTTCAGTTTTGTGCTTAGCAGTGAAATCGTTGATGTCATCATGCGCAGCGTGGGCCTAAGTGTCAATACCCGAGTGGATCTGTATGCATTTGTAACCTTGCGACAAAACGCCTGGGCTATTATAATCCCCGCGATTTGAACCGAAACCATGAGTTGAAAGGCTATATCACATGCTCAGCCAAATTGATCCCACCCAAACCGCAGCCTGGAATAAGTTGTCGAGTCATTTCCAGCAGATGCGCAGTGTTCATATGAAGGACCTTTTTGCAGGTGATCCCCAGCGTTTCGAGACCTTTAGCACCCGTTTCGAGGACATGCTGTTGGATTATTCCAAGAACCGCATCACGACCGAAACCCTGGATTTATTGTTGCAGCTGGCCCAAGAGACCGGGGTGTCCGAGGCGATTGAGGCCCTGTTTGGCGGGGCCAAGATCAACCAGACCGAGGGCCGTGCCGTGCTGCATGTGGCCCTGCGTAATCGGTCCAATACGCCTATCCTGGTTGACGGCGAGGACGTCATGCCGGGTGTTAATGCAGTGTTGGATCAAATTAAAAAATTCACCGGTGGGTTGCTCAGCGGCAAGTGGAGCGGTTATACGGGCAAGGCCATTAGTGATATCGTCAACATCGGCATCGGCGGTTCCGACCTGGGACCGGTGATGGTGACCGAGGCCCTGCGGCCCTATTGGCAGGGGATCACCCCGCACTTCGTGTCCAATGTAGACGGCACCCATATGGCCGAGACCCTCAAGAAGGTCGATCCCGAGACCACGCTGTTCATCGTGGCCTCCAAAACCTTCACCACACAGGAGACCATGACCAATGCCCATTCCGCGCGTGACTGGTTCCTGGAGGCAGCCGGTGATGCAGCCCATGTAGCCAAACATTTTGTAGCCGTTTCGACCAACCAGGCCGAAGTGGAGAAGTTCGGCATCGACCCGGCCAATATGTTCGTGTTCTGGAATTGGGTGGGTGGGCGTTATTCGCTGTGGTCAGCCATTGGTCTGTCCATTGCCTGCACCATTGGCTTCGATAACTTCCAGGCCCTGCTCGAAGGGGCCCATGCCATGGATAACCATTTCAAAGACACGTCCCTGGAGCAGAACATCCCCGTGCTATTGGCCCTGATTGGAATTTGGTACAACAATTTCTTTGAGGCCGAGACCGAGGCCATCCTGCCTTACGATCAGTATCTGCATCGCTTTGCCGCCTACTTCCAACAGGGTAACATGGAGAGCAACGGCAAGTGCGTGGATCGCAGTGGTAAGCCCGTGACCTATGAAACCGGACCGATCGTCTGGGGTGAACCCGGCACCAATGGGCAGCATGCCTTCTATCAATTGATTCATCAGGGTACCAAACTGATCCCCTGTGACTTCATTGCCCCGGCCCAAACCCACAATCCCCTGGGCGACCATCACCTCAAGCTCATGAGTAACTTCTTTGCCCAGACCGAGGCCCTGATGAAGGGCAAGTCTGCCGAGGAGGTGACCGCTGAACTCAAGGCGGCTGGTAAGAGTGACGCCGAGATCGCGGCCCTGTTGCCCTTTAAGATATTTGAGGGGAATCGGCCGACCAACTCCATCTTATTGCAAAAGATTACGCCGCGTTCCCTGGGGGCGATGATTGCCATGTATGAGCACAAGATTTTTGTGCAGGGTGTGATCTGGAATATCTTCAGCTTCGATCAATGGGGCGTAGAGTTGGGCAAGCAATTAGCCAATGCCATCCTGCCCGAACTGGCCAGTGACGAGGACGTGACATCGCACGACGCCTCGACCAACGGCTTGATCAACCGCTATAAGAAGATGCGATAGTTAAGAGATCACAGATCACAGTTTTCAGATCACAGTGAATCCAAGAAGCGTTGTACCGCCCTTTGAATGGACGTGAAGCCGAAGTCGCTGACCTTGATTTTATCCGGTGCGAGCCAATGTAGGGCGGCGGCATCGTCTGCAGCTTGGGCATCTGGGGTATTGCTGACGTGGCAGAGGAAGATGGCATCCACGGTATGGTATAGAAAGCCCTTGTAGGGATACTCGTTCGCCTCGGAGCCTAGGTACTCCAGGGTGGTGACATCGAGTCCCGTTTCTTCCTTGGCTTCGCGGCGCATGGCCTCTTCGGCGTTTTCTCCGGGATCTACAAATCCGCCGGGTAAGTCCAAGGTCCCTTTTTGCGGATCGCGTCCGCGGGTGAGAGCCAGCAAATGCCCTTGATCATTGACGATCAGGCCGGCTACGGCACTGGCGGTGTTGAAGTAGAGTACGAAGTCGCAGGCCCGGCAGACGATCTTGCCGGTGACAGGGCGGATGAGGTCGCCGGAGCCGCACTTGGGGCAGTAACGGATGCTGCTTCTATCTAAAATCATAGTCAACTTTCACTAGAGGTTGCAAGGGTTGCGATCAGGCCATCCTTATGGTGGCCTTGAATATGGGCCTGGACCAGGTCGTTTTTGCGGGCAGAGCCGAGGTCGGGTAGGTAGACCTTGATATAACGGTCGCTGAGACCGTAAGGGTGGGGGCCATCCTTTTCTATGAGGACACGTAGGGGGTGATTGATGAATTGCGTCCGATAGTTTTTTCCGAGTTCCAGATCCAGGTTGCGTAGCACCTGGGCTCGTTCCTGGGACACGGCGTGGGGCACCGGATCCTTCATGCGTACAGCTGGAGTGTCTTGACGACCGCTGAAGGGGAAGACATGCATCTTGGCAAAGCCCACAGTGCGGGCCAAAGAGACGGTATCGTCGAAATCCGCATCGGTTTCGCCGGGAAAACCCACAATAATATCTGTGGTAATGGCAGGGCGGTCCAAACGGGACTGAATCAGCTCAACGATAGACAAAAAATCTTCTCTACGATATTGTCTGCACATTTTTTTTAGGACGCGATCGGATCCGGACTGCAAGGACAGGTGCACATGGGGCACAATCGTGGGCGTAGAGGCCATTAAATTAACCAACTCACCGGTGAGGTCGGCCGGTTCCAGTGAGCTGAGTCGGATGCGGGCCAGGCCTTCGATGGTGGCTAATTGGGCCAGCAGATCACAGAGCTGCGGATTGTCCATGGATTGCCAATGACGTCGGCGGGCGGTGGTCCTACCGTAAGCACCTACAAAGACACCGGTTATCACGATTTCCTTGTGTCCTGAGGCCACCAGGTCGCGTGCCTCGCTTAGAACCTCTGTGGCGGGCTTGCTGGAGAGATTGGGACGGGTTTGGGGGATGATGCAATAGGTGCAATGGGCATCACATCCGTCTTGTATTTTTAAAAAGGCACGGGTTTGGTCGGTAAATTGCGTAAGATGTGGTAAATTGGATGGTTTGAGCGAGGGGTCATCCTTGATTTGTAGGCCTGAATCTGGTCTAATGGCTCTATTCCCGTGTTCAAGGGTGGCATGGGTGAAATCAGTATTGGTTGGCTGCCCTACAATGGAGTTGAGGTAAGCCGTAAGGTCTTGCCGCTGGCGGACTAGGTGAACATTTAGCCCTAGGTCCGGTAACTCTTCGGTTTTAAGGATGGGCAGGCAACCGCAGACAAGGAAAATGGAGTTGGGGTAGAGCCGTTGGTTTTTTCGGATGAATTGCCGACATTTGGCCGAGGCCGTAGCTGTGACGCAACAGGTGTTGACCACAAACAGATCGGGACCGATTTGGGGTTGGACCTGATCAAGTCCCATTCCCTGTAGGTATTGCCGGATCTGCTGGCTTTCATACTGATTGACCTTGCACCCTAGGGTACTTATGGAAAAAGTCTTCATAAGTTGCTATAATACCATATTCGTTCAGTCGACATAACTGAGACGAACGGAAATAAAACGCGTTTTTTGGCACATAATGGCAGGAGGACCTGTATGGCATCTGCTTCTGATGCGGTTTGGGCATTAGATCTTGGAAACAGTGCGCTCAAGGCTTTACACCTGATCGACGCAGGGGATGCAGTGGAGGTGGTGGCATTCGACACCGTCACTCATGCCAAAAATCTTGCGGAGGTCAGTGGGGCGGAACGAGAAGAAATCATCGCCCTGAGCTTTCGCCAGTTCATGGAACAAAACTATGTAGGCAAAGAAGACGTTGTCGTGTCTGTGCCTACCCAGAGTAGCTTCGCTCGTTTCGTGACCCTTCCGCCGGTAGAACCCAAAAAGGTGCCGGAGATCATTCAATTCGAGGCGGTTCAGCAGATTCCCTTTGATATCGAAGAGGTGGTCTGGGATAGCCAACTGATGACCGAGGCCGATGCGGCTGAAAAGCGGGTGGGCCTGTTTGCCATCAAGAACGAGGTCGTCAATGCCGAGTTGGCCCGCTTTGACCGTGAAGACCTGCAGGTCAGTACGGTTCAGATGGCCTCTATGGCTCTGTATAACTATCTCCAGTTCGACCGGCCTGATTATGTGGCCTCGGACACCAAACCCACCGTGATTCTCAATATCGGGGCTGAGACCACGGATCTGGTGGTCTGTTCGCGAACCTCGGTTTGGCAACGCTCGATTGCCATTGGCGGCAATGCCTTTACCAAGGCCATTGCCTCGGCCTTTAAGATCAATTTTGCCAAGGCCGAAAAACTCAAACGTACGGCGGCGGCCAGCAAGTATGCCCGTCAGATCTTCCAGGCCATGCGTCCGGTGTTTACGGATTTGGCCAGCGAAGTCCAGAAGTCAATCGGATTCTACACCAGTTCCAACCCCAATGCCCAGATCGGTCGTATTGTGGCCATGGGTGGAGCAACACGTTTACGCGGTCTACTCAAATATCTCCAGCAATCTCTGCAAATCCCGGTGGAGCGTCCCGATCGCTTCAAGCGGGTGAGGCTGGATGAAAATGTTTCAGCGGCCAAATTCCATGACAGTATCAGCGATTTTGCCGTGGTCTACGGCTTGGGTGTCCAGGTCCTGGGGATGGGTAAAATTGAAAGCAATCTTTTGCCCAAAGCCGTGGCACGTCAGATGGCCTGGGCCGTGAAGTTTAAATATTTCGTGTTAGCCGCTTCCATTCTATTGGCGGTGTCATTGATGGCCCTGGGGCGAGCGATCCTCGATAAGCGGGCCTATGAAAGTGGAAGTGGGATAAGGCGTCAGAATGCAAATTTGATCAGTATGGCTGAGAATGCCATCGACAAATATAAGGACGAACAGGACAAAAGTAGTGATTTCCAGCAACGTATTCAGGCGGCCTTTAAGCTCCTGGAGAAGCGTGATGTGGTTCCGCTGGTCTGTCAGACGGTCTTAGGTGTTTTACCGAATGCGCAGACCAATCCGGAACAGAAGGGCCTGTATGAGGCCTTTGCTGCTGGAGACGCAGAGACCGTTAAGCAGACTCCCCGTAGTCAGCGTAAGCAGTTGTTTGTAACGGATATGTCGGTCTTCTACAGTAAGGATTTGGCGAATGCCGCTTTTGATGCGCCCGAAGTTTCGGCCGAAGCGTCTGACAGCGGTGGCGGCGGCGCTAGTATGAGTCTGGAAATGAGAGCTATGGGGGGGGCGAGAGCCTATAATACCAGAAGTTCATCGCGTTCCAGTAGTGATGAGGAGAAGCCAGATGCCGGTTTTGTTGTTTCGGTGTCGGGTTATAGTCCTTATTCGAACCTGAGTGAGTTGTTGGATCCTCTCGGAGTGGAAGACAGGCGTCAAGATTGGGGATTTGTCACTCGGTTGCAACATCTGGACGCCTACTCGATTGTCGATGGTAACAGTTTGTTCGAGTTGTACAATAAGATTGACTTGAATCACTTCCAATTGAAGACAGGACCTGTCGTGGCCGAAGATCGACGTTCTCAGGGAAGAGATGGCATGCCCAGTGGTATCGGCGAGCGTTTGCTGGTCGAGAGTGAAGACGGCCGGGGGCGGGGGGATTATGTTTTAATTGATCCCTTGACCAAAGAAGTAATCAGCAGTGCGGTTGATTCGGATCCTGGCGATCGAACGATTAGAAATCGTCGTACAGAGGCTCCGTTTGAGCCTCGCGATCAGTGGTTTGAATTGAAGTTTAAACTCAAATGGCTGGGAGATCCGGTACCGGAAGAGGCTGAATCCAACTCTTCATCAAAACGCCGCCGCTGATCGAAACTAAGACTGGAATAACTGATAGAGCGAATCATTTGGAATAATCGCATATGGATATCAAGAAACCTGACGTTGATTTCAAGGCCCTCTTAGGGAAACTGGCTTTTCTTAAGAATCACTTGAATATGCTAGTGCCCTTGTTGATTGCCATTGTGGGGGGAGCCTTGTTTATTCCCACCCATATCATCAACGCGGGCTTGCAGAAAGATATGAACTCCGAGAGCTTACAACGAGCAGATAAACTCAAACGGTTGGCCAGTGAGGTAGTCCCTGAAACACAATACGAAATCGAACAACGCTATCAGGAGGCTTATGCAGCCGATGCCAATGCCATTGAAAAATGGATCAAAGGCACATCTCAACGTAAGTTGCTGACCTATGACCTATTCCCAACACCGGAGACGGATTCACACTTTATTTTCCAGAAGTTTGGACAAGCTTATCTTGCTGGACTTGATCAACAGATGCAAGGGCTCTCCGCGATTATGTGTCCGACTCAGGAGCAGTTGGCTGAGCATATTGATGGCTTCAGTGTGGGTGCTGGACGTGGGGGGCGAGGCATGGGGGAGACCTATGGTGAACGCGGAAGTCGCACCGGGCAAAATAATGAAACACAACAGAAGGTGATTGATGCCATTTGTCGTGATCGAGCCAAAAGTGGACAGGTGTATTTGTCCTCTGTCGCTCTAGCAGGAACCTCTTTTTGGGCAACCTATGATTATATCCAAGCGGGCTATGCGAGTTTTGATGCGGCCTTGGCGGATTGCTGGTATTGGCAGTTGGGATATTGGATGATCAGTGATGTCTTAGATGTGGTTCGGGTTTGTAATCAGCAAGCCACGCATGTGCTTAACGCTCCGGTTAAACGTCTTATCAATGTGCAGTTCAATCGCCCTACGATTGCTGGAGTGAATAGTTCCAGCTCCATGAGAGGCCGTGGAGGTGCAGGTCTCTATGGTGGTCGAGGAGAAGGAATGGGGATGGCGGTTCGCCAGGAGGAGCCCACAGAGTCGTCGATTGCTCCCCCTTATTATATACAGTCGAGTGCTCAGTATCTCTCTCCATCTTGTACTGGACGGATCAGTGATGAGGAAAACCATGTGATTCATTTTTCCGTGCAGGCCGTGGTTGATGCTAAAGAGCTAATGACATTCGAGCGGGAGTTGTGTAGTGTCCGTGAGCATGAATTTACAGGCTACGAAGGGAATGAGCCCGTACAGCATTTACAGCACAATCAGATAACGATTTTAGAAATCCATGTCGATGCCATTGACCGTGATGATCCCAAGCATCTTTATTATCGCTATGGTGACAATGCGGTTGTTGAAGTGACGTTGATTTGTGAATACCTCTTCAACAAAGTCGGTTACGAACCGTGGTTGCCGACTGAGGTTGTGAAGGTCTTCGACGATTCTGAAGAGGATGATTGATCAAAGATCTCCGGTTAATTCGGTTAAACACTAATGACATCTTCGTGCAGGAATGATTATGCGAGGAATACTGGTTAAAATTGGTTTGTTTTTAGAAGCCCATGTCGAGAAGATTATCTTGGCTCTGTTTGGGGCCCTCAGCTTGTGGCTTCTTTTCACCTGGGTGGCTTTTAGCCCCAATAAGGTGACCTTGTCTTCAGGATCCGTAATGTCACCGGGGCAGGTCGATCAAACCATCAACAGGGTTTATGCTCCCCCCGTCGAAGAGGGATTGGCTCGAACTCCTGAGAAGAAGGATGGATATCAGCCTAAATTGGATGCTCCTATCGATCCCAATGATGCCGTTGTGCAGTCGATCCGGGGACATTTGGATCAAGGCTTGATGGGATTGTATTCGGATGTGCTGGCCCACTTGCCTGGGCTCTCAATGCCATTGCCAAGTCGTGGGGGAGTATTGTCGGGCGAAGGCAAGGCCTATCGTCTACCTCCGATGGGATCTGTCAGGGATATTCAAGCAGAGCACATTAGAGCGGCAGCGTATGTTCCAGCAGAACCCTTGAGTGAAGATTTGGATTATGAAAGCGCTCTTTCCGAGCCTAATGATTTGGATTTGGTGTCCGTTCAGGCCAGTTTTGATGTGGCTATGTTGCGAGCCCGCTTTTATGAGAGTTTTGCCAGCGAGGCCTTACCCGAGGATTGGCGTGATCCTGTGATTGCCAAGCCGGTGTTTACCGCCGTTGATTTGCAACGTCAGGAACGACTCGAGGATGGATCCTGGAGTTCATGGACAAGCCTATCGCGTCCCCGTATTGACCAATATGCGGATGTGTTCGATATTGTTGAGGACGTCGATTTACTGCCTCCGGGAGGGGTAAGGGCACGTATGCTTAAATTGAATCAGGAGTCTCTACGCATGGCTCTCTTACAACCTGAGGGGTATGCCTTTGCCTCGTCTTATGAGGAGTGGTATCCGCCGGCTTTACATCCGGAGTATTTGCAGGCTCGTGAAAAAGAGAAGTTTCAGGAGCGTCGTGAAGAACGTGAAAGTCGCGATGGTGCCCTGGGACGGCCGGGACGTGGTAATGATGCAGGCGGAGGATTGAACGAACGCACCGGTGGACGAGGGGGGCGAGGAGCCAATGCACGTACCGCAGGGCGTGGAGGGATGGAGGCTGCTCGTGGTGGTGGACGCACGGTCGGTCGTGCTGGAGCACAACGGGGTGGAGCAAATCCCTATGGGGGTGCTGAAGGGGCGGGACGGGGAGGAGCCGTTCAAACTGAATCCGATATGGATAAGGTGCTCAACAAACTCCGAGAGGTTTTGATTCAACCCGGAACCGAGATTGAAGATTTGGATGAGTTGGTTTTTTGGAGTCATGACGATCATATTGAGCCCGGTAAGACTTACCGGTATCGTTTGCGGTTGGGCGTCGTCAATCCTGTCGCTGGGACCAATAACATGGCCCAGGAATATATAGAATTCCAAAATCAAGCGATCTTATGGTCTGAATTCTCCGAACCTACCGAGCCGGTGAATATCCCCGATCGCGAGTATTTCTTTGTGCGTGATTTTCAGGAAGCTGATGGAAGTATTTCTGTCGAAGTGACTAAATTCTATCTAGGCTACTGGAGATCAGAGGAATTCAAGGTGGCTCGTGGCGAGATGATTGGCCATGTTGTGGAAAAAGAACCTGAAGAAGAGCAGACTGGGATGCGTATGGGCGGCCGTGGGGGTGTCATGATGGAGATGGGACGCGGTCGTGACACCGATGAAGTGACTTCGGATCCGATCGAGATTGATTACACCACCAATACCTTTTTTGTGGATGCTGTAAGAGTGGATGACTGGGGCCATGGTATACGTATGCGTCCCAAAAATTATTATACAGCCCTTTATAGTAATGACGGGATAACCCTTCAACGGATCGAAATTGGATCGGCCAATTGGCCTGAGGAACTTGCGAATATCTATGGGCTTATTAAGAAGGCTCAAAGGGATGAAGTCGAAGACTTTAAGGGATTTGACTTGGGGGCCATGGGCCGACGTGGCGTGACGTCCGGAGGTCGCGGTGGACGTGGTGTCTATGGTGGTGGAGCGGGTCTTTACGAAGGTTAACTCAAGTTCGAATTTTAATTAAAACCATTAAGACAGGTTGGACAGAGATCCAGCCTGTCTTTTTTTGTTCTGTGACGTCCCGTAAGTGGGACTTGTCAAGAGCCGGGAGAGCCTCTACAATGAAAAGTTGGTCGAAGACGGTCGTGTCGTGAACCGTTGACCCGTGGGCATAAGGCCGGAAGAGAGTTCATGAGCGAAAAAAATGCAGACAAACCACAAGTGACGTCATCAAAGTCTTTTATGGCTGCGGGGCCCACACTGCATTACAGTCATGATTTTGTCTTGGCCTTTTGGATCTTGACGGCAGTGGTGTATGGTTTGACCTGCTTATTTTGGACTAAAATTGCCACTGGAACTCTAGGGGGCTTTAATCCTCTGGATATTTTTTCTCTGGAAAGCTGGAAGCTCGATCAGGTTATCCTCAGTGGAATCAGCATTTTTGAGTACCCCTGGCAGATCCTGGTGTTGGGATTATTGATGGGGATTCTGGCGATTACACCCATTTTGGTGGCTCAGTTGATGAGTTTTCGCTATAGCGTGCTGTTGATCTTTGAGGTTTTGATCCTGGCGGATTTACCAGGCTTAGCGGTCAGTTTGGTGATCAGTTGTATTGGAGTGGCCTGTCGACCCCTACGTTTTCGTTCACGTGTGATCGCCATTGCCCTATGTATGGCTCCGCAATTAATCTATTGGGGTATTTTTGGCCCGGTGATGGGCGGAGAACCGATCGTTTGGGGCTTTTCGTTTTCACCCTGGGGCTCGGCTTGGTTGTTGGGGTTGACCCTGGCTGGGATTGTCCTAGGGGTGGGACACTTTACCCGTTATAAGCCGGGACTGATCAGCAGTTCTACCGGACTGTTGTTAATTGCGGCCCTGCTGATCTTTGAACGTACCATCGGATTTGACGAGTTGGCCTATCAGTTATATATTGCCAAGAACGATCCGGAGCAGATGGTGGAATTTCACGACCACAGCATTACCGAGGCCCTGGATGCCACCATCAAGGATCGAACCGTTACCAGCTATTTATCCGAGTTCTTTTATCCCACTGAATTGATCCCCCTGCGAGAGGCGTTGAAAGAAGAAATTCAAGTGCAGTTGGGCTATGATCGTTGGCCCAGTTGGTTCCTGGTGCCCAAGAGCCTCAACTACCAAGAAAAACGCCAATGGTTAGAGCAACAGTATCAGATGTTTATTGATCCTCCCAAACTCTGGTGGATGCCGCGTTTTCTTCATAACCAGTTGGTGACTCAACGCCAGAACAGCCGACGGATGGCCGTAGCCCTCTATTACCAGGCATTGCTCAGTGAGATCGGGCCAGATATTCCGCATTTGGGGCGAACCGAGATTCTGCATTTTTATAGCGATTATCCCCATGAGCGTTCACGTGAAATCTGGTTCAGGCTCTATCAACGTTTTGGTCAGAGTCCTGAGTCGATTGAAGCTCGTTGGCGCATTGCCATGCACTGGGCAGGGCAGGGACGATTTGGCCTGGCAGAAAATCTAGTGCAGGAGGCTTGGACCATGTTGCATCAGGTTCAAGAGCAGATTAGTTCTGTGGATGTTGACACTGCAGATACCTTCTTCAAGCCTTTTCACCGCCCAGAATTTACGATTATCACGCCCACCAAGCTGGCCAAATTGAAGATGCGTTTAGCTCGGTTGGTCGTTTTGATTAGCGAAGAAAATCGAAATGGAGATTCGGATCAAGCTCAGCGTTTGGCTACCTTTGTGATGCTGAATCCTCACGCTCGTGACTATAAAGGGAAACTGCTGGCCCTGTTGGAGCGTACCGATAGTGATGATCCGTTACGAGACAATGTTTTGTTAGCTCAGGCCATGTTGGTGGGTGATGACCAGACGCGTGGTAAGACCTTGGCCTCGATCCATCAAGATTTTGAAGACACCGATGGAGGCCAAGAGGCCCTTTATGAATTGAGTCTACTCAGAATACGGCTTTACCAGAATGAAACCCACCCCGACCATAAGGCCAGTTTGCTCGGGGAGGCTCGTGCGACGTTGACACGGTTTATTGAATTGTACCCGGATAGTTTGTTTGCCGGTCAAGTCAGTCAAAATCTGGCAACCCTGCCCATGCCAGAGGACTAGCGGTATGATGTGTATGTCTGAGGTTACGGTGCTGGTCGTGCGGGACGGGCTCTCTGGGGATTGCCAGAGTCAAATTCCCCTTCAGCTTCATCCCTTGTGGTGTGATACCCTGTTTGATGCTGCCGGGAAGATGGGAACATTGAGTGGGCAGGTGGTCCTAGTGACTTCGGTATGGTCCTGGGTGAAGCTGGGTCGTTCGTTTGTGACTTTGGCACAATTTAAGAAAACACGAGTGGTCTGTTGGCTCCAAGAGCCGATCGATTTATCTCGTTTGTCGGCCCTGGAGCACCAGGGATTTGTGCCTGATATGACGATACAATCTGGGCGGCAGTTCATATCGCTTTGGCAGGACCTTTCATTGAAATGTACTCGGTCGGAAATTGTTTCGGGTATGGAACAAAGATTGATAACATTGGATGGTTGTGATGTTTCGGACTCCGAGATGCAGGCTCTCATGGGGGAGCCTCTAGATGACTCGGGGATGATCGGTGGAGTGTGATATGGATCAAGTAAAGAAAATCTTGATGATCGGAGATCCGAAGGATCTTTTTCTGGGAGATTGTTCCCTACCGGGTGCCGATGCCGTGTACATCTGTATGGATGTGATTGAGGGAATCCAGAAGGCTGCCGGTGAAAATTACCATATGATCGCCCTGGACATCCAAGGATTGGCCTTGAAATTGGGGGCCATCCTTAAAGGGTTACGGGAGGTAACGCAGGCTCGTATTGTCTTGATGAGTCAGATTTACGATGAACCTGTGGCCCGGCGTTATATCGCGACAGATTCCCGTTCCTGCTATCTTGCCGATGACTATGTGATTTGTCCGATAGGGTGGAGTCGATGGTTGAATGATTGTGGTTTAGGCCCTTCTAATTTAGAAGGGCACCTGGAAAGCTCTCAGGCCTCGGCCGGGATTGATATTGAGCGACGTCTTCGTGAGTTAGAACGGTTGGCTACTGAAGACGATCTGACTGGACTCAAGAATCGGCGGTATATCCGGGAATTCTGCCGACAGATCCTAGATCATGCCGAGAGTGACCATGGCCGAGTCACCCTTTTGATTTACGATATTGACGACTTCAAACGCTATAATGACGAATATGGTCATGCCACGGGAGATCGAATTCTATGTGAGGCAGGGACATTGATGAGGCGTTGTTGTCGCGGGCATGATGTGGTGGCACGTATTGGGGGAGATGAGTTTGCGGTCGTTTTTTGGGACGATCCCCAACAGGGAAGCATAACAGGGCGAGATGAACGGCGTCATGCCCAGGTTGATCATCCGGAGGAACCTATTTTCATTGCCAGACGTTTTCAGCGCGAACTAGAGCGTTCGGAGCTGGCCGAACTCGGTCCGCAGGGAAAAGGAACGCTAACCATTAGTGGGGGGCTGGCAAGGTTTCCACAAGATGCCCAGACCGTTGAGGAATTATTTGAAAAGGCTGATATGGCCTTGTTAGAGTCTAAACGTAGTGGAAAGAACCGCATCACCTTGGTGGGTAAAGGCCCCATGGGGGAGACGGCTTCAAGCGATTGAGCTGAGCGGGACAATCGCCTCCTGGGCCTGTTGGATATTATAGGGTTGTGTTAAGTCCAGTTTAATGAGACAGCCGTGGTTGTGGTCCGAGGCCAAAATTAACAGATTGTTACCAGCCTGTGTCCAACCTTCGGTTTGAGGTTGGTGTCCGGTGATAAAGAGATCTGCTTCGAGAACTTCAGTGAGGCGGTCTAAGAGTCCCTGGCTCATACGGCGTCCCCAGGTTAGGATATAGGCAGAACCTGGTTTAACACAGTCTGAGAGGGTAAGATCGCGATTGAAAACCTGAGGATCGAATTGCTCATACAGACGATCGGCAGGCAGGGAATGGGAGAACCAAATTCGATTGGCAGTGTGTACTCCCAGGGGTTGAGATAGCAGAAACTGTTGAATTTGTTGCTTGATGCCTTGCCAGTCTTGATTGAATTCTTCTTGTAAGGCCTGGTCCAGGGACTTATTCATCTCACGTCCTTCTTTCATCACTTCAGCGTCGGTGATATAAGCCGTGTCATGGTTGCCGGTGATTAAGTGGACTTGTTGGGGGTAGGTAAGTTTCCATTCAATGGCTTGGGCAAGGGCTCGGTATGATAGGCAGCCACCTGTAGCCGTTTGGGGGCCTCCATGGATGATTTCATGGAGAATGACATGTCGATTGGGGTGTTGATCCAGGTCGGCAAAAGCCTTGATTCGTTCAAGATTTCGTAGGTGACCGTGTAGGTCTCCAGTGATGATGAGATCCCCAGCCTCTGGTAGTTCTATGATATTACCCTTGCGGAGGCTGCAGATTCGGTTGGCTCGGAGGCCTTGCTCGAGAATGTTATTGATAGGATGTGCCATTTTTTCGGGCCTTGATGCGGTCGCCAAAGATCGCTTGGATGATGGTGTCCAGAGTTGATACGACCTCCATCATGTTTGCCGGGCGTTCAGCCGGGTCGTTGTTGACGCAACGCATCACTAGATCAGATACTTTTTGCGGGATCTGAGATTTAATCTTGTTCGGCGGTGGACATTCCTTAGGGGTATCAGTCATGCCCAGGCTATTTTGTTTGGGAATAAGAGTTGGGACATTTTTCCCGGTTAGTGCCCAGTACATTGTGGCCCCGAGGTTGAAAATGTCGGTTTTGGGGCCTAGGGGTTTGCGTTGTACTTGCTCAGGGGCGATGTAATCGGGAGTGCCTTGGATTCTTGTTTTGGTTGTGCCAATTTTACAACTTTGCCCGAGATCGATGATCTTGATGATGCCATCCTTGTTGAGCATGATGTTATTAGGTTTCATGTCGCAATGGACGTAGCCGTGTTGATGCATGGCATGTAGACCGCTGGCAACCATCCTAAAGACTAGCAAGACATCTCCTAGACTTAAAGTGGAGCTATCTTCTAAGGTTTTGCCTTCAAAAAGCTCCATGGACAAGATGAGTTCTTTGACCTTGAACATGGATTTGATTTTTTTTAATTTGAAGCATTTGCGGATGCAAGGGTGGTCGATTTGTTGAGCGATTTGGTGTTCGGTCTCTGTCTGCTCGACCACACGCATGTCTTCAGGGCGTTCTACTATGATGCGCTTAAGGGCTACGATGGAGCCATCTTTGTCATCCTTGGCCTCGTAGATGGTGCTGCGGGCTCCATTGCCCAGTCGCTGTATAATGGAGAAACCTCCAATGTTGAGAATGTCTTTGCTCATAACCTTAGTCTTTTCGACCTAAATCGAAGGGGAATTGCATTTAAAATATAGCCCTAGGTGTTATCTATGGCATGTGCATTTCCGCACCTTTCTAAACCTTTTTGCATCCGTCTATCGAGTTGATAGGAGACGGGTTAAAATAATCATTTTACACTAATTGGAAAGGTAATGCTAGCTTCCATTTGTAAGGGTGTAGCGATGACGTTATGGGACAATACAGGATATTGGGCTGTATGAAGGGTAAGTTTTATGGAAAATTGGGGTTGATTTGTCAGCGACACTTTGGAATAATACAACGCTCAGTTGATAGTGACTAAGGTTGCTTGATGTTGATCCCCGATAGCTCAATCGGTAGAGCGAGCGGCTGTTAACCGCTAGGTTGTAGGTTCGAGTCCTACTCGGGGAGCTTTTTTTTAGGTGTAGGCGGGAAAATTTCAAGTCTGTAAGCAGCTCCTCTTTAATTCCCTTGTCTTTTGTATGATTATTTGTTTTAGGTCATTGATTTAGTCCTTGTTGTGAGTTTTGGGGTGGCGATTTTTCTGGGGAGTCTATTTGGCCATGGGGGGGGTGTTTCTAGCGTGGGAAATCGATGATATGGCTGCCTCAAGGCGGATTTTAGGGGGATTCTTTTGTTTTTGGTTTTGCTTGAAAGTGCAGGATGTTCAGATAAAAATGGCCAAAACGAGGCTGTGGGGGGAGTTGATGGTAAAACGAAGAACAAAATGACAAGACAGAGAAAGTATGGTTGACAACAGGTTGCAAGGATTGTTATATTGGGTGAAATAAAGTAGATAGCAAGGTTTAGAATCCTTGTTTGTATTCATTGAAAACTGAGTGATTGGTATTTGGAGGTGCCTGTAAAATCAACTGATTTTACTGGGAGGGTCAAATGAAGAGGTATTTGGCTTTACATCTACTTTTTATGGCGACCATCTGTCCGGTAGCCTGGTCTGCTGTATCATTTGGCAGTAGCGGAGGCTTTGGAGTTGTGTTGGATGTAGATGAGGTTGTTCTTCCAGATGCTATGCCTATAGGGTCGTATGTCGGTGAGGTTCAGGTTGCTGCCGTGATTTATGCCGATTCAGCACATTCGATTGGTATGTCTTTTGATGGTTTCCGCAATATTGAATCTCAACAATTGATAACAGACAATATGACCTTGAGAGTGAATGAAGTGACTTTACTTGCTCCTGGTCAAATGGAGATTTTGTGTGGGTCTGATGGCCCCACACCTTTGGCGGGTGCAAATTTGCCCCTAAACATGAGGTTTTGTATCAAAGAAATCTCTAGGTTTACAGCCGGACGTTATCAGTGCATTGCTTCTTTAGTGCTGCTGGCGTCGCCTTAAAGTACGCTCTTTAAAATGAATAATGACCTTTGGATTAGGTTGATATAAATAAAATATTGCCCAGGACTTATGGAAAAGTAGCTACTCTGGTGGCCCCGTGTTGACGGGGAGAAAGGAGGTGTGGTGCTGAGAAAACTGGCAACTCGCAGGTAGAGGCTTGCGAACGATAGGTGGAAGTTGGCCCGGTCTATCTATTGATATGTGAGTATGGCGTTGGGTATGAGAATCGCACGCGATAATCACAGTATTTAGGGTTCCGTGAGGTGGAGAAGATTGTGAGCGCCACAGGATCGGTGAATTGTAAGCTCACTATGGAGTATGGCCTTGGTGGTTCAAGGTCTAACAATTGGGTTTGCTTCCCATAAAAACGAATAAATCGTACAGGGAAGCATGGTTAAGAAAGGGAAAAGAAGATGTTGAAGAAGAGTCTAATTGCTATTGCTGTGTTGGCACTCGCCGTCCCCGCTTTTGCTGGTAGCCTGAAGGTTCACGAGTGGGAAATCACCACCACGACTGCTTACACTGCCCAAACGATCTGCACGATCGACGTTCTGATTGACGTTGGATACTACATCGTGATCGAAAACCAGGATCCTGTCACCCTGGAACAAGATCTCGACACCAACAGCTACTCTGGTACCTACACCACCAACGTTCTCACCAACTTTGATGCTGAGCTGAGCCTGGCTGTTGCCAATCAAATGATTAATGGCGACATCTCTCTCGGTACCGAATCAGCCACGATTCTTGCTCCCGGTGGCACTCTGAGTTGTACCATCACTGCTACTGACGTTGCTATCGAAGGTCTGACTGCTGGTGACGAAGGCGTCAAGCTTTGTGACATCGTTATCACCTGTATTCCTGCTGCCTAAATCTAGTTTAGGTTGTTAGGTGACAAGATGGTTATGCTTGTCAATCAAAACGGGGGAGACGCTATGTTCTCCCCCGTTTTTTTTTGTGGTACACGGACGGGTATGATGAAACGCAGGTGTTCATCTCAAGGGAATGAAGGGGTGTTGAATGCAAAGCAAAGGTGTTCTGTGGCGTTTACCGCTGCTGGTTATAGGGCTATTTATTACAGGGCGATTGGAGACGGTTGATGCGGGCATGTTCAAGGTGCATGAATGGCCTGTGGTAACTCAAACCTATATCGTCCCTCAGGAAATCTGTAATTTGGATATCTTGATTGGAGTGGGCTATTATATCAGTCTTTCTAATCAGGATGCCATCGTTGTAGGGCCGGATTATAGCACTAGCAGTCCGTGGTCCAACTATGCTGGCTATATCCAATTCGATGCCGTGACTAATTTTCCAAGTTTTCTAAGTGTGTCCATTGATATTGAGATAGAAGGTCCAGGGATCGGGCAATGGACGGCTTCTGTTTCCCCTGAATTCATTTCTGTGGGGTCAACCTCAGTAAAAATCTTTGTGGAGGGGAAAGATGTTGATATTCTGGGGTTTGAGCAGGAAGGGCGTATATGCATTGGAAAGGTGACACTATCGGTCGTTCCTTGGTAATGTCGATGATTCGCTAGTGGTGATGGGGAAACCGCTTGACCTTGTAGTTTAAGAAGGGTAATATGGGGTAAATGCAAGATGTCTCCCGCAGGTGACAGAGAAGAATCTGTGGGGTGAGGTTGGGGTGGAGTTTCAATGCCATGGGGGGCTTAGGGATTCTGTCAGGAAGGTTTTAAGAGGAAATGGGGTAAGTGGCAATGATGAATTGCCGAGATTGGATGAGGGATTGAGTGGTCTGTTGGTGACCGATCTCAATACCTTGTAATAGGCACAGAGACTGACAGATTCGATAAGTACGCATTGTTTTGGAGGTTGTCGTGGTAAGTCTAGGTATTCAGTCAAGGTTTGCTCGTAACAAAAAGTGGTGTACTAACTTGGTTTTTATTCCCATGTTTCGTCTGATTATCGGAATCATCGCGGTTACCGTTGTGATGAGCGAAACAGCACAAGCTCAATTCGTCGTGCAACCCATGAAACTCAATCGGTCGGTACGAGCTGGGCAAGTTATACACGAAACATTGATGTTGCAAAATATCAAAAGTCAGGAAGATCGTCCGGTGAAAGTGGCGATTGAGGATCTTTATCAGGATGATAAAGGGGCATGGACTCCCGTTGTCATTGTGGATTCTAACGGGATGGAGGATGTCGTCAAGCGTTCCTGTCGAGGTTGGATTTCCATTAAGAAGACAGATTATGTGTTAGCCTTGAATAGTAGTGAGGAAATTCAGGTTGACATCCACGTCCCTCCTGGAGTTCGAGGATTCTACTGTGCTGCGATTACGGCCACTGTGAGCCCTAAGGAGGGGCGAGGAGTGGTAGGGCTCAAGTACAAATTGGTGGTGCCTGTCTTGATAGAAATTGAGGGAACGCCGATGGCTCATCGTATCAATTTAGAAGATGCGGTGGTTAATGCCATTGAGGATGAGGAGGGTAATGCCTCAACCGAATTGGAATTTTATGTGACCAATACCGGTGAAACCATGGCGCAGGAGGTGATAGGGAAGGGATGGATCAAGTATTGGGATGAAAAAAGAGAACGCTGGAGGCCTGTTGTTTCTGAAATCGATATGTTACGTGGGGTATTGATCCCAGGAACCAAGGCTAGGTTTCGTGTAGATATCCACAAAGATTTACCCTCAGGTCATTATAAATTGCTGGGTATGCTCAATGTGGATGGACGCCAAAGTGCAGCCTTTGATAAGGAAATCGATTATATCGGCACCACAAATGCTGGTATGGTCGAGGATACAGCGATTCGATGTGCCAGTGATTTTTTAGTCATCGAAGGGAAAAAGGGCCGTATGGGACGCAATACGGTGGAATTGCGTAATTATTCCATGAATGCCGTTACGATTCGAGCCCAAGCGAAGATTCCTGAAGTCATGAAGGCGAAGATTTGGTACGGCCGTAAGGGAGAGGATATGTGTTTGTGCCGATTGGATTGAGGTTAAACCTACGGAGATACGCCTTCAGCCCTTTGGTTCACGCAATGTTCGAGTGGTGGCCCGCATGCCGGAACATAGTGATACCTCTAAGGGATATTATGCGGACTTGACATTTGAGGCGACCTATGAAGATGGCGGTTCTGCCGGTAGTGCAACCGTACTGGTGTGTGCCATGGACATGGAACGGGAAAGGAATATTAATGTCACTGCAGATCAATTGAAACTAAATCGGTCGGCGGATTCGGAAGAGCGATACCTTGTCAGTGCAACCTATGGCAATGTAAGTGATGTGCATCTCACGCCGGAGGTGCGTGTAAGCTTGATCGATTCTCGTCTACAACAAGTCATCAAGGAATGGAATTTGGTTAACACCGCTGAGTCTGGGATTTTATTGCCCTATGGAAAACGAGCTTTTTCAGCGGGAATCAATTTATCCAATTTTAATGAAGGCACTTATGAACTCAAATCGACTTTGATGGAGGATGGAAACGAGTTGGCCTCTATATCGAAATCGATGCGAATTTATAGTGAGGGAATACGACGAGTCGTTGAAATAATGGGTAGTGCAGTGGATCAAGCTGAGGAGGTGGGGTCGGAGGCTCCCACGTATAGTTGGTAATGCTGGGGAATGTAATCTTGTTAAACCAAAGGTGATGGTTGCCGATACAAGATGGGTTTAGGTTGTGGATTTGCCTACCCTGGTGATAGAAAGGGACGTTTATTTATGGTACGTAAAGATATAGGCAGAACGTTATCGGGCATTGCGGTTTTGACCGCCATGTTGCTGACATTGGCTCCGACGGTTCACGCCCAGTTTGGTGGTGGAATGGTCACCTTCTCGATATCCGGTAATACCGGTGTCGGGGAGGTAGAATTACGTGGCTTTCCTTCAGGATCGGTTCGTAGTGATGCTACCGGTTACTACCAAGTCGAGGTAAGGTATGGTTGGAGTGGCACCGTGACTCTGGTCAAGGAAGGCTACAGCTTTACCCCGAGTCCCAAGAGCTTCAGTCCGGTAAAAAGCAATCTCAGCGGCCAGGATTTCGTTCCTGAACTTAGAAATTACACCATTTCCGGGACGACCGGCATGGGGAACATCCGGCTGGACGGTTTTCCTGAGGGGTCCATTCAAGTGGGACCGGATGGTCGTTTCGAGGCCTCCGTGCAATATGGATGGAGTGGGACAATTACGCCAATGAAGGAGGGGATTGCCTTTTCGCCCCCGTACCGTTCCTTCAACGAAGTTAAGCGTACCATGACGCAACAGAATTTTACCGCCCAACCGCAAACCTATACTATCTCTGGAACTATGCGAGTGGATAATGGCGTTTTGGCCGGAGTGGTATTGCAGGGATTCCCCGAAAAGGTGACGAGCAAGCCCGATGGGTCCTATAGCGTACAGGTTCCGTATAAATGGAATGGGACCATCATTCCCTTGAAAGATGGTTATGTTTTTGAACCCGGACAAATGGAATACCATGAAACCTTGATGGATCAACTCGATCAGGATTACTATGGTAATCGTTTGACCTATGTATTGACGGGTAGTCTGGGAATTGATAATGCAACCTTACAGGGATTCAATGACACCGAGGTGAGTTATGGTGCCGGTGGCTACTTCGAAGCCCGTGTCAACTGGGGTAGCAATGTGGTCCTGACCCCCAAGTTGGATGGTTACGATTTTAATCCTCCCAATCGTAGACTGACCCAAGTCAGAGAGAATATGCAGGGACTCGACTTCGAGGCTAAGGAGATTCGTTTTACCCTCAGTGGAACCACCGGGGGCTTGGCCGATGTCGAATTGCAAGGATTGTATACGCTTGATGGTCAGCCGGTCTACTCCGATCAAGCAGGCAGCTACAGTGTTACCGTTCCTTTCGGATGGTCTGGAGTCATCACTCCTGTAAAAGAGGGGTATTCCTTTACTCCCGAAAATCGGAATTATGATCGCCTCACCCGCGACATGATGAGCGACATCTATCGTCCGGCCAAGAAAAAGTATGCGATTTCTGGGACGATTCCAGATATGGAGGGTGTGCTCCTGCGAGGATTCCCAGTGCCTTTGAAGACCACTCGGGGGGGTGTGTACAGTACTCAGGTCGAGCATGGTTGGAGTGGTACCGTCACTCCGGAGAGAGCAGGCTATGAGTTTGATCCTCCTTCGATCGAGTTCACGGATCTCAAGGCCCCGCAGACCAACCAGGATTTTATTGCTAATATCAAGCATTACACCATCACTGGAACAGTGCGAGATCAACATGGTCCAGTCGAAGGAGCCTTGGTTCAGAGCCAATTGGGTGGTCAGGTCAGGAGTATGACCGACTATGAGGGGCGTTACGAGTTACGGGTGCCTCATAATTGGAGTGGCCCACTGGGAGCGGTCAAGGAGGGATATGATTTTCTTTCCTCCAGACGCCAAGTCCCCAGTGTCATGCGGGACATGACCATGGATTTTGTGGGCAAGGCCAAAACCTTTAAGATTATCGGTGAGGTCATCATTAGTGGAGAGCCCATTGAAGGTGTTACCATCACAGCCACCAATACCAATGGTGAAAGTGCTACGACCGATTCTCGCGGTCGATATACCGTAGAAGTCCCTTACAATTGGACGGGTGAGATTATTCCCACCAAGGAAGGATTCAATTTCAATCCTCCCAGTAAACTCTTTAGCAATGTCGATCGGGATATTGACCAGACCCAGCCTGAACCTACTGGCCCTGCTCCGGGAACCCAACCGGTTGTCGAGGATCCCGTGTCTCCTACCGAACCTGTAAGGGATCCCTCCACAACGCAGACAGAGTCTGAAGGTGAAGCGCAAACCGATCCCAATGGGACGCTGACCGGTGGGGCTGAAAATGGTCAGATGCAGGATATGATGAAAGAGATCAAGAGATTAACAGAGCAACTCGAAGATAATGCCAAGGAGGCTCGCAATCGTTCCTTGGCTGCAGAAGCGGGCCGGGGTCCCATTGTGGATTTAAACTATGAAGGTGATCCTCTGCAAATGGTGCTCTCAGATTTATCCGTGGAAACAGATATCCCCATTATGGCGGACCAGGGTGTCACTGCCATTGTGACCTGTAATTTCCCAGGGATTCCCTTGGAAGATGCCTTGGATATTGCCTTGGCTGGTACCGGCTATGTTTGGAAGAAGACCGAATATGGTGGTTATCTTGTCATGGTTCCCAATGTCCAGGAAGGGGCCTTTCCTCTGGAAGCCGAAACTCGACGGGTGAAGCTTCGTTATATGACGGGAGCCAGTGCTCAAGCCCTCATGTCTCCGGCCCTGCGTAAGTATGTTCAAGCGGAAAATGACAAAAGCCATGTGGTTACCATTACAGCTGCCGGTAGCCTCATGAAAAAAATTGTTGAGGATTTAAAGACCTTTGACACCAAGCCGAGTACCGTGCTATTGACCACGCGGATCGTGTCGTTGACCAAGAGCAATCTGTTGAACCTGGGTATCGAATGGGGTTGGCCCACGATCTACGCAGGAGGCGGATTTACCGGTGACGCAGGAGTTAGTGGTGGCAATTCTGGTCCTTGGGGTGTACAGATTGGCTATTCGTCGGATGATGGATTTACCAATGCCTTAACGATGGGCCTGAATATGCTCAGAGAAAATGGTCAGGCACAGATCATTGCCGAACCCAAGATTTTTGCTACGGACGGCAAGAGTGCAACCTTTGCCGTGATCAATCAGGAGTACTTCATGTTGACGCCGGATACGGGGGATGTAGACAATTACTACGCCTACTCTCGTGCTCAGATGGAGGATATCGAAACCGGTACCAAGCTGGATATCCTGCCTAATATCGGTGACAATAATGAAATCTATCTGCAGATCGCCGTGGAACTCAGTGACACCGTGGCCTATGCCGATGAAACAGGATTGCCTGTCGTAACCCGTCGTACGTATAACAGCGAAGTCGTGGTACAAGATGGTGGTACGGTTGCCGTGGCTGGGTTGAGCAAGACCAATCGCGTAACGGCCAAGCAAACGGTGCCGGGCCTGAGCAAGTTGCCTCTGATTGGTGGCCTGTTTAAGAACAATTCGGATACGGGTGACCAATACGATGTCGCGATCTTCGTGACAGCCGAGTTGGTCCGGGATCAACAACGGATGCGTACCAGTCCTCGCAACTCAGTTTCGCCGGTGGCTGATCCAGTGGCTGGAACACTTGGAGGGCAGATGATGCCCAATACGTCAATGACGCCCAGCCAGCCCAACATGATGCAGCCATCGGGCTCATTCAATAACCCTATGAATAGTGGTGCAGGAGCGGCCTCGGGTGGGACGGGCAATTTCAACCAGGAACTGTACAACAGCCTATATGGAAATCGACGCTAAACCATCAATTGGTAGTGGGGTGAAAATGACCATTGTATTGAACAACCGTTGGAAACATAGCCTTATCTTACTGGCTTTGGTCGCGATGCTGGTTTCGACCTCTGGATGCTTCTCGCTGAGAAATCCCTTTGGTTCGCGTAATAAGATCGGCAAAAACGCCAAGGGGTTGAGTGTCGTGGCCTTGACCAATAACGAGGCCTTGCAGTTAGGGGCTATGGATATAGCCAACATCCTGACCGGCATTGGATTTTCTCCGGAACAGGTCATGGCCATTGGTGAAGATCTGCAACAGGGCCTTGATGATCAAGGGCCGCGCTGGAATCGTACTCGATGGCACCACTGTGGTTCAGTTGCGTGTAGCCAATGAACGAATCCAGATCTATTCAACGAGTAGCGGTTATCATGAATACGATGTCAAGATGCATCAATTCATCCTGGGAGGTCCCGGTCTGCAAGCCGGACAAATGCCACAGACACAGCAAGCACCCATGATGTCGTCAACGCCGTCGCAGCAACTACAAATGCCTACAATGCAGCAGCAGAATGATATTTGGCAACAGCAGATGGAACAACCCTCTGGAATGATGCAGATGCCTTCGACGACCTATCCCAATTCGACCTACCCTGCGACACAGTCACCGACCTACTCGTATTAGGGTTTAGACCAATTGCGTATAGCTATGCATGGGCCTGTGATTTCTTGCGGGTCAAGAGGCGGTATCCCGATTTCGTAACCAATAGATCGTCTTCCCAATCGTACCCCCAGTCTTGCCGGGCAGATAAATCCCGGGCTCGATGGTCAACACCTGCCCGGTTTTGCAGGACATCGGTGGCCTCGGGTTTGAGGAAGGGATCTTCATGAATAATCAAGCCAAAGCCGTGGCCCGAGCCGTGGCCATACACCGGAAACTCGCTGGCTGCAATCACGTCCCGAGCAGCCTGATCCACCCGGTGTAAAACTGGCCCCGGCTCGGACCTCGGCAATGGCAGCCGCTTGGGCCCGTGCCACTACGTCGAAGGCTCGTTCGAATAATCGCGTGGGTGGCCCATAACTCAAGGTGCGGGTCATGTCCGAACAATAGCCTTCATACCCGGCCCCGTAATCAATCAATACCGTGTCACGCTTACGGAGCTTGCGTAAACCGGGTTGATGGTGGGGACGCGAGCCATTGGCTCCGAAACCCACGATGGTCTCAAAGGCCTTGGGCGTACCCTGTCGTTGCATCTCGTATTCCAGCAGGGCGGTAAAACTCGATCTCGGTCATACCGGGTTTGAGTTGAGGGCCAGGCGATACTCAACGCCTTTTTAGCGGCTTTGATCGCCTTCTTGATACAGGCCAGTTCAAAGTCGTCCTTGAGGGTCCGGACCTGTTCCACCACAACCCGTGACCGCCTTGAGCTTGGGCTTGACGGCCTTCTTGATTCCTTGATACAGCTGCCACGTGACACTGCTTTCTACCCCCAGGGTTTTGATGGCTGGGGTTTTCTCACACACTCCCGCCACCAGATCCGCCAGTGTGGTCCTGCGTTCGAGTAATGTACACCCCAGGCATTCCTGCTCGGCCTGTTCGGTGTAGCGACTGTCGGTCATGAAGATCACCGAACGGGGCATGATCAGGGCCCAACTGTCACCACTACGAAAGCCGGTACAGTAGCGAACATTGGCTGGGTAAGTCAGCAGTAGGGCGTCAATGCCCTGTGACTTGAAGCTGCGGCGGACCTGTTTTGACACGTTGGGAGATTAATTCGGCTGTGAGCATGGAAGCCCTTTCTCTTATCTTGACATTCTTCATCAATGGGTTTGTCAGTCTAAGCGAATTCCCGTGACAGGACAAGGCTTGTGGATTCTTTGTCTCTGGCGTTAGAATGCCGCCCATGTTTTTACCCATACGAACCAGTGTCTGGCCCCGTCGGACTCCATATGCGAATTATGCCTTGATTGCCATTAATGTGGTGGTCTTTCTCTTGACCTATGACCAACCGCAATCAGGTTTTGATGAAGGTCCAGGGGCAGGCCCATGTTCTGTTGGTGGGGGTACGTAATTGGGCTATCACCTGGCAGCTCTATCCGCATTTTTTGTTGGACCATGCCCTGGCAATTTTTGAGCTACGCCTTTTTGCATGGTGGCATCGGCCACATCCTGGGCAACATGTTCTTCCTGTATCTTTTTGGCAACAGTGTCAATGATCGCATGGGGGACATTAAGTATCTCCTGTTTTACTGTGGTGGGGCCATCTTCAGTGGGCTCGGTCACGTCCTCATGACTCTAATAACAACGAACCACAATATCCCCACCCTGGGGGGCCAGTGGGGCCATTGCTGCCATAACCGGGGCCTATCTGGTGCTGTTCCCCAAGTCAGTGATCACGGTTTTGTATATTTTCTTCTTTATTGGGACCATGGAGGTCCGAGCCCTCTGGTTTATTATGGTAAAGATGGTCTTTATCGATAACATTCTGGCCCGCACCAGTGGGGGAGTGGCCTATGACGCCCACCTGGCCGGTTATCTCTATGGTGTGCTGCTGGTGTTATTGATCCTGGGGATGGGCGGTCTGCCTTCCCAGCACCTGGACCTGCTGGGGATACTCAAGCAATGGAATCGACGACGGGTGTACCGTGACGCGGTGCAACAGGGGGGAGATCCCTTCTCTCCCTACGGGGGCATGCAGCCTATGCGCAAGCCTGTGCGTGCCCGTGAAATACGTACCCCTGCACAGATCGAACGACAAAAACGGCTGCAAGCCCTGCGTGAGCAAATCACCCAGCGTGTTAGTGAGCACAACCTTCCGGCAGCGGCCCAGGCCTATCTGCAATGGAGTCAATTGAATCCCGAGGCCGTTCTGCCCCGGCAGACCCTGCTCGATATTGCCAATCAACTGGCCAGCGAGGGTCACCATGAACAGGCTGCCCAGGCCTACGAACGTTTTCTACAGTATTATCCCCAATATGAGCATGCCGAACAGGTGATGCTCATGGCTGGGATCCTCTACGCCCGTTACCTGGATCACCCCGATCGAGCCATTCGGCTCTTGCGTCAGGCCGCACCCCGTTTGACCGATCCCAGTCAGTTACGTATGTGCCGTGACCAACTCGCCCGTTTGGAGGGATGAGGACTGGGATACAGAGGCATTGAAGAACCGAAGCACAGATGACCGGGGTAGATCGCGACTTGTGACGGCGCAGTCAAAGACGAAGCCGTAAGCGATTCAAATAACCTTGAACTTTGAACGGTGAACCTTGAACCTCCTCCCCAAAAACCTTTGACAATTAGCCCCTGCAGTGATACCTTCGCATATCGGGCTATGATAGAGACCCAAGATATGACCCTTTCGAGCAAAACGCATTAAGGAGGCCAAAAATGCAGGCTCATATAAGGTTTCCAGTATTGGAATCAAGGATTAGACACCTATGGAACGCAGGACTTATTCTCTTGCTGGCCCTTTGTTCCACCCTGGCTTGGGCCCAATCCAGCCAAGTCCCCTATACTGCTCGCATAACCGGTGAAAACGTGCTGGTGCGTTCCGGACCGGGGACCGATCAGTACCAATGCGGTCGTTTGGGACGTAACGACACGGTCCAGGTCCTGAACCAGCAAAACGGCTGGGCCCGTATTGTGCCCCCGCCCGGCAGTTTCTCCTGGATTTCCATGCAATATGTCAATATCACCCTGCGTGATCCCAGTGTCGGTACGGTTACGGGCAACGATATCCGGGTCTACGCTGGATCGGACATCATCCCCCCCATGCACTCTACGGCCAAGCAGGCCGAGCTCAAGCGGGGTGACAAGGTGAAACTCATGGGTGAGGAAAAGGACGGCTACTTCAAGATCGTGCCTCCCCGCGACGCCGTGCTCTATGTCAGTAGCCACTATTTGGAATCCGTCGGTCCCAGTGTCACCCCGGCTACCCCTGCCACTATGACGCCCGTGGTCACTGACACCCCCACGGTCACCATGATTAGCGATCCCAATGAACTGATGGTCGCTGATGCCAATGGTGTGGCCGAGCCCAATGAAGACTTTATGGTCGCCTTCCGTGCCCTGCAAGATCAGGTCAATGCCGAACGCATCAAACCCCTGGCCGAACAAAACTACGACACCTGCAAACAGGCCCTGGCCGTATTGGCCCAGAGCCAGGAAACCGAGATTGCCCAGCGTTACACCGAATACCTGCAGCAACGTATCGCGGCCTATGAATTGGTTCAGCAGGTCAATGTGGATCTCGAAGCCCAGGATACCGCCTTGGAAACGGCCACCAGTCGTATTAATAAGTCTCGTGTGGAGCAACTACGAGCCATTAGCCAACAGGGCCATCCCACTGTCATCGGTACCCTGAAGAGATCTGCTATCTATACTGGGGCCAGTATCAAGCGTTATCGTGTAATCGACGACGAGGGAAAAACCCTCTGTTATGCCCAGCCGGTCGGCGCCCTGGCCTCACGCGATTTCAGTAGTATGGTGGGTAAAAAGGTCGGTTTGACCGGGACCATCAAGGCCCAGCCCTCCATCGGCAGTGCCCTGATCGAGTTTACCAAGATCGAAGTCCTCGAAATTACACCCCAGTAGGGCCATCAATTTCTGAAGATCCCCTAAGCCGAGCCTCAAGAAGCTCGGCTTTTTTTATGGAATTGTTGGGGGAATCACGCAACGAATCACGCTGGTGCGCGTCTATCTGTTTGAATCTTGCCCCGCATCTATGCCCATGGTACAACCGTATTGTTGTGTTGAATTGACTCGTTAACAACCACACTCGGGAGAAAAGGAGACAGACTATGACCTCATCCAGGCTCCGATTGATATGGATCATCATACTGATCACCGCCGTTACCCCACTTTGGGCGGCCGAAACCCCATCCCAAGAGCAGCCCAAGCCCTTGGTCATTCCCCATCTTCACCTCAGTGGGCAACTGACTGAGGCCCCGGTAGCCGATCCCTTTAACCTCTCCGGCTCTCAGATGACCGGCCTGCGTAAGCTGATCGATCGATTGCAGCAGATCGAAGAAGATTCCGAGGTCCCGGCCGTGGTCCTGACCTACAACCGCATGAGCATGGGATTTGGCCAGATGCAGGAGGTGCGTCAGGCCCTCGGTCGTGTCCAGGCCGCAGGCAAGACCGTCTACGTCCATGCCGAAGGCATGCAGACCTTTGTCTATGGCCTGCTCAGTGTTGCTGACTCCCTCAGCGTGGCCCCGGAATCGAGCCTGTGGCTCACCGGATTCTACGGCGAATCCCTTTACCTCAAAAATCTGTTGGACAAGATCGGTGTCGAGGCCGAGATCCTGCACATGGGCGATTTCAAGTCCGCTGGCGAGATCTATACCCGTACCGGCCCCAGCGACGAAGCCGCTGCCAACCTCAACTGGATCTTCGACGGCTATTACGAGGCCCTGGTCAACATGATCGCGACCTCACGTGAAAAGACTCCCGATCAGATCCGTAGCCTCATCGATCAAGGTCCATACCTGGCCAATGCCGCTAAAGAAAAAGGCCTCATCGACCATGTCGAGACCCGGGCCGCCTTCCTGGAACGGGTGGAAAAGGAAATCGGTCAACCCATCAATTTCAACAATCGCTATGGTGCCAAGCAGGGCAAGACCCTCAACCTGGCCAATCCCTTTGCCTTTTTCACCGTCCTGGCCGAAATGCTCCAACCGCCACAGCCCAGTGAAGACAAAGACGTCGTGGCCATTGTCTATGTCGAAGGCGCCATATTGCCAGGTCACGGTCAAGCCAGCCCCTTCGGTTCGGGAGGGGCCGCCTACAGTGGTGACATCCGCAAGGCCCTCGAAACCGTGGCCCGGGACGACGACGTCAAGGCCGTGGTTCTACGCGTCAACTCGCCGGGAGGATCGGCCGAGGCCAGTGAGGTCATCCTCAATGCCACCCGTCAGGTCCAGGCCGAGAAACCCTTGATCGTCTCCATGGGCAACATGGCCGCCAGCGGGGGCTACTACGTCTCCTGTGCGGCCGACGAGATCTATGCCGACGAATGTACCCTGACCGCTTCCATCGGTGTGGTGGGCGGCAAGCTTATTACCAAGGGCATGTGGGACAAAATCGGCATCAGTTGGGCGAGTTATCAACGCGGAGCCAATGCCGACATCTTCAGTTCCAACCAGGGCTTCAGCGACCACCAACGCCAGGTCTTCCTCGACTATATGAATCAGGTCTACGACGTCTTCAAGGGACATGTCACCAAAGGCCGCGGTTATCGTCTGCGTAAGCCCATTGACGAGATCGCCGGCGGTCGTGTCTACACCGGCAAGCAGGCCCTCGACCTGGGCCTGGTCGACTACCTCGGTGGTCTCAAGGACGCCATCGAAGCCGCCGCAAAAAAGGCCTCGCTCGACGACTACGATGTACGCGTCGTCCCGCAGCCCAAGGACTTCATCACCCAACTGCTGGAAGAGTCCTCCGGTCAGAACACCCGTCCCTCGGACATCGCCCTGAGCCTCAGCGGTTTCCAGCCCTTGCTGCAAACCCTGCAACGCACCGAACCCCAACGAGCCCGCACCCTCATCCAGGCCCTGCACCGCATTGACCTCATCGGTCAAGAAAGCGTTATCCTTATGATGCCTGAGGATATCGTTATGCCGTAGACCCATGTTGAATTGTTGTATTGAAGCACGGCTTTGACTATGATGAGGCCGTGCTTTTTTTATGCCTTTTTTCTTTCGTAGCGCACTTTTCCTACCTCCCGTTCATCTATAGGGAAATGCTGATCGGTACTTAGGATAGATTCGTTGGCCAACGAGATCGAACGACAACATGTAATCGCTGCTCGCGCAGGGGACACCCGGGCCTGGGGTCGGCTCTATGAGTCATACTATGCCACCCTGGTCTGGCTGGCCTATGCCGTGGTCCTGGACCTCAACACGGCCGAGGACATCGCCCAGCAGGCCTTTGTCAAGGCCTGTGAAGGCTTGGGAGATCTCAGACAAGTTCATCGTTTCGGGCCCTGGCTCAGTCGCATCTGTCGCAACGAAGCCTATCAACATCTACGTGATCGACAACGGCGTGACAATCACGAGAACCGTGTCACTACCCCCGTGACGGACAACACGCATGACCAGGAACAACGCGACCAGGTCAAGGCCGCGGTCGACAGCCTGGAGCCCATGTACCGTGAAGTCGTGGTGCTGCACTACTACCAGCACCTGGACTACCATCGCATTGCCGCGGTCCTGGGCATTGCCGGCCACACCGTGCGTGGTCGGCTCTTTCGGGCCCGTAAGATGATCAAGAAGGCCCTCCAGGCCCAAGGCTACCGGGGAGGTGCGTCATGAACCGGCATCAAAGGCAACAAAGAGACTGGCTGGACCAAGCCATCGAACAGACCCGTCCGGGCCAACCCCAGCCGGACTATCAGGCCTGGTCCGAGCGTCACCCCCAGACCCTGGCGTCCCTGCAACAGCGAGCAAGCCAAAAGGCCGGAACTCAGACCGAATCCTCGGTCCTGCTCCGGCTCGGGAGACGCATCATGCAGAGTCCGTTGACCAAGATCGCCGCCGCCATCATCGCCATCGTAGCCCTATTGGCCCTAGCCCGCCACCTCACCGCCCAGGACGTCCCAGTGACACCGTCACCAAGAGACATCGTCAAAGAAATCAAACCCACCCCAACCCCGCAACCGGATGAGCCGGACCCTGCTCAGCAGGAACTGCAACGAGCTCGGGAACTCTACCAAAACCACGACCAACAGGGCCTCTTATCCCTTTTGGAGATCGGCCAATCAGAAACCCAAATCACCATTGCCGGATACTTGGGTGAGATCGGTGATCAAGAGGCCATTCTCGCCTTGCAAAAACTGGCCGACACCTGGCAAGGCCAGGGGGCTAATCCCTATCAGCAGGCGATTGAACAGATCCAGACAAGAGATAATCAAAAAGCTAAGAGTCAAATAGAGTCCTCAGAGAAGATGGATACTGTTTTGGAAGATGATGTACCTGAATCTCTGGTGAACACGGAATCGTCTTCTGAAGTAACGTACCAGGGATATGTCACGGATGAAGCGGGCGTTCCCATTTCTCACGTGCGTGTTTGGGTGGGATCGCAGTGTCGTGATGAAGAATTCTGTGACCTCAGTGGTGAAACCTATACAGATGCTCAGGGGTATTTTGTATTAACGGTTGCAGCTGAGCCGGATCCACCGGAGGAAATCCGGACGCTCTTCTTTGACCACTCTGACTTTGGAATTGGGTGGTTTCAATGGTACCCGTTGGCACGTGCTAAAGAGGGAGTTGTTTTCAACTTGCCAGAAGCTTTCAAGATGGTGTTGTATCCTTCCGCACCTGTGTCAGGCCGGGTCGTGGACACCATGGGACTGCCGATTCAAGGGGCTGAAGTCAAAGCCAATCTTCAATGCTTTGCTGATATGGGATGCTATGGGTACTTACTACTGGATCGGGCGTTGCACGAATCCGTATTGACGGACTTAAAAGGACAGTTCATTCTACCTCAAATCCCTAAACCTGCCCGAATGCATTTGTATGTGTCTGGCGTTGGTTACGGCAATTATTCCTCCTCCGATGAGTCAAATGCTGGTGTATATCCAATTAGGGCGGGTGAGGAGAACTTAGTTATTGAGTTGGCACCGGCGACTGGTGTGATCTCGGGACAGCTTAAGCTAAATGACGGTGAAGCCTATAGTACTCCAGATGTTGTTGTTATTGCTCGCTCTGAGACGAATTATGCTTTGGAGCCTGTCGATCTTCAGGGCCGTTTTTCCTTAAAATCTCTCGTTGATGGGGAATACTGGGTACAGGCATTTGATTCTAAAAAAAGCAAAATCCCCATATGTAGGCCATTGAACCTTTTTGTCTCTGAGAACGAAAAGAACGATGATGTGGTTTTACGCATACTAGAACCTAATCCTTTTAGGGTCACTGTTGTAGACCAAACGAGCCATCAGCCTTTACCCGATGTAGCGGTATATGCACAATGTGTGGAAGGAGGGGATCTCCCTAGGGCGGTTGTTGAGAGTGATGCTCAGGGCCAATGTGTTCTGCAATTAGTGCCGGGTGAATACCTCATTCATGCCAATGGTTGGAGAGACAGTGGTGTTCATCAATTTAGTCAAAGGGTGTCGGTTGAGGCCGTCGTTGAGGGGCAAGGGACAACGATTGAGGTGACCACGAGAATGAGCAGGAGTATTGAAGGATATTTGGTTGATGAAGAGGGTTATCCCATACCGGGTATCATTCAAATTTCTGGTGAACCTCGTTATACCGATCCCAATGGGCGGTTTCGTATTCCCAAGCCATTTGGCAATAGAAACGAGTACCGTGTGGGGTATGCCTATGATCAAGAAAAGCAACTTGGGCATGCTTTCTATTATCGTGGTGCTGACTGGGTCGACGGACAGTCGATTGTTTTGAAATCCTGTGCCACAATTACAGGGAGGATCTTAAGATCGGATGGGAGCCCTGAGTTAACAATAGAACCACAGATAGGAATCTCAATGCCCGGAGGGGCAACCACTAGATATAGCAGCAGGGTTCCTTGGGAGGTCACGCTGTACCCGGATGGCATTTTTGTGTTTGAACATGTCCCCACTGGATTGCCCATTTATGTAAGTGTTCAAGCTGAAAAGAAGGGGCTGTGGGGTGGAATTAAGCTCGAAAAGCTTGAGCCGGGGCAAAACAGGGATGTCGGTGATATCATTTTGAATGAGGATCGCCGCATTGATGAGACAACCGACTGGACGGGAGTGCTGACAGGCAGGATTACCGATGAAAACGGAGATCCGGTCGTTGGAGTGCGTGTGAAAGCTTATGATAGCGATTCGATTGACGAAGGCGTCACGGATCGTGAAGGACGCTACACGCTAAAAGGTTTGCCCAAAGACACAGAAATCCGGATGAGCCTTTATCTCTCCGGATACGGTCATTGTGGGAAAAAAGTTTGTGCGGATGGCAACGAATGTGATATGCAAATTTTTCCCCAAGGGTGGGACATGCAGGGACAGGAGGCCCCGGAAATCCAGATTGGACAGTGGTACAACTGCGATCCGGTGACACTCCAGGAGTTGCGAGGCCAAGTGGTCCTGTTGCAGATTGGGGTGTTATTGCCGACTTACGATCAAGACATGCAGCGTGCCAAGCAGATGTACGAGAAATACTCGGACCAAGGTCTGGAGGTCATTGCCATTCACCAACCTTTTGACCAGGATTGGGCTGGTAAAGTCACCGAGGCGGATATCGAACACTATTTGTCTGAACAAACCGTGCCGTTTATGTTCTGCCTGGATAAAGGTGATTGCAATGGGGAAACCTATACCTTGTATGAGATCAAGGCCACACCGGCCCATTATCTCATTGATAAAGAGGGAAAGATTCGCGTTTCTCCCAAGCGAGAAGAATTGGAGGAATGGATCCAAAAGCTGTTGAATGAATGAGTTGGTGTTTGTTGGCCATTGAGTTTCCAAGCCGAGTCGTGTGACTCGGCTTTTTTTGTGAATTTCTGCAACCCGTTAAACCCTTCTAGCCTGTGACCGTGTTATATTGGTGACAAACGTTTGTACGGTTTCAGTTGGATGTTCCATGGAAGATATACTGCTGATCTTGAGATGTAAGCAGGGCTGCCATAAGTCCTTGGCTCGGCTCTATCACAAGTATAAGACGGATTTGATGTTACTGGCCGTTTCGCTGCTCAATGACGCAGCCTTGGCCGAAGATGTGGTGCACGATGTGTTTGCCCGTTTTGTGGAAAGCCTGCACCGATTTCGCCTTACCGGTAGCACCCGGGCGTATTTAATGACTTGTGTGGCCAACCGGGCTCGCAATCTCAACCGGGATCGTCGGGCTCGTTATGGTCCCAGTGACGCACACGGGATGGATTCCGTGTCGGAAGCGGATGAGCCTGGCCGTCGCTTGGTGGGCAATGAGGAGTGCCGTCTTTTGGCAGCGGCCATGGAGCAGTTGCCCTTTGAGCAACGTGAGGTGGTGGCGCTGCATATCTACGGTGCTTTGACGTTCAAAGCCATCGCCACTGAGCAAGGGCAACCCATCGATACGGTCAAGAGCAGATATCGCTACGGCCTAAAGAAACTTAGACTTATCCTGGATCGTGAGGAAATCCTATGAACCCTTCAAGCAGGATACGAAAGTTATATCAACAAGCAGACCTCCAAATCGATCCGTTGGTCGATCAACGCATTTTGGACACGGCCAATGAACGATTGGAACAATGGACACGATCCCGTCCGGAAACTCGACGGGTTTGTATATGGAGATTTATTATGTTCAATAAATACGGGAGAATGGCGGCCATCGCGGTCATTTTGTTAGCCGTGCTATTACTGGCACCGCACCTAACCGGTGTGCAGACAGAAACATCAACACCGGACGTTAAGGAGATTGTCACTGGCTCTGGGACCAACCCAGAGAATCCACTGGAGTCTCCTCAAAATCAGAAGACCCTCCAAGAAGAATGGCTCCTTGCGGATTCGCTTTATGCCAATCATGATCAAGCCGGACTCCTGGCCTTGCTTGAGACCGGCCAACAAGAGACTCAAATTGCAGTCGCTGGGTATTTGGGCGAGATCGGTGACGAGCAAGCCATTCCTGCCCTGCAGAAATTGGCCGATACCTGGCAGGGTCAGGGGATTAATCCCTATCTAAAGGCAATCGAAGGAATCTTGGAACGCTTGAAAGAAAATCATGAGGAGTTCCAAGAGCAGGCAAACTCTGGCTTGGTGGATAAGGAGTCCGTAAAATCGATCTCATTGGCCGGAGTCGTCGTGGATGCCGGTACGGGGATGCCGATCCCGTATGCCTCTGTGGGGCTTAAATCCTCTGCCTTAAAGCCGTCGGATGGGAAGGGCTCTTTTACATTGTCTCTGGATGCCAATCACCAGGATTACTCTGTTTATGTGATGGCGGAGGGATATGCCTCCAAGCGGGAAACGGTGAGTCTTAATGGTAACACCTCTCAATCTCTGAAAATTGAATTGACTCCGGGTTCTCAGGTTGTGGGAGTGGTAAATAATGTGGATGGCCTTCCTGTTGCAGGGGCTAGTGTTGAAGCCTGGCCCTTTGCCGGACCTCCGGTTCAGACCAATGCTCAAGGTGAATTTGTTGTTGGTGGGATTAATCCTCATTATCAGCCGTGTAACCTGAACATATCACATCCTGACTATTGTTTTTTGCGGTTAACCTTTTCCCCACCTGCTGCCGGAGGAACTGTATTCCAGGAAGGGATTCTCCGTGCGGGAGTAACCGTTTCTGGGCAGGTTAAAGATCTACAAGGGCAACCCGTATTGGGGGCAACGATCAGTATTAGTCCTGGACACATATCCAATGTCCAGACGGACTCGGAAGGTCGGTATCGATTTGTTCATGTCCCTGCGGGAGAAGTTGTACTTTCTGCTTCCGATCCTCTTCATGCCCCTTATGTGGGCCAATATGCTTTGACTGAAAATCAGTCCGAGTGGACTCTGGATATTCAACTGCCTGCATCTCGAACACTCGAGGGGCTTGTACTCAATCAAGACGGAGTTCCCATTGACAATGCTTCGATTAGCATCTCCCAATACAAGGGTGTGCGATATCTCAACACAGGACGTGTCGTCACTGATCCCAATGGTCGATTTTTAATCCCCAATGCACCCATCACAGGGCCGCTTACCCTATGGGCCATGGCTCCCGGTAGGGTAGGGCGTGACTACGAAGTTGACCTGGAACAAGAATCCCATCGGATTGAAATGCATACCACCGGTGCCATTTATGGTCAGGTTCTCGATTTTCAAACCGGAGATCCGATTACAAATTTTAGAGTTCGATTGGATGCGACGGACATCGGCAAGGTCAGTCGACATTTTGGGGCTACGTGGGTGCGGGAAGGATATCACTTTACTTCTGCTCAAGGATGCTTTGATACTCATCGTGAAGGCCTCCCGGTGGGAGGGCAGTATAAGATGATGGTTTACGCGGATGGGTATAATCCCTTGACCTGCGATCCTGTTGTGGTACAACCTTTTTCCTCGGATCCCAATCGCTCCCTGTTTCGGATGCAATCGGCCGACATCATTGCAGGTAGAGTGGTGGATCAAGAGGGCAATGCCGTGGTCGGTGCTGCGGTGATCAGTTTTTCAGCCAACCATAAGTTTGATCAGGACTACTGGGTGACGTCCGGAACCGATCAAGATGGCTTCTTTTCCCTAGATGGAGGCCTCTGGGAGAGGCCGTATGTGGGGATTTCGGCCCCTGATTATGCTCCACAGATTATCCTTAGATCGGAACTGGTGAGTGAGTCTGAAGATCTCGTCACTATTGAACTTACTGAAGGTGCCACATTGCAGGGGTACGTGGTTGATACGAATGGGATAGGGATCGTCAATGCCTCGGTTGATGCACGGCGAACCAGTTCGATGGCAAGAGGGCCGTTAGATGAGACATACCGGATTTTTGACCGATCTACACGCACGGATCAAGACGGTTTTTACCAAATCGAGGATTTGGTTCCAGGTGAATACAGGGTTCGGGTGAGTTTGAAGAGCAATTGTCCCATCGACCAAAAGGTCCTTTCCATTGCGAAGGGCGATCTTCAAGAACTCGACTTTAAACCGCAAGGCGAGCATCGTCTAACTGGAAAGTTTCGCGTGAATGATTATCCCTTGGAGAATGCCCAGGTCAAGCTGGATTGGGGCAGTGACGATTTCGTTGCCGGCTATACCGATGCTCGTGGTTGCTTCAGCTTGTCAGGTTTGCAAGCGGGTGACTATACCTTGAGCATGGAATGGTACGATAATGAGGTCGAGGTGCCGGTGTCCTGGCTTCATCTCGAACAATATGTGTATTACCGAACCGTCAATATCCCGGATGATTCCAATCTCGATATCAATGTCGGTCATGGCTCTATTCAGGGTTCCATCCCTGAAGAATTTATCTCCCATGAGGATTTGAGGCTGACTATTCGCCGTAAGGGACCTGATACTCAACGATATGGGAGTCGCTATAGCGATTGGCAAGGCATCCCTGGAATTAGGCCGGTTCTCGATGAAGAGGGGGCTTTCAAGATTGAGCCGCTCTTCACGGGGCAATACTTTATGGCCTTGAGTGACCAAGATAGGGTTCTGGCGATATCTGACGTCATGGATTTAGCCCCTTCAGAGGATTGTCCATCTGTGAAATGGAACTACGGCAATGGCAAGATTGATCTGCAAGTCATTGACGCAGAGACAGGAGAACCCATCCCAGAGGCTCGTTTTATGGCTCATCACAGCCTGCCTTATCGATTTTATAATAGCTCTAAAGAGCAAGTAGATGACGATGGTAAATGCCTTTTTGATGGATTACCATCCGGCACCTACTGGGTGATTGCCAGTGCAGAGGGTTATCTTGGGAGCCAATCCGATCCAATTGAAGTTGTAGATGGGCAGGTCGCCTCATTGGCCATTGCCTTGCTTCCCGCCGTTCAGGTGAATTTCGAGGTGTCAGATGAGCTGCTCAAATTCATTGTTGCTGACAGCGTTCAAATTGATTGCTGTCTAGTGAACTCTCAAACCGAGGCCTTAGATCAACGGCTTACTGTTTGGGGTACGGACGATCGATATTCCATTAGCATGCCAAAGGAGCAACTCCAGAGCGACTCCCCACCCATGCTTGACATGCCCGAAGGGAATTTTGAGATTCACTATCGAGTCATGCAATATATGAAGGGGTCCGGTGTTGTTGATAAAGTGGTCTATGAAGGAAGTGTAACTGCCACATTACAACAAGGTGAAGTGACCGTTATTCCGATCCCCTAAAGCGAGAAAGATAGAATTAAAAGCCGAGTCCAATGACTCGGCTTTTTTTTCTGCGTTTTGAGGGCCGTTTGTATTTTATCAGGCTTAAAACGCTTTGGGGCATTAACCCAAAGGCGGTTACTCCGTACCTCAGTCCCTCTGACCTTCTGAAAAGTGTGGCACGGTCTTGCGCTGCAAGGCTGTGGCTCATCCCTTGTACACTACAAAACTCAGGTCTTGTTCGTCCTATGAGAAAATTGAAAATTGCGTCCTGCTAAAATTTTAGCAGGACGTGGGTCGGCCTTGGTACTTGGCGAAGGATCTTCAATGATGGCCCATCTGATCGCTCCAGCTTCTTTCAAGAGTCAATCAACACGGTGTTCCTGGCTGGGTCGAGCATCGAATTCATCATTGTTGTGCAATAGTGAAGTTTGACCTTGAATCCGCCCAAAACTGTTTTTGAGCGTTTTGGCCCGATTTTTTATATACTAAACCACGTCACGACCCGGTCATAGAGGTGATGTCGGGCATTTAGGAAGATTCATGCACGAGGCGAAGGACTTGATAAAGCGGTTTGGTCAAGGGGATGTGCAGGCCCTGCGCGGGATGTACGACCGTTTTCGCCACGACATGATGACCCTGGCCATGGCCCTGTTGCGAGATGGGCAGGGGGCCGAGGATGCGGTGCATGAGGTGTTTGTGCGGCTGTTGGCCTCGCAACACAAGATTCTTATCCGTGGGAACTTACGCAGTTATCTGCTCACGGCCGTGGCCAATACCTGTCGGGATATGATCTCCCGCAAGGGCAGGGCCGTGGCGAAAAATGAACCCTCTGGGGAGCGTTGGCAACCGGCCCCGGAGGAGACGGTGGTCCTGAGCGAGCAGCAGGAGCGGCTGGCTCGGGCCTTGGAACAGTTGCCTTATGAACAACGTGAAGTCTTGGTCTTGCGTACCTTTGGTGACTTGAAATTTAAGGCGATCGCCAAGTCACAAGGGGCCTCGATCAATACGGTCCAGGGCCGTTACCGTTACGGCCTGGAGAAACTGCGGTCTTTGTTGGGTGAAAAAGAATGAGACCGACAGAATTGGAAAACCTCTTGAAAACCATGCGAACTGCGGCCCCCAGCCGCCTGGATCGACGGGTCTATGCCACGATCGATCGGGCTGCCGAACAGCCACGTCCCCGCATGGGTGTATGGAGAATCATTATGCAAAGCCCAATCACCAAACTCGCGGTCGCCGCCGCCTTCATCGTCGGGATGCTATTCCTGGCCCAAATCCTGATCGGCGAGGAACCCGCTTCCATTCCCTCAAAAGAGAACTATGTCACTCAACCACCCGATACCAACCCAGTCGATGAGCCACAGGTCCAGCCCGAAGTGCAAGAGCATTTGACTTTAGCTCGCTCGCTATACGAACAGCACGACCAGGATGGTTTGTTGGATCTGTTGCTGACATGTTCGGAAACCACTCAAATAGTGATCGCCGGTTACCTAGCCGAGATCGGTGACGAAGAAGCCATCCCAACCTTGCAGAAACTGGCGGACACCTGGCAAGGGCAGGGGGCTAATCCCTATCAGCAGGCGATTGAACAAATATTCTCCAGACAGCAACAGGAAACATCGTCTCAAGAAGCGAATGTCGAGCCTCAAGCCCTCTCTCAATCTGAAGAAGTGCAGGTTGCATCAGTTGAGCAAGTGATTTGTCAAGGCCGAGTCAGTGATCAAAACGGGTTGCCCATTGCCGATGTGCGGGTGTGGGCCCAGGTATTCAATCGGAAGATGGAGTGTCGGGTTCTGGCTGAAGAAGCGGTCACAGATGAGCAGGGTGAATTCCTTTTGAAGGCCTCAATCTCAGGGAATCCCGATTCACAGATGTTTATCATTTATTTCGATCATCCCGAGTATGGTTTGTGGGCCTATCTGATTCCTCCTCAGAAGACCTCATCGTATGAGGACATGCATGTCACCCTTTATCCTGCTGAGACCATCTTGGGGACGATCACGGATCCAAAGGGAAGGGCTATCTCAGGAGCGACTGTGGAGGCTGCCGTACAGATCGTCCATCATGAGCAAAAGGATGACATCATGCTCAGATGGACAATGATGAATTTATCTGTGCAAACGGATGAGCAGGGAATCTTTGTGTTGGATCGCCTACCGGAACCGGCTCGTGTGCGATTGCGGATTAATGCCGATGGCTATGGCACTTACATCAGTGGAGCTGATTCGAATGACGAGGATGAACGCTATCCCTTCCAGGCCGGAGATGAGGATGTTCAGATTGTCATGGATCCAGGTGGAGTTATCAGAGGTAAGGTTCTCCAGCCCAATGGGCAACCTTATGACAAACCGGTGGTGATTGTGGATGAAACCGATGAAAAGTTTGCCCATGCTGATAGCCAAGGTCAATTTGTTATAGAAAGTGTAAGTCCAGGCCTTCATCGCTTAGAGGCCTCTGCACGGACAGGCGTGGATTTATGTGCGGCTCAATACGTTGAGGTGTCTGCCTCTTTCTACAGAACAGGGTATTTATTTTTGTTGTGCAAGAAAAGAAAACGATTGAGGTTTTTGTGACGGATGAGCAAACGGGTAAACCCGTCTCCGATGTTTGGTTGTATGTGCGTCTTCCCTTGTCAGAGAAACTGGAAGAAAACCGAATTGAGGCAGGCGAGCACAGCGATCATCAGGGCCTGGCGGAGTTGCATCTATTCCCAGGCGAGTATACCCTTAGAGTGGAGTCTTGGGAGGAGGGTACACGATCCTATCGCGAGATGGGGCTCACGGTTACTTCGGATCCTAAAATCCAGAAGGTACAGGTTGAGATTTCTTCTCAACCTACGTTTAGTGGTCAACTGATCGATCTGCAAGGCCATCCGGTTGAAGGCTATATCGGGAATTGGTCGGACGAACTGATCCCTACGGATGTTAATGGCGTTTTTGAAATGAGACTGTTGCCAGGGGATGCGAACAACCTGCATTTATTACGTGTCTTCGACAAGTCCAAACAAAGAGGCAATGCCATCCTCTGTTCCTCGTCTGATCTCTACGATGGAATCCAATTTACAGTCGAGCATTTTGCCACCTTGATGGGGCGTATGGTGGATAGCGAGGCACATCCGGATGCTCAAGCGAGTATCTATTTGTCGGTGGAATCTGGCAATAGAGGTTGGCAGTGGAGAGAAGATCCTGAGATTGCACCTGACGGGACTTTCGTCTTCAATAACGTTCCCTATGGGCATCCATTACATCTCAGTGGGAATGGCAACAGTAGTGGATTTGCTCAAATCAACCCCTTAAATCCCAACGAAATTGTACGATGTGGGTGACGTTTATCATCCATACCTACAAGAACCGAGATGGTTCCCTGGAACGGAGAAGTGTGATCAGGGGGAACGGTCATTAATGAAGCTGGAGAGCCCGTGGTTGGAGCAACGGTGGAAACGCAAGTCACTGATGCACGACGTAACCCCATTACAACCATAACGGACTACAAAGGACGCTTTACTCTAAGGGGGTTGCCGGATGCGGAGCCCATTGGGGTGTATGTTTCTATGGAGGGTTATGGAGACTCGGGGGGAATGGTAATGCCTGATGGCAACGAATGCACGATTCAGATTTTCCCAAGGGGATGGCATGTCTTGGGAAAACAGGCCCCGGAATTGAAAATAGCCCAGTGGTACAACAGCAAACCCATCACCATGGCTCAACTCCAAGGCAAAGTCGTGTTGCTGCAGATGTGTTTTGTTGTACCTCAAGAAAGCGTACTGCTGCCTTTGAGCGAACTGTATAAGACTTATCATAGCCAGGGGTTAGAAATCATTGCCATACGTCATTCATTGATTAAAGAAGTGGAAGATCTCATGAGCGAGGAATCTTTCGATGAGTGGATTCAAGAGAAAGGGATTCAATTCCCCATCGCCTTGGATCAAGCAGCCGATGGGGATACCCAATGATCAGGGGTCCCCGTTTGGGTGTCACCATGGGACGATGCCACGTCAATCGAATTCCTGCAACGTTTCTCATTGATAAACAAGGGGATGTGCGTGTCTTGCCAGAGCGAGACGAATTGGAGGAATGGATTCAAATACTGTTGGATGAATAAGTTGGTATTTGTTTGCGAGTTTCCAAGCCGAGTCGCGTGACTCGGCTTTTTTTGTGAATTTCTGCACTCCGATAAACCCTTCTAGCCTGTGACCGTGTTATATTGGTGACAAACGTTTGTACGGTTTCAGTTGGATGTTCCATGGAAGATATACTGCTGATCTTGAGATGTAAGCAGGGCTGTCACAAGTCCTTGGCTCGACTCTATCACAAGTATAAGACGGATTTGATGTTACTGGCGGTTTCTTTGCTCAATGATACGGCCTTGGCGGAAGATGTGGTACACGATGTGTTTGCCCGTTTTGTGGAAGGCCTGCACCGATTTCGTCTTACCGGTAGCATCCGGGCGTATTTAATGACTTGTGTGGCGAACCGGGCCCGTAATCTCAACCGGGATCGCCGGGCTCGCTATGGACCGAGCCATGCGGTCAGGATGGATTCCGTCTCGGACTCTCATGAGCCCGTGCGTCGTTTGCAGGTCAACGAGGACGGCAAACTCTTGGCGGCTGCCATGGAGCAGTTGCCCTTTGAGCAGCGTGAGGTAGTTGCCTTGCATGTTTATGGAGAGTTGACCTTCAAGACCATTGGCATCCAACAGGGAGTCTCAGTGGATACGGTCAAGAGCAGATATCGCTATGGTTTAGAAAAACTCAGACTTATCCTGAATCATGAGGAGATCCTATGAATCCTTCAAGCAGGATACGAAAGTTATATAAACAAGCAAGCCTCCAAATCGATCCTTGGGTGGACCAACGCATTTTGGACACGGCCAATGAACGATTGGATCAATGGACACGATCCCGTCCGGAAACTCGACGGGTCAGTATATGGAAATTTATTATGTTCAATAAATATGGGAGAATGGCGGCAATCGCATTGATTTTTTTAGCTGTACTATTACTGGCACCGCACCTCGTCGGTGTGCAGACAAAGACATCAACACCCGAGGTCAAGGACATTGTCACTGGCTCGGAGGCCACCCCAGAGAATCCACATGAATCGCCTCAGAAGCGGCAGTCCCCCCAAGAAGAACGACTCCTTGCAGATTCGTGTTATGCCAATCATGATCAAGCAGGACTCCTGGCCTTGCTGGAGACCGGCCAACCAGAGACCCAAATCGCCATTGCCGGGTATTTGGTTGAGATTGGAGATGAAGAGGCCATCCCTGCCTTGCAGAAACTGGCCGACACCTGGCAAGGGCAGGGGGATAATGCGTATCAACGGGCCATCGAGCAAATAAAGTCTCGGATAATCCCAACTGCCGAGTTGCCGGAACAAGAGAAAACGGTGTTAAAGCCGATTTCGTTGCAGGTAGATCAAGGGGTTGATTTCGCACCGGAGGTGATCGGGTGTCAGGGACGTGTGGTTAATCGACAGGGCCAGGGATTAGCCGACGCCAATGTCCTATTGTATTACGATGGCTGGGGGACACTGGATGACTGCGTCCTTGCGAGAGGAACCACTGATGTCAATGGCTCCTTTGTTCTGGACCGTGGTCCAGTGTTCAAACGACTGACGCAGCACCACTATGACCGTGACAAGTGCCTCTTGATCGCGACTCATGACGACTATGCCTTTGGCTGGACCACGATTGAGCCAGGATTGGAGAAGTCACACTATGAGGTCGTGTTGACTGAGCCGACTGAGCATACGCTGACAATCGTTGACGTCAATGATCAACCCCTGCCTGGGGTACGAGTCTGGGTGGATTATGTAGGTGACCGCCAGTCCAGCGATCCTCTTTTCCGACAGCGTGCGTTTATCACTCAGAATCTCGGTGTTAGTGATGCATTATCCGATGTTCATGGAGAAGTTCGGTTGACGAATCTGCCTCAGACATATTGTAGCTACTATGCGACATTGGATGGTTATGCTAAAGGAATGGCCTTCTCGGATCAGACTAAGATTCGTCTCACCCAAGGGGCGACTGTCTCGGGCCACGTTTTGGGCTTGCAAAACCAGCCCATCAAGGATGCGGTGGTCGTTTTTTGCCCCGATGGAATGAGCCTGACCTATTATGCCAAAACCAACGATAGAGGAGAGTTTTCCTTGGTGGATCTCCCCGCTGCCGGTTGGGACAAGAGTGCCTGGGGCGAAGGTGAGACAGGAAATGGCTCGTATGTTATTCGGGTTCGTCATGACCAGTATTGTTTGCCCGGACAGACGATTTCATTGAAAGCGGGAGAGGTGGTCGATGATCTGGTACTGGAGGCCTACCGTGAAACGACCCTGATTCATTGCAAGGTCGTGACCATTGATACCTTGGAACCTTTAGCGGGTGCACGAGTGATAGGCTCCAATGCCATTGGCCGGATTAATGGCTATACCGATGTTAATGGGGTCTTTTCAGTACGTGTTTTGCCCGGAGAGACCTCGCTGTTTGCCTCTTCTCCACCGGATGGCGTTTACGTACTCAGCAAGATCAATTTTGAAGAGTCGGCGACGAGTTTCGAGGCTTCCGGCTCAGAAATATCGGCGACCTTAAAGTTTTCTCCCATTGCGGGATTGTTGACCGAGGTCGTCGGGCAGATAGCACCACATCCTGGTATGAATCCTGCGGAGGTCAAGATTTATCCGTCTGCCAGTGAAAGCTTTCGTGCTGCAGGGGTGAAGGGGCTTATTGATACAACCACGGCGAATGCTCAGGGGGAATTTCTTCTCAAAGGTGTACCTGCAGGGCTGGGTCTGCATCTTTATGCTGAATCACAGGATCATCGCCTGGCGGGGGCCTACTCCTTTGCGGTTTCAGATGATCCCAGTGAAGAGCCATTGTTCGTTGATTTGAAACTCTTCTCAACGGGGCAGGCCACTGTGACGATTGTGGACCACAATGACGCCCCCGTTCCTGACAATAGGTTTATGTTTACGCCCATTGTTGATGGAGTGAAGATGGGAGGCCCGGATCGATTCTTTGAAACCAACGAAAATGGACAAGCGGTCATTGAGGGGGTTATTCCGGGATTAACCTATCAAGTGCGTGATGCCAAATTTGACAGTGTGATGCTGTGGACTCCCGAATTCGAGACTTGGGTGGATGTAAATATGGTGTTCATCCCTGTTGATGACGTGCCAACCTCTCTGTCGCAGTGATGCTCTGCGGTGTAACCCAATAGGCGACACCTCTGTTCTTAAAGAAATGGGTGGCACGGTCTTGCGCAGCAAGGCCGTGGTTCACTGCCGATACACGGTAAAAGTCAGGTCTTGTGACTCCCTCTCGATGTCGCTTGAGCTATTCGTATCCAGATAGAACAGGCGGTATCCTTGTTCTGAAGATTCATACTGCATGGGGTTTCCCGTGAATGGATCGAGTGACACGGTGGTGATGTATAGGGGAACGAGATCTTCTAGGGTGTTCGGATGATTGCCGAAAGCACGTTTATAGCGTTCTATGGCGATGGCTGTGTAAGCCAAGTGAACTTGTGACAGGGCCTTTAGATTACTTTTAAAGAAGGAGGAGGAACGGCTGACGATTAATTCCAGGAATGGATTTCGAAGTTCGTTCACAGATTCCGCATAAGTCTGAGCGGCCTCAAGCTGTTGATGGGCAGGAAGGTGGGCGATATCAATCTTTTTTTGGGAGAGGTCGATGTATTGGATGATGTCTCTGGAGAGGAATCCGAGGTTGGATCGTAGATAAATGATGAATTCGTCCCATGAATTAGCGTGGATGGCGTCTCGCTTTGAACATTGTTGAGAGACTAATGCGATCATCCGACAACGATCCGCAGCTAAAGGTTGAGCCAGTCCGTTACTGGGGAGCCAATCATGTAAGGACTCCGACAATGCTGTTAATTGATGTTCAGAGAGGCTCGTTCGATTGAGGACCCGTTGTAGGTTATGAACGACATGAGTTTGTCCCAGGTTCATGAGCATATGGTGGATGATCACGGGGGTATCAAAAAACTGGATCAGGTTAATGGCGGCTTTTATGGATTCGTAAGCAGCGGTGGGATTCTCCTGCTCAGCAGACTTGTAGGCTTCTAGGGATAGAAGAAGGATGAGTTGTTGCACTGGTACTAAAGGGGGCTGGTTTGAATACAAACCGGAGTCTAGGTCAATGGGATAAGTACTGTATTCCATGGGAGCGGCTTGGTGCAATAGCGTTAGGATATCGTTATAGTCCGCGAGGATTTCCTGAATGAGTTTTTGATCGGATGGGGGCAAGGGGTGGGCCAAGATGGGCAGCTTTTGTTCGAATTGGGATAGGTTGATGGTGCAGGGAGTAAAACGGCTTATGGCATCAATATAGAGGGGGCCTGCATTGTTTGCTCCCGGTGGAATATCAAGTGTGACGTCCAGATCCTCAAGAGTCGTGGGATAACCTTGTTGATGTAGTTCACTCAAACGTTGGTTGAGCAGTTGCTGACCTGTATGACGAAAAATGCCAAGGTAAACAATGATTGCCAGTGGGATACCGATGCTGATGAATACGAGAATGTATCTGGTCCTGACTTTGTAGGGCATTGACTTCTCCTTCCTGGATTAGGTTGGCTACTTTTAAGACAATGAAACCTCTCAAGAAGTTCCGGTAAAGTTGCCGTTTTTTAGTCATATGTCACGAATTTGGGGCTTTTGTCAGGAATATAAGCATTGGGAAATGAACCATGGCTTTATTTACGATAGAAACCGAAGGTTCACTGGATCATACCACCCAAGAGATAGCTATTCGGTCCTTCAGATCTTCGGAAAAAGTGCGGTACGGTCTTGCCAAGTCGGAGGTTACACCTTGGATACGACAAAACTTAGGTCTTATGGCTTCCATTATCAGTGATGGGGATGTGATTAAGTTATTGCCAAATGCTGTGGACGCTAATGATTGGATGGCTGATCAACGGTGATGCAATCCATGGTGTGAAATGTACACATGTCCTGCTAATTTTTTAGCAGGACAGCAATGTAGACGCTGATTTCCTCTTGAGGTTGTTGCTGCGTCTCCCTTGATAATCTTCTGAGTTTTGACTCCTGAGCCTCCACCCTCTGATGCAGGTTACCGCGGTGGACGGGCGGAGGCCTGATCGTCATCCAACCGAATCGTTTCGGTCAAGCTGACTAAGCGATAACGGATGCCACGCCAGGCGATTACGCTGGTGTAGGCTGAGGACAGGACAGCCAAGAGCATAAGCAAACCCGCCAGGGGGAACAAGAGGATGTCGGCCCAGGCGGCAGCCTTGAGTTGCTGGCGGTAGGGGGTTAGTAAAACCAAGGCGGTCTTTTGTCTGAAGATGGCGCGGCCGCATTGGCTGATGGCGAAGGTCAGGGCGATGCCGGCAGACCAGAGTCGAGTGGATGGGGTCAAGCCGGGCAGGCAAGCCATGATCAGGGGGATCCAGAGTCCGAGTGACGAATAGATACTGGACCCCAGGGCGAACCACCAGGTACCGGGGGCACAGACGCGGGTGATGATGAATTGGCGTTGCAGGAATTTCAATAATGTCCCCCACTCCATTCGTTCTATGGAAGGGTTGAGGCAGAGTGGGACATAGGCGACCTTTTTGCCTGCCGTCTTGACGGCACGGCTGAGGGAGTAGTCGTCGCTGATGGTTTGTTCCCAGATCTCGTCGAGTTTAATCTGGTAGAACAGCTCGGTGTGGATGGCCATGGAGCCACCCCAGGTGTGGTTGAAACGGGTGTTGCCTAGGAGCTGTGCCACGCGGGCATTGATGTTGGACAAGGCGATGCTGGCACTGTTGTTTTCCTGGGGGACGAACCAGCGATAACCACTCGTAGCTCCATGCTTGGGTGCCAGTAGGGGAGACAGCATATTCGACAACCAATGGGGCCCCATCTGCACATCGGCATCGGCAAAGACCAGGGTTTCGACCTCATGGCCGACATGTCGAACGCCGCAGAGCAGGTTGTGGATCTTTTGACCGCAGCCCCCGGCCTGGCCGGCACAGAGGATCTCGGCGTTTTGAACGCGGGAGTGGGGCAACTGGGCATCACGGATCTCACAGAGGACTGGGTAGGCCTCGTCATCGGTATCCGAGACCACGAAGACCAGACGGTAGCGGGTAAACTCCTGTCGGTACAGAGAGGTGATGTTCTCTCGGAACTGGGTATCCAATCCGCGACAGGGCACGATCAAGGCCACGCTAAATTGGTCTGTTTTTATCTGAAGGTTACGTAATTTACCCAGCGCATAGCGGTAGTTACGTACTACCAGTACCAGAAACAACACCTGGGGCAGGCCCAAGGCGATGGTAATAATCAGCGGTATTATCATGCTAAAGTATGATTCCTAAGTTCTTCCAAAATCAAGCGATACATCTTATCGCGAGTCGGGGGGATGTGCAAGTCTGGGTTCAAAGTTCAGAGTTCAAGGTTCAAAGTTATAAAGAGGGAGGTTTGGGAACTGAGAAGAGAAGATGAGAAGAAGATCGGATGATAAGAGGCCGGGATCAAATCAGCAGGAGTGCAAGATCGCACTCTTCTCTTCCTATCCTCCTATCTTCTTACCCTCAGTCAGTTAACAGCTTCCCACCAGAGATGGGGATAGTCCTGGCCATTGTCGATCCACCAGAGGTCATCGGTGCCGTTGTCGGTTTCGTTGATGAAATCCCAGCCTGCGTTTAGGTAGGTGTTGATGTCCTGCATCTCTGATGTGGTCAATCCTGTACCGCCATCGCTATCGGTTAGTCCAGAGATTTCGGTGTCCCAGAAACACGACGTCACCGAACCGAATAGATCATTTTCTGTGATTCCGACGGGATCCCCAGCGCCACTAAATGTTCCAGCACTATAGCATGATGTAATCGAGCCAGAGTTTCTTGCTACGATCCCTGCAGCACCTCCGTACCATGAACTGGTCATAATGATTCCTGTTTGGTAGCATGATGTGATAGAGCCTGAATTGATTCCGGCCAAGCCTCCAATAAACTTTTCACCCTCAATTGTGCCAGTGTTGTAGCAGGATGAGATTGAACCTTCTCGATTGAATCCGACCAAACCGCCTATATGCCAATGGTCACCACTGACCGAGCCCGTGTTATAGCTGTCTGTGAGCGAACCAAAGTAATTCGTTCCTGCTATCCCTCCGACATACCAATCAGAACTGCTGACAGTTCCCGTGTTGGTGCTCAACGTTATATTGCCTTCCCAAATATATCCTGCCAGCCCGCCTACATGCCACCCACTCCCACGGATGGTTGCAGTATTATGGCTGGATATCAGCGAACCCACATTGACGCCCACGAGTCCGCCGACCGCACCAAGGCCACGAACCTGGCCGTCACTGTTGCAGGACATGATGGTGCCTTCATTTAAACCTGCCAGGCCTCCGATGCGGTTTTCGATGCCATTGACATCGACTGCATCCAGTGTGAGATTGGCGATGGTTGCCTGTGGCCGGCAATGTCTGAATAGCCCTAAATAGTTATAGCCTTCGATGTGAAGATGACTGATCACATGCTCATTGCCATCGAAAACTCCCTTGAACAGGGGGACCACTGCAGAATTCCAGGTGATCCCGGACAAATCGATATCATTTTCCATGCGATAGGTTGCCCAGGGCTGTGACCATACGGTTCCCAGGTCATTGGCATCTGTCAGTTGATAGGGATCCTCTGGTGTTCCGGAGCCGTTGGGATCTGCTGGACTCTCTCCGGAGAATGCCGCCAGGCTCGGATAGGAGCCCTCTTGGACGACCCAAAGGTTACAGGTGCCATTGGCTGATTCTCCAACCAAATCCCAACCGGCCTCTAGAGAGGTTGCGACTGTCTGCATCTCTGCGGTTGTCAATCCTGTGCCGCCCGCACTGTCAGATGCCCCTGAAGTCTCGATATCCCAAAAGCTTGAAAAGATGGTTGCACGACCATAATCTCCGCCATTACTTCCTACGAGCCCACCGCCAGGGTGCAGTGTGTCAGAGGTTACAGACCTTCCCCTTCCTCCACCAGAGTTTTCTGAGGTGACAGCCCCCGTGCTATAGCAGGAGATGATTGAGCCATCTTCATTTTTTCCTACCAGTCCACCGGTCGTCTCTTTTCCACTAACCGTCACCATGCTGTAAGATGAAGTGATCAATCCATTAACCCAACCATTATTGTACCCGACAAGACCACCCACGACACTGGCATGACCACTGATGTCTCCCACGCTATAACTTGATAGAATGGCTCCTTCATTATGTCCCACTAGCCCACCGATGTGCTCTCCACTGCTATTGATGGAGATCTCATTCAGACCTAATTGAGTAATGGTTGCTTCGGGGGTGCAAAATCCAAATAAACCGAGATAATCATGGCCTTCAATGTGTAAGCCGGATACGACGTGACCTTGCCCTGAAAAGATGCCCCCAAACCCTATGCCCTGGAAATCACTGGTTGAATCATTGATATCAGGGGCGATCACGGCCCGATCAAAGCTGTAGCTGGATAGGTCAATATCCGCGGTCAGGATAAAGCAGTCGTTGTAGTCATTGGGCTCTTGGCCCAGGGCGATCAAGTCCTCGGCCGTGGCGATCTGGTAGGGATCGTTGGGTTCACCCGTGCCTCCGGAGTAACCATGGGCTTGCATCGTCGCTAAACTCAGTCCAACCCATGTAATCGCTATCAAACGAGTCATCTTCAGTCCTCTCTAAACCTGATTTCTTTCCGGATTTGAGCCATTCCCTCAAATCGCCTTTTCCTATAAGGTTTTATCTTACTAGGGATTGTGATGATTGACAACGAAAAAGACTTGAAATAGCGATCAAACGCCAACTATGAACTGAGATCTGAGAACTGTGATCTGTGATCTTTTTTTATACCAAAGCCTCGACTCCAGTTGTTGTATAGGCAACAATCGATTGTGTGTTTAAAATCCTGTTAAATAACGGTGTATGATGGTAACGGATAAGATACTCATTTGGCAATTCAATCGCGGCAAACGCACGGCCCTGCACCAGATCTACGAGCGGTACAAGGACGATCTGGTGACCCTGGCCGCGGCCTTGCTTACGGATCGGCATTTGGCCGAGGACGTGGTTCATGACGTGTTCATTGGCTTTGCCAGGTCTGCAGGTGGATTCAAGCTGACCGGCAGCCTCAAGGGCTTTTTGTCGACCTGTGTGGCCAATACCGCTCGCAACTGCAACAAGTCCGAGGCCCGACGTCGTCATGTGTCCATCGATGATGTGGCCCCGGTGACAGGTCGTGGTGCGGATCCGGAGTTCCATGCCATGTTCGGCGAGGCCTCGACTCAGTTGGCCCAAGGCTTGGAGCGGTTGCCTTATGAACAGCGTGAGGTCCTGGTGTTGCGGGCCTATGGCGGCATGACCTTTGCCACTATCGCGGCCCAGCAAGAGACCTCGATCTACACCGTCCAGGGGCGTTACCGTTACGCCGTGGAAAAGATGAAAACATTTCTGACTGAGGGCAGCTCTGACGCTTTGCAGCCGGCTGCACCATCGCATTTGAAACTAAGGAAGTATTCCAACTAAGCGAGAGGCAAATCATGAGACCTTCAGAGATCCATAAAAACATCAAACAACTCAAGGCCCAGGCCAGTGCCGATCTGGATTGTCGCGTGCATAGCGGCATCGACGAAGCTTTGGCCCATTCTACAGACCAGTCTTCGGTTCCGTCGGAACCGTCGTTAGGGAGAAAGATCGTGAGAAATTCAATCAAACTTTCAGTGGCAGCCATCGCACTATTGGCGGTGTTGATTGTCGTGAGCATGCCCGCCAAGGTATCCTTTGCCGATGTGGCCAAGTACATCCGCGATTACCACACCATCGCACTGGATTTCATCGTGGGCGATGAAGGTCAGGCCCCGGTCATCCACGACATCATCAGGGGCAATCGTATTCGGCGCACTATGTCGAATATGGAAAACATTATGATTATCGATTTGGATCGAAAGGAGATGCTGAACCTGGATCCGGCCAGCCATGGGGCTGCTCTGGTGGGGATCGAAGGGATGCTGGCCGATGGAACGCATAAGCTGCTGCAAATGCTCAGGAGTATCGTAGTCAATGTGGAAGAGAATCCGGGTTTGGCCCAGAAAATTGGAACTCGGGATTTCGATGGGGTCGAGACCATTGGTTTTGAAATCAAGGATCATGTGGGCACCTTCCGCCTGTGGGCCGATCCTGTAACGGCCACGCCTAAACGGATTGAAATGAGCATGGGGAATTCGAGCTACATCCTCAAGAATATCGAATTCGATATCCCCGTCCCGGATGAACTGGTCAGCATGGATGTGCCCGAGGGCTACACCTTAGGCAATCAAGAAGCTGTGCAAATTGGTGATCCTACCGAAGAAGACCTGCTTGAGTTGTTCGCTTTCTGGGCAGAGCATATCAATGATGGCCTGTTTCCGGAGACCGTAGGTGTGCAGGAGTTACTCCAACTCCTACCTGAGATCCAAGCAACGGCAGCCCGCTTGGAACTGAGTAAGGAACAAGAGGGGGAAGTCGGACTGCATTATGCCAGGAGCATGATGTACCTCCAGGTCATTGACCAGTCTCAGGGCGAATGGCACTATGCCGGTCAGGGCGTTGAATTTGGTGACAGTGACACCGCCGTATTCTGGTATCGCCAAGGCGACACCAAAACCTATCGCGTGATCTACGGCGACCTCCACGTCGAAGAGGTCCCCTTGGACGGACTGCCTCAATAAATTGATAGAATGATCAGCGTTGCATCAAAGGCCGGGCTTTTGCTCGGCCTTTTTTTATTTCTGGGGAGAACCGGAAAATCAATTGCATTGATACTTCGAGGCGGTATAGTGAAATTTGTTTCTGAGGTGGTGCAAACACGACAAATAACGCAGTGAATGGGCTATTTACTGCCGAGATTGAGGTAAGCGGCGAGAGGACTTGTTTCGGTTCGAGATTGACCAGTGCTATTGTTGTCGCTGGATGCTTTCTATTCAACACCGTGACTTGGGTTCCTGAAAGGGGGTTGCTCGCACATCAATGCACCCAAATCCATTAATGTTCATTTCAACAAAAACGAATCGAACGTACCTGTAAAGGAGTATGACCATGCAGAAGGAACTGACATGTCATGTGAGAGTGGGGTGGTTAGCGATGGTTTTGTTAGGAATGTTTACCTTTCCGCTCTATGCGGATGTCCCGGCCGGGGATTGGGAGTTGATCTGGTCGGATGAATTTGATGGCACCTCGATTGACGATAGCCTATGGGACTGGGGTCAATTGCCGTGGGGTGGTCAGCATCATAACGATGAGTATGCCAGTTGGATTACGGCCGAGGATTCCTACCTCAGTAACGGATCGCTTATCTTACGTTGCCGTGAGGCGTCCGGTGACGAGTTCGGTGGATACCCCTATAGCGAAGGGATGGTTTATAGCCACGCCTGGATGACCTATGGCTATATGGAGATTCGAGCACGGCATCCCCTGGGTAACGGAGTTTGGCCTGCGTTTTGGATGCTTTCGAGTGGATGGCCGCCGGAGTTCGACATTGCCGAGTACTTCGGGTCGGATGACCGCATGCACATGGGCTACTGCTGGGGCCCAGATTGGACCGATACCCATTGGGACAGTACCAACCTTTACAATGAAGGTTTCGAGACATGGCACGTCTACGGTCTGGAGTGGGGGCCCAACTATGCCAAGTGGAGCATGGACGGTGTGCAACGCAAGACCTTTACCGGGTCGGATGTCACCTCCAGTTCTATGTATATTCTCCTCAACAGCGGTATGCGCTATGATGCGGATTCCTCTACCCCGTTCCCCAATTACTATGAAGTGGATTACTTCCGCTGGTACCAGGAGAACGAATTGCCCACGGTCTTGGATGACGACGATGCCAGCATCAGCTACAGCGGTACCTGGGGCACCTGGAGTGGCAACCCTGGTTACAACCAGACTGAACACTATAGCGAGACCACCGGCTCGACCGCGACTTTCACTTTCACCGGTACCAAGGCCCGCTACTACGGCTTTAAGCGTGATGACTTGGGTTACGCCGAGATCCTGGTGGACGGTCAGTCCGTCGATACAGTGGATTGCTACAGCTCGGTGGGGCAGTACTTCGCCTTGCTCTACGAAACGCCTTTGCTCACCTCGGGCACGCATACCCTGGCCGTCCGTGTCACGGGTACGCAGAATGCCTCCAGCAGCGGCACGGAGATCATTGTGGATGCCTTTGGTTATTTGGTTGAAGGGGGTACTCCGGACACCGATCCTCCCTCGCCCGATCCCATGACCTGGGCCACGGTTCCCTATGCCACCGGTGCCTACAGCATCGCCATGGAGGCCACCACCGCCACAGACGCCAGCGGTGTGCAATATTACTTTACCTGTACGGCCGGGGGCGGTAATGACAGCGGTTGGCAATCGAGTCCTTCCTATGAGGACACCGGTTTGACTCCCGAGACCCAGTATACCTATACGGTTACGGCTCGTGATACCAGTTCCAATCAGAATCAGGCCGCGGCCTCAACTGCGGCCTCAGCCACCACGGATGCCAGTTCCGGCCCTGTTACCTTGTTGGACGACAGTTTCGAGCTGGACTTTGCCAACTGGACTGACGGTGGGAACACAGATTGGGACCGTACCACGTCCTATGCCGTATCAGGCAATTACTCAGCCCATGCTGGTAGTCGTGACAACGACCTGATCAGTGACAATCTCGATACCACAGCCTACAGCAGCATCGATATCGAATTCTGGTATCGCGATGACGATATCGATGACGGCGACAACATCTATGCCCAACTCTACGACGGCTCCAGTTACATCAACCTCTACGAACTGGGCAACTCCACCGAGGACACCTGGCACCAGTATCAGACGACCTTGTCCAGCAGCAGCAATCCCGAATACTTCCACAGCACCTTCCGTATCAAGTTTGAAGGCAGCTCCATCGACAACCGGGAGAACCTCTGGATTGATGACGTCCTGATCACCGCTGAATAACGCCATTCTGCCTGGCCGGACCACGCGTCCGGCCAGGTTTTTCAGCTCAGGACTAGTGGTCTGTAACACTCGAACTGACGGGTACTCTCTTGTGGCAGCAGGCCATCTGCGGTGTCAGGAATCCTCGCCCTACTTCAGTAGGCCTCCGGTTTCTTCCTTGCATCTGACTCACTGGCACAGCGAGATTACCCATCATTATTCCTGTTACAAACCACTAGCGGTAAGTCGTCTCAGCCTCTATACTGCCAAGTATGGGGTGGTGGTGATGCCCCTAGACGATTCGTGATTGAAATATCAGCAAAATGGAGGCCTACGATGAAGATTATACGTTTGATGATGGTTTTGTTGCTTGCGGTTTTGTGGGATTCGGTCCTGGCTCAGGACCCACCCAAAGAATGGCTGGTTCTGCAGGGCCAGGTTGCCCCGGATTTTGCCTGCCAGACTCTGGACGGCAAAGACTTTCGTTTGAGCCAGCAGGTCGGCAAGGTGGTGGTGATCAATTTCTTCGCGACCTGGTGCCCACCGTGCAAGCGAGAAATGCCTCACCTGGAAAAGCATCTGTACCAGGTCTATAAGGAGCGCGAGGACTTCATCATCATCGCCTTGGGACGCAATCACCAGGCCGAGGAATTGAAGCCCTTTAAGCAGGATCAGAAGGTGAACTACCCCATGGCCCCGGATCCCGAGAGTCTGATTTTTAACAAATACGCTGAGAGCGGTATCCCCAGAAATGTCGTGATTGGCAAGGACGGCACCATCAAGCTATTGTCACTCGGTTATACCGAGGAACGCTTCCAAGAGTTGCTCCGGGCCGTGCAACTGGAACTGGCCCAGGAGGTCGCTCAATCCGATGAGCCCGATCCGGCGAACTAACCCAAAAGCGGATGATACCCAGAACAGGTGTTGACTCTATGAAAGTCTATTTGTACGTATCGCTGTTGCTTTGCCTCTTATGGGGTTCCTCTTGTCATCGGATGCCCGCAATGAATGTTGATCAATCCGAGGTCGCTATGACATTGAACCAGGAAGCCGCCAGTCGTTTTGCCCAACTCGCCCTCAAGGGCATTCAACAGGAATATCCCAATAAAATGGACCACGTCATGAACGATGCCAAGGACGTCCAGGGGCCGGCCGCCTTGCATCCGGCCTTTTATGGTTCGTTCGACTGGCACTCCTCCGTGCATGGCCACTGGATGTTGGTGCGACTGCTCAAGCGGTTTTCCACATTGCCTGAGGCCGGTGACATTCGCAGGGTTCTAAATCGGCACCTGTCCTCGCAGAGTATTCAGGCCGAGGTCGCTTATCTTCATCAGCCCAGCCGCACCTCCTTCGAGCGGACCTATGGTTGGGCCTGGCTGCTCAAGTTGGCTGAGGAACTAGACGACTGGGATGATCCCGATGGACGCCAGTGGTCAAAGAACCTCACACCCCTGGCCCAGGACATGGTCGAACGCTATCTCGATTTCCTGCCCCGTCAGACTTACCCCATCCGTCGTGGGGTGCATCCCAATACCGCCTTCGGTATTGCCTTTGCCCTGGACTATGCCCGTGTGGTGGGACATGAGGAATTGGAAGCTCTGTTGGTGCAGCGCAGCCTGGATTATTTCAGCCAGGATCGAGACTACCCAGCCCAGTGGGAACCCGATGGCGACGATTTCTTCTCTCGCAGCCTCATGGAAGCCGACCTCATGCGTCGCGTGTTACCAGCTAGTGATTTTAGTTCATGGCTTCACGATTTTCTACCCAGCCTGGCCCAGGGTGAACCCAAGTCCCTGCTCGAACCGGCCGAGGTCTCAGATCGCAGCGATCCCAAGATCGTCCATCTCGATGGTCTCAACCTCAGCCGGGCCTGGTGCATGAATGCCATTGCCCAGGCCCTTGCGCCAGACGATCCTACGCGTGACATCCTGCGAGTATCCGCTCAACGTCACGCTGAGGCAACCTTGCCCCACATCGCCAGCGGCAACTACGAAGGCGAACATTGGCTCGCCTCCTTTGCGGTTTATCTTCTTACGCAAGAGTAGAACCTACTGATTATTGATGGTGACACCGGGCCAGCTATCTGTACGGAAGGGCGAGGCAGGTAGGCCTGCACCGTTGTAGAGGTTGCAGGCCGGATTGTCCGCCCAGGCGTAGCGTACGGCTACCGGTGCAGAGACCTCGTCACTCTGAACCACTACCTCGTTGCCTTCAATCGTGGCCTGAGCCCAGTGGAATTGACGATCCTCACCGGCAATGGCGAAGCCGGTCAGGGGACCGTCTTTGGCTACCAAGCCGCTGTCGGTATAATCGAAACGCAAGCGGATCTGGTTGCCTTCAACCTTCATGGAGTTGTAGAGGGGGCCGGAGTATTCCACGTCCTGGCCGTAGTCCTGGGCCTGGGCGATCAGAGCCAGGCGGTGACCCACGGTCTGCTTATCACGGGGATGGATGTTGTCCGCCTCGCCCACATCGATGATTACGGCCATGCCGGTATAGAAGAGTTCCAGGGCCATGGACTGGGCCTCACGCAGTTCCGCCCAGCCACTGTCACTCGGTTCGTCCTTGCGCTGCATGTAGTTGGCCAGCTGCACGTAGTAGAAGGGGAAGTCGCCGATGTTCCAGGTGTCACGCCAGTCCTGAATCATGGCTGCAAAGAGTTTACGATACTGATAGGAGCGGCCCGCATTGGATTCACCCTGATACCAGATGGCACCCTTGATACCGTAGGGGGCCAGGGGGGCCAGCATGGCATTGTACAGCCGAGCCGGGTTGTTTTGTTCGCCGGAGTTGAGTGACAGGATGCTCTCGATGCGATAGTACCAGGGGCCGGTCAGGTCGATCGGTTGGCGAGCGCCGGGGCGACTGAGTTCCATGGGGGTATTGGTGGGATAGATCCCACCTCCACCCTGCATGTCCACCACACGCACGGCAATGACGTTTTTACCTGGCCGCACTAGTTTGCCTGGTACGGTATAGATACGCGGGGCCTGCCAACAGGCAGGGGTGTGGTTATCCGTGCGGCCCACTGGGGTTCCGTTGACGTAGGTGATATCCATGTCGTCAATGGCCGAGAGGGTGAGCACCAGGTTCTTACCGGCCCAGGCCTCGGGGAGGGTGACTTCCTTGCGGAACCACACCACACCGTCGATGGGCAGGTCGGCCGCTTCCCAGGCTGTGGGCAGTTCCATGGTTTCCCAATCCGTTAGATCGCAATCGACTTGGGCCCAGCCTTCTTCTTGGGCCGTGGTGTCCGTCATGAGGGCGTCACTGTCTCGCTCCTCGGTCATGAGTTCGGAACCGTATTTTTCCAGGAGTTGGACCTGCTTGACTTTGGATTCGGCGTCGCGGGCCAAGATGGGGGCAAAGTCAAGTTCACTCTTGAGCGTGCCCATACTGGTCCAGGCTTCGGCCGGTGTCCCACCCCAGGAGGTATGGATCAGGCCGATGGGCTTGACTCCACTGTTTAGCAGGTCACGTCCAAAGAAATAACCCACTGCCGAAAATTGACCGACTGTTTCAGGACTACAGACTTCCCATTGGCCCGTGACATCGTCCAACGGTTCCTGGGAGGTCGCCTTGGTTACGGTAAACAAACGCAGCTCGGGATAATCCGCTGCTGCGATTTCCGCCTCGGCATTGTTGGCAGAGGCCAGCGGCCATTCCATATTGGATTGCCCACTGCAGATCCACACCTCACCGACCAGCACGTCGGTCAGTTCAATGGTTTGATCGGCTGTGCTAACGCGGAGTGTATAGGGTCCGCCTGCTTCCAAGGACGGCAGGGCCACCTGCCAACGACCGTCTTGAGCCGTGGTCTGAACCATTTGATCGGCGATTTCGACCGTGACCTGGCATCCGTCATTCGCCCAGCCCCAGACCTGACATTTAATGCCTTGCTGTAACACCATGTGATCCGAAAATACCGCCGGCAGTTTCAATTCTACGGATTGCTGAGAGGTGGGTTGCGAACAACCGGCCAGGATCATAAGAAAGAGGGTAGTCAGGCAGATCAGCGACCTTGTCGTTTTCATAAAGGGACTCCTTTGATGGACCATGGTTAACCAATAATGACGTCAGATTAACGCGGTTGAGGGGGGATTGCAAGGGGGTAGGGGACAGGTAATGACCAAGCTTGGATGGAGATTATAGACAAGGTGATGATTGTGTTGTTGATGTTGTTATTGTGTAGTTGGTAGCAGTTTTGGCATTGCAAGCTAGCTCCACTGAAACCTCCATTGATTTTGTTGATGGCTGATCCCGGATATTAGAGGGCATGTCTTGCTTGTGTTAATCGGATGCATCGGTCTTCGGATAAAGCTGTGCCCTGACAGGAGGTGCTGTTTTTATTTTGTATTTTGGTGTTTCAAATAGAGACGGTCATAGCAAGGAGAGACGATGCGGCTATCTTCAGCTTTTTGATTGTTGCAGAGATTTGCATTCGATATTACAATCTAGATCAAGAATGTAGACACCAATGATTTTGCTCCCTTCAGGAGTGTGAGAGGAAATGTGCTCAGGAGGTTTTTGAGCAGGCTTTTTGTGGGACTGTTAGAGACTGTCGATTGGGAAATCAAAAAGGAGCTGGTTATGAATGTGTTGGCATTAAAGGAGAGGACTAAAAATTTACTGTCTTTGGGAGAATCTCACTTTCGGGAGTTTAAGTCCGCATATCAAGGGCCAAGTCAGGATAAGCAACCGGGCTCAATAAAAACACTAAATCAGTATATTGCTGAGGCATTAGTTGCATTTGCGAATGCAGATGGTGGCAGCATAATTATTGGTGTAGAGGATAATGGGTATGTGACTGGGTTGCCTTTTAGTGATGATGTTATTGAAAAAATGCTCACAGACTATACTAATTATTTACACTTAGAAACACAACTTCCGATAGAAATCGCAACGGTAATAAAAAACCTATATGGGAAGAAGGTGTTGTTATTTTCCGTCGCGAAGGGGGTCGAAGAAATTTATCAATTATCTGATGGTCGCTGTGTAATGAGAAAAGATAAATCAACTATCCCCGTATCTTTTAAAAAGATTCAGTTTGAAAGACAAGAAATATTATCTAGGGGATTTGATAGGCTTTTTGTAGATGGCGCATCAGTAGGCGATCTTGATAGTAAGCTTATACAAAGCGTTTCGTCATCTTACCTTGCTGGTCTCAGTGTTGAATACTACCTGCAACAAACCGGTCTCGCAGAATTTGGCGGAAATGACTTGAGGTTAAAAAATGCGGCACTTCTATTATTTGCAGATGATATTTCAAAGTGGGCTCCAAGATGTCAGGTACGAATTCTTCAAGTAGAAGGTAATAGTTTGAAGACGGGTAAAGAATATAATGTTGTAAACGATGAAATTATATCTGGAAACGTATTTTCTTTGATTTCTAGCTCATGGGAAAAGCTCAGGCCTTTTCTTGCATATAAGACAGAATTTGGAGTTGAAGCTAAGTTTGAACAGAAATTTATCTATCCAGAAGAAGCAGTAAAAGAAGCCCTTATCAACGCGATTACTCATAGGGATTATTCTATTCAAAATGGCATTGATATTTTTATTTATAGTGATCGGTTAGAGGTCTCCAGTCCTGGAAGGTTGCTTTCAACAGTCAAGATTGGTGATTTAACAACGTTAAAAGGTGTTCACGAGTCAAGGAATTCGCTTATATCTAGGATTTTAAGAGAAAATAAATTTGTTCGTGAATTGGGAGAGGGTATGCGCAGGATGTTTACATTACTTGAATCGCAAGAAATGGAGCCCCCTGATCTAGCGAACCATAACAACTGTTTCTCAATTACATTTAAAAATAAGTCGGTGTATTCTGCTAAGGAAGAAAGTTTTTTGAATATTTTTCGTGAATTTAGTCTGACACCCAATCAAAAGCGAATCATTATATTGGGGCTTAAACAAAAAGAAATTAGCCCGCAGGATATTTATAAAGCAATGAATACAGATGATCGAGATACCTATGATAGAGAGGTTACAGGGTTGAGGCAACAAGGAATACTTGTTCAAATTAGAACAAATGTCAGTGCTACAAATTTAGCCAAAAAATTGAAAGTCAAAAAGCAAACAATAGGTAGGTTTAAAGTGGTAATGCCTAAGTGATTTACTTATTTGAGAACTTATATATACAGCTGAGGATAGAACCTCAGTCCAAATTGCCTTTTGTTCTTTGAGTCCCTTGGGTCTTTGCGAGAAACAAAATAATGAACTGCTGCGCAGGCCAGTTTAAAACAGATCTCTCACATGCGTTCGAGATGACAGGCAGCATATCTTCTTTCGTAATCGTAATTCGTAATCAGCGCAGCGGTAATCGTAATCGTCAGTTTGTATATAGCGGATTTCGATTACGATAACGATTACCGTTCGGCTTTGCCTCACTGATTACGAGTACGAGGTTAAGACGATTATCTCTTGATACCTGCCATCAGAAGCGTAGATAACTCTCCTGAATCGCAACCATCTCGCCATACATCCCCTTAGCCTCCATCAAGGCCTGGTGTGTGCCTGACTCGACGATGCGTCCTTCATGGAGGACATCAATGCGATCGACCTGGTCCAAGCCAATCAGGCGGTGGGTTAGCAGAAGTACGGTTCGATCCGGTTGGTGGAGCAGGGTCTCCAGGATTTTCTTTTCCGTATCCGGATCGAGATGGGCCGTGGGTTCGTCGAAGACCTGGATGGGGGCGTTGGTCAGCAGGGTGCGGGCCAGGGCCAGGCGTTGTTGTTCGCCACCGCTGAGGCGGTGACCGTGTTCGCCCACCCAGGTGTCCAGGCCTTGGGGGAGGGATTGGACGAGGGAGGTGAGTTGCACGTTTTTCAAAACCTCGTTGATGGCCTCCTGGGTGGCATCCGGTTGGGCCAGGGTTAGGTTTTCCATGAAGGTCGTGTTGAAGAAGTAGGGCTTTTGTGCGGTCACGGCGATGCGATTCGAGATCGTGTTAGAATCCATCATGTCCCCCTGTAACCGAATGTCCCCACGGTCGGGTTGCCAATGGCCCAGGATCAGGTTGATCAGGGTGGACTTGCCGCTGCCGCTGGGGCCGACGATGGCGACCTTTTGGCCGGGGGGGATGGCAAGGCTGATGTCCCGCAGGACCGGGGTGTGGTCGTATTGGAAGGTAACGCGATCGAATTCGATGGCGTGGTTCGTTGTCGCTTTTAGTGCGGCGGATGGCTTGGGTTGGGCCTCGATCTGGAGGAGGCGGTCCGCACTCTGGAGACTCTGGTGCAGATCCTGGGCCATGGTGGGCAGGGGCGTGAGGACCTCGAAGGCGGCCATGGTGCCCATGACGATGACTGCCAGGAACACGCCGTCCAGGAGGTTGGCCTGGATCCGGGGGATGGCGATGACCAGTATGACCAGCAGGGTGACATTCAGGATCAGGGTGACCAGGGATCGCTGGTTGGCGATGAGGGTCTTGAGTTGGTGTTGAGAGGTCACCAGGTGTTGGCCGGTTTGCTGGAGGTCGGCCAGAAAGGCGCTGGTTTGGTTGAAGAGCTGTAATTCGTCCCGGCCCTGTACGAGGTCGAGGGTCTGCTGCTGGAGACGGGTGCGTTTATCGATGATGTCACGGGATAGGCGTTGGGCCCGGCCTTGGAAGACCCATGGGATTATGACACCGGCCAGTACAAAGGCACCGAGCAAGACAGTTGCGAAGGTCCAGGAAAAGCCGCCCAGCAGGATGGCACTCAGCAGGGCGATGAGCACGGCCACTAGGGGCGGGGCCAGCACGCGCACATAGAAGCCCTCCAGGCTGTTGACGTCCGTGACCATGCGGGCCAGGAGGTCGCCGCTCTTGTTGTTGAGAGCCTGGGACGGGACTCGCGGTTCCAGGGATTCGTAGAACCACACGCGGATGCGGGCCAGCAGGCGGAAGGTCATCTCGTGCGAGATGAGGCGGTCGAGGTAGCGGAAGATGCCGCGGGCGATGCCGAAGAAGCGGACTCCGACGATGGCCACGGATAACGCCGCGATGGAGGGTTGCAGGGCGGCCTTGGCAATGAGGTAAGCCGAGGTCATGAGCAGGCCGATGCTGCTGGCTACAGTGAGGAAGGCGGCCAGGGCCGCGAGCAGGAGCCAGCGTTTGTCCTGCCAGGCCAGACGGGCGAGATGTCGTAGTGTGGTTTTCATCGCGTCTGCTCCGCCAGGATATCGTTGAGGGTCACGGGCTCGACGCGACCGTCACGCGAAAAGGACAGGATCAAGTCGGCGTGCTTGAGGGTGTTGAGGCGGTGAGCGATGATCAGCACGGTCTTGTCACGGGCCAGGGCGTCGATGGCATCGAGGACCTGCTGTTCGCAATGCGGGTCCAGGTTGGAGGTCGGCTCGTCCAGTACCAACAGGGGGGCGTCCTTGAGAAAGGCCCGGGCCAGGGCCAGGCGTTGGGCCTGGCCACCGCTGAAGCGGGCACCTTGCTCGCCGATGATGGTGTCGTAGCCCGCGGGCAGACCGGCCAGAAACTCGTGCAGGTGGGCCTTTTGTGTCGCGTCTTGCAGGTCTTGGTCCGAGGCGTCAGGTTTGGCCAGACGCAGGTTGTCACGCACTGAGGCGTGAAACAAGGTGGGGTGTTGGGACACCCAGGCGATCTGTTGCTGCCACTGGGACATGGGGATGTCGTTGAGGTCATGGTCACCAATGCGGATATGGCCCTGTTGACCGTCCAGGAGTTTGAGGAACAGTTTGCAGAGGGTGGTCTTGCCCGAGCCGCTGGGGCCGACGAGCACCACCTTTTGTCCCGGATTCAGGGCAAACGAGACCTGTGACAGCACCGGGGCGGGGGCGTCCGGGTATTGAAAGCCCACGTTGTCGAAACGGATGTCGGATTCGTTGAAGGTCACGGGTGACACGATGGCATGGGGCTCTTCTGTTCGCGGCCGGTCGAGCAGGGCGAAGATACGCTGCGAAGCGGCGAAACCCTCCATGCCGGCGTGGAAGCGGGCCCCCAGTTGACGCAGGGGCTGGTAGAATTCCGGGGCCAGGATCAGGATGAACAGGCCGTTGAGAAAGTCGATGTGGCCGTGCAGCAGACGCAGGCCGATACCGACAGCGACAATGGCAGTGCTGATGGTGGCCAGCATCTCCAGGGTCAGGGCAGAGAGGAAGGCGATACGCAGGCCCTTTAGCGTGGTGCGTCGGAACTCGTGCGAGATGGCGGCGATGCGTTGGCCATAGTCCCGGCTCCGCCCCAGGGTCTTGAGCGTGACAATGCCCTGGATGACGTCCAGGAAGAAGGCACTCATGCGGCTCAGTACGGTCCATTGTTTGTGCGTGGCCCGCTGGGCGGAGTCGCCGATGAGGACCATGAACAGCGGGATCAGCGGGGCAGTGACGAGAAAGATGACGCCGGAGATCCAGTCCAGGGGGAAGACCACGCAGAGGATGAGGATCGGGATGAGCAGGGCCAGCATGAGCTGGGGGAGGTACTCGCTGAAGTAGGGTTCCAGGGCATCGATACCCTGGCTGGTGGTGTTGACCAGTTCACCGGTTTGATCGTGTTTGTGCTCAGCCGGTGCAAGGCGGGTGAGGTGATCGGTGAGTTGGTGACGCAGTCGCTGTTTGATGATGCGGGCGATGGTGGACGCCGATTGGTTTTCGAGCCACTCCAGCAGGAACCGCAGGCCGGAGAGCAGGGCAAAGCCGATCAGGTGTAGGCCGAGGTCAGAGAGAGCGGTACGATCGAGAAAAGCGGCATCGATGATCCGGGCCAAAACATAGGCCTGGAATACTACAGTGAGACTTAAAAGAGAAGCTGATAGCACAGTGCAGAGAAAGGGAGACTTTGCGTGTTTGAGCTGTGCTATCAGCTTGCGTGACAGGTTCATGAGTTTGTTGAGAATACAGAATGCAGAATGCAGAATACAGGTGTAATGAATTCGGATTGCCTCCGGCAGGCTGGATTAGAACAGATCTCTCCACTCACTTCGTTCGGTCGAGATGACAATCCCACATCTGATGATGTCATCCCGAGCGTAGCCGAGGGATCTATTCCCAATAAGCCTGCGCAGCAGTCATTCTTCTTCTGTATTCTGTATTCCGTATTCTGCATTCTAGTCAAAATCAATATTCCATTTCAGAGTCCAGGCTTACACGTTTTCTGAAGATCCAGTAGGTCCAGGCCTGGTAGAGCAGGACGATGGGGGTACAGATCAGGGCCACGGTGGTCATGATCTTGAGTGTGTAGGGCGAGGACGAGGCATTATAGATGGTCAAGCTCCAGGCGTTGTCCAGGCTGGAGACCATCACGCGGGGGAAGAGCCCCACAAAGACCATGATGGTGGCGAAGGTGATGGTCAGGCCGGTCATGATGAAGCCCCAACCGCACTTGTTCTGTTTCATGAACCACCCGCAGGCCAACAGGGCCAGGGCCGCGATCACGGGACAGATGTAGGGCGAGATGGGCTTGGGCCCGAACATGTCCGTGTCGAGGTAGCCGTAGACCACCAGGGCCACGACCGCGATAACCGTGGGCAGCCACAGACCGAGTGACACCTTGCGTGCGAGCTGCTGCATGGCGTCGGTGGTCTTGAGGCTCAGGAAGATGGCCCCGTGCAGACTAAAGAGCAGGACAAACACGACACCTCCGACCAGGGCAAAGGGATTCAGTAGATTGAAGAAACCACCCACGTAGTTCATCTCTTCATCGATGGGTACACCGCGAATCAGGTTGGCCACGGCCACGCCCCAGAGCAGGGCCGGCACGAAGCTGCCCACAAAGATCATCCAATCCCAGGTGGCTCGCCATGTCGGGTTGTCACTCTTGCTACGGAATTCAAAGGCCACGCCGCGTACGATCAGGGCCAGCAGCATCAACACCAACGCCAGGTAAAAGCCGCTGAACAGGGTGGCGTACCAATGGGGGAAGGCCGCAAAGATCGCTCCACCTGCGGTCAGTAGCCAGACCTCGTTGCCGTCCCAAAAGGGGCCGATGGTATTGATCACCAGCCGTCGGTGTTTGTCGTCTTTGGCGATAAAGGGTAAGAGGATGCCGACGCCGTAATCAAAGCCCTCCAGGAAGAAGAAGCCGATGAACAGCACGGTCACCAATACAAACCAGATGGTATTCAAGTCCATTTTTCAACTCCTATTCTTGGTCGAGTTTTGCGGTTCCGAGGATGGCGTATTTCTTGAGCAGGAAGATGTCCACCACCATGAGCACGCCGTAGACCAGGGTGAAGGCGATCAGAGAGAACAGGACCTCGCCCGGGCTGACCGTGTTGGACACGGCATCGTCCAGTTTCATCACGCCATAGACCGCCCAGGGGAAACGCCCGACCTCGGTAAAGATCCAGCCGGTACTGTTGGCGATGTAGGGCAGGGCGATGGCCGCCAGGAAGATCTTGAAGAAGAGCGGGTTGATACTATAGCGTTTGGTCTTGAGCAGGGCCACCAGGGACAGCAGGCCCATCAGGACGCCCGCGCCGATCATGATGCGGAAGGTCCAGAAGGAGAGTGTCACGGGCGGGCTGTAGTCGCCGGGGCCATATTGTTCTTCGCTCTCGGCCTGCAGGCTGTTGATGCCACGCACCAGGCCGGTGGGCTTGTTGTAGGCCAGCAGGCTGAGCATCTTGGGGACGCGAATGGCCGTGACATTCTTGTGGTTCTCTTCGTCCACCAGGGCGAACAGGGCCAGGGCGGCCGGATCTTCGTCTTCCCACAGGGCCTCGGCAGCGGCCATCTTCATGGGCTGCTTAGCCACCATGTGTTGGGCCTGGGCATGGCCAATGCCCGAGACCAGGATCACGCCCAGCAACGATGCAATCGCGCCGATCTTAAAGGATTTCTGAAACACGGTTTCGTCCGGACTTTTTTTATAGAGATGGTAGGCACTGATTCCCAGGATGAAGAAGCCCGCCGTACACAGGGCCGCGAAGAAGACGTGGGGGAATTGCAGCCACACGTGGGGGTTGGTCAGTAGGGCCATGAAGTCCGTCATCTCGGCCCGACCGTTACGCAGGATATAGCCCACGGGCTCCTGCATGAAGGAGTTGGCGATGAGGATCCACAGGGCCGACAAGTTGGAGGAGATCGCCACGATCCAGATGGCGGCCAGGTGCAGCTTCTTGGACAGTCGCTCCCAACCAAAGACCCAGATGCCGAGGAAGGTGGACTCCAGGAAGAAGGCCAGCAGGGCCTCAATGGCCAGGGGGGCTCCGAAGATGTCCCCTACGAAACGCGAGTACTCCGACCAGTTCATGCCGAACTGAAACTCCTGGACGATGCCGGTTACCACGCCCATGGCAAAGTTGATGAGGAAGAGCTTACCCCAGAACTTTGTCATCTGGCGGTATTCTTCCTTGCCGGTCTTGACATAGGCCGTTTCCATCAGCGCGATGAGCACGGACAGCCCCAGTGTCAATGGGACAAAGAAGAAGTGGTAAACGGTCGTGATGGCGAATTGCCATCGGGCAAGGAGTAATGCGTCCATAACGGCCTCCATTTATTGAATAAGGTTATCCATTACTTTGATGGATAGTCGGTATTGCATCATCTGTAAAGGCAAAATCCGCAATCATCTGTTGACGAAAACTTTGTGTCAGGCTGTTTTGCTGCTTTGCAAAAAAATGGTGTATCTTGCACATCCCGGAGAGCGGGCAAACATCCTCAATCTGTAGGCATTCGTTGAGGGCCGTGTTGAATTCCATGGCCTGCAACACCGCCTGCATGGATAGCTCGGCTGGATTCTGGGCGAGATAGATCCCTCCATTCTTTCCCTGGATTGACGCGACAATATGGGCTAGGCGAAGCTGGTAAATGATTTTGGTAGCGAAAGGCTTGGTAATGTAGAGCCGTTGGGAGATTTTGGAGACAGGGATGGGGCCTTGCTGGTAATAACCAGCCAAGTATGCACAAATGCGGATGGCATAATCCACTTCTTTAGTGATATAGGAATTCACAAATTATACTCGTTCGGTAAAATTATACTAATGCGGTAAAGTATAGTACTGTGGACTATTCCTTGCAACCCCTTTTTGGTGAAAATAAGCCCTGGTTAATCGGTCAAGGCCTAATGAGAAGATGAAATTATCGGTGGCTCGATAAAGCCAAAGGGGATGTGGGTGTAGGTGTCTGTCCAGAGCCTGAGGGGGGCATCGGTCAGGCGAAGGTCTTCCCAGTTTTTATCTCCTCTGGGATCGGGGAAGCCGCCGGTACCTTTGAAGCTGTAGGGGCCGACGCGGGTGAGTTCCGCCCGTTGTTGGTGGTGGGGGCCCAGTAGGTTACGCAGCGAATTGACCAGGGTGAGGGTGACCTGGTTTTCGCCGGAGATCAGGGCATCGGTGATCTCGAGTTGGTAGGGGGCCCAGGAGAGCATGCCTATGTCTTGGCCATTGACTTTTACCAGGATGTTGATGGCTTCGCAGTTGGGGAATTCGATAAAGTAACGTTCATCGTTAAGACTTTCGATGGTGAAGCTCTGTTGCAATTCGAATTCACCCGCGAAGAAGGGGTAGCCTTCCAGGGTCAGGTCGCTGTCGAACTGAGATCGCTCTTGGGTCAAGCTGAATTGGGACAGGCCATGAACGGGTCTGGGTTGGAATTGACCGGTTTGATTGCGTTGGCTCTCATAAGTCGTTTCGACCTGGGCGGCCTGGACGGCAAAGTCACCCAACAGATAGATACTTTCGATTTCGGTGCCATAGCGTTCCGTGGCGATGCGGCTATCGTCAACACGATGTTTGAAGTCGCATTGCAGTTGGATTTCATTGCGACCGGGTTGAACCCACTCGGTGACGGTGGCCACGGGGAACTGGTGGTCGATAAAGTAGGTGTTTGTTGAGAAGGTCACGTCTTGCCCGTTGATTTGTATGGAGCTGTAGAGGTCGGGCTGCTCGATGCTGAGTTGGATTTGATTGGGGGGAAAATCCGTGATAAAGGAATAGGCCAGGGTGAGCGGGCCGTTGTATTGCTGTTTGTTGAGGCGGTCGAAGATGCCGATGACCGGCTCGGGATCACTGAAGCTGACTCCGTTGTCTGTCGAGTAGCGGGCAAAGTCGAGGGTGATGGCATTGGGCGTAAGGCGTTGGCCTTTCCATTTGTTCTTTAGCTCAACGAGGGGGCGTGTACTCGGCGGAAGAGAGTAGGGCGTGACAGAGCGGGCCTGTTGGCTCAGGTCCCCAGTACTTAACCAAACCATGGAAGAGGGAGCGAGGGACAATTCTACGCAATCGTCCGAAGAGTCGATGTCGAGACCAAAGCATTGTCCTTGAGATGGGTCCCACAAGACGATGTCACTGCCTAGCCATTGGGAGGCAAGGGTAAAGGTCTGTGACTCGGTGCGGTCGGTGTTGTAGAGGAGAATAAGCGAACCGTTCTGGGTGGAACGGCAATGGGACCAAATCGTGCCGTTCTCGCCCTGAAGGATTACCCTGGGGGGCACCACGTCAGCGAGGCAACGCGCGAGTTGGTCGGTGGGGATGTCAACGCACTGTGATTGTAGGGACGCTCGTTGGTTCTCGTGGCCCTGGTGACCATCGATGTATTGGGGGAAGCGACCGGTGTTGATGACCTTGCCGCCTTGTTGGATGAAGTCCATGAGCAGGTCGAGTGTGGTTGAACGCAGCTCGGTCATGTCGGGCAGGATTACGGCCTCGTATTGCATGGAACCGATGACAAAGCGGCCTTGATCGATCCTGGCGATGTCACTGATGATCTGCTCGTCGCCGAGGTCGTAATCGTAATGAGCGGCTTGTAGCTGTTCCAACAGGGCGAGGGTGGTAGAGGTAAACTCGCCGCCTTCGCTGCCCTTGATGAATTCACTTTCGAGGGGATTGATCACCAGCAGTTGGGGGCAGTATTGCCCGATCGTTGCGGCATAGGCAATACGACCGAGGTAGTTTTCCACCTGTGGATTGTATTTGAAATAGGGCTGGTGGTAGGAGAAGGTGGGGGGGTAGTCACGTTTACGCAGTCCCTTGAGACTATAGAGGGTCAGGTGCGGACAGAAGTGGTTGACACCATTGATGGCCTGCCAACCGGCCAACCACTTGCGGTCCTCGAAGTTCATGTTTTGTCCGCTGATGCCGAAGACCTCGGTCAACCGCTTGGGAATGGCATACTGGTTGGCCACGCTACTCAAGGCGCGAGCGGTGATGAGCTTGTGGTCAAAGCCGAGCCCCAGCAGGTCCATACCGGGCTGGGCCATGTTGCGGTAATGGAGCATGGTGTTGCCGGCCCGGTCGCGTACCTTTTGCAGGACGTCTTCGGCCAGGTAGTGACCGGTGTACATAAAGCCGTTTTCCTGGCAATAGGCCGCCACCTGTTGAGTGAAGCTCTCTTCGAATTGCAGGGCCACGGCCTGATGGTATTGCAAGCGGACTTGACGCCAGTTGTCCTTTTCCTCGAACAAAAGGTCGATCTTGTCCAGGACATCGTAGCCGAACAAGTCCTTGAATTTGTCACGGACATAGGGCGAATAGGAGTAGAGTCCCAGGTTAGGGGTTTTGCGATCGAAGTAACGGGCATGGATGTGTGGCTCGTCGGAGAAGATAGCGGGCGTGTAATCCGTGGCTTGGGGGCCGTACTTTTCGATGTAGGGTTTGTAGCCCACCTCGATGAAGGCCCTGACCATCTCCGGATTCATGAGATCGACATAGCAGGTGCCGTTGAACTTGGGATTACCCATTTGGGCCGTGTGTTCAACATAGTTATATTTGTCGTCGCTTTTTAATATCTTCGATCCAGCCGGTAGCGGGGTGTCGATGCTCAAGCGGGCCAGGCATTTGGCGCGATAGCTCTCGCTCATCTCGGGAACGATGCCACCGGCAAAACCACTGGGCCATTTGTCCTCGTCATAAAACATGGTCTGCAGGCCCTGGGCATTGCCCTCTTCCAGGGCGGCCTGCATATTTTCCCACCAAGAGTCACTCAGGAACTCGGTGATCAGACCGTCACGACTGTGCAGGTAGAAACCACCGAAACCCGCCTCGGCCAATCCCCGGACCTGGCGTTTCATCTCGTTGGGATCGAGTCGGTCGTTGATGGAAGAGAAGGGGTGTGAACGGAATCGTTGTGGGGGATCGATAAACCAATCGTAACGCAATGAAGTCTCGAAATGACCTTTGACCGGCTCTGGAGCCGCAGTACGACAAGAAGACGTCAACAAACAGAACAACGGGATGAGGATGAATGCAAGTGTGGATCGTTTCATAGTCGTTTTCTTTAAGGAACCTGGTTTCTTAACTTCAAAAGACCTGCACTCCCTTGTATAATCCATCCACAGGCGATTGACAACTCTATTTGGGTTTCGACTCTCTTTTAGGAGTTCGTTTATGAAGAAATATACGGTGATGTTGTGCGTTTGTGCGTTAGGTCTCGTTTTGGGGGGCTGTGTAACTGGAGATGTCTGTGGTCAGCAGTGCCGTTCAAACAAGCCGGGGGTGGTCTTGGAGGAGTTCGTTTTTACTGAAGCCCCCTTTCCCTCTTGTCATGCCTCTACTATCGCCGAGGTTGATGGTGAACTTGTCTGCTCCTTCTTTGGCGGCACACACGAACGGCATCCCGACGTCTGTATCTGGGTGAGCCACAAGTTCAACGGTCAATGGACACCGGTGCTCAAGGTGGCCGATGGTGTGCAATCTGACGGAGATCGTTATCCCACCTGGAATCCGGTCCTTTTCCAACCGCAAGGTGAAGACTTGCAGCTCTATTACAAGGTAGGGCCGAAACCCAGCGATTGGTGGGGCATGGTCACCACCTCCTCAGACGGCGGATGGAATTGGAGCGAGCCGAAAGCACTAGTCGATGAACAGGGTGAGGTCTTGATCGGGGCTGTCAAAAACAAACCGATCCAATTGGCCGACGGTACTCTCATCGCTGGTTGCAGTACCGAAGACCATGGATGGCGTGTCCACGTCGAACGCAGTACTGATGGTGGCAAGACCTGGCAGAGTACCGGGCCGCTCAATGACGGCGACCAAATCGGCGTGATCCAACCCACTCTCTTGACCTATCCCAATGGTCGAATCCAGATGCTTAGCCGTACGCGTAGCGAACATGAGTTCATCGCTCAAAGCTGGTCGGATGACGGCGGGTTGACTTGGTCTGAACAAGAGGCAACGTCACTACCCAACAACAACTCGGGTTTGGATGGTGTCACGCTTAAAGACGGTCGCCAATTACTCGTCTACAACCATTCCACCCGTACCCAACCCGGGATGGGCCACAAGGGCCGCGGTATTCTCAATGTGTCCCTCAGTGATGACGGGATTCATTGGGAAGCGGCCCTGGTATTGGATTACCTCGACGAGCCGGGCAAGCAGTTCTCCTATCCCGCCGTGATTCAAACCGCCGACGGTTTGGTCCACATCGTCTACACCTGGCACCGCGAACGGATCAAGCACGTGGTCTTGGATCCGGCCCAGCTTAAGACCGTGCCGATTGACGATGGGCAATGGCCTTCGTGTTTGATGCCATAGGAATTAGTCGGTTTCAAGTTGTGGTTTGCGCCAGCCCTTGGGTTTTTCCGGGACACAGTGCGTCAAGCGGATGTCTTCAGTGAGGTCGCCTTGGACCTGGGCAATGATTTCGTTATCGGGCACCTGAAAGGTGACGTTGTCGAAGCTGACCTGACGTGCATCGAGAAATTCGAGAAGGCCTTCGTTGCTTTGGATGCTCATGTTTTTAAAGGAGAACTCCCGGGCATCACGCAGGCAGATCAGCCGTTGGCTGGTGACATTAGCATTTTCGATGTGAAGTTGGGAGAAGGGCGATTCAGGGATGCCGATGATCTTCATGAATTGTCCCTCGGTCTCCACGATGATGTCCTTGATGGTGACATGGCCGTAACGTGGGGTCAGTCGGTTGACCGGGAGGGCGGGCAGACGATTGGCTAATTCGCCCACATACATGCGTTGGCCCAGCATGTCGGCCTTGATGGCCGTGCCGGTGAGGTTCATACGAATACGTTCGAGAATCACGTTTTCACCGCCACCGCCCCGGGGACGGCGGGTCTTGAAGCGAATGCCCACCCCGGTGCCGTCAAAGACGCAGTCGTGGAGATACAGGTTGCGAATCATACCGGCCGTTTCGCTACCCAGGGTGATGCCGCCATGGCCCCTTTGGGCCAGGCAATACCTGACCACCACGTTTTCAGTGGCCTTGTTGACGCGTAGGCCATCCTCGCCGCGACCGGACTTCATGGTGAAACAGTCGTCGCCGCAATTAAGGGTGGAGTATTCGATCAACACGTTGCGGCTGGATTCGATATCGATTCCATCGCCACGAGGGATACCCACCGAATTGACCGTGACACCGCGGATGATCACGCCGTCGCAATAGACCGGTACGATATTCCAAAAGGCGGTCTGTTCCAGGGTGACGCCTTCGATGGTGACATCCTGGCAGTTGATGGGCGAGATGAACATCGGGAGAAAGATGGGCCCGCCATCGAGGCCTTCATAGAGGCGTTCGGCCACCGGTGTCTCCGCGCTGATGAACTTTTCGATCACGCTGGACTTCATCACCTGCATGCGCACCGAGCAATCGGTGGGCGGACCGATCAGGGTGCCCTGGCCGGTCACGGCGATGTGGGTCTGGTCGTTGGCATAGATTAGGGCCCCCAGTGACATCACCTCCACACCTTCATTGCGGGTGAAGACCGCGGGTTGGTAGTCCTTAATGTCGCCACTGAAATGTAACTCCGCACCGGCGTCGATATGCAGGTTCACGTGGCTCTTGAGCGAGAGCCGACCCGTTCGCCAGGTCCCGGGCGGGATGAGGACCGTGCCGCCGCCTTGGCTGCTGATGTGGTCGATGCAATCCTGGATGGCCGACGTGGCCAACATGTCTTCCTGGGCTCCGTGGTCGACGATATTCACTGTCAAATCCGGGAACGTAGGCTTGGTAAATGCAGGCATGGCAAAGGGAGCCTGCACCGGGGCAATCTCCTCCGGCAGGCAAAGTGCCCCGACCTCGGTTTGGGTGGGGATCTTGACCTGCACCCGGCTTTGTCCCCAGGTGACCGAGACGCTGATCAGGATTAATAAGATCCGCAGAACGTTTGTTGTTCGAGAGGAGTAGAGTTTTCTAGGAGTAGGTACGGGCTGAGAGTGGTTGTGTTTTGTCATATTTAAACTCGTTTGCTTCTATGAACGACCTGTTGTCGATTGAATTTGTGAGTCAGTCATCAACCCCTTCGACTATACGAGCAGGAGTAGGGGAGATCAAGATACAAAATCCTGTCGAAGCAGTGATCATGAAAAGTAGAGAGGGAGTTTTGATAGGTGGTAAATTCCTGTTGCCAAATAATCGGTTCGACAGTATTGGTACTGACAATTATTGATATCGCTAAAAAACCTTGTTCTTATGAGGTGTTATGCCCTGCAAGATTAGTCGGGCGATTCGCCTGAATTATTATTTTTATGCCTTGGCCTGTGGCTGTACCTATCCCTATCTGTCCTTGTATTTCAAGGAGGTGTTGGAGGTCTCCGATCGCTATCTGGGTTTGATGATGATGATTCGGCCCCTGATGTCGCTCCTGGCTCAACCCTTCTGGAGCATGGTGGCGGACGGTAGCGGGCGGCGTTCCCATCTGGCCGCCTTTCTCGCGGCCACGGCAGCGGGGCTGCTCCCTTGTGTGTTGCTGACTCACTCCATGGCAATAATCGTCGCTCTGCTGGCGGCCTGGTCCTTTTTCAATGCCCCCATCAATACCCTCTCGGACAGCATTACCTTCGACTACCTCGGCCCACAAGGGCGACAGCGGTTCACCCACTACCGTGTGTTTGTCTCGCTGGGTTTTCTGACTGCGGTCCTGATCATCGGCAGACTCTACGACCGTATCGGGGTTATCTGGCAATTTCCCGCCTACAGCGTGTGTATCTCCTTTGCCGTGTTGAGCCTCTGGCCCGTGCCCAAGGTCCCACGCACCTCGTTACGTCAGGGACGTGCGTCCTTGCAACGCCTGCTGTCCAAACCCAATGTCTTGATCTTTCTGGTGGCCGTGTTTCTCATCGAGACCGCCAATGCCATGGCCTTCACCTTCTTGAGCGTGTACTGCCGCCAACTGGGAGCCAGCAACCTGCAGGTGGGCTGGGTCTGGGCCCTGGGCACGGCCAGCGAGATCGTCACCATGCTCTTCTTTACCCGCACCTGCAATCGGTGGGGCGTCAAGAACCTCCTGCTGGTCGGCTTCGGTGCGGTCACCCTCCGCTGGTTCCTCTTCATCTTCGTGCGCACTTGGTGGCAGGTCTATCCCCTGCAACTGCTCCACGCCTTCTGCCTGACCTACGTGTACGTGGGCTCCGTGATGTTCATGGACATGGAGAGCCACAAAGGCATCCGCGTCACGGCCCAGGCCTTCTACAGCATGTTCATCCTCAATATCGCCGGCATCGCCGGTTCCGTCGTAGGTGGACAGATCAGCCAACACTGGGGCTACAGCCGCATGTTCCTGATCGGCGGCTGCATGGCCTTGGTCGCCCTGATCATCCTGGCCACCTTGGTCCGCAATCCCCAGCCCGAATCGGAGGAGTAGGGGGCTTTCGCATTCGAAACAAAACGAATTATGAATATCGAAGTAAAGAACTCAGAACAGAGGCTGTCGCTTATTCTCTGTTTCCTTTACTTCGACATTCTGAATTCCTTGTTCATCGGTTCTGCGGTTCAAAAAAGCTCTCGCAAAGCCGCAAAGACCGCAAAGGTGTAATAACTGATCAAGTACAGATAACACTCGCGTCATCTCGAACGTATGTGAGAGATCTATTCAAACCAGCCAACCTGCCCTCCGCACGGAGCGTGCTTCGGAAGGCCTGCGCAGCAGTTCCGCATCAATAACAGTCGTCATGGCGAGGAGGAACGACGCGGCCATCTTCTACTTTTTTGTCCATTGCAGGATTGAGAGCAAGAGAGTATAATTCGGACAGAGAATAGGACTACATAGATTTTACACCTTAGAGGGATTTGAAAATTCGGGAGTAATGCGATAGATCGCATAGGGTGGCCTCGGGTACACGAAATGCGGGTTCGTTCGACCACGTTCGAATCAACTTGGTAAAGCCCCCTTCTCTTTCCGTGGGCCACCCGCCCACTCCCTTTTGAAAAGGAGTTGTCGGGATGCCGATTTCGACAAGAAGTGCATTACAGCGTGAAATCAATAAATTGATTACTCGACACAATGCAATGTGCCGCTCGGTTGCCTTGGAAAGGAGACGGTATAAGCGGCGATCAGGAAGGACTCCAACGATAGCTGAATCCAGCACCCCATCTCATTGGGGGGCCAATCCACGTTTTAATCCTTATTATGTCCGCTCCCATTTTTCTACTATATTTCATGCGATATCTTCAAAACTTAGAAAAGGAATGTATAAACCCGATCCAATTCTATTGCGAGAAATTCCCAAAAAAGGTGGTGGTCAGAGAGAGATTTCATTGCTTACCATACCGGATGCGGCCGTTTCGTACGCTCTTGGCTATCGACTTATTCAGAGAAATGTACATTTTTTTACGTCATATACATATGCGTATCGAAATGATCGGAATGCACATCATGCTATACAGCATCTCATGTCAGAGATCCGGGGATGTAGTCGATTATTTGCATTAGAGTTTGATTTTTCCAAGTATTTCGATTCAATCCAACATGACTATCTATTAAGAATTCTTGATGAATATTTCCTTGTCTCACGTCGTGAGAGAGAAATCATACTTCAAATGTTGAAAGCTCCTCGTGCTAAAGGTGTCGAGGCGTATCAATCAAAATCTTTTTCTGATTTATCATGTGGAATCCCTCAAGGAAGTACACTTTCTTTGTTCTTAGCGAACGTGGCGTGTCATGAGCTTGATAGAGAGATTGAACGAGAAGGAGCTGTTTTTGCTCGATATGCCGATGATACCGTAATTCTCTGTAATTCTTATGAAAAGGCCGATCGTTGTGCTCGTCTTCTCATGAACCATGGCAAACGTTCAGGGACAAAAGTTAATTTTGCCAAATCTGATGGTCTCTCGGTATTAACGACTGAAGGAAAAGCTGAGATGAACACGAAGCATGTCATTAACTTCTTGTCTCACTCGCTTTCATCCCGCGGTGTGGGTATATCACATAAGTCTGTATCGCGGATCAAAAGTAAAGTTGCAAAGATTATTCAACAGCACCTTCTCCTTCAACCAGGAAGAGGGGATTTCAATAAAGATCGGTTGGGCAATGGATTCCGTGACTGGGATCTCGTTACATGTATAAATGAACTTCGAAGGTATATTTATGGTAGAGTTACAGAAGAAGACCTTAATCTTGCTCTTTCAGGGAGTGGGCAGTTTAATGTTACTCGATGTGCGTTGTCGTTTTATCCAACAGTTGACATTGAACAATCTGAAGTGTTTAAGTCCCTTGACGGTTGGCTAGTAGATATTCTTTTTCGTGCATATATTAAACGTGTTCAAATACTTGCCTCTCTTGATATTCATGTTGAACCAATCTCCAAAACAGATTTAATCTCAGGTGTATGGTATTCTTTTTCTACTATATCTCATGAAACAAAATTGCCAAGTTTCTACAGATCATGGTTATATGTTCGTAGATGTGCACGGATTTTTGGTCTGTCAAGGTTTCCTTCGCCTATCTATGAATATGGTTAATATGTCGCTATTAGAGCCTTTGCACAAAAGTCAACACTTAGAACATGCCACGTTAGTGTAGTATTTAGTAACTTAAACCATGGACACACCCTAAAAGTAAGATTCCTAAAAGTCTGGCAACAGTACTTCAACGAAGCTGATTTCTCCATGGTGATTTACTACACTGACGAGAGTTTTCTGATCACTCCGGCTTGGCAAAAGGTGCATAGGCGTATATAAGGAATCCAACCATGGTAAGTGATTCAATTTCAGTCCTAGATCTGTCAGAAGAGACTGAGGGTGACTACCTCACCTGTATGGAGGAGTGGTCGGAGGACATGAAGGATGGTCTTTGTCGCAAGACGTGTTGGACTCAGAAGATGCTTGCGAAGGGATTGCGTGTGAAGCTGGCACGGAACGAGCAGGGAGTGGTGGCTGGGATGATTCATTATGCGCCGATCGAGTATTCCTGGGCGGAAGGTGAGGATCTTTATTTTGTCTACTGCATATGGGTACATGGCCATAAGCAGGGGAGGGGCGATTTGCGTGGCCAAGGAGTTGGCACGGCGTTATTACTAGCTGCGGAAGAGGATGCACGAGGACTGGGTACCCAGGGGTTGGTGACTTGGGGATTGTTGTTGCCCTTCTTCATGCGGGCTGGGTGGTTCAAGAAGCATGGATATCAGAAGGTCGATAGTAAAGACATGGTGCATCTGATGTGGAAGCCTTTTACCGAAAATGCCGTTGCCCCACGCTGGATTAAGTCACCCAAGAAGAAGCCGGACTTGGTTCCCGGCAAGGTGGTGGTCACGGCTTTGGCCAATGGTTGGTGTACTGGAATCAATGGCATGATCGAGCGGACGCAACGGATATGTCAAGAGTTGGGGGACAAGGTCGTCTATAGGGAGGTCGATGTAAGCAACCAAGAGACATTACATCAATGGGGACAACCCAGTGGATTGTTTATTGATAAAAAGAATATCTACAATGGCCCTCCTTTGTCGGAAAAGAAAATTATGAGGGCCATCGAGAAGAAGATAAGCAGGCTGTAAGGAGTCAGGGTAAGGCATAGGCCCGCACACAGTCCATTTTCATGATCGAGGGGAGCAAGCTATACAGGTAAGAAGGAAGCACGTCCATTTGTAACAATGTCCGACAGTCCCAGGGGCGTTCTGGGGTAGTGGAAAATGCGTGAACCTCCTTATGTTCGCAGGATGTTTTAAATGGTGTCGTTCCTATAGATAGCATCTAGAGTCTCTAAAACACCTTTTGATAACTCCTTTTATGGATCATGATCATATACGAAACAATGGTGCAATTCAGAATGACCATGATCCGGTATTTTCGATTTTAATCTGTCCCAATTTAAACCATTAACAGGTAGGATGGGCTTCAGCCCATGCGGTCTTTGTGAGTTTCATAGCTTCGAAATAGGAGATAACGATGAGTTTGAAACGTCATGTATCCATTCCCTTGATGATCTGTGTGGTGATCTTTTCTTCTTACTCGATCTGTGCCCAGATCCCTGATTCACCGGACGAAGCTGTGGCAGGCATCCCGGTCAACTACACCGAGGCCAAGGTGGGCGAATTCGACCTGCCGGATGTACTGACCACTTTTGATGGCCAGCAGGTGACTGACATCCAGGCCTGGAACGAGTTGCGTCGGCCTGAGCTACTGCAGTATTTTGAGACCGAGTATTACGGTCGTGTTCCGGCCACGGCTCCTGCAGTTACTTGGGAGGTGGTCAATACTAATCCCAATGCCATCGGGGGCAAGGCGATCATGAAGACACTGGCCGGGCATATGGGTAGTCCGGAGGGGCCGACCATTGACGTGACCCTATATATTCCGACTGCTGCCCAGGGATCGGTGCCGGTGCTGGTCGATCTGTCCTTTGGTTTCTTTGACTTTGGGGCTGCTGGTGGCGTCGGTCCGGACGGCAAGGTGTTTCCCGGTTCGCCCGCTTTTTTAATCGATCATGGCTATGCCTATGCCATGATCAAATACAGCAGCATCGAGACGGATAAGTCGGGTCAGGCCAACCTCAATCTGGTTCGCAAGCTCGCCTTGGCCCCCGGTCAGGATAAGCCAGACCCGGATGAGTGGGGTACGATTGCAAGTTGGGCCTGGGGTGTCAGCCGGGTGATCGATTACTTCGAGACCGATCCGGCCGTGGACGCCCAACGCGTGGCCCTGACCGGGACGTCCCGCTTGGGTAAGACCGTGACCTGGGCCGGTGCCAGCGAGCCGCGTATTGCATTGGTGATCGCCTGTTGTGGCGGTGAAGGTGGGGCTGCCCTGGCCCGACGGAATTATGGCGAGACCATTGCTCACCTGGTCGAGTCATCACGCTTTCCCTATCAATTTGCCGGTAACTATCAAAAGTTCGCGGCCGATCCGAGCACAAGTCAGGTGGATACGCATTGCCTGGTGGCGCTAATGGCCCCGCGTCCCATTCTGCTTTCAACCGGCGTCTCGGACAAGTGGTCGGACCCCCATGGTGAGTTCCTGGCGGCAGTCGCGGCCACGCCCGTATACAAACTGCTCGGTAAGCAGGGAATGGACAGCGATCAATACTCCAACGTAGGCGAAATGGTCGGAGGTGAACTGTCCTTTCTCATGACGACCGGCGGACATGGCTCGACCGATTGGGATCTTTGGATCCAGTTCATGGATCGGTATCTCAAGTCCAAACCGTAATCGCGTTAACGGACTCGATGTTTAAACAACAGGATGAATCCAATTGAAGGATGGCGACATGAAGGCGATTAAGACGTATGGTTTGATCTGGGTGTGTGCTCTCAGTTTGTGTGGCATGGCATACGCGGGCGTGCAAGAGATGTTTGCACAGGACATCGATTACGAGAACTTCCAAACGCCGCCGCGTCAATACATGGGCCATGCCTGGTTTACCTTTCCTTTGGCTCGCCTCACCGATGAGATGGTCAAGGGCATGGTGCAGCAGGTTGTGGACAGCAATGCCTATGGCGGCTATATGATCACCCCGGATCGCGGGTTGGGGTGGGGCCGACGCCCGGATCCCAATACGCCTGTGAATGCCACCTATCTGGATGACGAGTTTTTCCGCCTCTACAAGGTCACGATCGAAGAGGGGCTCAAGCATGGACTGCCCATGGACATTCTGTACGACGAACTGCAGTTTCCCACGGGCATGGCTGGCGGTCTGTTTTACGAGGCCTATCCCGAACTGGTGCAAAAGAGCTTGGAGAAGGTCGAGCAAGACGTCACCGGTCCGGTTGAAGTGACACTGACGATGCCGGAACAGGACACCCTGTATGTGGGAATGGTCATCATGAACCTGGATACCCTGGAATGCATCGATGTCTCGGATCAGGTCAGTCGTGAAGGCGTGACCTTCAAGGGACAGGTATCGCAAGGCGATTGGAAGGTGATGTTGTTCTACTTGGATGCCTCACGCAGACGCGGGGTGTGCGATTACCTCTCGCAAGAGGCGGTGGCCGGACTGATCGAGGTGATGTACGACAAGTACTATGAGCATCTCAAAGAATATTTCGGCACCATGATCAAACAGACCTTTTTCGACGAGCCCTCCATGCACAACAGCGTACGCGGACGCCTGTGGACACCGGGCTTCAACCAGGCCTTCGAGCAGCAGTATGGGGTCTCGCCCATGAAATACTATCCAGCCCTCTGGTACGATATCGGCCCGGAAACGGCCGCTGTGCGTAATGCCTTGTATGGCTTGCGCACGGAACTGTATACCGAGAACTTCATCGGGCAGTTGGCCCAGTGGTGTGACGATCACGGCGTGGCCCTGTCCGGTCACATGGATCAGGAAGAGGCTCCCAATCCGGTGGGCACCATCGGGGACCTGATGAAGGTCTTCAAACACGAGCAGATCCCCACCATCGACGATATTTGGTTTTCCGGTCGGGCCAATACCTCTTACAAGGTCGTGACGTCAGCGGCCTTCAACTACGACAGGCCCGTGATCCAGGCCGAGACCTATGCCGCCTATCAGCGTCCTTGGCAGACACGCGAGGCCGCCTACCGTACAGCTCTGGATCAGCATGCCATGGGCATCAACCAGCAGGTGGGCTGGCGTCCCAGGGCAGGAGAGTCACCTGAGATGGGGCAGTTGGTCGGACGCATGGAGTATCTATTGCGGGGAGGCCGACACGTGGCGGACATCGCCGTGCTCTATCCCATTGCCACCTTGCAGGCTAAATATCGCTTTGCCCAACCGGTGCGCGTTGAAACCGTGACCGGGGGACGTAAGGGCGGTGAGCCCGGTTTCTACTTCGCCCTCGAAGGCGGCCTCATGACACCGGAGAATGACTACATGCAGATGGGTGAGATGCTTTTCCGCAGCATGCGTATCGACTACACCTACCTCCATCCGGAGATCTTACAAGGCAAGTGTCTGGTAGAAGGCGATCACCTGGTGTTGGATAACAAACTCAACCGGGAATCCTTTAGAGTGTTGCTGCTGCCAGGTTGTGAAACGATCTCTGTCAAGACAGCCGAGAAGATCAGGGAATTTTACCTGGCCGGTGGAACTGTGATTGCCACTACGGTGTTGCCCAAGACCTCAGTGGAGTTCGGCCAGGATCGGCAGGTGCAAAAGATGATGGGCGAGGTGTTTGGCGTCCCGGAGTATGGTGAAGTGACCGCCGCGATCCGCGCCTACACTGACGATTTCAAGACCTATTTCGCCCAGCAGAATCAAGCGGGCGGTAAGGCCTATTTCCTGCCACGACCCGATCCCAAAATGCTCACTGATGTCTTGGGTGAAGCACTGCCGGTACGAGATGTCGCCATTCAGATGGCACCGAGCTGGCCGCTTAAAATAAACATGGAGTACGAAGGGGCATTAACCTACATTCACAAGGTCAAGGCCGACAAGGATATCTACTTCTTCGCCAATACGACCAATGATCCCATTGATACGAGCTGTGTCTTGCGGGGACAAAAGTCTCTAGCCATGTGGAATCCCCAGACGGGAGAGTGTGGTGACCTTGAGGCCACTGTTTCGGATGTCGATGGACATGTGACGACGGTACCGTTGGTTCTTGCACCGTTGACCTCTGTGTTTTATGTGCATCAATAGGATGATAACATCAAAATGTGCTGTCCCCGGTGGGACCATGACCTGTCGCCACAACGAGTGGGTGACCTCCCGTGCATCATTGCTCTTTATTCATGGCCTGGGCGATTCGGGGTTGAGTTTCATTGAGGCATTCAATCAGACCTCACTGACAAACTATAACATCCTCGTTCCGGATCTGATTGGCTTTGGACAGAGTGTTGACAATGATACCGATGATTATTCCTTTGCTGCTCAGCTTGATCGACTCGTTGCATTGCTGGATGCGACCGGAATTCAGCGTGTCCATGTCATCGGACATTCCATGGGCGGTGACTTGGGGACTCTTTTCTGCGAGGCCTATCCCGCACGGGCGTTGTCGCTGGTCAATGTCGAAGGAAATTTAACACCCGATGACCGCTTCATCACGTCACTGGCCATGAAAGCTCAACAAGAGGGGCGATTTGAGCAATGGCTGCTTGAGGACCTTACCGGTGGCATTGTGGTCAATTGGGCCTTGCAGTGGCCCTCTTGTATTCGCTACATCGCTTCGCTGCAGATGTGTGATCCTGCGGCCTTCCTGGCCAGTGCCGAGCAACTCTACGAACTCGATTCGCCTGATGGTGATGGGCAGGCTGGCATCATTGGCCGCAAATACCAGCGTCTGACCTTGCCCAAGGTGTATTGTTTAGGCAGCGGACGGTCATCTTGCTCCCAAGCGTTCCTTGACAACCATGATCTCCGCTATCAGTCGTTTCCCGATGCCTTTCACTGGGTTATGTTGGATATGCCAACGGCTTTTTATCAATTCCTTGCGGACTTTGTAGCGTCATCACAAAGAGACAATTATGTAACCTGATTGAAAAGGATCGACTCTTTACCGATGATACACACGGACTGCCTTAATCAGACTCATAATCATTTACCGTGCCATCGAAACCGATCATGAAGACTTGCGGTTCTTCCCAAGTGCGGTTGGGATGTAAGAAAATCAAGCGTATGTTTTGATGCTCTAGAGTCTGTCGGATCTCTGGGGATACCCCAGGATCAAGCTGAGGCTCGAAGATGAAATCTCCGAAATAGGGTTTGTGGTAGGTTTTGCAGGTCTGTGACCAGTAACTCGACAGTGTTACGGCTGTCTCCGGTACGAGACCGTTGATTGTGGTTTGGTCGAAGCACCAGACCGTGGGAGTGTATCCGGTCATGCCTATGGGCCACTCGATGGGTTTGATGCAGTAGCCGATGTCGAATTGCAGGCTTGAGTTCACATCGTAGGACTTGCTTTCGAAAGAAAGTGAAGAGGTGTCCTCTGGCAGGGGTTCCAGGTAGACCAGGTCGCTGTCGGTTTCGGTGAACCGGTCTTGCCAATTGCTGAAGACGGGTTGGGGTTCGGGATAGTCGGCCCGCAATCTTATGTTGAGGTCGCTCAGCCAGAAGATGGGACAGATGTCTACTATGGATTCCGAGGGAATTTCGAATTCTAGAGTCAATGTTATCCGTCCATAGGCGGTGTCCTGCACCCAACTATCCTGGGACCAAATCGAGGAACCCTTTTCGGTCAGGACTCCGTGTCGTGCTTCGTTCCAGGAAGCAAGATTGCCTGTAATTGTCTCGGTGGAGCCCTGCAGGGTATGGGTCCATTCGGTCTGGGTAAAGCAACTGGAGGCCAAACCATTGGCGTCCAACCATCGGCTGTCGGTTTCCAAGGACCAGAGAGATTTCAAACGGTGGTGGGCAAACGCAGAGGCCCGGTAACCTTGCGAAACCTGCAGTTGCACCGAATCTTTAAGCAAAACTGGGGCCGTTTCTACAGGTGTTGAAACAGGCAGTTCCCTGATCTGTTTGATGATCAGCTCATTTGGATCCGTCTTCTTGTATTCAAAATCCAGGGTAAAGGCCGTTTTGTCGGGATAGTAGGCATGATAGGCATCTGCCAGGTCACAGAACATTTGGTTAAAGGCACGATACTCCTCTTCCCAGGACAGTACGTTTTCTTGACCGGGTTGCAAGAGATTGGAACGTTGTGTCATGCGCAGGGTCGTCCTCGTTTCGCTAGACGACCAATTGGATTCGAGTTCCACGACTTCAGCGATGGCATCCCCGCTCGGATTGGTCACCGAGGTCGCTCCCTGCTGCGTCACCATGCTGACCTCGAGGTGACGCCGGTCTCCCTCACAAGAGAAGGACGCCGTGGCCACGCCATTGGCCAGTTCGGTTTCGTCCGGGAAGGAATAATGGGCTAGAATCGCCATGCCCACTGTTGATTCATCGACCTGATGACGCAGGCGTTCTATGAAGGCATTGTCGTTGTAAAAGCTGGCATACACCTTTTTGATGGCACGCAAGGCACCCCGTTCCTTATCCTGGTTTGGATCGCAATGGCACGGGCCACGGTCATCATTGTCCAGATCGTCCTGTAGACAGCCGCTGTAGCTGTCGTAAAGTCCCGCGCCCACGAATACGTCGGTATCCTCTACATTGGTGGAGCTGCGAAAGCGGATGCGTCGTTCGGAATCGAAAACACTGAGTGCCTCCAGAATCTCGCTACGCTGAGCCGTGCTGAAATCCGCGGAGTCCGTGATGAGATCACGGACCTCGGCAAGGTCGTGAGACAAGGCGGCTATCTCTGCAGGGTACACATAATGCCCCAGGCGAGCTTCGATGGCTTGGGCCAGAGTCTCGCCCGTGGGCAGGATTTGTTGCTGGAAGTCGTCCCAAAGATCGAAGGTGAAGGCCAGGGCAGGCGTGGGGGAGTGATCCGGAATCACGCGACGCAGGAAACCGAAGTGGGCCGCTTTACCGCCTGCGGTGTTGATGTCTGCCGGGGTCAGGGAATCCACCTCGATACTGGTGCGGCCCAGGGATTCTTTCTCGGGCAGATCGAGCGCTGGAGCCTGCTTCAATTGCTGGAGTTCGGTTTTGAGAGTTGCATCGAGATCGCTTGTATAGGTGATTTTGATCCATTCGCGGTAATCGTATTGATCGATCGGATCGACTACCCGCAGCAAGATTTCGTGATCAACGGCAGCATACAAGGCATCCACCATGTTGCTATCCGGGACATAAATAAAGGGAACACCGTAATGACCGGCCAGAATCGCGACATGTGAATTGGGAGTTGCAGGTGACAGGGAGATGATCCCTTGGAGATAAGGCAACTCAGCGGGGACGACATCCGTGAAGAGAATGTCGTCGTGAGTGAGATCTCCACATTGGAAGGCCAAATCGATGTACTCACTCGGTATCCAACGCAACCGTCCGATGCCCCAACCCTGCGCGTAAACATTTTCTCCCTCCAGCCAGCGTTGGATAGAGCTTACGGGCAGGCTGTGCAATTCGAAATAGGCGGCCTCTTGCTGGGCGATAGCCTTTTGTTCGAGGGTGGGGAAATAGAAACCGCGGGCACTCTCGGGTTTATCGATGGAACTGTCCACCAATTCCAAGAGGTCTCGCACCGTTTCACGTGGATAAGGATCGAGGCCGGCCAACTCGATCCCGTATTCCCCCGTGTCCGGATCGTAGAGGACCGTGCCGATCACGGCGATCTGGGTGGCACTGTCGAGGGTGAGTCGGTCGTACTCCGTTGCACTGACGTTCAGGAAGGGTTCGAGATAGGTGGTGGCGTAGGCGTAATGAAGCTTGTGATTGCGGGTGTCCTGAAAGTAGACTCGGGTCAGATCGTCCAGGAATATCGTAAACTTGATCCAGTTGATCTTTTCCAGGTCGGTCATGAAATCGGTGGTCATGAACCATTGCTCGTGAGCCCAAAACGGATCATAGATTAAGTCGATATGTGTTTTGAGGGTATCCGATTCTTCCAAAGGGAGCGATTGGCTGGATTGTGCGTATGAATGTCTACTCCCAATGCATATCATTAAAAGGAAAGCCAGGGCGTAAAGGGGTTTAAAATCACAGTTTCCCGATAGGAAGCCTACTTTTCCCGCCATCGTCCAATCCTCTCAAGGAAGTTGTCATCGACAACTGAAATATACCCAACTCTAAGAATACTCCATTTGATCTCACAATCGGCACTTCGCTGTGCCGCAGGCTTGATCATACCACAATCAGGATAAAGACTGCAATAGATCCGGTGCGGAAATTCCCATTGAGAATAAGGGATACGCGGTGCAAATAAACACCATCCCCGTTGGGCTTGGCCTCGCTACCACGATTATGACGTTCTACCGTATGTTTGAAACCCGTTGTACCTACTCCGTTCCAGCCAAGACAATGTCGGGTGTGGGCGGTTCGTTCATGTCCGCGCCGATGTAGAAGCTGGGATGCGGGGGCTGGTTGTACATGTTGCACTGCCAGGCGATGGCCACGCGGTACTGCGAATCGTGCATCAGGGTGTACATGCGATGATCCGTCAGGTCAGTGGTGGTGAAGATCCGTAACTGGGTATTGTCGTTGGACCTGTAAATCATTTCCTCACGCCAGTCCCCGATGATGTCGCCGCTGAGGCAGGGATTGCCCTTGGAGCCGTTGTTGCTTCCAGTGGAGTAGGACGTGGGGACACTGTAGAGGCTGATCAGTCGGTCGGCGCCATTGCCGTTCCATTTGGCGAGGATCGGATTGGCGTCGTTGCCCACGACATCCAGAATCTCGCGTTGCAGGTCATCGTCCCACCAAACCAGGAAGTTCCCCCAGTTGGGTTGATTGTCACTGATCTTGGAGCGGTCGGCAGCATTGTAGGTGCCGCCGCTGGCCGATGACCACATCTGGTAGCCCGGGTAGCTGGCATCGACATGGGCGGCGCAGCATCGGCCGGTGTCACCGTCTGCGGTTTTACGCCAGAGGATTTCACCGGTGGCGGCATCCCGTAGGGTGGTGCCGTAGGGGGAGTGTTCGTGACATTGGAAAACCTCGAGACCGGGACGCTCGGGGACCATGTCTGAGACATGTAAGGCGTCGCCGTGGCCCAATCCGGTGCTGTACAATCCGGTTCCATCGTCGTCGATGGTGCAGGAGGCGTAGATGATTTCATCCAGGCCGTCGTTGTCGACATCGGCCACTGATAGGTTATGGTTGCCCTGGCCGTCATAGCCCGACCAATCGTCTGAATCGAAGGTCCAGACTTGAGAGAGAACGCCGTTCCGATAGTTCCAGGCCTCCATCTTGATACGATGATAGATGCCGCGGCAGATGACCAAGCTGGGATTTTGGCCATCCAGGTAGGCGGGTGTCATCATGCATTTATTGGCGCGATGGGCGTACTGCCCCGTGGTCATACCGGAGCTGCCCCATTGCGAGATCGGGTCCCTTTCAATGTAGTCGGCCCGTGCGATTTCTACACCGGTCAGGCCATCGAAGATGGAGAGGAATTCCGGCCCTCGGGTCATGTACCAACCCCCGCCAGGCGTGGCCACTGAACTGCGGTAATCAGCGGTGCTGCCGATACGGTTGCCGTCGGCATCGATCGTACCGTCACAGGTTCGTAGCGCCACCTCGGCAAGTCCATCCCCATCAAAGTCATAGACCATGGGATTGATTTCCTCAGGGGCATAGAGCAGGTTTGGTCCCAAATTGATCCGCCACATGAAGGTTCCGTCCCAGCGATAGGCTTCGAGGTAACTAAATTGGGTGGAGGTCGTGGAAATGTCGGGTGAGATTCGTTTGATCACGATTTCGTATTGGCCGTCTCCGTCCAGGTCACCGACACTGGCGTCGTTGGGCGTGTAGCCACTGTCTGCCGATGCGAGGGTGATATCGTGATAGTAGTTATTCCAGACTTCGACAGGTGCGGATAGTTCCAGTTCGTTGCCGTCGATGATGGCCGTGATGGCATAGATACTGTTGGTGCTACCCGAGGAGTCCAGGTAGTTGGTCGAATCGGTGATGGGGTCGTCATTGACCTTGCTGGGATTGCCGCCACGATCCGTTTTGGAGGCGTCGTAGATGTTGTACGAGACGGTGTTGGGTTCGGTACCCAGCATACGCCAACTCAGGAAGATCTTGCCGTCGCTACGACGTACAGCCACCAGGCCGCGGTCCAGGTTTTCCATCACACGGCTGAGTGAGCCATCGTTTTTGGGTGTGGCCGAGACCTCGGCACTGTTGGACGATTCGATGGTATCGCCGATCACGGCCGAGACCTTGTAGAAGTAGGTCTCGCCATTGGTCACGGTATTGTCACCGTAGGCACTGTCGGCGACATGGGTCGCGATGGTGGCGTAGCGTGCCCCCGATGTTGATCGTTTGATGTTGTAACCGGTTACCTCGGGTTCGCTATTGTCGTCCCAGTCCAACCAGACCCTCCGGTTTTCACCGGTGGCCACCAGCCCGGTCGGGGCCGAGGGTGGGTTGTAGACCGTGAAGCTCCAGGGTGTACCGATGGTGGTTTCACTGGTACCGGAGTCGGTAACTTCGACCAGCCAGTAGTAGGTCGTATCAACAGAGGTCGAGCAGGCCATGTCCGTTCCCGAGGTGGTGCCCAAATAGCTCAGGCCGTAATGGGCCTGTGAAGGGTTCGGTTCGGTGGTGTCGAAGTAGACGTCGTAGGACAGGGTTCCCTCGCTTTCGGTGGGGGGATCCCAGTTCAACTCGGAGATGACCAAGGTGGCAGACTCATCGGCCGGATCGGGATTGGTGGCTGCTGAGTTATTGAAACAAACAAAGGAACCTTCACCTAAGGCGTTTGTAGAGATGGCGACTTCATCGATCGCGCCAAAGAAGCGATCGGTATGACCGCCATTGTACAGACCACGGGCTACGGTCCAGGTTCCGGAGGTCCAGCCGTCACCACTGCTGTTGCCGGTGGCCAGGGAACTGTTCGAACTGCCGCTCAAGTCGGCGGTTGCCACGATGTCGTAATCGGTGTCCGCATCCAGGTCCTTGAGGTAGACCATCAAGGTTTCACCGTCACTGACCCCGGCGATGTGATACCAGGTGCCATCGACAATGGTCTCTGCCTCGGAAAAGGCACTGTGGCTGTTGCCGGCCTTATCGACAAATTGAACACCGATCACGCCCCCGGCGCGTTCGGACAGATAGAAGGGGGCCAGGGCACTGTTGCTCGAGTCGATCTGCATCCCGTCACGACCGACGATGGTGCGGTAGGTGGTGGGGTCGTCGCACTTGAAGATCACTTCCACGGTCCATTGAGCTGGAGAGATGGTCTCGGCATCTGTCCCAGTGGGATTGCTCTGGTCCGACCAGGTCATGGAGGCCGGGCAGCATCCCCCGGTCGAGACCATGGCCAGATCGCCCTTGATACTATCTGAGGTCCAAACAAATCCGGCCCAGTCATAGTCCCAGGTGGTCAGGTGATTGCCGTTACCGGAGTGATCGGTAGCGGCCTGACGCCAGACCGTCATGCCGTCGGAATCGGGCAGGGCCACGCCGTTGGCAGCCCCCAGATCCGCATCGTCAAAGGTCCAGTGGACCACGGTAGCGGCAGACAGGGAGCCACAGAAAGCCAACAATACCCACAAACCGATAAAAACCGAATTCTTCATACTCAATCACCCTTGTTGAAGATTTGATCTGTAAATAGCCCTTTTTTATATTTAGCCATTGATTATACCAAAGATCAGAGGGCTTCTGTTCATAATGACCCTGTTTTTGGCCAATTTGTGACGTTTTACTGGTAAAAAAGGTCATTATGCGTGGATATTCCCCGCTGGGATGACTTCGATATGGCCTATTTATTCCCGGTATCGGCTTATTTTGACTCTGCCTCCACCACGACAATATTGGGGGTGGGCGGTTCGTTCATGCCCGCGCCGATATAGAAACTGGGGTGAGGTGGCTGGTTGTAGCCCACGTTCTGCCAGGCCATGGCCAGGCGGTACTGGGGATCGTGCATGAGGGTGGTGATGCGATGATCCGTCAGGTCGGTGGTGGTGAACAGGCGTAGTTTGGTACTGTCGCTGTTACGGAAGAGCATCTCTTCACGCCAGTCACCGATGATGTCACCACTAAGGCAGGGGGTGCCCTTGGTGCCATTGTTGGTATTGGTGTCATACGAGTTGGGAATGCTGTAAAGACTCAGCAGGCGGTAGGGACCGTCACCGCCCCATTTTTCCAAGACCGGATTGCGTCCTTGACCATCGGCCACGCCCAGGAACTCACGCTGCAGGTCTGCGGTCCACCAGACCAGGAATCCCATCATCTTACCCGAGTAGTTATCGCTGATCTTGACATCATCCACGGTGTACACACCGCCCTTGGCATAGGACCAGAGCTGATAACCCGGGTAGTCGGCATCGATATGGGCGGCCGTGCCCCGGCCTACATCACCAGAGTTCGAATGATTGATAATAATCTCACCGGTGGCGGCATCTCGGAAGGTGGCACCCGTGGTGCTTTCTTCGTGACACATCCAGACTTCCAGGCCCGGGCGCAGCGGGTCCATGTCGGAAACGTGCAGGGCGTCACCATGTCCCAGGCGCGTTGAGTACAAGCCGGTGCCGTTGTCGTCGATGGTACAGGAACCGTAGATAATTTCATCTAGCCCGTCGTGATCGACATCGGCCACGCTCAGGTTGTGGTTGCCCTGGCCGGCATAGGCAGAATTACCGGAATCGTCACTGTCAAAGACCCAGCGAGAGATCAGTTCTCCATCGATCAAGTCCCAGGCCGCCAACACGGTGCGGGTGTAGTATCCGCGGCACATGACCACACTGGGGTGCTGGCCGTCGAGATAGGCCACGCAGGCCAGAAAGCGGTCCACGCGGTTGCCATAGTCGTCGCCCCAGGCACTGACACTGCCACGGGCGGGGATGTAATCCACGGTGTCGATAAAGGCGCCGGTTTGGCCGTCAAAGACACTGAGGTATTCCGGTCCGCTGAGGATGCGACCGGAGCTGTTGCGATAGTCGGCTGAGGCATTGCCCAGTACCGTGCCTTGGCCGTCGGTGGTGCCGTCTGCGGTCTTGCAGACCATTTCGGCGCGGCCGTCACAGTCCAGGTCGTAGACCATGAACTGGGTATAGTGGGCACCGGCACGGATATTCCTGCCCAGATCGATGCGCCACAGCAAGGTGCCGTCCATTTCATAGGCGTCCAAAATGGCATTGCCGCTATAGCCGCTGTTGGCATTGTCTCTGGAATTCGATGGGTCCCATTTGAGGACGATTTCGTATTGGCCGTCTCCGTCCAGGTCTGCCACGCTGCAATCATTGGCACTGTATTCATAGGTGCCGTTGTCTGGGGTCATTCCACCGGATGGACGTTGAATGGGAATGTCGTGATAGTAGTTGCTCCAGACTTCGACGGGGTCGGAGTGCTCCAGCTCGTTGCCGTCAATGATGGCGGTGACTGCGTAGACACTGTTGGTACTACCCGAAGAGTCCAGGTAGTTTGTCGAATCGGTGATGGGATCGTCATTGACTTTGCTGGGATTACCAACGCGATCAGTTTTGGAGGCGTCGTAGATGTTATAGGCCACGCTGTTGGGCTCGGTGCCCAGCATACGCCAACTGAGGAAGTTCTTGCCATCGCTACGCCGTACGGCCACCAGGCCGCGGTCCAGGTTTTCCATGATGCGACTGAGTGTGCCGTCGTTTTTGGGCGTAGCCGAGACCTCGTCGCTGTTGGGTGATTCGATGGTGTCGCCGATTACGGCCGAGACCTTGTAGTAATAGGTGTTGCCGTTGGTCACGGTGTTGTCCCCATAGACGCTATCCGGGATGTTAGTCGCGATGGTGGCATAGCGACCACTCGGACTGGTCGATCGCTTGACATTGTAACCGGTCACCTCTGGCTCGCTATTGTCCTCCCAGTCCAACCAGACCAACTGATCCTCGCCCGTGGCCACCAAGCCGGTCGGTGCGGAGAGCGAGGCAGACAGAGAGCCACAAAGAGTCAACAAAACACACAAACCGATAAAAACCGAATTCTTCATACTCAATCACCCTTGTGAAGATCTTTTTTTAACGAACACCCCTAATTCGAGCGTGGTTCGACATAATAATAAATAACGGGTTTTCTCTATAGGTACTGAAGGGGTTTTCGGTGCAAATGTGACATAATTCTACGAAATTGGCCTATTTTGTTCAATGGGTCGCTATGGGACAATAATGACACTGCCGCGTTTATGTCCGGAGTCTACATGATGGTGGGCCTGTACGATTTCATTCATAGGGTAACAGCGATCGATGACCGGTCTGTAATGCCTGACTTGAGCCAACTTGGCCAGGGTGTGAAGGTCTTCGACGCGTTCTGCTGCAGGACCGACGATGATTTTACGACGGCTGGTTAGGGCAACCCATGGAGCCCGTAACATATCCGTCAAGCTGCCCAGAATCAGTAGCAGGCGTCCACGATTACTTAGTGATTTTCGACACCGCCTAAATGGGGCCGTGCCTGCGATGTCTGCGATGACGTCATAGGTTCGACCGTTGGAGGTGAAATCGTCTTGGGTATAATCGATAACATGGTCGATTCCGAGTGACTGGACTAGATGGATGTTGGCTGTGCTGCATACCCCCGTGACTTGAGCACCATAATGTTTGGCGATTTGCACCATGGCCGTGCCGACCGCTCCTGAGGCTCCATTGATTAAGACCTTTTCACCCCGACAGAGCTTGGCCCTTTTGAGGAAGTCCAGGGCCGTGGTGCCGCCAAAGGACAGGGCGGCCGCTTCGGCAAAACTGAGAGTATCGGGTTTTAAGGCTACAGGACTGTCTTGTGCGACGACCTTATACTCCGCATGACAACCCATGTGGACACCGCTAAAGGCAAATACGGCATCGCCCACCTTGAAGCGTGTGACATCGGGGCCTACGGCTTCGACGACACCGGACAGCTCCGTTCCCAAGACGGTCTGTTTGGGTTTGGTCAAGCCAAAGACCAGGCGTCCGATCAAACCGAATCCCGGTGGCATCTCCATACTGCGGGCACGCCAATCTCCCGACGAGACCGTGCTGGCATGGGTTTTGATGAGGATCTCATTGTCCTTAGGGATTGGCTTGGGCACTTCTTCAATGTGCACCACTTCCGGTCCACCGTATTGGTGATAGACTGCCGCCTTCACGTGACACTTTCTTTAGAACGTGTTTTCGATCACGACTTCGCTGAGGGGCAGTTGTCCGGGACGGGGCCAGGCGTCTTGCGTCCCCTTGCCAATAGCCACGAACATGGCAACCACGTGGTCCTCGGGCAAGTTGATGATTTTTCCTACTGCGTCATAGTCGAAGCCGTCCATGGGGCAGGAATCATAGTCCATGGCCTTGGCCGCCAACATCAGGGTCTGGGCGGCAATACCGCAGGATCGCATGGTCTCGTCTCGCTGGACCCATTCGCGACCGTCATAGTATTGATGGATCATGGGCATCAGATAGTCTTGTACCTCTTGTGGGGCCTTATGCCAGTAGCGAACGGGATCCTTGGTCCAGGCCTTGCTGTCGGCAGTGAGAATGACCAACAGGGAGGCGTCGGTAACCTGTGCTTGATCGAAGGCGGCCGCGCGGAGTTGTTTGCGAAGTTCAGGATCCTTAGCCAGGACAAAACGCCAGTTCTGGATGTTGTAGGCCGTGGGAGAGAGCACGGCCAGCGACATGATTTGCTCGATTTCCGCTTCGGTCATTTTATGTTGAGGATCGAAGTGCTTGATGGCTCGGCGTTGTTGGATGGCATCCAATACGTTCATAGAATTTCCTTTCACAATCGAAATGGATTGGTTTTGGATATACTACGTAACTCAAGGAGCAAAGGTTTGATGCCAGGAGGGGAGCTGTAATTTTAGCTTTTGGCAGGATTTATAGGGGTTAGTACATCATGGCATAGGTGATGACATTAATGCCCATTTTGATGGCCTTACGATAGTTATCCTGGCCAAAAAAGAATCCGGAACGATCGCACCACCCACAATGCAGGTCTGTGGAGCTGAGGAATACGGCCAGGCGGTCACCGATGAAAATGCCGCGTGCACCATGATTTTTCCCGAGGATGTAGGGCAGACGCAGTCGCCGTATGGGCATGTACTGAAAGGCTGGTAGGCCCCTGTGGCTGAAGTCATAGACGTTGTTGAAGACCTCGTGATTCAAGGGGATGCGTTGGACCGATCCTGGACCGAAGGTCTCCTCCAGCATGGCATAGGCACTCTGATAAAAGAAATCCGTACCATCGCCCGCCACGCATTCATCCATGAAGAGAAAGCCGCCCCGTTCGAGGTAGGCCTTGACATTGGCTTTGGCCTGGGAACTGAAGGTGAAATAGTTTTCGCCGGTCATAAACAGAAACGGGTAGGGTTTGACGCTTTCAAAGTCTTCGAAACTGACCACGGCATTGAGCTGTCCATCTGAAGCATATTGGGGTTCCCATTCCTGGGTGTCGTAGATCGGTTTGACGCGACATCGCAGCACCGAACTGAGTTCCTCCAGCAGGTTGGCGTCTCCGCCGGGGCGAACATTCCATAGGTCCGGTGTCATGACATGGCCACTGCCCGAGTGATCTTCGAAACGAACCCTGGCAAAGATGAAATCGTAACGGTCGAGGTCGTCCTCTGGGGTGATCAATTCGTGGGTGGCGGCCTGAATGATCGAACCGGTCGCTGTCAGGAGGCCTGCCTGGCAGGTGCGTTTGAGAAAGTCTCGTCGAGTGATGATGGAACTCATGTCACTTATCCCAATCCGATTGAACGTCGTATGGTCCAACCCATACAGAGCAAAAGGCATAATGCCGCCCAGATGGGCCAACGGGGCCACTGGGGGGTGACCTTTTCAATGGGACGGGTTTGACGCCGTCCTTGAAAACGGTCAAAGAGCGTGTGGTCGACTTCGTTTAGAGGCAGGTATTGTCCCTCTAGTATCTGAGCCAAATTCTTGAGCAGGGGCTCGTTGAGCCGGGTTTGACTCATTTCCGATCGAAGGCTGGGCAGACGCGTGACAGTCACGGCCTCGCCCAGATAGGTGCCACGAGACTGGGCTTGGGCTCGGACCACCAGGCACTGCGGACCGCTATAGGGGACCGTCGCCTGGTATTGGCCCTGGCCCAGCGGGATCAGTGCGATGGTTTGATCGTTCAGGCTTACCAATACCTCCGCATTATCCAACGCCTGGTGATCTCGTTCCTCGATCCAAGCCGTGATGGTCAAGTCGTCGGTTCGGCCTGGCATTCTCTCGGCGAAGACTCGCATCCCCGACTCCTGTCCCGGTTGCGGTGCCAGGCGTCTGATCAAGGGGTTGATCAATTCATACAGTGTTCCCCCGTGACGATCTTCACGGTAGAGTTGAAACAGTTTGGAGAGCCCCATCAGGCAGACATGACCCTGGCCGACACGGTGCATCAGCACCGTTGGCTTCTGCTCGACCTCGAACAGGGTCGTGGACGCGGGCTTGGGTGAACCCAGATTCCAGGCGTGGACCGGCAGGTCCAGAGTTTGGAAAAAGGTGTTTGTTACCATTCCCAGCTTAAGGGCCTCCGGGGTGGCGTGGAGCATTCCTGCGGTCGAGTTATCTGAAGACGGGGAGTTCGGGTCAATGATGGGTAAAAGTTGTCGAAGTCGATTCTGTTTCCACCTCAAGGCATCCGGTTCGACCGGGTCGGTCAGGAGGAGCAGCCCACCGCCATGGTGGACCACGTAATCGTACAGGTTATCGATCAGGGCTGAATTCCACTGCGAGGCCTGGGAGGTCGCCATCACGATCAGGTCATAGGGCTCCAGGTCCGTGGGAAAGGCGACCGATTGACGGCTGAGTCCGGCATATCGAGCCAGGTGATCATTCTTGATGACATCCAGACACAGGTCCAGCATCACGGTGGGATCGGACTCCAATACGCGACGGAGTTTGCCCACCTGCATGGAGAGCCGCTGGCTGTATAGCAATACGCGAAACATCGGGGCCTCTGTCACCTCGACCTGGGTCCAGCCCTCGTTGTTGGTGGGGATCAAATCGTCAGCATGAGGGGCGAGGCGTGCCCCCAGCAGGTGTTCACCGGGTTGGATCATGGACCACTGGCAGGTGATGGTCTTTTGGACCTGACCCTGGTCAAAAAGCCAGTCTTTGGGCGGAAGTGTCACGGTCTCTAGGATTAGGTCATCCAGTAAAACGTCCAGTTGAATTGGGTCGTGAAAGGCTTGACTAGAGGCGACCGTGATGTCGATGGGGCAGACCGTGCCCAAGGGGACACGCGCCGGGGTACGCACGTCTACGATACGCAGATCCGACAATTCATCTGGGGAGCCCACCCCAATAATGATCGGCTCCAGCGAATCGGGCCAGATCCTCTGGGCCCGTTCCAGATCGCTATCTTCGAACTGACCGTCGGTGAACAACAGTACGCCTACGACGTCCTTGAGTGACTTGGCCGCGTTCTCTTCAGAGAGCCCTTGCAACAAGGGATTCAAGCGGGAGTGGGATCCTGAGGGGGGTGAGTTGTTCGCATTGTTGGCAGCGGTACAGGGTGGTATCCAATCCCAGGATCTCGAATTGAGGGGATCGATCCCCTTGGGTGTTGGCGTGAGTGCTAAAGGATGTTGTCGCGGCACTCAATCGAGTTCCCTGGGGTATGTCCGCGATGGACATGCTTTGACTGGTGTCCATGACCACCAACACGCGGTTGGGGATGGTTTGGGGAGTGGTTGTTCGTGAGCAAGGATTCCATAGGATGATTAAGATTCCCAAAACCACCAGGCCCTGGATGAGACCCGCCAAAAGGATAGTCAGGGTCTGTTGACGTTTGCCCAAAAACCATCCTGAGGAAGCCATAGAACAGGCCACACCAGGCGACCAGAACGGTTATCACCGCCCATTCGAATCCAGGGAAGTCTGACATCATCATGGTTTGGTTCCTCCCACTGAGTATCGAGATGTGCGTTCGAAGAAGGCGTTCTCTAACTCCCAGAATTGCCCAACAGAACTGGGCATCTTCACGGCTCGTCCCTGGTTTTGGCTGGCGCTCATGGTGGCGGTCCACAGCCGTTGGATCATTTCTCGCATGGGGCCGGGGGAGGGGGGCAGCGAGTAGTCGGGCAGGACCCAGGTGGTGGGCATGTCCCCAATTAAGAGGGACCGATTGTCCTGCTGACGTTTGGGAGGACTCCATGCTTCGTAGGAGTTGGCCGGCCTGTTGTAGATGTTTTTGTATGTTCTTGGTATGGGTGGGTTGGGGATTTTGGTTTAGAGCTTGAACGTCTTGCATGAGTTGCTCGATGAGCCTTTGGGCCTGCTTGATCTGTGGGTCTGTTTGTTTATCCCGTAGTGACTGATCGAGAGCGGCCTCCGCTTGCATGAGTTGTTCTTGGACTTCATTAAGGGTGACATGCACATCATCCCGTTCGGGTTGTATTGCGTTCATGGCTTCAACCGCCTGTTGCATATGCTGGGAGGCCTGCTGACTGGATTGTTGTTCTTGGCCTGACGATCTTTGGCTAACCTGATCCAAGGCGGTCTGGATCTGATCGGCCTGGGATCGTAAGGCTTGCTGCTGGGCCATCATCATATCATGACGCATGCGTTGTGAGGCTTCATGGGGAGATACCGAAGGGCTGTCATTCGTGGATGAGGGGGATGTCTGATTCGAGGCGGAGTTGACCTGCCTTTGCTGCTGAATCAGTGATTCGAGTTGTTTTTGGATTTTGTTCAACTGTTGCTGTGCTTGCTGTTCGCTCATGGCCGAGGGCTGGTTGGGTTCGAATGGAATCTCAAGTTTTTCCGGTGTGATCGAGGGCGGTGAACTGGGCGATCGATCTGGGGTGCGGTCTTGCTCCTGGAGTAAATCCCGGAGTAGGCGATAGCCGTGCTTTTCTGATTCCATGGCCTCCGTGAGCCGCAATGTTTTTAAGGCATCCAAGGCCTCTGTCAATGTGGCGTTGACCTGATACAAAATGGCCGTGTCCTGGGGCCCATAGTTCTTCTGTTCATCGTCTCGATGGGAGGCAATGATCTCCATCGTGTGTGTCAGATCCAAAGTTAACAAGTGGAGTAATTCTTCCTGTAGAGGTGTCCATGGGGTGGTATGGCTTAAGTTCCAGGTTTTCTTGATGATGGCACGCAAATACGCCAACGCATCCATGAGCGTTTCGACGGCGTTGGGTGTGGTGCTTTTTGAGGAAGGCTTGATTTGGACCTCACGTTGAATTTCGATGAGATAAATTTCGCTGTAGGCCTCAGGCCTGACGGTGTTGGGATCCAAGGGGGTGTCCCTGGCCGTGGCGTAGAACATCACCGTGTCTCCCTCCTCAAGGTTCCACTGATCCAGTGGGAGTGTCCGGGTCAATGTCACTTCCTTGACTGGAGGTGTGATCGGCTCCTCCAGGCAGACCATAGGTGAATCCTTGACTTCATAACACAATGCCACTCGATCCAGTCCTATGTCATCGCAGACTAAAAAGGTCACGGTGACCGCAGCTGGGGTGGCCAAAGGGAGGTCTTTCTCAGGCTCTCGCAATTCAAAGTAGGGCTTTTGATCGGTCTTGACTTCCAGTTTCAGGTAGAGAGGTTCTTCGACAGCCTGTCCCATTTCGTTGATGGGGGTAAAGGTCAGGGCTTGACTTGTTTCGGGCAGGCATTCATAGCTGGCTTGACACCCCTCCGGTGTCAAGGTCTCGATGAGTTTGCCATCTTGATGGACTTGGACCTGGCTCAAGGATTGATCGGCTTGAAGATGGAGGGCCACCTGGCTGCCCTCGATCACCTCTAGACGGCGATGTTCTATGGGAATCCAGGTAGACTCGTTCCAGGTCTGTTGAGGTTGACGTGTTTGGGCTCGAATGGACTGGACCTGGGGACGGGCCGAAACCGTGAGATCCGACCAGGCTGTCACTGCGGTTGCGGATTCAAAACGATAGCGATGATGCTGGGGTGTTTCCAAAAACCGTTGGATCGAGTAGCGCGTGGTTCCCTCGGTTGGATTGGACACGCCCGCCACTGGGCAGGACCATAGATGGCGACAGGATCGCCATTGGGATCGATCGGTTGCATGATCATACGCACAGGGCCGAGAGTATTGTGTTGGGATCCGGCCGCAAAGGTGACCAGGCTGTTGGGTTCGGTCAGGATGTCCTGGGTGATCCGTTCCAGGGCGGGGAGGTTCTGAGGAGCAACGGAGGCGGGACTGCTAAAATCATGTAATGAAGTCGATCGATGCATCCAGAAGGAGGCTTCAAACCCTAGGGAGCCTATCAACACCAACACCTCAAGTGCAATGATCGCTCCATACATCCAAAGCCGATCTCTGGGGATGCAGGCCTGAAAATCGTGTCCCTTAGACCGTTGAGAGACCCTGGTAATCATTTGCCGAGTCAGACTGGGGGAGTAGGGGAAGCGGTCCGGGGCCTCATAATATTCCATGGCAGTGACGAGTTGACGGTGGTAGTTTTGATAGGCTTCAATTTTGGCTCCGGCAGTGCAGTAGCTGATGGAGTCGC
>CAXXXG010000006.1:0-299434 GCA_963662565.2 Sedimentisphaerales bacterium | reverse complement strand
GATCTAGGGAGAGCTTTTCCAGGTAGCCATCGGGATCCCACTTGTCGATGCCCGGGTCAGTGACCAGGGCTTCCAATCCCTCACTGGTGGTGGGAAAGCGGCCGGTGTCGGTGCGGAACAGGCCCAGGGCGGTCTTGATATTGGCGATGTCAATGGCCGCCCGCTGTTGACGTGCCTTTTCCGGGCGATTCAGGATGTTCGGCATCACCATGGTGGCTAAGAGACTCAGGATCACCACCACGATCATGACCTCGATCAAGGTAAAGCCCTGTATATGTTTTCTGCTTCGTGACTTCATATCGTTTCCTTTTATAGGCTTTGATTGATTTCGAAAATCGGTAGCAAAATCGCCAGTACCATAAACCCGATCAGACCACCCATAATTAAGAGGATGAGAGGTTCGAGTAGGGTGGATAGGGACTGGGTGGCTGCTTCGACTTCATCCTCCAACAGGTTCGAGACATAGCTGACACCTTCGTCCACGGTATTGGTCTGGTGACCGGTCGCCACCACATGGCAGAGCAAAGGGGGGAAGACGCCGGTGGCCTCCATGGCTTGGGACATGGAATCGCCTTTTTGTACGGCCTCGGTAATGTCGTCCCAGGCCACTTGTATGACATGGTTACGGATCACGCCACTGCTGATCCGTAGGGCACGATGAATGGGAATACCGGCTTGCAAGAGACTGGCAAAGGTCTGGGTGACACGAGCCAGTTCGGCCTTCTTACGCAACCGTCCCCAGAGGGGGAGCTTGAGTTCGATTTCATTCCATCGTTGACGTCCCTCATCCGAACGTAGCCAGAGCACGGCCAATAAGATCGCCATGACAATACTGCCCAGAATGAGGGTGGCTTTTTCCTTCAGGGTCATACAGAGGGTAATCAGGACCTGCGTGGGCACAGGCAGGTCACGCTCGAACTGGGTGAAGATCTGACTGATGCCGGGAATGACATACATCATGATATAGATGATTACACCCGTGGCCACCACGCCCATAATCAGGGGGTAGGTGATGGCGGACTTGATGCTCTGATTGAGTTGGGCACGACGTTCCATCATATCGGCCAGCCGAATGAGGGTTAGGTCCAGGGCTCCGCCTTCTTCACCAGCCCGGATCATATGGATCATGGGGTTGGAAAAGAGGCTGGGAAAGACCTCCATAGCCTTGGATAGCGAGGTGCCTTCATTGACGCGTTCCCGCAATTCTTCGACAACCTGACAGAGTCCCTGTTCGGACGGCCCCTTTTGGCCCCGCAGTTGATCGTTCAAGGCGTCCAGGGCCGGGAGCAGTTGCATGCCCGCGCGTAGGAGTGTGGCCAATTGACGCATCAACACCCGTAGGTCGCGTTGTGACACGCGATAGGTCAACTTCGGCTCGGGCAGTTCGTGAGCCGGTTTCGTAAGTTGGGTTAGCAGGCCTAGACCGGACATGTGAGACCTCCTTGGACGTCCACGTCCTGGGTGACGCGTAGGACTTCATCGACCGTAGTCAAGCCAGCGGCCACCTTACGCAGGCCATCCTGTTGTAGGGTCCGCATCCCTTGTTCCAAGGCCAGTTGTTGGATCATATGGCTATTTTCATGATCGGTAATGGCACTGCGAATGCGATCGTCAACCAGCATCAGTTCGAAGATCCCTTGACGTCCATAATAGCCGGTGTCCAGACAGTGGTTACACCCCAAACCCCGCATCATGGCGGTATTGGGATTCAGACCCAGGTCGTGACAGTCCTGCTGCCCGGGCGGATTGGGATCAGCATGCTTACAGTCGGGGCAGATGGTACGCACCAGACGTTGGGCCATCACGCCCAAGACGGATGAGGCGATCAGATAGGGCTCGATGCCCATGTTGACCAGGCGGGTCATGGCCGAGGCCGCGTCATTGGTGTGCAGGGTGCTAAAGACCAGATGCCCGGTCATGGAGGCCTCGATGGCGATCTGGGCGGTCTCGCGGTCGCGGATCTCACCGATCATGACGATGTCCGGGTCCTGTCTGAGGATGTGACGCAGGCAGTTGGCGAAGGTCAGGTCGATCTTGGGCTTGACCTGCATCTGACCGATACCGGGTAGTTGATATTCAACCGGGTCCTCCACGGTCAGGATGTTCAGTTCCTCACAGTTGAGTTCATTGAGGGCGGCGTACAGGGTGGTGGTCTTACCGCTACCGGTCGGACCGGTCAATAGGATAATACCGTGGGGTACGTGGATCAGATTGCGAAAGACAGTCAGCATGTCGGGCTCGAAACCGATTTCCTGCAGGGTCAACTGTCCCCGTCCCTTGTTCAACAGACGCAGCACAATGCGTTCGCCCCCGGTGGTGGGCACCACCGAGACACGCACGTCCACCAGCTTGTCGCCGATGCGTACGCGGCTCTGTCCGTCTTGAGGCAATCGTCGTTCGGCGATGTCCAGGTTGGCCATGATCTTGAGGCGGGCCGAAACCGCACTGACCTGCTCCTTGGGGATACATAGAATGTCGTGTAATACGCCGTCCACGCGGAAACGCACACGGGCACTGGTCTCGTAGGGTTCGATGTGGATGTCACTGGCACGGCCCTGGACGGCCTGGAAGAAGATATTGTTGACCACCTTGATGGCTGGGGCCTTGTCCGTGATCGAAAGCAGGTCTTCGGGGCCGTCCGTTTGACGGGCTTCGGTCACCTTCGCTTCTGGCGCAGATTCGACCGGAACCTGTGTCCGTTGTCGATGGTAGTAGCAGTGGCTGATGGCCTCGTCAATAGCGGCAGCCGAACAGGCCACGCGCATACAGGGTTGGGTAATCCGCCAGGGGCTCTGGGGAGGCACCTGCACCAGGCTCAAGAGGTTGACCAGGGCATCGTAGACCTCGACATTGAGGGGGTCGGCCATGGCAATGCCAATGCATTGATCCTCCTGACAGAAGGGAATCAGACTGTGCTGCTTGAGAAACTCCAGCGGGAGTTGGTGCACCAGTTCCGGGACCATCTGATCCTCGCCAATACTTTCGAGGCGACTGATTTGGGTCAGGTTGTGGGGGCTACTTTCCATCCTGCTGCTCGTCCTCGTCTAATTGAATGTTACTGGCCTCTTCGAAACGTTGTTGTTGGATCTGGCTCATCTGCAGGCGTTGATCTTCGGTCTTCAACACATGGGGTGTGATAAAGATCAATAGATTGGTCTTGGTCACCTGGGTCGACGTAGATTTGAACAGGGCACCGATCAGAGGCAGGTCACCCAAGATCGGGATTTTCTGTTCGACCTGGTCGGTGTCGTCACGAATCAAACCGCCGATGACCGTGGTCTCACCGCTCTGCATGGAGATCTGGGTCTTGACCTCGCGTTTGGCCGTAGCCGGGGTGTCCGAAGACAGGTTGGCCACGTCCTGCACCAGCTTGGTAAATTCACTAAACAGCTCCAGCCGTACCGTACCGGATTGACTGACGTGGGGCGTGACCTCCAGGGTGATGCCCACGTCCTTGTATTCGTAGCTCTTGATGACCGTGGGATTGGAATCGAGGGTCTCGGTGATATTGGCCTTGGTGACAAAGGCACGGTTTTCACCGACCACAATGGAGGCCTTACGGTGGTTGCTGGCGATCAAGTTGGGACGCGACAGGATGTTGACCTTGGACTCCTGCTCCAACAGGTGCAGGATGGCACCAATGGTGGTATCGCCTCCGATCGAACGCCACATGCCCACACCCAAGCCATCGAGATTGCCGCTGAGGTAGTCCGAGGCGATGCCGTATTCGCTGCTGGCAAAGGCCCGTACGCCCTGGGCTACGGCTTCGTCCATGGTGGCCCAATCCACGCCCATCTCGACCAGATCGTCCTCGCTGACCTCGACGATCTGCATCTCCACCACGACCTGTTCCCGCACCACATCGAGCATATCCACAATGGTTTTGATGGTGGCGAACTCGTGAGACGGGGCCTGAATGATCAAGGCATTGGTCCCGGCGTCAGCCGAGATCTTGATCGATTGACTCTCGCCTTGGCCACTGGTGAGGCGTCCAAAATCATTTAAGGTGTTATTGAGCGATTCAGAGACTTCATTGGGGTCGGCGTTGTTGAGATAGATCACATGAATGTTCTGTTGGTCTTTGTCTCGGGGTACGTCCAACTGCTCGACGAGTTTGGCCACAAAGTTCAAGGTCGGGGCATTGGCCGTGACGATCAGGCTGTTGTTTTGGGCATCGGCCATGATGTTGATGGACTCCCGCGTAGCCTGAGTGGTACGGCCATTGGGCGTGGTGCCCTGCGGTTGTTGATGCAGGATGGTTTGGATCTGCTCACTGAGGGGGGCTGCTCCCACGTGTTTGATGCGAAAGATCCTGGGCTCCTGGGCCACCAGGCGACGGTCGATGGCCTGGATCAGGGTCGCGATATGGTGGATATTGGCCGAGGTGTCGGTGATGACCAGGGTGTTGGTGTTGGTAAAGATGTTGAGTGTGGCCCCGTCGGATAGATGGGGCTTGATGATCTCCTCTACACTGGAGGCCTGGGCCACGGCCAGGGGCAGGATCTGCGTAACCATGCTGTCGTTGATAGGAATCGTATTGGGGTCGGCCCCGTAACGGACAGGGAGGTGATGATTGGCGGCATTGGCCTTGGACACCACCTTGACCAGGTTGCCGGAAGAGGCAATGGCTGTAAAGCCGTGAACCTCCAGGATGGATTGTAGTACAGAATACAAATCGGCCAGGGGCACCTCTGTGGGTGACATGATGGTGACTGTGCCTTGCACCTCACGATCTGGCACAAAGTTGATCCCCGTGGTCTCGCCGACCAACTTGAGGAGGCTGCGGATATCGACCTCGTTAAAGTTCAAGGAAAAGGTTTGGTCGGCCATGGCTGGATCATCCAGCACGGGAACCCGAACCTCGGTTTGTGCCTTGACCGAATTGCATAAAAGCAATGCCGCCAGGACCATCAAGGTGCGACTGATATTGTTAACCTTCATATTCATAACCCATCTTCCAAATGCGCCTTGAACCTCGTCTGTCCCGTCTAGGGCAGGTTGAAGCACAAGGATTCGGTCTGATCATTGCGTAGTAGTTCCAATTCCATGAATGACATGGATTTCGATTTCTTAAAGACCTGCAAGGCCTTTTGACGACTGTTGATGGCCTGGTTGTTGATGGTGACGATAATGTCACCGTCACGCAGTCCGGCCAGTTGGGCAAAGGGGATCTGGTCGAGTCCGTCAATTTCCAAGCCGATGATCTCGCCTTGCGCCTCCACGGGATGGAGGGTGGCCTTGTCGAAGAATGTTTCGAGACCACTGTAAAATTGCTCGCCCGGATAGGTGCGGGCTGGGATCTCATGGCGTTGACTCACACTGGACAGTGAACTCATAATTGATCCCTGGTAATCGCTTTGGATCAGGACGAAGCGTTCGCCTTGACGTTCCTGCAGGACCACGCGATCCTTTTGAATCTCTAGAATTGTGGCCGCATCCAGGTTGTCGTGTAGTTGGCAAATGACCGTGTCCAGGTTTTTCGTACTGCGAAAGATGGCGCGACTCAGGGATGTACTGGTCACCAGGGTTCCGATGAGCTCATAGCCGAAATCCTCGGCCGTGCGGGCCTGCAAAACCGGTGTACTGGAATCATCCGCATCGAAGGATTCGAACAGGGGATTCTGTGCCAGATCCTGAGGTCGAAAGCGAACCGTTCGAACCGGGGCAAGATTGGTATCGTCTAATTCAGTCGTGGAGTAGGCCTGACTGCTCTGAAGCCAGTCCTGGCCGGTCTTGAGGGTAAACAGCCGACCCAGACTCACTACCAGGGCCAAGATTAAAAGGGTCCGAACCAGTTTAATCTGTTTGTTCATTTTTCATCACCTACAAGTCAAATGGGCGCGTGGAACAACCACACACTGGGTTAGATTCACTATCGACGTCTTACAGGGGGAACTTAATGAAGCCGAACGGATGTGCAGGTCCTAAAAAGAAAGGACGATTTCGTGTGTGAGGTTGCAAAGCACATGAAAAACGATGGAGGCCCATAATGATTGACTCCGCCAGTACAGCCAGGCCATCAGTAAACCGGGCAGGGGGGTTAACCAGGTCATATAATCTCCCCGCGTCAATACATGGGCCAGGCCGAACAGTCCTGCCGAGATCAGTATGACGCGCCAGTGGTATTTCGGTAGGATCCGATGCAGACGTCTTTGAACATAACCACGAAAGAAGAGCTCTTCAGGCAGGGCCACATAAAGGATTTGAGTCAGGATCCAATAAATCCAGGCTCGTGGATCATGAAGATTTGATTCGGGCAAGGACCATTGCCAGGATCGGGCTAGAGAGAGTCCGAGAACGCCTAAGGGGATCCAGATGAGGCTTACCCTGCCCAGCGAAAGCAAACCTCTACGAACAAGACCCCGTTGTAATCCGATCTCGGCCCAGGGTTCCCGACGTAGGATCACCACGAGGCAAGGTATCAGGGTCAAAAGTACGGGAATTTGCCACCATACCGAAAAGATTCGATAGGACAGGGCCGTCAGTCCAACCGTTAAGGGGACGATTACCATCAACTCACGGGAGAGGTTGTTTCGTCGTTAAAGTCGGCAATGGATTGTCATAGACCTCCGTCTTCATGTCATGATGATCGGTTGAATGGTCATTCAGGCTCACTATTAATCCGGGCCGTCCGATAGAGAGGCCTTTGAAGTGCTCTTCATAAATGACCGAGGTAGACAGTATTGACACCCTTTGGAAGGGAACGCTAGAATGAAGTCCATGAAAACAACATCCAACAAACAATCCGGACCCCAGTGGTGGTTATGCTGGTTTATGGGAATCGTCATCCTGCTGGCTGGGGGTTGGGCCTATCGCCACTTTGCACCCGCCTGGGTGGGAACGGGCCAGACCATTATTAATTTACCCGTCCCCTTATCCGAGTTTCCGGACCAAGTCGGTCAGTGGCAGGGCAGTGAACGTCAGATCGCATCAGTCACCGAAAGCTACATGCGTCGTAATTTTGCTGACGATTATTTTAGCAAGCGTTTTACTAATAAGACCCATAACCAGTGGGCGGATCTTTATGTGGTCTATTGCGCCTCACGTCCCTCGGCGATCAAGGGACACCGTCCTCGGGTCTGTTATGTCAATAGCGGTTGGATTCATGACAGCACGGAAACCAGTGAGTTCACTACCCTAAGCGGGACCCGGGTGCCATGCTTGGTGCATCGCTTTCACAAACCTCCGCCCTCGTATGTCGAGTACGTGGTGATGAACTTCTACATTGTCAGCGGTCAGTTGACCAATTCCGAAGATGAGATCAGCCGGATGGTGGGACGCAATCCCAATTCCGATGGCGATCCAGCCAAGTACGTGTCCCAGGTACAGGTCAGCTCCACACTGGAAACCAACGTCCGTGCGGCCGCTGCGGATCTGGTGGATATGGTCTTGTATTATCTGCCCGATGAAAATGGACTCGTCCATGCCGACCTGGGGGCACCTATAGATCCGAATGCCCAGTGAACAGAAGTACCGAAGTTCAGAGGTGCCGTGGAACAGACCCATCACTTTCGACCCGGTGACAGTCCTACATCTCTCTGTGTGACTTCCATGTCTGCCGGGATTACTCCCAGGATCAAATAACTGCCCGGACTGCGAGGATCGAAGGTGATCTCGCCTGCCGGATAGGTAAAGACGTGGATGTCCACACGCGGGTTCTCCACGATTTCCAGGGCATTTTGCATGGTGCTTTCCACTCCGCCGTATTTAGCGGCTTGCGAGTCGATGTCCAAGTTGGGAGGCTTGGCCCAGATCTCTCGCTCTTCCTTGAAGTATCCCACCAGCAGCTTCACCGGAACCTCGGTTTTGAGTCGCACCGGCTTGAGTTGACCGGATTTTCCCGCTGTATGGGATAGACGAATGCCTGTCAGACCTTTCAGTTCCGGAGCCATCTTGACGATGGGGTACTCGCGGTCCATAAAGGGACAGGCCCCCACCTGGAGGGTATAGGTCTCGCAGTCCTCGCTGAGTAGGGTAAACGGAGCACTCCTGAGACGAGGCCCGGGTTGGCTGCGTTTGAGTTTCTCTTCGTCGAGATGCTCCACGCGATATTGGAAGTCTTGCAACTCCTTTTCATAGAGCGGCAGCATCTGATCCCAATGGTAATAGTAAGGGCTGTCACCCCGCATGCCGCGAATGGGGATACGACGGTGACCGGTCTGGAGGGTGTTGGCATAGCGATAGGTACGGCTCGTGCGCTGTGTCAGTTTGCGATAGAACTCCAGACTGCGTTCCAGATGACCTTGGGCCTGTTGCATGCTGACCGGATTGTCACTGTATTGATAATCCAACACCTCGATCGCAGCCCGCACCTTCTCGGCGTAGGACTGGCTCATCAATTGAATGCAGTGCATGTCGTTGCGTAGCCGCTCGAACTCCTCACGATTGGACTGAACCTGAGAGGCAGCTTTCTCAATGGCCTCAACCGCTTTGGCAGCACGCTCGTTACTTTCTTCGATGACCGTCACAGGCGTTTCACCCTCGTGGGGCTGGCCGAGCCACGCTTTCTTGGCATACTCATCCAGGCGTTCTCCCGGAGGGGCTTGCCACTCCCACAGTCCGCTAAAGGGACCATAAGGATCGGGCTTGACTAACTGATCCAGAAACATACCCAGTGACAGGGTCTGGCGATTGCCTTCGGTTATGCCCAGTCGTCGCAGCAACATGGGGGCACAGTAACCGGATTCGTTGTAGGCCGTGAGGATCAATTCGGCGGCCTGGGGATCGCCATAGATCTCGGTCAGGCGTTCGACCCAGTAGGCGTGGTCTTGTTCCAGGTCACGATCCGGTTGCCAGAGGTAGCGGGCCCAGGCCTCGAACCAGATCCAGTCACGCTGATATTGTTTTAGATAGGGATTGGTCTTGTCCGGGGTGTTGGGCCAGTCCCAGTAGGCCAGGGGGTAGAGGTGCACACCCTGGGCCCCCAGGCGGTCGCGACAGGCCAACACACAACGACGGATATAATCCTGGGCGCCGTAACGGAAGGGTTCGAGGTTGCTGAGCAGATGCACATTGACCACGTGCGTGGAGCCCAGGCGGCTCATGTCCAGGTGGACCTGTTGCCATTCGCCCCGGGGTTCGTACGAAGTGAGTGACTCGCCATTGTACTTGGCCATGGTGTAGAGGTTGGTGTAATGTTCCATCGCGGACTCGACCATGCCCTTGACGTCACTGACGGCATGGGCTCGCACCACGATGGGGGGCTCTTCGGTTTGCCCCAGGTTGGCCATGGCGGTTTTGACCGCAGGGATCACGGTCTCGTTCATCCAGACCTCTTGATTTTTCTGACCCCGCAGTGCCTCGCCCAGGCAGACCAGCAGCCCGACATTGGGGTACATTTCCACAAACTTCGTGATGGACTTGCGTGTATAGTCGGCCAGCAACTCGTTCGGAACTGCGTGTTGGGTCCCGATGTCGTGATGTTGGGCAAAAGGTTGGGACACGAAGATGTTGTAGAACATCTGGATGACCCAGATCCCGCGTTTGTTGGCCTCTTGGGTGAGCAGACGGAAGGTCTCGACATTACGCTGATAGACCTCCTCGCTGACCTCCAGGGCATAGGGATAATCCTCTAGTTTAACCAACGAGGCAAAGGGATGTCCGTTCCAGAGGTACAGGGTATTCATGCGGTTTTCCAGTAGGAAGTCCAGATAGTCGATCCATTGCTGTTGGTCGTAGAAGAAGGGGAAGTTCTCCGGGGTGTAGGGGTACTCATAGGTGTCACGTCCCGGCAGCTTGGAGGTCAATTGCATACCGATACAGGGGCCACGCAAGCGGAAGGAAGGATTCTCGCTCACCTCCAGGGTTACCGGCCACTGTTGTAATTTTGTGACGCGCTCGCACAGTTCCAACACCCCATAGAGTGCCCCGGAGTCCCCCCAGCCCTGCACGTGATAGACGCCGGTGCCATCGCGATAGAGCCGGTAGCCCTCGGGTGAGTGGTCGTCGACGACCTGTTCCAGTTTGTCACTGCTAAGGATGACCTGGACCTGCCCCGGTATCTCGGCGAGTTGCTTGCTGAGTCGATCGGCCGCAAATTGTAGACGAGGTGTCACCTGACCCTCGATCGTGACCGTCAGGCCCGACCTCTGTTGCAGGGACTTGAGGGAGGCCTCGATCTCTTCCAGGCTGCGACAGATGTGGTCGGGAAAGGGATTGTCATCGTTAAAGACACGCAGGGTGTCGATCTCTTCGATGAGGATGGGGCTCTCGTCGATGTCCCCCTGGTTGTTCAGGATACGATTGAGGTCCAGTTCGAGATGCTCGGCCAGGAAGCGGTACATCGCTTCTCGCTTGTTGGGGCCATAGTCGTGGCCTTCGTCGGAGAAGTGGACATTGGCTACTTGATCCTTGGCATCGTAGAGTTGGTAGATCTGCTGGATAAAGGGGTACTCTACCTGGGGCGTATTGACGGTCCAGTCTCCGCCGTCCGAGACCAAGAGCAGGGGACGTGGGGCGGCCAGGGCCGTAATCTCGACGTTGTTGGTAAAGTGGTCGTTGCTGCGATGGATGGGAAGACCACTCTCGCACATGCACCCGCCGTACATGTAGGACGAGACCATGGCCACCGGGACACTCACTGTGACACGTTCATCCAGGGCGGTCAACAGCAGGGTCTGTGTGCCCCCGCCCGAGGCCCCGGTAACAGCCACGCGTTGAGGATCGGCATCTTCCAGGGACAACAGGTAGTCCAGGGCCCGCATGTTGTTCCAGAGTTGCATGGTTAAGGCCAGGGGCTTGACATGGCCACGCACGGCCTGGTCCGGCGACAGGCCCCAGCCGAAATTGCCGATCGACATGGCCATGGCCCCCATGCGTGCCAGTGTTGCACAGCGGAGTTGGACCTGACCGTCAAAACGGCTGCCACCCCAGTGACCGTTGGGGCAGAGCACCACCGGTACGGGGCCCTTGATATCGATGGGGCGGTATAGGTTGCAACCGGCAAAGTAACCCGGCACGGTTTCGATGGCCACGTTGGTGACGGTATAACCATCCAGCGTACGAGGGTTGCGCGTGATCACGTTTAGGGGCATGCGTTGCGGCAGGGGATCGAGTCCGGCTCCCTTGAGAATGCAGGACCGCAGGTGTGCTCCGTAAGATTCCCAGTCCTCGAGGGAGGAGATCTTCGCTAGCCTTTGCTGTAACATGGCTTGACCCTGCTCAGGCGTGAGGTATTCACCTTGACAGAGGGTCGATTCGTCAGCCGTCAGGGTGTTGGCAATCAGACTCATCCCGAGGATGAGGGATAGGATCTTACTCATAGTGGCTCCTTCATGACATCATCGACTGTGGCTTCCATTATGCAATAAGGCCGTGAGAACGAAAGAGATTTTTGTTGAAAAGCTGTTCTAACGGGCAACTGTCGGTTATGATTAAGTCTGGTCGTGAATGTGATAGAAGAAAAGGAAAGGTCATGAAACGATTTTGCCGCTTGTCGTTGCTGTTAATCTGTTGGACTAGCGTTGGTCAGGCCGAGATTCGAGAGTTGAATCGTGCCTGGCGTTTTCACAAGGGTGACGTGGCCCGAGCCGAAACGCAGGATTTTGATGACTCGCAGTGGCGTACAGTGGAACTCCCCCACGATTGGTCGATTGAAGATCTGGCTCCTGGCACGGGCCCCTTGGATCCCTGTGCCGTGGGCGCTGCCTTCCCGGGTTACTTTGTGGGTGGCACCGGATGGTACCGCAAGCATTTCACCTTGATCCCTGAAGATATCGGTCAGCGTGTGCTGGTGAGATTCGATGGGATCTATATGAACGCCGATGTCTGGATCAATGGCCACCCTCTCGGCAATCATCCCTATGGTTATACCGCCTTCACCTATGAACTCACGGACTACCTGCTTAGGGGGCAAGAAAATGTGCTGGCCGTACAGGTCAAGAACGAAGGCAGGAGCACACGGTGGTATACGGGCTCCGGAATCTATCGAACGGTGCAACTCGAAATTTACAATTGGGTACATATCGATCCTTGGGGGCCGCTGGTCACCACCTCAGCGATCACCAGCGACAAGGCCCAGATTCGCGTGCGCACCGAGGGTGGTTAACCCATCGTCGAGTGACTTGCTTTTAAAAACGACAGTGCTCGATCCCCAAGGCGAGGTCGTGGTCGAGAGGGAACTCCGTGCCTTATACGGGACAAAAATTCGACCAAACCCTGACCGTCACTGAACCGGCCCTCTGGTCGCCGGAGAGTCCCAGCCTCTATCGAGTCAAGCAGCAACTGTGTGACAAGGATAGGATCGTGGATGAACGTATGACGAGTTTTGGTATCCGCACCATCACCTGTGATCCCGTCAAGGGCTTTCAACTCAACGGCGAGTCTATGCTCCTGCAAGGTCAATGTCTCCATCACGACAACTACATGCTGGGTGCCGCGGCCTACCCGCGTGCAGAAGAACGTCGGGTTGAGATCGTCAAGGCGGCCGGTTACAATGCAGTACGCTGTGCCCACAATCCCCCTTCAAAACATTTCCTGGAGGCCTGCGATCGTCTGGGCCTGTTAGTGATCGACGAGGCCTTCGATCAATGGGTGACCCAGAAGAACAAGCAGGACTATCATCTGTACTTCAATGACTGGTGGCAGCGTGACCTTGCCAGCATGGTATTGCGCGACCGCAACCATCCCTCTGTCATCATGTGGAGCCTGGGCAATGAGATTCCGGATCAACGTTCCGTCCTGGGGGCCAATCTGGCCGGTCAACTGACCGCCTTCATTCGCGGACTGGATGACAGTCGGCCGGTGACCATCGGTGCCAACATGGCCGGGGAGGTCGGCGATGCACTGTTTGGGCACCTGGATGTCGTGGGCTACAACTATCCTCCGAAATTGGAAGGCTTCGCAAGCGATCGCCCACGTGTCCCGGATCGGGTGATGTACACCTCGGAATCCTTTGTGGCGGATGCCTACACCACCTGGATGGACGTGCTGTCACAGCCCTACAATATCGGGGACTTTGTCTGGACCGGTTATGATTACCTGGGTGAGGCCTCCATCGGTTGGCATGGATTTACCCAGGGCTGGAAGAAGATCGGTCCCTATCCCTGGCACCTGGCTTACTGCGGTGAAATCGATGCCCTGGGCTATAAACGACCGGCGTCCTATTATCGCGATGTGCTCTGGTGCACGGGTCAAAATCCGATCAGCGCCTTTGTCATGAGTCCAACACCTTCGCAACCGGACTATGAACCCAACAACATTCAATATTGGCTCCACCCCGACCTCCAGGATCACTGGACCTGGCCGGACTATGAAGGTCGTGACCTCGAAGTGAGGGTCTTCAGTGTCTATGATCAGGTGGAACTGTTACTCAATGGCAAAAGCCTGGGTCAGCAGGCCGTATCACGTGACACCCAATATATCGCCACCTACCAGGTGCCCTATGAACCGGGCCAACTCAAGGCCGTGGGATACACCCAAGGCGAGATGCAAGCCTCCTGGCTCCTCCAGACCGCAGGGGCCCCGGCACGGCTGCAAGTCAGTGCGGACCCGAACCGAGATCCAGGCCGATGGTCAAGACTTGGTCTATGTTACGGTCGAGGTTGTCGATGAGAAGGGCGTGCGCGTGCCTCATGGTGAATCGTTGGTTCAATTTGAGATCCAAGGTCCGGCCACCTTCGTAGGCGTAGGCAACGGTCGTCCCTATGGCAACGAGAGTTTCCAACAACCTAAACGTACTACCTTCCAAGGTCGCTGCATGGCCGTGTTCAAATCGACGGATCAAGCCGGATCGATCACCTTGACCGCCCGTGCTGAAGGCCTGCCTCCTACCAAGGTCGTCATTCTGTCTCAGTAGATTTGACAGAATCTTTTTCTGAAGGGACCGGAAATAAGGCCGTTACATCAAAATAGATCTTTACATCTTTCTGTGATGAGGTCTTGATGGTGAGCAGGTCAATAAAGTGCCCATCCATATGAAGCAGAGATTGATCCAGTCGTTGATAGCCGGGATAGTTTGTTTCGAGCCACTGATATTCCTTTGCAATGGCAGCGAAATGATTGGTGTTGGCATCGATCACGATCCTCTGTTCATAACTTAATCCTGACGCGGTGTTTGGAGTTGGTTGGGATGTCGGACTTGGCTGCTTGCGATCACAACCAGATAGCCCGAACAACATGACAATCACGATTACATGTTTCCACATAGTCACCTCCCATTTTTCTTTAGACTATGAGAGAGACGTTCTTAGAACAGACCTGTTAATAAAAAAATTAGAGGTTCCCTTGAGATTGCCCCAGGGAATCCTGGTAAAGAATCTCCAGACAGTTTCGCACGATCTGTTCCGGGCTGATGCCACGCAGGGCCTCGGGGGGGAAGGGGGCGTGCGACAACAGTCCCTGGGACAATGCTTCAAACAGATCCATGCGGGCCTGAACCTCGAGGTCCTCACGACGGTGCAGGGCTTGTAGGGCGGTGAGGGCCAGTTCCTGGGGAACGCGTTGACGCAGGCGGGCACAGACGTGGGGGTAGGATCGCAGGGAGTTGAACTTGGCCTGGGTGAGGGTTTTCAGGTGCGGTTGGCGGGGCGTGGTGTTGCGAACCACCAGCGTGCCGCCCGCGATGTCACCGAGTCGTTGACGTTGTGGATTCAGCAGGCAGATGAGCCCGCCCAGGGCATAGCCTGCGGGTAACAGGTCCACCGGACGTAGAAGATTACGCAGGATGATCTGACCGGGCTGAAGCTTGAGTCCGGCAGCGTCCACTACACGCAGGTGCAGGATCTTCTTGCCTACGGTCTGGCCCTGTTGCAACCATTCCAGGGTCATACCGTATCCTAAGGATAGGGCAAAGTATAATAGAACAATAACGGCTCCGGCCAAATCGGAACTGACCAGAGCCAGGGCGCTGAGCGGCCACTGGATCAGGAACAACAGGAGCAAGATCAGGGCGGCGTCGATCAACCAGGCCAAACCGCGACTGATGGGGCTGGCCAGGGCGTAGCTGAAGCGGATGCCCTCCGGGGTCTCGATGGTGACGCGATTGATCAGGGGATCCTTCATGCGGCCTCCGTGACATTGCCAGTGACTGCAGAGCGGCGTCCCGCCAGGGTCAGATAGAGGACCAAGCCCAGTGACCTGGATCAGACCCACGGCGATCTTGAGACTATAGGGCAGAACCGGTTCGTGGTATTGCGAGAAAAAGGCCTCCACCAGTCCGGCCCAGACCAAGAGTCCGGCTACGCCCAGGATCAAGGTGACCAGGTCACCACGCACGCGTCGCAGACGTTGGGCCAGGCGTTCGCTGCGATCGGAATGTCCCAGTAGGGCCCCGGCCAGCACGAAACCGGCCTGACAGGCCAACAGGATGGCGGGGATCTCCACACTGCCATGGGGTAGGAGCCAGCCTGTCAAAAAGACGGCCTGGCCGTCGCGAATATAGTCCGCACAGACCGCTCCCAGAATGGCTCCGTTGTAGAAGTCGAGGATGAGGGTGACACTGCCGTAGGTCATGCCCGTGGCCATGGCCAGGAGCGAGACCCGGGTGTTATGGGTCATCAGTTGCGCGGAAAAGGAGGCCTTGTGACCTTCGAGCCGTTGTTGATCCTCTTCCTCTTGCGCCACGCGTTCGGATGGACGTAACTGGAGATGGGCATAGGGCATCAGCACGGCCTTGGCCTCGGCATCGATTAAAACCGCGACAGCCCCGAATGCGACACCGCCCAGCATCACCACGACGGCCAATATCAGGGCTCGCATGTGACGCCGTACGGTCTGGGGAAAGCGAACCAGTCCGCGCCGCAGGGCCCCGGGCGACCAGCGTAAACGACGGTTCTCATGGATCAGGCCATAGGCCCGACCCACCAGGGATTCGAGATAGTCACGCGTGCGGGGTTCAGCAGAGAAGGTGCCGATCTTGACCAGGTCCGCACTAGTGCGTTCGTAGAGGTAATGCAGGCGTTTGAGTTCGGCCAGGTCCAGACGCAGTCGAGGTTCATCCTCCAGACGTCTGAGCAGGCCTTCGAGTTCCCGCCACACGGGCTGTCCCTGTTCGATAAATTTGCCCAGGTCGAGTATCACAGCAGTTGCCTCTTTTTGACGGTGACATATTGGTTGATCAACTCCACCACCCACTGGGCACTGGTCAGACAATGGAAGCCCACTCCCTGACGCCGCAGGGATCGTTGCAGGTGACTGAGGGCCTGCCACTGCAGGTGTCCGGCCAATTCTCGGCGGATCTCCTGCGTACTTTGGATCTCAGGATGTCCAAAGAGTGGGCCGATGTCCGGGGCCACGAGTTGAGCGATCAGCACCACGTGCTGGCCCGTCAGCAGACGCAGGCCCCCGCTGGCATTCCTCGGCCTGGACCGGATCACGCAGGTCGGTCAGCAGCAAAATCAAACTGCGACGATGCAGACGCGTTCGCATGAAGGTAAAGGCCTCGTGGTAGTCGGGCATGACCCGACGGGTTTGGGCCTCGCACAGGATGCGTTGACAGGCCTGTTGGTGAGGGCGTCCCTGACTGGCCCGGATAAAGCGGTGCACCTGATCGCTGAAGGTGATCAAGCCGAAGAGGTCACCCTGTCGATTGCAGACCATCGATAACAGGCTGGCACAGGTGACATAGCGTTCCAGGGCCTGAGTACCGGCGCGGGATGCGCCCGTGGACTCATCCATTAGGGTCTGTCCGCTGAGGCGGCTGGTGTCGAGGACCAGGTAGACCTCCTGGGTGCGTTCGATCTGGAACTGTTTGGTGATCGGTTTCTGGTGACGGGCCGTGGCCTTCCAGTGGATGTCCTCGAAACCGTCACCGGGTTGGTATTCCCGGAGTTTCTCGAATTCATGGCCCTTGCCCAGCCAATGTTGGGCGTGCAGGCCGCTTTGGGTCTGGGGTAGGAACCAGTGGGCCAGGCGTCCGCGATCCTGGGACAGGTCGGGGTAGACGCGCACCTCGCCCTCCAAGGCAGCGACCTCACGCAAACGCCAGAGGCGCCAGGGAGACGGTGACTCCCAACGGGCCCGTTGCCAGGGATAAACTCCCCGTTCGTGGGCCACGAAGGACCAAGTGACACGGCAGGCGGGATTGTCCGCGGGCCATAGGATCCGTTGCAGGGGGGACTCTGCCTCCAGGGATGCGGGCCACTCCAATCCCAGCAGCAGGTGGGAGGGTGGAGTTCGATCCGTCTCCAGGGTCAGGCTGACCTGAGCCATACTGGTGCGTGACGTGCGTGTCACGGGTGTGACTGTCACGCGGAGATGGCCACGTCGACGCCAAGCCAGGCCTGCGTCGATCAGGGTAACCAAACCCAGTGCTCCATAGAGTGCACCTGCAACGGGCAGGGCCTGCGGGAACAAACCGCCGATCAGAGCCGTTGGCAGCAGCAGGATGCTCAGAATCACTAAGGGTAACGACGGAATCAACATTAGCGGGGTACCGTGACCTTTTCCAATATGCGGCCGATCAGTTCGTCAACGGTCAGGCCTTCGATTTCGAATTCGGGTTGCAGGATGAGCCGGTGTTCCAACACGGGTCGGGCCAGGCCCTTGAGGTCGTCCGGGGTCAAAAAGTCACGACCGTCCAGAGCCGCCGCCGCCCGACTGGCCAACAGCAGGGCCTGGGTGGCACGCGGTCCCGCACCCACCATGACGGCCTCGTGCGTACGTGTGGCCCGTATGATGGCCACGGCATATTGCAGCAGTTCGGGCTCGATGGTCACCCCCTCCAGGGACGCGGTCAGCTCCGGCAGTTCCTGGCGTTGCAACACACACCTGACCTGGCCCTGTTGCAACTGTCGCTCGGGCGCCTCGGAACCCAGGCAGCGTCGGGCCAGGGTGACCTCGTCGGTCTCGGGCGGGTAGTCCATGGTGATCTTGAGCATGAAGCGGTCCTTCTGGGCCTCGGGCAGGGGGTAGGTGCCTTCGGATTCGATAGGGTTCTGTGTGGCAAAGACCGTGAAGTGTGCGTCAAGATCGTGGTGTTCGCCATCGATACTGACCTGACGTTCCTGCATGGCCTGCAACAGGGCCGACTGGGTCTTGGCCGGGGCGCGGTTGATTTCGTCGGCTAGCAAGAAGGTGGTAAAGATCGGGCCCTTGACCAGGGAGAACTCCTGGCTCTTGAGGTTGTAGATGTGCGTACCGGTGATGTCCGTGGGCATGAGGTCCGGGGTGAACTGGATTCGCGAACTGGGACAGTCCAGCACCTGGGCCAGGGTCCGCACCAGCAGGGTCTTGGCCAGACCGGGACGACCCTCGATCAGGGCGTGGTTACGGGTCAACAGGGTGATCAGGGCCTTGTCCACCACGTCCTGTTGGCCGATGATGACCTTGGCGACTTCCGCGCGGGCGGCCTCGGCCACGGTCTTGAAGCGTTCGAGTTGGGCTTTCATAGGGTTCCTTTATGTCTATGGGGTTGCACGAGCTTGACCATATCTTGATACAGTTTGACGCACTGAGTCTCCTTGAGTCCGGTGTTACGGGCCTGTTCGAGTTGGACCTCGATCTGTTGGCGTTGTTGGTTCGAGAGATTCGGTGCGGAGTTGAGGTACTCCTGGATGCAGATGGCCAGTAGGTCACGATTGGGCAGGTGACGCTGTAACAGACTTGCTAGACCTTGACCCAGATCCTTGCCTTGGATGCAGGTGGACTCTCGATCGCGAGGTGAAGCGACTACGGTCAACTGCCCGGCACGCGACCAGAGAAACAAGGCCAATGTCACCGCCAATCCCAGGGCCAGACCGTGTAAACGGTAGCGACGGGCCAGGGCCATCAGACTGCCCTGTTCGCTGATCCCCAGGTGGGTTTCGTCAAAGATCACACGGGTATAGGGTCCGATGAGAGCGGTCAGTAGATCGGGATGACGATGCCGGACCTGGGCCTCGTTGCTCAACAGATAGCTATCGGCCAGCACCACCAGCGAGCCCCGTCCCCAGGGACGTGTCACCATGACGGGTTCCTCCATGCTCGTGGCCAGGACCTGCCAGTTGGGATCGTTGGGTTCCAGGATCAGCTGTCCGGGCCAAGGCAATGAGGTGGAGTCGAGGTCCAGATCCCCTTGGGGCCAGGCCGAGTTCCAGGTGTCCCCGCTATGGGCGTCCTGCGACCATCCCAGGCCAATGGTTTGTTGCCAGCACCACAGCCCGAGGCGGTTGGGATCCGTGGGGTGATTGGGATCTAGTGAACGCGATTGGATCCTATCGTTGGGATCGGTGGTTAGGGCTACAATCCAGCGGGCTCCGGCGTCCACCTGTTCCATCAGCGCGTTGCAATCTTCACTGCCCAGAAAGTCATGAGTCGGGGACTGACCGGCTGTGATGATGACCGCGTCAGTACAATTATGGCTGGACGGGCGGGTCCAGGGACGCAACTGACGTTCAACCGCCAGTGGGGTCAGGCGTTGCAGGGCCTCGAACCAGACCTTGAGCCCCATGGGGTCGGCACGCAAGCTGCTGTAGGGCGGATACATGTCCCCCTGTTCGAAACGCAGAGAGAATAAATGTCCCAGGCCCGCAATAAAGAGCACTAGCAGGAACACGACCAGGAGGCTGCTGGCGATGCGTTTCATGGGGAGACCTCCTGCTGCAATCGGCGGCAGAGCGAGCGAATCATCTCGGCCTCGACGTCTTGATGGCCATACCAGACGGCCTCGAAGTGACGGCGGTCTTCTTGGAAATGCCGCACCTGGTCGCCATGGACATGGGCGTAGTGATTCAGTTCCCGTTCGTAGTCACGGTTGGTCTTGAAGCGGGCCAAGACGATACGGCCCTGCTCGGCCAGGTGGGCCAATTGGGCCAGGAAGCAGGCACGCAGGGCCAGTCGCAATTGTCCCTGACTCAACAGGTCCTCGACCAGGGCCAGCCAGCGGTCCCGGGGCAGTTGGTCGGCCGTGAGGTCGTCGCGTTGAAGATCGACCACGGATGCGGTGATCGGCGTGGCCTCGGCCTCGCTTTCGAGCAGTCGCTGCGAGCGGACGTGACGCAGAACCAGAATGATCAGGACCAAAAGGAGTATTCCGACCGTGACATAGATCAGGATGTCACTGCCTGTTCCTCCAAGCAGGCCTAGATTGTCGCCGTGACGCTCACGGGGACGGAATCGCCGTTGAAGCTTTTCCAGTTGGCGTTCAATCCATTCGGAAAAGTCGTTGAGCCAATGCAGCTTTTCCTCGGACACTTCTGTGATGGGCGGCAGACGCCATTGGTAGTGGGATTGTTGGACCACCTCGCTCAGGGCGGTGTCGAGCTCTTCGGATGTCACCGACGTTTCGTTTGCTCGGGCCGATCCGGTGCACACCAACAGGACGCTTAACAGTAGACTCACACGCAAGAGACCGGGCTTGAGTCTGAGCTTGAGATCCAGGCCGCTGCGGATGGATTGGCCGTAAAAACAACGTAGCACATAGACGGCCTTGATCAGGGGATCGATCAGCAGGGCCGTGAGTGTACACCAAATGATCAGAAAGGTGCTGTTGCCATAAGCAAAGACCGAACGCGAAAAGGCCGTTTCGATCCCGGTTAGGCTCTTAAAGAGTTGTGGTCCCGAGACCAACAGGATCAAGAGGTTGACTCCGACCACTAGGGATATCAGCAGGGTCCAGACCAGGATCATGTGGTTTTGCCTGGACCAGAGACGAGCCAGTTGCAGGGCGGTTTGTCGGTGCGGCAGACGTTCGTCGCCGAGTCCGGCTATCGCCGTCATGTTCTGATAGAAGGCAAAGGTCCAGGCCAAGGGTACGGTTAACAGCAGGGCCACGGGTAACAGGATCAGGCCGGTGGGCTGCCAGGTGGCCTGGATCAGGGCCAGCCGGATCAACTCGGTGGCTCGCCAGGGCCGATAGGGCTGACACAGGATTACGGCATGGAGCCGGGCAGCGAACAGGGCCTGCCCGCATTTCATCCAGACAAACAGCAGGGCCAGTCCCAGGGCATAGGCCGAGGCGTGTTCCGCGGCGTAGGGGTGACGACTCATGTCGGCCCAGAAGAATAACAGACCCAGGGCAAAGGGCAGTACCCCCAGACAATAGGGAATCCAGACCGACACCGGTGCATGACGCAGGAGGGTGATGGCCTGTTCCAGTAGATCCAGGCCGCTGTAGGTCTCTTGGGGATTCTTTTTCATGGCAGCCACTGTCCCTCGTGAAAGGTGTGGGGGATTTTCAACAGCAAGGCGGCGAGCAGGTGGAACAGAAACCAACAGAGTCCCAGTCCCAGCAGGGCTCCGGCCAGACGTTGCAGCCCGTGGCGCCAAAGGGCCATACGGCGGGGACGTGACAACTGGCTCTCCACCAGGCAGTCCGAGCAGAGGGCCTTGCCTTCATGGTCGCATATGCATTCGCGGCAGAAGGTCCGGTGACACTGGGGGCAACGGGCCACGGCCTCACGCTGCCGATGATGGTAGCAGCGGCTTTGGGCCAGTGACGTCATACCGACTCCTCCATAGGTGGGGCCCAACGGGAGTCGGGCGGTGGCGGAGGTGCGGAGGCATCGTGAGACTCGACCGACAGTTCGGTTTGCGCGGTCCGAATCAAGGGCGTGATTTTGGCAATGACGCGGCGTGCCTTGGCCTGGCGTCCCAAAGAAGCGATACGAAAGGTCTGTACCGCAGTGACGATGTAGCACTGGCAGGTGGGGCCCTTGGCTGAGTTGACGAGCATGATCAATATAAAGAATCCAAAGAATATTCCGCCCGTAATCACCGCTCCGGTGGTGCCGCCCAGGGCAATCATTCCCAAGGTCAGGCCGATGAGTCCCAGGATGAGGTTGTAGATGGCCCCCCTGACGCTCTTGCCCATGAAAATGGCACGAATGTCCTTGTAATAGAAACGACGATAGGATTCCTGAATCACGCCATCAACCACCAATAGATGATCTTCGCCCTGGTAGAGCCGTTGATAGGTAACGCTCGTGCGGCCGCTGAGTTTGCGATAGGCATTGTCTTGGGGCATTCAGGATTCCTTGGGATTATATGATCATGTTTATGAACACTAGGACCCAACCCGTCATTTGGAGCGCAGCCAGAATGAAGGCCAGGACATAACGAATACGTGTGCGTTTGATCACGCTGGTGGGGCCTTTACGCCAATAAAACAAAACGATAAACAGGCTGGCCGGAGCCGTTACGAGGGTCAAGGGCCAGGCCAGCACTGGCACCAGGGCCAGACTCAGGGCGAGGTCGTCATAGAGCATACGACCCTTTTCCAATTTGGAGTCCTGGCTGTTGGTCTGGGCCTGAGTCAGACAGGTCAGGCAGGTGGGTTGATTGTTGAATTCCGTGGCACAGAGGCGGCATAGAAACCGCCCGCAAACCGAGCAGGCCTGTTCGGCCCGTTTCTGCGGGTGGTTGAAGCAACTGGCTTCGTCATCGATCACCAGGCGTTGGCCCGTGTCCACCACGACCGGGCCTTGGAAGTAGGCCGGGAACACATGCACATCCATGGGAAGGCCGCAGGCCACACATTGGATTGGTCCATTGGCATGACTGCGTGTCAGGGACAGGGGCCGTTCACATCTAAGGCATTTAAGGGATTCGTTGGCCATGATCTCTACTTACGCACTACGCGGGTATTGCAGATACGGTCGTGCAGGCAGCGTTTTTCGTCGTCCCAGATGCACATCAGATAACCGATCCATAGAATCATGCCGCTGAGCCCCTCTGCGAACATACGTCCAAATGCTCGTAAATAAGTGACACGTCCTCCGTCAGCGGTAATGATGCGTAAACCGCATGCCATCTTGCCGGGAGTCGCCTGATATTTTCCAACAAAGAAGACATAATAGAATAGGTTGAATGCGATGGTTACAATTTGCATGATGATGTAGGCCGAAACCGCGGCGGTCTCATTTTGAGTGGTCGCCATGACGATTCCAATCATAAAGTTAAAGCCTATCTGCACGCCACCTGTAATGAGTCCATCAACGAACTTGGCACCAAAGCGGATCCAGAAGCCTCCATAATCATAGTGTTGACCTGTGGGCGTTAGCCCCTCCTTGATGCGCTGAACATAATCCTCCTTGCAGTGGGGGCACACACTGACCTGGTCGATGATGATCAGGTCACCGCGTGAGACAGAGGCCCCGCAGTTGGGACAGAGGGTCGTTCCTACGGTAGCCGGTGACGAAGATTGAGGTGAGGCTTGCTGTCCGTAGGGCTGCCAGTCCGCCATGCCTTGCTGCCAGACCAGGGTTTGCTCATTAATGCTGCCGTCCAGGACCTTGGCCTGGAATTGTTCCTCGGAAACGGGACCGACTTGTTCACTGCCTTCCAAATAATACCATTCACTCATAAGAGCTCCCTTAAATTATGGCGATAGTTTCTGCTCGCAATCAAATATCCTATACCCAAGGATCGTCTCGCCAATAACGTGCCTGAATTATGTCAGATCCCCAGGCATACCTCAAGTAAAAACCGCATCACTTTTCCTTAAGAACCTTTTATAAAAGGAATTACTAAAAAACACTGGAACATCCTCGAAGAATAGGGGATAGTGCCAGACGTTTTTACGTTAAACTAGGATTTTTGAACTAATGAAGAAAAAGTTAAGGGGTAAGGATCTCACCGCCGGGCACTTGCCACGCCAACTCTGGCGTTTGACCCTACCGACCATCGGTGGCATGTTCGCCATCACCATCTTCAACATCACCGACACCCTCTTTGTCTCCCGCCTGGGCACTGCGGCCCTGGCCGCTATGGGCTTTACCTTTCCCGTGGTCCTGTGTATCGGCTCCTTTGCCATGGGCATCAGCATGGGAGCGGCCTCGGTCCTGTCACGGGCCATGGGACGAGGCGACCACCACATGATGGAACGTACCGCCACCGACGGCGTGGTCCTGTCCGTGCTCTTTGTTCTCTTTATCAGCATCGCCGGCTGGTTCACCATCGATCCGCTCTTTACCCTGCTGGGGGCCGGTCCGGCGGAATTGCCCCTGGTGCGACAATACATACGCATCTGGTACCTCGGCTCTATTGCCGCCATCATGCCGCCGGTCAGTGACAGCTGCATGCGGGCCACAGGTGACATGATCCGGCCCTTGATTGTGATGGCCGTTTGTGCCACGCTCAATGTCATCCTGGACCCCATCATGATCTACGGTTGGTTCGGTTGTCCGGCCATGGGTATTGCCGGGGCCGCCTGGGCCACGGTTATCTCCCGTTGCGTAGGCATGGTCACCACCCTGAGCTTCCTGCATTTCCACTGTCACCTGGTCGATCTAAGTCGACCGACATTCAAGGAGGTGCTGGACTCCTGGATACGCATCCTGCAAGTTGGACTGCCCGCCGCAGCCACGCAATTGATCATGCCCTTGAGTCGCAGTATCCTCACCAAGATCGCCGCTATCGCCGGGGGCACCATCGGTGTGGCCGCCTTTGCCGCGGCCTCGCGCATCGAGAGCTTTCTCTTTATCATCGGTATGGCCTTTGGTACGGCGTTGATGCCCATCATGGGCCAGAGCTGGGGAGCCGAGCGTTATCAACGCGTTAATTTCGGTCGTGCTTATGTCAATCGTATTGCCGTGCGCTACGGCCTGCTCTCATGGGTGGCCTGCCTGGCCCTGGCGTGGCTGGTGGCCCGTTGGTTCAGTGACGATCCCCAGGTCATCCGTTGGACCCTGCATTATCTTTGGATCGTGACCTTGGGCCATGCCGGTATGCACGCCAGCCTCTGGACCAGTTCCAGTCTCAACGCCATTGGCAAGGCCGGTTGGGGAGCCATCATTAGCATCCTCAGTAACCTGGTCCTCACCGTACCGCTTGCCTATCTGGGCCAACGACTCTATGGCTATACGGGTATGCTGGCCGGGATCGCCATAGGCCTCTTACTGGGTGGACTGGTGGCCACGATGTCAGGACGTGTCCTCATACAGGGGCGGCTACGTGCGAGCGAAGGTTGATGTCATTGCCAACAAACGCCTGTTTTCCCTTGAATGAACCGATCTCTGCAAGTTATAGTGTTGTCATAGGTCGATCGGAACGAACGAAAAGAAGGCAGGAGTATGAAGCCCACAATCTCCCAGAAGGTCACCACATTCAAGAATACCAAATCCCCGGTCCGTGAGATCATGGACCTGGCCAATCCCGAGTTCTTCAAGCAGGCCGGGCTCGATCCTGCCGAGGTGATCTCCTTTTCCGGCGGTTGGGTCAACCATGAGGCCCCGGACGAAATGCGTGACGCCTATGCCCGCATCATTGCCGACACCCAGCGGTTTCATGCCAGCGGTGCCTATCCTCCCACCATCGGTATGCCCGAGTGTCGCCAGGCCCTGGTCGATTTCGAGAAGCACCTCTACGGACCCGACATGGCCCTGACCTCGGAGAACATCGCCATCGGCTGCAATTCATCCCAGATGACCTTCAATCTGATGCATATCATGCTCGATCCCGGTGACAAGTTCATGATGCTCGATCCGGCCTACTGTAACTATCCCTCGCAGGTGTCGTCTCTGGACGGCGTCGAGATCGTGCGTTTCCCGGTACTCGACACGGATACCTGGCAATACCTGGCCGATGAGAGAAAAGACGACTTCGCCGCCTTCATCCGCCAAGAGAAGCCCAAGGTCATCCTCCTCTGTGCCCCGGACAACCCCACCTCGCAGATTCCCTCGACCGCCTTCGTTACGGCCACCTTGGAGGCCGCACAAGAAGTAGGGGCCTTCCTGGTCATCGACTTTGCCTACAAGGCCCTGGTCTGGGGTGACACCAAGCCCGAGTATTTCTCCTGGGGCCCCAGTGACAACTACCTCTCCATCCACTCCAATTCCAAATGGTGTCGCGGCCTGGGACGCAGGCTCGGTTGGGTCGAGGCCCCGGTCGCTATCGTCGAGGCCCTGGAAGCCGTGCAGGGCTCCACCATCCTCTGTCCGGACAGCCTGCACCAAATGGCTCTGGTCGATTACATCAAGAGCGGCATCGCCAATAACAGCATCAAGCCCTACATCCAACAAACCGCCCAACTTTACCAGGCCGCAGCCGAACGCACCGTGAAAGCCATCGAGGCCCATCTCAAGTTACCCTGCCTGACTCCCCAAGGCGGACTCTACACCGTAGTAAAAACCGGGCAGGAAAGCTCCGAGTTCACCCGCAAGGTCCTGGAGAACACCGGTGTCATCGTCGTCCCCGGTTGGGGCTTTGGTGAGACACTCAAGGAGGCCGTGCGTCTGTCCTATGGACCATTGGTTCATGACTTAGACAAGATCGATGAAGCCATGCAACGAGTGGGGCGTTTCTTGCAGGGGTGAAATAGGTTTTGTTTCTCGCAGAGAGCGCTGAGGCCCCAGAGTTGTTCGATCTGACGAACAATTGTTTTTTTTAGCCAGGATGGATAGGATTCATAGGATAAAGCTGTTCGCTGTTCCAGCGAAATAGGTTTTGGATTTACAGGAAGGCGGCTTCGCCTTTGGAAGACGGGCGTGCTGGCGGGGGACCTGTCGAGTTTGAGGACTTGCTTCGCTGAAGGAGTGCCATCCTTGCGGAGGTTATTCGGATGGAGGATTCTTGTCCTTATTGGGCTGACGCCGGGAGTTGGAAAACCACCGGATGCGGGAATGTCGTCCTACGCTTTGATCACGCCGTTGGCGTGAAGGTTCGTTCCGAACCTTGGTGAGCTGAATCGCCCTCGGCTCTGGAAGCGAGCTTCCGCCACCGAGTTCAATCCATCTCACCAGCTTGTGACTTGGATGGCCTAGTGATTTGCTGTGAAATGTGTTGCCCATAACTGTGATCTAAAAACTGTGATCTGTGCTCTGAAATAACGCCTTGCCTATGTCCGGTTTTTAGGTTATTTTCAGCTCTGCTTGATAGTTATCAACTTTGAGATGGCAGCAAAACATGTAAGGTGGGCCATGCCCCATACAGATTGTTTGTTGGAAAGACCGTCGGTGGTTGGGTGAATTGGTACACTTGATTCAAAGTGTTTTTTTTGAATCTAGGCATTGTTCGGGGTTGGAAAATTCAGAGTAATGGAACTATTGAAGGAGTCAGGAGGTCGTCTATGAAGGCTGGTATGAGAGTCGGTTGTATCCTTTCGAATATTGTTTTAGTTTTCATTGGGAACTGTGTGTTTGTGGATGATGCTTTTGGGAGTCAGCGATCCCTTCCCGTTAAAACAGGGCAATTGTTTGTGATTGATGATTTTGATAATAAAGTGACTCAGAATGACATGGGATTCAATTATTTTGCGGGTAATATGGGAGCAGCGGAGACCATCGAAGAGACGACGTCCTTGACACTAACGAACGAGCCAGAAGGATGTGAAGGATGTGAAGGAGGAAGTCTTTGTATTAGTTACGACTTCACTGGTCAGGATAGTGATGTGTTCGCGGGATTCTTTGCATCACTCTTTGGATTGACTGATACTCTTGTTTCACTGGATGGGAGCGGGCAAGAACCTATTCAATCGACTTGGTTTCCCGGATATTACCTTGACACTCAAGATTTATTTCGTGATTCGAATTCATTCATGGATATGACCATTGAACAGCTTTGCTTTGATTGCCGTAATGAATCTGCCGAGGCGATCACACTCAAGGTTGAGCTAAAGGATGAGATGGGATTTGATGTGTTTACTCGCATAACCTTGGAACCAAATGCACAAACCTGGAATACGATGACCTTTGATTTACCTTCAGCATTCTCTCTCAGCGTGGCCGGTGAGGGAGATCCCGATGGATTTGACTGGAACCGAGTATCCTTGTTGTCTTTGATCATTGAAAGAACAAATATTGGCGACTGGATCTCAAATCCCGACTCAGGAGTTATTTTGATTGATAATATTCTATTGAAGGATCTCGACGGCGAGTATCCCGATTTAAATTCAGAGGAAATGGTTGATGCAAACAGTGGCTATTTATTGGCAGACTATTATGACGCCTTCCTGGAATATGTACGCCGTACAAGTATGCTTTATTTTCTGGATTTCAGCTCAACCGATGCAGATACCGGTGGGATTGTTCAGGATCGATCTACCTTTGCAGATTTGATGACTGTGGGAGGGGTGGGGTTCCAATTGAGTGCTTATTGTATTGCGGCAGAGCGTGGCGATCTGAGTCGTGAGGAAGCAGCGCAACGCACATTGGATGTTTTACGAGTTCTTTTCAACCATCCTCAAGGGCCGGATCGCGTTGGGATGATAGGGTATCAAGGATTCTTTTATCACTTCCTTGGTATCAATGGCCTACGCAAACAGAATTTCGATTTTGAAAACACATTAGATGTCGATGAATCGACCAATACCGTTGAGCTCAGTACTATCGACACCGCTTTGGCCATGGCGGGTGTTGTTACGGTAGGGCAGTATTTCAATCGAAGTTCTGAGGTGGAGATGGAAATTGCTTCACTGGCGGAGGCCATTTATGCAAGAGTCGATTGGAATTTTATGTTTGATACCAATACGAATCAGTTCTATCTGGGATGGAAACCTAATGAAAATCGTGTGGATTGTGGGAATTTTGGACGGTTTCTTATCAATGATAGCTCAAACCTCGGTCAATACTCAAGCAAACAAGTCGGTGACCGGGAAGTGTCAGCGACCATCGACTATTATACGGATGAAGGCTTGCTCATTGCTCTTTTGGCCATGGGGTCGCCTGAGCCCGATCACCGAGTGGGGCGTGAAGGTTGGGATGGAATGATACGCGAAAGTGGGGGGGATTCCTTCGTAAAGACATATCCGGGAGCAATGTTTACTTATACTTTTGCGAGTCTCTGGCTTGATACCTTGGCCCTAGGCACGGATACCCACCCCACAATACCGGTTGACTTCTTCTACAATACCCAGCAAGCCGCTGACGCAACATACAATTATGTGATTGAAAATCCCAGAGGCATGGTTACATGGAGCGACGAAAACACTATCCATTGGGGCCTAAGTGCGGCAGAAGATCCGTTCGATCAATATTTCGCCTTTGCAGCACCGACAGCAGCACTAGCGAATCCGATTGGTTATTCTTTGGGATGTTCTAGGGTCTTTGAGGCTGAAGATCAGAACGATGGTGATCAAATCATGATGCGAAGTCATGCCTCAAATGAGAGAACAGTGCTGTTAAAGCTTGATAAGAGTTATACAACTCCTATTAGCGTACCTGAATCCGCCGTCTATGAAATTGTCGTCCAATACTCAAATGACAATGATAACAGTAAATCAGGGGAGCATGTCGTTATCTCACTGGGTGGTATAAGTCTTGGTAGTTTTGATGCAGATGACACCGGCGATGGGGGATTCGGGTGGAATAATTTTGTCACCTCCGAAGCTATTGTCACTGAGCGACTTGCCTCGGGAAGTTATGGTTTGACGTTGACGATAAGTGGCGGAGATGATTACGGCTTGGAGGTGGATATGATTGAAATAAGACCAAGGGTTGAAGATCGTGCCTTGGCAGACGGCACGGTAACCATCTATGGAGCCGCCAGCGCCATTCAGTACCTCCCCACAGAATCCCTCAATGCATTGTGGTCCGCGGCGCATGCCGGTACGCTGCACCCACGTTTTGGGTTTGCCGACGCCTTTAATTTAGAGATCTCTGATGCCTTACAAGCAGGCACAGACAGCCTGCGAACCACAGGGGCTTGGATCAATTTCAATGGATTCGCCATCGATCAGGGCCCCATGCTGATGGCTATCGATAACTATTTATACGGATCGCTCGTGCCGAAACTTTTCATGTCACATGATCAGATACGACAATCATTGGAGACTCTATTCCCAAACTGGGATTCTGAATAGATTAGCAAAGGATCAATAGGTCATCAAACCTCTATCAATATTCAGGACTAATTAAAGGAGGTGTCCTGTAATTTTTTACATGGTGAGCTGAATAGCCCTAGGCTCTGGAAGCCCTTCGGCTAGCTCAGGGTAGACGAGCTTCCGCCAGCGAGTTCAATTCATCTCACCTGTACTGAGTCCAGTCGAAGTGCCCGCGAGGGACTTGTTCCATACTTGGATGGCCTAGTGATTTGCTGTGAAATATGTCGCCCATAACTGTGATCTAAAAACTTCGATCTGTGATCTTAATTAACCCCTTGCTCATGTCCAGATTTTAGGTTATCTTCAGCACTGCTTGATAGTTAGCAACTTTGAGATAGCAGCTAAACTCAATGACCCAAGATTAAAAGGAGAGCCCAATGCGAAAAGTCGTGTTATTCACCATCTTGTTGATCGGTTTCATTGGATGTGGATGTGCAAGCACTCCCTTTACTCCTCCAACATTCAACAACCAACGGGAATTTCAACAATCATACGATGCTACATGGACTTGTCTTATGAGAGTCATGGCTGAAAAAGACTATGATTTCAAAATAGTCGAAAAAGACTCAGGCATCATCACTACAGAATGGATGGGATTACCAAATCCTGGCTCAAATGGCAATAGTCAAGAATTCAGAAAATACGCTGTGATACAAACATGGTTTCCAGCTCTTTGGGGTGCAGCGAGAGTTTCTGTAAAAATCTATGTTATAAAAAATGGGGAAGAATTAACAACCGTAAAGGTGACAACTACGATGCAGGCACTTGAAAATAACATTTCAAAGACGGGTCAATGGTATGAATGTTACAGTACAGGCAATATCGAAACCAATATCTTAAACGGACTTTCTGAATGCTTGAGATAAGGATTGAGCAGAGCCTATCCTCACTTCCCTTGAGATCGCTTGCGAATCTCCTTGATTTCTTGATCCGATAGCCCCAGTGACTCCAGGAAGTCCTGGTGGGCTTGGGGGGCGGAGGATTCGAATTCTTGGTGCCAGGTTTGCATGCCTTGGTCGTCTAGGCCGGCGGCACGCATGAGTGAAACCCAGTGGTCTTTGCTCATGACGCGGGAGTGCTGGAGCAATTCGCGATTGCCCAATAGGTTCACGATCTGTTGCTGCTGTTGACGCAGGGCGTTGATTTCGTCATTGATTAGGGCCAGGCGTTGTTGCAGGATGTCCTTGGTTTTGCTGCTTTGGGTGTCGAGCAGACGCTTAACCTCGTCCAGGGAGATGCCGGTGCGACGCAGGACCACGATCTGCTTGAGGCGTTCGACGTCCTGTTCGCTGTAGATGCGGTAGTTGCTCTCGGCACAACGCTTGGGACTGAGCAGGCCCAGGTTGTCGTAATAGAGCAGCGTACTGCGCGACAGACCGAACATCTTGGCAAGTTGTGAGACTGAATAGGTCATATCATAACCTTTAGATACCTCAGGGACCGATGTCGATCCCTGAGGCTGATGATTCTGTTAGGCGTTCAAACTCTCTTGGCGAATCTCTTTGATGCGGGCGTCATCGAGGCCCAGCCATTCCAGAAAACCCTGATGGGCCTGGGGGTGACGCTTTTCAAACAGATGATGCCATTTTTGCATATTCTCCTCGGACAAGCCGATTTCTGCAAACAGTTCTTTCCATTGGTTAACACTCATACCATTCATACTCAAAACTCCTTATTCATTTCGTTTTCGTTTACACTCACGGCCGTGTTGCTGAAAGTATGCGGTATAAAGCTATAGACAGGTCAAGCCTTGATTTGAAGAAATCTTAAAAATATGACGCAGCTGGAGTCCGTCGTTGAATTGTTAGTTGAGAGTCAAAAAGCGAACCGAAGAACCGATGAACAAGGAATTATGAATGTCGAAGTGAAGGACCTAGTTCATTATATCTTGTTTGTTCTAGGATATTCAAAGCCGCCGCGGCGTCTGAGCGGGGTAAGCGGGGCCCCTTTATATTTTCCTAGAGATCACCCTTAGGGATTTGTAGAATGGATTCTTTCTGGTCGACTTCGCAATGACAACCTGAGGTGATGATGCATTGGACAATACGCCACGGATTCTGGCTGACTCTGATTCTGTTGATGATGGGGCACTACTGCCTAGTGCAGGCGGATTGGGTGGCGTATAACGATTGCCTACGGGAAAATGGTGATATCACCGCCCAGCACGTCACGAGCTGGACCATTCACAATGCGGATACCACTCAACCCTCGGGAGCCCTTCAGGACATCGATACGGGCAGTTCCCTGGGCATGCCTACGGTGACCTTTACCATGGGTGACGCCGGACTGGATGTTAGTAGCGGTGGATCGGGCGGCAATGCCGAGCAGGGGACCGATGCCTATGATGTGTTTGATGGCTTTGTAGATTTCGGGCCCAATCTGATCTACTATGGCCAGAGCGGTTGGTGGGTGGAGATTCGCTTTACCGGATTGAATCCTAGCAGTACCTATAGTTTTGTGGGTACGGCCATTCGTTCCAGGGATTATCCCGATCGCATCAGTTTGTTCACCCTGCAAGAGGCCGTCAGTGCGGTCAACCACAGCAGCCCGGGTGTCATCGATCTGCAACCTTGGAGCACCCAGTTGCAGGCGGGAAACAATGCCGTCACTGGATATGTAGTGCGTTGGGACGAGATTGTCCCCTCGCAGGACGGGGCCTTTAGCATCCGGGCTGAGGCGGCTCCGGGGTCGGATTGGCAGGCCTATCCCCTGGGTGGTTTCATGCTGGAGGAGGTATCGTCGGATGAGCCGGACCCCCTGGAGGTCGATGCCGGGGCCTATGATGCCTTGGTCTGGCCCATGCGGGTGGTTCGTCTGCTACCGACTGTGGAGGATCCGTTGTCCGGGAATCTCACCGGGATGATCTATAAATGGACGCAGCTTAGCGGCCCAAGCCTTACCTTCAATCCGAGTACGGAGGTGGAGGATCCCTGCGTGTTCTTTCCCGAGACCGGGAGCTATGAGTTATCCCTGCAGGTTTGGGACGACACGGGCCGCACGGGTCAGGGGAGTGTGACACTTGAGGTGCTGGAACCCGCCCTCTGGGGTGATTTGAATGAGGATCGTCAGGTCGATGCAGCGGACCTGATGATCTTTACCTCGCAGTGGCTCGATGGGACCTACAGCCCGGCCAACCTCGATGCCCAGGGTCGGGTCAACGCCTTGGACCTGGCTGTGCTGGCCAATCACTGGCAAGCCGGTGGGGAGGCTGGAGTGGTGATTAACGAGGTCCTGGCCCGCAATGACCGGGCCGTTGCCGATCCGCAGGGGGAGTATGAGGACTGGATCGAACTCTACCATCGCGGGGAGGTAGACATAGACGTCGGTGGTATGTATCTCAGTGATGATGAAGACGAGCCTGCCTTATGGCAGATTCCCACGGACAGACCTGAGTTAACCCTGTTGTCACCGGGCCAGACGCTATTGATCTGGGCGGATGGTGATATCACGGACTCCGGCTTACATGCTAGTTTTGAATTGGATGCCGAGCAGGGCGAGACCCTGTGGCTGTTCGATCGCGACGGTGTGACCTTGTTGGATACCGTGACCTTTGGTCCCCAGGTGGCGGATGTATCCTGGGGACGCACGTCCGACGGAGTCAATGACTGGGACACGCTGCGTCCGACGCCTGATGCCTCTAACGATGGGGCCTACCTGGGGGTGGTCGAGCCGGTCACGTTCAGTCATGAGCGTGGTTTCTATGGAGATCCTTTTAGCGTGACCTTGGCGTCCGAGACCGCTGGTGTCACTATTCGATATACGCTCGATGGCAGTGGGCCCACGGCAGGTAACGGTTCGACTTACAGTGAACCCATCCTGATTGACCATACCACCTGCCTGCGTGTCAGGGCGATCAAGGATGATTACAAGGCCACCCAGGTGGAGACACAGACCTATTGGTTCATTGACGACATTGTAAGGCAGGGAACTCATCCGACCAGCGGAATGACGGTGGTGCCGGAGGGTTGGGTCGCCTCGTGGGGATCGATTAACGGTGACTATCAAATGGATCCGGAGGTGGTTGATGCGAGTGCATATGCCGACCTGATCGAAGAGGCCTTGTTGCATGTCCCCAGTATCTGCTTGGTGATGGATGTCGAGGATTGGTGTGGCAGTCAGGGGATCTATATCCATCAAGATCAGGACGGCACCGAGCGGGTTTGCTCCTTGGAGTACTTCGATCCTTGTGACGGCACTACGATACAGGGCAACTGTGCCATTGCCATGCAGGGGGGAGTCAGTGGGGGAGGGACCAGCCTGTCTCGTTGGAAGACGCCCAAGCTCTCGCTGCGTCCCCGTTTCAAGGTGCAGACCGATGACGGCAAGCTCACGCAGGGGCCAACCACACTCAAGGCCGTGCTCTTTCCCGATTCTCCGCTCGACTCCTTCAACACCGTGGTGATCGATGCGGTCCTCAACCATGCCTGGCTGCATCCCAATCAGTCCCAACGTGACACGGCCAAGTACATTCAAGATCAATACGTGGCGGACCTGCACAATGCCATGGGCGGTTACTCCCCGCATGGACGCTATGTGCATCTCTATCTCAATGGTCTGTATTGGGGCATGTACTACCTGCACGAACGCCCGGACCACGCCTGGGCCGCTTCGGTTTTTGGTGGCGAGAAGGACAACTACGACGCCATCAAACACGACAGCAGCAACGTGATCAACCACGCCCCGGGTGGCAGTGCCACCGCTAATTTCAACCAGATGCTGGCAGCGGCCAATGAGGTCTATCGCAATCCTGCCGATCTCGATGCATTCAACACCCTGGTCGCCTGTTTGAATCTCGACAACTTCATCACCTACCTCCTGGCCAACTGGACCACGGGCAATCATGACTGGCCCCACAAGAACTGGTATGCCACCCATGTGCGTGACGGTCAGTGGTTCTTCCATTCCTGGGACGCCGAGCATGTCCTGGAAGGCACCAACGATTTCGGTGAGAGTCCCGCAGACATCCATGCCAAGCTGGCTCGCAGCGCGGAGTATCGCCTGTTGTTTGCCGATCATATTCAGCGGGCCTTCTTCCATGACGGGGCCTTGACCGCAGAGACCATGGCGAGCCACTATCAACGGCGTATGGACCAGGTGACACTGGTCCTGATCGGCGAATCAGCGCGTTGGGGTGACTATCGTCGTGACTTGCCCTATACCCAACAGGATTGGCTCAAGACCCAAGAACAATTGCTGGCAAGTTTCTTCCCCAATCGTCCAAGTTTGGCATTGCAACAACTCCGTGGTATGGACCTTTGGCCCACGCTGTCTGCTCCGGTTCTGATTATCGATGGCGAGGTTCAACAGGGTGGCACGGTTGAATCAAGAGCAAGCCTGATGATCACCGGAGAGGGGGAGTTCTATGTCACCTTCGATGGCAGTGATCCTCGCCTGCCGGGTGGGGCGATCAACCCTGAGGCCATCCAGTTCACCCGAGCCAGGCCGCTCATACACACCTGCCTGGTCAAGGCCCGTACCTATGATCAAGGCACCTGGAGTCCCCTGAGCGAGGCGTTGTTTGTTGTGGGGCCGGTCCAAGAGGGGCTGCGTATCAACGAAATCATGTACCATCCCGTTAATGGTGACGCCGAGTATATCGAACTAGTCAACATCGCCGAGGAAACCATCTCCCTCAATCAGGTTCGATTCGCCGACGGTATCGATTTCACCTTTGGTGAAGTTGAACTGGCTCCTGGTGAAGTGACCTTGATTGTCAGGGATCTGGAGGTCTTTACCACGATCTATGGCAGCGATCTACCCGTGGCCGGGGTTTACAGCGGGAAGCTAGACAACAGCGGCGAGCGGCTTACCCTGATCGACGCCCTGGGGCAAACCATTCAGGACTTCGAGTACAGTGACGATTGGTACAGGTCCACCGATGGTGACGGATACTCTCTCATGGCCGTCGATCCAGCCCATACGGACCCCAACGACTATGGGACTTCTGAAGCCTGGATGTCTAGCCCATCCCAAGGCGGGTCACCGGGGTAATCATACCACTCCCAAGTCATCGATGGCCATGTGGACAGAGGCTCATTCGAGGTGACGCAACGAAAACCCCCCGAAAAATGGTTAAAAACTCCCATGCCGGAGCGTCTTATCGTTAAATGGCTATGGCAAAGGTTGATCCGGAACAATTGATTGAGTGGTATGAGCAGTGCGGGCCTGAACTGCATCTCTATGCTTTGCAGTGGCATGGGGTTCAGGTGGCCGAGGATCTGGTGCAGGATGCCTTTTTCAAGCTGTTGAGCCTGCGGCAGTGCCCCGAGCAGGTCAAGCCTTGGCTGTTTAGTGTGGTGCGGAACAGTGCCATCAGTCGCCTTCGCCAAATCCGCAGCCGCAATTTGGCCGACGAGCAGTTCCCCCGGGCCCAGGGGTGCTGGCTGGAGTCAACCACGGCCGAACGACTCGATGCCAAGCAGGCTCAGGCCATTTTGGAGACCCTGCCGACCGAACGGCGGGAGATTGTGATCATGCGGATTTGGGGCCAGTTGTCTTTTCGGGAAATTGCAGAGATTGTGCAGAAATCCGTTCCTTGGGTACATCGAGAGTACAAGGCGGCCTTGGGAATGATCAAATGCAGATTGGAGTCACCCTCATGTCGAACGAAGCAGGCCTAAACGCACAAGAGCAACAGGTGGAGTCCTTGTTGGAGGGGTTTGCCCCCAGGCTGGATGGACGAGTCAGGGACCGGTTGATGTTCCAGGCGGGTCGTAGGTCCGCCGGGCATGTACGTCGATGGCAGGGGATTAGTGGTGTGTTGACCGTTCTATTGATCGCGTGTCTGGCCATGCTAGCTATGCCAGAGCGTCCGGTGCCACCTGAGCCATCTCTTCCGCTACTTGCACAACATCAAATAACCCCTGTTAAAGAAACCATAGTTTTGAATAATAGGGGCATGGTTGATCGGGCCTACATTCGCCTTCGCTCACGTGTGTTGACGCAAGGTCTGGAGGCCTTGCCTGAGAGTAACACAGGTCGGGATGCGACTGATGTGTATACAAACTATGGTGAGGTGTTAAAGCGTTTGAATCGAGCAAATCAATCATGATGACTACAACTGGTTTCATAACTTACTCTATCAAGGGAGTTGAAAATGTGTAAACGTTGGATGATAGCGATATATGTTTTGTGTCAGATCCTGACCTTGACCAATGTAATAAGGGCTGATGAGGATGACATCCAAATCCATGAATTGACAGTGAGTCCCATGTCGGAATCGTGTCCCGCATTGAGATATCGGTTACAGAAGCGAGTATACCAACTCAAGAATGACAATGCGGCAGTATTGTATCACAGTGCTATAGAAGAATGTCCACAGGGGGACGACAATCTATTCGAGAAGATCGATCAATGGCGGGATATGCCGCTCGATCAGTTGCCGTGTGGAGAGGTTAGACAGGCTTTATATCCGTTTCGTCCGACCTTTCGTTGTTTGGAATTGGCGGCCTTACGCAGTCGATGTGAGTGGGATATGCCTATTGAAGAGGGCTTTTCCATGCTTATGCCATCTTTGGGGACGTATCGCAAGATTGCTTATGCCTTGAGTGTTCAGGCTCGTCTGGAAATCGCGGAGGGTCAAATCGATGAGGCCTTGGACACATTGACGACAGGCCTATCCTTAGCACGGGGACTCGGTAAAGGTCCGACCGTGATTCAGGATCTTGTGGGTATTGCTATTGCGGCTGTGATGTTTGATCAAGTTGGCGAATTGATCGAAAGCCCGGAGACACCGAATCTGTACTGGGCCTTAACGGAATTACCGTCTCCTTTGATTGACTTACGTCATTCACTGAGCTATGAGTATGACTTGATGTTTTGGGAGATTCCTGAACTGCGTGATTTAGATCAAAAGATTCTCAGTGAGGCTCAAGCAGCTGAGTTGGTTCGTAAAACCTTTCAAAAATTTTCAGACGCAGGTTTGTGGGATCAAATTGATTTCGATATGCTTCCCATGGCCTGGGTCATGATGCATTATGTCGATGCTCGGGAGTTTTTGTACGAACGAAATTGGGAACTGAGTCGGATTGAGGCCTTGCCGGCTGCCCAGGTTGTGATGCTTTATCAGTTTCATGAGTTTCAAGAGGCCAAGGACGAGATGTTCAAGTGGATGACCTTGCCTTACCGTCAGTATCGTGAGTACATTGAAAAGTCTGATCAGGCCTTCGACGAGGTTTCGAAGCGAGGAATCAAGAGAAATCTTTTTGTGGGATTTTTGCCGGCATTGGCAAAGATCCGTTTTTTAGAAGCACGCATGTGTCGTGATATTGATATCCTACGTGTGATCGAGGCCTTGCGACTCTACGCCGCAGAAAACAACGACAATTTCCCCCAAAGCCTGGCTGAGGTTACTGTGGTCCCGGTTCCCACGGATCCGGTGACGGGACTGGGCTTTGTGTACCAATTTAAAGATGGTCATCACGTGCGTCTTGAAGCACCTCCTGCCCAAGAACAAACCGGGAAACGTCCGGTCTTTGAATTAACCTTGAGACCCTAACCTTGAGCCCAATGAGGAGTCTATACGATGTTTAAGAAAACCATTATTTGTCTGTGTCTGGTGATGTGGTTGAGCCCTTTGAACTGGGCTGCGAATCAAGATGCTCTGCGATATGTGGATGATCTTGTCTATGGTGTGATTCGTTTGGATACGAAGACTGCCGATTTTTCAGGGAGCCTGGACGCCTTGTTGAACCTGGCGGGTCAAACACTCGAACCTCGTCAAGCCGATCACCTCAAGCAGGCCGTGGCTCAATCTCGCCAAATCATGGAAGAGGATTTGGCGACCTTTCAACAAGCCGGGGGGCGTGAGATCTACGCGATCTTCAATCTGCGTGACACACCCCTCTTTAGTCTGTCGTTTCCCGTGGATGCCGGTGTGGATGCTGAGGGCTTGAAGTTCGCTATAGAGAAGGTCATTGAGCATAGCTTTAATATCGATGACCTGGTCGTGGAATCTCAGGAAAAACTGATTTGGGTGGTGAAGCGTCCCATTCTGGATGCCATGAAGACCACTCAAGTTACGAAGAATCCACTATGGGCGAATCTGTTGGATCAAGAGCCCCTGCGACCGTTTCAAATCGTGGTTGTGCCCAATGAGATGCAGTTACGTGTGCTTCGGGAGATGTGGCCGGCCATGCCCGGGATGGCCGGTATGGAGCAGTTCAAGACCATGCTGCTGCAGTGTCGATGGATGACGATCGGTGCTCAGATTGTCCCGGAAATGGCCTTTGAAGTGTCGCTGGAAATGCAGTCCGAGGAAATGGCCAATCAGGCCGTGGCCTTCGGGAAGGTGATGATTCCGTTTATTGCCGACGCGTTGGATATCGATGTCTCAGTTTTGAACACCATCCCCATCGAATCTCATGGACAACAAGTCACGTGCTCTGTACATCAACGACAAGCACAACAAATTCTGGGACGATTGATTCTCAATCCCGTGCAACAGTTGATTGCCCATAACCAGCAAATGACCTGTGCTAGAAATGTCCGTGATCTTGGTCTGGCACTTTTGATGTATGCAGACGATCATAAAAGGCAATTGCCTGCAAGTCTGGAAATCCTAAAGCAGGCAGGCGAAGTCGATGAAAAGGTTTTGATCTGTCCGAGTGTGAACAAAGATACTTCCTACGGGTATTGTGGGGACGGTTTGGATACAAAATGTGGCCCTGACTTAATCGTTGTCTATGACAAGAAGGATAATCACATTGATTCCTTTAGGAATGTTTTCTTCTTAGATGGACATCTGGAATGGGTGACACCTGAATACTTTCAGGAACTCAAGGAGAAGGTCAATGTGGCCCGAGAGGAACGTGGATTGCCACCGCATATATTTGAGTAGTGAAACCTGCTAAATGTGTTAACGAAGCGACAGCTCTGCTCCCAAACCCGTCATCAATTCCACAAAGGTGGGGAAGGTGACATTCATGGCCTCGGCCGTGTCGATCTTACAGGGCTCATCCATGGCCATGCCGGCCAGAGCGAGGGCCATGACGATGCGGTGGTCGTGATGGCCTTGCACCGGAGCGGCCTTAAGCTGCCCGCCTTGAATGACGAGTCCGTCCGGGAGTTCCTCGACCTGGGCCCCCAGCTTGGTGAGTTCCTGGGCCATGCAGGCGATGCGGTCGGTCTCTTTGTTACGGGCCTGGGGCACATTGACCAGGCGGGTGGTGCCGTGGGCCAGTGCGGCAGTGACGGCCATGGCGGGTAGGGCGTCGGGGGTGCCGTTCATGTCGATTTCGATCCCGGTCAAGGGGCCACCATAGACCTTGAGTCCCTCGGGTGTGTCTTCCATGCGAGCCCCCATGGCCTTGAGATAGTCGGCCACGGCCTTGTCCGGTTGACTGTCGTTGAAGTCGAGGCCGGTCAGGAGAACCTCGCCACCGAACAGGGCGGCGCCGCAGAGAAAGAAGGTGGCACTGGAGAAGTCCGCAGGCACGGGCAGGTCAAAGGCCCGGTAGGATTGGTTGCCCGGGATGTGCCAGGTCTTCATGTTTTTGTGTTGGTACTGGATGCCTTGTTTGTCCAGCCAGTCCAGGGTCAACTGGACGTATCCCGCCTCATGTAGGAGGGTGACGTCGATGTCGGTGTCTTGTGGGGCCAGGGGACAGGCCATGATCAGGCTGGTGAGGTATTGGCTGGTCGGGGCCTCCAGGGTGGTGCGTCCACCTTGCAGACCGCCTTGGATCTTGACCGGGGCCTTGCCGTTGCCCTTGACGCTTTCGCAACGAGCCCCTAGATTGCTCAAGGCCTCGGCTAAGGGGCCCAAGGGGCGGCTTTGGATCTGATGGTCACCGGTAAAGGTGCAGGATTGATCCGCAGAGGCCAGACCAGCCGAGCCCAGGGCCACACGCAGGGTGGTGCCACTGTTGCCGACGTCAATGGTTTCAGCAGGCAAAGTGGGCTTGCCACTCACGCCATCCACGATCCAGGCATTTGAATCGGTGGTGTCAATGGTAGCACCGAGCATACGGTAACAGTCCACCGCCGACAGGGTGTCACTCGAACTGAGTGGCACTCGAATGGTGCTACGACCCGAGGCCAAGGAAGCGATGGCTACGGCACGGATGGTATGAGACTTGGAACCGGGAATAGCCACAGTGCCATTGAGTTTGGATTGTTGGGAGTAGAGTTTCATGTTTCTTTGGGTTCAGAGTTCACGGTTCACGGTTAGTGGATTGCTACGCAGGCTGGTTTGAATAGATTTCTCACGTTCGTTCGAAATGACAAATGGGTGGTGTCATCCCGAACGGATGTGAGGGATCTGTTTTTAATAAGCATCGCGAAGCGATTCCACATTATTCCATCCCGGTCGCGGCTTGGTTGACTAAGTACAACACTGCCATACGCACAGCCAATCCGTTCTTGACCTGTTGCAGGATGACGCTGTTGGGGCCGTCAGCGACTTCGCTTTCGATTTCCACGCCGCGGTTGATGGGGCCGGGGTGCATGACGGTGATGTCACGTTTGGCTCGGGTCATGCGTTCGACAGTGAGGCCGAAGTAGCGGGAGTATTCGCGGATGGAGGGGAAGGGATTTCCACCCATGCGTTCGAACTGGATGCGGAGCATGTTGATGACATCGACCTGCTCGATGACCTCGTCGAGATCGTAGCTGATCTTGACGGGTAGGCGTCCTACGTCGGAGGGGAGCAGGGTGGGTGGGGCCACGAAGGTAACTTCCGCACCGAGCTTGGTCATGGCCCAGAGGTCACTGCGGGCCACACGCGAGTGGGCGATGTCACCGACGATGGCGATCTTGAGTCCCTTGAGGGAACCACGCAGTTGACGAATGGTGTAGACATCGAGTAGGGCCTGGGTGGGGTGCTCGCAGTAGCCGTCACCGGCATTGACCACGCAGGCGTTGATGTTGCGACTGAGGAGCTTGGGCACACCTGCGGCACTGTGACGCACGACTACGATGTCGATGCCCATGGCCTCCAGGTTCTTGGCCGTGTCGAGCAGGCTTTCGCCCTTGCTGACCGAGCTGGATTTCTTGGTGAACTCGATGATATCCGCACTGAGGCGGTTGGCCGCCAGCGAGAAGCTGTTGCGTGTACGGGTGCTGTCTTCGAAGAAGAGGTTGACCACCACCTTGCCACGCAGGGGCGGGGCCTTTTTCACCGAACGTGTGCTGATCTGTTCGAAGCCGCGGGCCGTGTCGAGGATGTAGATCAGTTCCTCGGCACTGAGGTCACGCAGTCCCAGCAGATGCTTGTGTTGCCATTGAAAGGGTTTGCTTTTCTTTTTCAACATAGTCGTGTGTCGCTTTGCCGATTTGTGATGCAACTTGAATGATACCATAGTGTCATCCTGACCTTGCCTCTAGCTGACTCTATTCAACGATTACCTCGTCCTTGCCGTCCGGATCGATCAGGCAGACTTGTACCCGTTCGGTGGGATCCACATCTATCTTGGTGCAGGCATAGTCCGCCTGTATGGGAAATTCACGTCCGCCGCGATCCACCAGTACGGCCAGGCGAATGGCCTGGGGACGACCCAAGTCGATCAGGGCGTCCAGGGCGGCACGGGTCGAGCGTCCGGTGAACAATACATCATCGACCAGCAAAATGAGTTTGCCGTCGATGTTGAAGGTGATTTCAGTGGTGCGGACCTCGTGATGGGCCACGGAATGGGCATCGTTGAGATCGTCACGATACAGGGTGATGTCCAGGACACCGCAAGGGATCTCCTGTTTGGATTTCTTGCTCAGGAGGGCGGTGAGGCGATGGGCCAGTTCCGCACCGCGACTGCGAATCCCGATCACCGCCAAGTCCGTTCCATTAGGGACGTCGGCCAGGATCTCACGCGCCAGCTGGTCGAGGTGGTCCTTGATTTGGTTGGCATCGAGTAAGGTCTTCATGTCGCGTTATCCTTTGTTGCTGCAATTCTTATGATCCAGGGAAGTATAGCAGTCTCACCCGGTTAAAGCAAGATGTTTGGGGCTTTTAAGGTTTGATGTCACACGAAGCCATAGATGGGGCTCTATTTAGAGTAGACAATGGTTGTTAGGTCCGGTTTTATCTATCTTTACAGCATTGTCTGGAAGGAAATGCTTGCCCAAATTGACTTGAATTGAAGGGCCTGTTTTGCTATGATAGCACTCGTATTCAGGGGAACGGGCCTTCTCGAATGGATTCGATGGACCAGGATGGTTCAGGGCCTGAGCTAAGGATTTTATCGGCTTCTTTGGGGTTTTAGATGGGGCGAATCCTTGCAAAACACAGAATCAGCGGTTTTCTAGCTGGTTTGCTGGTACTGACTGGTGTCTTTTTTGGGGAAACTCTGAAGGCAGCGGCCAGCTTTTCGTCTATGCAGCCCCAGGCCCTGGGGCGGGCCGGAGTCCATGCCTTGTGGGATCAGCATCCCGAATTGACCGGTGAAGGCCTGAATGTGTCCGTGGTCGCACGCAGCTTCAACTACACCTCCCAGGGATTGCCGGCTAATGACTATTTGCCGGACCTCCAGCACAATAGCTTGACCTTGGCTGCGATCCAGACGACCGATGGTCAGACCGCAGAACCGGGTGTCTCACCCCATGCTACCAATGTCTGCTCGATCCTGATGGGTCGCGACGGGGCTGGTTATCACGAGAGCCTTGGCGAGTTCCAATATCAGGGCGTGTTGCCGGATGCCCAGACTTTGGTGTATGGGTACGAGGCTTTCATGTGGGATGTGGTCTTTGCCGAGGGTGACCTGGACGCAGACGTGCTGAGCATCAATTGGGGTTGGACCCAACCGGGTAAGTGGTCGCGTGGCCTTGACGCCCTGATCGATCGTGAAGGACTGGCCGTGGTTGGCAGTATTGGAAATGGTAGCGATACGGATTCGCCCACCCTCTATCCCGGTGCCTGCGACAATGTGATAGGTGTGGGTGTGGTTGATGCGGTCAGTTCGGATCAGATGGAGACGGCTCTGAGCACCTTTGGTCTGGCCCTACCCGAGCACAGCAGTTGTGGACCGACTGAGGATCAACGCTGCAAGCCGGACCTGGTGGCTCCGGGCAATTGCCTGGTGGCCGTGGCTGGTGAGCCCAATCAATATGAAATGTCCGGCAACTGGTCCAGTTATGCCGCTCCAGTGGTAGCGGGCGTGGCCGGTTTGTTGGTTCAGGCAGGCCAGCAGGATCCCAACACCGAGGCCATCCTGGCTTCGAGCAGTGGTAACTGCCTGGTCAAGTCCCTGTTGATGAACTCGGCCACCAAGTTACCCTATTGGCACAAGGGGGCCCTGACTGCCGATGACGACGCCGACGTGCCTCTGGATTATGCCCAGGGTGCGGGTATGGTCAATGCCGAACGTGCCTACGAGCAGCTGATGGCCGGTCAGCAGACCGCCGGGGTGGTGGCCAGCAGTGGTTGGGACTTCAATACGGTCTCACCCGGTGAGACGGCCGTGCGGATCTATCAATTCGAGGTGAGCGATCCCTGCGATCAGAAGTTAACCGCGACCTTGAACTGGAATCGTCACTACAGCGAGGCTGCCGACAACTTCAATCGCATCGAGGAATTGGATGCGGATCTGCGTCTGGAACTCTGGGCTGTGGATCCCAACAACGTGCTGGAGGCCGTGCGTGTGGCCGTCAGTGACAGTGCGGTCGATAATGTCGAACATCTCTATACCGACTTGCCCGAGGGCTATACCGTCTATGAGGTACAGGTGATTCTCAATGACAGCGATCTCCTGGCTGAGGACTTTGCCGAGGCCTATGCCTTGACTTGGGATGTGCGTAAGCCGCAGTTGCAAGATGACATCCTTTGGTACGACCTCAACACCGACGGCGTCGTCAACACCATGGACAGTCAGGTCATGCTCAACTACTGGAATGCCAGCCTGGAAAGCTCGGCGGCTTATGCCATTGGCGATGTCAACAATGATGGCGTCATCAACGAGCAAGACCTCAGGATCCTGGCTAGCAAAGCGAATATGCAGGCTGAGTGGTATCAGTAGAATTTTAAGAATATAGAATCTAGAAGGGGATGATTTACTGCGGGGGTAATCAAATTGATCTCAGCACTTGCATTTTGAGTCTTTTCTTCTATCTTCTACATTCTACCTTCTACATTCTCCTCCACAAAACCCCTTCCCCTTTTTCTTTGTTTTTGGTAAAACCTTTACGAATCAGCGGTAGCGGCTGATGACACCAACATGGCCAAGGCTTTGGGAAAACAGATAAAATGGCACACCAACTGCTTGTGACCAACGGTCGGGTGATCGATCCGGCCAACAACCTCGACAAGAAGGCCGATATCCTGGTAACCGACGGCAAGATCGCCGAAATCGGGAACCTGGCGGCTCAGCTGTCCGACAAGGTCGAACGCGTGATCGATGCCCACGGTAAGTTCGTAACCCCGGGGTTGATCGATATGCATGTCCATTTCCGCGATCCTGGTGACGAGGAAGAAGAGACCATTGCCAGCGGTTCGGCTGCGGCGGTCAAGGGCGGTTTCACCTCAGTGGTGTGCATGCCCAATACCAGCCCACCCATCGACAGCGAGACGGATGTGGAATACGTCCACCGCAAGGGACGTCAGGCCCGTAAGACCCACGTCTATGTCATGGGTACCATCACCAAGAACCGCGAGGGAGTGGAACTGGCCGAGATGGGCATGATGTCCGAGGCCGGGGCCGTGGGGTTTACCGACGACGGTAGTGGGGTGCAGGATCCCTCGGTGATGCTGCGGGCCTTGAAGTACGCGGCCATGGTGGGCAAGGTGATTTCGCAACATTGCCAGGACGATGCCTACGCCAAGAACGGGGTGATGAACTCAGGCTATCAATCCACGGTGTTAGGACTGCCTGGCATGGACGCCATGGCCGAGGAAGCCATGCTCTGGCGTGACATCCAGTTGGTCAAGAAGGCCAAGGTCCCTTATCATGCCCAGCATGTCTCCACCGCGGCGGGGGTGGACATGGTGCGTCAGGCCCGTAAGGAAGGCCTGCCCGTGACCTGTGAGGTGACTCCGCACCATCTGCTCTTGACCGAGCAATGTATTCAGGACTACGACACCAATTACAAGGTCAACCCCCCCCTGCGTCGTAATGAAGACATCGCGGCCCTCAAGCAGGCCATTGCCGACGGTGTGGTCACGGCCTTGGCGACCGACCATGCTCCGCATTTGCAAAGTGAAAAGGAACTCGAATTCCTGGCTGCTCCCTTTGGCATCGCCAGTTTGGAATGTGCCCTGAGCCTCTTTATCAAGGCCCTGATCGAACCCAAGGTGGTCGATTGGTCCGGCCTGATTCGGCTGATGACCATCGGCCCGGCACAGATCATCGGGATCGACAAGACCAAGGGCTCACTGGATATCGGCAAGCAAGCGGACATCACCATCTTTGATCCAACGGCTGAGTACACCATGGACGTGCACAGTCTGGTGTCCAAGAGTCGCAACTGTCCCTATCACGGCTGGAAGCTCAAGGGCGTGGTGGAATATACCATCGTAGGAGGCGAGGTTCGCTACGAAAGGGCGGGGTAATGCCCTATCTCATTGATGGGCACAACCTTCTCTGGGCCATCTTCCACAACGACGAAGACTTCGCCCCAGTGGATGATCGGACCCTATGCCGACTCTTGGCCCGCTATGGTCGTTCCCTGCACGATACCGTTGAGTTGATCTATGATGGGATTGGACCGCCCGACAAGGGAATCTTTTACGGACATCGTAACCTACATGTCAACTTTGCCGGAGAAGGCACCGATGCTGATACCATCATCGAGCACAAGATCGAGGCCTGTACCCAGCCTAAACGATTGGTCGTGGTTAGTACAGATCGTCGCATCCGAGCTGCTGCTCGCAAGGTCAAGGCTCAGTCGATTCGATCCGTAGATTTTTGGGCGATGGTGCTGGATCGACTCAACCGTAAGCAACCTGTCCGTGAACCGGGCGGCAAACGTCACGGTGTCAGTGAAAAGGAAACCCAGCAATGGCTCAGGGACTTTGGGTTGGAATGAAAAACGAATGATGAATATCGAACAAGGAACCGCAGAATGATGAAGTGGGCTGTCGCCAAGCCGTGTAGCCCCATTACTTCGACGTTCTGAGTTCCTTGTTCATCGATTCTGCGGTTCAAAAAAAACACGAGTTATAATATGAAAAATAATACACGCTGCACGGTTCCCATTTCAGCTGCCTCCCTGAGTGCGGCCTTGGCCGATGTTCAGGTCGCCAGTGATGCGGGTGCCGATTGTCTGGAACTGCGTCTGGATTACCTAGACGACTTGAGTGTGACCCTGGCCCAAGCCCTGATCACCCAGGTGCGGGAGATTGCCATGGACGTCCCCTTGATTGTCACCTGCCGCGATCCTCGCGAAGGAGCGGGGCAGGTTTACGATCGGGAATTGCGCTTGCAGGTTTTGGTCGCGGCCATCCAGGCAGGAGCCAGCTTTATCGATGTCGAGGCCGTGAATTATCGCGTGCCCGAGGTGCGTGAGGTTTTGGACGAGGCCTTGGAACGGACGCAGGGCTGCCGTTTGATCATCTCGGCCCATGACTTTGAGGGTTGCTTTGAGGATCTGGCCGGGCTCTATGACGACATCAAGCGACTCAATGACCGTGCCGTGCCAAAGCTGGTCTATACGCCGGGACATATTAACGATTGTTTTATGGCCTTCGATCTCTTACTTCAAACCGAGGGCGACCGCATCGTGATCTGTATGGGAGCGGCCGGGGCCATCACCCGCATCTTGGCGCCGATGTTCAATTGCACGGTGACCTTTGCCGCCTTGGATAAGGGGGCCAAGACCGCGCCTGGCCAGCTGACTTTGAGCCAGATGCAAACACTCTATCGCATCGATGCCATGAACGCCTCTACAGAACTCTATGGCATTATCGCCGATCCTGTGGGACACTCCATGAGTCCGACCTTGCACAACGCCGGATTCGATCAGCAGGGTATGAATCGGGTTTATCTGCCTCTTTGGGTAGCGGGCGGGGCTACAGAACTCAATGCCTTCTTAGAGAACGTGCAATCCCGACCCTGGCTCAATATGCAGGGCTTCAGTGTCACCTTGCCGCACAAACAAAACGCCCTGGCCTATGTGCAGGCTCAGGGAGGGCAGGTCGATCCCCTGGTCGCTCAGATCGGGGCTACCAATACACTCATCCTTAAGGATGGCACCTGGTCTGCCACCAACACGGACTATACCGGTGCCATGAAAGCCATCATTGATGTCACCGGTCAAGATAAACTCAAGGGTTGTGAAGTGGCCGTGGTCGGGGCCGGGGGCGTGTCGCGTGCCCTGGTTGCCGGACTTTGCGACGCTGGGGCTCAGGTGACTGTTTATAACCGCACGGTGACCAAGGCCGAGCAACTGGCCCGTGAGTTTGGCTGTCAAGCGGCCGATCTCGACGCTTTGGAGCAGATGCAGGCCAGCCTCATCGTTAATTGTACCAGTATCGGTATGTCCCCCAACGTGGATCAATCACCCGTTCCCGCTTCATGTTTGCATGCCAACACCGTGGTCTTTGACACGGTTTACAATCCCCTCGAAACCCTATTGATCAAGCAAACCCGTCAACAGGGCGGCCAGATCATCAGTGGTCTGGACATGTTCGTCAATCAGGCCATGGACCAGTTCCGTCTGTTCACCGGACAGGAGGGGGACGCTGAATTGATGAGAAAGGTGGTCTTGAGTCGTTTGGGTGATCGGTGACCGGTTATCAGTGATCAGTAAAAGAATGGAGGGGCGGATTACACCGATTTACCTGATCACCGATGACTGATTACCTCAGTTAAAATTGCCCTATTGTGCTTTGTCGGGATCATGATTATAATCCTCGTTTTACCATTAAACGCTTGTGGAGATTTGACATATGGCGAAAAAGAACAAAGTCGTGTTGGCCTACAGTGGTGGCCTCGATACCAGCGTAATCCTACCCTGGCTCAAGGAGACCTATGGCTACGATGTGGTGGCCTTTGCCGCCGAACTCGGGCAGGGTGATGAACTGCAAGGCATCAAGAAGAAGGCTTTGGCCAGCGGCGCAGTCAAGTGCGTGGTCAAGGACCTGCGTAAGGAATTCGTGGAGGACTATGTCTGGCCCATGCTCAAGGCCGGGGCCGTATACGAGAACCACTATCTGCTAGGCACCAGCATCGCCCGTCCCTTGATCGCCAAGCATCAAGTAGAGATCGCCCAGGAAGAGGGAGCTGTGGCCGTGGCCCACGGGGCTACCGGCAAGGGCAACGACCAGGTCCGCTTCGAATTGACCTTTATGGCCCTGGACCCGTCCTTGACAATCGTGGCTCCCTGGAAGGATGACAACTTCAAGTTGACCAGTCGCGAGGCCATGATCGACTACGCCAAGAAGCACAAGATCCCCATCGACCAGACCAAACGCAAGATCTACTCCCGCGACCGTAACCTCTGGCACATCAGCCATGAGGGTGCTGATCTGGAAGATCCGGCCAACGAGCCTCAAGATAGTCTCTATGTCATATCCAAGCCTCTGTCCAAGGCCCCGGCCAAGCCGGATTACGTGACCATTAGTTTCCACGAAGGCGTGCCCGTCAAGCTGGATGGCAAACTCACCAGCGGGGTCAAGATGATCGAGACCCTCAACGAACTGGGCGGAAAGCATGCCGTGGGCCAGGCCGATATCGTGGAGAACCGACTCGTCGGCATGAAGAGCCGCGGTGTGTACGAGACACCGGGTGGCACCATCCTGATGACCGCCCACAATGCCCTGGAAACCCTGACCCTGGATCGTGAGACCATGCATTACAAGCAGCAGGTCGCCTTGAAGTACGCCGAGATGGTGTACTATGGCCAGTGGTTCTGTCCCCTGCGTGAGGCCCTGGATGCCTTTGTGGACGTCACCCAGCAGAGCGTCTGCGGCGAAGTGACGGTCAAGCTCTTCAAGGGCCATTGCACCATTGCCTCGCTTAAAAGCCCCCGTAGTTTGTACCAGTCCGATCTGGCCAGCTTTTCGATGGGTGCTGAGTACGATCAGACCGATGCCACTGGCTTTATCCGACTCTTTGGCCTGCCCATGAAGGTTGCAGGTATGGTCAACCGCAAGAAGGGCGATAAGTAGTTCGCACCTGGAGACAGCCCATGGAAGGAGTCCCTGTGGTCCCGGATTGGATCTATTATCTGTTTTTCTTTGCCCTGGGCAGTTGCATTGGCAGCTTCCTCAATGTGGTGATCTATCGCCTGCCGCGGGGCAAGTCCCTGGTGCATCCGGGTTCGGCCTGTCCGCATTGTGACACGCCCATCAAGCCCTATGACAACATTCCCTTGTTGTCCTGGTTACTGCTGGGGGCTAAGTGTCGCAAGTGCAAGGGGCCGGTGTCCCCGCGTTACTTTGCGGTGGAACTCCTGACTGGAGTTCTGTTCCTGGGGCTGTTCATTGTGTATTTCAACACCACCCTCCGTGCGGGCGTGGTGCCTTTTTTGAACGGTGGTTGGTTGATCTATTTCATGGGGATCATGCTGCTGTCGGTGATGGTGGCCGGGTCGGGGATCGACCTCGAGCTTTGGATTATCCCCCTGGAGATCTGCTGGTTTGCCACCATCGTAGCCGTGATCGTGGCCGGAGCGGCTGGGTATCTCATTGAGACGTCCTATTTGGCCAGCCACTATCTGCTGCCGCAAGCCAGTGTTAAAACAGGTGCCTTGGCTTTGGGTGGGGGGGTGGGTTTAATCATAAGTTTGGTACTACTCAAACTGGGCCTGATCAAACGTAGCTATGAGGGCATTGAAGATGAACCTTGGCCGCCCATTCCCGAGAGTCAGGCTCCCAAGGAACCCAAGAAGGATACCCCACCGATCAATCATCGACTGGAGTCGTGTAAGGAAATCGTCTTTCTGGCTCCTATTGTCGTAGTTGCCATGGCTGCCTTGTGGATCACCCAACGTCCGGCCGTGAGCCAGGCTTGGGCGAATCTATTGAATGTGCCTGCTGTCAGTGGCGTGTTGGGGGCTCTATGGGGTTACCTGATCGGCTGTGGTCTGGTGTGGGCCATTCGTATCTTTGGTACCCTGGCCTTTGCCAAGGAGGCCATGGGATTGGGGGATGTTCATTTGATGGGAGCTGTTGGCGCAGCCCTGGGACCGATCCCTGTGGTGCTAGCCTTCTTCATTGCACCCTTTTATGGATTGGGTTGGGCCCTGTTTCAGTGGATTTCTCGGAAAACTCGCCAGATTCCCTATGGTCCCTTCTTGTCAATGGGGACCCTGACGGTTATGATCTTTTGTGACAGGATTCTAGCCCATCTTTTGCCTGGAGTTCTGAATTAAAACGCAAGAATTGCAAGATTAATTATGGATAGCTGATCGATAAGGAGACGTCCAATGCACGCCTTGACCCGTAAACAAATCGCCTGTCTCATCGCCTTGATTGCCCTGACCATGACCTCCGGTTGTGCCAATTGGCGGCAACGCTATGAGAATCTCAATGTAGAAAACGAAAACCTCAAGGGACGTATGGGCAATTTGGAATCCGACCGTAATCGCCTGGCCGCCCGCGCTGCTCAAGATCAACGCACCATTGCGGAACTGACGCGTCAGATCGAGGAACTCAATCGTACCCCGGCCCAGGCCACCGGCTTTGAAGGCTTTGATGTCGATTTCAATGCCGCTGCCGGGACTATTACCGTGACCCTGCCCAATACCATTCTCTTTACCTCGGGCAAGGCCACCTTGAAGGACACCACCAACAAGAGCCTGGATACCATCCTGGATGTGATCAAGTCGCAATACTCCAGCCGCATGATCGATGTGGTGGGTCATACCGATTCCGATCCCATCAAGAAGTCCAGCTGGAAGGATAACTGGCAACTCTCCACCGAGCGTGCCCTGTCCGTCACCCGCTACCTGGTGGACCATGGCATTTCTGCCGAGCAAATTCGAGCCGCAGGCTGTGGCTCTTCTCGTCCGATCGCCTCCAATAAGACCGCCGACGGCAAGGCCAAGAACCGTCGTGTAGAGATCGTGGTGAATATGAGATCGTAAATCCAGTTGAAGAATTTCAAAGTGCTGAGTTCTAAATTGAAGAACTCTCAAGCTTCAAGAATAAAAAAAGGTGAACCCAACGGGTTCACCTTTTTTTTGATCTAACTGCGAATCGCTTTTCTATTTGGCAGTGACTGGAAAATCCTCGAATCCCAACAGCTTGGCGATTTTGCGTGGGATCTCGGTGTTGTCTTGTAAGCCATCGAACTGTTGCGAACCGGGCCCAATGGCGTAAATCGGAACCGGTAGCGAGGTGTGGTTCTTACTGCCCCATTGGATTTTGGGTTCAAAGGGCTCTCCGGCCTGGCCCAGGGTCAAGCCACCGGTTTCGTGATCAGCGGTAACGATTACCAGGGTTTGAGGGTGGTGTTGGGCGTAGTCGATGGCGGATTTGACGGCCATATCGAAGAGCAGGGTCTGACGTACGATGGCATCGGCATCATTGGAGTGACCGGCCCAGTCGATTTGGCTGCCTTCGATCATCAGGAAGAAACCTTGGTCTCGACCCTTGGTCTGGGCATCCAGTAAGGTCAGGGCCTTGGTGGACAACTCGCCCAGGCTGGGCTCGGGATATTCGGTGGTCAACGGTCCCATCTGAAAGATTCCCAGCAGGTGAGATCCCTGTGCGGACCACAATTGACCGGGATCGGTGATGACTTGAATGCCGCTCTCTTGGGCCAGGGCCAACAGATCCAGATCGTCTCTACGTTTACTACCGTCTTGGTCATTAGGGACGAAAAAGTGACGTCCGCCCCCGAAGGCCACGTTGAGACGAGCCGCAATCAACTGCTCGGCAATGGTGGCTTCATCACCGCGATTGGGCACATGGGCATAAAAGGCCGCAGGCGTGGCATGGCTGAGGGTACAGGTCACGACCACACCGGTTTTCATACCTTGATCTTGAGCGACAGCTATTAGACTTTGATACGGTGTTCCCTCGGGGCTCTGGCCAATCATCTTATTTTGGGTCTTGATGCCGCAGGCCAGAGCGGTTCCAGCTGCAGCTGAATCCGTAACCACGTCACTGGCTGAATGGGTCCATGCGGTACCACAGACCGGCATGCGTTCCATATGCAGGCGGCCTTGCAGGCCCACGGATTTGAGTCGAGCCAGGGTGACCTGACCATACCCCATACCATCGCCAATGCAGAAGATCACGTTCTTAACATGCTTGGCCTTGGGTTGGCTGTAGGGTTCGGTGGAAAAGGCACGGCTATAGAAGGCGGTATCATTATCGCCATTGGGCACTGGGTAGTTCCAAGTTGTTTCTGCGGCCCAAAGCGGAGCAAGACAGCAAAAGACCAAAGTCAGCATCAAGGTGCAACTCTTCATAGGTTCTCCTCGTTGATTCATAGAGATTTCAAAGTTATCTATATTATCGTTTATAACGGGTCAGAGCTACCTTTCCGTCTCTTAATCTTATGAGAATCGGCCTCAAAAGGTTTGTTAAAATTGCAATAATAAGGTTTTAACCTGTTGTTAACAGGGTTTTAAGAATGGTCATTTTTTATTACCGCGTCCTTGTTTTCGTCCCAAAACATAGGTCACTGGCCCCTGTTTGAACCCATTGAAATTCGATGGCCCCAACCTCGCAGGTTCGAATGACACCAGTTCGATCACTCAATGCGTGCGGATTGGACCCACTGACAATGAGGGTGTCGTGAGGTATTTGCTCCAGAAAATCAGGCCAGAGGGTGCCACTAGAGCCATGATGGGGAGCCAGCAAGATCTCGCCATCCAGATGGGGTGATTGGTACAGCAGTTGTTTTTGAGCGGGTTGTTCGATGTCGGAACAGAGCAAAAGGCTATGGTGGGCATAAGACACACGCACGACCGAGGAGAGGTTGTTGTCAGTGGCGTCTTGACTGGGCAGGTTTGCTTGGCCGGGCCATAAGGTTGTACAGTATAAGTCGTCTCCTAGGCTCCAATGTTGAGGTAAGGTATGAATCGGGGGGAGTTTGTTGGATGGACAATCCTGCAAATAGGGGCTGAGACGTTCAACAAAGGGTGCTGGGGTGTAGATGACCGTTGCAGGGGTTTGGCACAGGACGTCAGAGAGACCATTGAGGTGATCGCGATCCGGATGGCTGACGATCACTGCATCGAGATGATCGATCCCACAATAATTCAGGAAGGGATTGATGGTATGTTCACCCACGGCCGGGTTGTAGAGGGAACCTGCATCGAAGAGCTGGGTTGCACCGTTGGGCTGTTGAACCACGACGGCCTGGCCGTGTCCAACGTCCAGCAGGGTGATGCGTGGTGCGATAGGGTGGTCGTTGCGATAGGCCGACCAGGTCAGGAGGGTCAAAAGGGTTAACCAAATCACACCGATGGCGATGTTTTTGAGGCGTCGATAGGTATGCCGTGGCACCAGCATGAGCAACAGAGTGACATAGTAGAGGATCACCCATACCCCAGAGATTCGCCCCACCACCCAGTGACCGCTGACGTGGTGGGCCAAGGACTGAACTCCATGGGCGAGTTGTTGCTCCAGGCCCATTAGGGGAACGGCGAGCCCATGGCATAGAGTGGTTGAAAACAGACCGGCGATCATTTTAATCAACCCCAGGGAAAAGAGGAGGTAGACCCAGGGCAGGGCCAGTAGGGTCCATATGGGTGACAGGGGGGTGAGGGTGTAGAAGTTGAACAGGAGGATTCCGGCTCCGCCCAGCCAGGCAGACAGCCCAGTGCACAGCAGGGCGATAATGAGTCGTAGAAGTCTATACAAGCCGCGTAGGGGCCAGGCTGTGACAGGGGGGAGCCAGTGATTGAGGAATCTTTGTCCCAGGCTATTGAAACGCGGAAAGAACAGGAGGATGCTGAGAACGCAGGAAAAAGAGAGTTGCCAGCCCACGTCAAAGAGTTGCGTGGGACGTATGCACAACAGGATGGTGGCGGCCAGGCTTAACTGGTTTAGGCTGTTGCTGGGACGTTTGAGCATCTGTCCTAAGCAAAACACCCAACAGATGATGGCCGTACGCAGGGTGGCCGAGCGGGGTGGTACGATCAAAACAAAGACCAGGACACTAACGGCCGTGATCCAGGCCTTGCCCGGTTTGAGTAGTCTAAGCATCCAACCCACAGACCATGCCAGAGTAGCCAGGATGCCGATGTGCATTCCTGACAGGCTAATGAGATGCAACAGGCCGGTCTTACGAAAGGCGATTTGTAGGGGGGAAGGTAAGCTATCGCGACGTCCCAGTAGCAGAGCTCGACTGAGCCCCAGGTCATCTGGTTCTGGACGCCCCAGGTCATGGAGTAACTCCGCCCGGTCAATGAGACGTTGATGGAGATCCACCAACGACCCTGTGGGTGCATGGCTGAGGATGTCGCAAGCCAGGTTCGATTTGATGGTGACTTGGGCCACGATGCCTTGGCGTTGCAGGTAGGCGGCACGATCGAATTGGCCGGGATTGGTGGGGACGCGTAAGGCGCGTAACCAGCCGTTCAATTGGATTCGGTCACCTCTTCTCAGTTCAGGGAATTGATCATAGAGCGTTACCGTAATGCGACCATTGCAGGGTTGCCAGCCATCGATCGACTGTAGCGAGTGACAGGATAGGGTCCATTGGGTGCGATGGCGGGGTGTCTCTTGCCCGGTGTCGGTGACCTGTCGCCTGGGGGTGGTTAGAACGCGACCTTGTAAGGTGAGCATGCGTGGCTCACTCTGGACCAGATGGGCGATGTGTCGAGGATCTCGGTGGGTGTGATGCAGAATGAGATTGCCTCCTAAGGATCCCATGGACAAGACGGCTAACAGGGCCATGTTCTCTAGGGTGAGTCGGTCAAGCCGGTGCAGGATAAACCATGATCCCAGTACAACGACGAGAAGAACGATCCAGGTGATCTGTGGAAGGGCGAGGGTGTGTTGCAGAGCGATACCGGTCATCAATCCCAATGCCGGTCCGAGAAGAGGGGCTTTGCCTTGCAGTTCAGCAAGCCAGGCACGTGGATTGAGTTGATGTTCTAATAACTCCAGTTTAGCCTGAATCTCATCCATCCTGCAGGTAGTGTAAGCGGCAATCACGATCTTTGGCAAACCATTTATGGGTTGGGCACGTATATCTACGCTATGGAATCTGTCAATATGAATGAAACGGTGCCTCCTAGGGTATCAACACGCATACTGGAGAGTGCATGAACGCCGATCAAATCACCGATCAACGTCAAACCAATCGCTTGATTCACGAGTCCAGTCCCTATCTTCGTCAACATGCAAGAAATCCCGTACAGTGGTATCCCTGGGGATCCGAGGCCCTGGATAAGGCCCGTCAGGAGGACAAGCTCATCTTTCTGTCGATCGGTTATTCCACCTGTCACTGGTGCCATGTGATGGAACGGGAGAGCTTTGAGAATGCATTCATCGCAGCACTACTCAATCGAAATTTTGTTCCGATCAAGGTCGATCGCGAGGAACGGCCCGATATCGATGCAATCTATATGGATGCAGTGCAGCGTATGACCGGAGCCGGTGGGTGGCCCCTATCGGTCTTTTTATCGCCGGACCAGGTACCCTTGTTTGGCGGGACCTATTTCCCTCCCGAGGATCGTTGGGGGCAACCGGGATTCAAATACCTGTTACAGGCCGTGGCCGAGGCCTGGAGTCACAAACGGGAGGGATTGTTGGATTTTGGACAGTCCTTGACCGAGGCGATGCGACAGGATGTCAAAACAAAGAGCACGGCCTTGGAAACCCAGGCCTTGAAGCGAGTAGCGGATCAATTCAGAGGGGTTTTTGATGAGAAGCATGGAGGTTTCGGTCAGGCCCCCAAGTTTCCTCAGCCCGGTATTTTAGCTCTGCAACTACGTCATTGGCAGCGTCACGGAGATGAGGAATCCCTGCATTGTGTGGTCAAAACCCTGGAGGCCATGGCCGCCGGTGGCATTCACGATCAATTGGGTGGAGGCTTTCATCGCTATAGTGTGGACGCTCACTGGTTGGTGCCCCATTTTGAAAAGATGCTCTACGACCAGGCTCAGTTGGGTTTGATCTATAGCCAGGTCGCAACGGTTGCTGGTCGTCAGGATCTGGCCGAGGTGGCCCGTGGAATTTACGACTTTGTCTTACGCGAGATGCTCGCACCTGAGGGCGGTTTTTATGCGGCTTGGGATGCGGATAGCGAGGGGCAGGAAGGGACCTATTATGTTTGGACCTTGTCCCAGTTGCGTCATCACTTGACTGTGGAACAGACCGACTGGGCTGCTTCCTATTGGGGCGTGACAGAACAGGGGAACTTCGAGGCAGGGACCAATGTATTGCATGTAGACAATGCCCAGATGGATACGTCGCCCTTGGCTGAGATCAAGGCCACCTTGTTGAAGGCTCGGCAGCAGCGAGTGCCTCCGCACCGCGATGAGAAGATTATTTCGGCCTGGAATGGGATGATGATTCAGTCATTGGCCTATGCCGGCCGAGTGCTTCGTGAACCACGCTACATTCAAGCGGCACTGCGTGCTGGCGATTTTGTGGTCGAGGTACTGAAAAAGGAGGATCGATTACGACGCAGTTATACGGATGGACAATTGGGTGGCGACGGCTATCTCGATGATTATGCCTGGATGGTGACTGCCTTGGTTGAGTTATATCAAGCGACCCTGGAAATTCGCTGGCTTGAGCAAGCAGTGGCCTTGGCTCAAACCACTGTCTCGTTATTCGCTGATTCCGAAGGTGGGGCCTATTTCAGTACCGGTCTTGATAGTGAGACTCTCTTGATGCGTCGTAAGGATTTGCTGGACGGGGCCTTGCCCAGTGCCAATGCGGTTTTGGCAGCAGCCTTGATTCGTTTGTCTCGCTTAACGCGTCAATCACACTGGCGGCAACAGGCAGAGGCGATCCTGCAGGGACTTTCCGTGGGGCTGTTGAGTGATTGGGGTGGTCGATTCAGTGCGGCCTGTGCCATAGACGACCTATTGGAACCGGGCTGGGAGGCTGTCATTGCCGGTCCTTGGTCTGACGCTGCCGTGCAGGAGATGCTGGCGACTTTGCAGACTTGGGGTACTCCAGGCTTGATTTGCCACTGTGTTAATACTGAAGAAAATGACCACAATGCAGATCGTTATCTAGAGGGGGATTATACGGATTCGAGTGTGGGGCAGGACCAGGGATCTCCACGGGTCTATCTCTGTCGCGAAGGGGCCTGTCAGAACCCCATCTACGATATTGAGCAGTTACATGAGGTATGGTAGGCTGCAAAAACTACAAAATAACTACAGGGATGAACAAAATCCCCCGTTAATCACTACATGTGTTAGGTTTGAACTAGTAAACACCAAGGAATACAAGGGGTATAAAATGAAGTTTAAAAACACGCATCTCTATACGATTATTGGCATGATCATGGTGGTTTTTGTGGCCGTTGCGGTCGCACAAGAGACCAAACCCAAGGCCTGTTGTCCAGCGACTAAGGCGGTATCCGGTTGTGGTGGTGATGTTAAGGGCCAGTGTGGCTTGGGTGGGGGGCAGATTCCTGTTTATCTGGATGGTCCCGGCTCATTGTTGGCACAAGCAGAAAAGCTGGAATTGACCAGTGAACAAAAGAGTGCCTTGGCCGCAATTTTGGCTGAAGCTCGTCAAAAGGCCGTTGCCGTCCTTACCGACGATCAGGTCGTGGCCCTGGGTGATGTTCCACCTGTCCCGGTGGTATTGGGCAAGCACCTCGGAAAGTCTTGTGTGGGGGGGGCTGCTTCCTCATGTGCCAGCCCTTGTGGCGATAAGAAGGGGTGCTCCAAGGATGCAGGTCAATGCAGCAAGGACAAGGCCTGTGGTGGGTGCGATTCCCAAGCAAGCTGCTCTGGTCAGGCAAAGTGTTCGGCCAAGAAGAGTGGTTGTTCGAAGCATGCCGGCCAGTGTGGCCAAGAGAAGTCCTGTGAGAGCCAATGTGAATCCAAGGATAAGGCTTGTGGTGAATGCAAGTCCGAGGCAGGCTGTGCCAGTGCTTGTGCTGACAAGTCTGAGGGATGTGATAAAGCCAAAGATCAATGCAAGGAAGATAAGGCCTGTTGTGGCCAATGCAAGTCGCAAGAGACGAAGGCCTGCGATGCCGATTGCGATAAGCCTTGCTGTAAGAAGAGTTAAGATCTAGGTTTAGCCGAATACAGAGCGAACTAACGTTTAATCGTGAACACCTGGGGTGAAGTAGTCTTGTCCTATTTCACCCTTTTTTTCTGGCTCAAAACTATTGGCCGGTTCGTGTGGCTGTGTTAAAATGCCCGCCGACCGATGTCATGAAACCGAAAGGAGACATTCATGGATGCATTGGACTATGCCATTCAAATGGAAAAGGATGGGGAGGCCTATTACCGCCAGTTGGCTCACCGCACGTCGAATCACGGTCTCAAGGCCATCCTGGGGATGCTCGCCGATGAAGAGGTCAAGCATCAACAGGTTTTCGAACAGATGAAGACGTCAAAGCCAGCTGTGGAGAAGAGTCAGCTCCTGACAAGGGCCAAAAACATCTTTGCCGAGATGAAGGATGCCGCCGAGCCCCTGACCGATGAGTCCAGCCAGGTCGAATTGTATCAGAAGGCCCAGGAGTTGGAGAAAAAGAGCGAAGCCTATTATCTCGAACAGGCCGGGCAGGCAGACAATCCCGCAGAGACCGAGATCTATCAAGTCTTGGCCAAGGAAGAGGGGCGACACTATGTTATGCTGGAAAACATCATTCAGTTCCTCTCGCAACCCGAGACCTGGCTGGAGGATGCGGAGTTTACCCATCTGGAAGACTATTGAGACAATCGATGCACCCCAGGCCATGGAGGTGGGGGGGTGAGTGATATAGCCTTGGCATTGGATGCTGTAAGTGTTACTCGTGGGGGTTTTGCTTTACTCTGTGATGTAAGCCTGTCGCTGTCACGTGGGGGGTGTCATGCGGTGTTAGGACCCAATGGGGCGGGTAAGTCTGCGTTGGTGTCTGTGTGTGCCGGATTCATGTGGCCCAGTCAGGGGACAGTGCAAATCAACGGTCAGCAGTTGGGGCAAACTCATCTGACTCCTTTACGACAAGGGATTGGTTTGATTGAGCCATCACGCTGTCCGGACTTTCCTGCCTGGATGACCACCTTCGAAGTAGTGGCCACGGGGCTGTACGGATCGATCATGTTGCCCCTGGGCTCGGAACTGACGTCGCAACAATGTGCCATCGTGGATCGTGAGATCGAGGTATTTCGTTTGAGTCGGGTGCGTGACGCCAAGTTTCAGCGGTTGTCTTCAGGAGAAAAGATGAAAGCCCTGTTAGCTAGAGCCTTGGTAGGGCAGCCGAGTCTGTTGCTCTTGGACGAGCCTACCACCGGATTGGACATGGGGGCTAGATCGGCTTGCGTAGGGGCGGTGGATGCTTTGTTAAAGAGAGACGATGCTCCGGCGGTTCTGGTGGTGTCTCATCATGTTGACGAGTTGCCCCAGGCCGTGGATCATGTGATCCTGCTCAAACAGGGTCGGATTATGCAGCAGGGCACGGCGGCCGAGACCTTGACGGATGAGGCCTTGAGTCAATTGTTTGACTGTCAAGTGAGAGTGCAATGTCAAGAGGGACGCTACTCGGCCTATGCTGTGTCGGCCCGTTGGTAATGGAACAAGTTAGGTTGGGCTATGGAAGAACAAGCAAGGAAGATGCGGGTGTTGTTTGTATGTGCGGGCAACGCCTGTCGGAGTCAGATGGCCGAGGCCTGGGCACGTCATCTCAAGAGCGATTGCCTGGATGTCTATTCCGCCGGGATTAAACCAGCGGGTGTGGTCAGTGGCCGTACCCGGGATTTTATGGCCGAGGTCGGAGTGGACATGAGCGATCACTATTCCAAGGGATTGGATGAATGGGTGGGGATTGAATTTGATTATGTGGTGGCCTTGTCTGAAGAGGTCGCTGAATGCTGTCCGGCATTTCCGGAATCGACTCGGGTGATCTGTTATCCCACCCCGGACCCGACCCGTATCATCGGTTCCCTCAAGCAAGTCAAGCGGGCCTTTCAAAAGGTCAGTGATATGCTCAAGGGCTATGTCGAGTCCATGCCCGAGATTTTGGAGCGTCAGTGGCAACAAGCCAGGAAATGAAAGAAGTTATGAACGAACGCGATTTAGAAAAGTATTCCTCAGCAATCAGTCTTTCCGATATGGAGATCTTTGTCTTTCCGGAATTGATGTACAGCTTGGTGTTGGCCAACCTGATGAGCCCTATTATTTGGCGTTGGCGTGAAGAAGACTGTTTCAAAAAGCTACGGGGTAAGACTCCCTATCGCAAGCTTATGCGTCTCAAGCAGTATATCATGGACGAGGTGGATTTTAACCTCGACCTGGAGACCTGGGGATTGACCAAGCAGCAGGTGGAACTGGAGCGGTTTGCCCCCTACATCGCTCCCGAGCAGATCGCGGCCAGCAATGCCCTGTTCGGGTATCATGGCGACGAATATTACTTTGACGTGGACATTCGGCGTCATTTCGGTCTGGACAAATATCATAGTGACATCATTCCCTATTGGAAGACCGAGACCGTGGAGGCTATGTATGCCTTCCATCACAAAGAGCATTATCATAAGGCTGCCGGTGAGTGCGTGTCCCTGGCGGCACTTTATGCGGCGGCGGCCTTTATTGTCTGCGGGATTCCCCTGGAAGATATCTTCATGATCCTGACCCCGCTGCATTCGCAGAACTTCCTGGACCTGCAGGAGGGCGTGATCACCAACAATCGGCGCCTGGTCACCAAAAGCATGTGGTTCAACGGAACCGAGATCTCCAACAAGGCCCAACGGGCCCTGCGCAACGAGCAGGTGACCATTGTGGCCCATTGCAGTGGCCATGTACACTGTCTCTATGATCAAGCCACTATTGATCCCAAGGCCTATGAGCATTTTCAGGGACGTTTGCAGGGCTATCTGACGGGTGAGTTGAACATGGCCATGGTGGCCAATTTCTTACGGAGCAACCATCAATATCAACAGTATTTCCAGGTCTGTCGCAACTGTCATGGTCAGGCGCAATTCCTCAAGGCCGAAACCCTCTTTCATTACGAACACGGCAGTAATTATCGTGTGGCAGACGACACCTTCGACAAGCTGTTGGCCGAGGTCTCGGATGAGGACTACTACCCCTATGAAATGAAAGACCGAGTACGCTGCGATCAACTCAATGCCTATTTAACCAAGGTCAAGCCGGACCTTACGAAGGCTCAGGATCGCGAACGCTTTGTTCAGTTGGTCGAGCCATTTATTAGTGATGCCGCCAGCTTTGTACAGGAGTTGGCAGATTTTGTGGCCTGCCCGGCTCGCCTGCCTGGAAATGGTAAGACCTTTATGCCTTGCGAGCCGGTCAAGCTGACGACCAAGATGAATCGTGAGCAAGTGATCGAGGCCCTGGCTGCAGTGCGGGATGATAGTGTTATGGTGGATCTGGCCTTTTATGCCTATCGCGACATGGAGTCGTGCGATTGGCGTCCCTTTGTCAAGGCGGCCATCGAACGCAATCCCGTAACCCTGCAAGCCAGTGAGGACATGGCGGTTGAGCAAGTCTACACCTGGTTGTTGGGCATGCAGGACTGTTCCATCTACGATGGTTCTCGCCTGGCTCAACCGGACGAAGTAGTTAATTTCAAGACCGGTGATGGTCTGGAAAAAGCCTTTGCTCTGGCCAATGTGATCCGGGCCAGGGATCCCCGGCAGGTCGTGCGTATGAAGATCGAGCCTGAATGTGTACGGATTTTGGCGGAGATGGAGTTTGGTTTTAGAACATGCAAGGGATTGAGCCGACAGGTTACTCTTGAGGTCGATGGCAGCATATTGGTGTCATAAGCAAATCAAAAACCTAGGTTCAGACCTTTTGATGAACCTAGGGGAGTGGGGCAGGGTAAACCTTATAGATGAACTTGAAATCAGTTATAGGATTTCAGTTCCGTATCTGTTAACCAGCCTGCAGCGGAGTTTCAATCGCTGCTCGAAAGGAGGTTGGACATGAAAAAAACAGGTCATCTAACCGTTTTAAACATGCGAGATTGGAAGGGTATTCCCGCTGAAGTTTATAATTTGGGGGTATTGTCTAAGAATGATACTGTATGGAGGACAACCCTGCGTATGGCTGCCACGGACATGCCACCGTAGCTAGGTTAAAACCCGGCCTTAACCGTACTTAACCCCAATGAACGAGTAGGGGCCTACAGGTCCCAATAATGGAGATTGATAAGGGGCTGCATTTGCTTAAAAGCAGATGCAGCCCCTTTCGTTGTTTAATGCTGGAGGAGAAAATTTTTACAAAATCTAGACAATGCATTTGACGATAGATATAAGTAGGACTATATTAGTCCTAGTTAGAGTGGAATTCATTTTTAGGATGACCTTAGTTCATGGATATTATTCGACGTAACACGGATTATGCCTTGCGGGCCCTGGTTTTTCTGGCTCGCCAGCCATTGGACGAATCGGTCTCAACCAGGACGATCGCTACTGAGGCAGATTTTTCCTATCAGTTGGCCTGCAAGCTGATGCAACGGTTGCAAAAGGCGGGGATCGTGGTAAGCTGCATGGGAGCCAAAGGGGGCTTTCAACTGGCGCGTTCACCTCAAGAGATTACCCTGGGCCAGGTGGTTGAAACAATTCAAGGACCCTTGAGCCTGAGTAAATGCCTGCTCGGTAAGTCGGATTGCTGTAATCAAAGTCGATGTACGATTCGCAATAAACTGGGTGAATTACAGTCGGATATTGTCGTGTTTTTGCAAGAAACCACACTAGCGGACTTTGTAGAAAATCAAACCGCATAGGGGGACCTATGAGTCAGAATGAAACGACCATCTTATCCAGTTGCTTCGGCAAACCCGAGACCTTGACTGCGATGATGACCACTCAGTCGGATGCGATTGTCAGTAAAACCATCATGCACAAGCCGGTGGGGACCATCACTTTGTTTGCTTTTGATACTGGACAGCGTTTAAGTGAACACACGTCTCCTTATGACGCCACCGTTCAGGTGCTCGAAGGCAAGGCCAAAGTGACCATTGAAGGAAGACCATTAACCGTCGAGGCCGGTCAGATCATTGTGATGCCGGCCAACATTCCGCACGATGTGGCGGCTGAGGAACCGTTGAAGATGTTATTAATCATGATTCGCTCGTAGGGAGTGGATTGTCTTTGCTCTAGAAAGGAGTAGCTATGCTTTGTTATCAATGCGAACAAACCGTTGGAGGTAAGGGATGTACACAGGTGGGGGTCTGCGGCAAAGATGCCACTACTGCGGATCTGCAAGATTGTTTGGTCTATGTCTGTAAGGCCATCTCGATGTATGCTCACAGAGCTCGTCTGCTAGGTGCCAAGGAAACCGCCATCGATCATTATGTCACCGAAGGACTCTTTACCACTGTGACTAATGTCAATTTCGATGCGGACCGGATCGAGGCCATTATCAAGCAGGGTGAAGGCGTCTTCCAAGCCGCCCATGACCTGTATCAAAAAGCCTGTCAAGACAAGGGCGAAACTCCGGAAGTCCTGACAGCTCTCGATGGCTGGAAATACCCGCAAACCCGTGAAGAGATGGTTCAACAATCTCAGGTTTATGGCATTGCTTTTCGCTTAGAGCAATTGGGACCGGATGTCAGCGGCTTGCAAGAATTGATCACTTATGGCGTCAAGGGTACGGCAGCCTACATGGACCATGCCATGGTGCTGGGTTACGATGACGCTGAGGTTCACGGCTTCTTCCATGAGGCGCTCAATTTCCTAACCACCCCTGAGGCCCGCGATGTGGATGCCCTAGTGGGCATGACCCTCAAGACCGGTGAAGTCAACCTCAAGGTCATGGAACTGCTGGATAAGGCCAACACCGAAAGCTATGGCCATCCCGAACCAACGGCTGCGCGCATCACGCCGGTCAAGGGCAAGGCCATCCTGGTTAGTGGTCATGACCTCAAGGACCTGGAGCTGCTGCTCAATCAAACCGAAGGCAAGGGGGTCAATGTCTATACCCACGGTGAGATGCTACCGTGCCTGGCCTATCCTGAACTCAAGAAGTACCCGCACCTGGTGGGCAACTATGGTGGGGCCTGGCAAGACCAACGCAAGGAATTCGAGGCCTTTCCCGGTGCGATCCTCATGACCACCAACTGTATTCAAAAGCCCAGTGAAGCCTACCAGGCCCGTATCTTTACCACTGGTTTGGTGGCCTGGCCCGGTGTTACCCATATTGCGGACAAGGACTTCACTCCCGTGATCGAGGCCGCTCTAGCTGCTGATGGCTTCCTGGCGGATGTTCCGGAAAAGACCATCACCATCGGCTTTGCCCGTAACACCGTTTTGAGTGTGGCCGACAAGGTCATCGATGCGGTCAAGGCTGGTCAGATTCGTCACTTCTTCCTGGTTGGCGGTTGTGACGGGGCCAAGCCCGGACGTAACTACTATACCGAACTGTCCCAAGCCATCCCGGATGACTGCGTGATCTTGACCCTGGCCTGTGGCAAGTACCGCTTCAACAAGCTGGAGTTCGGTGACATCGGTGGTATCCCACGTCTGCTTGATATCGGTCAATGTAATGACGCCTACTCCGCTATTCAGATCGCTGTGGCTCTGGCTGGAGCGTTCGAGTGTGGTGTCAACGATTTGCCCTTGAGTATGGTGTTGAGTTGGTATGAGCAAAAGGCCGTCTGCATCCTACTGACCCTGCTGCATCTCGGTATCAAGAACATCAAACTGGGACCATCACTACCGGCCTTCATCGGTCCTGAGGTCCTCAAGGTTCTCGTTGAAAACTTCAATATCGCCCCGGTAACTACGGTCGATCAAGACCTGGCCCAGATCTTGGGAACACCGGCCTAAAGAAAAATTAGGTGATCGGTTATCGGTGATCAGTCATCGGTAACCGATCACCAATTGACCAGTTAACCAATAGCCAAAGAGAGATATCATGGCAGTACGCAATATCGTAAAGATCGATGAAAACAAGTGCAATGGCTGCGGGGATTGTGTCACCTCTTGTGCCGAAGGAGCCATACAGATCATTGACGGCAAGGCCAAACTCGTCAGTGAGGTGTACTGTGATGGCTTGGGTGCCTGTCTCGGCCATTGCCCTATGGATGCCATTAGCATTGAGAAGCGTGAGGCCGAGGAATTCGACGAAGCTGCAACTGAGGCCTATCTCAAGAGCAAACAAGCTGCCGATAAACCGGCTGCACCGGTCTTTACCTGTCCCGGTATGGCAGCCCAACAGTTTTCTGCACCTGCCGCACCAACCGATCCTCAAGATGGAGACGTTTCTTCGCAGTTGCAGCAATGGCCCGTGCAGATGACCCTGTTGAACCCGCAAGCCCCCTATTTTCAGGACGCAGACCTCTTGTTAGCCGCTGATTGCGTGCCCTTTGCCATGGGGGATTTCCACAGCCGTTATCTCCAGGGGCGGGCTCTAGCCATTGGTTGTCCTAAATTGGACGACGTCAGCCCGTATATTGACAAACTTAGTGAGATCCTGCAACGTAATAGCATAAAGAGCCTCACCGTGGTTCGTATGGAGGTGCCGTGTTGTGGCGGCATGACCCGTATTGCCACCGAGGCCATCAAGAAAATCGATCGAGACATGTCCTTTGACGAGGTGACCGTTGGCCTGCAAGGGCAGGTCAAGGGGGTAAAGACCATTGAAGTCAGGTAAATCATGATAGATTATAGCAAACAGGCATTGATCGAATTTTGGGGAACTATTGGTGAGATGTCTCCCTACCTGCTCTTCGGCTTCGCCATCGCCGGTTTGCTGTCGGTCTTCCTCTCGCAGCGTTTTGTCGAGCGACACCTGGGGGGCAACAAGCTGTGGTCCATCACCAAGGCTTCATTATTAGGTGTACCCTTACCCTTGTGCTCCTGTAGTGTCCTGCCGGTGGCCACGTCTTTACGACAGCGGGGTGCCAGCAAGGGGAGCACGATCTCATTCCTGCTGTCAACACCCCAAACGGGGGTTGACAGTATTCTCGTGACCTTGGCTCTGTTGGGACCGGTTTTTGCTATTGTTCGACCTCTAGTGGCCTTTCTCACGGGGATCTTCGGTGGGGCCTTGGTGACTATAGTCGATAACGCTCCCGATGAACCCAAGAAAGACGAAGAAACCTCCTGTTGCTGTGGCGATCATGGGGAAACGCCATCCAACCGCTGGCTCCATGCAGTTCGTCATGCCTTTTTTACCTTACCGCGTGACATCGGAAAGGCCCTATTGTTCGGTTTACTGGTGGCAGCGACCCTGGCTGTACTCGTACCGGATGATTTCTTCGCGGAACACCTCGGCACCGGATTGGTCGCCAAGCTGGTCATGATGGTACTGGGCATTCCGGTCTATGTCTGTGCCACGGCCCTCGGTGCCCCTGGCCGCGGCCATGATGCTCAAGGGGCTCACCCCCGGTGCAGCCCTGATCTTTCTCATGACCGGGCCGGCCACCAATGCCGCCGGTTTTTTGCCACCATCTGGAAGGCCGTAGGCCGACGCTCAGCCATGGCCTACATGTTGGCCGTGGCCCTCTGTGCCCTGGCCAGCGGCGTACTGCTGGATACCTGGGTCGAGCATACCCAACATGAGATCCAGGTAACCGGTATGGCCATGCTCCCTGCTTGGGTGAAGAACCTCAGTGCAATCCTCTTACTGGGTCTGATCAGCTATGGTTTTTGGTCCAAACGTAAGAACGCCAATCATTGATAGAATAAACCGGTGCCATGTCCACACTTGTGTGGACATGCGTTTAGGAAATTAGCCTCATATCGCTTTGTCTACAAATCAAGTAAAGCATACACAAGCCTTGGATTAAGCACATGGCTACGCTTGCGCGGAGCCATGCCACCCAGTTTCCATCATATAAATGAACTATTTTTCAGTGGATTTTGTAGGAAACAATAGTCTCGTTTCTGTCAGATGCACAATCGTCAGGCGATCTATTTGAAAGGAAGCAGAGTATGGCTATTTCACTTCATTTATCCACTGTTTTGGTTTTTTCACTGAGTTCTGTACTGTTGGCCCAGGATCCGGATGTCTCCTGGACCTTTGGCAATGTGGGCTCTTCCAGTTACCGTTTGGACGCCTTTACCCCGGCTGATAGCAATCTAGGATCCCTGGGAGGACTGGACCCCATCCTGGTACTTGAATTAGGCAAGCGTTATCAAGTCAAGATCACCAATGCCGGTTTCCATCCTTTTGAGGTTTTGGCCAAGGGAGCATCGGCGGGTCAGGACAAGGTCTTGTTGTCCATGGGATCGCCCAATGGAACGTTCGAGTCCGATCCTGAGGTGGCCTGGAGCGATAGTGGTTCGACTGTACAGTTTACCCTGCCCCGGGCCCTGTACGACGCCATGTGGGAAGGCGGGCGTAATCCCGGTTATCGTTGTCGGCCGCACCTGTTTCAGATGAGGGGTGATTTCGAGATCATTGGCCTGCCTATCGCCTGCTCAGATCCGTTCCCCTTTGCCACGCCGATCGATGTCGATACCGTTGCGGTTGGATTTGATTGCACCCGTTGACCTCAAACCCGATCCTAGTGATGAGGGGATCCTCTATGTCGCAGATCAGGCCGGGTTTGTTTGGATCATTGATGATGGTCACCTGCAAACGGAGCCGTTATTGGATGTGACCGATCGACTGGTACAACCGCTGGGGCCTGTTCGGCACCCAGGATGAAAACGATTACGATGAACGCGGCCTGCTGGGCATGGCCCTGCACCCGGACTTTGGCAAACTAGGAGCCCCAGGGCAGGGTAAACTCTACACCTACACCAGCGAGCCAGTCGATGGCCCTGGTGATTTTGAGGTGGGATTGGCTCTCGAAGAACTCAATCACCAAAGCGTGGTGACCGAATGGCAGGTCGAAAATGGTCAGATTGATCCCAATGAGGCACGTGAAATTCTACGTATCGACCAACCCCAGTTCAACCACAACGGGGGCATGCTGGCCTTTGGCCCGGACGGCTATCTCTATATTGGCTTAGGTGATGGCGGGGCGGCCAATGACGCGGGGCCCGGCCATGGTGACAGTGGCAATGGTCAAAACCTCGAAACTGTTCATGGCAGTATCCTGCGTATCGACCCACTCGATCCCAACCTGACCGCACCCAGTCGCGATGCGATCAGTGCCAATGGGGCCTACCGTGTCCCCTGGGACAATGAGTTTGTCGGCATCGAGGGTATCGACGAGATCTACGCTTATGGCCTGCGTAATCCCTTTCGTTTCAGTTTTGACCGACTCAGCGGCATGCTGGTGACCGGTGACGTGGGGCAGGGCTATGTCGAGGAAATCGACATCATTGTCAAGGGCGGTAACTACGGCTGGCCCATCAAGGAAGGTAGCTTTCTCTTCGATCCAGAGGGATTGATTGTGGGTGAGGCTTTGGACGATCCCAGCCTGATCGATCCTGTGGCCGAGTACGATCACGATGACGGCATCTCGGTCATCGGGGGCTTCATGTATTATGGCACTGCGATTCCCGAGTTGCGAGCGCGTTATGTGTTTGGTGAGTTTTCCCGCAGCTTTAGCGGTCCGGGGGGACGCCTATTCGTTGCTGACTTGCTTTCCGGCAAGATTGAGGAACTATCCATCACTAACGATGACGATCCCTTGGGCTATTATGTCAAGGGCCTCGGCACGGATCAACAAGGTGAGATCTATGTCCTGGTCAGCACGGCCCTGGGGCCCTTTGGCTCGACTGGACGGGTGCTGAAGATCGTTCTCTTTGAGCCGGGTGGCCGACGTTAATCCTTGTATCTAAATCCCCTTGTGTTACACTCATGGCCGGAATGGATGATCCCATTTCGGCCTTAATTTTAGGAGTGCCCCATGTCGTGGGAAATGGGTTTATTGATCGCAGTTTTGGCCGTGGCTTTTATGGCATTCAAAATGACACGGGGGCCATTCGGTCCGGAAATCTCCCGGGACGAACTGTTGGAAAAGCGTGAAAAAATCGACGTCGTGGTGGGTTGCTGGATGTACGCAGTGAGCGTGAATTCCGTAGCGGTCATATCCCAGGTGCCATCAACATTGAAGTACAGCAGGTTGGACCTCGCTTGAACGAACTGGAATCCCATCGCGAAAAAACCCTGGGTCGTGACCTGTGAACACGGCTTGCGGGCACGCATGGCCATGTATACCTTGAACAAAGCCGGGTTTTGCCAACGTTCTGCACTTGACAGGTGACATGCAGGCCTGGCGTCAGGCCCAATTGGAGATGGAGACCGAATGAAATCGATGACAACCTGTATAGTGATGTTATTATGTGTGGCTCCTTTACTCGCAGCCGAGAGATGGTACCGTTTGTGATCCCCCTGGAGATATCGACTGAATCGCCATTGGCCTGGCAGGGCAATGAACCGATTGCGATCGACAGCCCTCGCATCCAGGTGCAAGACGGTCACTTTATGCGTGACGGTCAACCCGTCCGAATCTGGGGTGTGAACCTCTCCTTTGCTGCCAACTTCCCCAACCATGACGATGCCGTCAAGGTCGCGGCACGCTTGGCCCATGCAGGAGTGAACAGCGTACGTCTGCATCACATGGACACCGCTTACTGGCCGCGTGGCCTTTGGGATGCAGACAATCCCAAGCAACTCTCGACCGAGGCCCTGGACCGCTTGGACTATTTCATCGATCAACTAGCCCGGGTGGGCATTTATGCTAATCTCAATCTACATGTCGGCCGGGCCCATAGTCAGTTCATCGATGAGGTTCCGGATTCAGAACACAACTACGACAAGATCTACAACCTCTTTACTCCGCAACTGATCGAGGCGCAAAAGGGCTATGCCCGCCAATTACTCGGCCACGTCAATCCCTATCGCAACGTGACCTATGCCCGGGACCCGGCCATCGCCTTTGTCGAAATCAGTAATGAGAACAGCTTCTTTATGTGGGACGGCGAAGAAACTCTGCGTTCGCTCAAGCCCTATTATGCCCAACTCCTACAGACGCAATACAACGACTGGCTGAGGCAACGCTATGATACTCTTGACGCCCTGGCCCAGGCATGGGCTCAGGATACACAGCCCTTGGGTGACAACCTACTGTTTAACAGTGACTTTTCCCAAGGCCAAGAATCCTGGCACCTGGAACAACATGACGGCTGTCGGGCGACTGTGACTTCGCAGGAGAAGGGCGTCCGTATCGAGGTGCAACAGCGTGACGAACAGGGCTGGCACCTGCAGTTCAATCAACGCCAACTCACCCTTGAATCGGGACAATATTATACTGTCCGCTTTACTGCCCGCAGCGACAGCCCCAGATCTCTGCATTGCACGGTCGGTCAGGCGCACCTGCCTTGGCGTGGACTAGGACTTTCCCGCTCGCTCGATCTCGATACCGAGTGGCGGACCTATCGCCTGGGCTTTGCTGCGACCGAAAGTGACACCAATACTCGTATCACCTTTGCCTTTGGTTCCAGTGACGTGGCCTTTGAAATCCAGTCGGTCGAACTTCGTCCCGGTGGTCAGGTCGGACTCGCAGACCATGAATCCTGGAGTGACAACGGGATTGCCCTGCTTGCTGAAAATGAGAGTGAGGAACGTATTAACGACCGCTGGTGGTTTTTGGCTCAGACCGAAAAGGCATTCTTCGATGGACTCAAGCAGTTTATCCGGGGCGAACTCGGATGCCAGGCCCCGGTCACAGGCACCATCGTGTTTGGTCCCCTGGGCCTTTATGCCCAGAGTGACATGGACTATGTCGATGCCCATGCCTATTGGCAGCATCCTCATTTTCCCGGTCGTTCCTGGGATCCGGCCAACTGGACCATCGAACAGAAACCCATGGCCCTCCATCCCCAGGAAGCCACCCTGTTCAAACTGGCAGCCCAGCGTCTAGTCGGCAAGCCCTTTACGGTCAGCGAGTATAATCACCCAGCCCCCCTCGATTCACAGGCCGCTTGTGTGCCCATGATCGCCTCTTTTGCCGCAGCCCAGAACTGGGACGGGATCTGGCTTTACACCTACTCCCACAGTAATGATCAGTGGGATCGTAACCATCTCACTAGCTATTTCGATATCGACACCAACCCGGCCAAATGGGGTTTCATGCGGGCTGGAGCCGAACTCTACCGCAATAAAGCCGTGCCGGTTTTGGGACACCGGGCTGAAATTGTTTTAAGTGACACCGAGGTCGACCTGGAATCCTCTTTGGTTCGTCTGCATCAAGGTTACGATAGTGACCTGTTTTCAGCCCTGTCCAGTCAATACAGCACCGGACGCAGTCACCTGTTGACCGTGCAGCTTTCGGCACGACTCTGGGGTAAGACGAGCCTGTGGCCGGTCTTAGGCCCGGACGTGCAGATGGATTGGGGAGCCGAAGACGGCCAGGGACTTTATCGTGTGGCTTCAGATCAAAGCCGGGTGCTGGTAGGCAATGCCAATCTCTTTGAACGAGCGAGCCGGGGACTCGTCAAGCTCGATGGAGCAGGGCAAGTCAGTGCGGTGTGGGTGTCCCTGGATGGTCAGCCTATTACGCAGAGTGAACGGCTCTTGCTGACGATCTGCGGTCGTTGCGAAAATACCGACATGGTCTTTAGTGAGGATCGTCGCACGGTAGGGCGGCAGTGGGGGCAGGGGCCCAGTCGCATTGAGACCATTAGCGGGACTGTAACCGTACCCCCTGGAGTATGGCGGGGATGGAGTCTCGATGGAGCCGGTGACAAGGATAAGGAGATTGAGGTGGCTGATGGAGAGATGGGGCCATCAATCCAACTCTCATCTGAAGCTGGAACGATGTGGTACTGGTTTGAACGGACAGGGGATAGCCACAGCACACGCGATTGAGTATCATATCGCCATGTCAAAACGAAAACACCAACCGAGTCACGGCTTCTTGCCGACCACCCTGGCCGAGGTGCAACAACGCGGCTGGGACAGTCCGGACATCATCCTGGTCACGGGTGATGCCTATGTGGACCATCCTTCCTTTGGTGTGGCCCTGATCGGTCGTTGGTTAGAATCCCTGGGTTATGCTGTGGCCGTGTTGGCTCAGCCGGATTGGCGTTCGGTCGATCCCTTTCGCAGTCTGGGAAGGCCCCGTCTGTTTTGGGGCATTACCAGTGGGTGTATCGATTCCCGTTTGAACGACTACGCCTCCATGGGCGGCAAGCGACGTGAGGACCTCTACAGTCCCGGTGGGGCCACGGGCCTACGACCGGCCAAGCCCGTGTTGACCTACGCGGCCCGTGCCCGCGAGGCCTATCCAGGGGTGCCCATTGTCCTGGGCGGGGTGGAGGCCAGCTTGCGCCGCCTGGTGCATTACGACTATATCGAGAATCAGCTCAAACGCTCGGTCCTGGTCGATGCCAAGGCCGATTTACTGGTTTACGGCATGGGAGAACTGGCCACAGCCGAGATTGCTCGACGACTCGCGACAGGACAAGATGTACGTGAGTTGACCGATATTCATGGAACAGCCTATTTGTTGCGTAAGGACATGGCCGCACCGGATGACGCGACACGTTTGCCGTCACTGGCTCGGCAAAAGGATCATCCCGAAGACGTGATGAACGCCCATCAGGCTTACGAACGAGCCCATTACACCCCAGGGCGTCACGTGATTCAAGATCAGTGCCCCGGTGATATCGTGATCAATCCGGCGGCTCCGCCCTTAGCTCAGGCAGACTTGGATCGGCTCTATGCCTTGGGCTATACCCGACGTTGGCATCCCAGCTATGACGCGGCCGGGGGTGTGCCGGCACTCAAGCCGGTGCAGTTCTCCATTGTAACACACCGGGGTTGTTTTGGGGGATGCAGTTTTTGTGCTATCGGTTGTCACCAAGGCAAAGTGATCAGTTCACGCAGTGCGGACTCCATCCTGGTCGAGGCCGAGACGCTGCGGGGTCATTCAGATTTTCGCGGGACCATCGTGGATGTGGGTGGGCCTTCGGCCAACATGTACCGCATGGGCTGCACCCGGGCCGAGATCTGTACCAGGCCCAGTTGCATCTATCCGGATCATTGTAAACACTTGAACTTGGACGATGGTCCCATGCTGAGCCTGCTCGAAGAGCTACTCCGTTGGGCCGAGCCCGGACCGGGCCGCAAACGGGTGAACCTCTTCGTGGCCTCAGGCATCCGTCACGACCTGGCCGTGGATCGCAGGGACTATCTCGATCTGTTGGCCGGTCACTTTGTCGGTGGACATCTCAAGGTAGCGCCCGAGCATTTCTGCCCCCACGTGCTGGATCTCATGGGCAAGCCGCACTTCGACGTGTTCGAGGAATTCGAGGACCGTTTTGTCGAGGCCTCACGCAAGGCGGGTAAGGAACAGTACCTGATTCCTTATTTCATCAGTGCCCATCCCGGCTGTTCTCCAGAGGATGCTGCCCAATTGACCGCCTATCTCGTCAATCGCAACTGGCGACCACGTCAGGTGCAGGATTTTGTCCCCTCACCCATGACGGCCTCTACGGCTATGTATCTGGCCGGTCGTGACAATGGGGGGCATCGTATCCATGTCCCCAACCTTGGTCGGGAAAAGCGTCTCCAGGCCGCCTTGCTGCAATACTACGATCCCCGTCATCGCAAGATCCTGGAAGAGTTCCTTAACAACAAGAAGCACCGAACACTCTGGCAGCAGATCCAACGCATTCAGCAACGTAGCCGGACTGGCTCTAAGAAACGTAAACGCTAATCATGAATCTCAGGTCTTAGGGTTTATGCAGGAACCCCACCGTTGATTGCATGATGCGGGTATGCAGGGCGCGGGGATGGCTGTTGTCCTGGTTTTGTTTTTGTAAGTCTTCCAGATTGGCCCGACAGAAGTGACAGCCCAATTGATTGAGGTGGAAATCCACATATTGTTGCCAGTCGTCATCCAGGGTGTTGAGATGGTAGCGACCGATGGTGCTGCGTTTGGGGCAGCTGGGTCGTAGGGTCTGCCAGACCTGTGCCATCATGTCCTCGAACTCATCCGATTCCGAATCGGTTTGCAAACCGCTGCCCGCGACGGCTTCCTGGATTTGCTTCAAGGCCCGGTGCTTGGTCACCCCAATACGATTCGCTGGAAGTCCCAGGACACGGGCCGCATCACTGTTGCTCAGTTGTCCGTAGAAGACCAGTTCCACGATCTGGAGGTTGGCAAAATCCAGCGACTTTTTGTAACTGTTGATCAATTCCGTCAAGGCGCCTGAGAGTTGGGCTCGTTGGCGTTCGCCCTGTTCGTCCCGTCGCATGTACCAACTGACGGATGGATCCGGAGCGATGAAGCCATCAAAGGCATCCGAAGGCTTATCGTCTACCGTGCTGTCGTAGACATCCTGCAGCAGGCAGATGTGGCTTGATGCTCGACGGCGGTAACAATCGATGATCTTACGCCGCAGCATGCTAAAGAGGTAGGTTTCGAGACTGCAATCGGCCCGGAAGTTGGCCAGGCTCCGCAGGAAGGCAATAAAGGTGTCCTGGACGATGTCTTCGCAATCGGCGCGTTGACCCAAGCGAGCCTGGGCAAAGCTGATCAGTCGGCCTTGGTAGCGGTTTATCAATTGCGACCAGGCCTGATCGTCACCTTCACGGATTTGCGTTAAGAGAAACTGTTCTGCCTCGGAGATTTCAGCCATAGATTGGTAATTGGTTAATTGGTGATTGGTTAAATCACCCAGACTACAATTGCAATGCCTGCCACCACTAACACAGCCGTGGCAATCCTTAGAGACATAGTATAATACCCTCGGGTGGCTGCATTCAAGAACAGATAGAGCAAAAATAGCACAATTCCCAAGCCCAGACCTGATGCCAATTGATTGGCCCAGGTTCGGTGGATCTGCCTCGTTTGGACATGAATAGTCTGGGCGATGGGGGTGATCTTGGCTGGAGACAGGTCGAGCAAAAGGGCTGAACGCCAGATGTCACTGGTGCTACCCTGTAAGCGTTGTGTGAAGCGGTCCTGAATGATGCCGGTTTGGTTCAGATCAAAGTTGTCAGGTAAACGATTGGGGGCCACGCGTTGCTCGATCAATTGACGGGCTTGTTGCTGGGCCTGCTGGCTTGACTCGGCCTGATTGGTGCAACTGTCATAGGAATAGGCCACCATCAGATCCTGATCAGGATGCTGATTGAGATAGTTTGATAGGTTGCACAACCAAGGCTTGCTCGATGTACAGACATCCGTTTCAAATTGCTGGTCGATACTTTTCTGCCAAATGGTGGGGACTTGGGTGGGATCCCAGCTAACCGGTGAGATCTGATGGACCTCATTGTGCGATGATTGGACGATGTCACCCCCTGAAGCTATTATAATTCTTTGTATTCTGGCTCGAACCAGAAAGAGTAAGACGAATCCAACGGCAATCAGTCCTAAAGGGATCAACCAGATTTTCGCCCCAGATTTCTTCGTGAGAAGTTTGTATACCACGATAATTGCTAGTATGACGAGCAAAAAGGTAAATAATCTTGGTGCAAAGTTAATGCTGACTTCCATTTTAATTCACCCCCTGAGCTGGTTGTAGGGATTCGATCGTGGTTGTTTTGCGTTTGGCGGGCCAGACGAGCAGGAAGACCGCTGCGACTCCCAGCAGGACGGTACGTGTCACTCGTGCATCATCAAAGCGGATGAGCAGGCCGTTGATGGCCGGGCCGATCTTGCCGGTTTCAAAGAGAGCCACAATGCCCGGGTCGGCCAACTGTGGGGACCAATGGGGAATCATGGAGACCACCCAAGCCAGCAGAGCGATGCCCAGCACGGCCCGCAGGATATGAGAGCCACCGGCCCGGCGTCGTCCCATGGTGACCAGAATCAAGGCCACAAAGAGGGCCAGGGCCGAGACGAGCATTCCGATCCTATCGACCACCTGGGGCCAATCTTCATCGCCAAAGACCTCGGTCAAGTTGCGATGGATCTCAGGATCGGGTAGGCCCGCTGCGACATAACTGGAAAGATGTGATCCGGCCACGAGAGCCACGATGACACTCGCCAGGATTAACACATATCCCAACAGGGCTAAGAGTGTGCCCACGGGATTGATGCGTTCGTAGGCCGTCAAAAAGGCGGAACTGCGATAGGTGGAACTCGTTGAGACCGTCATGGACGACTTGGGTGCTGAGGGTGGAGGGACCTCAGGTCCTTCACCCAAATCCAATGATCCTTCGGATTGCACGGGGGCGTGCTCTTGTGCCGTTTGACGGTTTTCTGACCGGTGTGGCGTCTGAGGCTGGGTGGATGAACTTGGGCTTACCCAGTCCACCAGTAAACGATCTTCTGCATCACGAAAACCGCCGGCCAGGATCAGGATGATGTCGATCAATTGACCGATGCCGAACAGCCCAAAGGTCACCAGCCACAGAAAACCGGTTCCGATCTTGCCCACATAAAACCGATGGATTCCCGCGAATACAACCAGGGGACTGGCCAAGAGTAAGGCCAACAGACGATTCCTGGGAGACGTGCTCGAGTGGCCCGTATCTGGGGTGATTCGTCTTTCAAACAACGAACTGGGGACAAAGAGCATCACAAAGAAGAGCAATGTCGGAAAGATAATGAAAAACAGGCAGACAGCAAATTCTTCATCATCAGGACCTTCACAACCCATCACAATCGAAGAGAACACAACGGTCGTCAGGCACAGATGCATGAGGCAGGGTTTGATCAGGTAGCTAAACCATCCCTTCATGGTCGTGAAGCTGCCACGGATAAGGCAGAAGAGGGATAAGAGTAAGGCATTGACACCCACGGCCACCGCCACAGTGAAGTCAAATCCATGGGCTGACGTGCCGGCCATAATTAACAGAAACAGACCAATGCCCAATAGCAATACCGTACCCACAAAAAAAAGGGCTCTGAGCCAGCTAGGGATGGGGCGGCGAATGGGTTTGGAAGAATTTGAAGAAGTTACGTCACTATGGGAGGGAGAGTAGGGTTGGCTTACGCGTTCTTTGAAATCGCGAAAGCGTTGCGAGACATGCTCACCCATGGAGGGACGTCTTGTTGCTGTGTGGGGTTGCTTATTTGAAGCTACACCGAAGGGACTTGCAACCTGTACGGCCAACAAAGTGCCCGCAATCATGGAAGCAGCCAAGGCACTGTTGCCATCGAATATCCCTGCCAGGAAAAACCCAATCACCGCTCCCCAGACAACAGGGCCCCAGTCAATGCGTTCCTTGCGATCCATTTTGGATAGCTTCCACCAGTCTGTCAGCAGGATGTAGATGGCAAATAGCAACAACGAGCCTTCGATGCCATGAATACGATCAGGTTGGGTGGGAAGGATCAGTAATGCGCCCAGGGCGATCCCCATAATGCTGGTTAGGAACTTTCGTGTACCACCGGGTTCCATGTTCTTGAGGGCGCGAAATCTTGCATAGGTGATTCCATAAGCGGTTCCGTAGATGACCAGGAAAAGCGAGGGAATGACACGTTCTCCTCCAGAAAAGAGGCCACCCGTCAAGGCGATAATACCGACTGTGACGATCGTGAGAATCCAACGTTGTTTGGTCTCAATAGGATCGACACCGGTGTTAGGAGCCTTGAGGTGTTCGTCGAGCTTTACGGCTGCATGGGAGATTCTTTGATTGAACTGCTCTGTGGCTTCGCCTAGCCTACGTCCGATGCGTTCACCCTTTTCGCTCATTGAGGTACTACCCGGTTTGGGTGGGGCGATATTGGGAGGCGGTGGAGGAGAGGCGGTTTGTGCCTTGCGTGCCACGCGGTCGGCGATGATGGACAGGCTCTCGGGGGCGAACTGAGAGACGCTGTGCTGGATGTGTTCGGCACCGAAGACGTCCTCAATCATCTCCTTGACGGTCTGGTAGCGTTGACTGGGATCCTTGGCCAGGGCCTTCTTGATGACCTTGGTGAAGGTCGGATCGATTCCGGTCAGGTCGGGCTCGTGGGCCATGTGTTTCATGAGGATCTCGCCCGGACTGGCACCAAAGAAGGGTACCTGGCCGGTGAGCATTTCATAGAGCAATACGCCTAGGGCGTAGATGTCGATACTGAAGTCGTATTTACCCTCACCGATTTCCGGGGCCATGTAGTGGACCGTGCCCACGGTGATGGTCTGGGCGCTGTGTTGGGTATGGTTGATGGCCTTGGTCAATCCGTAATCCCCGATCTTGACCATGCCGTTTTCATAGAAGATATTGCCGGGCTTGAGATCTCGGTGGACAATGCCGGATTCATGCAGGTATGAAAGGCCCTTGGCGATCTCACGCAGAAAGAAGGCGGCCTTTTGTGTGCCGATGCCCTGGGGGTGTTCGTCCAGCAGGTCGCGCAGGTTCATGCCCGAGACGAATTCCATGATGACAAAGGGGCGGCCCTTGTCGTTGTACTTAACGTCGAAGATGGTCACGAGGTGCGGGTTCTTGAGGTTCATGCATTGCTTGATGCCCCGCAACTCGATTTGTTCATAGTTTTGCACGGTTTTGAGCGCGACCTGGCGGCCACTGTCACTGACCGCGTAGTAGACCTCCCCGAACCCACCGCGTCCTGCGGCCCGCTCAATGGTATACCCGGCTAAGGGCTTGTCACCATGTTGGTATTGATATTGATGCATGATCGTACGCTCAAAAAATGTCTACCTTGGTTTGTGTAACTTACGTCGAATAACGGGTCAGGACCAAAGACAGCTCGCCTACGGTTAACGGCGTGTCGAGAGGCAGGCCCTGGCTGCTGCTGAGGGCGTGTCCCTTGCTCATGACGGGTGCTGCTGCGCGACAGATGAGTTGGCCGTTTTGTTGCAGCAGGGCCACGGGTTGATCCAGTTGGGGGACACGGATATGGTGACTGGTCTGATCTCCGATCAGCAGGTCACGGTCCATCAGGATGCAGTAATTGATATCCGGCCGGGCCAGGCGTGCCCCTGAAATCGAGAGGGTGGCCGTGGTGCTGGCCGCGTTGGGTTGATTGAATTTCATGCGACAACGATCCGATAGGGCAATACGATCACCATCGGCCAGCAGACGTTTGGTGGTCTGGTTCTGGTTGACCCGGATCGGGCCGCTGCCTTGGACGATATAGTCCTCATCCTCGCGCTGCAAAGTGATGGCGGGCAGGTGAGGATCTGTCAATAGGCCCAGGTGAGGACGGGTGTTGCCGCTGATGGGGCCGATGGTCACAGGATTCTGGGGTAAAATCAGGAAGCTTCCCACCCCATTGACCTGTAAGACCAGGGGCTCGTCCAGAGTCGGTGTTGTTTGAGGAGGCTCGATCGACACAGGAGGGGCGAGCGAATTCTGTACCTTGTGAGCAACAGTCACAATGGGCTTATCGATTTGATTATTCATTTTAATCAGTCCTAGCGGCCCGCTGGACAGTTGTTGTAGGGCCTCGTCAGCTTGACGGGCCTGCTGAGCCATGGTGTCGATCCAGGTGGCCTCCGGGAGGATCAGCTTGAGTTTGGCCAGGGTGCGAGCAACCCGGTCGGGTTGATGTTGTTCAACGGCCTGAGCCGCTTCGACACAGAAGCCGAGGACGTCATTGAATTCCTCGGTTTCGCTGGAGGTCATGTTGACGGCCTCCAGACGCAGCAGAAGTCCTTGGGCTCGATCGATACGTCCTTGGTTGAGCAGGGTACGAATCTGACTACTGGCAGCCACTTTGATCTGCTTGAGCAGGTCAGTGACCTTGGTATGGGTCGGCGGGATTCTGCCTGATAGACTGGCCCAACTATCCAGGGCACGTTCCAGGTCTTGATCGGCCAGAGCGGTATGCATGCCGTTCAAGGCGGATTCGATCTCTACCCGCAGAACCTGGGCTTCTTCTGACAAGATGTTGGCATGGCCCTGCTCTACAGCAGACATCACCTGCTGAGCGGCCGAGAGTTGACCGGCCTTGAGATAGCGTTGGGCCTGTGCCAACTTTTGTTCACGTTGCTGGTGGGCAAAGTGTTGTTGATTGAGGCGGTCGCAGGCGGCGGTGCGGAGTTGCGCGATCTGGCTTTGGTTACCGGCGATCTTGTCGGCCTTGTTGCAGTCGGCCAGGGCCTGCTGGATGCGATCACTGGAGAGGTGTTGGTGGCCGCGTTCAACCAAGGCTCGGGCCAGACGACCGGCCAGATCCTGCCCTTTGCGATGCTGTCGCACGGAATCGTGGGTCAGCACCTCGTAGGCTTCATCCAGTCGGCCGTCGGCCAGGGCACATTCAGCTTGTTTGAGTTTCAAGGTCAGCACGGTCCAAATCCTCTTTAACCAGTCACCATGTTAACAAGAGCCATGGATTTCTGCAATTGTCGTATTGACAGGGCCTTACCGGATGGTAGTAAAGGGGCCGGCCTGTACCATTTGGTCGGGCAGGTCACTGCATTCGGGCTGTGGATTGACCTCAACAGCGGGGATGGGTTGGGCCTGGAAGTGATCGTCGATCTGTTCCAGCAGGTCCTGTTCGGCTACGGCCTCGACCTGGATGGTCTGCACAAAGCGGCTCTCATGGGCCAGGACACGCTCGGCCACGTCCAGACGCTTCTTGATCTGCTCGATGATCTTTTCGGTCTTGGCCAGTTGGCTGTTATCCAGACTCAGGTTGGAACCGGTTGAGGCGGCCTTGACCAGGCGATACTGACCCTCCAGGGCACTGATCTTATCTTCCAGCAGACGCTTTTGCGAGCGGGTTTGATCCAGCATATGCAAGGCGCCTTGAAGAGCGGTTTGGCGATTGGTCAGCAGGTGTTGCTTGCTGGCCAGCACCAGTTCGGCCTCTTTGTAGCGTTCGAAACGAGAGGAAAGATCATCCTTGACCTGAATACGGTTGTAAGTGCGACCGGCAAAGCTGTAGGTGGGACGGTTTTGCTCCAGGGCGGTTCGCATGACCTGAATCCGCTGTTGTTCCTCGGTCAGGCTGACCTGACTGCGGTCGATGTCGCCCTTAAGGGCCGCGATTTCGACCTCTTCCTGTGCGATCAGCTTGATGTTTGCATGCATTTCAGGGATGATCTCTTCCAGCATATCATGGGCCCGCTTGAGTTCAAACTCGATAGGCACGGCATCCTTGACCGCGGTTTGTACGCTCTTGGCCGAACTACGGGCATAGCTGACCAGGTCCTTGCCAAAGAAGAGCCCCCCAATCAAGGCGCCTCCCACGACAATCAATGCACCAGTTTTTACCATTTTAATGACCATGATGAATCTCCTAACTCACTTTAAAATATTGATTTGTGAAATTACCATTCAATTGACTACAAAGGGGTAGACGCAGGGTGTCAGGGGAGATTTCAAGAAAAAGCGATTTTTTGGGAGGTCTATGACGGTGGAAGGAGAAATCTAGTGGTAGGCAACTAGAAAAAGCCTACCTGGCTCGGGGGAGTCAGGTAGGCTTTGGTATGTGCTAGAGGGTGAGGAGCCTTAGGCCTGCTTGGCAACCATCTCATTGAGACGCTTGGCCAGGCGTGATTTCCTGCGGGAAGCGGTCTTCTTGTGCAGGGTGTTTGTGCAGGCGGTCTGGTCCAGCTTTTTGGTAAGCAGGCGGAATTGTTCCTTGGCCTGATCCACATCGCCGGCAGCCAGGGCTACCTCGAATTTCTTGGTCTGTGTCTTGACTTGGCTCTTGCGAGCACGGTTGATCGTGCGACGTGTTTCATTCTGACGCACTCTCTTTTTGGCAGATAACGAATGTGCCACTTCTAACTCCTAAACATAATTGGTACCTATTTAAATGACCAACTGAGAGGTTGAATCAAGCACTATACACGATTTTTCCAGAGGACTCAAGCCCCGTTCAGGGCAATCATAACTAATTTTAACTAGTATTTTTAGGACTTCGTTGGGGTTGGCATGCATCTCAGGGGTGTTGGAATGATGATGGTTTTGTCTTCCCAACATTCCTGAGTTGTTTTACGCTGCTTCGCAGCGAAGTTTGCTCCAGGGAAGCCGTCGTTTTCCATCATTCCAGTATTCCAGAAAGGGTGTGACGCGGGTAAAAAGTCCCTAAATGGGATATCATATCCATCGTTAGCATTCAGATCCGATGCCCCTAACTCCCTGTTTGCCGTAATTTGCTAACTCTTTCACTGACGTCCCGGTAATTGAAGTCCGTCTGAGCCAGTTTACGGAAAACCTCCAGGGCTGCGTCGGGCTTATCCATCTCCTCATACGTCAGTCCCAGGTAGTACCGCAGTTCCTTACCCAGTCGGTCATCCTTGGTCTCATGGTTCTCCAGGGCGTCGTTGAACATGTCAACCGCATCGGCATGCCAGCCCTTACGCAGGAAGCATTGACCGATTTGGGAGGAGGCACTGACACGCCGGGCCGGATCCTTCTGGGTCTCTTGGAACAGGGGGATGGCCTGGTCATATTGCCCTTTGGCCATCAGACGCAGGGCCAATTCGTATTTGAATTTGGGATGGGTGGGATTGTTATCCATGCACTGTTGGTAGTGGACCAATTCGATCTCGAGGAGTTTTTCGTTGAGGTCGTCGAGCTTTGCTTGGGCGGAGTCGTCATCAGGAGCCTCTTTCAGGGCATCCTTCGCTAGGCTTATTTGGTGACGTAGAGATTTGATACGCAAATTACCGGCCTTCTCTTGAAAGGCGAAGTTTTTGGTGTCCTGATAGGCTTTTTCCAGAAGCTTAAGGGCCTCGTCCGTGGACTCCGGGGTTTTGAGATCCGCCAGGGCGTCGGCCAAGTGGTAGATGTTTTTGGGTAGTTGGCTATTTTGGGCATAGGCCTTACGGGCTTTTTCCAGGGCCAGGGCCTTCCAGTCTTCGGTCTTGACGACCCGGTCCTGGGCATAGAGATACTCTTGCTCCTGGGCATTGACAATGGCCTTGCGGAAATCGCCTTCCTGGTCGTAACGTCCGCGTGCCATGGTCAATTCTGCCGAGAGGAACTTGAATTCCTCGCCCAACTCCTCGTCGTCCGGGTGTAGGTGGACGGCTCGTTGGCAGGCCACCACGGCCTTGTCCATGATGCCCATAGCCTTGTACATGTCCTTGAGCAACATGAAGGTCTGGAAGGAAGGCTTTTCCGCGGAATTGTTGGTTTGATAGATCAGGTTGGCAATCCAGTGGGCGGTCTGGTGGTAACCGCCGTTTACGGCAGCCTTAAGCATGGCCTCTGCATAGGGCAGGTGCGAGGGATCCTTGGCAAAGAGACGCTCGGCATTGAGCATCTGATCCAGTGGATTCTTGGCCCGCAGGCCTTTGGCTCGATCGACCATGCTGGGGCGTTTGCCGCCCTTACCCTGACGTTGCAAACCCAGGCGACACAGGGGCAGGTGACCCCGTTCGAGATCTTCAGGGCTGTGCTTTAGTCCGTCGATATAGAGATCAATAGCGTAATCATAATTACCCGCTTCGGCCGCCTTGATAGCCTTGTCAAAGAACAGCTTGGCTGCGATCTCCTGGGTGTTATCGTCCGAGGTCTCGTTGGGTTCATCGGATTCAGGGTCGGTGTCCTGAGGCGTGGTCGTTTGCTCATGGTCAGGAACTGGGGACTTTTGACGTTCCATCATGGCCTTGAGTTCATCCCGTAGGGACGTATCATTGCGATCCAGTTTCCAGGCCTTTTGACAGGCCGAAAGGGCTCGGTCATGGGCATTGAGTTTAAGGTAGGCATCCTTGAGGATCTTGTAGAGCTTGGCTGAAGGATTGGAACTACGGTTATTGGCCAGGAACATGAGGTCCGCGATCCAGGCCGCGGTCTTGAGGTATTGCCCCGTCAGGGCGTAGCGCAGGAGCAGATCGGCATAGGGGAGATATTCCGGGTGCTTGGAGAGCAGGTATTCGGCCCCCAACATCAGGTCCAAGGCATTGCTGCCGCGGGTGTGTTGGGCGATCTCCTCGGCCGTGGGGGCGTCACCTCCCCGTTCGCGTCGGTTCAAGGCCAACAGACGCAATTCGATGTGAGCTTCCATCAACTCAGGTTCGAGTCGCAGACCCTTGATATAGCCATCAATGGCCCGATCATAGTCTTGGGCCTCATTGGCTTGTTTGGCCTCATTGAAGAGTGAACGGGCCTTTTCAGATGCTTGAACGTATCCTTGCGTCATAAATCTCCTGACCTAGTTTTGCCAGCTACCGCAATGTTTCATCCTATATGTCGGCCAAAAAATGTCAATGAATAAATACTTGTCTGGGGTGGGGGGCTGTGTTATACAAATAGGTTTTTACTGGGCCCTGAGCCGTATTACCGGACAATACAATTGGAGATCTGATATGATTGGTGCGTTAGAGCAGTATGACCCCCAGATTTATGAACTGATTCGTCAAGAAGAGGCCCGACAAAGTGGTTGTATCCGCATGATCCCTTCTGAGAATTACGTGTCCAAGGCGGTCATGTCGGCCACAGGCAGTTGCTTGACCAATAAATATGCAGAGGGCTACCCGGGTCGTCGTTACTACGAGGGACAACATGTCACGGACCTCATCGAGACCCTGGCCATTGAACGAGCCAAGACCGTATTCAAAGCCGATCATGCCAATGTTCAACCCTATTCCGGATCAGTCGCCAATTTGGCGGCCTATTCTGCCTTACTCAAACCGGGCGAGACTCTTATGGGATTATCCTTGGATCATGGAGGTCACCTGACCCATGGTTGGAAGGTCTCCATGACCAGCAAGTTTTTCAATTCGATTCCCTATCCGGTGGATGGCAAGACCGGTTTGCTGGATTACAACATCATCGAAGACCTGGCCAGGAAGCACAAACCCAAGGTCATCGTCTGTGGTGCCACGGCCTATCCCCGACTCATCGACTTCGAAAAATATGGGGAGATTGCCAGGAGCGTCGGGGCTTACCTGGTGGCCGATATTGCCCACATCGCCGGCCTTGTCGTGGCGGGTGTACACCCCAGTCCTGTACCCTACGCCGATGTCGTGACCACCACCACCCACAAGACCCTCCGGGGCCCGCGGGGTGGGTTGATCCTGTGCAAGGAAGAACACGCCAAGGCCGTCAACCGTGCGGTATTCCCAGGTCTGCAAGGTGGCCCGCACATGCACACCATCACCGGTATTGCTGTGGCTTTGGCCGAGGCCAATACCCCTGAGTTCGTGACTTATGCACAACAGGTGGTCAAGAATGCCCAGGCTCTGGCGGGACGCTTGATGGAGCTCGGTTACGAACTGGCAACAGGAGGAACCGACAACCACCTGATTCTGATCGATCTTCGAAACAAGAATGTCCCCGGCAAGCAGGCCGCCAAGGCCATGGATCGTGCCGGTCTAGTGGCCAACTACAACTCGATTCCCAATGACCCGGCACCGCCCATGAATCCCAGTGGTGTTCGTTTGGGAACGCCGGCTATGACCACGCGTGGTTTTAAAGAAGAGCAGGCCGTACAGGTCGCGGACTTCATCCACAAGGTCATTGAGAATATCGATAACGAAGATGTCATCAAGAAGGTTGCGGACGAGGTACTGATGCTCTGTTCACAGTTCCCCGTTCCCGAGCACTTCATCATTCCCCAATAGATTATAGACGAGGCAGGGATCGCTTTATGTTGGATGAACTCTTTAAGAAACAAGCCGAGCTGAACAAACGTACCGGCTTTGACGCCCAGGCTCTGCGGGACAACTTTGACCCGCAATATGCAGGCGAGTGGCTCAATAACTACATTGCCGCCATGAGCAATGAACTGGAAGAACTGCGGGACTGTACCTTCTGGAAACACTGGTGTAAGGAGGCCAAAGAAGGCAAGCGTTTTATGATCAACGATCTGCAGAACGCCCGTGTCGAGGTCACCGATATGCTGTTCTTCTGGATCAGCCTGGCCCAGTGTTTGGGCCTGGATGCCCATGATGTCGTGCGGCTTTATGAGCAAAAGCTTGGGGTGAATCATTCACGCCAGGACAACGATTACTCCATGGCCAACAAGACCGAGGACGACAACAAGGATATTGTCTAGCTCGTTATGGATCAGCCCCCCTTGAAAACCGGCATTTTGGGCCTGGATCATCGTGGCAGCTTCTATTGGCAGGTGTTACGCGATATGGCTCAGTTTAAGGTCTGTGCCGTGGCCGATCGTGATGTGCAACGGTTGGAGGAGATCCGTCAGCAGGAGGACTGCGAGGTCTTTGACGACGCCCGCCAGTTCATTTTACAGAGTGATCTGGATTGCCTGATTGTGGCCGCGGGACTGCACAGTTGCCTGGACCATGTCCGTATGGCCCTCAAGAAGGGCATTGCCGTACTCAAGCTCTCTCCGGCTGGACGTCGTTACGAGGAGGCCTTGGAACTGGTCGAGTTGGCCGAGAGTGAGAACGTTCGCTTTGATATCGCCAATCCCATGCGTTACTGCGACAGCTTCAAGCAGTTGCGCAAGGTTGTGATGGACAAGGATGAATTGGCTCGTCCCTTTATGGTACGGCTCCGTTGTGACTTCGGTTTACTAGCCGGTCGCTGTCTGGAGGATTATCAACTCCACCCCGACAGCGAGACCGCCTGGATTACAGATCAGGAATTGGCCGGGGGAGGGGTACTGCTTCACAATTGCTACGGCTTACTGGATCAATGCGTTCAACTCTTTTGCCTGCCGGATCAAGTCTATGCCCTCTGCACCAGCCTGGCCTCGGAGCAACAGCAACTCCACCACCTGACCGAGGACGCGGCTCTGGTGTCATTGAGGCTCGGTGAGGGATTGATGGGGGAGGTCGTGGCCATGCGCCACTGGGATGACCGCCCCACCCAGCAGACCTTGACCGTAAACGGTAAGGAACGGATCGTCAGTACGTCCACGGATCGTCACACCGTCAGCGATAGCCGGGGACAGGTCATTGAACAGCAACGTTTCGATTACGATGAACGTCTGATGGCCCAACGTATGCTCATGGATTATGCCGAGAGTTTCAAGGAAGAAGATCCCTCTATCTTCTCCAGCAGTGGACGAGACAACCTCCCCTTGATGGCCCTCTTGGAAGCCGCCTATCTCTCGGTGCGAACGGGTTCGCCCGAGGAACCGGGACGCATGCTCCGGATGTAGTAAAAGGCGAAGAGAAGAACGTAAGAAGATAGGAAGAGATGAATTCTCTAGCCCTTGAGTAACTTCTCAACCACCTCCAAGGTCTTTTGTGTGGTTCCCTGATGGGCCTTAATAACTGCTTGTCCTCTTTGTCCCAGCGTTTGGGCCACGTCGGGTTCGAGGAGACATTTGCGTACGGCTTCAGTCAAGGCCTCTGCGTCCGGGACTTCCCAAGCCCCCTCGGCCTTGAGCAGGGCATCGACGGTCTGTTTGAAGTTGAAGGTGTGGGGGCCAAAGAGCGTGGGCTTGGCCAGGGCTACGACCTCGATCATATCCGATCCCCCCATGGGGACCAAGGAGCGTCCCACAAAGGCTACTGTCGCCAGACTGAAAAAGGCCCGCAGGTCACCCATGGTGTCACCCAGGATCACGGCTTGCGGATCAGTGACCTTCTGTTCAGTTCCCTTGATTTGGCTGTAGCGGGCCACGGACAAGCCTGTTTGTTCGATCAATTGGGCTACGCCGTCGAAACGTTCCGGTTTGCGGGGGACAATGGTCAGTCGCAGGTCGGGGATGTCACGGAGCAAGGCCTGGTAGCAGGACAGGATCAGGGCTTCTTCTTGAGGCCCGGTCCCCCCGGCAACCCAGAGCGGTTGGCTATTGAGATTCAGTCGCTGGGCTAATTCGTCTGCTCCCGGAGCGGTATCACCGATATGGGCAGTGTCGTATTTGAGCGAGCCCGTGACCTCAACGCGATCTGCAGGGCATCCCAGGGCGACAAAACGTTGGGCGTATTCCTCGGTTTGGGCCAGCACATGTTGCAGACGTTTAAAGGTGGGAGCCAGCAAGGGGCGTACGCGGCGATAGGTTTTAAAGCTGTTGTCACTGATACGACCATTGATCACCACCACCGGAATGTTGCGTTCGGTCGCGGTCTTGACGAAGTGGGGCCAGACCTCCAGTTCCATCAGCAGACACAGGGAGGGTTGGATGTGATTGAAGGCCCGTTTGTTAATCCAGGATATGTCAAAAGGGTAGTAGCTGATTTGATGATCGTTTCCGAAAAGGGCCTGAGCCCGGGCAAATCCGGTGTCGGTGGTGGTCGTAATCAACAGATCATGGTCGTTAAAACGATCGGCCAGGGCCTGGACCAAGGTGCGGGCGGCATTGACTTCACCCATGCTCACGGCATGGATCCAGATGCAGGGGCGTGTTGAATGGGGACGATCGATACGGCCAAAGCGTTGTGCCCAACCACTCCGGTATCGTCCATGAAACAGGGCACGATACAAGACCATGGGCAAGAGAGCCAGGCCGGCTAGGCTATACGCTATGTCCAAGAAGAATTGCATCAAATTCAAGAGTCCAGATCAACCATCTTTAAGAAAGGCACATCATAGGGACTTTGGCTGAGGCTGTCAAATAGGCACATAAAAAAGGCCGAACCTAGTGAGAGGTCCGGCCTTTGATCATGTATGTGAGATCGTAAGAATTAGTTGGATACGGCAATACGTTGGAGTTCAAGAGCCGGGTCATCTTCCAGCATCAGGCCTCCTCCCCGTAAAATCAGGTTGAAGTCGCTAAAGAGGTTCATACCGATGATGCCATCCAGGGTTCCCCCTTCGGGCGAGGATATATCCAGCCAGACCACGGGGACATCCGTTGCACGGAACCATTCGCCCAGGGCCGGGATGGTGAGTTCATCAATGGTAAAGCCAGGGGCCATGAGGCTTTGGCCTGTGACGCCTTCAATCTCAACCTCAAATTCCGCATTGGCGGCATCGAGTCCCAGGCGAGCGGCAATACGGGTGCCGATGACCGTAACCTGGGCTCCGGTATCGAGCATGAAGCGGTGTTTGTCCAGGGCTTGAAGATCACCTTCCTGCAGATCGACGCTGTGGATGAAGAACAGACTTTGAGAACCGATGCCGATAAGGATCGAGGGCGACGAGGGCGGAAACTCCGAGGAGCCGCCGATGCCATCGAAGATGTCATCCCAATCGCCGTAGTCATAATCGCCCAGCCCAAGATCGACTGTGGGAACATATTGCACGGAGGTGGCACCTAGGGGCCTCAACTCCAGCGGAATTTTATTGGTGTAGCTGGGGGCGGAGTCATCTTCACTGTCATAGAGGATGATATCCGGTCCCGTGTATTCGTTGTCACCCCGATTCAGGGTGATGGGGGTGTCGTTGCGAATGTGGGTAGTGTAGTAGACGCTCATAGGTGCACCGATGGCGGTAGGTAGGTCGGGGGCTCCATAGTAGGGTTCGTCACCGACCATGATGGCGACGTTACTCTGGCCTTTGAGGCTGGAGGTATTCAATTGGCTGGTATTGGCATCCACTGCACCGAGGCCATCGATAAAGACGCCTAAGGGTAGGCTCACCAAGGCCTCGACTGCACCCACCACGCCGCTGACGACGATGCCATTGTTGGTCAGGAGGCCGTTGCTGTAGATGCCCAACTGGGTAGCGGCCTCATAACCCATGACATGGGCACTGGCTCCCGTGTCAAAAAGGCCAACGACATAGTCGTTCTCAATGTCTACTCCTACCGGAATATCGCCGGTAAAGGAGTCTTCCACAACGGCATCGAGGTATAGATCGTCTTCACGTTCGCCCGTGACTGCAACCGAGATCCAGGGTACGAATCCCGCCACGGGTGGGGCATTGACCTCCATGGTCATCACCGGGGCCGTGCGTTCCAGGGTGGTTTTGTTCAGGCTTAGGGTGCCTAGCGTCTTGGTCGAGGTCGTTGTTGAGGATTCCTCTTCGATTTTGGGTTTGGATGCCTTGGGGTAACGAATGGCCTTGATACGACGGCCGTTACCAGCCTGCAGATCGACCTGTTCACTCTGCCAGGAATCCTGAGCCTGGACAGTGGGGAGGCCAATAAGGATCGTTGCAAGCAGGAGTTGGATACGTTTGACAATTGTTTGACTCATGATACACATCCTTTCATAAGGCGTCCATTATAACAGATCACCACCCATCACTACCGGTCAAAACCTGTTTTTTGCCTTGTCCTACCTATATAGTGCCTCAGGAGTCACATATGTGACTCTAAACTAAGAAAAACCGAAGGTTCACTGGATCCAATCCTGCTGCGATAGCAGCAATAGACCCGCTTAGTAAAACCGAAGGTTCACTGGATCCAATCCTGCTGCGATAGCAGCCATAGCCCACCTCAGTAAAACCGAAGGTTCACTGGATCCAATCGCGATAGACTAATTCAGGATAACCGTAGGTTCACTGGGTCAAATCTAGCTGTGATAAGTATAACCTTGACTTTCAGTCCAGGAACGCTACCATACACCCACTCCCTAGGGCGATTTTGACCCAGGATGAGCACGTCTCCGTAGCTCAATTGGATAGAGCGTTGGCCTCCGGAGCCAAAGGTTAGAGGTTCGAATCCTCTCGGAGATAGTAACCCCTAAAGACAAACCTACTGGTCTCTAGGGGGTTTTGTTTTTCATACGGGTTAGAGACTTGTAAGATATCGTAGTTGTTTTTATAAGATACGATGCTATACATCTTGTACCATTCACTCTATCCCCCCTCATGTACCTTTAGCTTTCAAAATCAGGCTTCGGGAGTCGTTCTTCTGTTTGGGAAGGAGTCAATTTCACTCGTGCCTGTGTTTTACATCAGTTACGATCTCGAGTGGAGAAGGTCATTGTTATGCCAAGATCCGTATGATCCGTCAATTCCTGAGTCATCTTGGATGGCGATTAATACGAGCCCATATTAAGGGTTGCATTCATCCTTAATATCTGGAGTGTGAATTGGTCATCAGATTCAATTCCGGCTCGTTTATAATCTCGTTTGAACGTAGTTACCTAAACTCGGTGTAGCATTGCTTGCATAGCCATTGACCCGACTCGATCTGCCTTAGGGGGTGGTTCTTATTTGGTTTTGCTCCGCAGGCGTCGCAAGCTTTAGGGTTGGGCGACTTACATGAGGCTAGGGCTTGGGCGGTGGTTTTGATGCTACTATGGCCCAAGCATTGTTGGACCAGGCGGAGATCTTGTTCCTGTTGGAAAAGGTTGACCATGTAGGTACGGCGAAGACGTTGGGGTTTGAGGTCTTTAAGACCGACCTCTTGCCCCATACGGCGGACCTTGCTGTAGACACTCATGTGCGCCAGACGATTGCCCCGTTCAGATAGCAGCAAGGGATCGGATCGTCTAGCCCCAGGCCGCCAGACCTTGGTAAAGCGTTCAAGGGTGGTTTTCACATCGATGGGAAGTTTAAGCTCTCGAAACGATTTGCTGCCGTTGTTGGGTACCCGTAGCATATCCGACTTGTGCTGCCCAGGTAGGTCTCCGATGTTCAGTTGACAGAGTTCCTTGGGCTTGATTCCCATATCTGCCAGGAGAAAAAATATGATTTCATCAACCACAGGGCGTGAACTGCCCCGCTGACGAGCCGACGCAGCATGGGACTGGATATGGCGGCGCAAACGCTTGAGTTCCGCTTCGGTCAGCGGCTTCCCATTGCCATGTTTAGATTTAAAGTTCTTGCTTACACGTCCCATTGATCTTTCCCAACTTCTATACATTAACACCGAACTTGTTAGGAATCCTGCCTGACATTTAAGATTGCATCGCATTCCTCTGTCCTGCATCGACAAAATCCCAAGGCTGTATAACCGCAATTTTATGCCTGATATCAGTGAATAAGCCTTCTTTTCAGATGCCTTTGGAACTCAATCAATTCGCACTTTGGTTAAGCATACCCCTAGTGCTATGGCGTTTTTTTTTGTAAGCCCCATAAAAACTGGTTGACTGCTCAACAATTACGGTTAAATTAGTTCTATCATCTTGAGATTACACCATGACTTGATAGCGATGCGGGATAGGACTTTCCCGGTAGCGTTTTTTGGTCGTACAGGGTCTATACCTGCTTATACGGACGAGCGGTTGGACTCAAGAAGAAGAGAGAAGAGATGGGACTGTTGGGATGGATTAGCACGGTTGTGGGGAACCGCGATTCCCGTCCATCCACACCTCATGAAAGCCCCACCTTTGAATCCCTGGAAGCCCGCATGTACCTCAGTGGCGACGCCCTGGGAAACTCACTTCAAGACGACCTTGAACCCTTGAATCAGCCCGTCATTGAAGCCGGGACCAACTCGGCAGAAAAGCTATCTGAACAAGCCTCAGAAGACCAAGCCATTGGGTATGATATTACTGATCTGGTTGATGCGTACATTGAATCAGAGGCAGGTAACGAGCCACAAAACTCTAGTGCTGATGATAACAGTCAAACCATTGGACCCTTGGACAGTAAGACCATCGAACAGCCAGATGGGATAGCATTATCTCAACTGGAAGGCTGTGCTAATCTTCTAGTTGTTTCAAGTGACAGCAACCCGATCATGGGATCGGAAATCTCAGATGAAGGCAGTGACAAACTGCCAGAAAGTCAGATCGTTTCGTTGATTGACACGACCATCGGTAGTATCGAGACCCGAGGACCTCCGACTGAACTGGTGTTCATTGATTCCTCTCTTAATTCCGATTATCAAGCCAAAAACGCGGTTCTGGAAACCACGCAGGTGTTTACTATTAACTCCGACCAGGATGGTATCCAGCAGATCACCGATTTTCTTTCCAACACCAGTAACGTATCCGCCATCCATATCTTCTCACACGGAGCCTCTGGTCAGTTGCTTTTAGGTTCCAGTGTTTTGGATTCTTCGACCCTTGCAGACTATGCCGATTCTTTATCCGTTTGGGCCGATGCCTTGAGTGAAGATGGGGGCATTCTCTTGTATGGTTGCTCCGTAGCTCAAGGTCATATCGGTCAGGATTTTGTCACTGATCTGGCCCTATTAACCCAAGCCGATATTGCCGCATCCGATGATCCTACAGGTTCCTACTTCTTGGGTGGGGATTTGGAGTTGGAGGTGAATGTTGGGGAGATTGAAACGGGATTATTTGAAGATGCAGTGTCGGTGATTGGCAGTGATCAGGTGGCAGGTATCACCGTTACCGATAGTGTTAAAACCGACTCCTTGGATGATTTTCGCTTTTTGGTCGGCGATGATCAAGACAAGCTTCCCACGGTTGAAAATACCTATACCGCAACCCTGACGGAAACGGTTGACAGTGTAATCTTTAGCTTTGAAGACTACAGCATAGACGGCATCTACGATAATGGCTCCTGGATCGCCACCTTCGACATGTCAGACATATCCGATCCATGCGACCTTGTGGTAACCGCTTATATCGGCAGTTCAGAGGTCGATAGTACCGAGGAAGAGGTTGCCATGGCCGCTTTACCGGATTGGCTGTTTGATGACAATACTACCTTTGAGGTCGATTCGGATTGGTCGGATGGCTACTATTTTGATGTAACAATAACACATCTTGAGGAAGGCTTCAGTACTCCCAGTGATTGGATTCTGGAAATTCCTGGAACGGATGTGGTTTTGTTTGATCTGGCGGATAAGCACACGGGATTTACGGTCAGATCGACATTTGAGCTATATTCCTCTGCCTCGGGTGATGTTCAGGCGAATAATTATCAATTTGTGATCATCGCCGAGGTCTTGGACGACACGGAGGAAATGAATCCAACGGATGAGGGTGTCTTCTTTTATGAGTCCATTGACGCCCAGTCATCCGGCGAGTTACTCAGTTTTTCAGAGACTTATGGGGATATCACCGTAGAAGGCTCTATTCAATGGGGAGCCTCTTTAGTCCCATCTTTTAATGACAACGATCTTACCTGGCAGGGCATAGAAGGTGAGTTTTGGGTCGATCCTTATATTAGCTTTACAATTCCCTTGGTTCCTGATGGAGCTGGACGTATACCATTATTGTCCATCCCTGGCGCTTCAGATTTGGTTTTTGGGGCATCCTTGTCCTTTGAATTTTCAGCACTCGACGGTAGTGACTTTAAAGAATGGCCTGAATACGCGGGGATTGAACACTTGCTGAGTTTAACTCCGACTGTATCCGACGGGGAAGTCGCTATTGAAAGTATGATTTTCGCACCGGCTTTGACTGCAACACTTACCGGTTCGGGCTCAGTTGAAATATTGGCTGGAGCAGGTGAGGCAGGTGTAGAGATCAGTGGATCATTAAACCAGGGCTTTGTCGCGCAATATATCTCTGGAACATGGGACTATGGCGCACCAGGTCAGTTCTATGTGGATGTCAAGGCTTTTGTCTCCGCCTTATGGGGATTGGTTCCGAAGGGAGAATTAGACCTGCTACACTGGGAAGTCGGGAAGTGGGATTTCATCAATGATACCGGTGAAAGCCAAGTTCAGCATGCTGAAACCTACAACTATGAATCAGGAGTCCTAACCAATCCCTGGATAAGCCCACAACCTGGACCGCACGGATCACTAACCTTCATGGCAGACTATATAAATCCAGGCCAAAGTCCTCAATATGCCCGGTTGATTGTAGATAACGACCAATACTATGACATGGCATTCCTTGGTGATGACCCCGAGGGACAAGGGACCTATGCTATAACTCTCTTGGATATGGCATATCAACCTCATGATTATGTGTTTATCTTCATTGACCAAGACAGCACCTGCCATGTGCATGCCTTTTATAATTTGGAAAATCCCACCCAAGTAGTAGCCGTTGATCCCGTACAAGGTGGTCCCATGGTTGCGACTTATGCAGATATCAATATCACATTTAGTGAATACATGGATAGTTCCAGCTTCAGCCACTCATCAATTATCGTGCAAGGTTCACTAGGAGGGACATATGAAGGCACCTTTAGTTATAACTCAAGCAATAGAACATTAACATTTAATCCAAGCACCGATTTTATTGCAGGCGAAACCCTTACAGTTACTGTCGCGAGCTATGTGGAATCATTGGATGGTCAGTATATGGCTGAGCCTTATGAATACTCATTCAATGTTATTGATGCGACACCGACTGTAATAGAAAAAGGTGGGACGTTAATTGAGGACGAGCATTGGACCGCTGGGAATATTTATTTGATCACCTCTGACGTAACGATTCCGGCAGGTGTTACGCTAACAATCGATGGTGGAGTGGTAGTGAAGTTTGAGGCTGTGGACACTCAGCTTAATTATTCTCGTTATCGATATGGTCTAATCGTAGATGGTACACTAGAGTTATTGAGCACCTCAACTCAACGTGTGGTTTTTACGAGTAGCCGTGATGACGTGTATGGTGGCGATTCAAACGGAGATGGCACTTCTAGCAGTCCTGGTCGAGGGAATTGGGGGGCAATCCAGTACAACAATCCAAATAATGTTTTACATGATGCGATAATTCGTTATGGCGGGGTCAAGCGTACTAGCAGTTATAACTACTATGACACCCAGATGATCTGGATAGCCGGTGGAGCGTTGGGGACTTTGGAGATTCGCGACTGTGTCATTGAAGAAGCCTATGAGAAGGCGGTGTACGCAGAATCGGGTCAATTGCCGTGGGTGCATGACAACATGATCGCGGCCAGTCCTTATGGCGTGTATGGGACCATCTTGACTGTTGAGGATAACATTTTCGATGATTGTAATGGCAGTGCCATCTATCTATCGGGAACTTCGGTGATCGATGGTAATACGATCATTGGAAGCGGATGGGGCATCTATCTCACAGGAACTGGCAGTTCAGTAGTCCGCGACAATGACGTCAGTGGAAGTAGTTATGCCATCTACCAGGGGCCAGGTGATCCACTTTACAGCGGCAACAGCTTTAGTGGCAACACTAACTCGATAATTGGCGTCGGCGGTACACTGGCCCAAAGCGTGATCTGGGAGGATGTCCAAGGTTTGCATATGCCATATTTGATCACCTCTGACGTAACGATTCCGGCAGGTGTTACGCTAACAATCGATGGTGGAGTGGTAGTGAAGTTTGAGGCTGTGGACACTCAGCTTAATTATTCTCGTTATCGATATGGTCTAATCGTAGATGGTACACTAGAGTTATTGAGCACCTCAACTCAACGTGTGGTTTTTACGAGTAGCCGTGATGACGTGTATGGTGGCGATTCAAACGGAGATGGCACTTCTAGCAGTCCTGGTCGAGGGAATTGGGGGGCAATCCAGTACAACAATCCAAATAATGTTTTACATGATGCGATAATTCGTTATGGCGGGGTCAAGCGTACTAGCAGTTATAACTACTATGACACCCAGATGATCTGGATAGCCGGTGGAGCGTTGGGGACTTTGGAGATTCGCGACTGTGTCATTGAAGAAGCCTATGAGAAGGCGGTGTACGCAGAATCGGGTCAATTGCCGTGGGTGCATGACAACATGATCGCGGCCAGTCCTTATGGCGTGTATGGGACCATCTTGACTGTTGAGGATAACATTTTCGATGATTGTAATGGCAGTGCCATCTATCTATCGGGAACTTCGGTGATCGATGGTAATACGATCATTGGAAGCGGATGGGGCATCTATCTCACAGGAACTGGCAGTTCAGTAGTCCGCGACAATGACGTCAGTGGAAGTAGTTATGCCATCTACCAGGGGCCAGGTGATCCACTTTACAGCGGCAACAGCTTTAGTGGCAACACTAACTCGATAATTGGCGTCGGCGGTACACTGGCCCAAAGCGTGATCTGGGAGGATGTCCAAGGTTTGCATATGCCATATTTGATCACCTCTGACGTAACGATTCCGGCAGGTGTTACGCTAACAATCGATGGTGGAGTGGTAGTGAAGTTTGAGGCTGTGGACACTCAGCTTAATTATTCTCGTTATCGATATGGTCTAATCGTAGATGGTACACTAGAGTTATTGAGCACCTCAACTCAACGTGTGGTTTTTACGAGTAGCCGTGATGACGTGTATGGTGGCGATTCAAACGGAGATGGCACTTCTAGCAGTCCTGGTCGAGGGAATTGGGGGGCAATCCAGTACAACAATCCAAATAATGTTTTACATGATGCGATAATTCGTTATGGCGGGGTCAAGCGTACTAGCAGTTATAACTACTATGACACCCAGATGATCTGGATAGCCGGTGGAGCGTTGGGGACTTTGGAGATTCGCGACTGTGTCATTGAAGAAGCCTATGAGAAGGCGGTGTATGCCGAGAACTCCGGGATTGTCGTTACACTCGAACGATCTAGCTTCAATTCTATAGGTCAGCAAGCCTTAAGAATTACCGCTGGCCAGGCTGTAATTGAATACTGCACCTTTAGCGAATACGGATCAGCCGGAATTTATGTCCAAGGGAGTGCCAGTGTAAGTGTGATCCAGAGTAATTTTTTGGATGCATCCTTGGATTACGGCATTAATAACAGCACGACCAACTTGATCGAGGCTTCCAATAACTATTGGGGAGATGCAAGTGGCCCCAGCGGAGTGGGAACCGGAGACGGCGTGCAGGTATCTGATTATGTGAATTATTCACCCTGGTTGACGGCAATGGCAGTCGCTACAGGAGATGGGCCGGTCATCACCAGCATTCCCAATACGGCCGGGAGCACAACAGGCGGCTATATTTATGACGCGGATGGTCTCGCCAGTGCCAGCGGAACCGGAACCCTGGTCTGGACCAAAATCCTGGGACCGGATGATTTCACGATCAATTCTGCAACCGGTGAGATCACCTGGACGCCTGAATATCCACAGAATTACGTGGTCGGCATTGCAGTTACCGACGACAATGGCACGACAGACCAGATCTGGCAGGTCCACGTGACCTTGTCAGGCGACACCACCTCACCCCAGGCCGTATCATTTGCCTACAACCTGACTCTCCAAGGAAACGGCCTTTATGAAGTTGAACTGGTAGCCGAATTCAGTGAAGGGGTACAGGTACGCCCCATTGATGTCGTGCTCTTGGATGAAAATGACAACCAAGTTGAATTCACCAGCATTACCTATGAAACCGCAAGCCATTGTTTGACCTGTGTTGCCAACGATCTGCTTGCCGATAGCACCTACACCTTCCGGTTGCTCGATACTATTACAGACGATTCCTTGAATCTCTTTGACGGTGAATTCGACGGAGAGACCTTCCCTACTGGCGACGGTACTGCAGGGGGAAATTTCTCTGTTACATTTATGACCACCGAAGAGCAAGAAAATGAGCCTGCCCAGATCGCTTTAAATAATGCCATTAGCGAACTCTCCGAAGATACCGACACCAGCAGCCGGATTAAGGTTGCGGATATCGTGATCACAGACGATGGTGAGGGAATCAACGAGTTGAGCCTTAGTGGAGCGGATGCCTCTTTGTTCGAGATCGATGGCAGTGAACTCTATCTCAAGGCTGGGACGGTACTGGACTATGAGACGAAGGCAAGCCTGGTTGTGACTGTGGAGGTTGATGATACGACTGTGGGCAGCACGCCTGACGATACGGCATCCTTAAGTATCACGATTACCGATGCTAATGAATTACCCGCAATCTCCCTAGAGAATACCCTGACCAGCTTGCCGGAAGATACCGACACCAGCAGCCGAATTAAGGTTGCTGATATTGTGGTCACTGATGATGCCCTGGGTACTAATGAATTAAGCCTCAATGGTACAGATGCCGTCCTGTTCGAGATTGATGGGTATGAATTATATCTAAGAGCGGGCACCTTACTGGATTACGAAACTCAAACCAGCCTAAATGTTGCCGTGGCAGTGGATGATTCGACTGTGGGGACGACCCCTGATGGTACCGCGGATCTGGCTATTGCTGTGACGAATGTCAATGACAATTCTCCCGTGGCAGACGATGAGAGCTTCACTGTTTTCGAGGGTAGTACGGCCACAGAGGCTAATTTGGATACCGGTGTCAGTTTACTGGACGGAGATACAGACGCAGATCTGCCCAATGACAGCCTGACGGTAGACACGATCCCGGCAACTGGTCCCAGTCATGGCAGCTTGACTCTGAATTCGGATGGCACATTCAGCTACACGCATGACGGCAGCGAAAATTTCACGGATAGCTTCACCTACACGGTTCGCGATACCACAGGCCATACAGATTTAGGGGCAGTCACGATTACCATTACCCCTGTCAATGAGACTCCAAGCATCTCTGTAGATAGCACAGAGGTATTGGTTGACGAAGGCTCACTTGCTAGTAACTCCGGTGCCTTTGCTGATGTAGATGCGGATGATATTGTGGATACCACGGCCTCGGTAGGTACCGTTACTCAAACGGGCACACAGAATGGCACCTGGAATTGGGATTATACTCCCATCGATGGACCAGCAGACAGCCAAACCGTGACTATTACTGCTACAGACCAGAGTGGTGCTGAATCAGAGGTGACCTTTGTATTAACTGTCAATAACGTCGCCCCAATTGTCGATGCGGGTTCCGATCAAACCGTACAAGAAGGGACTACCATCAGCTTTGCTGGTTCATTCATCGATCCCGGTACTGTGGACACGCATTCTATTGAATGGGACTTTGGGGATGGTCATACGTCTTCCATTCTCAATCCTCCCCATGTCTATGCCGATGATGGAACCTATACGGTAACCCTGACTGTGACGGATAGCGATGGCGGTGTGGGTAGCGACACTTTAATTGTTACTGTTAACAATGCGACCCCTGTCCCCCATGCTGGCTCAGATCAATGGGTCAAAGAAGGGGATACTGTCGAATTTGAGGGTTGGTTTAGTGATAAGGGTAGCATTGATACGCATACTATAGAGTGGGATTTTGGTGATGGACAGACCTCAAGTGGGACACTGAAACCGAGTCACGCCTATTGGGCGGAAGGTGTTTATACCGTTACGCTTACCATAACAGACGATGACGGAGCAGTAGCTAGTGATTCCCTGACTGTAACGGTTGAGGATCAATATCCAGTTGCCGCGTTTTCCTGGGCACCGGAATCTCAAAACGAAGGTGTTCCGGTATCCTTTACAGACGAATCAACGTCTTCCGTTGATAGCATTGTTTCTTGGGCTTGGGATTTTGGTGGTCTCGCCACGAGTAGCGATCAGCATCCGAGCTATATATTCGTGGATAATGGATCCTACACCATCTCGTTGACCGTGACTGATGAAGATGGCAGTGTCGATTCTGTTCATTATGACATAACCATTTCAGATAATTTACCTTCAGCAGCATTAGCCGGTGATATAAACCTGGATGAAGGTCAAACCGGTAATTACGATGCAGGTGGTTCCACATCCTCTCCAGATGTTATACTGGCTTATGAATGGGATTGGAATTATGATGGATCAACTTTTAACGCCTCTGGAGATACTGGCTCAGCCCAAAGTCATAGCTGGAACGACCCAGGAACCTGCACAGTGGCAATGCGTGTGACTGATGAGGATGGTTCAACGGATGTGACTACCCTGGAGGTTACGATTGCCGATGCTACTGCTCCTGTAGTTACTGTAGATCCCTTGGCCACCCAAGACACCACTCCGGCCCTAACCGGGACGGTGGACGATTCTGAGGCCACTGTGGAGGTTATGGTTGCCGGTAACACATACTTGGCTGATAACAATGGCGACGGGACCTGGACCCTTGAAAATGGTGCCATTTCCATCTTGTCGGTTGGAACCTACGACATCGCTGTAACAGCTACGGATCTGGCTGGCAACATCGGAATAGATGAGACCCTCGATGAATTGACTATTGAGGCTGAGACACCTCCTGAGCCTGTACGATTGACGGATTATGTCCAGATCGACATGGGAGGGGTACGATACAATCGTCGCACAGGGATTATGTCATTGAACATGACGATAACCAATATCTCTGATTTGGTTCTAACCGGCCCTATGCGGTTGGTATTCGATAACCTTACTTCAGGTATTACCCTGGACAATGCCAGTGGATATGATGATCAAGAGTTAGCTTATATGGAACTGGGGGATTTGCTTTCTGATGGCACGTTCGATCCCGGAGAAAGCCTAATCCTTCAATTGAACTTCTTAAATCCCAGTGGGTCCCGTCTGAATTTTGATTGGGATCTTTGGGGTTACCTATTTGAAATCGAGTCTCAAGCCGTAATACTGTCTCAGGATTCTGATCTAGATGGTGTACTGGAACAGGAGGAGCAGGGGCCAAACGGGGATGATCCAAACTATGATGGCAATGCGGACGGGACAGCCGACTCATTACAGGGCAATGTTGCATCTCTACATACGGCTAGTGGCGAATACGCAACCATTGCTGTCGATGAGGGAATGATTCTTAATGGTGTCGAATGCGTTGTAAATCCATCTGAAGATAGTATTCCGGAGACTATAGAAGCTCCATATGGTTTCTTTAACTTCACAATTACAGGAGTACCTGTTGGTGGTGCTGTAACAGTTGATATCTATATTCCTGATGGTTCTGTAATTAATTCCTATCAAAAATATGGTCCGACTCCAGACAATCCGACTCCGCACTGGTACGAGTTTGACTATGACGGACAAACCGGGGTCGAAATCATTGGTGACATCATCCGCTTGCACTTAGTCGATGGATTGCGTGGCGATGATGACTTACAGGCGGATGGGACCATTATCGAACCCGGTGGTCCAGTGCTGCTGGATAATGTAGCCCCGGTGGTCACTGTGGACTCTCTAACCACCCAAGACACTACTCCGGCTCTGACTGGCACAGTGGACGATCCAGACGCTACAGTCGAAGTTATTGTCGAGGGCAGTCAGTATGCAGCTACGAATCATGGCAACGGCACCTGGTCTCTTGCCGACGATACTATCAATCCTGCATTGTCTGAAGGGACTTACGATGTCCAGGTTAGTGCAACCGATCTGGATGGCAACGTTGGTACAGATATGACTACTGACGAATTGGTCATAGATTTAACTGCACCGACGGCAGTAGCCGTAGCTGAGGAAATCAATATAGACGATAACTCTAGTCACCTTATTATAGTTACTTATGAAGACAATATCGCCGTGGATGTATCCAGCTTGGACAAAAGTGATATTCGGGTCATCGGACCTTATGGTTACGACCAGTTGGCTACATTAATATCGATTGATGACAGCAATAATGGAACTCCACGCGTTGCGATCTATCAAATTACCGCTCCAAACAGTAACTGGTCAGTTTCGGATAATGGAACCTATACTATATGGACCGAGGTAGATCAGATCGCAGACATAGCTACTCCCAGCAATACTACCGAGGCATTACAGATTGGGCAGTTCCGTGTGGACATACCAACTGAGGCACCGGTTTCTTATGACTTTGAAAGCGGCTGGGGTGGCTGGTGGTCAGAAAATGGTATCTGGGAGTTAGGCGAACCCACAGCCGGACCAGACTCGGCGTATAGTGGGACCAATGTGATGGGTACGATTCTAGCAGACAAGTATCCCTATGGCCCCGACAGTCGTTTGGTCAGTCCTCAGATGACCTTGGATACGGTAGCGGCCAACGAAGAGATCGTGCTACGATACAATCAATGGTGGTCGTATTCCGGTGGAGACCGTGGCTACGTCCAGATCCAAAGCTATGATGAAGGGACCGAGACGTGGTCTGACTGGACGACGTTGAAGGAAGTTTACTCTTATGATTCGACGTGGCACCAGGCGTTGGTTGACTTGACGGCCTATGCCGGTCAGACCATACGGTTAGGCTTTTATCATACCGATACAACCGAGACCACGTCCTATGGCTCCAACGTCCATGCCGAATCTTGGGGCTGGTACCTCGATGATGTCGAGATTATCCAACAAACGACACCTCAGTTCACCGGTTTTGATGACTTTGAAAGCGGCTGGGGTGGCTGGTGGTCAGAAAATGGTATCTGGGAGTTAGGCGAACCCACAGCCGGACCAGACTCGGCGTATAGTGGGACCAATGTGATGGGTACGATTCTAGCAGACAAGTATCCCTATGGCCCCGACAGTCGTTTGGTCAGTCCTCAGATGACCTTGGATACGGTAGCGGCCAACGAAGAGATCGTGCTACGATACAATCAATGGTGGTCGTATTCCGGTGGAGACCGTGGCTACGTCCAGATCCAAAGCTATGATGAAGGGACCGAGACGTGGTCTGACTGGACGACGTTGAAGGAAGTTTACTCTTATGATTCGACGTGGCACCAGGCGTTGGTTGACTTGACGGCCTATGCCGGTCAGACCATACGGTTAGGCTTTTATCATACCGATACAACCGAGACCACGTCCTATGGCTCCAACGTCCATGCCGAATCTTGGGGCTGGTACCTCGATGATGTCGAGATTATCCAACAAACGACACCTCAGTTCACCGGTTTTGATGACTTTGAAAGCGGCTGGGGTGGCTGGTGGTCAGAAAATGGTATCTGGGAGTTAGGCGAACCCACAGCCGGACCAGACTCGGCGTATAGTGGGACCAATGTGATGGGTACGATTCTAGCAGACAAGTATCCCTATGGCCCCGACAGTCGTTTGGTCAGTCCTCAGATGACCTTGGATACGGTAGCGGCCAACGAAGAGATCGTGCTACGATACAATCAATGGTGGTCGTATTCCGGTGGAGACCGTGGCTACGTCCAGATCCAAAGCTATGATGAAGGGACCGAGACGTGGTCTGACTGGACGACGTTGAAGGAAGTTTACTCTTATGATTCGACGTGGCACCAGGCGTTGGTTGACTTGACGGCCTATGCCGGTCAGACCATACGGTTAGGCTTTTATCATACCGATACAACCGAGACCACGTCCTATGGCTCCAACGTCCATGCCGAATCTTGGGGCTGGTACCTCGATGATGTCGAGATTATCCAACAAACGACACCTCAGTTCACCGGTTTTGATGACTTTGAAAGCGGCTGGGGTGGCTGGTGGTCAGAAAATGGTATCTGGGAGTTAGGCGAACCCACAGCCGGACCAGACTCGGCGTATAGTGGGACCAATGTGATGGGTACGATTCTAGCAGACAAGTATCCCTATGGCCCCGACAGTCGTTTGGTCAGTCCTCAGATGACCTTGGATACGGTAGCGGCCAACGAAGAGATCGTGCTACGATACAATCAATGGTGGTCGTATTCCGGTGGAGACCGTGGCTACGTCCAGATCCAAAGCTATGATGAAGGGACCGAGACGTGGTCTGACTGGACGACGTTGAAGGAAGTTTACTCTTATGATTCGACGTGGCACCAGGCGTTGGTTGACTTGACGGCCTATGCCGGTCAGACCATACGGTTAGGCTTTTATCATACCGATACAACCGAGACCACGTCCTATGGCTCCAACGTCCATGCCGAATCTTGGGGCTGGTACCTCGATGATGTCGAGATGAGCATTTCTGTCCTCATACCTCCAGTTGTGACCATTTTTTCAGCGGCTGATCCTACGGAAACGACATCAGGTTATACGAACCAGCGGCTGCTGGATGTCCAAATCACGGACGAAGATGAGGATGGGACCGTGGTTGCCTGGATGATTACAGAAACGGATACTGTACCAGACGAGACCGATACGGGGTGGTTGGATTCGCGGCCAACGGAGTATACGATTCAGAGTGAAGGCGATGGCGAGAAGATTTTGTATGCATGGGTGAAGGATAATCGCGGTCTGATCAGCAGTTTGAGCAACGTATCACAAGTCCATATCATTCTTGACACCTTAGCCCCTGAAGTGGCTGTAGATACACTGGCAACGAACGATAATACTCCAGCATTGACAGGGACTATTAATGAAGCAACGTCTGAATTGACCTTAGTGATCGCCAGCCATACCTATCATCCGGTCAATCAAGGAGACGGTACCTGGTTGCTGGCGGAGGGGGCCATTACGGTTCCTCTGGCCGATGGTACTTATGATGTCCAAATTACGGCTATAGATCTGGCTGGTAATAGCGTGATCGATCTGACCTCCGACGAACTCATTGTGGAAACCGTGGCCCCAGCGGTGACGATTGACCTGCTGACAACGAATGATAATACGCCAGCGCTCACAGGTGAGGTGGATGATCCGCTGGCTACTGTCCAAGTCTCGATTGCAGGGCAGCTCTACGATGCGGTCAATCAGGGAGATGGCACTTGGGTGTTAAGCGATGATGTCATTACGCCGGTTTTGGCGGATGGTACATACGATGTGGTTGTTCAGGCTGTGGATGTTTACGGTAATCAAGGAGTAGACAACACAGTTGACGAACTCTTGATTGACGCGACCGGCCCTCAGATTAGTTTGATGACACCCGTAGGGATTATACATCAGGCTGTTGAAAGTATTCAACTGACCTTTGACGAGGAGATTGCGGAGAATTCCTTTACGACCGATGATATTGTGTTGACTGGACCTGAGCTTGACTCAATTTCCGTGACCTTGGTGAGGAACTCCGCCACACAATACAGCCTTTCATTTGATACCCAACACCGCAATGGCGAGTACCAGCTTCAGGTAGGCCCGGGTGTCGAGGATCTGTTGGGTAATGACATGACACGCAATGCCGGGGGAGTATTTACCGGTTCCTTTGAAATAACGCTGCCCGATCTTTATGTAGGAGACGTCCAATGTCCATTGGTGGCTGAGCCGGGGACGGAGATCAATCTGGAGTGGACGGTTCTGAACCAAGGTACACAGGACGCCAGTGGAGCCTGGCAGACTCAAATCTATCTTTCCGACGATGCTGTCATCGGTGACGATCAATTGCTGACCACCATTGAATCCTCTGGAACAGTTCCAGCTGCCAACGCAACAGGATTGGCACAATCGACGTCGATTCAGCTTCCGTATTTAGATTTGAGTGGTGAGTTTTGGCTGGTGGTTGCATTGCAGACAAACGATGAAGGTCAGGTCTTTGATGCCAATGTGGACAACAATGCAGCCTTGGCAGAGCAGGCCCTTTTTGTTCCTATTGTTCTAGCCCTCGATATCAAAGAGACGACAATCAAAGAGGATCGTACTGAACCCGTTCGAGTCATTCTTTCTAGAACCGGCAAAACAACAGATGGCTTGGAAGTTACTCTGAGCAGCAGTGATTCCTCGGAATTGACCTTGCCTGATTCTATTATTATTCCAGCGGGGCATTTGGCGACTACCTTTACTATGGCTGCCGTGAATGATGGAGTGGTCGATGAGGATGCCTTGGTTGCTGTTTCCGCCTTTGCCGATGACGCTTATGGAGACACGGAGTATGTCCTGGTTGAAAATGTTCAGTTACCTACTTTCACGATAGCGTTGGATAAGGATGAGATTACTGAAGGGGCTGGAAATGGGGAGGATCAATTCAACTTAACAATTACGCGGGATTTTATAACGGATAGTGTGATTACAGTGGGACTATCCGTTTCGAATGTATATCAAATTAGTGTGCCTTTCTTTACTCAGATTCCAGCCAATGAGGCTTCAGTAACCGTAGAGGGTTATGCTTATGACGATACTGTTATCGAGGCCAGCGAGGCCATTCAGATAGATATCTCAGCCTCTGGTTATAACTCTGCCGCTACCAGCATCCAGGTGCATGACGATGATGTCCCGGCAGTCGTGGTAAACTTGGAACGCACTATCATGTCTGAATCAGAGGGAACCCAGGCTATTGTAGGGACAGTGAGCAGAGGCCAGATTGGTGATCAGGACTTGCGCATCCGGATTGATAGCAGTGATGAAAGCGAGGCTTTGGTACCCTATGAGGTGATTGTGCCAGCGGGGCAAATCAAGGAAACCTTCTATGTAACCGCGGTTGATGACGAATTGATTGATGGAACCCAGCAGGTTGCTCTGACACCCTCTATCATTTTATCGTCCTATGGTGACGAAATTGCCTTAGAAGATATTTTACTCGACGTTCTGGATGATGATGGCCCTACGCTATTGATGGAGATTGACAGAACACAAGTCGTCGAAGGAGTGGAGGATGCCGCCCAGGTAACGATTCGTCGCACTACATCCACGGACACGTCATTGGATATCCTTCTTACCTCAAGCGATACGGCAGAATTGACTCTGCCTCGCAGTGTGACCATTTCGATAGGTCAGGATAGCGTCAGTGTCATGGCCGATTCTATTGACGATGGCGTGGTTGATGGTGATAAGACGGTCATGATCACGGCAGCTGCTGAGGGGTATAATATGGCCGTAGGCCAGGTTATAGTTACCGACCGCCTTCTGCCTGATTTAGTTGTGACCGATATTGTCGCTCCGCAGAGCACATTGACAGAGACCTATTTCGATATAACCTACCGTACCGAGAATCAAGGATATGAAGACGCGGAAGAGTGGACCGAACAGGTCTGGCTGTCCGATGATCCATACATTGGCGAGGATACGCTTCTTGGCACCTTTACCTTTGAAGGCAGTATGCCCCATACCTCTGGATTGAACTACTATGAGCGCACGGTTTCCCTGCTAGCTCCGCTGCAGTCAGAGAACTATTGGCTGGTCGTCGAGACCGATGTTGCTAACGATGTCCCAGAAATTATTGAGACAAATAATACCACGATTACATCTGAGCCCTTGTTTGTTGAGGTCGCCTACACTGCCACAGTGCAGACCGAAATAGATCAGGCCGCCATGGGTTCGCCCATTTCCATGACAGGTACCGCTCTTTCGAGCCAGGGAAGCTCGGTTTCCTTTGTACCGGTCAATATCCATATCCAGGTACGACAGTTCGAACGTGTTATCACCGCAATCACAGATGAGAACGGACAATTCAGCGTCACCTGGAATCCTTTGCCAACCGAAGCTGGGCATTATACCATCGGTGCCTGCCATCCCGGTACGGATCAGGTATCTGTGCAGGACGAATTCGACCTGGTCGGGCTGCGTGTGGAACCCAATGTCGCCGAAATACAAGTCATTGAAGGGCAGCAGGACTCGTGTTCATTGGTACTGGAAAACTTGAGTGAGATACCTCTCACCGGTCTTGAGGTTGATGTCTTAGATAAGCCTGATCATTTGGATATTGCCTTTAACCTGAGTACGACGGAATTGGCAGGGCTAACCTCTAGTATCCTGGATATCATCGTCAAAGCTCAAAACGACTCTGTTCTATCCAATGAAATAACGCTGCGTGTTCGTACAGATGAAGCACAGTTTGTTGATATTGTGCTAAATGTTGAAGTCATTCCGGCTTATGCCAAGCTCTCTGTCACACCTAGTTTATTACAAAAGAGCATGTTGCGTGGTGAGCAAGCCTTTATTGAATTTGAAGTTAGTAATATTGGTGGACAGGAAACAGGTCCAGTTGAGGTGCTGCTGCCAGATCTTGAATGGATGAATCTTGTTACCTCTTCTGTGGTTGAATCCTTGGAACCAGGCGAGAGTGTTTTTGTGACGATTCAGTTGCTTCCTCCAGAGAATATGGATTTAACTGAATATGGTGGAACTCTGGTTTTAACGAACCATGCAGGTGTTCATCTTTCTGTGCCCTACCAGTTTAGAGCGGTTTCCGATCTGGCGGGTGATCTCGCGGTGATGGTGGTGGATGAGAACTATTACTTTACTGAGGACAAGTCAGGTGTTAGTGGTGCCACAGTAATCTTGCGTGATGCTATTACTTCAGAGATTCTTGTAGAGGGTTCCACGGATGAAAATGGTGGATTTTTGATTGAAGCAATGCCAGAAGGCTATTATATCCTCGATGTGAATGCTGACAAACATTTCTCCGAATCGCGAACGATTTTTCTGGAAGCTGAAACGGTTAATGTTCAAACCGTTTTTATTGTCCAACAATTGGTTGAATATTCCTGGCAGGTCGAAAAGGTTGAATTGGAAGACCGTTATGAGGTTGTCTTAAAGTCAACATTTGAGAGTAATGTACAGGCACCAGTGGTTGTCCTGGATCCAGCAGTGATCGACTTAGAAGAACTAAAGGAAGTTGGTCAAACGATGCAGGTCGATATGAAATTAACCAATTATGGCCTTATTGCTGCACAGGATCTTAAGTTTTATTTTGGAACACACCCGTATTATGAGATAAAACCGCTTGTTGATATGATTGATGTCTTGCCAGCTAAATCATCTTTCATGGTGCCGGTAGTGGTTACCCGTATTGCCGATAAAACCACTTTTCATGCAGAGGTAGATTTGCAGTCAGACAGTATCCCGGAAGAAGATGTTCCTTGTGAGATTTGGGGAGATATTAGCTTTTTTTATCCTTGTGGTCCAGATGATCCAGAAATTAAAATACCGATATGGATATTACATGTCGAAGGAGATTGTTATCCTGATATAGCCATAGGTAGTGGATCGGGTATGGCCCTGACTCCGGGAGTCACTGGGGTTTCTGGAGGATATCTTTATTTTCATCCACCTTCGTTGCCTGTGTTTCCAAGCAATGAAATTTCCTCCATGCTAAGCGAGTGGCACATTACTCCGACTATAAATGAGCCCGTAGACCTTTGTGATATTAAGTGTAAAACAAGTACGCTGTCATTTAAGCTGAGTGAGAAAACCAGTCTATTAAGACCAGTATTAAGCCAAGCCGAAAATCTTCTGGTAAATTTGTTTCCCCAAATAGAAGAACTAGAATCTAAATTATTTGGAGAAATCAAGTTTACGAAATGTTGTGATAGCGATGAAACATCTGGGGATTTGATTGTAGAGGGAAGCGCGGGGCTTCAGGTAACAGGAAAACTTCTCCTTGGTTATGGTGGATCTATGCCATGGTTGAACAATCTTACCACAGATAAATTGCCAGGGTATACGATTGACGTTGAGGTTGACGGAGGGATTGGACTCTTTTTTGAAGTATCCCTTACTGCTGCACTTTCAATAGAGCAAAGCTGTGATGATCCAACTCCCAAAATATGCATTGATGCGGAGGTCAAGGTTAAGGTTATTGGAGGAGTAGATGCGACTGCATCCCTCACTCTTATGAATGGAACTGATGTAATAATTGGGACAGGGAAAGTCCGATTTGGTGTAACGACAGGGGTGACTTCAGGAGTAAAATATTGTTTGGGATCTGGTTGGAGCGGGGAGATATGTTGGTCTGGAGTGTCCGTTGAAACGACTGTTAAAGCGACTATTACAGGATTGCCAGATTTTACAATAGGAATTGAACCTGTTGTACTTGCAAATCCGGTTTGTTTTCCCGGGGATGGTTTAACGTCGACGGGGATGGACTATTTGATGGGTATTGAAGCGGAGGACTTACTTTCCTCCTTGGAATATCAGCCTTTAGCAGAACAAATCAGCAATTCAGTCGAAAATAGTATTGATGATGGTGTGTGCGCCAAAGTTAAAATTGCATTAGATCAAACAGCGGTGATGACCCGTACCGGATTTAAGGCAACATTAACATTAAAGAACAGGTCTGATCTAGCAGCTCTTGAAAATGTTTCAGTTGATGTATATGTTTTGGATGAGTATGGTGAAGATAAAAGCGATCTGTTTAGTATACAGCAACCTAGTTTAAACAACTTAACCAATATTGATGGTAGCGGCATTCTTTTGCCTGGGTATTTAGGTTCTTCAAGTTGGTTAATAATTCCAACCGAACATGCGGCTCTGAATGATATAACCTTTTATCGTATAGCAGGAGCATTGCAATATGATTTGGACGGGATAAATTATGTTGTCCCCTTGGAAAGCGTTTCGATTGCGGTATTTCCCGATGCAGCTCTGGAATTAGACTATTTTCTGCAGCGAGATGTTCTCAGTGATGATCCATTGACCGATGAGGTAGAATCGACCCAGCCCTTCGAGTTGGCTGTAATGGTGCAGAACAATGGGGCTGGCACTGCCCGGAATCTTGAAATTGAATCTGCTCAACCAACGATTGTGGAGAATGAAAAAGGTTTGCTGGTTGATTTCAAGATCATTGGTACCGAAGTAGATGGTGAGAACATTCAGCCATCATTAACCGCGAATTTTGGTGATGTGAGTTCCGGTGAGACTAAGATCGCCCGCTGGTGGATGACTTCTACCTTGCAGGGCCAATTCATTGATTATGAGGCTTCCTATTTGCATATCGATGGATTGGGGGATGAGCGTCTGAGCCTGATCAAGAACGTGGAGATCCATGAGCTGATTCACACGGTCATGGGCTATGGAAGTTTTGATGACGATAAGCCGGACTTCCTGGTCAATGATTTGGCGGATGACTGGGACTTGCCGGATACCCTGTATATGTCGGACGGTTCGATCTGGGATGTGGCTCTGGCAAGCAACGCTGCTGTGGATGGACAGGTCACAGGCCTTGATAGAACAGTGGAATTGACCCTGGATGCTACAGAGGGTTGGAGCTATTTACTTATGGCAGATCCAGGTGGTGGGGATTACCAATTGGTCAGCGTGGTCCGTCACAACACTGATGGAAGTACGACGGAACTACCGGTTGAGAATTTCTGGCAGACGGACCGAACCTTTATCGGTGATGGTGAACAACCGATTTACGAGAATATGCTGCATCTCTGCGATTATGCTAGTGATGGTGTTTATACCCTCTATTATGAGCCCCGCGATCAGGTAGGTCCAACAGTGGTGCAAATTACGGGTACGGAGGGTTCACCCAGCGATCAAGTGATCGATGCGCTAACCGTTCAATTTTCAGAGTCCGTAAATCCTGCAACCTTTACATCCTCTGCGTTGAATTTACAGCGTGATGGCGGGGCGAACCTCATTGACGAGTCGATTGCAATCACACAAATTAATGAAACCACCTTTGCCATCAGTGGACTTGCAGCCTTGAATGCCGAGGCGGGAGAGTATCTGTTAACTGTCGATACTACCCAGATCGAGGACGTCTTTGGCAACGCAGGACTAGGCAGTGGTTCAGTCGACTGGATGGTGTTGGCCGGTCTGCCCACAGTGCTTGAGATCAGGGGAGTGGACTCTCTCTTGATCAACACTTATACCGATATGGTTGAGGTGGTCTTCAGTGAGGCCATTACAGAGGACGGCTTTGATTGGGCAGATGTAACCTTACAGTATGAAGGCCAGCCTTTGGTTTTGGATGGCACGGCCACGCTTGTAGAGCTTTTCCCTGATACTTTCCAAATCAGTGGGCTTGCGGGATTAACTGGACTTGAGGGAAGCTACACTCTAACCGTTGATGCGACGGGGGTACAGGATCTGGATGGTTATGACGGTATAGGTCAGTACCAAGTGAGTTGGATGGTAGACCTTACGCCCGTGGAAATTCTTTCCCTGGAACAGCCGCAACCCGATCCGCGTGAGACAGCGGTGGAGAGCCTGGTGGTGGAATCTTCCGAGGGTATTGACCTGTCCAGTCTGGATGCGGATGACATTATTCTGAGCCGGGATAATGGTACGGATCTGATGGTGAGTGGCTTGGAGATCGAGACGTTGAGTGAGACTCAGATTCGGATTGGCGGCTTTGGCCTGCTCACCGAGGCCGATGGGAATTATGTTTTGACTATTAATGGCAACGGTCTTACCGATCTAGCTGGCAATGCTGGCATTAACAGTTTGGCTGTAGCGTGGACCGTGGATACCACCGCACCGGCAGCCCCAGTATTGTTAGGTATTGATCCGGATAGCGGAGAAAGCAACGATGACCTTAAAACCAATGTTACGACCTTTGCTGTTCTGGGAGAGGTGACGGAGATAGGCTTGCAGGTCAGCATCGTAGATTTAACCGCTGGTGAAAATTTAGGCACCAGCGTAACCACGGATACCAGCTTCCGACAATCTGTTACAGTGAACGGTCATGGTATTCATCGCTTGGCGGTGACCGCCATTGATGTAGTAGGAAACGTGTCAGAGCAGAGTATTATCGAGATCTTTGTGGATATGACTCTGCCTCAGATTGCTACGGTGACTGGGATTCCCGACACTAGCATAGCCGTTTCAGTACAGGAAATTACTTTCACCTTTACAGAGGCCCTGGCTGACGGCTGCTTGACCATTGAGGATTTCAGCCTGACTCGCGACGATACCGAGGTTGATCTCACGAATGTCACAATCGTTCAGGATGGCCCGTCTGAATATCGTTTGACGGGGATGGAGAGTGTTACTGCTGAAAAGGGCGACTATGTCCTTAGTCTCGTCCTCAGCGGTGTGGCCGACCAAGCTGGTAATACGGGGCAGGACATCTACCAAATCCAGTGGTCGAAAGTGGACGTTACAGCCTCCATCGGTGATTACATCTGGCTGGATTTGGACCAAGACGGTCTACAGGACGCCAACGAACTAGGTGCAGCAGATGTGACCGTAAATCTCTACCGGGAGGATGGATCGCTGGTCGATTCAACCCTGAGCGATGAAAATGGATATTACGCCTTTAAGGATCTGGATCCTGAGCAACGCTACTACCTCGAAGTGTTTTCACCGACCGGCTATGCCTTTACCTATGCCAATAGTGGATCGGATGATCTAGACAGCGATGTGGATCTCGATATCGGCCTATCCAGCGTGTTTGCGGTGGCCTTAGGAGAGAACTTGACCTGGGATGTCGGCCTGGTGAAGTTGGGATCAATAAGCGGTGTTGTCTGGCACGATGTCGATGGTGATGGCCAACGCCAAGACGTCGAACCACTTCTTTCTGGCTGGACGGTCTTTCTAGATGTCAATGGTAATGGCACACTGGATCCTAGTGAAACCGAGGTGCAAACGGATGCTAATGGGGCCTATCACTTCATCGACCTGCGGGCTGGTTCTTATATAGTTACCTTATTACTGGAAACGGATTGGCAACAAACACATCCAGATGCCGATGGTGTTCTCCTAGAGGTCATGGGAGAAGAGATCATCGATGCATCCGTGACATTACCTTCTTCTGAAGAGTCGACCCCAGATGAAGCAGATAACAGCCATGCTGGTTTGGATTTGATTGGGGCCACCGATCTTTGGATCGATGATCAATTCACCCATTTGGATGGCACGGGACAGGCCGTGGTCATTATTGATACCGGCATCGATTTGGATCACAGCTTTTTTGGCGATGATGCGGATGGTGATGGCGTGGCTGATCGTATTGTGTACCAATATGACTTTGCCGACGACGATAGCGATGCCTCGGATTATCGCGGACATGGCACAAATGTCGCGGGAATCATCGGATCTTCGGATAGTGTCTACTACGGTTTGGCCTCTAACTGTGACTTGATTATCCTCAAGGTGTTCAGCGATAGTAACTCCGGGCAATTTAGCGACGTCGAGGAGGCCCTGCAATGGACTATTGCCAATGTAGACCTTTATAATATCGTGGCCGTGAATATGTCCTTTGGCGATGGGCTTAACTGGGATTGGCTCTCTGCAACGAGCTGCGGTTGCGGGGGGACGGTTCAACGTGAGACCTATGGTTTGGGTGATGAGTTGGCGCAACTAAGTGCTTTAAACGTGATCGTTTCTGCCCCGGCCGGCAATGACTTCTACAATTTTAATAGCGAAGAGGGGCTTAACTATCCCGCGGCTGATCCCAATACCATTAGTGTTGGAGCGGTTTGGAATGAGGATTGTGGCGGTCCCTGGACCTTCAGCTCCTCCAATGCCACGGACTACACAACCGATGCCGATCGAATCGTGGCGTTTAGTCAGCGTCAATTCGGCTATCTGGATACCTTCGCTCCCGGTGCCATCATTACCAGTGCCGGCTTGGAGGGTGGCACCAGCACGATGCAGGGCACCAGTCAGGCCACTGCTATGGTGACAGGCGTAGCAGTACTGGCCCAACAATTGGCAACAGAACATCTAGGTCGAACGCTGACGCTAAACGAATTCCGCACGCTCCTACAAACGACTGGGAATATTATCCTCGATGGTGACGATGAAGACGACAACGTGATGAACACCGGGCAGGCCTTTACCCGTATCAATGCCTATCAATTGTGCCTGGCTATCTTGCAGATGGATCCCAATGCCGTCCCTGATACGGGTAGTGATAGTACAGTCGATCCAGACGAAAATGAAGGTGTCGTAATACCAGCCAACAGCCAACAAGCTTATAGTTATACCATCTCCGTGTCCCAAGGCGAGCATGTGATGATCGCCGATTTTGGAGTTCTGCCCGTTGATCCTCCGCCCGCACTTGATCGCATTGACATTGTCTATGATAGTGTGCTTAACGCCCAGGTAGAACGAATCGATTGTGTCTTCTCCGAAGCCATGGCGGTTCCTGTGAGCATCGAAGATGCCTGGGTGGCAGAGGCCTTGTCTCTCCTCAGACTAGAAGCGAGCGGTCTAGAAACATCCGTTGCCATAACATCCGATCAGGTCAGTTACAATGAGACAAGCTACATCCTGAGCATCGATTTAACCGAAGCATATGCTTTGGAACCAGGACAGTACCGAATTGATGTCTTATCGGCTGGCCTGCAGGATCTAGGAGGTAATGATTTGATCAGTGAACCTCACTTATCCGCCGTAGTCTCATGGGATTTTGTCCAGGCGAATGATACGAATCTTCAGGTGACAGAGTATTCTGTTCCCAGCTTTGCAGACATCGATCAAGATGGTGTCATCGATCTCATTGTTGGTGAAAAGACCACCGAAGGAGGGAAGGTTCGCCTGTATCACAATGATGGGTCTAATGACACACCAGTCTATTCGGATTATGACTATGCTCAGAGTAATGGTGGGGATTTAACCGTCGTGTCCTCGGGATGCCTGGGGTGCGCTCCCCGCATGGTGGATTGGGATAATGACGGTCAACTGGACTTAGTCATTGGCAAGGCCGACGGCACTATTGACCTGTACCTCAACACAGGGATGGAATTCGGTGAGGCCACGCCAGTGCAGGCTGATGGAGCGGATATTGCAATAGGTGGGAGGGCAAGCCTGGATGTTGTGGACTGGAACAATGATGGACTCTTCGATCTGATTGTCGGGGCTTTAGACGGTAAGATTCGAATCTATCTCAACAGCGGAGAAGTGGGTACACCCCAGTTTGATGCAGCCCAAATCATTCAAGATGGTGGAGTTGACCTGGGGATTCCTACTGATCGTTCCAGTCCTAGTGTCTTTGACCTGGATGGGGATGGACGAAAGGATCTGATTTGCGGGAATACTGCCGGCCAAGTCGTCTTCTTCCGGAACATCGGCACTGATGCTATCCCTGTTTTTGATGGCTATGAATTACTCAGATATGACAGTGTTACTATTGACCTGGATGGTGATCCACGCTCACGTATAGATATTGCAGATATTAACCAAGATGGTGTTGCAGAAATTCTCGTGGGTAGCCTTGATGGGTTGGTCCGGCTGTATCAAATGCCAATTGAAGGCTTGAACTACAAATTATTTGAGGTAAAAGACACAACCGCACCAATTGTGAGTGTCTTACCTCTAACGACTTCGGATACCACACCGGCTTTATCTGGGATAGTGGATGATCCTGAGGCGACGGTGGAGATTATTGTTGATGGTCAGACCTATAGTGCTACCAATAACGGCGATGGCACCTGGACATTAGAAAATGATACGATTGCTGACTTGGCAGTCGGAACCTACGACATCGCTGTAACAGCTACGGATCTGGCTGGAAATATTGGGGCTGATGAGACCCTTGATGAATTGACCATTGAGGCTGCAACACCTCCTGAGCCGGTACGATTGACGGATTTTGTCCAGATCGACATGGGAGGGGTACGATACAATCGTCGCACTGGGATTATGTCATTGAACATGACGATAACCAATACCTCTGATTTGGTTCTAACCGGCCCTATGCGGTTGGTATTCGATAATCTGACTCCGGGTATTACCCTGGCCAATGCCAGCGGATATGACGACCTGGGGCGAGCTTACATCGAATTAGGCGATCTTCTTTCTGATGGCACACTCGATCCAGGTGAAAGCCTAACTCTAAAATTGAGCTTCCTGAATCCCCGTCGCTCTCGTCTGAATTTTGATTGGGATCTGTGGGGATTGTTTGAAGATGTTTGAGATGCCTATGAATATCTCTCCTTAACCTTCTTCCGTGGTCGATTTCTTGATTTTTATGGTTAAAATAGGTAAAATAAGGTCTGTTGTTATCAAGGAGAAGAAAAAGGTTTACAGAATAGATTTGAGAAGGGGAAGACTTATGAAACGTGGTACCATTCAATTGCTGTTAGGTCTTATAACAATAACCCTAACGGCTTCCATTTCGCAGGCCACTGTATCACATGTTACCATCGATTTATCCGGTACCAGTGTGACCAATGGCCAGTTGGATTTTTCGCTATATGACAATTCTGATGCTATTGGTGACTCATATGTCCTAATTGACAATGTTGTCTTGGGTTCTGATGCAGAATATTTTGATACTGATTTAGGTGGTTTCGATGATTCCTGGAATCCAGGGGCCGTCGTAGTCGAAAACCTAAAGATGCGCATGGATGAGAATCTTTCCTCCTTTGTTACCACTACCACCAAAGATTACCTTGGCTTTACGGCGACATCATTGACTTTTGATCTGGAATTATTTCTGAGTCAAGATGAAGGCTACTATGGCTTTGATGAATTTGTGGTCACACTCTATGATTTGGATAATCCCAACGATGAAGGGTACGAGGTTCTCTGGATTAGTGCCGACGATTCTTGGCACGATGATATCGTTACTCTGACAAACACCGTTGTTCCTGTTCCTGGTGCAGTAGGACTCTGTGGCTTAGGCTTGGCCCTGCTTCAACGACGCCGCCGGAGCTAGGAAACAACTTGCCAATTACTCGTAGTCGTAATCCTTGGCATGTAGGCATTTTCAAGGCATGTGATGAATATAACTGCCTTCAGTTGCAATCGGTTGCAAAGCCCATGGATCCACGTTTTCGGTACAACAAGGATTCTTGACGTGTCACCGAGTCCTTTTCATCTTGGATCTTGACCACTGGACGAATATATTCACAAATGCTTGGCGATCACAGTCGATCAACACTTGACCTCTAAATCTGTGGTTAGCACGTTGGAAGGTTTGTTTGCAACCCGATGCGTTCCTCTTTTTATCCGGAGTGTCAATGGCACTGAGTTCATCGCCGATGCCATCCCTCAACGTAACGTTGGAACGCTTTATATCGAACCTAGGAAACGGCTACTGCGAATCGTTCAACAGTTGCTTTCGAGACGAACTGCTCAACCAAGAATGGTTTTGTACCCTTAACGAGGTTCATGTTCTTGTGTAACAGTGGCGATTTCTATATTACAACAAACGGCCCCACGGGTCATTAAACATACCCTCCCTGCGGCGACGCATATTCCAGTGCTACCGGCTCATTAATATGCGGGTAATACTATGGATAACTCTCTACTTCATGGTGGTACATAATTCGTGAGAAGGCCATAACAAATGTGAATCGTAATGCACGGTTATGTGCTAATTTTAAGAGGAATCCTAAATAATTGTTTTTTCAGCCTGTGATACTTTTTATGATTCCGCCAAAGGTGGTGTTGATGTTCATTTTTATTCTTGTCTTTATGAATGTCAAGGGTTATCGTTTTTATCTAGTTTTACTAGAAGTCTCTTGAATAGGAGAGGTTATGGATACTTTCGATAAAAGGTTTCCCCTTGATGAACTAGTCAACTTCATCGAGATGAGTTGGACCAAGCTTTGCGGAATGGCCCCGCGTGGTGGAATTCCTGCATCGCGAAGATCGGCTATCAGTGGCGTTTCGATCGACAGGAGATCGATCGATGAATAACATTGCACTTAACTGGCAGAGAGACAATGATGAGGGGGAGGGCATGAGCAAGAAATCTTTGAATCACCCACCCTATATCCTCACCCCGGGGATTCTGAATCGGGTCGCTGCGATCAGCGTGGTCATTGAGCGGTTGACGGCGCATATCGATTTGCCCAGGATGTTGCAACTGTGGCGCACCAACCGTATCCATGCCATTAACGGATCTTTGGCCATTAATAGTCTGAGCGAAGCTATGATCCTGGATACCGTGACCACATCCATCCCTCAAGTTGCCCTCCAAGCCAGTAATCTGTTGGAGGTGAATCAGGGCCAGAGGAGTCGGGAGGTACTGCAATCGGTCCTCAGTCTGCTGGATCGAAAATCCTTCCGCGAGCGATACCTTAAACCAGCCCTGACTGATGGACTGATCAAGATGACACTCCCGGATAAACCTAACAGCCGCCTGCTGGAATATCGTCTCACGGACAAGGGACGCCAGTGGTTGATGCAGCACGGCAATGGATAACCCTGGGATGGCATTCGACTACACCACATTAGAATTGCTTCGCGAAAATCATCCGGCTTGGCGTTTGCTATGCGCGCATCACGCACCGCTGATAGCGGCTTTTTTGCACCGGGTATTTATCGTGCCTAATGTGAAGAATCTGTCCCAGGCCGACCTAGTCGAGGCGTTGGAAGACGAACTCTATATCTTGCGTGAGCAGTTGGGGGACGAGGCCTTTCCGGCCACGGCACGGAGCTATCTGAATGATTGGGCTGAAAATGACAAGGGGTGGTTGCGTAAGTTCTATCCGGCCGGCACAGACGAACCGCATTTTGACCTGACTCCGGCAACTGAAAAGGCTTTGGCCTGGCTGGAGGGGTTGACCGAGCGGGCTTTTGTCGGTACCGAGTCGCGTCTTCTAACCCTGTTTGAGTTGTTGCGTCAGATGAGCGAGGGCAGCCAGACCGATCCGCATGTGCGCATTGCCGAACTGAAAAGGCGACGTCATGAGATGGATGTGGAGATTGCCCGTATTCAGGCCGGTGATATCCCGATCCTGGATGATACGGCCCTGAAGGATCGGTTCCAACAGTTTCTGCAACTGGCGAGGGAACTGCTTACGGATTTTCGCGAGGTAGAAGACAATTTTCGTACACTTGATCGGCAGGTGCGCGAACGCATCGCCCTCTGGCAGGGGGGTAAGGGGACGTTGCTTGAGGAGATTATGGGAGAGCGGGACGCCATCGCCGATTCTGACCAGGGGAAAAGTTTTCAGGCCTTTTGGGATTTTCTGATGTCCCAGCCCCGGCAGGAGGAGTTGACCCTGTTACTGGAGCAGGTGCTGTCCCTATCGCCGATTCAGGCGATGCACCCTGACTCCCGTCTGAGACGCGTACATTACGACTGGCTGGAGGCTGGGGAACATACCCAGCGAACCGTGGCCAGGCTGTCCGGTCAACTGCGTCGGTTTCTCGATGACCAGGCTTGGCTGGAAAACCGTCGCATCATGGACATTCTACGCAACATCGAAAACCACGCATTGGCGTTGCGTCAAGAGTCCCTGTCTGGTAATTTTATGTCTTTGGCCGAAATGTCTGCAAGGGTTGAACTTCCCCTGGAGCGACCGCTCTTTCGGCCACCGCTTAAGCCGCTCATTACCTCGTTGGCGTTGGATGAAGGGGATGCGGTTTTAGATACGACTGCGCTCTACATGCAGGTTGTGGTAGACCGGTCAGAACTGAGGCATAATATCCATCAAGCATTGCAGGGGCAAAACCAGATTACTCTGGCTGAGGTGATAACTCGTCATCCTTTATGCCACGGCTTGGCTGAGTTGGTGGCTTATCTTCAACTGGCCGGAGAGTGGCCGCAGAGGGCCGTGGATGATGACGTGCAGGAGCAGGTGAGTTGGCGGTCCGCTGATGGCACCATACGCCGGGCGACCTTGCCACGCATTATTTTGGTGAGGGACTGATAATGAATTACAACCCGAGCGATTTCAGCCAAGCGGATCATCTGCCCCATGAACTCTCCTCCGTGGTGGTTTCTCTGCTCAAAGGGGTAATTTACCGGGATGATAATCCGGGTTTGTGGGGAACGCTTTTGGATCTGCAAGCGAGTATCCGGGATTACGTGGCTGTACTCGGCTTGACGTTGATGCTCGATGAGGCGGAGGGATATGCATTTTTGCGTTCCAGCCAGGACGACCATGAGGATGATAAAACACCGTTCCTCCGTTTGGTGGCTCGGAGGCAACTCTCCTATCCGGTTAGTCTGATGCTTGCACTGTTACGTAAAAAACTGGCTGAATCTGACGCCGCAGGCGGTGACGCTCGCTTGATTTTATCCCGCGATGAGGTGGTGGAGATGGTCCGTATTTTTCTTCCGGACGGTAGCAACGAGGCGAAGCTGATCGATCAGATCGATGCCACTTTGAATAAGATTGGCGAATTGGGATTTATTCGTCGCTTGCGGAGGCAAAAGCAAATGATCGAGGTACGACGTATTATCAAAGCCTTTGTCGATGCACAGTGGCTGGCCGATTTTGATGCGAGATTGGCTCAATATCGACAACTGGCTGGGGGACAGGTGGAAGGCGAAAATGGCTGAACAGCAGCTTGAGTTGGAATTCATAACAGATGACCGATTGGCAGGCTTTCGTCTGCAACGGTTTGAGGTCTTCAACTGGGGGACCTTTGACGGCCGGGTCTGGACCTTGCGACTGGATGGGAAAAACGGACTTTTAACGGGTGATATTGGTTCCGGGAAATCGACCCTGGTCGATGCGGTGACAACCTTGCTAGTGCCGAGCCATCGAGTAGCCTACAACAAGGCGGCGGGGGCCGACAGTCGCGAACGGTCGCTACGTTCCTATGTGCTCGGTTATTACAAATCGGAGCGGCAGGAGTCTCTTGGCAGTGTCAAGCCGGTTCCATTACGTGATTTCAATGGTTATTCGGTGATTCTCGGCGTTTTCTATAACGCCGGATACGATAAAACCGTGACTCTGACGCAGGTCTTTTGGATGAAGGATGCGAGTTCGCAACCGGCTCGTCTGTATGCGGCCTGCGAACGAAATCTGTCTATTGCCACTGATTTTTCCGGATTCGGTAGCGAGATGAAGGATCTTCGTAAACGACTTCGTTCAAGTGGTGTCGAGTTGTTTGACAGCTTTCCACCGTACGGTTCCTGGTTTCGTCGCCGTTTAGGTATTGATAACGAGCAGGCATTAAATCTCTTCCACCAGACCGTCTCCCTCAAGTCGGTTGGTAACCTAACCGATTTCGTGCGTAGCCACATGCTTGAGCCTTTTGACGTTGCACCTCGTATCTCCGCCCTGATTAAGCACTTCGAGGATCTCACGAGGGCTCACGAGGCGGTTCTCAAGGCCAAACAACAAATCGATATGCTGGAACCCTTGGTAGCAGATTGTGAACGACACCTGGATTTGACACAGACGGTGGAGAGTCTGCGGGCCTGCCGTGATGCCCTGCGTCCCTGGTTTGCCACCTTGAAGCTTGAATTACTGGAGAAACGCCTGACCTCGTTGAACGAAGAGTTGGCTAGACATCAGGCTGCCATTGAGCGGCTGGAGGAGCAGCGACGAGTCCAGCAGGGACAGGAACGTGAGCTTCGTCGTAGCATCGCAGAAAACGGCGGGGACCGGATCGAGAGTCTGGCCCAGGAAATCCTGCAGCACCAAACCAAATTAGAACATCGCAAGCAGAGGGCCGACCGATATGAAGGGCTGGTTCGTTCCCTCGGGCAATCTCCCGCTAACAACGAGGAGGTCTTTCTTCGGCAGCGGTCTCAAACCGCGATTTGGCGTGACAACGCGAAAGAAGCCGAGGCAAAGGCTCAAAATGATATAACTCAAGTTAACGTTGAATTTGCCCAAGGGCGTCAGGAATACGACCAGTTACAAACCGAAATCAAAGGATTGAAGGCCCGCGTCAGCAATATCGACGAAAAACAAATTACCATACGTCGTTTGCTCTGTCAGTCGTTGGATGTCGCCGAGGAAGAGATGCCTTTTGCCGGTGAATTGATCCAGGTACGCCAGGAGGAGCGAGACTGGGAAGGGGCCATCGAGCGGTTGCTCCATGGTTTCGGCCTGTCGCTTTTGGTTCCGGATAGGTATTACGCCAAGGTCGCTCAATGGGTGGACCAAACGCATTTGCGAGGGAGGCTCGTCTATTTTCGCGTGCTCGACAAGGATGGCGGTGAAATGTCGTCGCTTCGTCACGATTCATTGATACGCAAGCTACAGATTAAATCTGACTCGCCCCTTTATGATTGGATGGAACGCGAATTGACTCGTCGTTTTGATGTGGCCTGCTGTGTAACTCAGGACCGATTTTTTCGCGAAACGCGAGCCATTACGCGGAACGGGCAGATCAAAATGCCGGGCCAACGGCATGAAAAGGATGACCGGCACCGTATTGATGATCGTCGCCGCTACGTTTTGGGTTGGAGCAACGCCGAAAAGATCGCGGTATTGGAAAGGCAAGCTCAACAGCAGGAGGCGTGTCTCGCTGAACTTGCCAACCGTATCAGTGCCCTGCAAGAGAAACAGGCCGATATTGGTAAGCGTCTCGACATCCTTTCGAGGCTGGACGAGTACACGGATTTTCGTGATATGGATTGGAGACCTGTGGTCGTGCTAATCGAACGGCTGGAACAGGAAAAACGCGAGCTTGAGGCGACTTGTGATCGTCTCAAGACCCTAACGACGCAATTGGAAACACTCCTCAACGAGTTGAAGGATACCGAGGAGCAGATTAAGGGTCATAACGACAAACGTGCCAAAACCGAACAAAAAATTGAAGACGCGAGAGAACTTCAACAACAGGCACAAGTCGTATTGACTGAAATGACAGAGGATATGGAAAAGAGATTTAACCTGCTGGAAGAGGTCCGTGAAGAAGCTCTCGGCAGTCACACACTAACGGTTGAATCCTGTGACAATCGTGAGCGTGATATGCGTGACTGGCTGCAAGCCAAGATTGATGCCGAGGACCAAAAGATCAAGCGACTATCCGAAAAAGTCATCAAGGCGATGACCGAATACAAAAAGGAATGGCCCCTGGAAACCCAGGATGTGGATGTCGATATTGAAGCCGGATCTGAATTTCGGTCAATGCTCGATCAGCTTCAGACCGACGATCTACCTCGTTTTGAAGGTCGATTTAAGAAACTGTTGAATGAGAATACCATTCGGGAGGTAGCAAATTTTCAATCCCAGTTGGCCCGTGAACGAGAAACTATCCGGGAGCGCATTGGCCGGATCAATGAATCCCTCACCCAGATTAACTACAACCCCGGTCGCTATATCACGCTTGAGACCCAGCCGACATTTGACACCGACGTTCGTGACTTCCAGAGTGAACTGAGGATTTGTACGGAAGGATCGCTTTCTGGCTCGGAGGATGAACAGTATTCGGAAGACAAGTTCCTACAGGTCAGGAGGATTATCGAGCGGTTCCGGGGCAGGCAGGAGTACTCCGACCAGGATCGACGCTGGACGGCCAAGGTGACTGATGTTCGTAACTGGTTCGTTTTTGCCGCCAGCGAGCGTTGGCATGAAGACCACAGCGAATATGAACACTATGCGGATTCAGGCGGAAAATCGGGCGGCCAAAAGGAAAAATTGGCCTACACCGTCCTGGCCGCCAGTCTGGCCTATCAGTTTGGCCTGGAATGGGGAGCCGTACATTCGCGTTCCTTCCGATTTGTAGTAATCGACGAGGCCTTCGGCCGAGGTTCCGATGAATCTGCGAAGTACGGCTTGGAGCTTTTTGAGCAACTTAATTTGCAATTGCTTATCGTTACGCCGCTTCAAAAGATCCATATCATCGAACCCTTTGTCGCCAGTGTGGGGTTTGTTCACAACGAAGAGGGACGCAACTCTGTCCTACGAAACTTAAGCATTGAGGAATACCGAGACGAAAAGCAAAGGATGCAGGCATGAGTTGGACAACCCCGACAGATTTAAAAGCTCAAGTGCAACGCCTTTGGGATCGTGGGGTGCTGCTTGGGTGTCTCTGCGGAGGAGACTCGGTTTTCCCCAGGCGATTGACGTTCAAAGTTCCCAGTTCACGGCAATTGAGTGAACGGTTTCCCGAGGTGCGTGAATGGATTGCTCAGTTGACGGCGATGCCCGGTTTCTATCGTATTGAATGGCGTAGCGTCAAGCATCGTGTCCTGGGAACCAACGAAATTCCCTCGGCCATCTGGGTAGATACACTGGCCGACGCACTTGGGCTGATCGGCAAATGTCGGGCTGCGGATCAGTTTTCCGCATTGGTTAAATTGACTCATGATCGACAACCCGAGCTAGTCCCTTGGCTGGCTAGGCGGCCGTTGATAGCCCTGGATTTAACGGATGATTGGTCTCAATTGCTGGCGACTGTTGCTTGGTTGTTGCAGCATCCCCGCCCGGCGATATATTTGCGTCAAATCGATCTGCCAGGCATCCATACCAAATGGATTGAAGGGCATCGGGGCGTACTAGCCGAATTGCTCGACCTTGTCTTGCCGGAAACCGCCATTGACGCAACATATAAAGGGGTGGGAGGATTCTGCCGTCGTTATGGCTTCCTGGATAAACCTGCACGGGTTCGTTTTCGGGTATTGGATTCGGATATTAGACTGTTGCCAGGCGAAGCTGAGCAGGATGTCACTCTGACGCAGGATGACTTTGCGACGCTTGAGCTGCCGATTTCGAAGGTCTTTATTACTGAAAACGAGATCAATTTTTTGACCTTTCCTGAGGTTTCGGATGCGATGGTGATCTTCGGAGCTGGATATGGCTTTGATAATCTTGCGACTGCAGACTGGTTGCAGCAGAAGGCAATCTACTATTGGGGAGATATCGATACCCACGGCTTTGCCATTCTCAACCAATTGCGAGGGCGTTTGCCGCACACCGTATCATTTCTCATGGATCGACAGACCCTTTTGGACCATCGGTCACTCTGGACCGTTGAATCGCAACCTGAAATTGCGAACCTGTCGCGATTGAATATGGAGGAACAGACCCTTTACGATCAACTGCGTCAAAATCATTGGGGACCGCAAGTCCGCCTTGAGCAAGAGAGGGTGGGCTTTGATTTTCTGATCAATATTCTCCAGACGCTGTAAGCTTTAACGACCTACAGTGATATGTCCGTGCAATTGAGGGAGAGGGTCGTTGGAATCCTTTTAGAAACCCTATAGAGTGAGAGGTGCCATCGTCTGTGTTCTCCCTTTTACCGTAGCCACGGTTACATATTTTCAGGTCTTCTTGCGTTGAATCACAATTGTTCGCACTTCCTGGGGAGCAATCGAATGCTGCGGCTACTTGGAAAAAGGCTACCTGTGTTTAGGTGTTAGGTGCTTACTCTCTCAATTGTCCCTCCTTATTCAGTGGCAACAACTTTCCATGGCTTTTGATAAATTCCAATTCAATTTCCCGGGGGTGTAAATCTTCACACCAAGCCAATTGAGCATGATTGAACATCCAATCCCTAAGCCGTGCTTCTCCATCAAAACCATACCAGTATTTGCCTTTGCCTTTCTCCTGTCTATCCAATCGAAGTTCAGCACACAGGTGACTCCCTAGTGTTCGACGCAGGGCTGATTGCTCTGTTGTGTGTTTGCCCAGATGATGGTTGCGAATGCGTTTCCTTAGGGTGCCGTTTTTATTTTTGTCCTGACCTGCTATGCCAATATACAACAACATGTAGCCGTTGACGGTAATGTAATCTCTCCCAGGGATCCCTGGAGGTAAAATATCAAAGTACCAACCGTAGACTCCCCTCGCATCGGGAACCAGCTTTGGACTGGCTAGCAGGTCTTTAGGGGCGTGTAGTTTTTCAGGATGCTTGAAATACTCAATCTTGCTGTGGACCTCTGTCTCTCTGTCCATGAAAACCTCCAATGGAACTGATGTTAATTCACCGGTTCCCATTGAAGTGTCACGCAAGGCTTGCAAAAAAAAGGGAACGCCAAATTATGACCGCTCCCGAAGACCCCTACCACAGGGCACGACAGAACAGTACACAATCGACGTTCCCGTTTCGGGGAACGTGACTGCAGTACCTGCCTCTGTCGTTGTGGGCTTAAAGCCCTTGTGGTAGTTTCTTCGTGAAGCAGTTACATACAACACACGTTGCATTTAAATTGTCATTTCAGTCATCTCGGACTGCTTAGGTCATACGAAATCTCCTATGATAATCCTATTATTTCAGAAGGATATAGTAGGGCAATGCAGAGAAACAGTCAAGCAGGAGGATTATACCGCTACAGACCTATAGAGTAAGATCGTTGGTTCAAGCCCCGCAACGGGTACCATCAAGATCTCCATCTCAAATAAATCCTTCGGCTTATCCACCTTGATCTGTTTGATACATTGCCTCAGTGCCATTAATTTTTCGTAAGGCTCACCCTCGGTCAAGATCCACTCCAGTTGTCCCAGGAACTCAGCAGCCTCTGACTGAAGGCCCTTGATTTGAGCTTGCGAGAGGATCAATTGATCCAATTCCGCCAAGCGGGCCTCTATTTCTCTCAGTTGGGTCTTTAGCTCGTTGAGTCGTTTATTTACAATTTCCCGGTTTTCGGCGGTGATATTGTCCAACAAATTGTTGATGGACTGGGTGATCTGTTGATGCTCATTCTGAGCCCTTTGTTGAGCACTGACCATGTCCTGGGTTTCACAGCCTACCTGATCCTTGATCAACGCAGCCAAACGCTTTCTACCCGCTTGGCCTTGGTACTGTCGGTAATAGCCTAACACCGTATCAATGACGGTTTTTTCCAGGGATTTTTGCTCGATGCCATGGAGATGAGAGCAGATGGTCTTGCCCTTGGTGATGTATCCGCCACAGCCATAGTACCGATGTTTTCGAGGGGTCTTGCCATTGGTGCGCGTCACCCCTTGGTAGCGACTCCCACACAAGACGCATGTCATCATTCCCGAAAGGATAAACTGGGACCGTTTCCCGTGCCAGGTTTTGCCGTGGTTGGGATTCCCCGAGGGTTCTGTACGTTTCAGCCGCTTCTGCTCGGCCTGTTCAAAGACCCTTCTGGAGATAATCGGATCATGACTGTTCTGAACCGTAATCCAATCGGCCTTGGCATTGGGCACCAGGCGAGCCCCATAGATCCCGTCACGATCCACGGCTCGACCGGCCTCGATCCGATGGAAGCGACCATCGGTACGACGGTTCCAGACCATATCGCCGACATAGTGAGGGTTGACGATGATCGCACGAATGGTCGTGTTGGTCCATTTTCCCTTGTAGATGTGGGACCAGTCGCTATTACGCGGTGCGGGATAACCCCTCTGGTTAAGGGTATGGGCAATGGCCTTAAAGCCCTTGCTCAGATCGACGTACCATGAAAAGATCATGCGAACCCGCTTGACTCGTTGTGGATCACTGAGTATCAAGCGGGCGTAATCCCGTTTTGAGACCGTCAATGACTCCCCGCGTTTGAGGGTACGCATGAGTTTCCCCTCTTCATTGAGGATCTGCTTGGAGCCATCGGGCATAAATCGCGAGGTCAGTATAAATTCACCGTCAGCCGATTCGTAACGCAGATCGTAGCCATAGGGCGGGACACCCCCAACCCAATGACCGGTATGGGCCTTGGACAGTAACCCCCGAATCGTGACCTTGGATAGATCCTTGGACTCCTGGCGGGCCTGCCACTGCTTGACCGGACGCAAGAGATCATCGGTGGTGTCCCCAGTGAAGTTTTCACTGGCATAGCGAATCTCCACCCCGTGGCTTCTCAGGATATGGCGATAATAGCCTGCCTCGTCATTATCAACCCGGCCGAAACGCTTTAAATCATAGACCACGATGGTCCCAAAGGTACAGCACCGGCTCTGGGCATCTTCGATCAACTTCTGAAAGCCATGGCGGTGCAGGACACTCGTCCCCGAGATGGCATCGTCCTCATAGAATTGCTGTAAGGACAATCCATGCTCCGAGGCATAGGTCAACAGGGCCTTTTTCTGGTCCTCCAGGGATTGCTCTTGCTTGTCCGTAGATCGTCGCACATAGCCTACCGCCACTTGGGCCAAACCGCGTGAATTCTTTCGTTTTGCCATCGATAGGGGCCTCCTCGTTAGGATCGATTGTTTCTGTCTATAGATCCCTATATCGCCGCAGATAGCAAGTTGATAGTGGGCTTATGGCGTATAAATCAGGCTCTTTTTAAGAACTCCTCATCTGGTTTCCAATGACGGTTAGACCTGTATGAAGTCCCAACTGTTCCGGGGCTTAATGGCTTTACTGACCGCCATTTCCAGGGCGTCAGGGCCATCGTCGTGACGTCCCATGGGGAATTGAAGTAATTGGTCCAAAAGCCGTTGATGACGGCGTGAGAGCTGCAATCGGCCTTGGGTGAGATAAGGTTCCAGGCTGCTAATACGAGAGACCTTGTGGGAACGATTATTGACCTCGTCGATTTTTAAACTCAATGATTCCTCCTGAGCTCGTCTTTTGAGGTCCTGGACCATAAGGTTTTGAAAATTATTACTCTCGACGACAAAGCGTCTAAAGCGATAGATCCGGGCATAGGCCAGGATCTTTTCAATGGCCTCGTTGGGAAGGTTGTGTGAAAGGTCTGCCGCAATGACATAGAAAATTTGATTTTTACGATCTTTAACCAAAACGACAATCGCGGTCCAATCACCCGAGCGACGATTGCCTAGGGCTGGATCGCAGGCTCCATAGAACTCCGCACGATTGCCGATCATTTCAAGGAGTTGTTGTTCAGTGGGGTAGGTGTCATCCCAGAAAGTGAGATTCTCGGTTTTGATGATGCACTGTTGCGGGTCAATGGGGTCGTTTTGCTTTTCACTTTGAAAGCTGCGCAGGCCCTCGGTTTCCTTCAGGAGCATCAGATCTAGATAGCTCTCACGCTCGGGCCACAAGACCTGAGTGCCTGCTAGGAGTGCGTCCTCATGATCTTCGTAAAAGGATTGGGCTGCCGCCGATCCTGTGGCGTTTTGGTAGTCCTGTTGGCCTCGTAGGATCCCCACCCACTGCTGCCAGATCTGGGGCTGGTCACTGAATTGTCCCACAGCTTGATATTTCTGTCCCACCCAGCCGGGGCTTTGGATCGGATTGATCAACTGAGCCAAGAGCGAATTTTGATGTAATAGGGTACCGATTACCACCACATTGGTGTCGGGATGACCAGTCTTGAGCAGAGTGCCATTAAACCAGGATCTGAGTTTGTCACGCTGCTCTTCGATCTGACTTTGTTCCTCGTTTTCCAGGTCATCGGCAATGATCAGGCCTGGACGATCGCAATCGTTTTTGAGTCCGCGCGGGCTCTGGCCGGCACCATAGACACAGACCATGGCCCCATTGGGCAGTTGGATCTTGTTGTCCCGCCAGGGTTTGGGCTTGGGACCGGTGCAGATCTCCGGGAAATCCGCGATCAGCAGGGGATTCGTCTTGAGCTGATGCTTGATATCCTTGAGCAGTTGAATGGCCTGCTCCTGGGTGTTGGAGGCAATCAAGATCAGTCGTTCCTTCTCATAGAGCAGACACCAAAGAACATAGACCAAGGTGACGATCGTACTCTTGGCATGTCCGCGTGGTGCGGCAATGGCCAGGCGTCCCTTACGCTGTTCGGTAGTCTGTTCCAGTAGGGCAAAGATTTCCAGGTGCATGCGAGAGAAGGGGGCATCACAGTTATTGCTCAGGTAGACCTTGGCAAAATCACGAGGGGAGCGTTGGCCCAATTGACGTCGTTGTTGTGATAGGGCCGAATTCAGGCGGATAATGGGACTAACGAGAGATTGCATCACGGGTCCTTCTTTTTAGCGATCGCTTAGTTTTTTTCGGTGGTTCTGTCTGTTCCGGGTCCTCAGAAAGCGACGCCTGAATCCGATTGAGGCGCTGTGCTTCCTGCATGATCTCTTGCAGGCTGGGAGTTGGCCCAACTTGGCAGGTCACCTGACCTTCGAAACGTTGACGAATCGATTCAACGTAGCCCATGCTCTGGAGCTTCTCAGTCAACTGGGCCAAGATCTGAAAACACCGCTGTTCGGCGTCGATTTTGACGGCGGAAGTCGCATCGTGTTCCCTTTGGTACTTGCGAATTCGCTGGACACACAGTTCCGCCTCTGCACAGAGCCTACCGGCCATCTGGCTCGTGAGCTGGGGATCCTTGTCGAGGGCATTTTCCTGACGTAAGGCCTTGCGGTCACGCTCAATGGTGCGATCGGAGACCTTAAGCAGGTGGGCAATATCAGCGGTCGATTGTCCCTCGGTGACCAAAAAGGCGACCAGTTGACGTCGATCCTCTGGATTGAGTTGACGGGGATCCCCATGACCTTTTTGAATCTTTTGCAGCAGTGACAGGCTTTGGAAGGGGGCCTCTGGTTGGATTTCGAGATCGTTTTTCATACCGTTACCACCTCCTTTGTTCCATAGCGTTGCCAGGTTTCAGGAGTGACCGCATCTCGTCCAGCGAGTGCTATGTACCGACGAACAATGGTATCGCAATATCTCGGTTCGATCTCCAGTCCAAAGCACCGGCGGCCCAGCCTGGCCGCAGCCATCAAGGTCGTACCACTGCCCAAAAAGGGATCCAAGACGACGTCCCCACGCTTCGAGGAATTACGAATGGCCCGTTCAGCCAATTCCAAAGGCTTTTGGGTGGGATGACGATAGAGTTGCGTGCGGTCACGGTGGATCTGCCAGAGCGTGCTTTCGTTCTTGGGGCCATACCAACGATGCCTGGCCCCTTGTTTCCAGCCATAGAGGCAATATTCGACCTGTTCGTTGTAATCCCCAAAACCGGGACTGAAGCTCTCTTTGCCCCAGGTAATGACCGTGGCGACCTTGAACGAACTGGCAGACAGCAGGTCATGCATCAAGCCGAAATTGGCATGGGCGTTCCAGATATAGAAGGGGGCACCCGCAACGAGATGATCCTCGATTTGGGCAATGACCTTGCTAATCCATGCGGCATAGCGTTTGGGGGTAAGATCATCGTTGCGAATGGCATCCTTAGAGGGATTGTGAGGTTTTCCCCTCGTGGTGGGGCGGTTATTGCGGTTGTATTGAACACCGTAAGGGGGATCCGTATGGCAGAGATGCGCCCGGCATCCTTCCATGAGTTGGGTCATGTCTGGTAAATTCGTCGCATCACCGCATAGAATCCGGTGTTCACCGTGTCTGCCGAGTTCGATCAAATCCCCCGGCTGGGTAATGCACGGCCCCGACATGGGTTCGGGCAGGGCGATTTCGTCCTCTGGACTGGTATCTGCCAGGAGGTCGGCGATGAGTTGTTCGGTCTCGGGCAGGGTAAAGCCCGTTGTCTCCAGTTCGATCTCGGGAGTTTTGATCAGTTCGTCCAATAGCTCGGCGAGTTTGGAATCATCCCATTGGCCACTGATTTTATTGAGGGCTAGATTTAGGGCCTTTTCTTTCTCCAACGAGAGGTCAACCACACTGACCTGAACCTGTTTGACTCCCTGGGCCAAGAGTACCTTGAAACGCTGATGGCCTCCCACGAGATTGCGGGTTTGTTGATTCCAGATGAGGGGTTGAACGCAGCCGAACTCATCGAGGCTATTGACCAGAAACTGGTATTCTTTGTCGTCGGGTTTGAGATCCTTACGCGGATTGTAAGGCGCTGGATTGATTTGACTTGCGGAGATTGTTTTTATGTTCATATTGAACTCCTTTACGTGACAATAGGTATCCATTCGTTAGGCGCAGACCGATAGCGATGTTTGATGATTCTTGTCTGTTGCTGCTTAGAGAACAGCGTCCCGTTTTCCCTTTACACTCCCCGCATATTAGCGGAAATGGACGCTACTCGACGTCTTGCTAAAGGGAAAACTCCTATAGTTTGATATGCCAATTAATCGGAACCCGTCCGAAAAACTGGTTGCCAGACCCGCTGGCGGTATGACCAATTAACTGGAACCCGTCCTCGAAAATTGGTTGCCAGCATCCCGCTGGCGATGTGTGTATCTTATAGCAATCGGCACACCGTACTGACGCGTGACAACCGTCTTCAAGATACAAATTTAAGAAAACAAAAGAGGGTGGTTCTGTCAAGATAAAAAACATGTTTTTATCTTAGCCTTAGTGTGTGACATGAAAAGTGAGCTACAGATCATTCCGTCCACCGGAGTTGCCCAAAATCAGTTCAAAGCTTACGGCCGTCCAGGGTATCAAAAGCAAGTATCGTTTGTGGGATTCCGCTGACCAGTGATGTCAGACTCGCCATTATAAAAGGTCATACACTTCCCCTGATCTTTGGGTTCAGGGGGGAGTGAGGTGTACGCCCGGCATGGGCATGAACTTTTGGGGTGCGATATGGCCACGTTGGTCATATTTAGTCCCCTGTACGTGAACTCTATTTATGTTAACAGTTTGTTTCATAGGTAAAAGTACTAGCCGACGGCAAGGGCGTAACCGCGAGGTTGGGTCTGAAGGAAGCCTGAGTGCAAAACTATGAGCCCACGAACAGAAACAGCATACAAGGCCGAGGCTTTGGGTAAGCGGGCACCACATCGCAAAGCCCTGAGTTCAGGAGCTACGGTAAATGCTGGGGTTGTATAGTGATAGTTCATGTTCTTATCCGGGGAGATCTGCCCGACGGGCGACCGGTGATCCCGGTAGCGTCGTGAGCGGTAACGTCCATGGTGATTGGGCAGAAGTCAGCAGAGGTCATAGTAGTTGCCACCAAGCAACGAAGGACCGAACCTGGGACGGAGATTTGTGCTCCATGTGCTCAGAAGACACATTGAATCCGACCGGATGAGTGCTCTTTTGGCGCGTCATGGTAATGCCTTTCTCCACAGGGGTGATACAGAGTGGCCCCTGCGTGTTTGCCTACGGGTCAACTTGTCCTGGGAACCGCCCGGTGCGGACCCGCACGCCGGGTGGTGTGGGGGCTGGGGGCTAAACACCCCCGGCTACCCGATTGGGATTTAGCGTATAGGTATTGGCCTTGTACCACAAAAATCCCTGGCATGTGCTCCAGAAGACCTGACCTGCGGTGTTTTTGTGCTGGTCTTCTGGGCGTGTCGGGGTCTAAGTGGGCGACATCTTGTAATGATTTTAGGTGTAAAGACTTAGGGCGTAATACTGGGGCTTGCTGCCGACAACACCGACATTCGTTAAGAGTATTTTTTAATGATATTCATTGATCAGTATCTCATGGTTACGATATGAGGTCGGAGATATTACTTTCGCATCGGTTAGCCATCTAACCCTCATTCTCGTTCTAAAATCCTCAGGGGTAGGTATCGATAAAAAAGGCCCATGCATACTGCATGGGCCTTGAAAAAAGAACTCCATTTTACATATCGACTAGCGATCGCCGGCTAGATACCGAACTTCGCCTTCGGATAGGGCTCGGTTATAGATCCTGAACTCATCCATCAGGCCGTCATAGAGGTCGTCATCGCCATCATCGCCAGACCATTGAGATTGGCCCAACCAGTTTCGAGTGGTTTCGTCGAGATCCGCAGGCATGCCCGGGGTTTCGACGGTGCCGGCGGACCAACCATCGACATAGAGGGTCAGCAAGCCGTTGGGATCGCCTTCCTCCATGACCATGACCAGATGATGCCAGCCATCGACCAAGGGGGACGCCGAGGTTACACCGGCTTCACCGGTTTCGTCGTCGTTCATGGCCTGGGTCTTGATGGCGGCCCGGACCTCACCCGTGGTGCCGGTGCGTGGACTTACGAACATGTAGTTCTCGGTACCGGTGCCGAAGTCGAACAGACGCATCCAATTACCTGTAGCGTCTTCGTCGATGCTGATCCAACCCGAGTAACTGCTGCTGGTCAGGGTGGTGAGCAGGTCACTGAGATCCGGGATGTTGACTTCGCTTTCTTCGCCGTCGAAGATCAGGCTGGTGCCGAAGTCGTCATTGGCACTGTCGTTGCTGTAGAACATGGTGACATTGGGGATGCCGTCGTATTTGCTGCCGGCTTGGTTCTCCACATTGTCTTCCATGTTGTAGTAGACCACCAATCCATTATCTTCAGGATCGACCGGAGAGGCGGCAATGTGAACGTCACGGCATACGCGGATTTCATCAATGAGGAGCGTACCCTCGACACCCGCACCGTCAACACCGATGGTAAATTCATTGACACTGGTCAAATCAATACCCAGGGTGTCGATCTCGATGGCTAGTTGTTGCCAAATCGTACTCTGTAGACTCTTGGGACTTTCAACACGAGCACCGTCGATTTCCACATAGAAGGTGGCTTCGTCGTTGTCGGCATCACCCAGGAAGTACAGGACCAGGGTTTTCAAACCACCCACGGACCAATCTTGCCCCCCTAGATCGAGTGTTGCCCAGGCTGCAGAGGCCCCGTCTTCGTCCTCATACTCGAAGGGCATGGACTTGCCACTGCCGTCAAAGGTGATTTCTCGTTCAGTGAAGGGGCCGTCTTGGACATCGTAACCCACGATGGAGCCGTTGCCATTGTCCTCACCATACCCGTCAATCCAGGCCTCGTAGATCCTTGAGCCCTCGACGGTGTTGTAAGACTCCATATCATCGACTACCAGATATTCCGGCGTACTAAAGCTCCAAATCGGACCGGCCACGACGCTGTCGCTGTAAACTTGATCAACGCGCCAGGCGTAGGTCTCATCGTATTGGGCACCGGCATCCGAAATCGAGTAGCGACGACCGCTGACGGTGGCCACCAAAACGCTCTCGTCTGCGGCCTCGACCAGGTTGGCGTCAGCGCTGACATACAGGCGACTGGCTTGGACATCACGTCCCAAACGCCAAGTCAATTCATCAAAAGAGACTCTCGACAGTTACGTCATCAGCCGGAGACGGTCGACGGGCAGCAATAGGAACGACCTGGAATTGCACTTCACTGAGCCCGACCGTTTGAATAATGGGACTGCCATCGACAAAAGAACCTTGCTGAGAGAGCACTTCGATTTTGACATACTTAGCAACGGTGTCGCCCAGACTGACGTCTTGACCGGTGTAGGTGCGAGTGCCATTGGCCCGTGCAAATTCGATTTGCCCCAGGGAGCTCCAGGTCTGTCCATCCAGGGAGGTTTCGATAATGGCATCCTTGACACCACCTCCCAAGAAGGTCTCGTTATCACCGTTGTAGTTCCAGACGTGCATCTGATGGAGCTGATAGACCACGTCGAATTCATATTGAATCCAAGCACCCACGATATCCCCTTCAGCCGTACGCCACATGGTGCTCGCTAGGCTGGAGTGTCCTCCGTCACTGAGGCCGGAACCGTCGATGGTGTTTTCTGGGACCATGTTGTAGTCGGGGGTGATGTCAAAGCTGGAGGCCGTAGCCGCAACCGGAACGGCGTTGAAATAGGTTGGTTCGACCGAGAAGGACCATACATTCCCTTTGACGATGGAATCGTTCGTGCTGTTAACTTCGTCAACACGCCAGTAGTAGATCCCATCGAGCTCCAATCCCTCTGGACTGTAGGACGTGTCACTTTGTTCTTGGCTGACCAGCACGGAACCGGGATTGCTGCGAGAGGCGTCGTTGACATCATCGTAATTCGAGCTAAAGTAGACGTCATGGGTGTCATCGCTATGCCCCGCTTGCCAGGATAAATCCACATCCAGGGCCACGTCCTCTTCTCCATCGAATGGAGCCGGGTTGTTGCTTTGACCCGATTGGTATTCGAGCATGTCCAAGGTCAGGTTGATGCCGGAGGTGATGTAAATGTCATCCACATAAATGGCACGTGAGGATGAGGCGTTGCCACGGCCATAAATTTTGAAGGTTCCTAAAGTGTCGGACGTTCCGTTGCGATAACTGAAACCGTCTGCGACCTTGTCGGCTTCAGTTGGTTCATCTGATCCTGTGGTCAAATAAACATCATGGGTATCGGAACCATTGTCGGTAACGAGCCAAACATTATACCACACGTCTTCATCGACCGTTGCCACTGAAGTGTTGGACCCGCTGTTTCTAACGCGGAAATCGGTCCCCACGATAGCACAATAAGATTCATAATTATCCCAGGCACCCGTGGCATCTTCAACGTCACTCATGCCGACCGAACAGTCGGGATTGCTTCCTTCCGGTACCATCACTCGGAAGAACACGGTTCCGACGTCACCGTTGGCAACTCCGGCGACGTTTATATAGGTACAGACACTTGCAATATATTGATTACCGCTATCTTCAGCTTCAATCGTCGGTACTTCGGTTGCGTCCGAAGGGGTGGTCACCACCCACGGAGGACTGGCGACATCTTCTACATTACCTAGGGAATAGCTTTCAAAGGTGTCCACTTGGACGGCCATGGCAGGGGTTGAAATAATCAATAGGCTGATCATTAGATACATGTACTTTTTCATTACGGACCTCCTTACATAGATTTTCAATTACCAGAGTATTTAAAAGTAACCTTTAACTCAATCGTTCTTAATCGCCTACACCTAAAGCTAAAGTCGGCTCCTCCCAAAAACACCAATCCATATTACTGTAAAACTTGGCTTTACCCCCTGTCTGACTGTCTGTGACCATGAGGGTTAAAAAATGATCGACCTCATTCAGGTCAATCTTGACATCGAGACGGCTCGGAAAGCGTACGTCTTTTTTTAAGAAACGAATTTGACCATCGATGAGGACCCAGATGTCCACTTCACTGACATCAGGGGCGTAGGTCAGGGGAGTGCCCACAAAGGAACGAAATTGAGTGGGATGAACACCTGGCATGGTATTGGCTATCGCCTTCAAATCAAACGTAATTCCCATATTGGCATGCATCGAGATGCCATTCGCCCGAGCTAAATGTGGATTGTTACGTCCGGGATCGTCAAGATAACGATAACGCCAACCATTGATGATATTCCATTTCATTTGGCCATCAGTGGGGGGGCAGGACGTTAAACAATGCCCCAGGGAACTGACCACCATGGGTGTGTTCTCGCTTCCATTGGGGACGAAAATGCCATCGACAAAGGGAAGTTCGGACACTGGAATATATTCGCATGGCTGGTGTTGGTGGGGATTGTCGTAGGGCAATTCATTGTCGGGTTTGTCACCCCAACGGAATGTATCATTGATATTTCCTGTAATGGGATTAATAGATCCTTGGGCGTTATAAGAATGTCCGCCAAGGGTGCCTGTTCCGAATCCATTGCCCCCACCGACAATATCTGCCAGGTTCATTTGCTTGCCGGGGATCCCCAGTAAACGAGTTCGTGACAATTGACGGGAAAAGGTTTGAACCTCTTGGGGGGACGATTCAACCAGGATCTGGCCTTGACGATCCTTTAGGGCCATTTGTCCCTGTTTCACTCGCTGTTCAGGAGAGCTTTGAGAACGACGATGAGATGACACACCCACTTCCCCCTTGAACACATGGATTTCGGAAGCATGGGTTGCATCAACACTCACCCCAAATTCAGTGCCGAAGTCCTTGACTCGTGTGTCCGGTGTGAGAATTGTGAAGCCCACTGCACTGGGAGGTACCCAGGCCGTAATGGAACCGGATTCGAGTTGCATTTTGTTCTTGGAATTAAGACGTAAACGACAGGGGGCTTGAACGATCGCTCTCGCGCCTTGATTGAAGGTGATTTCGGCGTAGCCTTCGTGTAAATGCATCCATCCACGTTGCAATTCTAGTGACTCTGGAGCGGTCTCCCACTTGGCATGAATGCTATCGCTCAATGTGGCGACAGGTAGGTGATAGTAGATCAGATACCCTATCGCAAACAGAAGAGATAGGGTCACGGCAACTGAAATCCCAATTTTGAGGGTTTGAACCGTGACACCCAATAAGCGACTAAAGCCTTCGATTATCCCTTGAACCACTTCCCGTAAAGCACAATCGACTGCCAGAGAGGATTGCACTTGGCTCGTTGCATCCTTTTGCTCTAAAAAGGCATTCAACTCTTGGTTGGCATATTCCTCGATGCGGCGACGTCGCTCTTCAGCAGTGATATCAGGTGCAAATTCGACGACTTGCGTTTTTCTGGAGTGATCGTTTGAGCATAAGGCTGGGACCTTCTCTTCGGGAGGAGTGATGCCAAGGTTGATCTGAGGGATAGGAGTGAGGTGGCCGAGGTCCATTAGCCCTGCATAGGTCGTGATAAAATTAAGATAGTACTCCAGGGCTTCGGGATTCCGTTCCAATTCTATATTTAATAATGCGAATTGCTCATCGCTAATGGATTGATCCACCAGACGGGCAAGCCATTCTGTGAATTCTGGGGGCAAGGGGTGCTCTTGGTTCATCGTATCCCCTCGCTGATCAAGGTTTGTTGCACGCAACGCTGGAGTATATCGTGAACTCGACCGAGCCGTTTATAGATAGCCGGGATAGACCGCTTGATCCTCTTGGCAATGGAAGCGATGGGCATGCCTTCTTCGTAGCGCATGGTAATCAGTTGAGAGTCATGGTTCCCCAGTTTATCGACACAGTTTTTTAAGGCTTCAACACGCTCGTCTAGTTGTTGCACATGCGGATCGATCCGTTCCATGAGAAGGGCCTGGACTGCGGGATCCAAGTGACGACGATGGCGATGGTGTTTTCGTCGCGTATTTAAGATATGATATTTGGCGATGGTCACGGCCCAGGAGCTAAAGCTTGTTCCCGCTTCGTAGGTGGTTTCAAATTTGGACCACAAGATCAGTACGGTCTCTTGAAAGAGGTCGTCGGCATCCTGGGGAACCGGGACCATGCCCAGGATAAATGCATAGATGCGACGCTGGTTCTTGAGCAGTAGCTGTAGAAAATTATTGCCTATTTTAGGGTCCATTTCACCTAGGTCCTAATGTCTAGCTTACCAACAGCAATGTCAATCTCAGTGATACTTTATACTTAATTTTTGATGATTTTAACGATCAATCTTAAAGCAGCTAAGGAAGGGCGGCTGAGACGAGGCAAAGGCACGTCTGTAGTCCAGTGTAACGTATCAAATAAATGGAACCTGATCAGGATTTATGTGACTTGCTTTAGGGGGATGTTTAAAATTTAATGTTAATATGATGGTGTTTGTTGTGGGATTGTTTTTGTGGGTGATGTTTCTGTAAGTCGTTATATACACTTGGTATAGGTTGGATAAGGTTTGTTTTAGAGGTTGCGAACATTATAAATGAACGCAAAAACATGTTAAATAGGTGGCCTTGTTAACTCCATATTGCTAGATTATGGTTACGCTCCTTTTTTGGGGGCCTTGTTTTTACCTAGCTTATGCTTTGTTTCTTACCAATTTCTTAGTAACAGGTAGATAACACATAGGCAAACAGGTGAAAGATCCAAGAAAATGAATGATTAGGCTGGATTTTACCTATGAGAAGCCTAGCTATTGCCTCCTTATAAATAGGTCGATGTGTAATTAGGCCTTATCCCGTACCTGCGGGCAATGGCAACTGGAGTCGTTTGATGAAGCCAACATATTTGAAGATTGTCAAAGTTTGGGCTGTGCTATTGACCACATCTCTGTGGGCCCATGAGATCTCCTTTAATTCCAGCATGACCTATTCCGATAGCCGGCCTGCGATATCGGCAGATGCTCAGTTTAACTGGACAGGGGCAAGCTTTGATGCGGACAACATCGGTGGATCCGGTGTCAATCTTAATGGCGGTAATAACAATGGCACGGCCAATGACGCCTATACCTATGTGGCCAATAACCAGCCCTCTCAGGGACAGTCGTTTACCACGGGCACGGCGGCTTACGGTTACCAGCTCCATGGTCTGACCGTGCAGATAGCTGGTTACACCGACAACCAGGTCTCATCCAGCAACCGGGTTGCCTGGAACCTGGACGAGGAAAACGGCCCCATTATCCTGGCCCTCTGCAAAATCGACGGGACTGAACGCAAGCTGGTTTCCATGCAAAACTTCAAGGCCGGTGACATCGGTAATCCCGGCAACGGCAGCAGTGCCAATGGTCCGGGGACCTACATCACCTTTCACTTACCCTTTACGACCCTCCTCAAACCTGAGACGACCTATGGCTTTGAATTGAGGATCGGAAATGGTGGATCTAATTATTTCGAGTGGCTGGGTACGCGTGACACTGGAGCCTATAACGCGGGTACAGCTTATCAGCCCAATGGTGACAGCATCGAGCCCTTAAGTGGCAATCGTGTGTTCATAGCCGATATGACTGCCTTGCCGGACACGGCGATGGCCTTTGCCCATCCCGGCACCCTTCACACGCAAGAGGATCTGGATCGAATGAAGGCCAAGGTCGAGGCTGAGGAGGAACCCTGGCTTTCCGGCTATGAGATGCTTCTCAGCAGTCCTTATAACAATTTGGGATGGCCCGCCTATGATGTGGAATATATTGTACGCGGCGACTCAGGCAACAACTACACCCGTAGTCAACAGGATGCTCAGTTGATCTACACCCTGGCCCTGATTTGGCATCTGACCGGTGACACTGCCTACGCGGACCGGGCCGTGGAGATTGCCAATGTCTGGTCCGACCTCAAAGGGATCAGCGGTAATAGTAACGCCTCCTTGGCTGCTGGCATTTGCGGTTATCTATTTGCCATTGGCGGTGAATTGCTCAGTACCTATCCGGGCTGGGAGCCCGCAGACAGACAGGCCTACCAGGACATGATGATGCGGGTGTTCTACCCCGCCAATTTCGATTTCCTTTGGCGTCATCATGACACCTTCTTCAACAAGGGCGGCAACACCCATTACCGTCTGAACTGGGATACGGCCAATATGGCCTCCATGGCGGCCATCGGTGTGCTCTGTGACAATCGAGCGGTTTATGAACAGGCCCTCGACTACTTTAAATATGGTTCAGGTAATGGTCGAATTGAACGTGCGGCCTGGTATATCCATCCCAATGGACTGGCACAAAGCGAGGAGAGCGGCCGTGATCAAGGCCACAACCTGGGGGGCTGGCACGCCATGGCCTTACTGTGTCAAATGGCTTGGAATCAGGGTGACGACCTCTTTGGTTACGACAATAACCGTGCGTTAAGAGCCTTTGAATACAATGCCAAGTATAATCTTGATCATAGCGTCCCTTGGGTCTATCACCGGAACACCAGCTTGACCGGCACTGAGAGCCTTTCGAGTGCAGGACGGGGCATCGAGCAATACTATCAGTATGAACTGATTTATAATCATTATGTCAATGTCAAGGGCATGGCCGCCCCTTGGAGTAAACTTGCGGCCGAAGCCACTCGCCCGGAGCCCTGGCCGAACACGGGGCATCATCCTTCGCAAGTCGACTGGCTCGGATTGGGAACACTGACCTACACCCGTGATGACATCGAGCAGGGCACGACCCCTAGCGGTTTGCAGGCCCAATGGAGCAAGAATCAGGTCATCTTGAACTGGTTCGGCACGGCCGGAGCTACGTGCTACCTCATCCAGCGTGCCACCGGAGAGGGGGAGTATGTTATCCTCGGCACCAGCGACGTCCAGAACCTGAGCTTTATCGACGCGGATGTGGGCAATGAAACGGTCTATACCTATATCGTCACGGCCCAGACCCCGTCTGGACAACTCGATAGCGAGCCGCTGTGTGTAGCCCAGGAATGGGTGTCTCATTACAGCTTTGATGGTCATGCCCAAGACGAGGTTGGGGGCCGAGATGCCGAACTGCACGGTGGTTCCACTGGCCTGCCTACCTATGTCGCTGGCTTCGACGGCCGGGCCATCAGTCTGGACGGAGTGGACGACTATGTGCAATTGCCGGTGGGCATCGCAAACACTCAAGACCTGACCATTGCCACTTGGGTTTATTGGCAGGGCGGTAGTGACTGGGAGCGTATCTTCGATTTCGGCAGCGAGATCGAGAAGTATATGTTCCTGAGCCCGCAATCGAGTTCGGATACCTGCCGTTTCCAGATGACTACCAGTCGGAACACGGATGGCTCGCTCACCCTCGACGGTCCGGTTCTGCCCAAGCGACAATGGATCCATGTGGCAGTCACACTCAACGGGGACACCGGGACTTTGTATATCAATGGAGTGCCGGTTGATAGTGATGTCGTGGACGAGGTGGATCCGCTCTTTAGTCAGATCTATTGTTATCTGGGCCGCAGCATGTGGAATGCCGATCCTCTGTTTAAGGGCCGTATCGACGACTTCCGCATCTATAACTTCGCCCTGAGTGGGGCTGAGGTCTGGTACCTCTGGGGTCAGGGGAGCGGTGATCCGCCCACCTTTTTAAACAACCCCATCCGAGAGGCCAATGCAGTTGAGGGTGAGGCCTACAGTGGCCAGCTACAATCGCTTGTCGATGCGAACCGATCCTACAGTCTGACCAAGGTAACGGGTCCGGATTGGCTCAGGGTGGCCATAGACGGGGCCTTGAGCGGTACGCCCGACAATGAGGATGTGGGGGACAACCTCTTTGTGGTACGGAGTACGGACATGGTCGGGGCCTCAGACGATGCCAACCTCTGGATTACGGTCGAGAATGTCAACCTGGCTCCGGTCTGGAATAACACAACCTTGACCAAGGCCGAGGCCACCACTCTGCAGGCTTACAGTGAAAGCCTGGCCGATGACGTCCATGATGCTGATGTCAACGATGTTGTGAGCTTTGCGAAGCTCAGCGGTCCGGATTGGCTAAAGGTTGCTACCGATGGAACCTTGAGTGGCACACCCACGTTAAGTGACCAAGGTGAAAATATCTTCGTGGTACGGGCCACGGATTCAGCGGCGAACGATAGTGACGTTACCGTGATTATCTCGGTTCAAGGCCAGGCCCTGGTCTCCTATTATGGGTTCGATGCAAGTCTAATCGATAGCGTGGGGGGCTATACCGCCATCGCACCGGGACGGGTCAGCTATACCGACGGCAAAGAGGGACAAGCGGTGCAGTTTGATGGAGATGATTTTGCTGTCACCTTGCCCGACGATCACGTTCTTGGCAGTCTGACCGATATGACCATAGCCCTTTGGATTTATTGGTCCGGCGGAGACAACTGGCAACGGATTTTTGATTTCGGCAACGATACCTCGCAGTATCTGTTTTTAACCCCCAAGTCCGGCAGCAATACCCTACGATTTGCCATCAAAGATGGAGGTAGCGAGCAAATCCTGGAGACCTCACGGCTTTCCAGTGACACATGGTTGCATGTGGCTATCGTGTTGGACGGTGACGAAGGGCGATTGTATGTAGACGGCAGTCTTGCGGACACAGGGGATGTCGATATCGATCCAGCGGACTTCGCCCCGCAGATGAACTATTTGGGCGACAGCCAGTATGAGGCCGATCCCCTGTATGAGGGACTCCTGGATGAATTGAGGTTCTACAATTATGCCCTGAGCCTTGATGAAATCGAGGAAATTGCTGGAACGAGCTCAGGGAGGCGATAATTAAATTAGAGTTCTTTAGGTCGCCTGGAAACGATCAAACCGTAGATTTGATCTTAATCTACTATAGATCCATATGTATGCCCAAGTAGAATGGGTGGATTCTGGACCAATTCCTCAGATCTCATACGATTACCTGTGGAAGAAGGCATGGGCAGATGTCCAGGTCCCACCTTAGCCCGCTCGTGTTAAAGACTTCCTTGACAAGACGGTTTTCCTCGTGACAATAGGCCGGTTGAGTTGGATATTGTGTATTGAGGTTGACTGTGAACCGATGGCATTGGATTCAGAATAACATTCAGGTGTCTATCTGGCGACTCTGGGTGGGCATGGTGATCGCTATGGCTGGTGCTGACGTGGCCATGGCTTCATCACAAGAGTCTCCACCTCAACCCTGTTCTGATGATTATGATTGGATTCAATTTACCAATGGGGAATGGCTTAAGGGGGAGATCAAGGAACTCCTTTACGATACGCTCACCTTTGAGAGCGACGAGTTAGATACTGTTGAGTTGGATTGGGAAGATATCTATAAGGTTTGTTCTCCTCATTGGAATACCTATGTGTTTGAAGGTGAGTCCGGTCAGCAGGGACAACTTGCCCAGTCACGGGTAGAAGGTGACGAGGTCATCCTGACGACAGTGACGGGAGAGGAACATTATCATAGAGATCAACTGAGATCCATCATTCAGGGTGGTAAAACTGGGTGGGATTACTGGTCAGGAAGATGGAGTTTGGGGATCACGACCCGTAGTGGAAATACCCGACAAAATGACATAAATGGCACCTTTGAGTTGCAACGTCGCAGTCCGGGGAAGCGAACGAAGTTTGAATATCTCAGTCAGTATGGAACCTTCGAAGGCGAAGAAACCACCAATAATCAACAAGCCTACTTTCGCCATGACATGTTTTTGAATCGTCAGCTCTATATGGTTGTCCCCCAGGTACAGTTTTATCGAGATCGAATGCAGAATATCGCTTATCGATGGATTCCTGGTGCGGGATTGGGGTGTCAACTCATTGATGATGGTGACATAGAGTGGGATCTTGATGCCGGATATGGATACCAATATACCCGGTACAGTGATGTTGAAGTCGGCAATGAACGCTCGTCCGATGGTAGTACTCTATTGATTGGCACCGACTATTCCTTTGATTTAACCGATACGATTGATTTTGCGTTAACCTATAAGACGACATTGGGATTCTCCAGCCAAATCAGTGACACCCATCATGCCTTGGCAAGATTCTCCTTGGATATCTGGAAGGATCTGGATTTTGAAGTCACTTTAGCTTGGGACCGTCTGGAGGATCCTCAGCCACGAGAAGATGGGTCCGTTCCAGACCGCGATGATTTCCGCGCCGTCTTTGGGTTCGGCTTTGAATTTTAAAGTGTGCTTTGGGTTCTCTCGACACCGACAGATGTTGAGAGAACGTCGAACAGTTGAATTAGGTTGTAGGCATGACATTACGTAATAAGCTTTTGGGATTACTCCTGGTGGTGTCACTGATCCCCTTTGGCTTGACCTTTGCGTTGCGGCAGTGGTCAGGACGGAGCATTCGAACGCATGTAAGTGGCCAGGTAGAAGTGACCCTAGATCAATATGCCAAGGCCACCCTACGGCAATGGCTTCAGGAATCTCATCAGATCTTTCGCCGTGATGCCTTGTTGAGTGAAACACTCGTTCGTAGTCAGGCACGCGAGGTGGGTTTGTTGATGACCGAGAGCGATGGCGGGCCTGTGAATGGAACGCGGATGCAGGAACTCTATGCTGATATTCAGCAGCTATCTGCCAGTGACTTCTTTCGGCAATCCACGGTTTGGTTGAATGGAACCTGTCAAGTCGTACCCACTTCTCAAAATCTGGAGGAGAAGGATTTGCGGGAAGAGTTTTGGTTTCAGCGAGCCGTACAAGCCCCTGGAATCGTTCGAGTGGGGCCAAAGGTAGACGCCCTTACAGGGGAGCCCTTGTTTACCATTGCCTTAGCTGTCCAGAATGCCGACGGAGAGGTCATCGCCGTCACGGCCCTGCATCGCACTGTGTCCCAGATCTTTGAACATATCATTATGCCTATGCAGTGGGGCAATGGGGCCGAAATTTTGGGAGTGGTGGTCGATCCCAATTCAGTGACCTCAATCCCGGAATTGGTAGTCGTGCTCCATCCGGGCTACAGCCAGATCCAAGAGGGGGGGGATTCGCATGATCTGGATCGAATTGTATTGAACGACTCTGCCATGTCTCAGCATATGATTCATGAGATGCTTTTGGGGGATTCCGGCATCCAGCGTATGCCTTACCAAGGGAAGGATACCCTATGGGCCTATGGCCAGCGACTTCCAACTGGAATGATTCCCTTGGTTCTGGTCCCTTATGATGAAGTGACTGAGTTGGCCACAAACATGGAGGAGTTTATCCTAGGACAGAGTTATCTTTGGTGGAGTTTTGGCGGGGGGCTACTATTGGCCATTGTCACGGTTGTTTTCTGGATTGGATTCAAACGAGCTCGTGATATGGTGGAACCGGTCAAGATCCTGACCGAGGCCAGCGCTCAGCTAGCTGCGGGAGATTTTCGAACCCATATCGATATTCGTACCGGTGACGAGTTGCAAATCCTGGGGCAGGCCTTTAATGAAATAGGCCCTCATCTGCAAGAGCGAGAACAATTGAAACGATCCCTGGAACTCGCAGGAGCCATCCAACGCAGTCTCCTCCCCCAGGAGAATCCTCAGTTGCCCAATTTCGAGATTGCCGGACAGTGTGTTTATTGTGATCAGAGCGGAGGCGATTATTATGACTTCATAGCCCTAGACTCACCGGAACGGTTGGGAATTGCCTTGGGCGATGTCACTGGTCATGGTATTGGAGCCGCACTTTTAATGGCTACGGCGCGAGGGATTTTTCGTAGCTTAGCCGTTGAGTATCAGCTTGATTTGGCTGAGTTGTTAAACCACTTTAATCGGCAATTCGTGCCCGATTGTAATTCAGATAAATTTATTACCCTGTTCTATGGTATCTTGAACAGTCAGGAGCGTTCGCTGATCTGGGCCTCGGGGGGGCATGATCCAGCCCTTTGGTATCAGTGCAATAACGATACATTCGAGGAATTGTCCAACACTGGCCCGTTACTGGGAATCATCGACGGAGTGAACTATCGCCAGTCTGGTCCGGTTAATCTTTCCAGCGGGGATATTCTGATCGTGGGCACAGATGGAATCTGGGAGGCCCCCAATGCCAAACAGGAAAGATTCGGTCAGGAACGTTTGCTCGATCTGATCAAACGGGGTCGAGATCTATCTGCGCCTGACCTTTGCGCCGGTATCACCCAAGCGGTGCAGGAATTTGTATCGCCTTTAAGGCCGGAAGATGATATAACCTTGGTCGTGATCAAAACACTTTAAACTAGATATCGGAGTTGATATGCAACATCCTCGATTCAAGATAGAACAGGGTTTAGGTGAGACCTTTGTTACCTTTACCGACACCCAGCTACTGGATGAAGACTGTATCAGAGAGATCCGAGAGGGCTTATTTGAACTCGTTGATTCTGGGGAAAATAAAAAGATATTACTAAATTTCGCTGAGGTGGAGTTCTTGTCCTCCAGCTTCCTGGGGGCTCTTGTCAAAATCCACAAGCGTCTATGTGAAAAGGATGGGGAAATCACCCTCATCAACATCGATCCTAAGATTCTTAAGGTCTTTCAGATTACCCAATTGGATACCGTCTTTAATATCGTCTGATATTCAAGACTATAACGTCAGATGTGGACGCATACCATTGTATCCGACCATGTCACAGAGTTCCTTGATTCCTTTCCAGATTTCAGCATCATTGATAATGATATCGGTTGCAGGCCAAAGGACTTCATCTTCTTAGGCCAAATGGCTCAAAAGCCGAGGAGTCAGCTGCCTTGTCAGTGACATCATCGTGGTAATGTAGCCATCCATTGTGATTTGTTCGGTTAACAGGGTTAAGGAAATCATCTGGTTAAGATTTTCCTGAATGGCATGATGTTGTCGCTCAGCCGTTTCACAAAGCGATGACCATCCGACCTTTTTGAGATATGGATAGATGGCGTCCTCTTCGCATTCAAAATGCTCCTTTAACCCACTCAGATTGCCGATCAGGTGAGTGAGATGTCGAAATTCCGAAGAGGTCGTGGAGGGATTATGGACCGTTCCTAAAGTTGCGACAGCTTCCGTTAAATCGGTTAAATAACAGCGATAAAGATCATGCTCGGCCCTGAGGCGACGTAGAATGTGATTATGAGGTAAATTGAGATGACGATGTTCCATCGTTGTCTGGTCGGCCAGGTGTGCAAAAACCTTGCAGAGTTGCTGGGCGATCGTGGTTGAATAACCGTTTTGAGATAAATGTTCTTGCACCTTCTTAAATTCTACTGTGTTGGTCTTCTTAAAAAGCAGAATAGCATCCTGTCTGTCTTCGGCTTTAAATTCACCTCGACGGATGCGGGTTAGCATGTCAATTAGTGGAGAGATGAGGCTATGGGATAGTAGAGGTTCCATCTTCTTATCCTTTCTATGACATCGATCGGTCATTTTAGATGTTCTGTACGCTGAATTGAGATTAAAAGGCTTGTTGGCTGCACGAGGATGCGTAGCGGGGAAAATTTTTAGCCAACAAGCCTTGCGTAGCAATTCTATTTCATGCTAGGAACCATGAATATTTGAACAAAATAAATCGTCACCCTCCTCCGATTGGAGTACGCTCAAAACGATCTCCAATAACCTGTCTAAGTCCGTGTCCTTGGTTACAAAACAATTCGCCCCAGCTTCCTGCATACTTTGGATAGTATGTTTGTCACGCTTGGACGTATAGGCAATGATCTTGATTTCAGGGTTATTCCTTTTAATCGCATTCGTGGCTTGGATGCCATCCATGACAGGCATGGCCACATCGATAATGATCAAGCTAGGCTTACATAATTCTATTTGCTCTATGGCATCCCGCCCGTTTTCTGCTTCGCCAACGACTTCAATTCCGTCCAAAACAGAAAAGCAACGTCGCAAGGTTTTTCGAAGTAACTCGCAATCGTCAACCAAGAGAATTCGCCCGTTGTTTATATGTTTTGTATCTTGTTTCATTATGTTACCACTATTGAATACATCTGTTTGTCATCTTTAATAAGCAAGGGGTGTGCCAAAGAGAAAATGTTCTCTATTAGGGTCATAATGCATGTTGAAGATGATTAAATCTCAATATGAGAAGAGCAAAGTGAGAGATCTTGGCGATTATGAAGTTACTCAAAAGATGTTGATAACGCTGATCTAAATGGAGGAGGGGGCTCCTGTGTGGTGGAGCCCCCCAGTTTCGACAATATGAATTGTCGAACACTAAAGGAGTAAAAATGAAAACAAGAAAAAGAGATAGGGAATTATATCGCTAGAGTCAGAGGTATGTATTGTTTGACGAGCGTTTGTGTACGAATAAAATTTTCACTTTTTACGTTCATGTGTTCGCGGTTTTGTAATTCTAGCTTATGTGCAAGCGTGCCAACGGCATCAGTAATGACGGTGACACAATGTTTCCTTGCTTGTAGTCCTAGTAAGGTGGCCAGGATCGCGCCTTCCTTAGGGCATCCCATCAGTAATATTTCATCAACTCGAAGGTTAGTCAAAAACCGATCAAGTCGCGGTTCATCGAATGGATTGTATGTGCGTTTATCAAATATAAGCTGGTCATAATGATCTAGTACATTCAAAGGTAAATCCGTAATGTCTCGGGCCTGAAATCGTATAACCTTGCCGCGTTGTGTTCCATGCAGTTTTTCATTACTCAACGTGGGAACACTACCTGCAAAACCTATAGAGTTATTTTGCGAATGCATTTGTATCGTCGATATGATCGGGATATGGTTTACCCAAGCCCATGCCAATACACTTTCAATGTTGTGTTTAATTCGATCACTTCGTTCGATACAGATCGAGTTGTTTTTATCGAAAAAGTGTCTTTGAGTGTCCACATCGAGAACTATTCTTTTTTTGGGGTCAATCCGTTTTAAACCCATGTTCTACCCTTTTCGTTTGGGTTGTTCAGCGACACTTCCGGTCTACCCTAGTGGATGTATGCATCTAGGATCTTTGAGTCCAATCATACTCCAAAACAATATTTAGCTTTATAATGGAATCCGCTTGTGCAAGGGGTGTGCCAGGGATGGAAAAGGCAATCTCGATGGGAGAAACGGGTTCGTGAAAACCGTATTCTCAAAATGCAAGGTGAAATTGAGAGATTTGCATGATTTTGACATGTACTCTTGAGGTGACGTTAAGACATCTTGAGAGCGATACGTAAAAAATTAGATATAGCCGACCTCATGGTGAAGTCGGCTATGGATTAACTTGACGATTATCAAAAAGTAAGAAGTTATCTCAACATTCAAGCAGAATTAGTCTAAGGATCACAATGAAACCTCCAATAGATCCGGGTACGCAACCCGGTATCTTCGATTTGGAGGGAGACCTCTAGCGGGTTGATGCCTTGCAGGAGGCCGAACGCCGGCTGATGGTTGTAGCCTGGTTGATGGGCTTGGTAGGGGCTGCCGTAGTCACTGCTAACGAGGTGCCCCTGATCATTCCGTTGCCAGTTACCGGTGCCGGGGTGCTTGGGGGCAAAGCCGAAGAGCTGTTGGTGCAGATCCAGGGCGTCTGCGATGGTTTGTGTTCCACTCCAAATGAGAGGTGTGAGCATGGCTTGGCCTTGTAACGCAGATCGACGCTGCTTTTCCATGGCCGATGTGAACATGGCGGCGAGTTGCTCTTGGGCAGCAGTGGGTTCGAGACGCAGGGCCAGGTCATTTAAGGGGCTGATGGACGTTCCGGCGATGGATATCTGTTGGGACCAGGGCTGGTTGGTGACGATGAGGTAGTTGTCCTGTACAGAGATGCCGAAACGTAGCTTGGCCATACCAAAGAGGTCAACGCATAGGATCCAAGCGTCACGGTCGGTAAGACGGTAGGTTTCTACCCCCAGTTCATTGGCGAATTGGATGAACATCGCGTTGAGACCTCCCTGTTCCAAGAACTGAATGAGGTCGTCTTGGTTCTGGGTTTCGATGAAGATGGCACAAGGACGCGTTAAGAGCGAAACGATCATGGGGATCATCATCATTTCGTTGAATCCGTTCATCTGACCAGCGATGCCCAATAGATCTCCCCCGCCAAAGGCGATGACGGGATCGGCATCCTGGATGGCGAGATGCAGGGCCGGACCGAAATCGTCGACGAAGCTGGTATCCGTAGCTGAAACACTTTGGATCATGTCGCCAATGAAGTCCATCCACATCTTTTCACTGAGGTTCAAGGAGAATAAGGCGATGGGAGCCGGCTCGATTTGTGGAATGCGTAGGGTGGGGCCTTGTTGGCCGGGTACACATTCACGCACTTGAGTGTAGAGCCAACTATCCAAGAGGGGCAGGATAAAGGTTGTTAACTCCAGGCCCTGGTCGGGTGTCTCGTCAAGGCGAACGGCAATGGGATCGAAAAACTGTCGCCAGTAACGACTGTAGGCCTCGACATAACGTCCATAGGTCTGGGTCTCGATTGCGGTTGCTTGGTTGACAGGCGTCTGCATAAGGCTCTTGAGTTGGCAATTGGGTCCGTAAGCTTTCGAGATGGCCATAAGATTGGGTTCAAGCTGTACGTCGTCACGGTCAAAGTCCGCAGGTAGGTAGCCTAGTTTCATCAAGCGAGTGACAGTGGGGAATCCGACTTGTTGATCCAATTGATAGAGCAGGGCAGCACTGGTCGCCTGATTCATATTCACCCTCGTCTGGAGACGCCGTAGTTGACCGATTTTAGTGGCCGGTGACACCAGCCGGCGAATAAAGGGATCGGAGAAATAGAGAAAGGCTCGTGTACGCTCCGTGGGAGGCAATTGGGTGAGCATGTATTTGAATTCGTCGGATTGGCCGAGACTACCCTGTCCTTGATTTTGTTTTAAATGCAGGGCTTGATTCAATAGGGATCGATGGGTGCTGATCAAGACCAGATCATCCTGAAGGCTCCAGTAGGCATGACCACCGTCCAGGGTGGGTAACTCAACAATATTGCCAGGGCTCAGTTCCAGACCGATGAGCTGCAAAAAGGAAGTTAAGAGATGAAACTGTGGGGCTCGTGCCACGATAGCCAAGTCTGTGCCATCAATAAAAAACAGATCTGGGGTAAAGATGATGCATTCCTCCAGGGCCCCCATCTTCATGAGTTGTTTAAGCAGTTCACGTGTGAGACCCAGGCGTTGCAGGTAACGATCGACCAGACCGTAGTCCAGGCTTCGTCCCAGGGATAGAGAGCCAAGATGACTCAGGAAATCGCTGCCACTACCCATAAAGGGTTCGAGGGCCTGGGGTTTGGGGAAGTGGGCCATGAGGCAATCGTCCGGCACCAGGTTGGCCAAGGGCAATTGACCGCCTGGGTTTGCGCCCAGCATTTCCTTGAAGGGATGACTCTTGACCGTGACTCCCTCGATTTGATCGATGGGGACCGGGCCTGTGTCATTGACCTCGCGAACCTCAAGGCTTTGTAACTGGAAGGTTTCTTGTAAGGCGGCTTGGCCACCCAGGACTCCAAACATGCTGATTTGGCGATCGCGATTACGGCCTTGCCATGGACGACGTGGTTCTATCGCTTGATCTGTGTCATAGAGCTGTTGTTGTAGAATCGTCCATTGCTTAAGAATGGGAGCATCGTATTCGTAGATCAGTTGGCTCCAGGTGGCTTGACGTAGGTTGGCCCATTGACGGATGATCTCTTGTCCCTGATCTTCTGTGGTGGGATTCCAGCGGCAGTTCAGGGTTTCCTGGGTTTGTAGATTTTGTATCTCAAAACGAGAAGGCTCTTGGCAGTTGGATCTTTTTAAACCGTAGACTTGGTAAGTCACACTGGAGGGCAGCGTTTCCTCATAAATCGGCTTTTCACGCAGGGGCGTGACGGTTAGATGATACTGGGCCATGAGGTCTTGATCGATTTCGACTCGACACACATCGCCGTTGGTATAGAGAACCCAATGCTCGCCGTCCTTACAATAAGGTTGCACCTCAACGACCATGGGCTCGGGTTCGGCGTTGGGATCGATACGCAAAGGATCATCCGTTAGATTCAGTTGTATACCAGGCAACCACACGTAAGCCGCCCCCTGGACATCCAATTCGAGTTGGTAGGGTGAGCCAGTGAAATCATTGATGTCCTTTTGCTGGGCCTGGGTAAGTTCCTGGAGGTTGGTCGACTGGACGCCTTCATGGTTGCGAGCGTGCTCCATCAAGGCCCAATAAAGACGATGTAGGGGGGAACGTCCCTGCCTAATACGATCTTTGTGTTGGATTTGCATGAGGCGACGTCCCTGTTGACGCTGTATCCAATCCTGAGGTGGCTGTAGAAAGATCTGAGTGATACTGCCGGATAGGGAAAAGGGAGCTGGGACGGTCCAGTAACCTTGGGCCGGGACCTCCAGGGTACCGGAGACAATGGTAATTCCAGTCAGATTATGCGTGGCCTGACCACTGGCCATGATCTCTATTTCCTCAGCATGGACACATTGACTCAGGATGAGCCCCAATACGACGTGAAGTTTGAGTGCGCGCTTCATAATGGTCTCCTTATTCAAATAGGGTTACTTGTTCTTTTCTCATATTTAGCTCTTCAATGCAAGCAATATGCCGTTGTATGATTATTGGGATAGAGTCGTGCTAAGTCCGTTTATATCAAGGAATTAGTGGTTGTTTGTTGGCCAGTCGAGTCTTTAAAAGGCATGCACATGATGTGCATTAACACCCTGAAGTTAGGCGTTTAATGTACATAGACTCGTTTCAGTAGTCTTTTTAGTCGAATATCGGAACCCTGGTCGAAAGCTGGTGCGATAGCTCTTGGATTATGGCCATTATTAAAGGACCCCACAATGAACTGTGTTTTAGTAATTAAGCGACGCTAAGTTCTTGTCGATACGCAGGCTTAAGGACTGTAATATGACGCTTTATAAAAACGAACTCAGAGAGATATTTAGGACGCGGACCTACGGGGAGAAGAAGATTCTCACCTGGCGGGGTCTCCAGCGGATCAAGCTGCTCGATAAGGGAGCGGCCTTACATGACATCTGGGATGCATTCTGTCGTGAGTTTGGCGAGCAGCGTCAGTTCCTGGAAGACGAGATTGCCAGTATGCGCCAGGAAATCGAGGCGCAAAAGGAGCAATCCGACGAGGATCTCGTCCAATCCGCACCCGGGTATGTCTTTGAGGAGTTGAGAGTTCTGTTCAAGCAACTGGAGAAGGAGCTTGGAGAATTACTACCACAGCTCAACGGCAACCGCCCCGCGGCCTTTGATAAGATCAAAGACGTGTTGGCCCAGGATTACGATGGCCAATTGGCGGTGGTGGATCGAGGGGAAAAGGATTCCAAGGAGCAGATGGGACGACTGAAACGTCGCCTGGAACGCATGGCCAAGGACTTGCAACTGTCCGAGGGTGAGGTGACACGTCTACGTCGTGAACTGGCACAGGCCTATGATGGTGGTGTAGCCTCCATTTATAAGGATGTACAAGGTTTGTCTGAGGACGAGACTAATGCCGAGACCAAGAAAGATCTGTTGAGCAAGCTATTTCAATCCAATGTGGAATTGCGAAAGAATATAGGTTAAAGAATCTAAAGCTGTTGTTGGTTGTCATTTGAGAAAGGTTTTTGAGATGTCGGAACAAGAGAAAAAAAACGAGAGTGTGGTCGAAGAGATGGATCGCCAGAGCGGTGTTCTCTATCTGGGTATGGACCTGGGGACTAGCCGTACGGCCGTGGCAGCCAGTAATGGTATTCGCGAATCGATCTTAACGGTGGTGGGGTATCCCAAGGACGTGGTGTCACGCAAGCTGTTTAAGGGACGCGAAGCCCTGTTCGGTGAGGATGCCGTCAAGAACCGTACATCACTGAACTATCACCGACCTCTGGCTGAAGGTGTCATCATCAACAGTGATGAAGAGAAGAAGGCGGCCCGTGACGTGATCCAACATGCCTTGAGCATGGCTCGTTCTCGCAAGGGCGATTTGATCTATGCCGTGATTGGTGCACCGGCTCAGGCCTCCATGGATAACAAGGCCTTGATTATCGATGCCGTGCGTGAATTGGCGGATTCCGTCATTATTTGTTCAGAACCCTTTGCCGTAGCCTATGGCCTGGATCGCCTCAACGAGACCCTGGTGATCGATATTGGTGCAGGCACGACCGACCTCTGCCGTATGCATGGCACTATGCCTGAGGCTGACGATCAGATTACACTGCATGAAGCAGGTGATCACATTGACAAGACTCTCTACAGCTTGATCGAAAAGGCCCATCCCGAGGCTCAGTTCAGTATTCAGATGATCAAGGACATCAAGGACAAGTTCGCCACGGTGGGAGATTCGATCGAGCCCATCAAGGTGACCTTCCCGGTCAAGGGTCGTCCAACGGAATTCGACATTACCAAGGAAATGAAAGAAGCCTGCATGACTATCGTGCCGCCGATTGTCAATGCCATTAACCAACTGGTGGGCACCTTCGATCCCGAGTTCCAATCCCTGCTCCGTAACAATGTCTTGCTGGGTGGTGGTGGCTCACAGATTCGTGGCCTGGACCGTGCCCTGGAGCAGGCCCTGGATGAACTCGGTGGCGGCAAGGTCATCAAGGTGGAAGAACCCCTCTATGCCGGTGCCAACGGAGCCTTGAAGATCGCTCACGACATGCCCGAAGAATATTGGGAACATTTCAGCGAAAGCAAGGAAGCCGCTGGTTCCGGTTCTTAAGTAGACCTCATGGCGTGAATGCCGTGACAACGTAAAAGACAGCAGTAAAGATTCTTTCGAAAAAGCCATGTCCTTAGGGCATGGCTTTTTTTATCGTCAGGGCTATGGGCTCCAAGTCGGATCGTTGTGCTTGTTGGACCTTGGTCATGGACTGATCGATTGTTACCCGGCTGCTAACTGGTGAGAGCTGAATACGGCGGGTCACTTGGACACCACAATATTGACTGACTGGGCTGGTGATCTCTACACCATTTTCGAGTAGGGTGCATTGCCAGGGAAGGCCGTCGATCCAATGATCGGGTGGACGCTTGTGCCCATTGATCACCACGAATTGCCCCTCTTCTGATGGCCAGATCCGATCACCGCCAAAGGCAGCCCAGACGGGTTGGCCATCTTGTATCAAAGGGCTGCCTTGATCGAGTGTTTTGCCGAAGTGCGTGCTATCCTCGTAGAGAATATTGGTGCCGTCGATGAATCCGTAATGCATGATTCGCCCAATGGAGGGGACCACGATCACACGCACAATGCCATTGTTCAACTCCACGGCGTCTTCCCAGCCGCGATAGGTATGAGTCTGTATGTTGACTTGAGGGGTGGGAATCGCACAAACCTAAGGGCTAGTAAGCTGACTGCCAATAGAGTAGGCAACATTCTCATGATCACCTCTCCTTTTGAAGAAATACATACCTCAAAAGGTCCCTCAAAACAAGAGTCTAAAAGACAAGATGCACCGGCAGGGTATACCGGTGCATCTGTATATGTAATTCAATGCGAGTTAGCGGCTTATTGAGCGGCATCAATGAATTTGGTGGTTAACAGATCTTCTAATTCCTGGCGTTCGGTGTTACTTAAGGCTGTTTTGTAGAAGAAGAAGTCGCCGAGGATAACCATTAAAAGTGGTTGAGTCGTTGGTGTAGTTGCGTCCAAGGGTGATATAACGCTTGGAACCGGAGCCGGGTGACAGGGAGAAGCTGCCCGTGGCATCGTGGTTATAAATCTCCTCACTATTGGCGAAGATCGTAAAGGCCCCTGTTTTTTGAACCACCAGACTGAAGATCGTCTTCTGTTGATCCGGGATGGTGACACCGGTTTGATAAAGAGTGCCATCCAACCGTACCTGAACCTCACCGCTCTGGTTGTTCAGTCCCAAGACCAGGTTATCGGTGAAGATATCGACGATGGTGTTCAAGGCATTGATGGTCTCATTGCGAACGGGTTGGACCACAGCGATGACCGTCGCTCCCCTGTGACGGATACTACTGGTCACCGGTCCATAGGCATAGCCATCGCCATCGACATAGAGGTTTTCCAGCCACTTGACTTCATTGACTTCCATGACATTAGGACTGTTAATGGCCGTCAGAATCGAGCCACTGGGGTAATAGGTGTCCCATTCAACTCCAACGTCGCCACCATTGAGCGTATCCATGGCACCGGAGATCACGAGCGAACTGAGGGCCGGAATCCATTCACTGGAGGCCGTAAATTCAACCTTGAGGATATGGTCCTCGTTAACGTCTACAAAGGTATAACTGTCCATGGCCCCAAGGCTAACGCCATCGACGATAACTTCAGCAACGGTAAATCCCAAGTTGGGGACCATGGTAAAGGTATGGTCCTGTCCCGGGGTGACCAACACCTCGCCTTTGGTATTTCCAGCAGGCTCGATAGTTCCAGCATTGCCCACCACTGTCCAGATGCTGTTACTTGGAGGAGCGAAGTTCACATCGATGGTGTGATTGCCACGAACATTGCTAAAGGTGTATTCCGTGACTTGATCGATATCCACACCGTCGATAGCCACATTGTGAACCACATAGCCTTCGTCGGGAGTCAAGGTAAAGGTATGGCTACGTCCGGCCTTGACCGAGACATCCCCCTCATCACTAATGGTGCCATTTTCGCCGGCCGTGGCCGTCAGGGTATAGCGTGATTGGGAGTAGTTATACCACTTGGTGTTGATGTTGGCTGTGCCGGAAATCCCATCGCCCATGGTCAGGGTGTAGTCGAATTTGGCGGTACGGGTGGATTCGCCTTCATAGATGTAATCCGTATTGCTGATGACCGCTATGACGACATTGTTGTACACATTGTCAAGGGGGATGCTACAAGTGCCGCTCTCAACCGGAACACCATAGTGGACCTCTCCCGATTCATCGCGATAAACCAGTTGGCAGAGCATGTTCTGGCCAATGGGATTGAAGGTGACGCTGGCTGACGTGGCACTAGAGCTGACCTTTAAGGGGATCTGGTTGGCACCGGACCAACCCGGTAAGGTGCGTGTTTCGGGGATCAGATCCTGGCCTGAGGTCGTGGTCTTGGCATAGCAAGTCACCTTCCAGTTGTCGCAATCGATCCAATAGGGTTCCCATTCGGCACCGATGTTAGCCCCCCAATTGTTGTTGAGTAGCTGCATAAAGGCATAGGACCAGGGACCGAAATCGCAGAAGGCCTGCCGGGCCCGATACTCGTGAATCAAGCGACGCATTTGAGCCTCGCCCAGACCACCCTCTGCCTCGGCCATGTCCTGGAGGACCCGTCCGCTTTGAGAACAATAACGCCAGATCCAGGCCACGCTCTCGCGTCCCAGGATGATTTCAATCGCATGCGGGAAACATTCGCCGTATTGCGTTCCACCCAGCAATCGACGCCAGGTACAAATCTGTTGGCTACCGCTATACATATTAACCCCCTCGGCAGACGGACCGCCAAAGGTGTCATCCTGGAGCCAACCCGAATAGCACTCGATGGGCATGAATGGCGCGATCATGGCTCCGGCACTGAGCCAACCGATGCTACTAAAATCACCGGAACGCAGGCCTTCCATGGTTCCTTGCAAACCAGGTATTGCCACCTTCCTGGAACCAGGGCAGAGTTTCTTACAGCCAGGCATGCTGGACAGGATTACAGTGAATCCCTTCGTGAATCATGGCACCGGTTTGATAGCTGTCATATCTGGAGGGATCGAAAGCGGCAACGGGGGACATAGGAGGGCCAGCACCATGGGCCAGGCCTCGCCATTGTAGCTGGTGGTTCCCTGCCAGCCACCTGTGGCTGTATTGGGGCTCGTTATCCGTGGAGAGACCGGAACCGTAGAGATAAATCGTACTGTAATAACCATTGCGAGCGCGTTTGTCCCGCGGCCAACGCATCACATTGGTGATGTAATTGAAGTCATCGTTTAAACCGTTGCACCATGGGAATCCAGGCCGTCGGAAAGTCCACTAGATCGTGCTTGTCGGGGGCCATAGCGAAAGCACCACCATTCGTCAACATAAGTCCCCCTTCGACATGTGAAGCGTCATTGAGGACCTCAGTGGGTTTGTTCAGTGGCCCCATACTCCTCGAAATAGTCATAGGCCAGGGTGGGGGCTGTACTCGGGCCACTGATAATACTCTGATTCTGCCAGTAGGTTGGGGGTGATTAATCCTAACACTAGGGTAATCAAGGTGATAGCCCGGGATGGGTTTGAGATTTCTTCATGAAACAAACACCTTTCTTGTTCGGGGAGAAATAAATCTCATAAAGTATGATTTTGAAGCTTATTTTTTCATCAAGACCCTCGCATCAAGAACTTTGTTTCACATAGAATGTGAAATTCCTTGGATCCAGCATGCAGATTCGCAAGCAAGGGGCTCGTGATGCGCCGAAAAAATTGCACGTAAGTAATCGTATTTAACTTGTTTTATAAATTTTACCATATAACTCAGGTCCGTCTAAGACTATTTTTACGAGAGGCTCACCTACGAATATCGGTATACCTGTCGATGACGTTAAGCAGATCCATGTGAGCGTTTCACTGTTACTTTCATGATGTATGTCGTTATGGAAAACTAAAACAAAGGAAGCCTGTGCAGCTCGACCTGGACGAGGCTCTGTTCCGTTTCTATCAGGGCCGTGGCCTATCTGCATACGACTGTTCGCCAGATCCCCTTAATGAATTCCCAATCGTGAATTATGAAAACCCTCTAAAACAACAAGACGCTTCGGCGGATTTCCCCTTGTTCATAGAGTGCTTGACCTCCCATGGGTTATCTTTTCATTGATTGCCGTTCATGTTATAAATAATGCCCATAACCTCATGGTAACTGGAAAAATAAAAAACGGGTTGAAAGACAAAATGTCGTCCCCGTATTGCCTTATATAAATGAAAACATGCGAAAGCATGATTTTGAGATCTAATTCGTAGGAGAATGGAATGACTAGACGCACGCACTTGTGGATAATCTTGATTTTGTGGGTGAGCATAGCCGCCTCGTTGTGGGCCCAGGACGCCCCCCCCCCCGCAGTGCCCGGAAAAGGACCTGACCGCCTATCTGTTTTGCCTATTTCGTGGGGCAATGGCCCCGGCCCAGGAGCAGATCCACTTTGCCATCAGTGCGGACGGCTTCAACTACAAGGCCCTCAACGGCAATCAAACCCGTGCTCGATTCCAAGGGCCATCAGTTCCACCGGTGGGGGTGCGCGATCCCCATATCCTCCGCTGCCAGGATGGCAAGACATTCTACATGGTCGCCACCGATCTCTATGTGCCGGACATGGGCTGGAGTAAACCACGCCCTGATCCTGATGAAGTCCACAGACCCTGATCCACTGGGAGTCCACGGTCGTCAATATCCCACAGACCTACCCGGATCAATTTGGTAAGGTCCGCCGGGTCTGGGCTCCACAGACGATCTATGATCCTCAAACCGACAAGTACATGGTCTACTTCTCCATGCAGGAAGGCCGTGAACCGGATATCATCTATTATGCCCTATGCCAATGAGGACTTCACCGCTTTCGAAGCGGCTCCGGAGCAACTTTACTTCCCCCCGGCTGAAAGTAACACCCGCGCCCTGTATCGATGGTGACATCGTGGCCAGGGATGGGACCTATTACCTGTTCCACAAGGCCGAAGACGGCAACCCGGGCATCAAGTTGGCCATCTCCAATCCCCTCAGCGGTGGGTACAAGCTGTATAATGACAAAACGCATGGACTGCTCTACCAAACCGGTGGAGGGCTCCTGCATTTTCAAGCTCAACCACAAGGACGAGTGGATCCTGATGGTCGACATGTACACCAGTGGTCGCTACCAGTTTACCCGCAGTACGGGACCTGCTCAACTTCGAGGTGATCGACGAAGAAGTCTCCATGGACTTCCATCCCCCGTCCACGGTACGGTCATGTCCATCACCCGCGCCGAACTCAAGGCCCCTCACGCAAGAATGGGGCATGCCGGATGGGTTCCCTGCCATTGATAACAATCCCGTGTTGCCCCGGCTACTATGCCGATCCCGAGATCATCTACTCACATAAGACCAACAAGTACTACCTCTATCCCACCAGTGACGGCTTTGGCGGTTGGTCGGGCTATTACTTCAAGACCTTTTCGTCAACAGATCTGCTTAACTGGATTGACCGAGGGGCGTGATCCTGGATCTCAAACAGGATGTCACCTGGTCGGATCGCAATGCCTGGGCCCCGTGCTGCATCGAGAAGCAAACGGACGACGGCTACAAATACTATTACTACTTCACCGCCTCGCAGCGTATCGGGGGGTGGCCGTGGCCGACGACCCGGCTGGGACCATTCGTGGATTCAGGTCAGCCCTTAATCGATCGCAAACCTGCAGGCGTGCGTGGGTGGTCAGGAGATCGATCCGGCCCGTGTTCCATGATCCGGTCAGTGGCAAGGATTATCTCTACTGGGGCAACGGCTTACATGGCCGTGGTCGAGTTGAACGAGGATATGGTCAGCTTCAAGCCCCGAGACCATGAAGGTCATCACCCCGGACCGCACCTTTCGCGAGGGCACCTCGGTGATCTATCGGCAGGGCACCTATTATTTCTTCTGGTCCGAAGACGATACACGCAGTCCCAACTACCGTGTGCGTTACGGCACCTCGGATTCTCCCACGGGCCCAATCCATGTCCCCCAGGATAACCTGGTCATTGCCAAGGATCCAGAGCGGGGCATCTACGGCACGGGCCACAACACCATCCTGCAGGTGCCGGGCAAGGACGATTGGTACATCGTTTACCACCGCTTCAACTATCCCAATGGTATCGACATGGGCGGGGCAGCCGGATTCCATCGCGAGGTCTGCATCGATAAGCTAGAGTTCGACGATCAGGGTGCTGTCCTGCGAACCCAGCCTACCCATCAAGGCATCCGTCTCAAGCCCGCGCCCGTACAGAACTTCCCACTGGAACAGGTGCATCTACTGGACGGTCCCTTTAAACACGCCCAAGACCTCAACCTCAAGGTTCTGCTGCAATACGACGTCGATCGTCTCATGGCCCCATTCTTTAAGGAGGCCGGTCTGACACCCAAGGGCGAGAGCTATCCGAATTGGGACGGCCTCGACGGTCACATTGGCGGTCACTACATCACTGCCATGGCCGAGTATGTGGCCGCTACCGGGGATGCCGAGTGCAAACGTCGTATGGACCTGATGGTTTCGCAACTGGCCCAGTGTCAGGAGGCCAATGGCGACGGTTATGCCGGGGGTGTGCCCAACAGTCATGCCATCTTTGCAGCTCTCGAAAAAGGTGATATTGGTCCCCTGCATCGGGCATGGGTGCCCTGGTACAACCTGCACAAGACCTTTGCCGGGTTACGTGACGCCTGGTTATTGGGTCACAACGAACAAGCCAAGGAAGTTCTGATCAAGTTCAGCGATTGGTGCGAAAAGGTCGTGTCCAATCTGTCGGACGAGCAGATGGAACGCATGCTGGACCAGGAATTCGGGGGAATGAACGAGGTGTTGGCCGATGTTGCGGACATCACCGGTGATTCCAAGTACCTGACTTTAGCCAAGCGATTTTCTCATCACCAATTGCTCGATCCCATGAGCCAGGGCCGTGACAGCTTGGACAACAAGCACGCCAACACCCAGGTGCCCAAGGCCGTGGGGTATCAACGTGTTGCAGAACTATGCGGGGATGCCACCCAAGAAAAGGCCGCTCGCTTCTTCTGGGACACGGTCGTGCACAACCGCAGTCTGGCCTTTGGCGGCAATAGTCGTCGCGAACATTTCCCCAGTGTCGAGGCCTGCATGGAGATGGTGGAAGAACGCGAGGGCCCCGAGTCCTGCAACACCTACAATATGCTCAAACTCACCGAGGGTCTGTTCCGCATGGATCCCAAGGTCGAGTATGCCGATTATTATGAGCGGGCCTTGTACAACCACATCCTCTCGACCCAACATCCCGAGCATGGTGGCTATGTCTACTTCACCCCGGCCCGGCCGCGTCACTACCGGGTGTATTCGGCACCCAACCAGGGCATGTGGTGTTGCGTGGGTTCGGGTATGGAGAACCACGGTAAGTATGGTGAATTCATTTACAGTCAGCAGGGCAGTGACACCCTGCTGGTGAACCTCTTTATTGCCTCACAATTGGACTGGAAAGACAAGGGCGTGATCATTCGTCAGGATACCTCATTCCCGGCCATTTCCAAGACCAAGCTAAGCTTCGAGACGGACGAACCCGCGAGCTTCACCCTCAAAATGCGTTATCCCAATTGGGTGGCGTCAGGGGAGTTGACCTTGACGTTAAACGGTAAGGCCTACCCAACGGATGCCCAACCCGGCTCTTATATTGAGGTCACCCGCTCGTGGAAGGATGGCGACACCCTGGAGGTCACGCTACCCATGCATCTGTCCCTGGAGCCCATGCCTAATGTCGAGGACTACGTGGCCGTGCTCTACGGCCCCCTGGTCCTGGCTGCCAAGACCGGCACCGAGGACCTACAGGGTCTGATTGCCGACGATACCCGCTGGGCCCACATCGCCCACGGTGAACTGCTGCCTTTGGACGGGGCTCCCATGTTGGTCGGAGATCGTGACGATATCCTGGCCCAGATCAAGCCGGTTAAGGGCAAGCCTCTGTGTTTTCAGGCCAAGGCCCTGATCAAGCCTGAGATGTATCAGGATCTCCTCTTGGAACCGTTCTATAGCATCCACGACAGCCGCTATGAAATGTATTGGCGAGTCACCGCCCCGCAGGAGTACCAAGAGATTCTGGCGGCCATGAAGGAATCGCAACAGGCCAAGATACTACTGGACCAACGCACGCTGGATCGCGTGATCCCAGGGGAACAGCAGCCCGAGGCCGATCACTTCATGAAGCAGGAGGGTTCAGAGAGCGGTAATTACCACAACCGTTCCCTGCGTCACGCACCCTCTCCGGGTTGGTTCAGCTACGATTTGAAAGTGGATTCGGACCAGGATCTCTCCCTCTATGTCCTATACTGGGGCAATGAGAACGGTCGTCGCACTATTGACATCCAGATCGATGACCAAACCTTTGTCACCGAGAATCCCGTGCGTAAGTGGAATACCGACGACTTCGTTGCGGTGGAATATCCCTTGCCCACTGAACTGTTGGCAGGCAAGACCAAGGTTACCGTTCGCTTTCAACCCCATCGAGGACATACCGCCGGCGGCATCTTCGATGTTCGTATCCTCAAAAAGGAGTTATGAAACCCGGTGTAGGCTTAGATTATATTTGGGATGATTTAGTTCGATAAAGTCAGGATGGGCTGGTCGAAGATGGCCATGGAGGTTTGGTCGTATTGTGTTGTAGTGGTAACGGCCAGAGTTAAAAAACGCTGAGAGGATTGGAGCTTAACACGAATTTCATGAGGCTCTGCGGTAGAATCTGCTGACAGCTCTTGGGCAAATTGAGCTTGCCCGTCGATCAGCACCCATACCTTAACAGGATAAGACGTCTCATGAGAAGGAAAGCCACAATAGGTGGAGAAATGGGATAGGGAGACATCTGACATGGCTGAACGAATTTTACCCAAATCGAAAGTGATGCCTGCATTGGCATGAATGCCGATACAGGGATGATTGGGATCCTGAACGTCATTACCCAGTTGGACCGGCGCGAACTGGAAGGGCGAGACATGTTGAGAGGCACCATAGCGAATGGTTTCCAGACATAAGCCAGAAGTGTCCGGACAACCCTCGAAATCGAGACCTGTGGAGCTGATGATTTGAGTGCCCAAACTTGCATCCGGGATAAAGACGCCATCCACAAAGATCGATGCGTTGGTTGAGATAAATCCCTTGGATGGGGCGTTTAGAACTTGTGGGGTAATCGCAATTTGTCCGGTGGAGGGATTGAGACCTTGGCCCGGTAAACCGGTACCAAAGCCGTTCCCACCCCCAACGATATCGGCTAAATTGAGACGTTTTCCCGGGAACCCCAACTCTGTGTTGCTAGGGAGTTCACGTACAAAAAGTCGCGTGTGACCGGTTAGATTTGATAGGGTGGTACGTCCTCGGCGATCCTGGCTCGCACCTTGACCGGCCAAGAGGTGTTGCATCGTTGGGTTGGCACCGGATGACGATTGCAACCCAACATCGCCCTTTAACACGTGCACCTGTGTATCGAATTCATTGCCCGTGATGAGGCCGAATTCGGTGCCATAATCCACAACCTTGCTCCAGGGAGTTTCGACCGTGAAACCATGGGCCTGCAGGGGAACCTGAGCGGTTAGCCAGCCGTTCTCAAGATGAATTTTGTTGCTGTTCTTGAGCTCAATGGTGGTGGGTGCCTGTAGAATGATTTCGCTGCCACGATTCAAGCGAATACGAGCAAATCCCTCTTCCAGACGGAGTCGACGGGGGCGTAGCTTGGCCTGGTCGCTCAACGGAGAACTCCAACGGGCCTCCACGGTTTCGACCACCTGGGCCACCGTGCGATTGGAATAGGCAACCAGGCCGACAAAGCCCAGAAACAGGGCTGCGATACCGGCGACCGTGGCGAATTTTAAGAAACGCAGACCGGTCTGAATCGTTTTGACAGTGTTGGCGATGCCTTGGTCGAGCCAGCGGTCCAGGCTCCATGAGGGATTCGGCATGCGGGAGGTAGACACAGGGGGATGTTGTTGCCTTAAGAAACTTTCCAATTGTTCCTTGGCATAGATTTCAATACGTCGCTTTCGTTCTTCCTCTGGGATGTTGGGCTCGAATTTGAATTGAGCCAGGGGCTCAGGCAATGTGGTTTCCAGGTCGAGCAGACGAATTAAGTCCTGGGCTGAATAGGGGACACGATGTTGTGCGTCCTGTGGAACAGGCAGGACATGTCCCATTTTGGTGATGGCCATGTAGTCAGCCAGGGCATTGAGGTAATGAGGAGCCCATGAGGGATTGCTGGACAGGGTTTCATTGAAGAGGGCGAATTCCTCGTCGGTCATATTGCCATCCAGTAAGCGAATGACGTTTTCCTGAAAATCTTTGGGAATATCAGGATGTTGACTCATGCCAATTCCTCCCTGTTCATGGTCCGACGCACGCAATTGGACAGCAGATTATGGATTCTGGCCATACGTTTGTAGACGCTTTGCAGCGAACGACCTGCCTTGTTCGCAATGGTTTTCACCGGAATTTCCTCTTCATATCGAAGCCGGATTAGTTCGTAATCACGGTCGTTGAGTTTATTGACACATTGCTTGAGGGCATCGACACGTCGGTCAAAACCCGTAAAGATCTGCTCGGCCTGTTGCAACAGTAGGTCTTGCAGGTTTTCACTGAAGATTCGTTTTCGTAGGGCAAAGCGTTTTCGTGCCGACATAATGGTATAACGAGCGATAGTAATACCCCATGCCGAAAAATCCGTATCTGGATCAAAGGTGTTAAATTTTGCCCACATTCGGGTTACCGTCTCCTGAAAGAGATCGTCTGCATCATGAGGATTGGGCACCATCCCATAGATAAAACCATAGATCTCGCGCTGATGCGACATCAGGTGTTGCAGGAACTGGTTGGCGTTCAAGGCATCTTTCATGATACAAGCTTGTCTAGATGTTTAATAGGACCATCGAGCCGATATTCAACCCTATTTCGTGGAAGTTTTATCAGAACATTAGGGTGAAAAAGCCAGTTCGTAGCGTTGTCCCTGCTGTGTTATGAATTGGATTCCCCTTTGGTCCCTTATGATTTCGACGGAATCGCCGTTGCTATGTACCTGGATTTGTTGTTCGAGTCCCTGCAGGTAGCAAACTCCCCCCAGGTTCGAGAGGATCACGGCCCTGCTCAGTTTGTTGTTTTCCCAGGCCATATCGATGATATATCCCCCCCGTGCACATAATCCCGACGCGGATCCCTGGGACCATCGTTGAGGAAGGGCGGGTAATAGCTTAATCCCCTGGTCATGACTCTGGATCAACATTTCAGCAATGCCAGCTGTCAGTCCCAGATTGCCACTGATGATAAAAGGCGGGTGTGAAGTGAATAGGTTGGCGTAGGTATTCTCGGTTAGGATCTTGTTTATATAGCTCAAGGCCTTAGCGTCCTGGTTAAAACGGGCATAAAGATTGATTTTCCAGGCACGTGGCCAATTGGCCGGTACATCTTGACGGAGATTTAACGAGGTTTGAGCGGCTTGAAAGAGGTTTAAGGTCTCGGGCGTGATCGAGGCCCCGGGATATATTCCCCAGAGATGGGATAGGTAATGGTGTAGGTTGTCGGGATTGTCAACTTCCTTGCCCCATTCCAACAGTTCTCCAGACCTGCCGATTTTCAAGGGGGTGATCTGGTCCTTTACTTCCAGGAGGTGTTGAGTCCAGGCCGTATCCCTCTTTAACTCACCGGCCGCCTGTGCTGTGATCGCAAAGAGACTGCTAATGATTTCATGATCAATGGCCGGGCCGGCCACCAAACCTCCGTGTTCCGGTGAATTCGAGGGGGTGCTGACCAAGAGTCCGGTCCGGGGATCGGGAATGAGGAAGTCCAGGAAGAATTGACAGGACTCTTTCATGGCGGGGTAGGCCTGATTTTCCAGAAATGATCGATCACCGGTAAAAAGGTAGTGTTCCCAAAGATGGTGACAGAGCCAGGCCCCACCCGTGACCCAAATGCCATGCTCGGCATTGTTGCAGGGGGCGGTTCTACGCCAGAGGTCGGTATTGTGATGCAACACCCAGCCACTGGCATTGTAGTGGACCTTGGCGGTCTTGCGGCCGTTGATCATGCAATCGTCGATCAAAGAGAACAGGGGTTCATGGCATTCCGAGAGGTTGCAGACCTCAGTGGGCCAGTAGCACATTTGCAGGGCGATGTTGGTGGTGTAGCGTCCCCCCCCAGGGTGGATCGATAGAATCATTCCAAATTCCCATGAGATTGAGTGGCTGTGTACCGGATCTGGACCCTGCAATCAGGAGGTATCGGCCATATTGGAACATCAACGCAGCCAGGCCGGGATCATCGAGTTGACCGGCTTGGGCAACACGTTGGTCCGTAGGCAGGTTGACGTCCTGGTTGGGGCCCAGGTTCAAGGATACGCGATGGAACAAATCCTGATAATCCAGGACATGACGAGCTAAAAGCTGCTCGTATCGATATTGTGATGCCTGCTGCAGGGTTTGGGTGCAGAGCAAGCCGGGATCGGCACTGACATCCTCAAAGGATTTATAGCTGGTGTGTCCAGTCAATAAGACGGTGACCGCATCCGCGCGGCGGATCCGAATGCGATTGTTCGTGGTCGATATTTGCCCACCTTCTGTATAAACCTCGAGTTGTGCGGCAAAATTTAAAACTCCTTTGCGTACTTGGCCGTACATCGTGATTTGGTGGGTTTGAGATGGACTCGATACGGGTGTTGGGATGGGGACATTCCAAGCCAATCGCGAGGTTGATCTGTTCCGGTTCACTCGCCTGGATGTGCCAGACCAAGACCTGATCCGGCTCGCTGCAAAAGGTCTGACGGGTATAGTCAACGCCTCGTGCTCGATATTTCACAGTGACCAACCCGAAGTTGAGGTCCAATTCACGACGGTAATCTTCGAGTTGCCCATAACCGGGGCAATCAATCAACAGGGTGCCAAAGATCTGGTAGGCGTCCAGGACTTCCGGATCGCCCATAAACGAACTGGAGGCCAAGCCTTCGGCTTCCTGTTGTCGTCCTTCAAATAAAAGCTGGCGAATCTCGGGCAGCACCTTGGCGGCATTGGGACGGTCATTAATACCGGGTTCACCGTTCCAGAGGGTGTCCTCGTTAAAGGGAATTCTCTCCTGTTCCTGTCCGCCATAAACCATGGCTCCCAGCCGGCCATTGCCGATGGGGTAGGGCCTCGGTCCACTCCTGGGCCGGCTGTTGATACCACAGGGTTAGGTCAGTGGCACTCGCATATGTCCCTGTGAGTACCATAAGCCAACAAGTTTTGACAAGATATCTCAGACGCAAATGTATACTTCCCAACAGTTTAGCATAGTTTATGAACAACGCTATGTTTACCAATACCTGGAGTTGATTACAAGGCTCATTGAGGAAAGTCATCACAAATAGATGGTTTTGAATGATATTTCATTTGATTAACGAATCAGGGTTGAATCTTGGCTGACCTAACCTATTTTACTTTAGATGCTTATTGTTTTTTGAGGCTGGGTTTATGAAAATCAAAATATTGGTTGGTTTCTGGATTGTCTTGATAACTGGGAGCTTTGCCTTTGCTCAAGATCTACCGGCCTTTCCTGGAGCTGAAGGACCTGGGGCCAATGCCAGTGGCGGTCGTGCTGGCGATGTCTACCATGTCACCAATTTGGACGACTATCATCCCAGTGGCCAGGATACCCCCATCCCGGGAAGCCTACGCTATGGACTCGAAACCGCTCCCAGCCAAGGCCGCACGATCGTCTTCGATATTGCCGGCATCATCAATCTCGTACCGGACGTCCATAAAAGTACTCATACCTGGCTACGCAGCGGCAACGATAACATCACCATTGCCGGTCAGACTGCGCCCTACCCCGGTATCACCATCATCGGTCAAGGGGCCAAGTTCAGTGGCAGTAACTGGGTCGTTCGCAATTTGAAAATTCGCCCCGGTCTCGATCAAACCCGCCCTCAGAATCTCACTAACGATGGTATCTCTAACAATCTGAGGCATTCGATCATCGATCATGTCTCTATCTCCTGGGCCGACGATGAAGGCCTCTCTTCCACGGATGCGGTTTACAATTCCACTGTGCAATACTGCATCATCGGTGAAGGCCTGAAGTATTCGGGCCACGCCTTTGGCGCCTTGATCTCCAGTGAAAACGGGGGGGCACCACTGAGTTATCATCACAATCTGTTTGTACACAACAATTCCCGCAATCCGCGCGTGGGCAATGAAAACAGTAGCGGTGCCATCCTCAACTTTTCCAACAATGTCATCTACAACTGGTCGGGGCGGGCTGCCTACTCCATTGAAGGCAAGCCTAGCCGCACCAACTTCCTGTCCAATTACTACATCGCCGGCAACAGCACGGCCAGTAGCGATTATGTCTTCTATAGCCCCGACACCCTGACCGTCATTTATCACGATGATAAGAACTATGTCGATATGAACAAGGATGGTGACATCGACGGCTCGCTCTTTCTCTTCCAGTCCCCTCATTTTCAGGGCACGGCAACCCTTATGAGCCCCAGTCGTAGCCGTAGTCCCAAGCCCTTTGAGGTCGCCAGTGGCCACATCCAATCAGCAGGAGATGCCGTGGATCAAGTCCTCGATTGTGTGGGAGCCTTCTGGTGGGACCGCGATCCCATTGATCTGCGACTCATCCAGGATGTCAACGAGGGCACGGGTAATCATATCGACTACATTTCCGAAGCCCCCCAGGATCCCAATACCAGCTACGACGCCGAAGGGTTCCCCATCTATGGCGTCATTCAACGGGAGGCCGATTTCGATGTTGACGCCGATGGCATGGCCGATGCCTGGGAGTTGGATCACGGTCTCGATCCCGAGGTCGATGATCATGCCGGTGACTTCGACACCGATGGCTACACCAACCTGGAAGAATACCTTAACGATCTGGCCGTCTTCCCCGCACCAACGACCATCACGTGGCTAGGTGGCGACGGTCGCTATGCCGAGATTCAAAATTGGGGCATCAGCCAGACCATTCCCGACGAAAGCACCACCTATTGGCAACCCTCCCGGCTCGATTCGGCTCAGATCATCGATGGGACTGTCACCGTCGATGCAGTGGGACAACACGCCGGGCGTCTTAGCCTCACACCTGCCGATGGTAATCAAGTCGAACTACAGGTCAATGCGGGCTGGTTATGTATCGAAGAGGCGTTGACTATAGGTAACGATACTAACGGCGAGGCCTTGGTCTCTCTGGTTGGAGGCAGATTGACCATGCCTGTAATCACTGAAGAAGAGAATGGAAGTTTCCAGTTATCCGGCGGGGTCCTGGAGGTCAATGAAGTCCAATTCGGCCTCCTCAATGAAGGAGCCACCTTGGCTGCCTCATCTACATCGATCGATGGGCACTACACCCAACTTGCAGGTGGTATATTGCAGATCGAGATCCGCAGTGCCAGTGACTTTAGTACGCTGAACGTCAACGGCCAAGCCCAACTGGCCGGGCTGGTCAATGTGGTTCTGTCACGGGGATTCACACCGGCCCCTGGCGATGTATTTCTTGTCATTTCAGCCACGACACTCATTGATCAAGGATTGGCACTGGCCTTAGGCGAAGACAATGAGCAGTTTGAACTTCATATAGACACAGATGCTGGAGTTGTCCAATTGTTGCCACGCAATGATGGATAGCCCACTGGAAAGGTGTTGATGACTCAAGATAGATCGAATTATATCAAGATCACCGTGATCTGTTTGTTATCCACTTCTATCGCTTGGTCACAAAGCTTTCAAATCAATGAACTGATGGCCTCCAACAGAAGTACCCTGACCGACCCACAGGGCGAGTATGACGATTGGATTGAATTGGTTAATGCCAATCGCGTTTATGAGGATCTGGCTGGGATGTATCTCAGCGATGATGCAGACGATTTGACCCAATGGCAGTTTCCTACAGATGCTCCCTCCCTCACCGAGGTCGCACCCGGGGGATTCGTCCTGGTCTGGGCGGATAAGGACGATGCACACGGACTTCACGCCAGCTTTAAGCTCTCGGCCGATGGCGAGGCCCTGTATCTAACCGATACCGATGGAGTGACCGTCCTCGATTCCATCGCGTTCGGAGTTCAGGACGCCGATATCTCCTATGGTCGCAACCTAGACGATCCCTCGATTTGGCAAATCATGGGAACGCCTACACCGGGTCTGCCCAATGTCACCGGGTTTTTAGGAGCGATAGACTCACCTGCTTTTAACCATGAACGGGGCTTCTACGAGGAATCGTTTCAATTAACCCTCACAACCTCTCCTCTGGATGCCTCGATTCTCTATACCCTCGACAGCAGTACGCCAGAGATCGACGACCAGAGCCAGATCGTCAATGGGAAACTCTATGATAGTCCCCTGGAAATCACACAAACCTGCTGCGTTCGAGCCCTGGCCTTCAAGCCCGGTTATCTAACGTCTGAGGTTGTCACCCAGACTTATCTATTTGCCGATCAGATTCTGTCACAGTCCGGTTCACCCGATGGATTCCCCTCCAGTTGGAGTGGCACGACTGCGGATTACCAGATGAATATCGAAATGCGTGGATTTGAAGACAAACGACCGGAGTACCTGGAGGCCCTGCAGTCATTGCCAACCCTGTCACTCGTGATGAATGTGGATGATTGGTTTGGCTCGCAAGGGATCTATGCCAATCCCGTAGAGGCCGGGATCGATTGGGAACGGGCGGTTTCTGCGGAATTCATGGACGTCAATGGCTTGACCGATTTTCAGGTCAACTGTGGCATTCGTATTCAGGGTGGGTATTTCCGTAGTAACAGCATGTCGCGCAAGCATTCCTTCCGCCTGTTGTTCAAGGGTGACTACGGCCCTACACGTCTGGAAGTGCCCTTGTTCGGTCCGGAGGCAGCCCAGGGATTCGAAACCCTGACCTTGCGTGCCGGAGCCAATGACGGCTATGCCTGGAGCGGGGCGGATACCACCGTGCAATACACCCGCGATGAATTCGGCCGACGTCTGCAATTGGCAGCGGGCCATGCCAGTAGCCATGGCATTTTTGTGAACCTCTACGTCAATGGACTCTATTGGGGCCTGTATAACTTGGTCGAGCGACCGGACAACGCCTTCTCAGCCGATTACTACGGCGGCGAGCGAGAGAAATGGGACGCCCTGCACGAAGGCGGTTACGGTGACAACAGCGGCATCGAAGCGACCAATGGTGACTTCGAGGCCTGGGACACCATGGTCGCCACCTGTCAATTGGCCAGTGACTCCTACGAAACCTATCAAGCCTTACAGGGTCGTGACGTCAACGGCCTTCCCGATGCCAACGAATTAAACCTGCTCGATCTCCCTAACTATATAGATTATCTCTTGATCAACCTGTGGGGCGGAAATTGGGATTGGCCCTGGAAGAACTATTGGGTCGGACGCGACCGCACGGCCAACAGCACGGGCTTCAAATTCTACAACTGGGATTACGAGAACACTATGGGCAACAACCGCAGTTGTTCGCCCTTAAATAAGAACGCCCTGAACAACAGCTTCGAAGACGTGGGTGAGCCTCATGTTTGGTTACGCGGCAATCCCGAATACCGATTGTTCTTTGCCGATCGCATCCAGGCCATGTTATTTCACGACGGTCTATTGACACCCAATTCTTTAATTCCCCGATACGAAGAGATCTGTGCCACCATCGAACCGGCCATGCTGCTGGAATCCGCCCGTTGGGGTGACATGCACTACAGCAACGCCCTGACCCGTGAAGACTGGATTCAGGAACGGGATTGGATCCTCGAAACCTTTCTTCCCCAACGCACGACGATTGTCCTGGACCAGTTCATCGATGCCGGACTCTATCCTGAGATCGTCGCACCTGAATTACAGGTCGATGGCCAAATGCAGCAGGGCGGTTATGTCCCCTATAACAGCCTGTTGAGCCTCATCGCTGAAGAAGGTCAAATCTGGTACACCCTGGACGGCTCGGATCCACATCTGCCGGAAGCAGCCTTGGGTAACTCGGATCAAATCGATGAACTGGTAGCAGATCGTATGGATAAATTCGTCTGGATTCCCACCGAGGACATCGGTGACTCTTGGCGTACTGATGTGACCTTCGACGACCAGACCTGGTTGCATGGCCGAGGAGGGATTGGCTATGATATCGGTAGTGGTTATGAAGACTATTTCACCTTCGATGTGGCCAATGAAATGTACGGGGGCCAGAACAGTTGCTACGTGCGCATCCCCTTTACAGTCGAGCCTTCGGAACTCACCACCTTGATCCTGGCTGTGCGTTACGATGACGCCTTTGTGGCCTACCTCAATGGTCAAGAGATTGCCCGTGCCAATGTCAACGGTGACGTGCAATGGAACAGCCAGGCTGATACCCAGCACAGTGATTCCGAGGCCGTACAATGGCAGGAGTTCGATGTCTCTGATTTTCTAGGCAAGCTATCTGAAGGTCAAAACCTATTGGCCCTCCAAGGGCTCAATCTCAACTCGGGTAGCAGCGACTTCCTTCTCGATGCCCGACTTTGGTTACAGGAGCAGAACAGCGGGGGGGCACTGGTTTCGACCACTGCCCAGGCCTATGAAGAGCCCTTACAATTGAGCACCACCACGCACATCAAGGCCCGTACCTATCATGAAGGCCAGTGGAGTGCCCTCACTGAAGCGGTTTATGCCATCGAATCCGTGGCAGATGGGTTACGTCTGGTCGAGATCATGTACCACCCCCTAGACACCGGCCACCCGAACGATCCCAATACCGAATTTCTCGAATTCACCAACATAGGCACTGAACCGATTCCACTCCAGGGTATCACCTTGAGCCAGGGCGTAGATTTCACCTTTGGCGACATGACCCTGGAACCAGGAGCCTGCGTGATGGTGGTGCGGGATCAAGACGCCTTTGTCGATCGTTATGGCAGTCCATTGGATGTCGCCGGTCATTATACCGGGGCCTTGAGCAACGGGGGAGAACGTCTGGTTCTCAATGATGCCTTGGGGCAGGTCCTGCTGGATTTCACCTATCAGGACTCCTGGTACCCCTCTACGGATGGGGACGGATATTCGCTTGAAATCGCCGATCCCTATGGAGATCTGCAGGATTGGAACAGGGCAACGGGTTGGCAAAGCAGTACCCAGTTGGGAGGAACCCCAGGTCAAAACGAATAAGGAAATTTATCTACCTATCCCCTTAAAATTGTTTTATCATAATCGGCCTGTACGCGATATCCCGCCGGAGTACCGAACGGTCGAGCGATCGGATCTCTGCGATTGCGTCATATCCAACATCTAAATAAACAAGGAGATTTAGAATCATGGAGCAAACCTGGATCACCCAATTGCCTAAAATCGGTATTCGTCCGACCATCGATGGTCGCTACGGCGGCGTGCGTGAATCCCTGGAAGATCAGGTCATGAACATGGCCAAGAGTGCCGCTGATCTGCTCTCCTCCTCATTGAAATATCCCAACGGCCAACCGGTCGACTGCGTGATCGCGGACTCCTGCATCGGTGGCGTGGCCGAAGCCGCGGCCTGTGCCGAAAAGTTCGATCGTGAGAATGTGGGCGTGTCCCTGACCGTCACTCCTTGCTGGTGCTACGGCTCCGAGACCATGGACATGGACCCACTGCGTCCCAAGGCCGTGTGGGGCTTCAACGGCACCGAACGTCCCGGTGCCGTGTACCTGGCTGCCGTACTCGCGGCCCACGCCCAAAAGGGCCTGCCTGCCTTCGGCATCTACGGTCGCGACGTCCAAGACGCCGGTGACACCTCCATCCCTGCGGACGTGAGTGAAAAGCTCCTGCGTTTTGCCAAGGCCGGTCTGGCTGTGGCCATGATGAAGGGCAAGTCCTATCTGTCCATGGGTGGTTGCTCCATGGGGATCGCCGGTTCCATTGTGGACCAGGAATTCTTCGAGGACTATCTCGGTATGCGGGTCGAGGCCATTGACCTGACCGAGTTCCATCGTCGTATCCGTGACGAGATCTACGATGCCGACGAATACAAAAAGGCCCTGGCCTGGGTCAAGAACAACTGTAAGGAAGGCTTCGATCCCAACTCGCCCGAGACCACACGCACGCGTGAACATCTGGACGGTGAATGGGAGATGTCGGTCAAGATGGCCCTGATTACCCGTGACCTCATGTACGGCAACGATAAACTCAACACCATCGGACGCAAGGAAGAGGCCCGCGGCCACAACGCCATCCTCTCCGGTTTCCAGGGCCAACGTCACTGGACCGACACCTATGCTAACGGCGACTTCCTCGAAGCCATCTCCAACAGCTCGTTCGATTGGAACGGCATGCGCATGCCGCGTCTGGTGGCCACTGAAAACGACGCCCTCAACGGCGTGCCCATGCTCATGAGCTACCTGCTGACCAATACCGCCCAGGTCTTTGCCGACGTACGCACCTACTGGAGCCCCGAGGCCATCAAGCGTGTCACCGGCTACCAACTCGACGGCATTGCCAAGGACGGACTGATCCACCTGATCAATTCCGGCTCTGCCGCCCTCGACGGCAGTGGCCAACAAACCCTGGACGGCAAGCCCGCCATGAAACCCTTCTGGGACATCAAAAAAGAAGAGGCCCAGGCCTGCCTGGATGCCACCAGCTGGCACCCCTCGGTTACCGAGTACTTCCCTGGCGGCGGCTGGTCCTCCAAGTTCGTGACCAAGGCCGGCATGCCCATCACCATGAGCCGTGTCAACATCGTCAAGGGACTCGGACCCGTCTTGCAGATTGCCGAAGGCTGGACTGCGGAACTGCCCGAAAAGGTGCACAAGACCCTCGACGACCGTACCAACTCCACCTGGCCCACCACCTGGTTCGCCCCACGTCTAACCGGCGAGGGTGCCTTTGTCGATACCTACACGGTCATGGCCAAGTGGGGCGCCAACCACGGGGCCTTCAGCTATGGCCACATCGGCGCCGACCTCATCACCCTGGCGGCCATGTTGCGTATCCCGGTCTTCATGCACAATGTCCCTGAAGCCGACGTCTATCGGCCGGCAGCCTGGAATTCCTTCGGCACCGCCGGGCTGGAAGGAGCCGATTTCAGAGCTTGCGAGACCTATGGTCCGGTTTATCGCTAGCCACTAGATATTTCATTGATACCATAGGGGCATCCTGTTAACGGCAGGGTGCCCCTTTTTTGTTTTCAATCCTAAGCTTCGGCGACAGCCTACTTCTGCATTGGACATTTCTGAATTGTTTTAACGCTACTATCGTAGCTAAGTTTGATCCAGAGAACCTGCGGTTTTTCTTGTTCATCTGTTCTGCTATTCTGCTGTTCATAAAAACGACCTAATGATGTCAGACATCAACAGCATGTACTACAGGCTATGTCATCTCGAACGCACGTGAGAGATCTATTAGAACAAACACTGCCTGCCCTCCGCACGGAGCGTGCTACGGAAGGCGGGCGCAGCAGTTCCTATTTTCATCTCGCGGAGATCGCTGAGAACACAGAGATTTAGGATTGGACTTTTGCAAAGTTGAAAATTTAAAGGCAAAATGGGCACTTTGACGACAAATATTGGCAATCAGGTTGGCAAAAATATCATGGAGGATATGACCATGCCAGCGATTGTTGATTTTCCTACCGTCGTCAAGAAGGCCCTGGACGAATTTGGACCTCTGTTCGCGAATGACCCCGAACGTAAGCATTTCGCTGAATATCTCACCGGTTTGATGATGGCACACAAGAAGAATGTCTCGGCCATCAATAGCGAATTCGCCGTAACCACGGATCAATCCTGCTTGAACCGTTGGATTACCGAATGCCAGTGGGATCAAGAGAACTTCAACCTGCAACGGATTCAATGGCTGCAAAAGCAACCCGACACACGCTTCAGTGCCCAGGGAGTCATCCCTATTGACAATGTCTTGATCGATCACGACGGGAAGTTGATTGAAGATGCAGGCTATTTTTGGGATCACGCAGAACAACGCCACAAGATTGCCCATGATTACCTGATCATCAACTACATGTGTACCTCTGGAAAGCATTATCCCTTGGAATTCTACCGATTTGTCAAGAAGGATCATTGTGAAGAAAGACAGATCGAATTCCGAGACCATAACGTTCTCTTTCGACAACTGGTCGATTGGAGTATTGCCAACGACATCCCCGGCGACTTCACCTTTGATAGTTGGTTCACTCACAAGGATAACCTGAACTATATCAACGGCTTGACGCGAAACTATGTTGGCGATCTGAAATTTAACCGTAAGATTGTCTTCAAGGGCAAGGAACTCAACGTCCAAGATTTGTCCACACAAATCGATTCCAAGGACCGCAAGCTCGTCAAGGTCGGCGAATCCCGCCAGTGGTACTTTACGGTCAGTATTCGCATCCCTGGAGTGGATCACAAGGTTCGCATCGTGATTCTCTGGGACAAACGTAACGATACAAAAGCCAGAAAGGCGTTGGTCACCAACCGAACGGCTTGGGAAGTGACTCGTATCCTTCGGGTTTATCGCTATCGTTGGACAGGCACAGAATGCTTCCATCGGGATGGCAAGCAACATCTGGGCATGGGTGAATGTCAGCTTAGGAGTGGCCTTGGTCAGACCCGCCATATGTACATGGTCTTCCTGGCGTACAGTCTCTTGATGTCTCAGTTGAAGCAGAGCCATGCGCGTGCGTGGGCATTGGAACGTTTGACGACCATCGGACAAGCCTGTCGAGCCGTACTCAAGGAGAGTCTCAGCCAAACCCTGGGGTGGGTGATAGAACGCGCCGAAATGGACGGTTGGAGTTTTGAGAAAATCAAGCTGCATCTAGCCTTGGCCTAAATTGCAAAAGTCCAGTTAGGACTTATGATTTTTGTTTTAGATGGATGAGAATCAATACCTTGATCTTTGAGGCAAATAGGATATTGCCTGTCATCGTCGATCTAATGGAGAGATTACTGTCTCGCCCGGTGCAGTCAAGCAATGTAGATAAATCTGGGTCGTTTCAATGCTCTGGTGTCCCAGAAGTTCCTGAACAGAGTGGATGGGAGTGCCTGCTTCCAGTAAATGCGTTGCAAAAGAATGTCGTAGCGAGTGAGCCGATACCTTTTTAGGAATAGCCGCTAACCGGGCGGCCTGTCGTATACTTTTGTTAATGGCGCTGACATGAACATGGTGCCTTCTAACCGCCGGACTACGAGGATCCTTGGATATCTGACTTGAAGGGAATACATATTGCCAATTCCATTGAGTTTCGGCATTAGGATACTTGCGTGCGAGAGCATTGGGTAAATAGACCGCACCGTATCCGTCATTCAAGTCCTTTAGATGCTGCTGTTTGACGAATTTTAGATGCTCCCTCAATTCTGGCTGAATGGTATGGGGAAAACAAGTCTTGCGATCCTTGTCGCCCTTACCGGCTCGGACGGTAATGATGCCTCGTGTAAAATCAAGGTCTTGAACTCGCAAACGTACCGCTTCGATTAGTCGCATCCCCGATCCATAGAGCAAATGTGCCACTAGGCGATTCTGATTCTTGGACATACAGGTCAACAGCAGTCGTGCTTCTCCTTCTGTGAGAACGACGGGTTCCCGAATCGGTCTTTTGGCTCGAACGGCCTGACTGAAATCTCCCAACGGTTGCTTTAAAACCTGCTTGTAAAGAAAGACAATCGCATTGAGAGCTTGGTTTTGTGTGGAAGCAGCCACGTTCTGACGCACAGCTAAATCGGTGAGGAAGGCCTCCACTTCTTGTTCAGCCATGTCCATAGGATGTCGCTTATTATGAAAGAAGATGAATTGCCTAATCCATTTCACATAGCTCTGTTCCGTACGGATACTGTAATGCTTCAATCGGATAGCATCGCGAACACGATCAAGGAGCTTGCGTTGTTCAGCCATTTTGTTCTCCCCAGCAGATGACAAAAGTCGTTTGAGTACGTTTTGGTGTAACATTGGTCTTATGACCATAAACAACAGCTTTGTCAAATAATTTCTAAATTTGTCGGAATCAATATTTTGATATTGAGAAGTGGTATCCTTGTTTTTGGCTCAATAACGTAGATTGGGCCTAAGATTTGGCTTGATTTTGCGGTTTCAATATCTATGATATTGAGAAGTGGCTCAAAAAGCAGTTGGGCTCATTAAGATAGGAAAGATTTTGGGAGCCTTTTTTCTCGATTTGCTGGCCTCAATATCCATGATATTGAGAAGTGCATCCTTGATTTTAGGCTAGTATCGCGGATTAAGAGCTCAAAACGTTCTCAATTTGTCGGATCAATATGAAATGATATTGAGACTTATTTCTTTATAATCAACGTTGCACGAATGGCTAAAGTATTCGATGGTTTGAGATGACTGTCACGACCCCAATCAATCCAAGGCCTGAATATAGCGTGGGTGACATCTTTCGTCAATACGGTGACATGTATGATAAGTCTCACCCGATGTCACCTGAGCAATGTAAAGTCTTGCGTACCTTATCCAAGTGTCGAACGGCGGCGTTAGGCGGCCATCTCTATGTGTGCGATGGCGATTGTGATTACGAAATCCCGGTTTATAATTCCTGCCGGGACCGTCACTGTCCCTTGTGCCAAGGGATTGCTATGAAGAAGTGGCTGGCTAAGCGATTGCAGGAGTTACTGCCCGTGCCGTACTATCATACGATCTTTACCATCTCGCATGGTTTCGATGCGTTGCTCCCTTACAATGAACGTGTGTTCTACGACACACTCTTCGAGGTGGCATCCTATAGTCTCGACTATATGGCACGCAAATATTATGACGGCATCGTAGGAACAACGGCAATCCTGCATACGTGGGGACAGAGGCTCCAGCGTCACCCTCACTTGCATTGCCTGGTCACCGGCGGTGCGTTGTCCCTGGATCGCAAGCGTTGGATTCCCATCGGAGACAAGCAGCTCTTCGATGTCAAAGAACTGGCTCAGATCTTTCGAGATCGCTTCTGTGAACGCCTACGGTGCCACTATCGCAAAGGCCGTCTCGTGTTTAAGCACAAGGCCGCCTACCTGGCCAATGAGCAAGCCTTTGAAGATCTCATGGTCCAACAGGAGTCGATGGCCTGGAACGTCTTCTGCAAACGGCCCTTCGCTGGTCCCGAAACCGTGGTCGAATACCTGGGACGCTATAGCCATCGCGTCGCCATCAGCAACCGACGCATTCAATCGGTCGCCAACGGCCAGGTGGTTTTCACCTATAAGGATTACCGCGACCTCGACGCCCAAAACAAACCCAAAGAAAAGACCGAGCCTTGCAGTATCGAAGAGTTCATCCGACGTTTTCTGCAACACGTCTTGCCCAAGGGATACCAGAAGATCCGTTACTTCGGTTTCATGGCAGGCAATAAACGACTGGAGAACCTCGAACTGTGCCGACAATTAATCCGACGGCATCCCGACTTCCCCTCGGAGCCGCAGGTTATCCCCGAATTGCAAACAGCGTTTGAGCCAACGGTTTGCCCGCACTGTGGGGCACAGCTCGTTGCCAAGAATGAACTAAAACCCAAACGTGCTGGCCCGTATCGTCAGCACAAACAACGCAAGGTGGCCTAGGAGGAATGGACGTGTTGATAACCGGTCCCGGTTTAGTCTCAGCGTGGCTTACGGCAGCTATTCTTATGAAAGCATGGGGTGTGACTGCTGAAGTAGCCGATGATTCACATTCGCCCGGTCAAAATCCAGTCTATCCAAGGCTTGACTCGCGGTTCCACTGCGGTTAGCTTTACACCATAGCGAACCCGTCATCCATGTGTCGTGCAACAAGACGTTGCAGCAGACCATTCCGCCCGGTCGTTGATGACGGTACGGTAGAAATATTCGCGGCGGAATGGCAGCTGAACTTAACGTTAGGCACCCAAAATGACATTTAAGAAACGAAGAATAATTGGGATCATAGGGATTGTTGTTTTGCTACCTGTCATATTGATAGCCATAGCAACACCATCTTGTCGTAAAAGCAGTCCCATGTTCAACTTGTTTTTTCCAGCTACGGATCTTTACGAGCCGCTTGCCGTAAGCGAAATCGACTTTGCAAAGGAAGGACAAAGCTATCAGATTGACTTTGACAACAAGTACCCTGGACTACACATGCTTGCTATTCGTGTTTCAAATCCTCCCCAAATTCTTGAAGAGTATGAAGGAAGTTTTATTCTTCGGCTCTTATTAAGTAAGGATGGAAAGAATATACTGTCTGAATCTATTGAAGGGCCTGGCAGTCCGTTTTGGAGTGACAGGAGCGGCTTTGTGATTAAACATTATCGCGTGCCAGAAGAACTCCCACTTGGGGAGCCACTTAAGGCAGAAATTACTGTAATACGAGCCGACCAAGGATTTGAAGCAAAATATGGAACGTCGGAAATTGTTGTGAAAAAGCTTTCAGACGAATAAATGTAAAAGCCTAACCAATCGCTCCAGGAGACGACGCTGACGCGTCGCCTCCTGAGCTTATCGTGTGTGCCAGGCATGGCCTATGACTTCCGGGGTGCAAGTCCCCGGGCCAGGTATTTAGATGCGGAGCCGAAGGCAAGGAAAAGGGCAAGGGCGTCACGGTGACGTGGGGTCTGGAGGAAGCCCAATCCGAAAATGCGGGGCGATGTACAAGAACCGGATCTGAGGTGTGGTACACTCGGGACGAGTTGGCACGTGACAACGAAGTCCTCCATCCGCACGTTAGGGTGTACTTTATAAATCCGGCGTCTACGCATGGAAGGTCATAGGTCTTACCCTGGGAGGTCTGTCAGGTGTCCTTTGGGACTGAGGTGTGAGTAATTGCATCTGACCGCCTGGCAGAAGTCAGCAGAAGGCATAGTAGGTGTAATCTAGGCAGAGCTATTTAGGCACTCCAAGTCGAAAGACGGAGCAAACAGATAAGCCGAGCCGCACGGGGGACACTGAAGGCCTGAACGGTATGAAAGGGTACGCCACTTTTAACTGTGTACTCATTAGACCGGCCTTTAGGTGGTCGCTTGACAGTTGTTGAGCAAATTGAGTATACCTTAGGAGATTCGCGAACCCAGCTGTCTCTTTGCGTTGTGCATTGTAGCCAGATTAATCAACCGAACCGCCGTTGGTACGTGATCCGTATGCCCGGTGGTGTGGGAGGGGAGGCACCGCGAGGTGTCCCCCTATCCCGATTAGAAGCATCACTTTTACGAGAAAATAACTATGCTTAAGATATACAAGAATCAGCTATTAGAGCTTATCGAGGAAGCTGGCCTAGATCCCTCCCTCTTTAAATCATCTGATGAACCTACTGGCCATGATTCTCGATTCTTACGTGAGTCTCGGTTCGAAATTGAGTTCAATGACACTGGGCATCGTTGCTATATTGCTGTCAATCCGAAGAATCATCATAGTTTTAGAATTAACTTCACACGGTATAATCCTGGGTTTCCATGGAGTTATGTTGAGCAGCCTCAAAGGCCGATATACAACAGCGATATTAAGGAGGTTAAACATAGATTCGCTGAGTGGCTTGAGGAGGTTAAGCTATATGTAGAAGAATCTCTCACACCAGATCTATGGGTACGTCTCGAAAGTGAAAAACGGCTACTTGATCCTACTAGATTACTGGAAATAGACACGAGTCCTTTTGAGGAGGATGAGAAAGCCCAGGTCCGTCTAGTAGTAGGAGAGTTCCGTCTTCAACTAATCTCTACATTTAGTCCTTCCCAGGATCAACTCAAGCTGATAAATGAACGGCTCGACTATCTTGTTGAATCCACTGAAAGGTTGAATCATTTCGACTGGAAGTCATTAGCTCTAAACACTCTGATTGCCATGACAGTAACACTGTCACTGGACACAGAGAAGGGCAAGTTACTGTTTGAGCTTTTCAAAAAGGCATTTGCAGGAATTGTGTACTTACTACAGTAAATTCTAACATTTGGCTGCATCGCGACCCCTCGCACGCTCGGGTCGCATGAGCCAATGCGTTAAGTGCAAGCAAATGGGACAAAAACTAAACCCACAAGACAATGAATTGTACAAAAGAACCGATGAGGTTCTGCACTACATATGGGATCCCATCGGAGTAGGTGGAGAGCCTTATGCCCGTGATGAATATTGGAGCTACTTGCCGAATGTATACGCTCTCGTCAAAGAAGGCAATCGAGCCGGTATTGTCGAATACCTAGCAAAGGTTGTCGTTGAGCGAATGGGCTTCTCATCTATAAAAGAGCAGAGAAAGCATGCTGAAGGAATTGCAGATCTTCTCCTTAGGTGGAAGGAAAAGATCTTTAATGAAGACACTTAACAAATCATTAGAGAGGGACGGCTCGTACCTCGCCGCCCCTCAATTCATTGTTAGCAATACAGCAATCATGAAACTTTCTATAAATACTTCAGTAGTCGATTGGTCGATGGAATCCTTTGAAAAAGCGGTGAGGCCGCATTTAGACGCACTGGAAAAGGAACTATCTAGCGATTATAGCGGCATCATGGAGAATCTTTGGATAGATCTCGAATTATGCCCTCCTTTCACCGAGAGTCACAAACCATACAGGTTTCGCTTTCAGAAGAAGGTTTCGATGTCTCCACCTAAGGGCTTGGGATTAGAAGTGTTTCAGTTAGATAAAGAATATGAATATAATGTTGGACACTACAGTGTAATGCCTGATTATGAAGCGATTAGAAGTATGCCAGAAGAAGATGTGCCGTTCTATTTGTTGAGGATTTTGTATTCTTCCACAGCAGTCCTTCTAGAGAAAAAGAAAAGGCTTCAAGGATTTGATGCTGAGAGGTTTCGAGAAGATTTTGCATCCTGCTGTAAGAGGTTGGGATGTACTATTGATACAGCAAATTAATATTTGCTAACATTTGAATTGAGAGGAACTCGTTACACTCGTCCCTCATTCAATTCGTTATCAGCAAAACAATGAATGAACTACTATCATCACCAATGACATTTTTCTTCAAATTCATCTATTCTGTGATGTGGTTCCCCCCATTATTATTCCTTACATTTGTTTTCCCGCATGGAGATCACGAAACACCAATAATGATCATAGCAGTGGGCATTCCCATAGCTTTTTACGCACTATGGAGGTATTCTGGAATAAAGAAAGTAAGGATAGAGAACAATATTCTTCATGTTTCTAACTATCTCCGATCTGAAGCAATACCAATTGATCAAATCGTGACCGTCCGTGATATTTTTCTGTGCAATGGGCAGCTTGCATGCATCGAATTCAACAATCCTAATAGATTTGGCAAACGCATTACTTTTCTTCCAGCGTTGCAGTTGCTTCATTTCCGCCCACATCCAAAAGTGGCGGAGTTAAAAGCATACATAGAAACAATTAACTATAATTCAACTAGTGATAACAAAGGAGTCGAGCATACCCGCTGACGCGGTCCGCTCACTCCTATCGTTATATGAGGATAATGTTTACGAGGTAATCCTATGAATTGGAATTTTGTAATAACATTATGGCCCGTAGCAGTTGTAATCATCTTCTTTATATTTCGACAGCCATTAACAAGCATCTTGTCCCAAGCATCTGAGTTTTCATATGGAGATTTCTCCATGAAACTAAAGAAGAGGAGAGATTGGAGTCAGACCTCAAATTAGTCATTTATACTCGGTCATAGGGAGTCAGGGACTTTTTGCTTGCACTTGGCAGAGGCCCCAGTATCACTCAAACATAATACCGACATATGCGGCAAAGCCATCTCTGGTTTCTTCAGAGTCATTAAATGCGTTGTAGAGCACCTTCGCAAAGAGATAGTCACTCATGTCCCAGCGGACGCCGGCACCGTAGGCATAGGTAATCCCCTTGCCATAGCCACTGGCTTCAATGGTAATAAAACCGGAGGTTGCCTTGGCCTCTGCCTCGGTGTGGCCGTAACCTATGCCTGCGGTAATGAAGGGTGTGAGTGGCCCTGATACAAGGTTAAAATCAAAATTGGCCAGAGCAATAACGGTGTCCTGGTCACTACTTCCGGTTATTCCTGAACCTGAAACCGTAGCCGCAACGTTGCCGTAGAGCAGTTCAAGGTTAAGGTTAAGATATTCATTCAGGTTGTAGCCATAGTTTATCCCGTACAAGGACCAGTTGTCCTCGGCAATAGTAACTTTTCCTAAGGTATAGGTATCTCCGCCGAGACGATGATAAGAGAGAGAGAATTCATGTTTTTCTGCGCGGCTTGGGCTTGCATACTGCCCCCAAGAGGTGCTTACAAAAGAAACTGCAAGGAGTGTAACCAATGCATATAATCTTGGATTGTGCTTTTTCATCTTTTATCCTTCTTCAGTTCATTCAAAATATTTTGATTCCAGATGGTGCTTGGATCAAGGAACTGCCATGCTGTACTGTGGTTGTCAACTCATCCATTTCACTAGCCTGGTAGACAAGTTCATGAAACTTGCGAAAGTCCTTAAGGCACACCTAATGAGACGGGTATCGACAACGGATCCTTGCTGAAATCTCCTCTATTCCGTGAGGTCTTTATAATATCAAAACGGGTAGACAATTGGAACAGATGCACACAATATTTTTGATCAGAATCATTGTATTGATGCCATTGACATGTTTTAAGTTGATACAGTGCACGAAGAGCATTCTTATAAGAAAAACTTAATAGAAAGTTAACAAATATAAACATTGCGAGTAGCAGCTTATAGGGCGTTGATTGGTTCAGGGGAAATTGATGCATCGTCAATAGCTACATGAAATGCCTGTTGTCAATAAGGATAAGTGTGCCCTGTGGTTGAACGAATCATGAATCGATTGCTATAATTGGTGGTCCGGGCGGAGCCAGGCCACATGGCATCCAGTATCATTGTTTGACTTTTTAGAGGTTCTCGGATTTTTTTGCAATATTTAGCCTTAAGGTGCAGATTTAATTAAGTAAGGCCAAGGCACGAATTTTAATGGAATCAGCCTATGCAGGACCCAAAGATCGATATTGAGGCAATGACACGCAACTGGACCCAGGCCCAACCGGTGGTTGCTGCCTTTATCTCATCCCTGGTTCCCAACGGGTCTCAAGCCGACGATATTCTCCAGGAGGTGGCGTTGGTTATTGTGCGTAAATATCACAAGTACGACCCCTCTCGACCCTTTCAAACCTGGGCTATCGGGGTGGCCCGCAACGAGGTGCTGATGTTCCGGCGTAAGCAATCCCGAGACCGTCACACCTTTGACGATAGCCTCCTGGATCAAATCGCCCAGGGATACCAGGATAAGGCCCATGAACTCGATCAGATGAAAAAGGCCTTGCGCCAATGTATTGCTCAACTTCAGCCCCGCTGGAGGAAAATCCTGGAGTTACGCTATTCCATGGGCTTGAAGGTCAAGGACCTGGCCCATCAGATGGGCATCAACCTCAACACCGCACTCAACGCCCTCCATCGCATCCGACTGGCACTACGTGAGTGCATCCAACGCCGTCTTGCCACCCAGGAATAGTCATGGATCCGGAAAAACTCATCACCCGCTATTTTCATAATCTGTTGACGGACGAAGAATTCTGTCAATTGCAGGACTGGTTGAGAGCCGATCCCACCCACGTCGAGATTTTTGTCAAAGCCTCTTTCCTCAATCGCACCCTGGGTGATTTTGTCCGTGGAGAGTGTATTCAGGAGAATATCCAAAAACACTCTCCGGACTTTGACATCTTTACGGATCTTAATGATGATCAAGAAATCTGGGAGGCCCTGCTGGACGAAGAACGCATTGCCCCCACCCTTGAGACAATCGTATCCCCCAAGCCATCCCAACCGGTCTCAGAATCCAAGCCGAAGCCCATTGAAGAAACACCCTCTCAATCGAAACCGGTAGGGAAGCTCTGGCCGACCATCTCGCTAATCACTTCACTTGCAGCCATGATCCTATTGTTATTGGGATATGTCAGCTACCTCCACTCCCATCGGGTAGTGGCCACCTTGGGGCCCAGTCTCCATGCCAAGTGGACTCACATCCCTGAGGTCAATGAGTTACGCCCTGGCACACGTGAACTTCGTGAGGGGGTGGCAGAGATTCAGTTTATCCAGGGAGCACGTATTCTCGTACAGGCTCCATGTATCTTGAATCTACGCTCTGACAATCGCATGGAATTACTCTCCGGAACACTCACGGCCGAGGTCCCTGAACAGGCACGTGGGTTTAGAGTGGAAACTCCCTGGTCCAATATCACCGACTATGGTACGGCCTTTGGGGTGTCTCTGGACTCTCATCAGAATGCCGACATCCATGTATTCGAAGGCGAGGTTGGACTGCAATCCACAGTGCAAAACAAACGAAACAATCCGGTGTTACTCAAGCAAGGCCAAAACGCCCATGTAAACCCGAAAGAGGGGGTTGGTGTGGGCCAAGCAAAGTCCAATGCCCATCAATATCTGCGTGCCTTACCCGATTCCAACCAACTTGGAATTCCCGGACAGAGCCTCATCTGGCGGATCTAGTGGGTGGTGGTAATGGATTTGGGACCGGACAAAGGGTTGCCGACAACGATGAAGCAAAAGGGACCCTTAATCTCATGACGGGCCGGCTCAATGACCCTGCCCGTCCTGAAGATGGCCTCGATCCGTCTAAACGTTACGACTATCTGCATTACCCGGGAACCCACCAATACGTGCCTGTCCCTGAACTCAGACTCATCGACGGTGTGTTCGTGCCAGACGGTGGGGCTGAGGCCGTGGTGGTCAGTTCGCAAGGAGATTGTTTTGATGCCTGTCCCGATACGGACGGACAGTTTTAAATGGAATATCACCAATGGCTGGCGTTATCGTGACCTCCGCGATGATCCCGGACGCAACAATGCTCACATGGCTCGGGCCTGTGGTATTTCCATGCATGCCAACTCCGGTATCACCTTCGACCTGCAGGCGGTCACGGAGTCCATGCCCGGAGTCCGAGTGTCCACATTCGCTGCCAAGGTGGGAGTACCTTTGACCTATTCACCCGACATCTCAGAAATCGATATCTGGATTCTGGTCGATGGTCAGGCTCGTTTCTCTGTACAGGATGTTCGGTATCCACGACAAGAAGCCGTTGAAGTGGAGTTACTGCCGACCGATCGTTTCCTGACCCTCATGGTTACGGATAGCCAAACCCAAAGCAATGCTACTCGTCAGAGCAGTATGGACTGGTGTTTCTGGGAAAATCCCATCTTAACGATGACGTTTATGCAAAACCCAATGAATTCCTCTTTTGTCTCACCGGCTGCACGGTAAGATGAAACCGCAGGGCCTGGACAAGTCCTCAACCAGGCCCTGCCTTATTTTGATGATGATTGGAAAGAATAAGAGTAAAGACAGAAGGATCAACAAAATGACCAGTTGCCCCAAGCCCAAGACACACAGCTTGACCATCCTGACCTCAATCCTCTTGAGTGTCACAACCGCATCCCTGGCTCGCCAGAGCTTCAATATGAATCCGGATTGGCGTGTTCTGGTCGGCGATCCTCAAGCGGCTCAGACCGTAGAGTTCAACGATCGCGGCTGGCAACAGGTCAGCCTGCCCTATGCCTGGAACGAGGACGATGCCTTCCGCTTGGACATCCATGATCTACCTACCGGTATTGCCTGGTACCGCAAGGCCTTCACGCTACCGGCCGGTTCTGACCACCAGAAAATCTTCCTGGAATTTGAAGGTGTGCGTCAAGCCGCCGAGGTCTACCTCAATGGTGTCTTCATCGGACGTCATGAAAACGGGGCCATGGCCTTTGGCTTTGATATCACCCCGTTGGTCCAGCCCGCCCCAGCCCAGAACGTCCTGGCCGTACGCACGGACAACGACTGGGACTACCGCGAACGCGCAACCCACCAACGCTACCAATGGTCGGATCGCAACTTCAATGTCAATTACGGCGGCATCACCAAGAACGTGAAACTGCACATCACCGATAAGCTCTATCAGACCCTGCCACTCTACTCCTGGCTGGGCACCACGGGTGTTTATGTCTATGCTCAAGATATCGATGTCCAGGGGGGCAAAGCCCGCATCACAGCCGAGTCGCAGGTGCGTAACGAAACCGCCCAGGCCCAGACCTTTCAATACAGCGTGGAGATCCGTGACACCGAAGGCAACCCAGTGGCCGCCTTTGATGGATTGGAACAAACCCTCGCACCAGGGGGGACTCGCACGGTCCAGGCCAGTGCCGACGTCAGTGAGTTGAAATTTTGGAGCTGGGGCTATGGTGCTCTATATGATGTGGTTACCCGTTTGAGTATCGATGGTAAAGTCGTTGATGAAGTCACCACACGTACCGGCTTCCGCAAGACGGCCTATCGTGGCGGTATGGTAATCCTCAACGATCGTGTGCTCAACATCAAGGGCTACGCTCAACGCACCAGTAACGAATGGCCTGCGGTGGGGGCCAGTGGCCCGGCCTGGCTCAGTGACTACAGCAACTCCCTGATGGTGGCCAGTAACGGCAACACCGTGCGCTGGATGCACATCACCCCTTCCAAGCAGGACATCGAATCCTGTGATCGTGTGGGCCTGATTCAATTGATGCCTGCCGGTGACTCGGAAAAGGATGTCGAGGGGCGTCGCTGGGAGCAACGCGTGGAACTGATGCGTGACGCCATCATCTACAACCGCAACAATCCCAGCATCCTGTTCTACGAAGGCGGGTAACGAGTCCATTAGTGAAAAGCACATGGCGGTACTGCTCGCCCTCAAGAACCAATACGATCCCCACGGCGGTCGGGCCATGGGCAGTCGCGAGATGCTCGACAGCGAGGTGGCCGAATGGGGCGGCGAAATGCTCTATATCAACAAGAGCGCCGACATCCCTCTGTTCGCCACGGAATACAATCGCAACGAAGGTCTGCGGCGTTACTGGGACGAGCAGTCGCCTCCCTTCCATGCAAACGGTAGCGGCGAAGGCAAGGGCCCCAGTTACAACATGAACCAGGACGCCTTTGCCATCGAAGACGTGGTGCGATGGGCCGAATACTGGCGTGAACGTCCGGGCACGGGTAAACGTGTCAGTGCCGGTGGCCTCAACATCGTCTTCTCCGACACCAACACCCATTACCGCGGGGCGGAGAACTACCGCCGCAGCGGCGAGGTCGATCCCATGCGGATTCCCAAGGACGCCTTCTATGCCCACCAGGTCATGTGGGACGGCTGGGTCGCCACCGAACAACCGCGAGTGCATATCCTGGGACACTGGAATTACGCTCCGGGTACGGTCAAGGATATCACTGTTGTGGCCAACACTCCAAAGGTGGAGGTACGCGTCAATGGTGAGTCCCTGGGATATGGAGTTCAGTCACATCAATTCCTCTTTACCTTCAAGGATGTCACCTGGCAACCGGGGTGTGTAGAGGCCATCGGTTATGACGAATCGGACCAACCGGTCTGTAAGGCCAGCCATGAAACGGTGGGGGATCCTGTAGCTTTGCGTCTGACCCCCATGATGTCTCCCAACGGCTGGCAAGCGGACGGTCACGACCTGGCCCTGGTCGAAGTCGAGGTGGTCGATGACCAGGAACGACGCTGCCCTCTGGCCTTCAATGAAATCGAGTTTGAACTCCACGGACCGGCCCAATGGCGCGGCGGCATTGCCCAAGGGCCGGACAACTACATCCTGGCGAAAACTCTGCCCGTAGAATTAGGTGTTAACCGGGTACTCATCCGTTCGCATTTGGATCCCGGCAGGGTTCGTCTAATCGCTCGTAGTGAAGGCCTACAGCCCGTAACAATCGAGATGAAAACCCAATCGATTGAATTGATCGGAGGCTTGTGTCCCAATCTTCCCGGTAAAAACCTGCCAGTACAACTGCAACGCGGCCCCACACCGTCCGGCTCGTCCCTTAGAACCGCCAACGCATCGTTCCTTGACCATTGCCGAAATCCATGCCGGGTCCAATGAAGATCAAGCCAAACTGGCAGCTGATGATAACGAACTGTCCGACTGGACCAATCAAGGTGAACGTAATCAGGCCTGGATTCGCTTTGACCTGGGCGAACCACAAATGATCAATCAGGTGCGACTCAAGGTCGGCAGTCACCGGACCACGCGTTATCCTATCCTGGTGGCGGTCGATGGTCGTGAGGTCTGGAGCGGCAACGTGGGCCAGACGATCACCTACGACCACATCGACTTCGAAGCCGTGGAGGGACGTAGCGTGACCATCGCCCTGGAAGGCGTCACCCATATGGAGGATCCCTTCGGCGACCTGGTCGAGATCACTGGTGTGCGTGATCAGTCCGACGGGCCGTCAGGGGCTGCCCGGCTCAAACTGTTGGAAGTGGAGCTTTATGGGCCCATCCAGTGAGGGCTTCTAATTTTAAAAATCTCAATCCTCCGGATATCATTAGATAAGGTGTGTGATGAAAAAGATAATTCATTTGAAGATCATTCTCGGTCTGTGTCTGGTTGTCCTAGGCAGTGCTCAGGCCGCTCGTTTCATGGAAGATCTGGGACGCGGTGTAGTGGCCGTTCGCACCAGTGAAGGGGTCTTTATCAGCTGGCGTCTGCTGGGGACCGATCCGAATGACATCGGTTTCAATCTCTATCGCCAGACCACAGGATCCTCGGTCACCACCAAAATCAATGGCGGCCGGGCCGCACTGACCGGGGCAACTTGCTATACCGACACCGGTGCCAATCTCAGTCGTGACAACACCTATTTCGTCAGGCCCGTGATTGATGGCAATGAACTCGAGGCAAGCAGTGGATTCACCCTTTCGGCCAACTCTCCTACCCAACCGTGTTTCACCATTCCCCTGACCAGCGGCAGTACGGACAGGATCCATTTCGTTTGGGTAGGCGACCCTCGATGCCGATGGGGAATACGATTTTGTGGTGGACCGTCTCAATAGCGACGGGCGTTCGCAGTCGATCGAGGCCTACCTGCGGGACGGCACCTTGCTATGGACCGTGGATCTCGGAGTCAACAGCACCAACAGCCTACAATATCGAACCGGGTTCGGCCACCATTGACGTGGGACATTGGGACGGTGTCACGGTCTACGATCTCGATAGTGACGGTCGGGCCGAGGTCCTGCTTAGAACCGCCCATGGCGTGACCTTTGCAGATGGTTCCCAGGTCGTCGATCGAAATCAAAACCATCAGTTCATCTCTGTGATCGATGGCCTGACCGGTACCGAGCGGGCACATATGGCCATCCCCACCGATTACCTCAGTGACGGTCCCATGGCCGCGCACCTGGGCATTGGTTATCTCAACGGCGAAACACCGAGCCTCATTGCTTCCATGAAGAACCGCGTGGGTAATGGCGGTTTCAACATGATGGTCTGTGCCTGGGATTTTGACGGGGCAGAGTTGACCCTGTTGTGGAAATGGAAACGCGGTTCGCAGAACTGCCCCGACGGTCACCAGATCCGTATCGTGGACCTCGATAGTGATGGTATGGATGAATTCTGTTCGATAGGATTTGTGCTGGATCAAGATGGCACCCTGCTTTATAGCCTGGGCAGCATTGGGGGCGTTGTGCATGGCGACCGTTTCCACGTAGGCAAGTTCGATCCCGACCGTCCAGGTTTGCAGGGCTTTGGGGTCCAACAAGATAATGCCAGTGGTCTCCTGGAGTACTACTACGACGCAAGTACCGGCGAAATCCTATGGGACAACGACAGGTGGTGTTTGGGACGTCGGGCGCGGTGATGTCGGCGATATTGATCCCCGCTACTCCGGTTTTGAATGCTGGTCCTTCCATGGACTCAGGAATGGCCCCTCCGGCCATAAAATTGCGAACAACCAAGCCTGGCCTGTGTTGCGACTATGGTGGGACGATGACGACCTGAGCGAGAGCTTCAATGACGGTAAGATCGAGAAGTGGTATTATCAATCCACCGGTGTCGGGCGCGTCTTGACCACCTGGCACTTTGAAGGCGCCACACGTAGCGACCGCGGTGTCCCCATGTTCTACGGTGACATCCTGGGCGATTGGCGTGAAGAAGTGGTCATGACCTCTTGGGATTATACCAAGCTGGTGATCTTCACCACCGACATCCCCACAGAGCGTCGTCTCTACACCCTGGCCCACAATCCGGCCTATCGTAACTGTATGACCATCAAGGGCTATATGCAGTCGCATCATGTGGATTATTACCTGGGCGATGGCATGGAAACGCCCTGCGAACCGAACATTATCCCGACAGTATACGATCCCAATGAGGATTGACTCATTTTACAGCCATAGTCCCCACCAGCCCTGACAGAGTTTGATCGCGGCAACCAGGGCCAATAGTCGCACGGTGCCCTTAAAGGACTTCTGTGAAATGCGATGCACGAGGGTAATCCCCAGCAACCCTCCAATAACGATGGCCGGGATGAGGGCGAGGTTGGCCAGTAGTGACGGCCTGGTGATGAGGTCTTGAGCCAGGCTGAAGGGCATCTTGCTGAGGTTGAGAATCCAGAAGAACCACGCCTGAGTACCAATGAATTTCTTCTTGTCAAAGCGGAGGGCCAGCAGGTAGATGATCATGACCGGTCCGGCGGCGTTGGCCATCATGCTCAAGGCCCCGGCCAAGAGCCCCATGGTCGCGGCAAAGGCGGGGTGTGTGGGGATGGCTTCGTCCTGCACGTAACGATCGCGTATCCAGGAGCCCGTGACCAGGACAAAGACGATCACCCCGATGATGGGTTTGAGCTGTTCTCCTGAGATAGTCCGCATCAGCAAAAAGCCGATGACCACTCCAATCAAGGTCCAAGGCAGCAGGAGCGTCTTGAGTTGCCCCCAATCCACGTGACGTTTCCAATAGACGATGGCCATGATGTCGGCCAGGGCCAGGATGGGCAGGAGAAATCCGGTTGAGGCCTTGGCAGGCATGATCATGGCCAACAGGGGGGCGGCCAGGATGCCGCCACCGGGCAGGCCGGTTTTGGAAAAACCAATCAAAAAAGCCACCAGGGCGGCAATGCTCCATTGATAAGGTGTCAGTTCGAGCATTACTCCTCCCGATCCAGGGTGGCGAGCACGGTTTTGGCTGAATCGCACCAGGTCATCGTTCCAGAGGGCGTTTGCGATGGAGTCATAGGGTGTGGCATCCAGGTTGAGGATGGCCAGCTTGGCCCCGTTCTGTACGGCCATGGCCGCCAGTTGCGCGGCCGGGTTGACAATCAGTGATGACCCCATCACCACCAAGAGATCTACCCGTTGGATCAAATCAAAGGAGGCCTCTAACACCTCCGAATCAATGGGATCGCCGTAGAAGGTGATGCCTGGACGAATGAGACCAGTGCATTTAGAACAGGTGGGAACACGATCCTGATCGAGATGGGCTTCGACTTCAAGACGGCTGGCCGGGTGGTGACATTGGAGGCAGTAGAAGCGGACCACGTCACCGTGAAATTCGATGACCTTGCGACTGCCCGCCTTTTGGTGTAGACGGTCGATATTCTGGGTGATTACGGCCTCGATGAGCCCGGCCTGTTCCAAGCGGGCCAGCAGCTCGTGCGTGACATTGGGCTGTTGATCGGCGAGGGGGTGGATGTACTGACGGGCGATGCGGTAGTAACGCAGGGGAACCTCGTGAAAGAAGTCCAATTCGAAGGTTCGCTGAGAGATCTGAGAGAAAAGCCCACCGCTACTGCGGAAGTCCGGAATTCCCGAGGCGACCGAAACCCCGGCGCCGGTGAGGACTGCAGTACAGGAACTGTCTTGTAGGAGATGCATGAGTTCTTGGGCATGGTTTTCGATCATCATGGCGCCACTCTATAAAAAAAGCACCATGACTGCAAGAGCCATGGTGCCGAGGGGTTCAAGGGGTGTCTATTAATGTTAGCCTTCGGTGGTCAGGTCCGGGACCAGATTGGTGATTCCCGTGTCTTGATCTTCTGGCTCGGGTTCTTCCAGCAGATCGTCGAGCGGTTTGACAAAGTACTTGGCCTTGTAGTCCGGGATCTCGTAGACCCAAGGGCTGTGACGTTGGGAGAATTTGAGGGCCTTTTCCTGGGCCAACAACTTGGCTTCCTTGGCCTTGAGTTGTTCTTCGGATTCCTGCACGCCCGGTTGGATGGTGACCTTGGTCTTGTCGGTGTATTCACTGGTGCAGTTGACGTAGGTCTTGCCGTCTTGCTTGGCGATCTTGAGGGTGTAGACAGTCGAGTCCTTGAGCTTGCACTGGTATTGATGATCAAAGGCCAGGTCTGTTGCAGTCTTTCGTTGTACATCGTTGCAACGCAGGCCGGTCAAAGCATTGAGTACGGAACGGGCTTCACTGATCTTTGGCAGGCGACCCTCGGGCACGGGCGTCACTTCAATGCCCTCGTTGGGATCGCTGGTGATGCTATATTCAGCATCGGGCAACTTGACTTGAACCGAGACGATGTCGTCTTTCTTGAGGGTGACCAGGGTTTGATCCATATAATCCAGGGCCCGCTTGCGGATATAGGGCGCGTTGGAGGTCAGGTAGACCCGGTGCTCGGGGTCGTTGATACGACGGATATAGGTGCCACTGCCGCCGTCCTTGGCGTTACCGACGATAACACCGGTGATGAGGGTGCCATCGGCCTTGAAGAACTTGACCACATCCCTGGCCGCTTCTTCAGTAACACCGAGGTCACCATGGTTGTCCTGGCTCTTGGAAACCAGTTCCGTGGTCTGGATGTCCATCAGCTTGGTTAACAGGTCGTTGATCTGCTTATTGTCCGCGCTGTAATTGGATTTCTCGACAATTTGAAATCCCTGGCCATCGTCCTTACGTACCAGGGTGACGGGTTCGTCACCCTTTTCCACCACGATCTTGGCGATCTGGGCGGGGTCGAGTCCCTGGATCAGGTAACTCGAGCCGACTCGTTCCTCCTGAGGGCCGTTGGCCGTGCTGTTGAGCATGACGGCGATGCCGACGAAAGCGGCAGCCACCAGGGCCAGGATTGCTAGTTTTTGATTGGTCATAATAATGAACTCCTATGTTTTGAAGCTCTTGTAGTTCCGGTTTAAGATGGACGTCGGTGGCTGATATAGTGACGTTTTCGCATGGAACGTCGGATCCCCAACACGATTGCGATCATCAGGATCACGGCCGGGGCCGCCAGCATGTTGAACTGACGTAACCTGTTGCCCAGGTCTTCGATACGCTCACGGCGTTGAAGTTTGACTTCGTTGAGCTGGCTCTGAGCCTTGCGGATCTTGACTTCCAACTCACGTCGTTTGTCCACGATGGCACTGCCGATTACGGCTTGGTCGCCGTCCTGGGCCGAATTGATCAGGTTTTGGAGTTCCTGGTTGTAGGTTTGAATCTGGGCGTTGAGCTCTTCGACTTTTTGGGCGGTCTCGGCCTCGGCCTCCTTTTCGATATCCTTGACCACCAAGAATTCACGACGGAAGTTACCGCGTGAGCGAATCGAGATCAAGTCGCTGGAACCGCACAGGTCTTCGATGGCATTGATCAGCAGGGCGGCGTTGTCACCGACGACCACGCTGCCAAAGATCGATTGCTGATAGGCCATGTTGTTACTCATGAAGTCCACATCGGCAAACACGACCACAGCCGAGGTGTCCTCGGAATAGGGGAGCCCGGTCAGTGACTCGGTCACAGTAATCGTCTCATTGGGATCATTGGGATCGTCCTTTTCTACATCTACCTTGATACCGTTGGGGAAGGCCGAAGGCAGCTTACCCGAGACCAGGTAGGCCAGGTTGACGGGTTGAGCACCCGGGGTGAAGCTCTTATTGAAGCCGGCCAGGTTGTAGAAGTCATAAGGACTGTTGATCTTGACCGTATTGCCCTGGGCCGTGGTGTGAACCAGAGGCATGCGTTGGATATCTTCCACCGGGGCCGGATCATTGGGATCGAGCATGCCCTGGGGGATCTCTTTCAGGGCACCGGCAAAGAGGGTGCGGACCTGTTGGAGTTCACCACTGATGACATGATCAAGGTTGAAGCAGCCGGAATCCTGCGTCAGGCCCAACAGACCGATGAAGGGTTCGGGACGCTGGTTTTGTCCCAGGGGGACCGGCAGGGCGAGGTTGAGGTCGCCGGTAAATGCGTCCTCTTGCAACTCCAGCCCCCAGGCCTTGAGCAGGCTGGGGAGATTGGAGCTTTGGTCGGGCGGGGCCTGCATCTGCATTTGCGGTGAGGCCGGTCGATCTTCATAGCAGTAGGGGTCGACACAGAGGATGGCTCGGCCGCCCTTGAGGATGTATTGATCCAGGGCGAACTGGGTGCGTTCCGGCAAATCTTTGGGATGGACGACCAAAAGAATGTCGATATCGTTGATGTCATCGACACTGTTGATATCCGTGGGCACGGTTTCGACCTCGAATTGCTGACGCATATGCGAGACAATGGACCAGGGTTGTTGGATCTCTTGGCCCTGCATCTGTTTCATCTGGGCCATGTAACCACTGAGGTCCTCACCCATGACCGGTAGGGAACTCATGACGCCCACACGTTTCTTTTCACGGGTGATGGCCGTATCGATCAGGTAACTGATGTCGTATTCCACGAAATTCTGGCGATCGGGCGAGAAGAAGGGGATCGTCTTTTCCACGCCGAACTGGGTCTTGATGACCAGGCCGAAGAAGAAGTTTTCTTCATCATTGATGGGGAAACGCTTGAGCCCGTAACGCAGGGCGTCCTCTTCCTCGGGGCTGTAAGGCCTGGGATCGATGACCTCCAGTTGGATCATGCCGTTGGAGATCCGTACGTATTCCTGCAAGAGGGCCTTGACGAACTCGTTGTAGTTGTTGAAGAACTTGATACTGTCCTGGGCCTCCATGGCTGCGGTCTTGGCATAGTAGAGTTCGGCCTGCAGGGGTTGGTTCAAGCGGCTCAGAATACTCTTGGTACCGTCGGACAGGGTGAAGATCTTTTGTTCGGTAACGTCCAGTTTGACATGAGTCAAAATCTGTTGGCAGATGCTGATCGCGGCAAAGGTAATGACCAGGATGAGCACAGCGCCAATGATGGTGCGTAGGGTTCTGTTCATTAGCTGGCCTTCCTTTCATCTAAAACCACGGTACAGGCCGCGACCCAGCCGGCAATCAGGATGACGAAGTAGGACAGGTCACTGAACTTGAGGATACCGCGTTGAATTGAATCGAAGTGAATTTGAAAGCTCATGCTCTCGATGGCGGCCACTAATCCGGCAGGCAAGAAGGTCGAGAGGAAGTTTTGTGTGGTGGGCATGCCGGCAAAGACCAGCACGGCACAGGCGACCACGGCCAGGACAAAGCTGATGACCTGATTTTTGCTCAAGGCCGAGAAGAAGCAGCCGATGGCCAGGAAACCGCCGGCCATGAGCCAACTGCCAATGTAGCCTGTGGCAATCAAACCTTTGTCTGGATTGCCCAGGTAACAGACCGTGATGACCATGGGGAAGGTCAGGGCCAGGGCGATGGTCAAGAAGACCCAGGCAGCCAGGAATTTACCTAACACGGCTTGCCAGATGGTGATGGGTAGGCTCATGAGTAATTCAATACTGCCGCTCTTGCGTTCCTCGGCCCACAACCGCATGGCGGTCGAGGGGACCATGAACACAAACAAAAGGGGCAGGTTCATGAAGAAGCGTGACATGTCGGCCTGACGTACCTCGTAAAAGCCTTGCTTGAAAGTCATGTAGCCGGAGAAGAAGAGGAAGATCACTAAAAAGACATACGCGAGTGGCGTGGTAAAGTAGCTTTTCAACTCGCGTTTGAAGACTGCTAAAAAGCTGTTCATATTTAAGTCTCCTGTTAAAGGTTCAAACAATCAGTCTAGGATGCCTTGAGGGTGATCTTGCGGAACACCTCGTCCAGGTCGCCCTTGTACTGTTCCATCAGTTCCTTGGGGGTCGAATCGGCCAAGACCTTGCCGTGGGCCACAATGATGGCACGGGTGCAGATGGCCTCGACCTCTTCCAGGATGTGGGTTGAAATGATGATGCACTTGTCCTGGGCCATGGAATTGATGAGTTTACGTACGTCGTGTTTCTGGTTGGGATCCAGACCGTCGGTGGGTTCGTCGAGGATCAGGACCTCGGGATCGTGGATCAGGGCCTGGGCCAGGCCTACGCGACGTTTGTAACCCTTGGACAGGGTTTCGATGCTCTGATGATACACGGATTCGATGGAACACATCGGGACCACGCGATCCAAGGCCTTGCTACGAGCGGCGCCCTTGATCTCACGCACGTCACAGATGAAGTTCAGGAAGCTGGCTACCGTCATCTCGGGGTAGCTGGGGGCGTTTTCGGCCAGGTAGCCGATGCTCTTACGCACGCCGATGGGATCCTTGAGGATGTCGTGGCCACAGACCGTGGCCGTGCCGCTGTCGGGACGCAGGAAACACGTCAGCATACGCATGGCCGTGGTCTTGCCAGCGCCGTTGGGACCCAAGAGCCCCACGACCTGCCCCTTTTCAGCCTCAAAGGAGATGCCGTCTACGGCTACGACTGGACCAAAACTGCGTCGTAACTGATTGACCTTAATCATAGTCTTCTCCATTTTTTGGACACATAGTTTTACGAGGTAACGGGCGTTACCTCCCCGCACGCTCTTGCGAGCCTCTTACTGTACAAAAAAGATGAACTCAGTCAACCGGGTCTTGTTACAGAAATGTTTGAAAAAATTGCTTTGGAAAATTGGGGGATTTTAGAACGAGCGTTGATTTCCCGTAAATACGGCGGTATATCATAGCCTTTGACATTGATATTTTAGGGGTGTTTATGACCACACTGTCGAATTTTGCCAAGAATCTGGCCATGGAATCGGGGATTGGCCGTTTAATGGACGATTTGGGCCACAGCATTCGCCAGGCCGATCAGATCATGCTGGGTGGGGGAAATCCTGCAGCCATTCCCGCAGTACAGGCCTGTTTTCAAGAACGGTTGCAAGAACTGGCTAGCGATGGTTCGCGTCTAGGGCGATTACTAGGGGATTATGATCCACCCCAGGGCAATGTCGAGTTTCTAACGGCCATCAGCGATCTGTTACGCAAGCAGTTCAAATGGCCCGTAGGGCCAGAGAATGTGGCCCTGACACAGGGTAGTCAATCTGCCTTTTTTGCCCTGTTTAATATTTATGGCGGGACCTATAGTGGGGGGCAAAAGAAAAGGATCCTGTTTCCCTTGGCCCCGGAATACATCGGCTATTGTGACATGGGCCTCGAGTCTGGGTTATTTACGGCCAACAGGCCCCAGATCGATCATTTGGATGAGCATATCTTCAAGTATCGGGTAGATTTCGAGCACCTGCAACTGGACGATTCGATCGGGGCGATCTGTGTGTCACGGCCCACCAATCCTACCGGAAATGTCCTGACCGACCAGGAAGTGTCTCATCTGAGCCGTCTGGCTGCTGAACGGGGGATTCCTCTGATGTTGGATAATGCCTACGGCATGCCCTTTCCCGGGGTGGTCTTTACCGAGGCCCGTCCCATCTACGATGACCACGTGATCGTGTGTATGAGTCTCTCCAAGTTGGGGTTGCCCGCCACCCGTACCGGAATTGTGGTAGCCAATCCCCAGGTGATTCGCATGATCAGCCACGTCAATGCGGTGATCAACCTGGCCCCCAGCGGGGTAGGGGCGGCCATTGCCTTGGATTTGGTGCGGTCCGGTCGGATTCTGGATTTGAGTCGTGATGTCATTCGTCCCTATTACCTGGAGCGTCAGCAATTCGCGGTGGATTGTCTCCATCGAACCATGAAGGGATTGAATTATCGTATCCATAAACCGGAAGGGGCCTTCTTTTTATGGCTCTGGTTACCCGACCTGTCCATCACAACCCTGGAACTCTATCAACGTCTCAAGCAACGTGGCGTGATTGTTGTACCGGGTGAGTACTTCTTCCCGGGCATGGACGAGCCCTGGGATCACAAGCACCAGTGTCTCCGCATCAACTATGCCCAGCCCGCCGACAAGGTGGAAAAGGGGTTCCAACGCATTGCCGATGAAATCAAGGCTTGCTGTTGAACCCGGATTGGGCTAAAACTACAGAGTCGGATAGGGACACAGCTGAATCCTGGAGGTTAGGTCTACCTCAGGAGAATGGTCCTTACAAAGAGTACTAACCCTAATTGAAAAGGATAAATTCATGGAACGAATAACCTTTATCGGGATGGTGGCCGTACTGATGGGAGTAGGACTATGTAGTGGTCAAACCCAGGAATTACAACTCACAGCGGGCAGTTCATACATTGACTTTGATTACAATATGCGTAAGCCGACCCAGAGCGGCTACCTCCGTATGGGGGGTGGGGTCGCCTTACTCGACCAGAAGACCAAAGACTACGACCTATTTCATGGAACTTTTAGTGTGGGTTCAGAAGCATGGCAGCCTGGATTGAGAACCGACTTGGGCTTTAAGGCCATCCTGGGCCAGAGCAAACGCCACCAGAACAAAGGTGATGTCGGGGGCGTGGGTTTCAATGTCGAGGTTGCCTACCAAATCCCGGAACAAAATATACCCCTTCCCATAGAGGTCACAGGAGCCATTGCCTGGGTTCCCAGCCCTCTGGGATTTAGGGATATGGATCGATATTTCAGTTTAAATGCGGGCGTTGATTTTCAGTTTACCGACAATGCCTCCATCCTCTTGGCATACCATTATCGTGACTTTGACATGGATGATCACTGGAGCATGGATTCGGGGGTACTGTCGGTCGGTGTGTCCATGGCGTTTTAAGGTCCATGTCTTGTGAGAGTGTTCTTAAGGACGTCCATTGAAAAGATTGGAGATGTCATGGCGTTGACCAAGCCCTTTATTGTCATAACTGTTAGTTCGCTGTTAATGATGGTTTCCGGTTGTGTCAGTCCGGATCGTCCCAAGGTGGAAGCCAATGCCCCGGTGATGATCTATCCTGAGGCCCGTGCTCTCAATAATGTGTCTTTTCGTGATCTCTTTCAACCCGCCAGCAACACTCTGCAAGAGCGTCCCTTGACGACCGGGTTGATACGGCAGGTGGCCGACGACAGTAAGGATGCAGTGGTAAGTATCTTTGTTAAAAGCAATAGTCCTTATCGCATTAATCTCATCCCCTTTAGTCCGATTGGTGGAATTCCGGTCAAAGTACCGGGATTGGGATTGGGATCAGGTTTCTTCATTCACGAGGACGGCTATCTCTTGACCAATGGGCATGTCATTGAGAACGCCGAAGTCGTGATGATCCTGACCAAAGAGGGCAAGGATTACGAGGTGTCGGTGTTGGCGGTTGATCCGGTCTACGACCTGGCCCTGCTCAAGGTCAAGGGGGAGTCGTTGCCCAAGTTCAAGGTCCTGCCCATGGGCAATTCCCGTCAGGTTGACGCAGGTGACATGGTGATTGCCGTAGGGAACCCACTGGGATTGGGGCATACCGTGACTTCAGGGATCATCAGTCAGACCTATCGCAATATTACCGAAAACACAGAAGCAGAGCGAGGCGTGGATTACATTCAAACCGATACCGCCATTAATCCCGGTTCTTCCGGTGGCCCCTTGATTACCCTGAGTGGATCATGGGTAGGCGTCAATACTGCCATGTTGGCTTCAGCCCAGGGGATCGGCTTTGCCGTGCCCAGTCATCAGGTGCTGGAGTTCTTGGCCGCCGTCTTCTCCTCTGAAGCACGTGAGATGCTTAAGGAAGATCTTTAGAAGAAGTGCCCCTTCCTCCCTTAGAAGCTTTAAAAGGGTAATATTACGTCTTGATACTCTTTATTGCTTGCTAGCATATGGGTCTATGCTTAGAATGCGGTTTTAATCAAACTGCGAGGATAGCTTATGTTGGCACGATTGCATAGCGTAACCCTGGAAGGAATCGATGGGGTCTTGTGCGAGGTGGAAGTGGATGTGGCGCGGGGTGGATTCGACAAGACCGTGATTGTGGGATTGCCGGACGCAGCGGTTAAGGAGAGCATCGAGAGAGTACGCAGTGCCATTGTCAATTCCGGTTACGGTTTTCCCAAGACGCAATCCCTGGTCAACCTGGCCCCGGCCGATCTCAAGAAGGAAGGGCCTGCCTTTGACTTGCCCATTGCACTAGGCATGCTGGTGGGTGAGGGGGTGCTCAAGAGTGATTTACTAGAGGACTATGTCGTGGTGGGAGAACTGGCCCTGGATGGGAGAGTGCGTCCCATCAACGGTGCCTTGAGCATGGCCATGACGGCCCGTCAACAGGGTTATAAAGGGATCCTGGTCCCCCTGGCCAATGCCGAAGAAGCGGCTGTCGTGCAGGGCTTGGATGTGTACGGGGTGGGAGCCCTGGCTCAGGCCGTGACCTTTATGACTGGCGAGCCCTTGTTGGAACCCACAGTCATCGATTCCGAACGGCTGTTCGAGGTCCAGAGTCACTATCAAGTGGACTTCTCGGATGTTCGGGGGCAGGATATGGCCAAACGTGCCTTGACCGTTTCGGCGGCCGGGGGGCACAACATCTTAATGATTGGCCCTCCGGGAGCGGGCAAAACCATGTTGGCCCAGCGTTTGGCTACCATCTTGCCGCCCTTGAATTGGGCTGAATCCCTGGAGACCACACGCATCTATTCCTCCATGGGGATGTTGGGTCGCAACCAGGCCCTGATGGCCCGTCGCCCGGTTCGTATGCCCCACCATAGCGCCAGTGGTCCGGCCCTGGTCGGTGGGGGACCCAATGCCAGACCGGGTGAGTTATCGCTAGCCCATCATGGCATCCTATTCTTGGACGAGTTTGCCGAGTTTCCTCGCCATGTTCTGGAGATGATCCGTCAGCCCCTGGAGGATGGCACGGTCACGGTATCGCGGGCCAAGCGTACCATCACCTATCCGGCTCAGTTTATCTGTGTGGCCTCGCTCAATCCCTGCCCTTGTGGATACTACGGTACAAACTCCAAACGCTGTCGTTGCACCCCCAATCAGGTGGAACGCTATCTATCCAAGGTCTCCGGTCCCTTGATGGATCGTATGGACATCCATATTGAGGTGCCGGCCGTCAAATTCGAGCAGTTGAGGGCCAAAGACAACCGTGATGGTATCAGCAGTCAAGAATTGCGAGGGCAGGTGATGAAGGCCCGGGAGCATCAAAGACATCGATTTGGAGCTGATTCGATCATGACCAATGGCACCATGGATCATCGCCAGGTTGAAAAGCACTGTGGCCTGGATAACCAGGGAGAGGCCATGCTGGGCCATGCCATGACCGAATTCGGTCTGTCAGCGCGGGCTCACGATAAAATCTGCAAGGTGGCTCGAACAATCGCCGATTTAGAGGGAGAAACACATATTGGGGGCAGTCATATTGCCGAGGCCATTGCATATCGCCGTTTAGATCGAAAGATTTAATGATTGCAAAGACCTAGTTCTTTACTCTGTTATGCTGTTTCATGATACGGTGGAGTATTATTTTCTCTAATTGCAGTTATTATTGTGAAGATGGTCACATTAATATTGATCTACTTTACTGAATTGATATAATGTATCTGTTTTTATTGACCTAGGGGCCGATAAAGCTCCTTGTACTCCTGATAATTTTAGATCTGCATTAAAAACAAAGGGACTGCTGTGATGACGAATCGAACCTGTATCATACGCTTGTCACGCTATAAGAACGCATTAGTACGTCTTAAGGCCCTTAATTTTGTGAGGGTCTTTTCTGAAAACCTGGCCGATGCCGCTGGGGTTACGGCAACTCAGGTGCGTAAGGATTTTTCGATTTTCGGGATTACCGGTAATCGACGCGGGGGATATAAGGTTGATGAATTGATGGAGCAACTCAATAAGGTCCTGGGTAAGGATCGTATCCATCAGTTCGTTTTGGTGGGCATGGGGAATCTTGGACGGGCCCTGTTGCAATACTCCGGTTTTGAAAAGAGCGGCATCAAAGTGGTCGCTGGTTTTGATATCGATGCCGTCAAGTATGACGAAGAGGCTGAGGTGCCAATCCTGCCTATGGAACGACTCAATGCTTTTGTAAGTGAGCATGAGATCGAACTCGGAATTATCGCAGTGCCGGATTTTGCCGCTCAGCAGGTCTTGGAGTTGATGCTCCAAGGCGGGGTAAAGGGAATTCTCAACTTTGCTCCCATCTGTCTCAAGGGGCCGGAAGGGGTGGTGCTCAATAATATCAATCTCGTGAACGAGTTGGAGAACATCATTTACTTTGTCAATGCGGCTAAACAGACCGGGAGCGACTAGATGGCGGCATTCAGCTTGAAAACTCATTTGATGCGTTGCTTTGTGACGGTGACCTTGGGATTGGCCCTTCTGATTGGAGTGTTGGGCTATGGGGTCATCAAACGCGACGTAATTGATCGAGCCCAATCCGAGGTCGAGCGGGCCCTGCTGGCTGCGGGGCAGTCGTATCAAGATGAAATTGACCGCATGGGAGATCTCTTTGGCCAGATGTGTTTGGTGACGGTTGGAGATGATTTAGAAGGACTCAGGCAGGCGATGCGTTTGCATTATATTGCCCGTGAGCCAGCGGTGGGGGCTGGTGAGATCGATAGTGAAATCGTCCAGGCTGCCCTGGCCTGCGGCCAAGGCGTCGGAGCGACGCGTTTGATGCCCATGGAGCAGTTACGGCGTTTGACGCCCAGGGATATCAACGATGTCATGATTGAGATCAAGGATACCCTGCACGCCCGTCCGACAGAGAAAATCAAGTTGGATCGAGTCATGGTCAAGGAGTATGCCATCCCTATTTATAATGGAGAGGGACAGCTCAGTGAGGTTTTCTATGGCGGTCGTGTGATCAATCGTGATTTTGACTTTGTCGATCGCATTCGCAACCTGGTCTTCGGTGAGGAAGTCTATGGAGCACTGCCCATTGGGACCGTGACAATCTTCCAGGATGATGTTCGTATTGCGACCAATGTGTTGGATGAATCCAGGCATCGTGCAGTGGGAACCCGTGTCTCTGAAGAGGTTTATCTGGCCGTCGTGGAAAAAGGGCAGGTTTGGCGGGATCGTGCGTTTGTTGTGACCGATTGGTACAAAACTGCCTATGAACCCATTCGTAGCATCAATGACGAGATCATCGGAATCCTTTATGTGGGTATTTTAGAGCAACCCTATAACGCACTAGCCCGTGAGGCGTTGGTGGTGTTTGTGCTCTTGGTGTCTGCGGCCACGTTCGTGGTCGTGGTGATTTCCTTCTTGCTGGCCAACGGTATTTCGCGTCCCTTGATCGAGATGTCCGAGGCGGCGGGACGACTGAGTACGGGAGATTTCGGGGTGGTGGTCAATACCCACACCGATGTCAAGGAGATCAACACCCTGGGCCAGGCCTTTAATGCCATGGCCGATGGTCTACACGAACGGGAGGAATGGCTCAAGGTGACCAATGAGAAACTCCGGGAATCCAATAAGAGTTATGTGGACCTGATTGGATTTGTGGCCCATGAACTCAAGGGAATCCTGGCTTCGGCAGTGATGAACGTTTACTCCGTGCGTGACGGCTTCCTAGGCATGATCAATTTCAAGCAACGCAAGGCCATCGATTCGGTGGCACGCAACCTGGACTATCTCGGCAATGTGGTACGCAAGTTCCTGAGTCTCGGTCAGATCGAGCGGGGTGACCTGGCCACCAATAAGAGCGAGATCCTGTTGCGCAGCGAGGTGATCGATCATTCACTGGATACCTTGGGAACCCTGGCGGATCGCAAAGGGCTCAAGCTGGCCCTGGATCTGGATCCCGAGATGAAGGTCAAGGCCGATGGTGACCTGATGTTGATCGTGGTCAATAACCTGGTGAGTAATGCCATCAAGTACAGTAATCCCGGGGCCAATGTGTCGATCGCAGGTCACGTGATTGAGAATATGATTGAAGTTGAGGTGTATAACGACTCCGAGCCCATGACTGATGAGCAACGGGGGCGTTTATTCCATAAGTTTTCGCGACTGGACAATGCCCAGACCAAAAAAGTCAAAGGCACGGGATTGGGCTTGTTTATCGCGAAACAGATCGTTGAGGCGCACGGCGGCAAGATTTGGGCCGAGTCTCGTGAACATGGTAATGCATTTATATTTCGAATTGAAAGAGGTTTAGACAGTGGCGACGGCGTTGGATGTCATCAAGAAGAAACGCGCTGAGGCGGTCGGTCGCATCATCAGCAAAGGGTACCTCTCCACCAAGCGAGTCTATGTGGGGATGGCCACCTGCGAAATTGCGGCCGGGTCCAAGGACGTAATGGAAGTTTTTCGCACGGCGATCAGTCAAGGGGGGCTGACGGATGTGTATTTGAGCCAAAAGGGTTGTGCCGGTCGGTGCAATCTGGAACCCACCGTTGAAATCGTGGAAGCCGGTAAGATTCCGGTGCGCTACGGTAAGATCGATGGGGAAAAGGCCCGACAGATCGTGGAGAAGCATCTCAAGAATGGTGAAGTGATCGAGGAATGGGTCATTAACTAAGAGCACCTAAGAGAAGGATGCTGCAGCGTGGGAAACACTCAAATGCAGTGCTATCAAGAGGCTCTAGACAACTGAACTGGAAAGGCAAGGCAAGGTGAAAACAGAATACGCTATTACCCTCTGTGAGGGGACATCGTGTATCCAACAGGGCATGCGCGATCTGCATGGCTTTTTGGAGAGCGAGTTGGAGAGGCAGGGACTCAAGGACAAAGTTCGTATCAATATCAGTGGCTGCTTGGGCATGTGTTCCCAAGGCCCGATGATGGTGGTCAATCCCGGCTACACCCTCTACGGCAACCTGACTGAAGCGGACATCACAGAGATTATCGAACAACATCTACTGCAGGACAAACCCGTGGCGCGTTTGATCGTACAGGAAAATCACCTGTACAATCGTTTCTTCCGCGTGTTTGGCGATGTGCAGTTTTTTGGCAAGCAGATGCGTATTGCCCTACGTAACTGCGGTATCATCGATCCCGAAAACATCGATGACTACCTGGCCCTGCGGGGTTATGAAGCCCTGGCGAGGGCCATCACCGAGATGACCCCACAAGACGTCATTGATGAGGTGAAGGCCTCGGGACTACGGGGACGCGGCGGTGCCGGTTTCCCCACGGGTCTCAAGTGGCAGTTTACCAAGGATCAACCGGGCGAAGAAAAGTTCGTCATCTGTAATGCAGACGAAGGCGACCCAGGGGCCTTTATGGATCGCAGTGCCATTGAAGGCGATCCCCATACGGTATTGGAAGGGATGTCCGTAGCCGGTTATGCCATTGGTGCCTCCACCGGCATCATCTATATCAGAGCCGAGTATCCATTGGCCATCGAGCGTCTGGAAAAGGCCATTGCCCAGGCCCGCGAACACGGCCTGCTGGGTGAAAACATCCTGGGCTCGGACTTCAGTTTCGATATCGAGATTCGCCTGGGTGCCGGTGCCTTTGTCTGTGGCGAGGAAACGGCCCTGATCAATTCGATCGAAGGGGCCCGCGGTATGCCGCGTCCCCGTCCGCCATATCCCTCGGTCAGCGGTCTGTTCGAGAAACCCACGGTCATCAACAACGTGGAGACCTGGGCCAACATCCCCGTGATCCTCATCGACGGCGGCAAGTGGTTCAGCTCGGTGGGCACAGAAAAGAGCAAGGGCACAAAAGTCTTTGCTTTGGCCGGTAAGGTGGTCAACACGGGACTGATCGAGGTCCCTATGGGTACGACCTTGCGTGAAATCATCTATGATATTGGTGGAGGTGTTCCTGGGGGTGCTGCGGTCAAGGCGATTCAGACCGGTGGCCCCTCGGGCGGTTGTTTACCGGCCGAATACCTGGATACCCCTGTGGACTATGAATCCCTGGCTCAGGCCGGTTCGATTATGGGTTCCGGTGGAATGATTGTCATCGACGAGCATTCCTGCATGGTGGATATTGCCAAGTTCTTCCTGGATTTCACCCAGAACGAGTCTTGCGGCAAGTGTACCCCCTGTCGCGAAGGGACCAAACGCATGTTCGAGATTCTGACCCGTATCAGCGAAGGCAAGGGCCAGGAAGGGGACATCGAAAAACTCGAACGTCTGGGCAACATGATCAAGAAGGCCTCGCTCTGCGGTTTGGGCCAATCAGCCCCCAACCCCGTGCTCAGCACCATCAAGAACTTCCGTGAGGAGTACGAAGAGCACATTCGCGAAGGCAAGTGTCGGGCCAAGGTCTGTAGCAGCTTGATAGCGTACCAGATCACGGACAAGTGTATTGGTTGCGGGGCCTGTAAACGGGCCTGTCCTACGGATGCCATCAGCGGCAAGACCAAGAGCGTCCACGTGATCGATCAAGACGCCTGCGTCCGTTGCGGCATGTGTGTCAACACCTGTAAGTTTGAAGCCATTGAGAAGGTCTAGAGATCCCATGGAACAGAAGATAAACATCACGATTAACAATAAACGTTATCAGGTCGAAGCCGGCCTGACCATCATGCAGGCCGCCGATGCCTGTGGTTATCATATCCCGCGTCTGTGTTACCACCCCAACCTATCCATTGAAGGGGCCTGTCGCGTCTGTATCGTGGAGGTCGAGGGCATGCGGAATTACGTGGCCTCCTGTGCCTTCCCGGTCAGTGACGGCATGGTGATTCACACCAACAGCGCCGAACTGCGTCGAGCCCGGCGGGACATTGTCGAGCTGTTGCTGGACAATCACCCCCAGGACTGCCACACCTGCGAGCGGGACGGCAATTGCGAGCTGCAACGTTTGGCCCATGCCATGGGCATTCGCAAGCGTCACTTCGAAGGCGAACGCAAACGCTACGACTGTGACGACTCGTCACCGGGTGTAGTACGCGATCCGGAAAAGTGCGTGCTCTGTGGCCGTTGCGTACGTATGTGTGAAGAGGTTCAAGGCGTTAAGGCTCTGGGTTACGCTCATCGCGGCTTCAATACCGTGGTCATGCCCGCCTATAACATGCCGTTGGGCGAGAGCGTGTGTAGCCAGTGCGGTCAGTGTATCAATATCTGCCCGACCGCGGCCTTTACCGAACACAACCAGACCCAGGAACTCTTCGAGAAGCTCAACGATCCCGATCTGATCAAGATCGTACATGTAGCGCCGGCCGTGCGTGCGGCCATTGGCGAGCCCTTTGAAATTGAGGTCGGTCGCAACATGGAGCACGAGACCGCCGCAGCCCTGCGGCGTTTGGGCTTCGACTATGTGTTCGATACCCAATTCGCAGCCGACTTGACCATCATGGAAGAGGGCAGCGAATTCCTCGAGCGTCTGCAGGGCAAGGGCAAGCTGCCCTTGATCACCTCCTGTTGTCCGGGGTGGATCAATACCCTGGAAAAGTTCCATCCGGATATGATGGACTATGTCTCTACCTGTAAGTCGCCCATGAGTATGATGAGTAATATCATCAAGACCTTTTTTGCCGAAAAGAATGGGCTCGATCCCAAGAAGATCTTCTGTGTGGCCATCATGCCCTGTACGGCCAAGAAGAGCGAGGTCGGACGCAGCGAGCATACCATCGACGGCGGGCCAAGTACTGACATGACCATCACCACCCGCGAGTTGGCCTGGATGATCAAGTCTGCGGGTATTGATTTCGCCAATCTCGATGGCGAGGCCTGGGATAAACCCCTGGGTATGTCTTCGGGTGCAGCCACCATCTTTGGTGTTACCGGTGGTGTGATGGAAGCCGCAGTACGCTCTGCCTACGAACTCTATACCGGCGAGACCCTGATCGACATCGAGTTGGAAGATGTGCGTGGGTTTAAGGGCATCAAGGAAGGCAAGGTCGATGTAGACGGGACCGAGGTACGTGTGGCCGTGGCCCATGGCCTGGGTAACAGTCATCAGGTCTTTGATCTGATTCGAGCAGAGCCGGATCGTTACCACTTTGTCGAGATTATGGCCTGTCCCTGTGGTTGTGTCGGCGGTGGGGGGCAGCCCTACACCTGCGATGCCGATGGTGACTACGAAGACCAGATGGCCAAGCGAGCCCAAGCCCTCTATGGTACGGATCGCAAGAACACCATCCGTCGTAGCCATGAGAATCCCGAGGTGCAGCGTCTGTACAAGGAATTCCTGGGACGTCCCTTGGCGGACAAGTCTCACCAACTCCTGCATACCCATTATAAAGAGCAGGGCCCCCAGGGGATCGTCGCACCGAAAATGAAAAAATCCACAGACTAACGAGGTTATGATGACAACCGATACTGATAAAAAACTGACCGAACTCAAGGAGTTTATTGCCGAGGTAATGGGCAAGTCTCGCAGCGATTCCTATTTGATCGCGGTACTCCATAAGGCCCAGGAACTCTATGGCTATTTGCCGCAGGAGATTATTGACGAAATTGCGGTGGAGATGAAGATCCCCACGGCCCATATCTGGGGAGTGGCCACCTTTTACCACTACTTCAACCTCAAACCCGTGGGCCGGCACATGGTCTCGGTGTGTCTGGGCACGGCCTGCTATGTCAAGGGGGCCGGTCAGGTCATGGAGGCCCTCAAGCACCATCTAAAGGTCGATGAGGGCGAAACCACCGAGGACGGCCTGTTTACCCTGGCCCCGGCTCGCTGCCTGGGAGCCTGTGGTTTGGCCCCGGTGGTCATGATCGATGACAAGGTTTACGGGGAGCTGACCCCCACCAAAATTGTAGAGATTATTGAAAAATATCGGAAGCAATCAAAAGCGAAATAGGCTATAGTTTGGGCCAATTGCTTTAGATGCTGATTTGTACAAAGGAGATTTAAATGGCCAAGAAGATTCTAGTAATCGATGATGATGTCGAATACGTAGATGCGATCCTGAATTTGCTGGATGCCAAGGGTTACCAGGCAATCTGCGCCCACGAAGGCAAAACCGGTGTGGAAAAGGCAAAGGCAGAGAAGCCAGACATGATCCTGCTGGACGTGATGATGACCACCAAATCCGAGGGATTTGATGTGGCACGTGAACTGCACGCCGACGAATCGCTCAAGGGCACCCCAGTCGTCATGATCACCGGTGTACGTAAGGAAATGAACCTGCCCTTTGGATTTGAACCGGATAGCGACTGGTTGCCGGTCAAGGCCTTCCTTGAAAAGCCGATCAAACCGGAAGTATTGCTTAAAACCATCACCGAAACCATTGGTTAGAGGTTAGACAGCGATCAAAAACATCCCCGGGTTGCCAGTGCCTGGGGCATGGATGCGCCCTTCCGTAGTGATGCGGAACTCACACCAAACAGAAGGAGTAAAAGTCGGTCTTACGAGGACTAAGGCCGTTTTTGCTCCTTCATTTTTTTTGATTTATCAGGGGGCAATTCAGTTGACGAAGCCGCTGTAGTATGCATATTTAACGCTGTATTAGTTTTCGCATTGTAGCTTAGGAGTCGATCATGGTTGTCACGATTAAAGATACCTGTACAGCCTGTGGATTGTGCTGTGATACATGTCCCGAGGTCTTTGAAATGGGTTCAGAAATGGCCCAGGTTTTATTGGATGAGATTTCCGAGGATCTGGAATCCAGCGCCCAGCAGGCTGCTGAAGAATGTCCGGTTGGGGCGATCGATATCGACGACGAGTAAGTGCTATGACGACTCTGCAAGGCTGTGGGGGTGATGCTGGAGGGGACACAATTCACAACGGGCCTTGGGTTTGCAAAAGTCCTTGCCGACCGCCACGATCAAGGCATGGTATTCATTATAGAGTGCAGCGTCACAGGGTAGGTTTGACGTAAAGAGTTCCTGGAGTTCGTGATAGTCAAAGGGGGGCTCGATCAGCCCGTGACGAACCGCCAAACGGGCTGTATAGGTATCCACTACAAACGTGGGTAAATCCAAGGCGTAGAGTAGGATACTATCCGCGGTCTCCGGCCCGATCCCCTTGACGGCCAATAGTTCCTCGCGTAGGGAATCTACCGAGGAATCCTCGAGGGCTTCGAGGCATCCTCCACGTTGATCCAACCAGGCGAGAAAGTTCTTGAGTCGTCCGGTCTTAAGACGAAAATAGCCGGCTGGGCGGATCAACTCCGCCAGTTCTTCATCCGGGAGACCTAAGAGACTGTCACAGGCCAGCAGGTCACGGGCCTTAATGCGATCCAAGGCCTTTTCTACGTTGGTCCAGTTGGTGTTCTGGGTGAGGATGGCGCCAACCGCTATTTCGAAGGGCGTCTCTCCGGGCCACCAGTGTTGTGGTCCAAAGGCCTCCAGCAGTGACTCATATAGCTCAATTAGGGTCTCATGGGTTGTCATGGTTTGGCTATTGTAATTGCTGGGCCGATAAAGTAAACTTTCTTCCGCGGTACTTTTATGGTTCGTTTTGTTGAGTGACAATGGGGCTTGGATGCCAAAAGCCAAATACAAGGACACTTTTACTTATAGTACCAGTCAGTGGTTAAACTTCGAGAAAGACTCCTACCTGGAACGCACAGGGCGGCCGATTTATGCGATCATTTTTTTGCTGCCTTTTATCATCCTCTATGAACTCGGCACCTTTCTGATCAATACCGACGTCCTCAATCAGTCCGAGGTGCGAGTGGTGGCCTTTGTCTGGCTGCAGGAGGCCTTGAAGTTTCTCAATTTCGACGGTCGCTGGGCCTGGACCGCACCTCCCTTGGTGGTCTTTGCCATTCTATTGGGATTGCAATTGGCCTCACGCAAGTCATGGTCATTGTCACCTCGTGACCTGGTCCCCATGTTCATTGAATGCGTCCTTCTGGCCATCCCCTTGATCGTATTGTCTCTGGTGTGTAACAGTCGCACTCAACCGGTAGTGCAAGAATCCAATCAAGTGGTATCCGTTGTCCAGCAAGCTGTGGAGGTAAATACGGACCATGAGGCTGTCTTGAGGCTTCAGCAGGTTGCGACTGCAGAGCACTCCGAAGGTGAGAGTCTACTTGCCAGTATTGTGACTGGACTGGGAGCCGGGATCTACGAGGAACTGGTCTTTCGCTTGGTGTTGATGGTTGTTTTGATGATGATCTTCCAGGATGCCTTGGGCCTGTCACACAAACATGCCATTATCCTTTCGGTTTTAATTAGTGCCGCTTTGTTCAGTGCACACCACCATGTGGTTATCATTCACGGTCAAATTGGCCAGACCTCGGCCTTCAGTTGGGCGGCCTTTAGCTTTCGGGCGATTGCGGGGGTTTACTTCGCCGTTCTTTTTGCTATACGCGGTTTCGGGATCACAGCAGGTACTCATGCACTCTACGATATCCTTGCAACCTGCCTGAATGCCGTGTGGTTTTCCATGTAAATCTTGGCCTTAACCCGAGAATTTTCAAAAAAAGTTACTCCATTTCTCCATTTGTTAAGTCTTGCACGCCTTGTATTTGTGGAAAAATCGTCCTATAAGGGCTGAAAACGGCGTTTTCAGTACTGATAGCGAACTTGAATGAAAATTTCCATTTCGATATAATAACCCTCGTATTGGTGAGACACTTTTTGGGGTAAATAAATGGAATCACCACAAATCAATGTAGCTGTTGATCAGCTGACGTTTAGCCTTTTTCAAAGGCCGCTGCATCCCGAGCTGTTCCAGGTCTACGCACGTCGCGAGATCAGGACCGAGGGGTATGAAGCCCTGGTGTGGGTTACAGGATGCACGCATGTCATCAGTGTCTTTTCGGGAGACGAATGTCTTACGGAGGTCGTAAGTTCACCAGGGCAGTTACTGCCTTCGCGTGGACTGGTCGAACGCTTCCAGTTCCGGGGCCCGCGTACACACAAATGTACGTTGAGTCGTGGAATCAGCTATATGACCGACTTCCAAGTCGAGAAGATGAGCGGTAATCTCTATAAACAGACCCGGTCCGAACTGGAACGTTTCGCCCGCAACCGTGGCGTGTTCGTCAGTCATCCCGAGTCCGAAGTGGAGGCACATGAGCCGTTCTGTTATATCGACTACGAGGCCCGACGTAACGAATTACACGTGCACACCTTTTCGGCCTACCCCGATCAGCTGACCATGATCAAGACGCAATCGCTGTTTGACTTTCAATAAGTCGATCTCAGCTTACTATGTTTGGAAAAGGCCCACCTCCTACGAGGCGGGTCTTTTTTTATGGAGTCAATATAAAGGAGTGGAACATGGAGTTTTCGTTAACCACGGAGGAAACCCGGGTCTTGGGCGCCTTATTGGAAAAGAAGCTGACCACGCCCGAGTATTATCCCTTGTCACTCAATGCCCTGGTCAATGCCTGTAATCAAAAGGTCAATCGATCACCAGTGGTCAACTATGACGAGGCCATCGTGCAGCAGGCCATCAGGGGATTGAGACAAAAGAGCTTGATTTGGATCAACACCTCCGGTCGGGTAGATAAATACCGTGAGGGGCTGGTTGAAAAACTGGAGTTATCCCCAGACCAGGAAGCCATCCTGTGCGTGTTGCTTTTGCGGGGACCGCAAACTCCAGGTGAGTTACGCGGACGATGTGAACGGATGCATAGCTTTGCCGATCTAGAGGCAGTGCAAACCACCTTGGATACCCTAGGCGATATGAGCCTGGCCCAACAGGCCCCACGTCAGCCGGGCCAAAAAGAACAACGCTTCTGTCATCTGTTGGCCCCCATACCCGACGTTCATGATAATGAGATGACCGGCCCTGCGGATGACACCGACCAAGCCACTTCAACTCCGGATCGAATCACGCTTTTGGAGGAGAAGGTCGAATCCGTAGCCGATCAACTGGACCAACTCAAGCAGGCCTTCGATCAATTTCGCCAGCAGTTCGAATAACCAACCGCAGCTTGTCAATTTGCCCCATCTGTGTTAGAAATAAGCCTCAATTGATGACTAACACAAGGATGGTTCATGGCAGTACGGTTTATCCTGGGACGCAGTGGCACGGGCAAGACGCACGCCTGTATCGAGGCGGTTTGTGACGCCTTGGTTCAGAATCCGTCTTCACCTACGCCCCTGATCCTATTGGTCCCAGAACAGGCCACCTTCCAGATGGAGCGGGCCGTTCTCAGTCATGCCGGAATCCTGGGCTTCAGCCGCCTGAGAATTTTATCTTTTGATCGTCTCCTCTTCCACTTGCTGGGGCCAAAAGCAGGTGCCAGCGAACTGTCACGGGCCGGTCAACAGATCTTACTGCAACGGTTGCTCGGTCAGATGGGCGACGACCTGTATGTCTTCGGACAAGTCGCCCAAGAACCGGGTATGGCCACGGCCCTGGCCGGGCTGATCGCTGAATTGCAGCATTATGGTCAGGGGCCGAGAGATGTCGATGATCTTCTACAACGACTGGGCGAGTCTCAAGATACAGGGGCCACCCTGCGTAAATTTAAGGACTTGGGCCGCCTTTACCAGGCCTACTTGACGGCCGTCACCAGAAGTGGGCACCCTTTGCTTAATCCGGAAATACGAAGTGTCCAAATCCAAGAGGCCTTGAAACAGGCCCAATGGCTTCAGGGCGGTCATCTTTGGATCGATGGTTTTGCCGGGTTCACTGGCCAGGAAATGAACCTTTTAGCCGGATTACTTCCTCGCATGTCACAGATAGACCTGGCCCTCTGTCTCGATCCGGATCGGTTGGATCTGAATAATCGAATCCTCGAAGACCTCGATCCGCACAGCCTCTTTGCTGCTTCGGAACGGACCTATGTACAATTGCTCCAGATTTGTGACAGGTTCGAGATGACCATTGATTCGCCCAGCCTCTTACATACGGGGTATCGCTTCAGCGACTCCCAGGATCTCGCTCATTTGGAGCAAAGCTTTTTAGCTCCCCAGGTTACTCCTCAGCCTCCTCAAGGCCAGATTGAACTGCGTTTGGCCCCACATCGCCGGGCCGAGGTGGACTTCATTGCCCGTGACATTGCTTCCCGTGTACAACAGCAGGGACTGCGTTATCGTGACCTGTCCGTGGTGGTTTCAGACATGGAGGGTTATCACCATCTACTGGAGGCCGCCTTTGATGATGCGGGGATTCCCTTTTTCTTAGATCGTGCCAAGACCTTCTGCCAGCATCCCCTGGTTGAGGCCCTTGGGGCCGCATTGCAGTGCATTCAATCCGGCTGGGCCACACGGGATGTACTGGCTTACCTCAAGACCGGCTTGGGACCGCTACCTGACCGGGACATCTATCGCCTGGAAAATGCCGTGCTGGCCCTGGGCTTCGAGGGATTGCGTTGGCTCTCATCTCAGCCTTGGGATCCGGATCAACCAGAATTGGATGTCTTGCGTCAAAAGGCGACCGCTGATCTCAAGCGACTCTACTACGACCTTACGGATCAAGGGCAACCGCGTCATCTCAGTGCGGCCGAATTCGTGGCGTCCCTGTGGCAATGGATTGAACGCCTTGCGATTCCGAAGACCCTGGCCCAATGGAGTCAAGACGATCCCGCGGATTGCTCCGGTCATCGTCAACTGATGGACAAACTCGTGCATCTGCTCGACGAGATGGTTGCCATTTTGGGTGACGAGCCCTTGCCCAGCGACCAACTCCGTCGCATTTTGATTCAGGCCCTGGGACAGTTGACCTGCAAACATATTCCGCCCACCCTCGATCAGGTCATGATCGGCAGCATCGAACGTAGTCGTCATCCCGATATCAAGGTGCTCTATGTGGTGGGGGCCACACAACGCCAGTTCCCCATGCCCGTAACCTTTGATACATTGCTTACCGAGCAGGATCGAGCCCTGGCCGAGTCCCAGGAGTTTCTACTGGCCGACAGCCTGTCCCAACGACTGGTCGGTCGCCAGTATCTGGCCTATATCGCTTTTACCCGTGCATCAGAGGCCCTGGTGATCACCGTGCCCGCCGTGCATGAGGATGGCTCGGCCGTGGTTCCCTCGCCCCTGGTCGATGCACTGCAACAGTTGTTTATCCACTTGACCTGGATACCGACGGATTTTGTCGAGGCCCCGTTGGCGACGATTTATAGTTCTCATCAACTGGCTCTGACCCTGGCTCGCAACATGGGACGCGATACCACCGATGGCACTGACCCGCAATGGCAAGACACCTTGCTCTGGTTCCGCAATCACGACTCACCCTCGCTGCAGGGGGCGGCCGATGCGGTCTCGCGTGCCTTGGTCTATGATAATCAGGCTGGTTTAACAGCTGACCTGGCCCACCGGCTCCAAGGGGATACCTTGCTCTGTTCGGCCAGTCGACTGAGTTGCTTTGCTGCCTGTCCCTATCAGCATTTCGCCCGCTACGGTCTGTGCCTCGAACCCCGTGACACCATTCAGATGGAACCGGTGGACGTGGGCAACCTATACCACGACGTATTGGAACGGCTGCATCATCAGTTGAAAGAGCAGGATTTGCACCTGGGTAATGTGGATCCCGAGCGACTACAGGTCGTCTTGGACCAGTGCTTCGATGCTGTAGTGGCTGAGTCGCCCTCGATTCAACGCTTTGTAGAACAGTCACCGCACCATGGTTTTGTGCTGGGCAACGCTCGTCAGAGCCTACATGACTGTGTTATCGAGTTGGCCGAGATGACGCGTGCCGGTCAATTCGTGCCCCTTGCTGCAGAACTGGATTTTGGTCCTGACGCCACCTTGCCGCCTGTGGTGGTAACCGACAAACAAGGAAGGTCTATTCAGGTGCGAGGACGGATCGACCGCCTGGACACCCTGACTACCGAGCATGGTGCCTTTGCCTTGGTCATGGATTACAAGCGTACGCCTCGTTCCTTTTCCTGGCCCAAATTCCTCTATGGTCTGGATCTGCAGTTGCCGCTCTATCTCCTGGCCGTAACCGGAACCGAGGTCGAAGGTCAGCAGATCCAACAGGCAGTGGGGGCCTTCATGCTGCCCATCGAGGTGGCCACGCCCACGGGTTCATTCGATCAAACCCAACCCACCAGGTTCAAGCGTAAGGGTAAGGGGCTGTTTCATGGGGACTTCGAAGAGGCCCTCGAAACCGTGGAGAGTTCCTCCTGGAGTCGCTATTGGTCCTTTTACAAGGCCAAGGACGGACTGCCCTACAGTTATTTCAAGACCAGCCCTGTTTTACATCCCGAGCAGTTCGATTGGGTGCAGGCCTACTGCCGTCAACTTATTCGTGACCTGGGAACACGACTTTTTGATGGCGACATCCAGGTCGCTCCCTATCGCCTGGGCACACAGAGCCCATGCAGCTTCTGTGACTACCGAGCCCTGTGTAAGTTCGACTGGCAGATCAACGACTACCGTATTCTAGACAGTTGTAATAAGGAAGAGGCGTTGCAGCAGATGGGGGGGGAGCAATGAGCAACACGCCCCAATGGACTCCAAGCCAAAAACTCGCCATCGACACCCGCGACCGTCAGGTCTTGGTGGCCGCCTCGGCTGGGACCGGCAAGACGGCCGTACTCAGTGAGCGAGTGGCTCAGGCCGTGGCCGATCCAAAAGGCGGGGTAGACATCGAACGCATCCTGGTGCTGACCTTTACCGAGGCCGCAGCAGAAGAGATGCGGGCTCGTATTGCCGGGCGTTTGCGAGCTGAGGCCAAAACACGCAAGGACCGGGCCCTGCGCAGTCAACTGTTGCGCATCGATGCGGCTCACATCAGCACCATCCACGCCTTTTGTAAACGTATCCTGGACGCCAACTTCTTTGAAGTGGGGCTCGACCCTTGTTACAGCATCATCGACGAGGACGAGAGGCGTTTGCTCAAGGGTGACATCCTGCGTCAGGTCATCGATCAGGCCTGGGCCGATGAAACGTTAGCGAGTGACCTGCCGGCTTTGTTACAGGATCGTACGGTCAAGGCGCGGGGAGATGATTTCCTGGCCACTATTCCTCGTATTTCAGATTTTCTCGAGGGCGTGGTCGATGCCGAACAGTGGCTCGATCTGGCCGAGTCTGCGCCGGATTGGAACAATGAAGGGCGTAATCTGATTGCCGCTTGCCTGAGTGAATGCCAACAACGCTTCGCCTTTGCCGCCCACCTGGATCGCACCTTGGCCGAGGGGGGCTATTTGACCAGTCAGATCGAGACCGAATATCATTCACAGGTTGAAGGTCTGCTGGAACGCTTAACCAAGGTCGATCTCTCAACCTGGGCCGCTGACTTGCAGGAGTTCAAGTGGAGCAATGTCAAACGCAAGCCCAAGGATCTGGAGGAGGACACGGCCGAGGTGATCAAGCAGGCCGTTAATGGGGCCAAGGATTCTCTCAAGCAACTCAAGGCCTGGACTCTGTGTTGGCCCGGCAGTGACGCGATCCTGGATCCGTTGGTTCGACAGCAGAGCCGAACCCTGGTGACCTTGGTGCGTCGTTTTCGTGCAGCCTTTACTGCGGCCAAACGCCAACGCAACTGTTTGGACTTTGCCGATCTCGAACATGGGATGCTGACTCTGTTGCAGGGACATCCGACGATTGCCGAGCGTCTGGCTCAATCCTTTGATCTGATCTTCGTGGATGAGTACCAGGATGTCAATGCCGTGCAGCAGGCCATTCTGGATTGCGTAGGTCAACGGGACAACCTCTTTTGTGTCGGTGACGTCAAGCAGAGTATCTATGCTTTCCGTCAGAGTCGCCCCGAGATCTTCCTGGGGCAGTTGCAGCAGGCTCAGCCTGAAGTGACCTCTGACAAGGAACCCTTGCGAGTAGACCTGCAGGCCAATTTCCGTTCTCGAGTCGAAGTGCTGGATTTTGCCAATGTCGTCTTTGGTCGCGTCATGACCGAAGAGGTCTGCTCCATGGCCTATGACGACAAGGCCGTCTTGATCGGTGGGGCGTCTTATGACCCGTTGCCTGCAGGGACCGCAGCGGTCGAACTGGCCATCCTGGACGAGACTGAGGACAAAGAGCCGGCTTGTCACGGCGAAGTCGAAGACGAAGACGGAATGGATGACGTTGATCTGATCTCAGCGGCCCAACGGCAGGCGGCTTTTATTGCCGAACGCATCCGTCACCTGGTTGAAGTCGAACGTATTGAGGTCCTGGATCGGGGCACACAAACCCGGCGACCTGTGCGTTACGGGGATATCGTGATTCTTATGCGATCCTTGTCCGGGCGGGCCCCCCAGATGGTGGAGATTCTGAGACTGGCCGGGATTCCGGTCAGCAGTCAGGCGACCAGTGGTTATTTCGATGCCCTGGAGATCAGTGACATGTTGTCGCTGTTGCGGGTGTTGGACAATCCGCGACGTGACGTGGAGCTGGCGGCCGTATTGCGTAGCGCTCTGTTTGGATTCAGTGACAGCGATTTGGCCGCCATTCGCTTGGCCGATCCGCAGGGCGGTAAGGGGCGTTCTTATTATGAATCTGTACTGGTGGCCGAGCAGTCGGCCGACGACGACCTCAAACAGCGTCTGACGACGACCCTACAGCAACTACAGGCGTGGCGATCCTTGTCACGCCAAGGAAGCCCGGCCCAACTGCTCTGGGAGGTCTATCGTTCTACCGGCTACCTGGCCTATGTCACGGCCTTGCCCAATGGGGCCCAGCGTCAGGCCAACCTGCTCAAGCTGCATGACCGGGCCATTCAATTTGAAGGGTTCCACGAAGGTGCACTGCGGAGTTTGAGTCGCTTTGTCGAATTCGTGGAAAAGCTGCTGGAAGAGGGCGGCGACTGGGCTCCGGCCGAACCCGATTCTGCAGCCGAGGATGCGGTGCGTATCATGACCATACATCGCAGCAAAGGTCTGGAATTCCCCGTGGTCTTTTTGGCCGAGCTCAATCGCAGTTTCAATCGCATGGATAGCCGTGGGGCCTGTTTGTTGCATGAGCATTACGGACTAGGCCTGCAAGTCGTAGAACCCGAACGTCGTGCTCGTTTCAACAGTGCCGCCTATGAAATCATTCGGGAACAGCAAAAGGTTCAAACCCTGGCCGAAGAGATGCGTATCCTCTATGTTGCCTTGACGCGAGCCCGCGAGCGTTTGATCCTGTGTGGTAGCGTCAAGAGTGATCATTGTCGTAAATGGGTAGCACAGGGAGCCATGATCTCCGACGGGCCCTTGCCGGGCTGGATGGCAGCCGGGGCGGACTGTCACTTGGACTGGTTGTTAGGAGGTCTGTCCCATACCCGTCTTTTACAAGAGCGTTTTTTGGAAACCTCGACGGGTTTGCAGGACAAGGGGCTCTATCAACTACATTGCCTGGACCGTGAACATCTCAATCAGATCACACAATCCATCTTGCATCTACGTAATACCCGTAGTCAGGCCAAGGCCCTGACAAACACCTCGACTTCAAAGCCTCCGGCTTGGGCCCAACAGATCGAAGAATCTTTGGCCTGGACCTATCCCTATGCGGTTGCCACCTTAACCTCTGCCAAGCAATCGGTCAGTGCACTCTCTCATCAGGACGATGAATTCAGCCTACTGGATGTGAGCCGTGCGTTGGAGGCCAGACCGCAGGTGGCACTCAAGCCGAGTCGAACGGCCCAAGGTGATCTTCCGCCTGATCCTCGCGAACTCGGCACGGCCATGCATCTGGTTTTCGAGACCCTGCCTTTGGAGCAACCTCCTACGCAAGCCTCGATCCAAAATCATGTGGAGTCACTGGTTAAGAATGAACGCGTGCCCCTGGGGTTGATGGGTGACGACCAGATCAAGGCCGTACATCATTTCTTCCAGGGGCCCTTGGGACAACAATGTTTGGATCCCGACAATCAAGTCCTGCGGGAATGGCCCTTTACTATGCGAATTCCGGAGCCTAGTGGCGGTGATGATTTCGTGGTGGTCCAGGGAATCGTGGATCTGATCATTGTCACGCCCAAGGGTTATCTTATCATTGACTTTAAGACCGATCGTGTCAAGGCCCAACAGGTCGCCGAGCGAGCCAAGCTTTATGAAACCCAGTTAAAGCTTTATGCCCAGGCTGTGCAGGGAATCCTGTCGGCAGCAGACGTACGTACGACCTTGTATTTCCTGCAACCCGGCATGGCGGTGAATATGGATTTGAAATAACAATGAACCTCGCCCTGAGGGCGTGGAGGATGGTAGCAGTGCAATCATGAATAAACTCAATCGCAATGATTTGTGTTGGTGCGGCAGTGGTAAAAAATATAAAAAATGCCATATGCTGCAAGATGAGGCCTCTGGGACAGTCCCCCTGTCTTTTCCCGTTGTCCCCAAGGTTACAGCAGGTGGAGTGACTAAGGGACGAGTGAGCCCACCTCGCACGGTACCCGCACATATTCCTCGTCCGGATTATGTGGCCGGTGGTGGTGGAGACAATCCGGCCATGCGACAGGTGAGGCTCAATGACTCTGAAATCGAGCAGATGCGTAAGACCTGCCAAGCGGCGCGGCGTGTGCTGGATCAAGCACTACAGGCCGTGCGTCCGGGAGTGACCACTGATGCCCTGGATGAGATCGTGCATGAGGCCTGCATTGCCGAGGGGGGCTATCCCAGCCCGTTGAACTATCATGGTTTTCCCAAGAGTGCTTGCACCTCTGTCAACGAGGTCATCTGTCACGGTATTCCCGATGATCGCCCTCTGGTTGAAGGCGACATCGTCAATGTTGACGTTACCCTCTTTCTCAATGGGGTTCATGGTGATTGTTCGGAAACGGTGGCCGTGGGAAAAATCGATTCGGCATCCGAGCAACTCATGCAGGTGACCCACGAGGCCTTGATGCGGGCGATTAAGGCCGTTAAACCTGGCGGTTTGATTCGGGATATCGGCAATGTGATTGAACCCTATGTCAAGGGATTTGGCTACAGTGTGGTACGGGACTACTGTGGTCATGGTATTGGCACCCAGTTTCATGCCGATCCGACCGTGCCCCATTTCGCGAATTCAAAGGGTAAGACACGCATCGAACCCGGCATGGTCTTTACCATCGAGCCCATGATCAATATGGGCGTCTGGAAGCAAGTGCTCTGGGAGGATAACTGGACTGTGGTGACTGCCGATTTAAAACGCAGTGCCCAGTACGAACACACTGTGTTGGTCACGCAGAACGGTGTGGAAATTCTGACACAACGTTAGATTGCTACAAACATGGATCGTCGTCGTGTGGCACTCCTCTAGTCGTTATGCTATAATCCTCTTTACAGGTTGCCATGGAACAGAATCAACGTAAAAAAACGAGGAATAGTATGATTAAGAGCTGGGTGTTGATGCTTATGACGATATGGACAGCTACGGTCGGTGCAGCGGAGATCCTGATCGAGGTAGAGTCAGGCGAGATAACCGCACCCATGCAGATTGTTCAAACGCCCCAGGCTTCGGGTGGGATGGCGGTTTATGTACCGGAATCCGAAGGGGTGATCCGGGAGATCGACCAAGTCAAGGGCACCGTGGTATTGACCTTTGAAGTTGAAACACCCGGTATCTATGCCCTCTGGGGCAAGGTCTATACGCCAGGGCAACCGCAAACGCGCGAGGATTCCTTCTTTATCTCAATCGATGGAGAAACCTATGTCTGGAGAATTCACGATTGGGCGGACAATTGGGTCTGGCGCCGTCTGCTCACCGAGAGTCGCCTGGAGAGTCCAACCTTTGAGTTGGATAAGGGCCGTCATACACTCGTGTTGTCACATCGTGTGGCCGGGACATTCATAGATCAGATCAAGTTGGTGCCCCAGGGTGGGGACGCGGCCTTTGCGGTTTCTCCTGAGGATTATGTGGCCAGTGATGTGCAGGTCTATAAAAATCTGAGTCCCTATTTCGAGATGCCCACGTTGACCGTACCACAGTTTCCGGATCGAGACTTTGTGATTACCGATTTTGGGGCGGTCGGAGACGGCAAGACCAAAAATACCAAGGCCTTTGCCCAGGCCATTGAGGCCTGCTTTGATGCGGGCGGTGGCCGGGTGGTGGTCCCGGACGGGGAATGGCTAACCGGTCCCATTCATCTCAAGAGCTTTGTCAACCTGCATCTGTCGGACGGGGCTACGATCCGATTCAGTCAGGATTTTGACGATTACCTGCCCGTGGTCTTTGTACGCTGGGAAGGGATTGAATGCTATAACTATTCACCACCCCTCTATGGCTATGGATTGCGCAATGTGGCCATCACCGGGCATGGTGTCATCGATGGCCAGGGTGAGGCCTGGTGGCCCTGGCACCGACGTCAACGGGCGGCGGCCGAGAAACTGTACCAGTTGATCCTCAAGGGCGTACCCCCAACCGAACGCATTCTGGGAACCGAGGAAATGGGCATGCGTCCCAACTTCGTGCAGTTGATCGCCTGCCATCAGGTCTTGATCGAGAACGTGACCTTTACCAACGGTCCCATGTGGACGGTGAATCCCGTCTACTGCAACGAGATGATCGTACGTGGGATCAAGGTCAAGACTTCGGGCCCCAACAATGACGGGATCAATCCGGATTCCACGCAGAACCTCTTGATTGAAGATTGCTATCTGTCCACCGGAGACGATTGCATGGCCCTTAAGGCCGGTCTCAATGAAGAAGGCTGGCGTGTGGGGCGTTGTACGGAGAATATCGTCATTCGACGCGTGTATTGCCACGAAGGTCATGGTGGGGTGGTCATGGGCAGTGAAATGTCCGGTGGGATCCGCAATGTCTATGCACATGACTGCATCATGGATGGGACGGACCGTGGTTTTCGCGTGAAGTCCATGCGAGGGCGGGGCGGTGTCATCGAGGACATATGGGTGGACAATATTCAGATGCGCAATATCGGGGGGCAGGCCATTCGTTTGAATATGTACTACAGTTCCAGCACGATCGTGCCGGCATCCCAGACCCCTGCGGTCTTTCGCAATTTTTATATCAGCAATATCACCTGTGACAAAGCGGCCACGGCCGTAGAAATCACCGGTCTACCTGAACTGGCCATCAAAAATATCAACATGGAAAACATGGTCATCGGTTCCAATGAGGGGATCAAGATCACGGACGGTATTGACTTGACTCTCAAGAATATCGAGTTATCGACACGCAAGGCCGTGCCGATTCGTTTGACTAATGTACAGTCTTCCGTCTTGGATCACGTGGTGATCAACTCGTCTGAAGAGACCTGGGTAGACATCAAGGGCGACGTCTCTACAGGAATTGAACTCAAAGGGATGTGTGATGACGATCAAGCTAAACGTCGCGTACGTTCTGAGAACGGACCGGATAGCTATAAATGCAAGTGATCCATAATCTGGTACCGGAAAAATGTTAGAAAAAAACAAGCTCTAACACAATATTAACTTCAATATCTCCTTCATATACTAATATTGATATTAACGAACGTGTGCTATTGTGGTTTTGAAGGGGCCATTGATGAAGAATACGGCGCGAATTCTCTATCGCTTGATGTTTACCCTCCTTATCATTCCCGTTGCCCTGGTTTACGCGGCCGATCCCCAAATACCGATCGATGTGGCCCTGGCTGAGGATGGTGGACGCTTGATGGTGGCCTTGGCTGAACCACCGCAGATCCAGGTCTGGGACACCGAATCGGCTCAAATCACGGATTCCTGGTCATTGCCGAGAATCCCCAGCGGAATAGCGATTAAGGGGAATTCGGTATGGGTGTCCTGCTCTGATGATAACCAACCGGCCGGATTACTCCTTAAATTAGATCAGAATGGCAGTATCGAGTCTCAGGTTGATGCGGGACAGGGGACGCATGAGCCACGTTTGAGTCCGGATGGATCTCAACTGGCGATTCTAAACCGTTGGGATAACACGGTTTCGGTCTTTGATAGCCAGTCCATGGCATTGATCGCCACTCTGGAGGTTCTCAGGGAGCCCAGTGTCTGTGATTTTACCCCTGACGGCGAACAGCTTTGGGTGGCCAATTTTTTACCGGTAGGACGCAGCGATGGCCAACATGTGGCTAGTGCTGTGAGCGTTTTTGACTGTTCGACCTGGGATAAATTGCAGGATATCGATTTGCCCAATGGGGCCAGTGCGGTAACCGGTTTGCGCGTAGCTGCGGACGGGGCCTATGTCTATGTGGTGCACAATGCAGCGGCCTATCAGTTACCCACCAATCGTTTGATCATGGGCTGGCAAAACGCGGCGTTGATGAGCGTGATAGAGACGGAGAGCTTGACCGTGGTGACCTCGGTGATGCTGGACGACGTCGAACGCGGTGCAGCCAATCCCTGGGATTTGGAGTTGACCCCTGACGGCAGCACCTTGGTGGTCGCCCATGCCGGCACCCATGAGGTCAGTCTGATCGATGAGGCCAAGTTACGCGAGGTCTTTTGGCGCACCACTGCCGGTCAACCCCACCGAACCGGTGACTGGGGAATATTATGTGATCGAAAGCGGTCGTAGCGGATTGGTCTTGCAGGTACAGGGAGCCGCAACGTCAAATGGGGCCAATGTCCAACAGGGCACCTACCAAGAGGAGGCCGAGCATCAGCAATTCATGTTGATCGAGGGCAGTCAGGACAGCTTGATGTTTCTGGCGCGGGGGGCAAGCAAGTTTTTACATATTGCCCGGTGATTCCAGTGCGGATGTGGCTAACCTGGAAATTCATGGAACCATCGGACCCGGGACACGCTTTACCGTGGAACCGGCAGGGGGAGACTATTATTTTATCGTGAATCAAAACAGTAATAAACTGTTGGATGTAGAGGGCAATTCCACGGCTGAAGGGGCTAATATCATTCAGTATACCAGGCACGAGGGTTCCAATCAGCAGTGGAGCTTTACCCCGGTTGAGGGCCAAACCCTCTTTACGGATGTCACCGGTGATTTCACTGCCTTGCTGGAGGCCCGCCAAAGGGTGCGGCTCGAGGGCAACGGTCCGCGTGCCCCTGGCCGTGGGAGCGGATCAGGTCTACGCCCTGGAGGTATTCAGCGAAACGATCTCAATCGTACCTCCTAGTGGAAGGTCTTGAACAACAGGTTACACAATGGAACGTGACTGACGATCTAGACATGACCGACATCAGGCAGGGCGAGATGGTCTTTTGTGATGCCACCCGCTGCTTTCAACATTGGCAATCCTGTGTGAGTTGCCATCCAGGGGCACGTAGTGATGCCTTGAATTGGGATTTGGGCAACGATGGTATGGGCAACGACAAAAACACCAAGTCCTTCGTGCATAGCTTCGACTTGGCACCGGCCATGGCCACAGGCGTACGTGCGGATGCGGCCACTGCTGTACGGGCGGGCTTTCGGTACATTCAATTCGTTGTGGTCGATGAAGAGGTACCCGCTGCTGTGGATACCTATCTCAGCGGTTTGCAGCCGGTCCCCAGTCCCCATTTAGTCAACGGGCAATTAAGTCAAGCGGCTCAAAGAGGTCAATCGTTATTCGAGTTTCAGGGCTGTGCCAACTGTCACACCCCACCTTTCTACAGCAACCAAATGTCCTATACCATGGGGACCTTGGGGCCTCGTGACACCGGTCCCTATGACGGCACCTGGGACACCCCGACCTTGATCGAGTGTTGGCGTAGTGCCCCTTATCTTCATGATGGACGTTGTGCCACCTTGGAAGAAGTTTTCACGCAAGAGGGGCATGGTTTGATGAGTTCTCTAAGTGACGATGAAATCAGCGATTTGATCTCCTTTATTCAATCCCTGTGAAAGAACGACGATGAAAAAGACAAGCCTGATATTGCTGTTGTGTTGGGACGTCCCTCTCCTTGGGCCAGGTGGTTCCTATTCCTTCTGACGAAGACGAATGGTATCGGAACAGCAGCACCAATCGCTCGAAGGTCGAGTCAAGCGTCTACAACTCCCAGTCGCTGATTTTGAGCACGGACAGAGATTATGTCGATGTCGTACTGCGACGGGTGACTGCCTTGGTGGAACACATGGAGACCATGCGACAGGCTCCGGACCTCAGCGACGAACGCAGCCAGTTAATGTCCCTTACGGCCCGGGCCCAGTCCATCGGGATTGACGAGGCGGCCCGTCAAACCCTTTACAACGAGCTGATCGCCTTACGCAGGCAGGTGGCCTTTAAAAATCCCCTGTTGGACTTTAAAGACATCCTGTTAGTCGAGCATGATATCTATACCAATGGCAGCCATGGTACCGGGTCTCATATGTGCGATCAGTACTATGGTTACAATGGTCGTAAAGGTGGAGGATTGTTTCTCTTACGAGATGCCTTTACCGAAGACGCATTTCCCGATGCCTGCCTTCTAAGTCCCATCGTACAAAACGGACGGCTGCAAGGAGACCGGTTGTTGGGCGGCAGCTATCTGTCACCGGATCTCTCCTATGACGGTCAGACCCTTGTGTTTGCCTGGGCCGAGGGAGTCAGCCGCGTTGCGGAATCAGGGAAATATCAACAGTGGAACCAAAACACCTGTTATCACATCTTCAAGATGAATATCGATGGCTCGGAGTTGACGCAGTTGACCGATGGGGCCTATGACGATTTCGATCCGGTGTGGCTGCCCAATGGTCGTATTGCCTTTATCTCCACGCGACGGGGGGGGTACGGTCGTTGTCACGGTCGACCGGTTCCAACCTACACCCTGCATTCCATGAACGCGGACGGTTCGGACCTGATCACTCTCAGTTGGCATGAGACCAATGAATGGCACCCCAGTGTGGACGACAATACCGGCATGTTACTCTATAGCCGTTGGGACTACCTGGATCGCGAGGATTGCGTGGCCCATCACCTGTGGAGTTGCTTCCCTGATGGTCGTGATCCGCGTGCTCGTCATGGGAATTATCCCCTGCCCTATACGCGTCTGTCCGGTACGGGCTATTACAGTGCTTCAGTGGATGGACGTAAACTGCGGCCCATGGCCGAGTTGAACTGTCGGGCTATTCCTAATTCACAGAAGGTGGTGGCCACGGCCATTGCCCATCACGGTCAATCCTATGGTTCGCTGGTCATCTTGGATACACGCATTGAAGACGACAGTCAAATGTCCCAAGTCAGGCGTTTGACTCCGGATTACCCTTTTCCTGAGGCCGAATATGTGAGCGGTGAACTCAGTACCCATGTTTATGGTACGGCTTATCCCCTTAGTGAACACTTCTTCCTCTGTGCCTATAACAAATCCATTATCCTATTGGATGCCTTTGGCAATCGGGAAGTCTTGCATGAAAGCCTCAGTGGTTTACGCTGCCTGGATCCCATTCCCTTACGCACACGTACGGCCCCGGTTCTGCCGACCTTTACGGCTCAGGGCGACAATGCCTCCGATGCCGTGGCCAAGCTGAGTATTATGGATGTCTATAATTCGGACTTCCCCTTACCCGAGGGGGTCGAAATCAAGGAGATGCGTATCGTTCAGGTCTTTCCCAAGAGCACGCCCAACAAGGATGAACCTCGCAGTGGCTATGGCGATGAATCTCTATGTCGAATGTCTCTGGGGACCGTACCGGTGGAAGCCGATGGTAGCGTCTACTGCTATGCCCCGGTCGGCAAGGAGGTCTATTTTCAATTGCTCGACGCCAATGGTATGGCCGTCCACTCCATGAAGTCGGGCGCCTATATCCATCCGGGCGAGCATTTGTCCTGCTTGGGCTGCCACGAGGACAAATGGCAACAGGCCTATAGCAGCACACCCCCGGTGGCTATCAGTCGTACGCCATCGACTATCGAACCGGAAATGGGAATCGTGGAACCCATGAACTTCCATCGATTGATCAAACCGATTCTCGAACGGAACTGTGCCAGCTGTCACCAACGCGAGGGCGAGGGGCCGGATATGAGTTACGACAGCTTGAAAGACTATGCCTGGTTTTTGCACGGCACGGCCGGGACCGGTTTGTGGGGTCATGAATACGCGGGTTCACGCACCATCCCCGGCAAGATGGGGGCTCATATCTCCAGGCTCTATACGGGCGGCTATCTCGATGAGGGGCATCACGGGGTATCCTTGACAACCGAAGAGAAGCGGATGATTACCCTTTGGCTGGATCTCAATTCCAATGAATACGGAGCCCTGCACAGCCTGACCGCACAGGAAAACGGCGAACTCGTCTGGCCCTTGCACGATGTGGATACAGATGATCCCATTGGCACCGATTAAGCGATCCTGATTCAAGATTACCGGTTGATAAAGACGTTCCTGTCAGTCCACAAACCACGTGAATCAGGTTATGTTAGCATGGTGTTAAGACGATAATGCAGTAAGCGTCTGCCCGCCTTTGCGGCTATAGTACCCGTTGGATTAATCTCAGAGTGATTGGAAATGTCATGAGATGCTTGATTGTGGAAGACGATCCTGCTTTGCGACAGCTCTCGGGTCAAATGCTATCGGACGTATTTGAATGTCAAACCGTTGCAGATGGGCATCAGCATTGAGCGAGTTTAAACGAATCCTGGATCAAGGAGAGGCGTTAGAGTTGATTGGATAGGGTCATCATGGTTGTTGCAGATATCATGACAAAGAAAGTAATTACCGCTGAGATGGATGATACCCTGGCTGGGATCAGGAAGGTCTTCGAACTCAATAAGTGCCATCACATTCCCATCCTCAAGGATGAACGACTGGTGGGAATGGTTTCAGATCGTGACATACTGCGGGAACTCAGTCCTCTGGCCGATTCGAGAACCGCAGACATCCATGCCTTAAACAGCCTCAAGAAAAAGGCTCATCAAATCATGTCACGCCACGTTGTTACCGTCAGTCCCGATGATACCCTGGAGGAGGCTACCCGAATCATTCTAGATAAGGGCATCAGTTGTGTCCCGGTCATGGGCAGAGAAGGCTATGTCATTGGCATCTTAACCAAGACAGATCTCTTAAGGCATTACGCCAATCAGAATCAGACCGTCACCTCGGAGGCCTAAGCCAATCGGGTTATTGCACCAATGTCGCTGCCATCAAACCTATAATCACTTCGTTTGCCAGCGCCCGTACTGTCATGCTCTGGAGCGTTTTATCGTGGTTTAGGGGTAGATCAAGAATCGTACCTGCTCCACCATCGATCTTGGCATTTTTGTTGCTATAATCATTTGCATTCCATATCCGCACCTTACCGGTCTTGAGATCAACACGGGGTGGGACTGCCTGAGGACGTTTGAAGCCATAGTCATCAATAAAATAGTCCTGGTCGATGGGCCACCAGGTGGTGGGATTGCGTAGGGCCAGGCGTTCCGAGGTGCCATCGGTATAGGACACGATCACCTCGCCATTATCAAACTGGCTCTGCATGGAATTGGTCGTTCCGGCCATAAAGAGATAGAGATGATAGCCCTGACCCTCCAAGGGGATCGTTGCCTCGTTGGGGTAGTTATCCCATTGCGAAACAAAGAGGGTGTCTTTGTCCTGGTCGATTAGGCTGAAAATGACGCCGTTCGGTAATTCGAAAAGGCCTGGAATTGAGTCATAAGGTTGGTTGGCTATGGTTTTGAGTCCTATATCGTTGACTTCATAGGTTGCATCATAGTGACACCAGCTACCGATACCCTGTTTAGGAATAGCGAGCGAACAATAGGGGGAACGTGGGGTGAGGTAATCCTGATCGAAGAGGGTACTAAGTCGAGCATTGGTTGGAATCTTTAGAGGTAACCAACCGCCTAATTCCATCGCTGAAAATGCTGTACTGTTATGCCAGTTGATGACTTCTCCGTTGATACCCTTGCCTTGCCCCCATGTAATTCTAATGCGTTGAGTACCAGGCAATAAGTGTATGGTTCCCGTGATGGTAAAGGTTTGCTCACTATAAGGTGGAATATCGAGGACGCAGGGATAAGGATAATGGTCTATCAATCCAATTCCTAGATTTGCGTTTTGATGTAGTGCTGTATTGGTGTTATTGCGAATGGTGAAACGCAGCTTATTGCGTTCTTGTCTACCTAGATCAAGGATTTCATAAGGTGGACGAATCTCGAAACACATAGGGGCCCACCAGGTCATATCGCCTTGACGCAGTTGTACAAAGACCGTACGTGGACCGTTTTTACCTGTGACCTGCCCCGACAATTGGTCGGATTCCAAGCGAGTGGCACTCAAGGCCCCTTGTGAATCCTTGATCTGGAGTAATTCAGCAGGGGAGACCTTGATTTGGAGCAGACTGTCACGTGCCAGGATCGTTGGAACCTTGGGGGCAGAAAGCATCTCGCCTTGCCATTGGATCTGCACTTCGCTAGATCGAGCAGGGGGGATTTTCAGGATGATGCAGGGCGTATCGATGGCCTGTTCGTCGCATTGCCAGTCCCAGGGTTGACCATTGAGGGTAATCGAGGCCACCTTGTCACGTTGGGCCGGAACGGTCAGCAGGGTGGTGACGGGTTGAGAGAACTTAGGCTTGATGGTGTAGGTTTCGCTCAGGCCGTCACGTTGATAGGCAAAGTCGATCTCGGGATGCATAATGCGAGCCCGCTGCCAATCACGAGGCCAGCCGGGTTTGAGTTGCAGGGTGCCCGCCAATAGATCGGGTTGGATGCCAAAGAGTCCCTCCACCAGACTGCGTGAGCTCATGGCGGCGGCATCGGCAAAGTCGCGTTGCGTCTCACCCCGGGCCATATCGAAATAGGTACACATGCCCGCATTGCCGGGACACAGCCCCAGAAACATGCTGTCCATAATGCAGCCCTTGAACATCTTGAAGGCCTCGTCATAACGCCCGGCCTGCCAGAAACCCAGGGCCGTGTGGGCCACCTCCGCCATAACCACGTTGTTGGTTGACCAGGTATAGGGCATCCAGGACGTGCTGGGTAGGGTGTATAGCCCTTCATCCGGTACGTCCGGTCCGTGGATGGGGATATGTGCGATCTGAGTGTCTACATACCGAGTCATCTGCCAGGCCTGCCAGGGGTTCGCGGCCTGGGAGTCCAAGGTGTGGTAGAAGGTCCAGAGTCCGCCCTGAGGATGGACCTGTTGTAAGCCCAAGAGATCCTTCCATTCGCCGTACCAGCCGTCCTGTGGTAACCAAAGGTGGTCGTTCATAGCCTGGGCAATGGCATCTGCTTCGTGCTGATAAGGAGCTATATCCTTGTCCAGCATAACAGCCAGACGTGCAGCCATGCGATTGTGCCAGAGGTTGTAGGCACTGGTATGGGTAACCCCACCCCCGTGGTATTGCAGGTCGTCACTGGCCCAGATGGCAGCGTAGGCTTCATAGAGCGGTTGCTTGTCTGGGCCAAAGGGACGACTGAAGAGACGACGTTCCCAGGCCAGATGACGCTCGATCACGGGCCAGAGTTCTCGGGCCAACTCCAGGTCTCCGGTCCAGAGCAGATGACGCAGGAGACCGTCGATATAGACCAGATTCATGTCATAGTGGCTTTTACTCAAGGCGCCGTTGCTATGCAGTGAGGGTTCGTTGCGGGCTAAGTTGGCCTTGGGATCGGCAGGTAGGATCTTCTCAGGGACGGGGGAGGTCACCTGTTGCCCAGACCAATAGGTAAAGTGGCGTCGGGCACGGTCGTGTCGACCGAGGGCGTCATTCGCATAAGGCCCACGCCAACCCAGTAGTTTCTTACGCCACGCTACACCACCGTGCATGACAGTACCTGAGGATTCGTCCCATACTGCGTCAGCGGCCATGCAGATTGCGGCACAGGCTGCATTGATAAAGGGATCAGGGGTATCTACACGGACCTGATGTGCTCTCAGGCGTCGTTCGCGTTCGGTGTCGATGTAGAGGCCCGGTAAGTCTTCAGACTGCAATGGGGTAAAATTATTATTGATATGTTGGATTGCCAAAAATTGGGGATTCTCTGCAACGAGGGGGGCTTGCACCAGCAGGATGGGAGCCTCGGGAGTGAGTTGACTTGTTGCCATTAGTGCCGGTAGGTCGTACCAAAGCTCTGCCTCTGCCAAGCTCAGGGTGGCCTGTGTGTCAAATACACCATACAGCTCTTGCCGAGGGCTCTTGACGTAGAAGTGGTTTTCCTCTAAGCGATAGACATCTCCTGTACATTGATCGGCTTTGAGTTGAAAGAACTGGGATGCGGGCTGCTTTTCACAGCCGATATCACCACTTCGTCGGCCACGCATGCCATTGACTCCGCCGTAGGCCACAATAGCGGTTAAGGGGCTTGGGAGGTCGTGGCCTTCCAGGCGGGCCAGTACACCGTCATAGCTAAAAAGGCTCTGGACTACGAGTTGGAGAGAACCCCTCCCCAGGATTGGATCGGTGATTTCATAAAGCATAGATCCTGGACGGTAGCGGGTGGTGATCTGTTGGCAGTCATGGAGCCATTTACAGTCCTGCTCGGTTTGAAGGGCAAAGCGGATATTGCCGCCCCGACCTCGCATGTAAAGAGAAAGCTCGGGCTTGTCACCTGCATCGCAACGGAAATTGGTATTGGCACCATAAAGAGGGCGATTGAAGAATTCCGTACCGTTTTCGATGACGAAATCGGTGTTGTCTGGCCGGTAACGAAGGTTACGACCGGTTTGGCCGATAAAGGTGGGTAGGGTTTGGACATGTCGCTCAGGGGAGACATAACCTGTGACACCCTGACCCCATAGGCAGGTCGATAACATGGACAAGAGAAGGCAGAAGGTTAATTCTCGCATAGTTTACTCCTTCCAAACAGATGCGCATGAAAAAGCACGCCAAAATCTAGGTCGTTCTAGATATAGCGTGCCGAAGAGGTCTTGGCTATCGACTCACGTCTTGAAGTCGATTATTTTTTCTTACCAGGCCCGGCTTTACGATGGCCAACCTTGGGCAGACCCAATACAGGCATACCGTCATCCCAGCGATCCTCATCTTTGAGGGCCTCAAGGCGTTCGGCGCGACTCAAGACATTACGGTGGCGGCTTAAAGCCCCTTTGATTTTCAGAGAACGATCAACGCTCATGTGTTGACTCCCATTATCAAAAACTAATCTTTTATTAATATCCCAAAGGCCCCTTCAAACGATTGTGGGGCAAATATAGTGCCTGGTTGAGTGGCATATTGTTTGCCGAGCTCGATTATTCTTTGTTTGTATTGATACCCCTTTGTACCTGGATTTCTGGGGTCTTTTGTAAACCTTTTCTTGCTTACCAAGTAATAGCGAATTCCACGTGTTATGATTTCAGTTTCTATATCATTGTTATTAAAAAATTCCATTACCGGCATCAACTTCGTTCTATCATGCCATGTTAGAATCGCAATGGCATTACCGGGACCAGTGGTCTCCATATCGCCACTATTGTCTGCCAATGGTACTGTTGGCGTTGTGGAGTACAGATCGTTCTGTGACTCCGTATTAGGCGAAATCAACCGTTCCCCGGTGGGAATCAGTTGATTTTCACTACGATTTATCATGGTCTGAGGCTGCTGGGTCTGATTAGAGGAGACCCGCCCGACATGCCAGCCGTAGCGAAAAATACCCAGTATACACAAAAAAAATGCCAATACAACCACAAAAACCATGGGAAACGGTAGCGCAAATTCCAGGCGGCCCTCATTGATTTGAATGGGTCTGGGGCGTTGCCAGCGGGACCGTCTGGCCTGGGTTGGGGTGGAAGGTGATTTTTCGGGTTTAGGAGACTCTATGGGTGGGGAAGTGGTTTCGGATTCGGGATGGAAGGGCTCTACGGAAGTCCGTTTCATCCGCTCTTGAGAGCGTCTGATGGCCTCGTATAATGCTTTTTGCCCACGATACCGGTGCATGCCCATCCTTGATTGAATCACTCAGTTCTTCAGTATTCGTTGCCACAGTCGTCTAATTAGTATTTCTTTTTACCCATTTTAGGGCAAAGATGCAACCACTTTGGCCATGGGTCCTTTAATCTACCGGTTTTCACTGGGATATTGCCGCTGATCTGTGCCCCAGGGAAGAAATATTAAAAAAAGAGGATCATGTTTTTTGGGGGAGCAAATTCTTTTCTATAGTTTCATTGGATAACGAATGGGTTGTCATGCAATACAGACAACCTACTGGTTTTAGCCATATGAAACTAGATGTGATCACAATGTAATGTTCCTTAAGCTGTGGAGGAAACCATCGGGACACCAGTCTTTTCGAGCGCAAGCTCACGATGATGAGAGATCATTATCAAAAAACTTACTTTCTTTAAAATATCGATTGCGTAAAACAAAAAACAAAAAACAAAACATAGCATACTTGCTGAGGAGTCAAACATGAGAGCTAAAAGCGGTTTTACTTTGGTTGAAATTCTGATCGTCGTTGTGATCCTGGGTATTCTGGCTGCAATCGTCATCCCGCAGTTTACTGAAGCTAGCACAGAGGCCAAGACCTCACGCGTGGCCAGCGACCTGCAAATGCTGCGTTCACAGGTTGAGCTGTATAAGGTACAGCATGGGGATCTTTACCCAACGGCTGCTGATTATGAGGATCAATTGACAGGAAAGACTGATGCTGCCGGTGCAACTTATGTCGCTGGTACCAGTACTACAGGCCCGTTTGGTCCTTATATGCAGAAAATTCCCAGCAATCCCTTTGCTGCTTCTGGTGGCGATGATATTACCATTGTTACAGCTGCAACCGATACCTGGAGTGCTGTTACGACTGCTGGTTGGTGGTTAAATACTGCTACCGGTGAATTGAAGACGGCCACTGCAAGTGGAAATGGCGAGGATACCTTCTAAAAAGGTTAACCTAAAAAAATAATGATTAAATATAAACTTAAAAGGGGTCGGTAGGGGATATACACCTACCGTCCCCTTTTTCTGAAACCTCGAAAGGGAAAACCATGAAATGTGCAAAGGCCTTCACCTTGGTTGAAATCTTGATCGTGGTGGTCTTGCTTGGAATCTTGGCCGCGGTAGTGATCCCGACGATCGCTAGTAGTGCGACCTCGGCCCGTGAAACGGCGTTGGCTTCAGATGTACAGCTTTTACGGCGATTTATCTTAGTCTACAAAGCTCAGCACCAGGAAACATCGCCGGGGTATTTAAACGGCACCTTGTCGTATGATAATTTTGTGGAGCAGGCGACAGAGGCAACTGACGACTTAGGTCGGACTTCAGATAATGGTGGAGCCGATTGTAATCGTGGCCCATACATGAGCAAGATTCCCAAGAATCCAATTAACGGACTCAATACCGTGGAAATGATTAGTGACAGTGGGGATCTTCCCACAATTGGTAACAATAGTCACGGTTGGGTTTATAAGGCGTCCACAGGGGAGATTTATGCGGATTCACCTGGACAAGACGACAACGGACGTAACTATTTTGACTATTAAGATTGATCTGTTCTGCATGCTTTTTGGAAGGTATAAGCATGCCTTTTAAGAGGTGTTTGATGATTAGGCTTATCGGGCCTGCGTGATCGATAGATGACGCAGGCCTTTTGTTATGGAGATGCTTACAACTGGTCAAGCCATGGGCTGAAACCGCCGAAAAAGGGGACATGGAGGATGGTTATGATGACCCATAAAATAAAGTATCAATACAAACCCGGCTTTACCCTGGTCGAGATCTTAATGGTCGTTGTTATTCTAATAATCGGGGCCTTAGCCGTCATTCCCATGATTTCATCTGCAGCGTCGGTACAGGTAGACGCTGCTGCGGATATGTTGGCTGCAGATTTGGAATATGCCAAAAGCCTGGCCATCAGCCGAGCGGATGTTTATCGGGTGTATTTTAACGAATCACAAAACTATTATGAAGTTCAGGATTCTTCAGGCAATGTGATTGAGCATCCGGTCAAACATAAAGATTTCACTGTTGATTTCGATGCCATGAGCCACCTGGACCGAGTGACGATTGACGATGTCGATTTTGATGGCACAACGGAGGTACGGTTCAATTATCTAGGCAGCCCCTTGGATGGGGGTGGAGGAGATTTGGATGCGGGAACCGTAACCCTGGTCGCTGGTGATAGCGAGATCAAGGTCACCGTGGAGGCCGTGACTGGTATGATCAGGGTGAATCGTTAACGAGTGAGTATGGATCATGTTAGGATTTGATTTTTACAAGCGACATTGGGGTCCCATAGGATTGGAACTGGGATCGCACCATATTCGCATGGTTCAGCTGTGTGAAACGCGTGAAGGTCTGGCTTTGGCTGCTGCGTATGAACAGTTGCATTCGGAAAGGCATGATGTGCCCTTGCATGTGACCTTGGATCGCATGCTAGAAGAGTATGACTTTCATGGTCGACAGGTTGTGCTCGGTTTGCCCAGTGAGTTGTTGCGAGTGACTCCGGTACGTGTTGCTGAGAAAGATTACCAGCAGGATTGGCTTGAGGCCGGTCGTCAGGCGGCTTGGCGAATGGGGTGGAACCCCGATCTATATTCCATTGAGGCCATTGCAGCCGGACATGTCCATCCCAAGAACCAGGCAAAGATCGAATTGCTATTATTAGCGGTTAAACATCAGGATATCCGTGAATTGCTTGGATCATTGGATGGGAGTGACATAGAGGTCGTCGGACTGGATCCTTTGTCTTGTGCGGTATTTCGTTGTTCGCGACGATGTATGAAGCGACAGGGTGAGGCTGATCTTCTCACGGCTTTTATACATGTGGGCCGTAGTGCCACTCAAGTTGTCTTTGGGCAGGGACAAGAAATCACGTTTATTAAACAAATCCCGCTCGGTACAGAGAATTTTGTGCGTGAAATTACCCAAAAAATGGATATTGATCGGTCGCAGGCAGACTTGCTACGCACAAAAATTTATCAAGAGCGATTGAGTATGGGTTGTGAACACAATGGTGAGAGCATGGCTCTGGACGAGGGGATTCGTCAGGCCGTCATGGATGCTGAGGCCATGGTGGCAGAAGAGCTTTGTAAGGAATTGAGTTTGTGCCTTCGGTATTATAACGTGACCTTTAGAGGCCAACGAATTCAGCAGGTTTTGTTCTCCGGCGGACAAGGGGATGAAATAGTATTACAGAATCGGTTGAGTCAAACTATGCATGTTCCTGTTAAACCTGTGGATCCTTTCCATGGCCTAGGACGGTTAAATCGCAAGGAAGAAGCTGAACTCGTAGAGAAATATCGGCAATGGGCGATTCCTATGGGATTGGCGTTAAAAGGGTGGCCGGCAGAGAAGAGTTTTCAGTCAGACAGTGAGAGTCAATCTGTCGTTCTTGAAAAAACATCGATTTCAAATTAAACGCATTGGCTGTTTTATGAGAGAGATTGAATTTCTACCTGAATGGTACAAGCAAGGCAAACGGAGCCAATCTCGTACGAGAAGACAGGTGGTTTCTCTAGCCATCATATTCTTGATGATGGTGCTATGGAATGCTATGGCTTTGCGCTTGATCAATCAGGCTCAAGCGCAACTTGAGCTTTGTGAGCCTCAACAGATTCAAGCCAAGGGTATAGCTCATAAGCTTCGGAAGATGCAAAAGAATTGTCAGAACCAAAAAACCTGGCTTGAGCATGTTGAGCGTTTGGATACGAAATTAGAGATCTCTTCAGTATTGTCTGAACTTAGTTATTGTGTGAGTCCAGATGTCAATGTCATTTATTTAGATGTGATCGCTAGAGCCCAAGGAACAGGGCCGTCGCTGACCTATCCTTACAGTCCAGTTGTTTATGAATGTATCTTGGAAGGTCAAACAGCGAATCCAACTGGAGTCGGGCAGGTTGTTGAGGCGATGGAGGCCTCCTCTTTTTTTAGTCGAGTCCAATTGAAGTGGCTGAGACAGAGTGAGTCCGAAAATATTATTTGTTTTCAGTTATGTGCAGATCTTGATAACGGGCTCGTGAGGGCATTGCCCACACAACGAGCAGATGGGTGAGAATCGACGTGATTAGACATAAGATGCTCTATTTTGTTGCGGCTTTATTGGTTGTGGATTTTATTCTATTCGGGTATGGTCCTTCCATAACACGTCTGAAAAGCCTCAAGCATGCTCAAAAGGCACATCAGCAAATAATGAGCAACAGCATAAAACAGAATCAAAAACTGGTGGATCTACGTAAGCAAGTTCAATCGATGAATCGAGATATAGAGCAATGGGAGGTCCGAATACCGCATGAGCGTGAATTGGGGAAGACGATTAAAAAACTGTCTCAGCTTATGTCTCAATATCAATTAGTCGATCAACAGATTACTCCTGGAATAGAAACCCAGTCAGATGAATTGGGTGTCATTCCAGTGACCCTAGAGTGTCGTGGTGATATGCAACAGCTTTTTGAGTTTTATCGGGATTTACAAGCTGACGATCGTCTAATTCGTATTCAAGAAATTTCGCTACAGAAGAAAAATGACAGGTTCGGCGGTATTTTGATGAAGACTGAATTGATGCTGTTTTATGGGAATATGAAGATTTTGAGTCAGGCTTCATAAGACGAAACAATGAAAGAGCGTGACGTCCAATTAAATGAAGAGCTTGCGAATTTGCACCGTGACAAAGTCAAGTCGGGATCGCTATACGGCTTGCTCCTTTGCATAGTTTTGGGCGTTAGCATAGTGATTCTGGGAGTGCGGAATTCCCCCAAGCCCGTAAGTGCTGATGATTTAAAGGAAGAGACATTGCTTTCCGAGGTTTCATCTCAAAAACAAAACGTAAGCTTTAACTATAAAACATTGCCTGTCGATCCCAATCGACATAATCGATTGGCACATAATTTCATGAGTGAATCACCTTTGGATCGTCCGGTAATCTTTATAGAACATCGAGAAGAATGCCAAGAGCCTCTTCCGTTGCCCAAGCTAAAACTTAAAGCGATTGTATGGGGTGAGAAGGCCAGTGCAGTGATTAACGAACATTTGGTTGAAGAAGGTCAAACCTTATCGATATCGAATAACCCAAACGAAGAGATTGAAGTGATTGACATACGCAGAACATCAGTTTTGCTACAGTGTAATCATGATTTGATAGAATTGCGCTTGACGGACAAATAGATGGATCTCGTTGGAAGGAAGGATTTTAACTGGAATTGCATAAAGGGTTAAAAAGGTTTTTGGAGTTAATATGATGAATACAATCAAAGTAACACAAGCCCGTAGTGGCTCTCATTCATTTAGATGTAGATTGTTAATGTGTAGCGTCTTAACGGTACTGATTGGGCTGAGCACACCCTTGTGGGCTCAAGAAAACATTACTGAAACGATGGTCGATGGCCGTGCCAGTTTGATTGCCTTTGAAAAAGAAAGTAGTATTCGAGAAGGGCTTAGAATTCTGGCAGCTATGTATGAAAAGAATATTGTTCCCTCCGCCCAGGTCGATGGTGTCCTCGGTTTTACCAAGCTACGGGATGTCACCTTTGAGGAAGCCATGAGTGCCGTACTTGGAGCGAACTATGTCTATGAAGACGATGGACACATTATCAATGTCTATAGCAAGGAAGAGTACAATCGCATCAAGACAGATCCCGCCCGTTTGACATACAAGGTCTTTACCCTGTATTACATTTCTGCGGCCGAGGCAAAATTATTGCTGAATCCGTTCCTGAGTGCTAATGGTACGATCCAGTCCAGTTCGCAAGCTGAAATTACTGTACCTATCGGTGATTCCATTGGTGGAGGTGATGGAGGCGATAGTATCGCTCTTAACGATATGATTGTCGTCATGGATTATCCTGAGCGAATTGAAAAAATCGATAGTATTCTAAGGAGTCAGATTGATGTACGACCTCAGCAGGTGTTAGTCGAGGCTACGATCATGAGTGTGACTCTAAATGAAGAGACCAAATTTGGGATCAACTGGTCAGACATTGCCGGTACCTCTGTAAGCATTACCACACCGGGTGTACAGGCATCTGGATTTACGAGCCTGACAGATGGACTTAAAATTGGTATTTCGAGCAATCATGCCGGTGTGCTGATTGAAGCTTTAGAAACCATTTCTGATACGACCTTACTGGCCCATCCCAATGTCTTGGCTGTGAATAAACAATTAGGTCAGGTTTATATTGGTAAGAAAATTGGTTATAAGGATCAGACAACCATCTCAGATGGAGGGAATGAGACCTCTAGTGTAGAATTCCTGGAAACAGGTACCAAATTGTCTTTCCGTCCCTTTATTGGCAATGATGGTTTCATCCGTATGGATATCTATCCCAAGGACAGTAGTGGTGAAATCAATGCAGATACCGGGGTACCGGATGAAACCTCTACAGAGCTAAAGACCAATATCATGGTTCGTGATGGACAAACCATCGTTATCGGTGGTCTCTTTAGGACGGTCAAAGGTAAGGCCACGAGCCAGATTCCTGTACTGGGTTCGCTGCCCTTGATTGGTAGTTTATTTAGGGGGACGACGGATAGTAATAAACGTGAAGAGGTTATCATTATGCTAACCCCTCGCATTGTTGAAGATCCATTGGAGACCGAAGCAGATATGGCCATGACCGACATTGAACGCCGACAGGTCTCTGCAATAGACAACTTTGGTTTGTTCACACGTGGTAAGATCGTTGAAAAAACCTATCTTGAGGCATCCAAGGCCTATGTCAATGGTGATGTTGAAAATGCTTTGAGACATGTCAATTCCGCATTGGCGATAAGACCGAATTATCTTGAAGCCATTCGTCTGAAGGAACGTATTATTGCCGAAACAGATCCAGAAGCCTACGAGGAACTGGATAGAATTATCATCAAAGAAATGGACTGGCAAGAGGAAGCCAGCTGGAAATAAACCGAGTGACGGTTATCGTAGTTGAGGGTTAATGATTCCAAGGGTCTCCGTTTTCGGAGACCCTTGGAATCCATTTGCGTTTGGATGAGATGGTGAAGAAAACTCGTATTGCCATAGCTGGATTCTTATTGGTATGTGTCCTGTTGACAGGGATATGGGCTTTGTGGTTACAAACTCAGGTCACTGAGACAACAGAGCCAACCATCAAGATTATGATTTGGCTCGGATATGGATTGGGTGCCTGCGGTACTTTCTTTTTTGGATATATGACTTGGCAAACATACCGACGGCTGCGGTCTCTATTGTTCCGCTTGTCATCAGACAGTCTCCAAATTACCCCCTATACTAGCCTTCAACTCCTAGATTGCTTGGAGCAGTATTCATCAGAACAACGCACACAGGTGCAGGCAATGATTCAGGATGTTGAGAGCCTGCGTATTCAAACACACCTACTACAGCGGCAGAAAAGGCAGACCGAGGCCATCATCTATAGCCTTAGGGAAGCGGTGTTGGTCTTTGACGACAACGATCGACTTTTGTTGGCCAATGAGGCCGCCGGACGTTTATTTAGCTTTGATTGTCGATCTCATCAGTTTGAGCCGTTGACCTCGCTTTTACATGTCAATCCCGATTTGATTAACTTCATACAGAAGAGTCACACCAGTCGTGTGCAAGCTGCCAGGCGTGAAATACATATGACCTTGGAAGGATTGCCCAGTACTCATGAGTGTATTGTGTCCTGTGTGACTGACGACGAGAAGAATCACTGCGGAATTGTCGCCGTTCTGCACGATGTAACCCGGGAGAAGGAGATTTCTCAGGTTAAGAATGATTTTATCAGCTACGTGTCACATGAACTCAAGACCCCATTGGCTTCCATCACGGCATACTCTGAAATGCTTTTAGATGGGGAGGCCGATAACGATGAGATGCGACGTGATTTTTATCAAGTCATACAAGGTCAGGCGGGACGATTAAACCGACTTATTGAGGATATCTTGAATGTCTCACGTATCGAATCCGGTTTAATGAAGCTCGAAAAACGCAATATCAGCCTAGCCGTTCTCGTCGAGGAGCAACTACGATTAATACGCACCTATGCAGATGAACGACGTATACATATCATTGGGCATGACTCCATTGTTTGCGATCAGGTTTATGCCGATAAAGATATGATTTCACAAGTCATTATTAACTTACTCAGCAATGCCGTTAAATACAATTGTCCTGGGGGAACGGTTTCCATCGAAACAGAGGTGGATGAGAATGCCTCGGTGGTGCGGATGAGTGTAACGGATACGGGTATTGGGATTGCTGAAGAAGAACTACAGCATGTATTCGATAAGTTTTATCGGGTCAGTCATACAGAGAATAAAGCGGAGGGGACTGGATTAGGTTTAAACCTAGTCAAACAGATTGTCGAAGGATTACATGGAGGTCGTGTATTCGCTCGAAGCCAGTTAGGGGTAGGGAGTACCTTTGGGCTTGAGTTGCCCTTAGCCGGGCAGGATGGGACACTGGGACAGCCTGCGATGTCAAAGCAAATAGTGACGTCCTCGTGATATTCTGAGACTTAGCGTTAAGAGGTTGAGTGATGAACAATAAGAAAGTACTCGTAGTCGATGACGAGATACATATTGTCCATGTTGTGACAATTAAATTACGCAATAATGGCTATGATGTCATTTCAGCTGAAAATGGAGCAGATGCTCTGTTGTTGGCTCAGAGCGAGAGCCCGGATGTCATTATAACAGATTACCAGATGCCGATGATGGATGGCTTGGAATTTGTTGAAAAATTACGCTTGGATGATCGGACTCGGAAAATTCCCGTCATTATGTTAACCGCACGTAGCTTTGCTATTACCCCTGAAAAGCAGCAACAGTTACAAATCAGTGATTGCCTTAGCAAGCCTTTTAGCCCACGAGAATTACTGAATAACGTGGAAGATATCTTGTATCAAAAAATGGTGACGCAGAACAAATCTTGTTAACAACTTGATGGGTTTAGTGCAACGATGATAATAAGTGACGGTCTACAAGTACCTACTGTAAGTGTAAAACTACGGTCAAACCATAGAGTGGCCCTGGAGAAGTTTGGTCATCGGGTTAACAACATGGGGGCGAATTTTGCCGTATGCAGTTCACAAGGTGAGGTATTACTTCTCTGTGATAAGCATTTTAGGAGTTCTCGACATCGATTGGCTGAAGTTTCACAACTCACCCTTAGTGCTAGGTATTTATCTAAAGATGATGAAACTGTAATGACTTATGGAGGACCAAACAGAGTATTTGCTGGTGTGTTATCCTTGCCATTGAGCCTACATGGCGATCAGGTCGATCAGGTCGTAGTCATAGTCGATCTAGGCGATACTGCAGGTCATACCCAGATTAAGACGGGACGCCCGGAAAGCATGAATGTTTATCTCCAAGAAATGTTGTCCGCTTTGATCGAGTGCTTCGAGGCAATGGTCAATGCCGAAGAGCATACCGTTAAGGTCGGCACTGAATTGTCTCAGGTCTACGAAGAACTCGTAATGCTTCATAAACTCAACTCAAATATGAAGGTGACAGAGTCCGACGGTAACTTCCTGCAGATGGCCTGTGACGGATTAACAGATGTTGTGAATGTCGAAGGTATTGGGATTTTACTTGAACGCGAGATCAATGGACAAAAGAAACTGGTCGTCACTGCGGGTTCAGGACTGATCGACCTCAATGAACATATTGCCACCTTGATTTGGGGGCGTTTGGCAGAACAGTTAAATGCAGGACAGGATGTTTTATTGGATAGCGAGATATTTGGAGAATTTAATTACGATTGGCCAGAGAATATTCGTAATATCTTGGCTGTCCCTTTACTGGGGAAAGAGCATGCAGATGCCAGAATCCGTCCTGGGATTGATCAAAGTGGATACATCAAGGGCCTCATGGTTGCCATCAATTCAGTCAGTAAGCAAGATTTTGACAGTACAGATATCAAACTATTCGGATCGGTCGCCAATAGTTGTGCTGTCTTTATTGAAAATGGCCGTCTCTTCAGCGATCTTAACGATTTGTACCTAGGATCATTAAGAGCTTTAACCAGCAGTATAGATGCTAAGGATTGTTATACACATGGACATTCAGAACGAGTCGCATTTATTGCACGATGGATTGCTGAACAGGTTGTGGCCAAGGAATTGATGCCATCCGATCAAATCCATGCCGTTTACCTAACGGGTTTATTGCATGATATCGGTAAAATTGGCATTGACGATCACGTGCTACGTAAGACTGGACCTCTCAATGAGGAAGAACGCAACGCCATTCGCAAACATCCTCAGGTGGGAGCCGGGATCCTTCGCGGCATCAAGCAGATGCACGAGATTATTCCAGGAGTGATGTGTCATCATGAACGATACGATGGCAAGGGGTATCCCAATGGGCTCCGTGGAGAACAGATTCCCTTACTGGCTCGCATTGTAGGGCTGGCCGATAGCTTCGACGCCATGACCTCACGCCGTAGTTATCGAAACGCACTCAGTCTTGAACAGGCCAGCCAGGAAATTGAGAAAAATTTGGGTGAACAATTCGACCCCGTACTGGGCCGTATCTTTTTGGACAGTGATCTCAATAAACTTTGGAAGCATCTTCAATCCGGTAGTATTGATACAATGGGAGGCTACGGCGTTATAGAGCCCACTCAGGCCACCCTAGGGATTTTAAACTGATGAATATCAACGTCCAAGACTATAGCAATGTCATTGTCATTAAGTTAGAGGGTGTCATTAGCGTTGAAGCAGAAGAAGCGTTAAAATCACACATCACTCAATCGGTGGCCAATCATCGTAAAGCCATTGTTTTTGACATGACCCATGTTCAATTTATCGATAGTCAAGGGCTTGAACTCTTGATTTGGGTCAGGGATTACTGCCGATTGAGCTTGATCCAGTTTAGATTGGCAGGATTAGACGAACATTGCCTCAAGATTTTAGAAATTACCCGTCTCAATAAGGAATTTAATTGCGCTGATGAGGTTACAGACGCAGTGAAAAGTTTGGCGTAGAGGTAGAACTAGGTACGCGGAACACATTCATGGAACAAGCAACCGTAGAAAATAAAACGCAATTGGGGCATTTGCTGGTGTCTCAGGGATCTGTGACTGAATCCCAAGTGCAGGAAGCCTTGACCCATCAGCAAGAGACGGGACATCAGAAGCTATTGGGTGAAATCCTGGTTGAGATGGGCTATTGCACGGAAAATGATGTCGCCGCCTGTCTTGCGTTGTGTTTCGATGTTCCCTATGCCAAGGTCACTCCACGGTTGTGCGATCCCAAGGTCATGGAGCTTCTTCCCCGTGAGTTTATGGATGAGCATGGGGTTCTACCCCTGTTTCGTGTCCATAACATGCTGACCGTGGCCGTGTGTGAACCCGCAAATCTTTTCCAAATGGATGAAATTGAACAGATCACCGGTTATAAAGTCCAGATGGTCTGTGCCACCACAAAAGATATTCAAGCGACCTTGAGAGCTTATTCGCCTTCTGCCAGCGTGTTTGTGGTTGATGATTTGATTGAGGAGAAACAACTCGATCATTTCAAGGTCGTCGAAAACAGTGTACAGGATACGGGCCATTTAGCAGAAGAAGCCAGTCAGCATTCTGTTATCGAGCTAGTGAATTATATACTTTGTGACGCCGTCAGGAACAATGCCAGCGATATTCATATCGAGCCCGATGAAAATTCATTGCGTATTCGGTACCGCGTTGACGGAAAACTCTATGAAAAGATGAGACCTCCTCATCCCATGCATGCCGCCATCGTTTCCCGATTGAAAATTATGGCAGAATTAGACATCGCTCAACGACGAGAGGCGCAGGAGGGGAGCATACGTATACGGGTGGATGGTCATTCCATTGACATGCGTTTGGCGGTGATGCCGGGTAATTGTGGTGAGAAGGCGGCCATCCGCGTGGTGGATCCCAAAAAGCTCTTACTCAGCTTGGAATCCCTGGGATTCACGATCGAAAATCTCAATAGGGTCAAACAGATGATTCAGGCCCCTCATGGCCTGATTTTGGTAACGGGTCCTGCGGGTAATGGCAAGAATACGGCCCTCCACGCCATGATTGCTGAACTCAACCGTGATGACATCAATATCTGCACGGTCGAGGACCCCATTGTTTGTAACATCGTGGGCATCAATCAGTTTGAGGTCAACACCACGCAAGGTGGACAATTTGCTCATAGCCTACAACAGGTCTTACGCCAAGACCCGGATGTCGTCATGTTGAGTGAGATTCGAGATGATGAAACCGCAAATTTGGCTGTGCAGTCTGCTCTAACCGGAACACTGGTGTTTTCTACATTGTGTACACAGGATGCTCCCTCTGCAATTACACGTCTAATGGATCATCAGGTCGCCTCTTACCTAACGAGCGATGCCTTGATTGGAATTCTAGCCCAACGTTTGGTACGAAAGATTTGTCCAAATTGTAAAATTAGTCATGAACCTCCTCGGAGTGTACGCAGGACTATTCAGGAGATGGGAGTTGAGATCTCAGCTTACTATCATGGTACGGGCTGTAAGCATTGCCGTCACACCGGTTTTGCAGGACGTATTGCTCTGCATGAGTTGTTTATTCCAGATCCTGCCATTAAGGATTCCATCACAAATGTCACCACGGCCTCTGATCTCCGAGAAGCGGCTCTGCAGGGCGGCATGCAACCCTTGGTGTTGGATGGCCTCGAAAAGGTCAGGGCGGGGCTCATCTCGGTCGATGAGGTCCTACGCTCCGTGCAACTCAAGGTTGATTGATCTGGGGCATATCTCAAACCCCAATCGATTTGCGGTAGCGTTCTCTCATGAAGTCAAAGGTTACCGTGACCTTGGAGTCAACGGGTTTTACCAAACGATTGACAATCCCTATTGTGAAGACATTGGCCAGGAAGCCGGGAACCAGTTCGTACATCATAGGCCCCAGTGCACTGTGTTTCCATAGTAATAATGTAACGGTCCCCGTAATTATGCCTGCTAATGCAGCTTGCCAGGTCGTGTTCCTGGAAAAGAGGGCAAAGAGAACCAAGGGACCGAACGCTGCTCCAAAACCACCCCAGGCATAGGCCACGATATCAAGGATGGTCTCTTGTGGATTTAACGCCAGGATCATGGCAATGGCGGAGATGACAATCACAGCCAATCGACCGATCCAAACCAACTCGGACTGACTCGCCTCCTTCTTAATGATTTTTTGATAGAAATCCTCAGTCAGGGCCGAGCTGGACACCAGCAACTGCGAATCAATGGTGGACATGATCGCTGAAAGGATGGCGGCAAGCATTACACCGGCCAGCCAGGGATGCATGACCGCCGAGATCATATCGATGAAGACCTTCTCCTCTTGACCATCGCGGTAATCATCAAACATCGCGATGGCGATTAAACCAATCACCACTGCCCCGGCCAGAGATATGGCTACCCACACCACCGCAATCCAGGTCGATTGACGTAGTTTTTTCAGGGATTGGACGCTCATGAAGCGGGCTAAAATATGCGGCTGTCCAAAATAACCGAGCCCCCAGGCCATTGCCGAAAGGATGGATAATCCCTGTTTGAAGCCTGAGGCTGAAGGTGAGAAAAGACCCATCGCGATGCCCTTGCTATGCATGGCCTCGGTCACGGCAGAAGCCCCCCCGGCATGGTGAAATGCCATGGTCGGGACCACCAAGAGGGAGAAGATCATTAATAATCCTTGGAAGAGGTCTGTCCAGCAGACGGCCATGAATCCTCCCATAAAGGTGTAGGCAATGATGATGGAGCCGCCGATGAGCACGGCGTTGACATAGGGTAGATCAAAGGTAGATTCAAAAAGCAAACCCGTGGCCACCAGACCACTGGAGGCATAGACCGTGAAAAAGATCAGGATGAGTAGGGCCGATAGGATTCGTAAGAGTCCGGTTGGATCTTGAAAACGGGATTCAAAGAAGCAAGGCAGGGTGATGCTTTGAGTGACTTCGGTATAGAGACGCAGACGTCCCGAGATCAAGGTCCAGTTCACCACGGTTCCAATGAACAGGCCAATCGCGATCCAAGCCTCTGTCATGCCCCCAAGGTAAATGGCCCCAGGTAGCCCCATTAGCAACCAACCACTCATGTCACTGGCCTGAGCTGATAAGGCCGTGACCCAGGCTCCCATACCACGTCCACCCAATAAGTAATCTTCAATGCTGACATTCTTGCGATAGAAATACCAGCCAATCCCCAAGAGAAAGATGAGATACCCGATAAAGGTCACGGAGGTGGACCAGGACATGGTGACGTCTCCTTCGAAATTAGGTGAGGATCTCTTCGTATTCCACACGCCAAGCCGGATCGACCAAGCAGATGAAGACCAAGGGCTCGGGACCGAGGTTCTCGATATATTGTCGGGCCAGGGGGGGAATATAAACCGTATCATTGGGACCAACCTCATCGGCTCGATCATTAACATGCATACGGCCTTGGCCTTGGAGGATGTAATACACTTCCGAAGTCTTGAGACGATGGGGGGAGGTGGTTTGTCCAACCTCTACCGTGGCATGAGCCAGGCTATACCGCAGGGTCAGATCGGCCTTGTCCGGGTGTAGCATTTCTCGCAAGGTACATCCATCGCCTGCCTTGAATTCGTCACATTGATGTAAATGTATTATGGCCATAGGAATCCTTTCATAACCAATGGCCTATTCATAAGTTGCGTGATTGATCAAGTCAAGGATAAATCGCCTTTGACTCTCCTTAAGGGGTGTAATTCTTTCGAATGGTTTCGTATCCCAGGGTGCCCCAAACCGCCTGCTGCAAGCGAGTGACATCGGCGTTGGATAGTCCCATTGGTTGCATTCCATCAGCGGGTAGTTGTGTAGGCACTGTACCATTACGTCCCAATTGCCCCAAAGCTAGGGTGCTAGGCTCACTCCAACGCCAGATTTCGCTATGTCCGTCAGCAAAGGATACGCAAGTCCCCTTAGCATGATGTACTGGAGGCCAGCCGAGCCAAGTTTGCAGGTAGTACGGGACACGGTAAGAAGGCCATGCTGTTTCAGTACAGATAAAAACCATGCGATTTTGCGCTGGTGGATTATAGATCTGATTGATATTGATCACGTAGGGGTGAGATTTACCGCAAAATACCTCTTGGGAGCCATTACAACCAAACAGACGTTGGGTGGGACCACCCATGGATTCCACAATAGAGTAGCTAGGTAGCGGGTAGGCGGATCGTCCCTGGGGGATTCTGGCGCAGGTGTAGGGTTTATCTGTGTGGAGGTAAGGGTAGAGGGCTCCATTGCGAATGGAGTCCTGCAACTCATGTTCACCTAGCGACGACAATGAAGAACTAATCTCTCCCGTGCTGGCTACAGGACGCCCCAGTAACCACCCTTTAGACGGGGTGTTCGGTTCACTTGATGTGCGTGGGTTTTTCCAGTGCCATGCCTGTCCAGTAACGATGTTACCTTGATGATCTTCGGCATAGAGGAGCCAGGCAAACTGTAATTGTTTGACATGGCTGAGGCAAAGTACCCTTTTACCTTGTTCGCGTGCCGCTCGTAGTGAGGGAAGTGCAATGGTGATCAAGATTCCAATAATGAAACAGGTCACCATGAGGTTGATGAGAGTGAATCCGTGTCGCCGTACCATGAGTCTATCTCCCAAAACAATAAAAATATGGATAAGAATATGTCACTATATCACCGGTCGCGAATTTTGTCTAAGAATGATTCCGACTAAAAGATGCCCCTGTGGGCTCAACTGTTCCACGAAGAGAATAATATATTTTGAAAAAATGATTGATTTGTCTTGATAAGGTAGCACGGATATGTTATTCGTAACACGTTGTAGCATGATTACTATTATAGTATGCGCTTATGTGTGAGGAGATTAGAATGAAACGAGGTTTAACAAATCTTTATTTGGTTCTGGTAATGTCCACGATGATCTGGGCACAGGTAACCCCAGTTACTCATCGTGAATTTCAGACCGTTACAGAATCCGGAGCCAGTAGTTTTACAGACTTAGGGTTAGGAGCGGTTTCTTTAGAAGGTATTTTATTAAATGCTCCTGAACAATGGCTTGATCCCACCCCGGATCCCACAGTGGCCTCTTGGTACATGGGGGGCGAATGGGAGGTCTTTATTCAAGGTGAAGGGGATGACCATGCCGGTACCTTCTGCTGGATAGGACAGAACTATGGCAATGGCCCCTGGGACTTCAGCTATACCAACGAAGAATGGCTTAGTGAGATCCAGCGACTCAATCATGATCCCGATACCGGCTACGTATTCCGTCCGGGTGACCGGGTCCGTGTCACAGGCTATTATCTCTTCTATAAAGGCAAACTCAACATCAACGAAAATCACAGTGTCGATCCCGTCCTGGATTTTACTATGGAATTGATCGAACCGGCCGTTGGATTACCTCAGGCCGAGAGTGTCACTCTTGTCGATCTTAAAGATGAACAAAACGTACCGATCTTCGACGTCAACCGCCTCAGCGGTCCGGAATACTACCAGGGATGCCTGACACGCATTGAGGATGTCAATGTCGTGGATCCTGAAAACTGGGGCCAAGGGCAAACTATCATCGTTGCCGATGCCACGGGCCGGACCTTTGATGTCTACTTGGCCCTAGGGACGGGCATCGCTCAGTACGATTGTCCCACCGGTCAAATCGATGTCATTGGAATCATGGATCAAGCCGGACTAACCGATGGATACCGTCTGCTGGTCATGGATTACGATGGCAACGGTCTGGTCCTGGGACAAATGACCACACAACGCGGTAATCTACCTGGGGGACGTCAATGGCGATTACCAAATCACCATCGAAGACGCCAATCAGGTTGAAGCGGCGATAGGACAAGCCTGTGCAGGATTGGTGCAATAAACCTATAAACAGATCTCCCGGTTTTAGTTTAATCGAGTGTCTGATCGTGATCGCCATCATCGCCCTGTTGATGGCGATCACCTTGCCTTGTCTGGGCCGAGCACGGCTGCAGGCCAAGACCGTGACCGTCAATCTTGAACTGCGACAGATCGGTATTGCCCTGGATCTCTATTGGGACGATCACGATCGCAAAGCCCCTCCTACGCGTACGGATTGCTCCTTGGGGTGGGGCGATCATCAGTTACCCCCGGAATTGGCTGAAGGCGGCTACCTGCCTAAGCCTCCGGAAGATAGCAATCTGCCTGTGGCCTATGAAGACCGTTTTCACCGGGGGCAACCCCAGACCTACCGCTATTGGGCTGTGGGAGACCTCATGCAAAATGGAGCCCCTTCAGCGTTTTTTGCGTTCTACTCTCTATGTGCCCCCCGGTTTTCCCCGATATCGAGGGCGAGTTGGCTGATGATGAGCGTCACAGCGATCCCAAGACATCACCGGTAACCTGGGTGGTCTACAGTGAGGGCCCCTAAACTACGATGCGTGGAAGACTAAACAACTCCATGGTCCTGTAGCCCGTCGCAGTTGGTATAGTTCATCCAAAAATGAGGGGCTTTTGACCCGTTTACGTCTGCTCAAGGGACGTCAAACCGGCACCTTTGAAATGAAGGGATTGGATTATGATCTTGAGGATTAGCGTTTTTGTCCTGTTGATCACGATCAGTGGCTGTACTCGTCACTCTAGCGATGATGTGGATGTGGTCGTGACCAATACCCTTTTGGAGGTGGCTGTCCGTGATCTGGCTGGCGATCAACTCACGGTGACGTCCTTGGCGACACCTGGAATGTGCCCAGGCCATTTCGATCTCAAACCGAGTCATGTGAAAATGCTGCGACAGGCCCGAGCCGTGGTCTTGTTTGATTTTCAACAATCATTTGCCCAGAAATTATCACTGGCCGATGCCTCGCTTTTACTCCATCCTAATGGAGGGCTCTCGGTGCCTTCAACCTACCTGGATCTTTGTAGCCAGTTAAAGAACAGTTTGATTCAACGATTTCCAGAACTGGAACAATCGTTACAGGAATCGTTTACGAAAATGAACCTACGCATGCAAGCCCTTAGCCAGGAGATTGAACAACAGACGGTGAGTTTGGCGCAGACAGGCTGCCCGGTCCTATGCAGCGTCCATCAAGAGGCGTTCCTACGCTGGCTCCATTGTCTTCCAGTGGACACCTTTGCAGGCAGTGACACGGAGACCTTGGTGGATATCGAATCCGCACTCGGGGCCGGGCAAGCCGCTTCCATACGTTTGGTGGTGGCCAACGAACCCGAAGGAACGGCTCTGGCCCAGGCCATCGCTCAGCAGCTAAGTGTCCCTTGGGTTGTGCTTGGCAATTTCCCAGGAGCGGGTGAGACTTTTGATGATCTGGTCCGTCGCAATGTAAGGACCGTGCTTGAGGGATTGCCTTTATGACCCTAGCGGTGTCTCTGGAACAGGTTCAGGTACAACGGGGCGTTAAGACCCTCTTGCAAGTCGATCATTGGGCCGTGGATCAGGGCCAAGCCGTGGCCTTGATTGGTGTCAATGGCGCTGGCAAGACCACCTTGCTCAAGACCTGTTGCGGATTAATCAAACCAGACCGAGGCCGCGTTATGTTAAACCGAGTCGATTGGGCCACGTTGTCACCCTGGCAACGATCGAAGCAACGTCGATGCCTGGGCTATGTGCCTCAACGAACGGAATTCGCAGCTGAATTGCCCTTGACCGTCACCGAGGTGGTGACCATGGGACGGGTGGCCATCAAGGGTTTGGGCCGTCGTTTACGCCATGAGGACCACAACCGGGTCAGTCATTGGATTGATCGTCTCGGTTTGGACAAACAGGCCCGGCAGACCTTCCGTTCACTCTCGGGAGGTGAACAGCAAAAGGTTCTGATCGCCCGGGCCATGGCCCGGGAGCCCGACATCCTCATGCTGGACGAACCCTGTGCCAATCTGGACATCGGCTGGAAGAGCCGCATCACGTCCCTGATCGAGTCACTACACCAGGAAACACAGATCACCTTGATAATGGTCTGTCATGAAATGAGTCTGATTCCGGCCTGTTGTCACGAGGTTCTCCTCCTGGACCAGGGACGGGCCATCGTGCAAGGTCCCTTGGAAGAGGTTCTGCAATCACCATTGATGGAACGGGTCTATGGTTGCCATTTGGAACGCGTCGTTGTGGATGGTCGTCATTATGTCGTGGGGGGGCAGGCTCTATGAGTGCCTACGCCATTACCGTGTTACTGGCAGCTCTCTGGGCCGGAGCAGGTTGCGGCTTGATGGGCGTCTATGTCGTAGGGCTGCGTCTACCCTTTGTGGGGATCTGCATCTCGCATGCAGCCATGGCCGGGGCGGTGTTGTCTCTACTACTAGGGGCCTCTGGGCCCTGGTTGGGCATCGTTCTATCCGGACTGATGGCCATGATGTTGGCCTGTATTCGTCCCCAGGGGGCACGTATCGATCCCAACGTGGCCATGGCGGTCTTGTTTTCTCTCACCCTGGGGTTGACCTTTCTGGGCATTGGCTTGATTCAGGACAGCCGTAGCGAGGTGCTTGGTCTGCTGTGGGGCAATATCCTCTTTGTTCGTCCAACTCAGGCAGTCCTGATTGCCGCGGTGACGCTGGCCTTTGCCGGGGCCGTTTGGTTTTTCAAGGAAGAACTCAAGGTGTTGCTTTTTAGTCGTTCCCTGGCAGAAGCCACCGGTCTACACCAAACTACGGTTTACGCCCTCTTCTTGGGTCTATGTGGGATCACTCTGGCCGTGGACTTGCCCTTGGTAGGAGGTCTGATGATCTTCAGTCTGGTGACCAACCCAGCCGCGGCAGCCTATCAAATTTGTCACAGCCACGGCTCGGTGGTAATTACCTCTGTCATCTTCGGACTGCTCAGTGCCGGTCTGGGGGTACTCATCAGTTATGGACTCAACTGGCCCACAGGCGCCAGTATCGTACTGGTCAGTGCCCTGATCTTTGCCGGGGCCGTGGGCTGCCGACAACTACAAACACGACGGGATTAACAGCATGGATCAACAACAACGTTATCAAGACAAGGCCGACTTTTTTGATGAGCATGCCCGCTCACCCTGGTCGGCGGATCCCTATGGACCTCAAGAGCTACAAAAGCTCCAACATTTATTTGGATGCATAGGGTCCCTGGCCGGTAAACAGGTGCTCGAACCCGGCTGTGGAACAGGACGGTTGACCCGCATCCTGGCCGAACAGGTGGGGCCCAAGGGCAGGGTCCTGGCCTGTGACATCAGTCCGATCATGTTGAGCATGGCCAGTGATCAGGTTCAAGACTTTCCCCAGGCCCGAGTGGTCTCTTCACAAGTGGAGGATCTACAGGTTGAGCCAAACACCTTTGACGTGGTGATGTGTCACCAGGTCTTTCCCCATCTGGAGAACCAACAAGCCTGTCTTGATCGTTTTGCAGAACTGCTCAAGCCTCAGGGGCAACTCGTGATCCATCACCTGATCAATTGGGACCAGATCAACGATGTCCATCGCAAGGCGGGTACCGCGGTCGAACGTGACATCATGCCCAGTGATATGACCCTCAAATCCATGCTGGCTCAAGCAGGATTTGAGGTGCAATGGCTCTATGACAACCAATGGGGCTATGGTGTTCTGTCTGTTAATACTACATGTGGGTAGTTTAGCACCTCCCTGCTTTTGGGCAGGAAGGTGCCACCCCTTCTGTAAAAGAGATGAGGCTCCAGATCTCGATGCCACTCTGGGTGCCACCTTTCTGCGCAGCAGGGGGGTGCTTTAACGTCACATAACGACTCAAATCCTCAATTTAAATTGTCAGCACTGTAGGTCCCGACTATAATCCACCCCATGAATGATCGACCCTATGGAGCCGATGATGAGTGATTTTGTCAGTGAAGCCTTGACCCCGGTTTATCGTCAAGATGCCGGACACCCTGTCATTGCGGGGGAACCCGTGCTACCAGGTCAGTTTCGCTGGCGTCAGCAGATCCTCACGGTTGAGCAGATCCTCTCGACCTGGAAGGAAGAGGGCCCTTGCCGTCACGGCAGTGGTGAACGTTACCTGCGCAAACACTGGTATCGAATCCAACCCCAAGACGGTCGCGAGATGGAGGTCTACTTTGAACGTCAGGCTCGTTCGTCAACGCAACGCAAACAACGTTGGTGGCTCTACACCATCACGGAATCAGATAGACAAGAGGACTAAAATCAGAAAGGACACCATGGCCAGCAAGGAAGTTGAAACCGTCAAAGCCTTTATTCAAGCCATCAACACCCGCAATATCGACAGTCTCGGTTCCCTTATGGCCGATGATCACAGCTTTGTCGATGGTAATGGTCGCGTCACCATCGGCAAGGACATCCTGCTGGCCAGTTGGCCCCAATATTTCAAAATGTTCCCGGATTACAGAATCGACATCGAAACCGTCTTGGGCGAGGGCTCTCTCATTGCCGTGTTCGGTCAGACCACGGCAACCTATCAAGGCCAGACCGACAACAAGGTTGCGGGCCCAGCTGCCTGGCGTGTCGAAGTCATCGACGGCAAGGTCAAGACCTGGCAGGTTTACGCCGACTATACCGAAACCTGGAAAATCGTCGAGGCTCACCAAGAAAAAAGCCACGCCTAGAAGCGTGGCTTGAAATCTCATTTTTTATAACCCTGCCAACGGATCATAGCCCTCGATCTCGAAGGGCGACTGGCGCCAACGGGCCTCGATCGTGTCGTAGTAGGGTTCGACCAGGGCCTCGGTGAGGGCTTGTGGGTCGGTTTGGCTGGGATCATAGGTCAGCGTGACATCCACGAAGCCTGAGCCGGGCGAAGTCTTGATGTTGAGATAGCCGCCCACGGCATAGAGGTCATCACGATCCAGGAAGTAGATCAGCTGTCGGGCCGATCCACTGCACTCCACGCCTTGAACCTTGAGGGTGCATTGTTCGACTGTGGTCGGTCGTGTAATGTCACGGGTGTGATTGAAGGTGGGCAGGTTCACGGTCTGGCTGGCTGCGACCGCCAGGACTACAGTCAGCACGATGGCCGCTGCAATCCAGCGATGGGCCTGAACCACGGACTTGCCATTTAGAAAACGCCATGCCAGGGTGGGCGTTTGCTGTACTGGACAGGCCGTGACGCATTCACCACAGGTAATGCAACGGGCTGCTGTGACTGTCTGACACTTAGCTACGTCGATCTGCATGGGGCATGCTTTGGTGCATTTACCACAATCGATACAGGTCTCGGTGTTGCGATGGATGCGGGTCAACCCCACACGGGAGAACAGATTGAGTACCGCGGCAAACGGACAGAACCAGCGACAAAAGGGCATGGAGATAAACAGGGCCGAGCCGATAAAGATCCCCAGGAAGACGAAGGACGACCAGGCCACCTCTTCGTTGGTGCTATAGCCGAGCATGGCAAAGCAGGGATCCACGTCGCGAAAGATCAGTTCCGTGGCCTTGAAGCTACCCACCAACACCAAGACCAAAATAACATACTTCGTCAGAGACAGCACTCGATCGACCTTGGGAGAGGGTTCGACCTGCTTGATCTTGAATTTTTTAGACAAGCACCTCATGCCTTCGGCCAGGGCCCCCAGGGGACACATGTAACCACAAAAGGCCCGCTTGAGGACCAGGGTCAACAGCAGCACGGCTCCGAGGATGAAGAAATTCGAAGCCGCCAGGGCACACATCATCTTGCCGTCATGGATAAACAGCGACAGGCACTCGACGCCACCAAAGGGGCACCACAATTCCATGTTGCGACCCAAGCCATAGACTCCAAGTAGGATCAAGACCAGAAATATTCCCTGGATAACATGGCGTGTCTTCTTCATGAAATGGTCCTTTAATTAGCGGTCATTGCGAGGAGCAGGTGTCAGGTTTGTTCTTGGTTAACTGGGTGCCATGCTTATCCTTGGATAAGCATGTTTAGCTCTTCTTGATGACAACAACTCGTATAGATAGCCAAGGTGAAGAGTTAGCATGCCAACGCAAGCGTAGGCATGGCACCCGTTTCATTTTGTATTTAGTGACTGGACGAGCACTTGCCCTTGAGCGAGCAGGAGCCGCAACTCGATCCACCTGAGCAATCTGATTGAGCGACTTTGCTCTCAGTAGCCAAAACAGCAGCAAAGGCTTCTTGGTCATGCAGGCTGCTGAAGTCGTCACATAGACTGATCATATTGCGACTGGTCGCCATTTCCGTGGGGACGGTGTGCTCCAGGAAGAGTTTCAGGTAGCTGTAGGCCTCGTCTTGCTTACCGGCCGCTTGGGAGATACGAGCCAGGTCAAAGAGGGCATAGGGATCCTTCTCAGCAGAGATGGTCAGATCCTCTACGGCTGCAACGGCTTGATCGACCTGTCCACTACGTGCCAAGGCCACGGGCTTGAGGGTTGCTAATCGTGTCGAGGTTTCAGTCGCTTCCAGACCACTCGCCAGGGCAGCGGCCTCCTCGTTCTTGCTCAGCATGAGCAGGGATTCGAGCTTCTTGGAACCACTGCTGACATCACTGAATTTCTCATAAGCGGCGGTGTCCACGGCCAAGGCGGCCTTGTAGAAGCCCTTGCCATAGAGATAATTCCGCACGGCTTCGGCATAGCCCTGCCACTTTTCGGCCACAGGTTCGGCGGCCATGGCGGCCTGCATCTTACCCACACTACGCAACAGGGCAAACTGGTTGCGATAATAGGCCTCGGTCGGATTGGCACGGGCGGCCTTGGCATAGGCCATCAGGGCGGCTTTATAATCCTGTTGCTCTTCGATCAACTGTTTGACCTGTTGCTCCAGAGCCAGGGTCGTTGCATCGCTAGGCATAGATTCAGAGGTCACTTCGGCAGCCCACAGCGAAGCAAGGGGCATGCTTAATAAAATAGCTAGTAAACCTATTGTTTTCATATTATTTCCTTTCTTCTATTGCTTGTCTTGAGCAATCAGGAGACGTGCTCTAGGCACAACCCCTGCTTGCTTAAGTTGTTCATACAATTTGATTGAGTCATCCGAACGTCCACAACGATCCAGGGCATCTACTAGCCACAGGCCTAACTTTGAATGATCGGGTAATAGTGTAACGATTTGGGCAAGTACCTCCTCCGATGATGAAGGATTTTTGTTTTCAAAATATGCCACGGCCAACATCGCCAAATGAGGCACGGCAGCTTGTGTGGGCAATTCTTGGACATCGAGCAATTGTTGTATCATCGTCTGGCTCTGATCCAGGTAGGATTGAACGCGATTGGGATCTTCAACACCTGCCGTGATTCCTACAAAATCAACCACCTCACGCGCTCCAAACATGCGATCCATATCACATAACAAAGCCTTCAAATGACGAAGATAGGAGGCTTGATCATCCCGTATTAGAGCGTACTTCATGAGAGAAAGACGTAATTTTAGGTAATACGTAGGACTGGGGGACTGGTAGTATCGCCCCAAATCCTTGGCTATTTCATCGACATCCCTTCCAATCTCCATCATGCGATTCAAGAAGACTGTGTCAAAAGAGATACCAGGATTAATGAATGGATTGGTATAGAGATTGTTCTGCAGTTCGGTCCAAGCCTCTTCATCCAAGCGACACCAGGCATCAAGTGCATCCGGCATGACACCGACGATTTTCGGTGAGCCTGCCCAGAGATTGAGACAGAGCCATTTCGCGAGTGCCTTAGCCTGACGAGTTTGTCCCTGTGCTTCATAACCCTGAAGGATCTGATACAGTCGGTCATAATCGGTGGCTTCTGTTTGTGCCATCAAATCATCAATCTGTGCCAGCGAGGCCGTCTCGATCTGTTGCGCTATAACATGATTACGCAAGGCCTGGGCCTTGGGAATCGAGGCAATCTTGTGTTCTAGTTGGTGTTCCAAGCTCGTTAACAGGTCCTCGTCGCGATGTTCACGAATGCTGATACGAGCCAGGGCGTCTGCCATATTATTGAGGTCACGATCGTCCGGTTGCAAGGCACGCCAATACCTAGGGAAGTCTTCGGCTAAACAGTCTTCGTGTCCAAGAAGCGTTGTCACATTGGGAAGGTCCAGGACCGGATAGTCTTGCCCGAGAATACCCCCGGGAGACTCCGGTCTAGGCCAACGAATGTAGCTGGAGAAGTTTTTTAAACGGCAATCGACCATGAATTTACGATAGGCCTGTTGTAACTTGTCTGAGACCTGTGCGTCTTGATAGAGGAAAAGGTAACTCCGATTACGCATCACCTCGATTTTATCTTGAGCAGTGGCCTTGAGAGCCAGATTGAGATCCCCTGCTTGTAGATGGAGGTTGCTCAGGGTGCTCCATTGCACCGAGGTACCCTGACCGGAACTGTAGAGATGCTCCGACAAGAGCTGCGCCAACTCGGTGTAGTGTCCAGCGGCCTCAAACATGTCATTGAGATGTCGGGAAACCGTATGGTTGTCCGGATTCATCTGGTAGACCTTGGCCATCGCATCTAGTGCTTCGTTTTGATGCCCTAAACGCTGGTGAATCATGGCCAATAAATAAGTTCCCTGTGCTGTGATTCCGAGAATGTCCTGTTGCAGGGCCACATCATCAAGTATGATCTCAAGTTGATCCGCAGGCATTAGACTCAGCAACTCTAGCAACTGGCCACTCATTTGATAGGGGGGGTCACTAATTTCCAGCCAGGCATCGATAAACGTCATTGCTGGTGGAATGGCCCGTTCAGCCCATCCAACTCCCAGCCGTGCCTGGGCGGCTAGCAGATTGACCTGTGGGTCCTCGGGGAGATCTTTGAGCAGGTTATCAGCCAGAGCCAGCCAAAGCTGTGGATTCGGACTCGTTGACGGAACAGACCAGCTGTTTTTGAGAGACACAGCCGCAGGTTGCGCTTCGAACAGTGACACCAGAAATTCAATGTCCCGCTCGGAAAGTCTAAAGGAGATATCCGTTGCGATGAATTGCCACAAAAATTCCTTGCGTTGTTCGGGTGGTTGCTGTGCTACCGCTTGGGCAATCAAATCCATGCGTTGATCCGGCTTAACTAAATCAAGTGATTCGAGACTCTCCAGATTGATCTTGTCTGAAGAAAAAGCGTCTTGCAAGCCGCTGTAAACCCTCGCCTGTTCCAGAGTCATATAGAGGTCGGGGTGTCGTCCGAAACGCCCCTCCAATTCACGTGTCAACCAACGACGTTCCACAGGGGGTAATACGATCCATGCCGTCTTAAGAAGAGATTTGACGCGAGAAGGCTGATCCTTACTGGGAGCGGACGCGATGTCATTGATGATACGATTAATGAGGGGTGTTACCTGATTGCTGTCTTCCAGGACATAAGCGGCTATCAGAACCGTCTGATCCAGGAGGTTTTGCTCACGTACGTCGATACCGGGGGGAGGTGTGCCGGGCAGACGTTTGAGGATCGTGCGAGCCTTCTGGGACTGTCCCTGGAGCCAAGACTGGATCAATTGGTTGACCAGGGTGGAAGTCGTTTCATGGGTCTGGGTTTGATCGATCCATTGTGTAAGGCTCGCGGGCCATTGGGATGGCTCCAGACCTTGAGTCCATCGCATGGCTGCAGGGTAGAATCCCCATACACAGCGATTTTCAACCAGGATGGTGTTCAGGTTGGAATGCTTACATTGCTCCATGATTTGCCGAGCGAGTTGGTCAGCCCACTCGAGTTGGCCGGAGGCCACACAAAGGTAGTCGCAGTCTCGCCAGAATTGGTAAAGCAACGGCGGTAAGGTTGTCGCGTCTGCGAGTTGCGACAGAATCTGTTGTCCCCATTGTTGGCAGAGCCCCGTTAAAGGAGTCTCCGGATTGTCCGTGACCAGCAATCCCTGCAGAGCGATATAACTGTAACGATCCCCGGCATTGACGTTCTGTTGTCTTCTTTGGACCTTGGTTGCCTTGGAGTCTGAAACGTTTTCCAGGGACATGGCCCCCATCGACAATTCATAAAGTTGACGGTATTGTCTGAAGGCTCGGGGTAGATCACCGGTCACCTCTTCGAAAGAGGCGGACCGCATCCGGAGCGGCAGATTGTCGGGCATGCTGCTCAGGCATTCTCGTGTCATCGTGGCGGCCTTATCAAAACGACCGTGACGATCGTAATAGTTGACGATCTGAATCCCCAGGGAGGGATTGTCGTTGAGCAAACCCTTGTGATGAAACAAGGCTTGCGCTACCTCCTCTTGTCCCTGGGCCAGAAACTGCATGCCCAAATCCATGTAGTATTGAGGCGGCAACTGATAGTCCATGGTCACCAACAGGATACCGAGGTCCAGTTGGCCTTCGAGATCGTGGTCTCGCAGGCAATTCTCCTGGGCCTCACGGATAAAGGCGGCGCGTCGGTCCGGGGCATAGGGGGCCGCCAGCATGAGCAGGTCCTGCGGGGTCGGCTGATCAATCTGCATCTCCTCCAGCACGTCCACGGCTAGGCGATAGAAGTAGACTTTATGCGAAGCCTGAATAAGTCTATGCAAAATCTCGTCCAGAGCGAATTGTAGGACCTGAGTGTCGGCCTCCAGGTTGAGCAAACCGTCCACTGCAATGGTAAAGACATCATCGGTTACATTTGGGGTGTTGAGCAACTGCACCATTCTGACGATGGCGGAGTCACCGAGTCCGGCTTCTTGGGCGGTGTTGGCCCAGAGGAGCCACAACTCGGCGTTGTCCGGTTCGTTTTCCAGCATTTTGTAGTAGATATCTGCGGCGGCAGCTGTCTGGCCCATTAAGGACAGCACGCCTGCGGCGTATTCTTCATTCACCAGGTCTGCGTCTTGAGCCGAGCTAATGGCAGCTGCCGCTTCAAGGGCGTCCCGTTCGTTACCGCGTTCCAGGGCCAATACGGCCATTTGCTGCAGATAGTCTTGGGTATTCTCCGGGTCGATTTCCAACAGACGTTGCAGGACACGGTTACAACGGCCAAACTCCTGGCAACGCAAATAGATTCGCTGCTGTTGTTGCAGGGATTCGACGGATTCACGGCCATAAAATTGCTTGGCCAGTTCCACGGCCGAGATGGAGTCTCCTACCGAGACATAGAGATCGATCAGTAGCCCCAAGGCCTTGGGATCGGCTCCCTCGCTCATCATGTCATGTTCCAGTTGCACGGCCAAAGAAGCTAGCCGACCGGTGCGGGCCCCCAGATCCAGCAGGCGGGGTTGGACTTGGTAGAGCAGGTGCTCCTGATTGGCTTGGCTCCACAGTTGGAACCAGATGTCATAGGCACGATTCAGATCATTGTTTTTCTCATAGAGCCAGGCCATACGCATGAGAACGTCGCTGGCATCGTTGCGTTGGTAGAGCGTCTCGTACAGAGCCATGGCATCGGAATAACGCCCTAACTGTTCGTAGACCTGGGCCACCTCGAAGAGCTGTTTGTCCGTAAGGGACAACTGTTGGGTGATCTGCAGGAGAAAGTCCGCGGCCTTTTCGGGCTGGGCCCGTTGAATCTTTAACTGGACCAGAAAGAGCCCGGCCTGATAGGCATAGTCGGGACTGTTGACCATCACTCCTTCAGCGATGTTTACGGCCAGATCATAGAAGGCCATCTGTTGGGCCTGCTCGGCCAGGAACATCAGACTGCTGGGGTTACTGTTAGATACAGACAGGCGTTCCATTTCGGACCGTCCCAGGTCACGATCGCCATTGAGTAAATGAAGCTTGACCAGTCCCACTCCCACAGTGGGGTCGGAGTTGCGGGCCGCGGCCTGTTCGAACAGATCGCCGGCCTCGGCCGCATGACCGTTGATGGAGGCCATGTTGAGAATAGAACGAGTGACCTCCAACTTGAAATCGTCACTGAGATTGTCTGCCGCCTGGACTTGATCGTGCAAGGCCATAGCCTGGGATAGATCCCCTTGCAGGCTATAGACCAGCAGCAGTCCCTTGACTTGATAGGGTAATAACAGCCCATCACCGAGCAGGTCCTGGACCAGGACTTCGAGTTGATTGGCCTTCTGTGCGGCCAGCAGGGTCCAGGCCAGGGCGTATTTTTGATCCTCTTCGGTCTGGGCCAGATTCAGGGCCTGACCAAAGACGGCAAAGGCCTGGGCGTGCTCCTGCAACCGGTAGAGGCCATATCCTTGCTGGAGCAGGCCGGCATAGTCGTAGGAAGAATTCGCCATCAAGGCCTGTTGATCATTTTGGAGAAAGGCCTCCAGGGGGGACTCGGCTGCCTGCAGTGGTGAAGCTTGCGACATAACCAAGGTTAAGAGAACCATCGGCAGCAGACGTTTGATCCATGCGTAGGGGAGTCGACGAAGGATGACATGCAATAGCAAACAGAGAAGGGCCAGACCCAAGGCTTGAGCTCGTAGGTCGTAGGTTTGCAACACGGGTGAGGCAAATTCCATTGAAGTCGTCTCCAGACGTTGCAGCAGGGCGGTATTGCTCTGACAGGCCGATACTTCGGGGGTGTTATTAATAGCTAAGGCCGTCTGGGCCAACATTTCACCCGTAGTGGCATTGAGGGTCACTTGATAGAATCCTGGGCCTAAATCCTTGAGAGTTGTGGTCCAATGGCGGCCGTCTATGCGTTTGGGGGTACGTACTAGGGCCACCTCGTCCTCACCTCCTTGTACGATGATTTGCAGGGGCTGTGCCGCTGAGGGATCGCCGGTGGTGACGGTAAAGGTCACCTGCTCGTGACGCTGCTGGGCGGTTAGGTCCCAAAGCGGTTGTAAGGGTCGGTAGAGTTGACGACACTGACTGGCTACCAGATCTCCCCAGGATTCGGTGGTGGATTCTTCATGGAGGATGTCCGTGCTCCAAAAGGCGATTTGTCCCATGCCGTAATGCCACAGGCTTAAAAGAGGACGACCGTTCGTCAAGGTCAAAGGCACCTGGGCTGCGGCCTTGGGGGTCACGGCCAGGGTGGTCTCGGGCGATGCCAAGGTCGCTGGAACCAAGCCACTGACCAGACTACTGTCAAAGACCGAGGTTACAAGATCGCTGTTTTGCTGTTGGGGGGCACCGGATTTGTTCTGTACGGATTTGAAGTTCATGTCCGGTAAGCGAAAGCGGTCACCGGCATGGAAGAAGGCTCCACGTCCCCATTGGGCCATATCCGCCATGAAGCCGGTATGGGCTGCGGGGCCTACCAGCACGGTGGAGACGCTGATGTTGTCACTGGCGATCTTACGTAGAGCCGCTTCGTAATCCGCACTCTCTACACCGGCGTCCGAGATGACCACGATGTGCTTGGTGGTGCTGCGGGTGTTGAGCAGGGCGTAATGGGCCTCTTCCAGGGCGGGCAGGATGATGGTGCCACCGCCCGCGGTCAGTCGATTCAGGGCCCGGTTGATGTCCAGTCGATTGGCCGCCGACTGAATGGGGGCAGCCCAACGTCTGGCCCCGTAGAATTCCACGATGCCGATCTTGTCGTGGCCATTGAGATGACTGATGCCCATGCGGGCGATTTCCTTGGCCAGTTGCACTCGCGTGCCCTTCATACTACCGGAGGTGTCGATGATGAACACCACTGTGGTATTGGGATTGGATTGTTTGCCGTATTGCAGCGGCTTGACCGGCAACAGATCGGCCAGGTCACTGTCGGGGCCCAGCAGTCCCTGTTGGATCAGACCCGGACCGGGCAGGATCCAGAGTCCCATGCCTTGACGTACAGCTTGGCGGACTTGCTCGACCATGACCGAGGTCACCTGATTGGCATGTCCATCAGCCAGAATCAGTAGATCCGTATCGTTCAGTGGTGCTCCCGGAGTCCAGGAGCTTACCTCGGCCACGTCTTGTAGCCATTGGCTCAAGGCCGTCATGGCTCCGTTATCCGTGCCCAGTACGGCCACCTGTGGACGAGCCTGAATCGGGACATTGAGGTAGGCCTGATTGTTGTCTGTGCGGGTATCCTGGTCGGAGGTCAAGGTCACTTGGTAGGAACTGACGGGGTCTCGATCCGTATCGAGGTTCAATTCGACTACATTTATTCCAGGAGCCAGTTCTGGGGTTACAACCTGACGCTCACCGGTCTGAATCTGTAGGGCCTCGATCTGCACCGGTCCGGTCACCGACGTCTCGACCGTCACGGTTAACTTCGCCTTTTGCCCCTGTTGGAGGGGCTGCTGGGGACCAAGATCACGCAGGATGACCTCACCGGGGGTATCGGTTCCCAACTCCACCACCTCCAGATCGATGCCTTGCTGGGCCAATCCGGCCTTGGCCAACTCACATTGCCCGCGGGTTTCCAGCCCATCGCTGCAGAGCATGATGTTGCCGTCTTGCTTGACCAGGGCACGGGCATAGAGCAACGCCGCCTCAAGGTCTGTCTGGCTAAAGAATTCAGTGCTAAAATCGTCGTCTTGCTCACGCAGATCAACCAGCCCGCGACCCTCTAGCCGGGATAGGGCATCGGACAATGCCACGGGATAGGCCGCGAAGCCCACCACTTGCCAGGAGGTCTGGGCCGGCAGATGCAGAATACGGGTCCGTACCCGTTTGGCCGCCTCCATGAGTTGCGCGTCCGACACACTGGAGGATAGATCGATCAAAAAGGCTGCAGTTTCTCCTGCGGGCTCATCTACGCGGTAGGGACCGGCCAAGGCCACCAGCAGGCTGCCCAGCATCACCAGGGTCAAGATGATCAAGGCCAGTTTACGTGGTCCCTTGGTCAAGGGGCTCTTGAGGCAGGCATAGAATACGCCGGACAAGAGTATGATCATCAACCAAAGCACATGGGGGTGTTGCAAGTGAGTCATCAGACAATCTTCCCCCAATAAAAGCAATACAATTCCCATAGTCCGAGTAACAGGGCCAGGATCAACACCCAGGTCGCCAGGAGGCTCTGGCCACGTGAGGCCTTAATCGTGCTGGTCGAGTCAGAGTCTGGCTGGGTTAAGTCACTGTAGTGGCTCGTGACGAACCAGGGCCGATCCGTGTCATCATGATCCATCACCAGCATGGCATCCAGTAGAGGCAAGAACTGAGCCTGTTTCCAGAAGGTGGCCTGATCGTCGAACAAGGACGGTGACAAGGTTAAGATGGCAGGGTGGGTCCGACTGCGTGACGCCAGGGCCTGGCCCGATGATGTTTGCAGGAGTACCTCGTCCTGTTCGTTGGCCTTGATCGTGACCGGATGTGGAGCTACGAAGAGGTCGCTCATCCAGGCTTGACGTTGTTCTCGATCAGAGCAGAGTTCTGTGCGGATTTCTATGGACTGATAAGACGTCATGTCACAGGGATCGCCTTGAGCCCATTGCACACAGACATCAGCCTGGTCCGCAGAGGGAGCGATCAAATAGGCGGGATTGGCCTGAATGGCTGCCTGCAAGGGCAGGGGGGTGGGCTGCGTCAAGAACAGACGACAACGTTGCCAGGCAACCGGTTCAATCTGGTTGTCCTGTACAAAGGGTTCGTCCCGCTGGGCCCGGGCCCATAGAGTTGAAATTTCATCGGCCTGGACGGTAAAGGCCACGGCCTGCATCTGCGTGGGGGCCAGGGTGACCTCACGTAGGGATTTGATCTGCTGCCCCTGCATCAGCTCCAAGGTGACATGGGAGGGATTCTTTCCCCAGTGGGCCAGCCACACTTCATAACGATAGGTGCCGTCGGTCTCGGGAATCACCTCAGGCTTGAGCAAGGCGAGGTTGTCGAGATCTTGAGCCACATTCAGGACCTGCCAATCCTGTGGGAGATCCTGGTTGGTGAGGTGATCCGTACAGAGCAAGACGCCCGTGCGTGGATCCTGGGCCTGTAGAGCGGTGACCAGTTTTAGGGCTTGATGCATGCCCTGTTCAGAGGTTGATGTCCCAACGGTACATTGCTGCAGCTGATAAAGGGTCTCGGCCTTAGAGTCTTGCGACTGGGTCAATACGTGGGCGGTCTCGTCAACCGCAATCAAGGTTACCCCTTTAAGGCTGGCAGAACGCCGTAGGAAATCATGAATTAATTGTTGTGATCGCTCCAGTCGACTGGTGTCATGATCGGTAGGCAATGACATGGAGGCTCGGCAATCGAGGACTACGACCCAGGGATGGGGATCGGTTGGGCCGGGTTGCAGCATGCCTAAGATCAGGAGCCCGGCCAGTCCACACAACAACAGCCAGGTCAGGGGATGACGAAAGCGTCCGGTCAAGGTATCCTGGCGGTGGCGCTTCAAGGCCGCTGACCAGAAACGCAGGGCCGGAACCGTGACACGTTGATAACGGCGGTGCAGAAAATGCGTGGCCGTCAAGATCGCCAAGGCCCCCAGTCCCAACAACAGCCCCATCAATGGAGATAGCCCGTAGAAGGTCATAGCACCAACACTCCTTCCGGAGCCAGGGATTCCATCTGCAAATTCAATGGATCCGCACAGGCGATTTGATGATAAGGACATCCGTTGGATTCGGCCTCCCGCTTCAGGCCCTGGTAGTAATCGCGATAGGCCTGTTGATAGAGAGAGGTGGTATGACGGTCAATGGTCAGTGACGCGGTATGGCTGGACTCGGCCTCGACCAGAGTCAATCCGCCTTCCAACGTGGGTTCCAGTTCAGCTGTGCATGTCGGATGGATCAGGACTAGTCGGTGTGTGAGTTCGGCAAAGAGTTCATGTAAGGGGGCATCTTGTCCCTCGACAAGAAAATCAGATAGGATAACCAAATGATCTCTGCGGACGCTAGCGTAACAGAATTGTCGTACTTCCTCGCTTAAATTGATCTGACCGCCCTCAGGCACGGCCTCGATGTCGTCCAGACAGAGTTGCCATTGGTGTGCCCCTGAGAAACGTCGGACCGCATCCGGGTGACCCATTGGGTGCAATACGACCTTGGTGCCGTTATGCAGCAGGCAAAAGGCCAGGGCCCCGCACAGGCGTTTAACGGCCAGGGCCTTGGTCTCGTCCAGGCAGATCATCGAATCCGAGAGGTCCAACATGAGATGTACGGCGATGGTCTCGTGCTGGTCGTATTTCCGTACGACCAGGTGTTTGTTTTTATGATAATGATTCCAATCGATGTGACGGATATCGTCACCGGGCTGGAAGAGTTGATAGTCCGCGAATTCCAGGCCCAGCCCCTTGTCCAACGAGCCATAGTCGGACGGGGACTGTCGTCGCGGCCGCATCAACGGCAGCAAACGCAGCGGAGCTAAGGCATGGAGTTCATCTTCGTTCAGGAGCATGGGTAACCTCAGGCGTGGGTCTGCGGAACCGCCTTGAGTACGGCCTCAACGATCTGATCGGATTGAATGCGTTGGGATGCCGCTCGGTAATTGAGCATGATACGGTGACGCAAACAGGGCATAACCGTGTCATGAATGTCCAGGCAGGACACCGAGGTGCGACCGTCTAGCAGGGCCTTGACCTTGCCCATGATCACCAGGGCCTGTACACCACGCGGGCTCACGCCCAGGGCCACGGACTCATTAACCATATCCAGCTTGGACTGACCGGGTTGGGTGGCCATGACCAGTCGCACGGCATAGTCCAACACCGGCCGGGTGATCTCGACCTGACGTACCAGCTTTCGCATAGAGAGAATCTCTTCACCTGTCACCACGGACTTGATTTCGGGAGCCACGGCACCGGTGGTGTGAGCGATGATGGCATGGTAGTCTTGGGCCTCCGGATAGGTGACCATCAGTTTGATCATGAAGCGGTCCACCTGGGCCTCGGGTAGGGGGTAGGTCCCTTCCTGTTCCACGGGGTTCTGCGTGGCAATAAAGATATTGGGTTGCGGCAGGCCCACGGTCTTGGTCCCTACCGTAACCTGGCCTTCCTGCATGGCCTCGAGTAGGGCCGATTGGGTACGGGGTGTGGCGCGGTTGATTTCATCGACGAGTACGAAATTGGAAACCACCGGTCCCTGCTGGTAAGTCAACTCATGTGTACCATGATCGGTCTCGATCAGGGTCATGCAGCCGACGATGTCAGCTGGCATCAGGTCGGGCGTGCATTGAATACGCTCGTAGTCCAGGGCTATGGCCTGGCTGAGCGTGCGGACCAGCATGGTCTTACCCAATCCTGGAACGCCTTCGAGCAGCACGTGACCACCGGCGAACAGGGCGCTAAGTAGGTTGTCAACGAGGGCCTCCTGCCCGATGAATTGGGTCTGGACCTGGGCCTTGAGTGTGGCGAAGGTCTCCTTGAACGCGCTGATGGTCGCTTGACCGGTTTTGACTTCATCGGTTGTGCATTGCTTGTCTTGCATAATGAACCTTTTCTAGTTTGCTGTATTTGACTCACTTTGCCGAAGGCTTTGAAAATATCGATCGAGTACGGCCTGCCATGACTGGCCCGGATGGTAACGTTGTACCTGGCCCTCTTGGCCTGCATTTTGAACGGTCACCACAGGGGGGGCCTGCACTTCACTGGGAGCCAGAGGCATGGCCCGTGCCTGTGATTTGGATTTGCCCTCTTGCTTCATGCCCTTGACGTGTACGGCCACGGGCATACCCGAGAGAATGGTGGCAGTGGCCACGAGATTTCTTCTGACCGCTGGGCCCTCCACGTCCCTCGGGGGGTTGATCTCCCTTTTTGCCGGACATACCCAATTCACGCGATGGAGCTGCGGCTCGATCCGACATTAACGGCTGACCACCGGTACCGGCCAGGGCCCGCTTTTGTTCCTTGTCCTGACGCTTATCGTCGTCGTTTTCCAGATCATCGTCCTGATCTGCCTCACCGGAGAGGAGACTGGCCTTGAGTTTGGATTCGGCATCAGGGGCACCACTGTTGCCCGCCTTTTGTTGGGTACGAGCCGGAGGGGCGGTGTTTTCTTCTTCTGGAGGAACAGCAACGTCACCGGTATTGGCAGCACGTTTCTTGGCAGCCTTGGTCTCACTGGGGGGGCTGTCCTGAGCTCGGGCTGCACTGGCAGAAGGGCTCTGAGCTGAAAATGGTTGCTGCGTTGTCGCGGCCTCGCTTTGAGAAGTACCGGCCAGGGCACGGCTTTGAGAGAGGCTGGCTTTGATCGCCTCTTGCTGCTGAGCTGGCGAGGAGGAGCGTTTAGAACCGGTTGTCGATTGATTGGATTCTATCGGAGTGGGCTCATTGACTGCCGTATCTGAGGGTACGAGTGGTTCGCTCTCTAAACCGGTTAAATCTGCGACCTGAAAACCTCCGGCTAGAACGTTGTCTTTCCCTACGTAAGGGACAACCGCCATTAAGATGAAGAGAATAAGAGTGCATAAAAGGCCCAATCCTGTGCGGCCCATGCTTCGCTCCTTGTGTTGCAAATGGAAGAGTCGTGCCTGATTACCCTCCAGCGTCAGCACGCCCTGGTCAATGGCCATCCGGGCAAACAGTGACGAACGATCTTGCTGAGCCGTATCATAGGCAATGGCAATAAAGTTGTGACGATTGCTGACCTCATCTAACTGAGTCGCTGCCTCCAGCCAAGAGGGATCGGTCAGCAGTGGATTGAGACATTTAATGGTCAGACAGATCAAGATGCTGACGATCGCTGTACCCATAACGAAGACAAGTTGTCCGGAAGTCAAGGCCCAATGGGGAACGGCCAATAAGGCCAGCCCTATTGTTGTCACCAACGTTGTCGGTAACACCCATGCCGTCAAATCCAATGCTTCTCTAAGAGCTGCTAGTAGACGCAGCTTTTTCAGCCGGCTACGAGCCGGTTCCAAGAGGTTCTGCATTTGACTAATGGTCGGTGACATTAAACTTCCTGATTTACAATGTTTGTGTGCCAAAGGCAATCAGTGCCCCATCTCGATTGTAAAGCTTGACAAGGATCGAAGATGCATTGACATCAATATAGCTGGGAATCGAACGATAGCTAATACTTTGTTCGGTTTCGGTCTGGTGGGCGTAAGCCTCATGAGCGGCCTTGACTGCAACGGGATCCAATACACAGGTGAGCTTGCCGTCAGTCAGTTGTTGATCTGCGTTAGGACAGGCCCCGCGTACAACCGGCCCATGCAGCCAGCATTGATTGGCGGAATTGAGCAGGACTTTGGATTCAACCCAATAAACATCGGCATGATCAACGCCTTGCAGGTCCGATGGCCAACTTGTCGTGATCTGATAATGTCCTTTATTGTCAGTTTGTACGCCAACGTCGATTCGCATGGGATTGATTGCAACCTCTGCCTCGGCCAGAGTCTTGAGAATGTTATCCGGCAGAGTCATGTCTTCTTCGGCCAGAGACACCGGAGTGCCATTGATCAAGACCGTGGGTGTTGACTCGATAGCGGCATTTTCTGCCGCGATGACACTGGCGGGGTTGGCCATGGGATCGAAGTCCGGGCTGTGAATGGGGTAGGTTGCCACGGCGACACCTTCATCGGCCAAGGCCCGCAACACCAGGTTGATCCCGGCTGTGGCCGTGTTATCCGCACACATGTAAGCCTCGACCAAGGTGTTGTCCGAACGTTGCCAACGTTCAGTAAAACCAGCCGGACTATAGGCGTAGATATAGCCTTCCAGGAAATCCTGAGCGTCCTGGATGGTAAACTCCTGACGCAGGTTGGAATCGTTGGTCAGAAGCTCCAGAGCTCCTATCGCTTCATCGACAGGTTGGGATGCAAGACAGGCCTTGAGATAACGTGACCAGGCTCGTAAAGGTTGACCGGCGGCCTCATAGTAACGGCCCATCCAATAGTTATAGGTGCCGTTGCCCGGTTGACCGAATAGGGCGCTCAAGAGATGCAAGTGGGCCTGCTCCAGGTCCCCGCGTTCGAGGGCGTTACGTCCGCGTCGGACTTGAATATCACGTCCGATGAGAGCCGCGTCGTTGGTTTGTTGGGCGCAGATATTGGCTCTATCCAGGAGTAAACCCATATGGGGTGAGTTCTCGGGGAGTGAGTCGGATAAGGTCAGCAGATCCTGAGCAGCGCGTTTCGCAGAGACAACTTGACAGAGATAGTCGAGCGTCACTTCGATTTGCTCGGAAGTCAACGATGCATCCTGAATACGATGGGTTAGAATAGTTGTTGCCGCCTCGTGAGCCAATCTCGATTGTGGATACTGCTGAATATATCGTTCGATCGCTTCCATGTCCTGATCGACAAGGGCCATGTAGTAATCCTGTTCATTGAGATCGGACCAGAGGTCGTCCTTTCGGCTGAGCCAGATGTTTTTGTTGATCGGGTCGATCTGCATCACGAAGTTTTGCCAGACACTGTTGCCCACCATGGCCTCGCATTCGGTGAGTTGATCACTCAAGCCCTCGGTTGGACGTATAGCCGTAACCTCACTTAGATTCAGAGCACCCAGCATACAGGTCTCGAAATTCCCCCCAGGGTAATCGGCCAGCATGGCACAGACCGCGTCGATGCGGGTTTCATAGCTTAAGGTGGTAAAACCCGCCCGCAGGGTATAATCGTCCATGGGCTCGATGGGGAGGCGATATTGTCCGGAACTGTCATCGTAAGAGAGTTTCATCCAGTTGTCATCCGGAGGCTCCATCATACCAAAGGTAAGTGTGCCTGCCTGGATATCGAGTAGGATATTGGATTCACCGAAGGTGCCCAATCCCATGGCTCCCCAAACCGGGATTTCCTCAAGTTCGGATGCATACTCCGTGGTAAAATCACGAAAGGAACTCAGGTCACCTTGGCGATAGGGCAGTTGACTCAAGGTGCAATTCGAGGGGAAATCCAGGGTCACCAAGCTACTGGGAGAAAACTCGAAACTGCCACAACCTTCTTGATCCAGAACTACACCGTAGGTGCCACCGAGATTGATCATCAATTGAGCAACGATCTGCTCTTCTTCAATCGAGATTGTACATCGGGTGCAGAGCCGACCTCCAACCAGATGCACGGGAATGGTCCCCCCGGCCCAAGTTATAAGCGGCACGCATAAAATCAAGAGTGTCGCGCCTAATAGTTTATGTTTCACAGTTTTAAATTTGGTAAGGGGACTTAGTCATCAATTGTTTATGGAATCGTTGTTGCTATCATTAGAATCAGATGTGCTTGACTCTGTTGAGGTACTCTTCCATTGATCACGACGCGTAGAGACGTGTGAGTCCGCGTACAAAATATTAAAGAAAGCATATTGTGTCTTACTTTCCTTATCTTTTCCGTTGTGTGGCATGAGTCGTTCATCGGAATCAATGGTAAAGCCTGAGGTGCTGGCCAAACGTATACCCGGCGTTCCGGGTTTATAAATCCAATTATCCCAAACCAACCAAGTCGTACCGTAACGCTTCATTTGGAACGTTTTGGTTTTCTCAAGCATTCCTGCGGTACTAAATGCATAGGTGTTACCCAGGTCACGCATCCATTTATGGGGTTGCGCTGCACATCTCCAGACCTTGCTATTACCATCAAGATTATTGGTTTTATCTAAAATAGCGGCTAAACCATACTTTTCGGGGAGCCCCCGGGCATCATTCTGATTTTTGTACCCGGGAGCCGCCCGAAAATTGAAACCACCCAGGGTGTCCTTATCGGGAAATTTGTCGTTATAATCCGGTGCGTACATATGCATGGCCTGACCGATTTGCCTGAGATTGGTTTGGCAGACAACAATTCTAGCCTGTTCCCGTGCCCGTCTCAGACTGGGCATCAGAATTGCCATGAGTACTGCAATGATTGAGATCACAACAAGCAACTCCACCAACGTGAAGGCTTCCGATCGTTTCGTCCTGGGTGAAAATGACATATTTAATCTCCGTTAAAAGAGAATTTGGCTCTAACTGGCCGTTATGAAAGCAAGGTCATCATTATCTACATCGCCGTCAAAGTCGAAGTCGCCTTGAGACCAATCAGCACCTTCGGTCATACCCATATTGGCCTCGACCGTGGCTGTATCAGTAGCATCTACGACACCGTCCAGATTAGTGTCGCCCGGGGTAACAAATTGATAAAGGATTTCGACGTCCTTCTCTGTAACTGAAAAGGCGGCCAAGCCGTTCTTATCATCATTGATATCGCCACTACCATTGAGATCACACTCAATATAATCAAGGTAGTCTTGCTCTTCGGTAATCAGCGGTAGGTCACCGCCCGCAAGAGTTCTTTGATATTGAGTTTTAAAGAAGTCCATGTCAGCCACGGTAACGGCACCATCGAGATCAAAGTCGCAGGTGGGATACACATCAATGCCAGCGACGCACTTTCCGCCCACAGACATGTACATGATCTGAGGGATATCAAGGCCAGGATCGTTGGGATCGTTAGGATCAAGCGGAACGTTGACGGTACGGAGCTGCAAGCGGTAGAAAGTGGTACTCGTAGAGGTTGAACCTTCAGAACGATGGAAGGCATGAAGCATGGTGTGGTGTCCTACAGCAGAAAGGCGGCCTTCCAGGTCATATTTAAGGACGGTACGGGTGGGACCGTTGACGTAAACATACAGAGTACCATCGGTGTCCGCTGCAACGCCCCAGACAGAGGGGAATCCATCGTAGTCATTATAGTTGGCATCCGTGATTTCCAAGAAGTCCATGATTTGCTCGCGATCAATGACCGGGTAAATCGGATATTCGTTTCCGTCATCGACTACGCAGACAAGGCCGCCGACATTACCAGTGACGTCAGTGCCGCTGAACATAACCTGATCAAAGTTTGGATCAAAATCAACGCCAGTGAAATTGCGTACGCCAATAGGCATCACATCGGGTTCACAGGGAATGGATTCGAAAATTTCAACGTTGGGATCAGAATTATCAAAAATGCGTTTTACTTCTTTGGTTGCCATATCGACGCTATAAACACCACTATAAGGTCTATAGCTTGCACTACTCGTTGCTTTCGAAACAAAGTACACTTTAGAAGCGTCACTGGAGAAGGTGGCCTGACGGGAGCCCAATTGGTCACCTGTCTTGCTCGGATCAGGATCGAAACCAATGACGTCTCCAACGGATTGGAGGTCAACCAGTGAACTAAAGGCGTCGTTCCAATTGGTGCGTCCAAAGCCATAGGCATCACCAAAGATATCTGTGATTTTCATTCCACTATCCCATTCGGCATTGTCGCGGTCGGGCTGTTGGTCGGTATATGACCAAATTTCGCGGAAATCCCAAGCAACCAAACGCTTGACAGCATAAGCCTCTTCAGCCTTACCCCAAGCCGTAATAACACAGAGTTCACCGGTGTCATATTCAATGCCATTGTAGGTGACTGGAGCCGGGTTCATGATCATGCCACCGGGATAGAAGGAAACCGCATTGTCAGAATTAAAAAGACCACCCTCTATGTCAAGGCTGCTGGCCACACGCAACAAGTCCGATTCGGTGGCACATTGCCAGGACTTACCATTGCTACGGTCCAGCGGATTTTCGACATAGACAGGAAAATATTCTTCAGGTTTAACAAAGCAGCGAATTCCCAAATTGCTGCCATAGGTGGCGGCATAGAACCGATCATCCGAGGCACGGTAGAGGTACGCTGCGGGAGTGCCTCCCATAAGACCGTCATAGGTCATATGATTGGTGGGGACCAAAATATGCATACGTAAAGGTGCGTCAATAGCCTGTGTGGTTGAGGCACACAACAGTAGACAACATAAGGTCAATAACATCATACAATTTGTTTTCATCTTCTTCTCCTGTATCAGCTGCTTTAACAGAACTGTTTGACCCGCGCGAAATGCGGGCATGTTTCAAGTGATTTTAAGTGGATAACCCCAAAAGGAATGGGTGCCGACCACTTCTCTTTACAAAGAACCAAAGGAGCAAAATCTAAAGTTAAAAAAGAGTCAGTGAGCACAAGGCCCAGAGACCAAAACGGTCTTGTCACAATACCCCCGAAAATGCAGGGAAGGGCGACAGTGACAAGGGCAAAACGACGACCAGTACTGCAAAATCGAACACACGTTTATTATCATAAAACACGCACATGTAAATGGGAAATGTAATTTTAAGGTAATAATAAAGATAAGTTGTACTTATTTTGTGCATTGCTTTTTGGTTATCGTACACTTCGTTTTTGGCACAATTTAACATAATTGTAACCATCACAGGGCCGAAACACTTTTATTAAATCTTGTGTAATACTGATCTTTGCGCAATACCATCCAAGTTGTTTAAGAGTCATTTAAGTAATTTAGCGATTTGTACTATTTGAGTCAACAAATAATTAGCTAAGCCTAAACATGTTATTAAAGTAAAACTTAATGACTGGCCTTCATCCGATTTTGTGACTAGCCGCTCGCGCTTTGTTCGTGTACAAAGTTTAGGATTCATGGGTTTAATTTAAAAGGAGTTACTTATGCCCTTAATTCAATTAATGACTTCATGCACAATAGACTCAGAAACAAAGGCCCAGCTTGCACAAAGTCTATCAAGAATTGCAGCGAATGCCATTGGTAAGCCAGAGCGATATGTTATGTCGATCGTTCTCGATCAGGCAGCAATTACATTAGGCCGCGAGACTCTCCCTTGCGCATTGGTTACGGTCAAATCAATCGGAGGATTAAACCGAGAGGTTAATCAGACCCTGGCTAGTGAAGTTACGTCATTGCTTGAAGAAAAATCAGGGATCAAGGCTGATTACCTCTATTGCGTATTCGAGGATATTCCCGCTGTTAATTGGGCCTGGCAAGGTCAAACCTTCGGCTAGTACGATCCTCTGCGACACGACTTATGAAGATCCTCGATTCTGAAATCGATATCGATACCAACAAATCATTGCTCTTTAAAGAGTATCGTACGTTTTTTGTCATGGTTGTGGTGACGGCATTGATGGACGCAGTCTCGACCATGTATTTCATGGAATTAATCGGGCCGCACGTGGAGATGAATCCGATTGTCCGTGTTCTTAGTTTTTCGTATGGAACCCTGGCCGGACCTCTACTCGGCAAGCTGTATCAACTCTTTGGAATATGGGTGATTAGCGTGATCACCCCACGGCTGACTCGCTTTATTTGCTTAATGGTGTCCCTGTTTAACGTCTATGCCTTTGTAATGAACATGACGGTTTCAATCTAGTGTTTACCGGAGGCATCAAGACGGTCTTCCAGGTCACGCAAGCGTAACTCAAGTGCGTCGTTATTCTCCTGTAGTGTCTTAACCGATTCCCGCAATTCTTTGACTTCACTGGGCAAAGGATTGGGTTCCTTTTCACGCAACTTGTCGAGGGTCCGTGTGGCGGTATCGGCTAGATCGTCGTTAAGCCTAGTCAGGGATTCGATAGCGGCTTCGGCCTTTGGATCGCCCAGACTTCCCAGAGACACGAGTGACGATTCCTGGATGGGTCGATAGGGATGGTTGAGATATTGACACAACAATTCACGTACGCCCGAGGTGTCTTCCAGTGACTTGCCGCAGGAGCCTAGGGTTCTTAACAAAACTTCAATGGCTTCGCTGGGCAGTTCCTCTTGGCGTTCGTTAAGTGTTTGCATTAGAGGAATGACAAAGACCTCATCTTTCTGTTTGAGCATGCCCCACAAGGCACCCTTCATTCTGGTTTGACGGAAGGATTGCGAATCCAGGGCAGCGATTAGGGCTTCTTGAACCTCCGGGTCGTAAAATCGTCCCAAGCTGGTCAGGGCCTCGGATGCGATGTCGGGATGCATCTCATCGGTCAAGACGTCTAACAGCAGATCACGGGCTTCGGATCGATAGAATTCGCCAATGGCACAGACCACGGCCTGTCTGGCATGGGGCATCGATTGATCCAACGATTGGGTCAGGGCGTCAAAGGCTTCGTCTGTATGGATGCCTGATAACGCGAAGGCCGCGGTATGACGCACCTGATGAAACGGAGAATTGTTTAAGGCTTGTTTGAGGTGTTCGATGGTTTTTAAGTCGTGATGATCGTCTAATAGATCAATGGTCCACAACTGACCGATGATATCGTCGTTGCGGGATAACTGCTCATAGAGCATGGCCTTGGGCTTGTTGAAGATCACCTCTGCCAGCAGGGTGTACTCTGGATCGAAACGTACCAGATTAGGTTCGGCAGGCAGGGGGACATAAACCGTCTGTTCGGCTTGTTCGAAGGGGAACTCGTGATCCGTGATCGTGTCACCGATCCAAAAACGCAAGGTGACCGGCAGGCTCCAAACGGTGCCCTCGATGTCACTGCGAGCCGGTTTTTGTTTGAGGGTGATCTTGGCCATCTTATCTGATTGGGACCATTGATAACTCAGATCCAGATGAGGTAGGCCAGGAGTGTAGACCCATTGATCGAAGAACCGATCGAAACTACGGCCTGTGTATTCTTCCACGATTTGGCGCAGGTCTGCAGTTTCCACGGTTCCCAGGGCGTGACGCTCGACATAGGTCTTGACGCATTGGCGGAAGAGATCGTCACCCAGTTGACAGCGGAGCATGTGCAGCACCCAACCGCCTTTTTGATAGGCACGGGTGTCGAACTGATCGTCGGGATCTTCATAGTCACGATCAAAGATCGCCTTTTGTGGACCGCTGCGATGGGTCAAGATACCGGCATCCTGGTAGCATATTATAGAGGAATTCATCACGGCCCAGTTGATGTTGGCTGTAGAGGTTTTCGTAGTAGGTGGCAAAGCCTTCGTTGAGCCAGAGGTGGGTCCAGTCCTCACAGGTCAGGTAATCTCCAAACCATTGATGGGCCAGTTCATGGGCCACCAGCATGGTACTCGAACGCAGGGGCTCCAACTCTTCCGGATGTAATGCGCTGTTAGTCAGCAGGGTCAAGGTGGTATTCTCCATGCCACCGGCCACAAAGTCGTAACAGGTTGCTTGATTATACCCGGCCCAAGGATAGGGTACGCCAATCTCATGTTCGTAAAAAGTGATCATATCGGCCGTGTCCTTGAATGAGGACTGGAGCCAGATCGATCTGTGAGGCCGGAACATAGAACCCCAGAGGGATGCCGTTGACCTCGCTGGTAATGCCCTTGAAGTAGCCGGCGGCCAGGGCAATGAGATAATTGACATGGGGCTTGTCTTGTGACCAGTGGACAGCCTTGAGGCCGGTGGACGTATCGACGGACTCGTCTACTTTGCGACCGTTGGAGAGAACGGTCATCCCAGCAGGAACCTGACAGATCACCTCGGAGGTGAAGCGGTCGTTGGGATAGTCGTAGTTGGGATACCAGTATTGTGCCTCGTGGGCCTCGCCTTGACTGAAGAGATGAGCGTCTTCAGCAGGGTGTAGCCGTTTTTAGCCGTGCGGAAATAGATGCCTTTTTGCGGTTGGGCGTCATGCCAGATCTGAACGTGAGTGGGCTGTCCTACGGGGATGGGTGAGACAAAGCTGACGGTAATGTCAATGTCGTTATATGACCAGGCCTCGATGGGCTGATCCGAGGTGATCCGAATGATCTCCATGTCCTTGGCATTCAGGATAAGATCGAACAAGGGTTCCACCAGGGGAGTAAAGTCGATCTTTGTACTACCCGCGATAGTATGATGCTCGAAATCAGGGATCACATCGATGCGTACATGCGTAACATCCACTTGACGCTCAGGCGGGTAATGCTGGGCCCAGGTCAAGGCTGTAAAGAGTGACAGGTTGACCAGCAGGCACAGCAGAACCCGTTGACGTGGCATGGCGAACTCCTTGTTATTGGGTATCGGGCAGACAGGCGATATTCAATTGACGGGCGGCCTGGGTCTCATCCGGTCGAGAAATACAGGTCGTTACCGGAGCCTGCTTGAGTTGATCAGGGTCCTTGAGTGATAATTCCGCCAGTTCGATCATGGCATCGCAGAAGGCATCCAGGGTTTCCTTACTTTCGGTCTCGGTCGGCTCGATCATCATGGCCTCCTTGACGATGATGGGGAAGTAGACCGTGGGCGGGTGGAAGCCGCGATCGATCAAGGCCTTGGCGATATCCAAGGCATGTACGCCGTTTTTAAGCGTGGCTGCACTCGGGCTGAACACGCACTCGTGCATGCAAACCTTGTCATAAGCGATATCGTAATGGTCGCTGAGACGGGCTCGAATATAGTTGGCATTGAGTACAGCGTTCTCAGAGACTCGCTCCAGACCTTCCTTGCCCAGCATCAGACCGTAGACATAGGCCCGTAAGACAATCATGAAGTTGCCGTAGAAGGGGGCCACATAGCCGATGGATTTGGGACGATCGTATTCAAGGGCGTAGGTGCCGTCGTCACGCTTGACCACGATCGAGACTGGTAGGAAATCTACCAGGTCACCCCGTACACCCACCGGTCCTGCGCCCGGCCCACCGCCGCCGTGGGGTGTGGCAAAGGTCTTGTGCAGATTGATGTGCATGATATCAAAGCCGAAGTCACCAGGACGGGCCTTGCCCACGATGGCGTTGAGGTTGGCCCCGTCGTAATAGGCCAGACCATCGACGCTGTGGATCAGGTCGCAGATCTCCTTGATCTTGGGATTGAACAGTCCCAGGGTGTTGGGGCAGGTCAGCATGACCCCGGCGACTTCATCGGAGAGTTTGGCCTTGAAGAGGTCCAGATCCATGATGCCGTTTTCGTCCGAGGGAATGGTGACGACATCGTAACCGGCAATGGCCGCACTGGCTGGATTGGTGCCGTGGGAACTGTCCGGAGCCAGAATAATGCTTTTCTTGTTGCCTTTATCCTTATGATAGGCTGCGATGATCATCATACCGGTCAGTTCACCGTGTGATCCGGCCAGAGGCTGCATGGTAAAGCCGTCCATACCGGTAATTTCCTGCAGCATCTGATCCATGTCGTAGATCACGCGCAGGGCCCCTTGAGTGAGCATGCCGCCCATACGCAACTGAGGCATGAGGGGGTGCAGGTGGGCAAAGCCGGGATAGTTGGCAATACGTTCACAGACCTTGGGGTTGTACTTCATGGTACAGGAGCCCAGGGGATAGAAGTTGGTATCCACGCCGAAATTGCGACGCGATAGTTCAGTGAAGTGACGCACGACATCCAATTCACTCAACTCCGGTAATTCGGCCGGTCGATCGCGCAACAGTTCGGGTTTGATATTGACCGAGGTCGGGACATCCGAGGGGCTGGTCTTGACGGCCCGACGTCCGGGGACACTCTTTTCGTAGACTAGTTTCATAGCACTGCCTCCAGGGCCTCGGCCAGCATGCCGATGTCGTGTTTGCTTCGTTTTTCCGTGACACAGATCAGAATGGAGTTGTCCATGTCATTGTAGTAGCGGCTCAAGGGGAAGCCGGCGGCAAAACCTCGTTCGATAAGTTTGGCCACAACGTCGGCCCCATCATGGGGAACGTCCAGGACAAACTCGTTGAAGAACCACTGCGAACTGAAGTGGGCCTTCACGCCTTCGATCGCGGTCAGACGTTTGAAGGCATAGCTGGCCTTGTCCGCACAGAGTTGGGCGGTCTCAGCCATGCCTTGCTTGCCCATCAAGGTCATGTAGGTGTGGGCGGCCAGGGCACAGAGGGCCTCGTTGGAACAGATGTTACTGGTGGCCTTGTCCCGCCGAATGTGTTGCTCGCGGGCCTGCAGGGTCAGCACAAAGGCACGACGTCCTTCGCTGTCAATGGTTTCGCCACAGATACGCCCCGGCATCTTACGCACATGTTTTTGCTTGGTGGCCATAAAGCCCAGATACGGCCCGCCAAAACTCATGGGCATGCCCAGACTCTGGCCCTCGCCCGTGACGATATCGGCCCCCATGGCCCCCGGCGTCTTGAGGATGCCCAGGCTCATGGGATAGCAGGATACGATCAGCAGGGCCCCGACCTCGTGGGCCATTTCGGCGATATCGGTGAAGTCGTCTATGCAGCCGAAGAAGTTGGGATTCTGCAGGATGATGGCTCCAGTGTCCTTATCCAGTTTCTTCTTGAGTTCTTCGCGATTGGCCAGACCATCGGAGCAGTGGGTCTGTTCCAGATCGATGTTGAGATTGCTGGTGTAGGAATCGATCATCACGCGGTAAATCGGGTTGACACTGTCGTCGATGATGATCTTGTTGCGTTTGGTGATACGCAGGGCCATCATCATGGCTTCGTACAGGGCCGTACCACCGTCATACAGCGAGGCATTGCTGACCTCCATGTCCGTCAGGCGACAGATGGACGATTGGTATTCATAGATGACCTGCAGGGTGCCTTGCGAGAGTTCCGGCTGGTAGGGCGTGTAGGCCGTATAGAATTCACTACGCGAGATGAGCGAGTAAACCGCGGCAGGGATGAAGTGGTCGTAGAAACCACCTCCTAGAAAACACGTCAGTGCCGTGCTGTCCTTGTCGGCCAATCCGGCCAAATGAGAGCGTACTTGCTGTTCGCTTAAACCCGCAGGCAGGTTGAGCCCCTTGACCTTGAGATCCTTGGGGATATCCGCAAATAAATCGTCCATACTCAACCCAATGGTCTTGAGCATCTGCTCCTGCTGAGCAGCGGTGTTGGCAATGAAGGGCATTGAAGGCTCCAAAGATTAAGGTTCAGAACACATTCAAGATGTAATTCCGACTATGTTTTGTTCATGGTTTAGAATGTAGAAGGTAGAATTTAGAAAGTAGAAGAAAAATCAGTTCTTCTGTATTCTACATTACTGAGTTATTCAAAGTCGCTATCACGACCAAATTGATCCAGTGAACCTTCGGTATTCTTCATTCTGCATTCTGCATTCTACATTCTGTATTCTTAGATTTTAGTCTTCCGACTCTTCCAAGAACTTTTCATACGCTGCCGCGTCCATCAAGTTCTCTAAACTGGCGGGATCGGAGATCTTGATCTTGCAGATCCAGCCATCTTGGTAGCAGCTTTCATTGATCAGCTCGGGGCTGGCATCCAGACTTTCGTTGATCTCGGTGACTGTGCCGGTGACCGGAGCATAGACATCACTGGCAGCCTTGGAACTCTCAACCACACAGAACTGATCGCCTTGAGTCACGTCATCATCGACCTCGGGGAATTCCACATAGGTCACTTCACCAAGCAGTTCCTGGGCATGGTGACTGATCCCGACGGTAGCGAGGTCGCCTTCGACCTTGACCCACTCGTGTTCCTTGGTGTACAGCAAATCCTTTTCGATCATGGGTTCGGTTCTCCAATAAGTTGTTTTAGAAACGGGCAAAACGCGGAGCCACAACTCCGGTGACATCCGACTCCAGGGATTCACCGAATGGGGCCTGCTCCAGGCGTCCCTTCTTGATTTGTCCGGCACTGCGGGCCAGGTAATAAACACCGATCGATGCGCCTTCTGCAACTGGGGCTTGAGTCAGGGCCAAGGCGTACTGTTGATCGCCCACACCCGCCGAGCTGAGCACCCAGCCGATGCAATGTCCTTCTTCGTCCAAGACCGGATCGTCCTGACGCACGGGCCGTACTCCTTTACCGCCGGCCAGTTGCAGACGCACGATTTGTCCGGACGGGGTCTCGGCCTTTTGGATCATGGCGGCCTTGCCCACGAAGAAATCCTTATCCAATTTAACGGACCAGGCATAGCCCGCCTCCATGGGCGAGAGGGCAAAGGGGCCGGCCAGTTCATGACCATAGAGGGGCAGGCCCGCCTCGATGCGGAGGCTATCGCGAGCGCCCAGGCCACAGGGCAGCAGGCCAAAGGCCTCACCCTTACTCAGCACCAACTCCCAAACCTTAGCGGCTTGAGCAGCGGGCACCATCAATTCATAGCCCAGCTTGGCCCCGGTATAACCGGTACGGGCCACGATACAGAGACCACTGCATAATTGGGTCTCGATAAAACGAAAACTCTTGAGATCTGCCAGGGCCTGAGCCTCGTCCGGCAACAGGGCCTGGAGGATCGCTAGGCTCTGCGGTCCCTGCAGGGCGATGTCCACCAGGGCGTCCGGTCCTTCCAGCAGGGGCTTGAACACAGGCTTGGCCTCGATACTCATCTCGGGCCGGTCCTCATCAATGAGCACCTCGTCAGCTAAGACCTGCTCCAGATAGGCGATGATCTTGGGGGCATTGGCGGCGTTGACGATCACCAGGTAGAGGTCCTGACTGCGTTGATATACGATGATATCATCGAGCACGTCTCCACTGGCGTCGAGCACTGCCGAATATTGGGCCCGGCCCGCCTCCAGACGCGTCACGTCATTGACTGTCAGGGCATTGAGAAATTCACAGGCCTCGGGTCCGCTGAATTCAAGGGCCCCCATGTGGGTACAGTCGAACAGGCCTGCGGCCTGACGTACGGCCTGGTGTTCTTCGGCAATCGAACTAAACCAAAGCGGCATTAAATATCCCGCAAAGGGGGCCAGGCGTGAAGCCGCTACACGTTGCAGATGGCAGGCATGTAAGACCGATCCCTGAGGATCTTTTTCAGTGGATTCGAAAACGAATGGTTTTTTCAGATTCAAAGGTGGCTCCTTAAATAGCCTCTTAAAAGCAGAATCATAAACAAATCCCCCTTGAGGTCAAGGCCTGCCAGGGGCTAAATCCAGGTAATTGTTGAAGTTCGGCGCGGATTTGAGTATGCTTACATTTTTAGGCATTTATTAACTGGAGGTTCTAGTGAGTCATCTGGCATTTTTAAAACAAATTGTAAAGCACCCCCGCCAGGTCGGGGCGATTTCTCAAAGTTCCCCCAGTTTATCACGCTGCATTGCCAGTGGTATTGGTTCCTGTAAGCACATTATCGAACTGGGTGCAGGAACCGGAGTGGTAACCAAGGAAATCCTCAAGCTTCTACCGCCAGATGGACGTCTAACCAGCTTCGAGATCAACCCGCAGCTCTGCGAGTGCCTGTCCCACATCCAAGACGACCGCTTTACCTTGATCAACGGCGACGCACGCGAATGTGAGCAATACGATCCGGAATGCGATTGCCTGGTCTCGGAATTGCCCCTGGCCATCTTCGAAGAGGACTTCGTCAACCAGATCTTCGACATCGGTGTACGTATCGGTCGCTATGTACAGCTCCAGTACGTGCCCATGATGACCAAGCAGCTCAAGGAACGCTTCAACGACGTACGTATCAAATTCGTACCCATCAATCTGCCACCCGCCTGTGTCTATATGTGCCAGGATGCCAAGGTCAGTCGCTAATCGTATCCATGAGGACGACCTGACCGTGGTGGTCAGCCGCAGCAGCGGACCGGGCGGCCAGAACGTCAACAAGGTCAATACCCGCGTGATGCTCTATTTTGACATCGCCCAATGCACCGGATTCAGCGAGCCGGAAAAACGTCGTATCCTTAGCCAACTTCGCACTCGCTGTGACAAGCAGGGCGTGCTCCGGGTCGTCTCCCAACGCCACCGCACCCAAGGAGCCAATCGCCAGGCCGCCTACGACCGCCTGGTGGAACTCATCGAGGCCGCCCTGGATCGTCCCAAGCCCCGCGTGCCCACCCGACCCACACGCAGCTCTCAAAAGCGACGTCTGGAACAAAAGCAACAACGCAGCCAACTCAAACGCCAGCGATCCCAACGAGATTGGGGGGATTGAGATGGTAGTTTCAGATCACAGATCGCAGTTTTTAGATCGCAGATATTAGGAATGGCCTTTGGCCAACTCTTTTAACTGTGATCCGTGATCTGCGATCTGTGATCTATCCCTCAACTGTCTTCATTCAATTCTAATCGCATTTTCATTCCTTGCTCACCCGAACGAGTTAAAAGCTCCTGCAGATGACGCAGATGATTTTCAAATTTACTCAATTTTTATGTAACAACTGAGCAGGTTACCCGTCCTATATAGGGAAAAGGGAAAACAATATGAGTGGAATGATCACACAACTGAATAATGCTGGCGACCTGTTCATCGCGATTGCCGTGCCCATGCTGATTCAATCCAGCGTTTTGGCGGCCCTGGTACTCTTCGGTGAAATGAAACTACGTCGCCATTTGTGTGCAGCCACGCGTTATTGGATATTAATGCTTGTATTCGTACAGCTGATGTTGGTTCCTGGCTTTCTCTCCGTCCCAAGGACTGGGGGGTGGTCTGGGATATCAAATGCCCAGGCCAATTCATCTTCTCCTTCAAGCTTACCAGAGACAGGACACCCTTACACGTACGCAGCCGGAACCCATCAGTCTGTACGATTCAATAACCTTAGTTGGGAAGCTCAATCGCTCGAAGCAAGAAGTGAGAGTGCCACAACAAAGAATAATTCGTCTCATCCAGAATTTGCGTCCCTCTCCTGGCAGGGGGGCGTATTTCTTCTATGGGGTTTAACGGTTCTAGGGCTTTCTGTGCTAGCCTTACGACGGTTGCATCATGAACAGCGCATCCTGCATCAGTCTCAACCCGGCAGTCGCATGATGAACGATCTATTCGAGTATGCCAGCGAACAGGTGGGCATGAACCGACCGGTCAAACTCCGCGTTTCCGATCAGGTGACCAGTCCCCAGGTCATGGGCATGCTCGAACCCGTGGTGGTAGTTCCGCAGAATCTTGGACCGGCCTTGGGCTCTCGTCCCTTGCGGGCCAGCCTGATTCACAGCCTGGCCTTTATCAAGCAGGGCTATGGCCTATTTAATGGTATGCAAACCGTGATTCATATCCTCTACTTCTTCCACCCCCTGGTGTGGGTGGTACGCTGGGCCGCGCAACGGACAGCCGCTGAAGCCGTCAAGGAATGGGTCCTGCGTAACGGTGCTGCCGCCGCCACCGGTCAACACGAACGCATGCTCGCCGAGGTTCATCAGTTCACCCATCCCGCTCCGACCTGGTCACGCTTTTGGAATAGCATTTACAGACCCAGCAGTGCCTTGCCAGCCTAAGCATTAATCGTGCTGCAAATCTCGTCACGTTTCAGGGGGCGATCTACATAAATGTCACATTTTCTGTGATATCCGTCTAAAAACAGCTATGGCACAACGATTGCTTTAACAACAAGAAATACCATTAACCTTTTTGCTTGAGGTGGAACCATGGCAGTGATTACGTTTTACGGAAAACCCAATTGTGTCAACAACAGCAAGCAACGAGACATCCTGACTGCAGCCGGGCATACCGTCATTGTCCGCGATATCCTGCAGCACCCCTGGACCCAGGAGAGCCTCTTTGATTTCCTTAAGAGCCGTCCCTTTGAGCAATGGTTCAACCGTACGGCACCCGCCATCAAGTCCGGCAGCCTGAACCCCGACGACCTCAGCGATACCGAGGCCCTGCACATGATGGTAGAGGCCCCCATCCTGATCAAGCGTCCGCTGCTGGAATTCGAAGAATACAAACTCAGCGGCTTCGATGCCACTGAACTCGACGCTATCATCGGACTCGATCCCTTGGACGGCGACCAGCAACGGACCGCCACCTTGATCGAAGACGTCAAGGTCTGCCCTCATTTAACCACATCCCATGACTGTGATACCCTGGAGAAAAAGGCCTCATGAAGATCCCATTCCGCCCATTAGGCAAGGTGATTGAAATCGTCGAAAGCATGGGACTGGAAGTGACCTACGCCTATGATGACCTCGTATTCGTGTCCCACAATGCCTTTCTGTTGCAGATGGACGACGCAGGCGAGTCCCTGTTCCTCTTCTTCAACGAAGACAGTGACGTCTCAGAGCGTGACGACATCGTCGAACAATTGACCCAGTACAGTTCCGAACGTGAATTGAATCTCTACGAACAGGGTACCTACGAAATGAAGCCCAATGACAATGATACCCTGGATATTCATTTTAAGCCTATGGAGGAATCGAACTAAGACATGACCTTCGCTAGCTAACTGGCCTCTCATGCGGTGGGTGCTATTCGCATCGCGTATTGCCGGGACAGATCACGCTCGTACCTCGCATAAATGATCAGTCCCTCGGGTTAACGGTTTCGGGTTGAATCAGCGTCGAAATAAAGGGGAGGGGCCCAACAAAAATGAACTCCCAACTCCAATACAGCAATGGCGTGTGGCGGCTTTTAGCGAAGCTAAGAGCCGAAGACACATAGGCAAGGTTTTCGGCTCCTGACTTCGTCAGAAACCGCCACACCCAGAACTTTAGATTAAGGCCACCTCTAATAATACGTTTTGAGAGGCGAAATTCTATTTCAAGCGTCAGTTTTGTAAAATGTTGATCACTGCGAACTTTAAAACCCAATATTCCAATGCCCAAACGGCCTCAGAGGTCACTTGCCCGACTGTATTGTCCAGGCTTGTTGCCTGGTCCAAGAGCCATGAGGCTCTATGCCCTCGCCAACAGGCAATAGCGATCTATATTGAACGCAAGGTTACGCAAACCGATCTTCGTTTTGGCTCGTACCAGCCCAATGCTTCGAATCAACAAGCTGCCTGCTCGTTGGCTCTGGACGCCGAAGATATGTTCGACACGGCTTCGAATCTTAGAACGGGTGTGGTTACCCGACTTCTCTCGATCTGTCAGCTTCTTGTTGCGGTAGCTTTTTCGCTGAATATGCTCACGAAAACCATGCTCAGAAAGATGATCCAATTTTTCACCCGAGCGATACGCCGAATCCGCCCAGACATCCTGACTGCTATTGGTATGATCCAGAAGATCTTCAAAGACCTGGCTATCATGAGTCGCCGCATCGGTGACCTCGTATTTTCGAATCAGCTTATGCTGCACATCCACTTCAATGTGGTTCTTGTAGCCATAATGGTTCTGACCGTTCTTCTTTACCCAGCGGGCATCGGTGTCCTTTTGGCGTTTTTTAGCGTCACTCCAATCTTCGGGGGCATCCCCATTCTTGATCTGCTTGTTCTCGCTTCGGCTGTTACGTTGCTTGGGGGCTTTGATAATACTGGCGTCAACAATTTGACCTTTCTTAGCAGAAAAACCGTTGTTTCGAAGAAATCGATCGAATTGATCAAACAGCTTTTCGGCCAGTCCAACCTCGGTCAACTGCTCACGGAACAACCAAATGGTCTTGGCGTCAGGGACTCTGTCATTGAGCGAAAGGCCCAGGAAACGCATAAAGGACAAGCGGTCACGAATCTGAAACTCCGTTTGATCGTCAGAGAGATTGTACAACGACTGAAGAACCAGGATCTTGAACATCAAGGTGGAATCATACGGTTTACGTCCGGCGTTACTTTTGCGTTCTTCGGATCGCAGTGTCTTGAGGCTTTTGGCAAACAACGACCAATCCATCAGTTCATTCAACTTAACCAAAGGATCGCCGCCATCATTGAGTTGATCAAATCGCTCATGCCAATCGAAAAGTCCAGCCTGGTACATCGTAGAAAACTCCATGGGGTTGGGTTTAACAGTGATTCTATTGTCAATGAGCTAAGTATAACCAATGTGAATCGTAATGCACAGTTATGTGTTAATTTTTAGAGAAACCCTTAAGCTTTTTTTGTATGGCTAACGTATCGTGATGTTCATATTCCCACTGAATATGATAAACAGTAACACAATGTCCAGCAGGGCTTCTGCTGAAGTAAAAACATAAGGGATCTCAAGAAAAGAGGAACCGAACAACAAGCCCATCCAGATGACAACACTGATGACGATCCCTTTGAGCCCTAATTCCTCTCGGCCCACAAAAAGAAGCACAAAGAACAGAATGGATGGTATCAGCAGCATGTGATAATCATTTCCTTTAAGTTAAATATCTCAATATATGATTACAAGACGCGTATGTAGTGATTTTCTTTCACAATTATTGTAATCAATCATCGCTGCTGATTGAAGGGTGTTTGAATTAGAGATGCCGGACACCTTTGGACACACGATAAGAGATTGAGTTGCCTAAAAGACTAAAGAGATTCTGCTGAAAAACCTATTGGTATTTACCATTATATCTTGACTATGTAGCATGCTAATGTAGACTGCATTGATAGTCAACATGCTGTTACGGAGAACACCATGAGCATCCCCAAGCAAGATCTTCAATCCACTTTTTACGATGCTTCTTTTCTTGCTCAAGATCTATTCGACAACAACGACCGGTATGACATTTTCCGCAAAGAAGTCCTTCCTGCATTGCAGGCTGTGCGAGGGGATCTCACCCAGTTGTATTGTTTTGATAATGGACGCCCCGGAATAGAACCCGTAGTTATGGCCGGTGCAACTCTTCTGCAATTTATGGAGTCTGTTCCAGATCGCAAGGCGATTGAAAACATTCGCTTGCATCTGGGATGGAAGCATGCTTTGAATCTCAAGATTAACGACAAAGGATTTCATTCGACAACACTGGTGACCTTTCGTAGTCGCTTAACAAGCCATAAAGACGGCCGACTTATCTTTGACAGTATATTGCAGGCCTTACATAGGCACGGACTCGTCAGACGACGGGGAAAGCAACGTTTGGATTCAACCCATGTATTGGGAGCCGTGGCTCGTATGAGCCGATTAGAAGTTGTACGCGAAACCATTCGTCTCTTCTTGGAAATTGTAGTGAAGATGGACTACCAGGCTTCGTTACAGGATTGGCCGGTGTTCTATGAGCGTTATATCGACAGTGATATTGCATGGCATAAAATCAAACAGGATGCAGTCAATACTAAGTTTCAACAAGCGGGTCTTGATATTGTTGCTCTCCTTGAATGGGCCAAAGATCACCCCTCACTCCTGGAACACCCTCAGGGACAGCTACTCCAACGGGTATTCAACGAACAATACGAAATAACGGACCAAGGCCCAAAGCGACGTAGAACGGAGAATAGCGGTGTAGTCAAAAACCCTCATGATCCTGACGCCCAGTGGTCTTCGAAACGAAGTAAAAACTGGGTAGGCTATAAGGTCCAAATCTCCGAGACAGTTCCCAAAGGGGATGCGAGTGATCGTTCAAAAGGTCAGCCAACCACGGGTTTTGTGACGGAAGTAACTACCACGCAAGCAATCGTTAGTGACTTTGTTGGCCGTGAAGCTGTTGAACAACAACAAGAAACACATGGTTTGGGTGTGGCTGACGAACAATATGTAGATGCAGGCTATATCAATGATGACACATTAGGCAAGGCTTACCTGGATAAACGGATATTAATGGGCCCGGCCCGCCCATCCAACAATCCGTCAGGTTCCCTCTTCACAGCAGAAGACTTTGATGTCTCCATTAAGCACCGCCATGCGACTTGCCCTGCGGGTTTTACGAGTACCCAATGCAGTCGTCTAGAGAACCCCAAAACTGGCCAAGTTGATTATCGGTTTGAATGGAGTTATCTTTGTGATGAATGTCATTTGAAATCCAACTGCACGAAGGCTCGTAGCGGACGACGTATGTTGGTTGTTGGAGAGCATCACGACCACCTGCAGCAGCGTCGCCGCGACATGAAAACAGAGGGTTTCCAGAAAGCGATGTATCAACGAAATGGTATTGAAGGAACGATCAGTGAATATGTCCGAAGCGGAGGTCGCCGAACTCGATATCGTGGTCTTAGCAAGACAAGGCTATGCAATTATCTTTATGGCGCAGCAATTAATACGAAGCGTTGGATCCGTTTGATGCAGTATCAATGGTCGCAAGCCACTGCAACCGCATAGCCTGACCAATAGGAGTGATACAACCAGTCCACAGAGCTAAATATAAGCTCAGGTGGCAATATTGTGCCACACGTGTGGCGTTGGGCATCAATGTTAAATATCTAGAACAGTTTCGATAAGTTTTAGCGGCGATGATTAACAGCCAGACTTCTCGACAAGAAGTGGGCTTAAAACAAGGGTTTTTCAGCGGAATCTAAAGAAAGGGCTGACCCTATCCTACCCTCTATCCTACCCCTAAAGAAAGGGTTGACCCTATCCTACCCCTATGAAATTATTTCATCATGCCTAAAGAAGGTTACCTCACTTCCAAAGAATTGGAAGAGTTTTCCAGAGCCTGCACATAGAGGGCTGTTATAGTATGAAAAATTTGCAACAGTGTATTGATCTACATGCTGATTTGACCTTTTGTCAAATATACGCGTCTTTCCATCCTGAAGAAGGTGACTTATGACAGATGGGAAACATTGCACAATGTAATTAAGTTTGAATGCAGCGAACTTATCTAGTGCATGCTCGGTTATATACTTTTCGATGTCAAATTTGAGCTGGTCGAAAGTTAAGGGAACTTCCGTATTGAATACATGATTTGAGAACATACGTAATGAATTGTCAGGAATAGTATTTATATCTAGCGGTGCTTGAGCTATATCCTTCATCAGTTCTGTGAAATTGATATGGTCATCTCTGGTCGCACGATCTTTTAGCTTAAGGTATTCAGCTTCTGGTAAACTGTGCTCCATCAAAAGAGGAAGTGCCCTCGTATAGCGTACTAAATCATGTTTAGTAACTTCAATTACTGCCAGATTTGTTTCGTAGCTGAATTTGTGTGCTATTGGGATTTCAGTATTGGAACATGCAACTGTTCTTTGGTTCTTAGTGTTCCAATAGGTCTGCTGCTGAATAGGCAGGTGATTACGACGGATTCTTATGCCATAATTGATAAGAAGCACTCCAATGATAAGCACCAATAAAGCAAATGCAAAAGTATACTTCAATCTCTTTGCCATGAAATACTCCAACATTGATTATAAAGAAATATGTCTCAATATCATCGCATATAGATCCGACAAATTGAGAACGTCTTGAGCCCTAAATCCGCAATATTGGCCTAATATCAAGAATGCACTTCTCAATATCATAGATATTGAAGCCATCAAATCGAGAAAAAAACTCCCAATAACTTTCCTATTTTAAAGTAGTCGTCATCGTCTTTGACGACTTGTAAACATCTTAAATCCTGAAATGACGAAATCAAGCTAATTCAAGGGGGAATTCCTCGTCATTGCTTTAGAAATGAGGGTGACGCATCTCAATCTCTACCTATAGAACCATGTCCTTTGGATGTGGCCAGAGTCAAAAAGCTTTGCCTTTTGACATAAAACTGGCTGTCATCGCGAGGCACGAAGCGATCTTCCTTATTTATTTTAAAACCTCTCGGAATGGAGGTCGTCTTCGTATTGTAAGGTTCCCCTTTGATGCGGACGGGTTGTAAACAGTTGAAGATTGCTTCGTTCCTCGCAATGACTGCTGGTCTTATGCCCCTTGCAGGGGCGGTGTAAACTGGATTTCTAAACAACGTCATTGCAGGCATCCTGCAAATGTGACAGGATATGTCAAATCGGTTCAAGACAAGGATGTAAACGATGACTCTATATCAGATTGCCAAGCAGGGCTTGGTTCATTATAGACGCACGCATCTTGCCGTGGGGCTGGCCGTGTTGGTGGCCACGGCGGTGCTCACCGGGGCGTTGGCTGTGGGAGATTCTATGCGTTATACCCTGCGGACTGCGCAAGAGGCTCGTTTGGGGCAGACCCAGTCGGTGCTGGTGGGGGGCGATCGTTTCTTTCGTGCGGCATTGGCTCAGGATCTGGCTCAATCGCTAGAGACCCAGGTGGCCCCGGTGCTGACCTTGCCCGGGATGGTGGCCTCCGAGTCCTTACGACTCAACCAGGTGCAGGTCTATGGAGTGGACGAGCGATTCGCTTCGTTCTGGTCATCCGAGCAGGATACGGCTTCCGAAGGCATCGTCCTGAGCTCGCGCGTAGCGCAGCGTTTGGAGGTGAGCGAGGGCGATACGGTCCTGCTGCGATGGGAACGGCCCAGTCTCATGCCGCAGGGGGCGGCCTTGACTCCGACCAGTGAACGCTCTGAGGCCACCCGTCTGCGGGTGCAGGCCGTCTGGGACGATCAAGAGGGGGGACGATTTGGACTCCAGGCCAGTCAGGTGGCTCCTTTGAATGTGTTTGTGCCGTTGGATTGGTTGAGCCAGCGACTGGAACGGGCCGGACAGGCCAACCTGCTTTTGATTGCTCCTTCGACCACGACAGATCTCGATGCCGCCTTGACCGCATGCTGGCAAGCCGAGGATGCCGGGCTTTCCTTGATGTCCCTGCCCAGTGGGGACTGGCAATTGCAAAGTCAGCGGGTCTTTATCGATGAGGTTCTGGCCGAGGCCGCTCAAACCCCTGAGGCCAGTTCATCCCTGACCTATTTTATCAACGAATTGCGACACGATCCCAATGCCACGCCTTACTCGATGGTAGCAGCCCTGCAACCGGGGCAATCTTTCGTTCCTGAGAATATGGGCCAGGACGAGATCCTGGTGAATCAGTGGCTGGCCGATGATTTAGGGGTGACAGTGGGCGATTCGGTGACCTTGAGCTATTGGGTAATGGGGACCGGTCGTCAACTCAACGAGCAGTCGCGTGACTTCCGCGTGCGTGAGGTCCTGCCCATGAGTGGGCCCGTGATCGATCCCAACCTCATGCCCGATTTTACCGGCCTGGCCGATATGGAGGACTGTGCCGATTGGGAGCCGGGCATTCCCGTGGATCTCAACAAAATCCGGCCCAAGGACGAGGCCTATTGGGACGATTATCGCGGCACACCCAAGGCCTTTGTGACCTTGGCGGCAGGCCAGGATATGTGGGCCAATGCCTATGGCAAGGTCACGGCCATTCGCTATCCGGGCTCAGACGATCCCAATACAATTATGAATGACATCCTCGCGAGTGTGTCACTGTCCTCGCTAGGATTGGCCTTCCGACCTGTCCAAGACCTGGGCGACCGGGCCCGGGCCGGGGGAACGGACTTCGGCGGGCTCTTTTTGGGCCTGAGCATGTTCCTGATTGGGGCCTGTCTGCTGTTGATTGGCCTGCTGTTTGTCCTGGGCGTGGAGAGCCGTCACGAGCAGATCGGGGTTCTCTCTGCCCTGGGCTGGCCACGGGGCAAGATTCGCTTGCTCTTTGTAATGGAGGGGCTGGTGGTGGCCTTGCTCGGGGCCACTCTGGGGACCGGCGTCGGCTGTCTCTACACCCAAGCCATGCTCTGGGGCCTGCAGAACCTCTGGCAAGGGGCCGTTAACCATACAGTAGTCGCCTTTGCGATCACGCCCAAGAGCCTCGCTATCGGCTGGGCCAGTGGCTGGAACACCAGTGTCCTGGCTATGGTCCTGGTATTGCGTAAGCAGGTGTCCCTGACGGTGCGGGAATTGTTGACTGGCATCCAGGATGAGTCACTCCAGCCAGGTAAACGTCGACCTTGGGCCCTGATCATGTCCGTTCTGTCCCTGGCCGGTGCCATGGCCCTGATCGTCATGGCCCATGGGCAGGGTAGCGGAGCGGTCTCAGGAGCCTTCTTCGGGGCCGGAACTCTACTGCTCATCGGCTTCCTCTTGGCAGCACGCCTGGGTTTGAAGTCACTGGGAACACGGTCACATTCCGGCATGGCCTCAATCAAGGAATTGGGCTGGCGAAACGCCACCCGACGAGTGGGACGTAGTGTCGCGGTCATTGGCCTGCTGGCCTTTGGTACCTTCGTGGTGGTGGCCGTGGGGGCCAATCGACAGAATCCCATGGCCCATGTACAGCAACGATCGAGCGGGACCGGCGGCTTTGCCCTCTATGGCGAATCCACCATCAGTCTATTGGACGATCTCAACGCCTCAGACATCCAGAACAAGCTGGGGCTGGCCCCTGATGTCATGGCAAATGTTGACGTCTTGGGCCTGACGGTCCATGACGGGGACGACGCCAGCTGTCTGAATCTCAACCGGGCCCAACAGCCCCGTTTGCTGGGTGTCGATGCCGACCAACTGGCGAGCTTGGGAGCCTTTAGCTTCAATCAACAGATCGATGGAGCCTCGGGACTATCGGGCTGGCAGTTGCTGCAATCCGACCTAGACCCCAACACCATAGCGGTTATCGGGGATTATCCCACGGTTTATTGGGGCCTGGGCAAACGCCTGGGGGATGACCTGGAGGTAACCGATCAACGCGGTCGTCCCTTCAAGTTAAAAATCGTGGCCATGATCAACAGTTCCATCCTGCAGGGCAGTCTGATGATGGCCCAGGAACCCTTTGAAGCCCTCTTTCCCGATGAGGTAGGAAGCCGGGCCTTTTTGATCGACTGCCCGCAGGCACACACCGCACAGGTCGTTGAAACACTGTCCGAACGTCTGGTAGATCAGGGACTGGTGGTGACCTCAACGGCCCAACGCCTGGCCGATTTTGCGGCTGTGGAAAACACCTATCTGTCCATCTTTACGGCCCTGGGCGGTCTGGGATTGATCCTGGGTACGCTCGGATTGGGACTGGTGGTGCTGCGGAATGTACTGGAGCGACGCTCCGAGCTGGCCCTGTTGCGGGCCGTAGGCTTTGAGATGACCGGCCCTGCGTCGCCTGGTGGTGGCCGAGCATGCGGCCTTGCTGGTACTGGGATTGTTCGGTGGGGTGCTCTGTGCCCTGGTGGCCGTGACACCGGCCCTGCAGAATGCCCATGGGCAGCTGCCGCTGTTCGGTTTGGCCCTGACCCTATTGGCGATCGGCCTATGCGGCTGGGCCTGTGTGGACTGGGCCGCACGAGTGGCCCTGCGTGGCCCGATCTTGGATGCTTTACGGAATGAATAGAGTTAATGGCTAAAACGACCGCAGGAGCCTGGATCATCGCAGTGACTGTCCCCTCTGTTGACTTGCGCCGCAGGGGTGGCAGGTGTTCTGTGGTTATGGCCCGCATCATCTCCAGAAAACACGTTCGAACCCCGCCTGTCCGGCGCCGACGGCCGACCCGCTGAGAGCCAGTCCCATAGTGACACTCCCTTGCAGGGCACCCTGGTCACGCTCCAGGCTCAATCCAGTGACATCCCGGGGCAATGGCCCCGTTTTCGTGGCGATCAGCTGGATAATATCAGTACGGATGAGACACCCCTGAAACGCGACTGGCCCGAGTCTGGCCTGTCCGAGCTTTGGAGCATGGAGGTGGGCGAAGGCTTTGCCGGAGTCTCCATCTGGCAGGGACGCGTGTACCTGATCGACTATGACCGTGACGCCCAGACCGACATGGTACGGTGTATGTCCCTGGACACGGGCCAGGACATCTGGCGCTACAGTTATCCCGTGCAGGTCAAGCGTTGGCATGGCATGAGCCGCACGGTTCCGACCGTGGCCGAACCCTATGTGGTGAGCGTGGGCCCCAAGTGTCACGTCTCCTGTTTGAATGCCCTGACCGGCGAGGCCTACTGGCTCATGGATCTGGTGCGGGACTATCAGGCCCAGGTGCCCCAGTGGTACACGGCCCAATGTCCCCTGGTCGAAGACGGCAAGGCCATCCTGGCTCCGGGCAATGATGCCCTGATGATCGCCGTGGATTGCAACTCAGGTGAAATCCTGTGGGAAACCCCCAATCCGGACGGCTGGGTCATGACCCATTCCTCCATCGTGCCCATGGAATTTGCGGGCCGGCGTTTCTACGTCTATGCCGGTGGCTCTACGGGTAAAGGCGGCGTGGTCGGTGTCTCGGCAGTCGATGGAAA
>CAXXXG010000005.1:0-41567 GCA_963662565.2 Sedimentisphaerales bacterium | reverse complement strand
TCGCCATTGATGGGGGATTGGTCAATTTTAGGAAAGATGATAGCCTGGGCGGGGCAGACGCGGGCACAGGCCGGGCAATTATTTTTGCAGTGATCCGGCTGGCTCACCTGAACCCGGTCATGCTCGTCGGTGCTATACACGCCAAACAGACAAAAATTCAGGCAGAGTTTACAGTTACGGCAGCGATCGCCATCGATGACCGGAAACCAGGGAATCCAATCCTCATCTAGATTAGGAGCTTCTTGAGGGGAGTGGTGCTGATTTGACCAATGTCATCGAGTTGGGCCAGGATTTCCTGTGCAGACAGGGTTCTTTGATTGAGCAGTCTTACACTCTCATCGGATCGAAGCGGGGCTCCACCCAACTCAAAAAGCCAGGTGACAGCACGGGGGTAGCAGGCGATGATGGCCAAACGGTCAGATTGGCCCCAGGTCTTTAAAATAGGATCTTTGCGTGCAGCCAAACCACATAGATCGTGTGTGGTGACAACCCGGAGTCCCTTTTGGCTCAATCCCTGTAACAAGAGGGTTTTTGAGTCGGATTTTACGTAATTTGTGTGCTTGCAGTCACAATAAATCACGATATCGATTTGAGCCATGGGATTACCTTACTCATTTAGGGATTTACTAGGTTTAACTCCTATACCCCTCTAAACCTGCGAATGGATCATAACATTAACCCTCGATTACAGCAACTGACATCATAAGCACTGGAAATCCGGCGCCAATACGTTATGTTGATATTATGTACGTGTTACGAGGTTCAATTGGATTTTTGGTGGCGCTTCTTTGCGTGGCTCATGGGGATGCCTGGTCACAACAGTTCAGAGGGCCACAACGGGATGGCCATTTCGAAGGGCAGGGGCTTTTACGCCAGTGGCCCGAGGAAGGGCCCCGTCTCTTGTGGACGGTCACGGATATCGGCTGGGGCAATGGTTCCGCCTCGGTATCTCAAGGCCGGATCTTGGTCAATGGCCATCTCCAGGACGATCCCAATGAGATTTTGACGGCCCTGGATGCCCAGGGTAAGATCCTCTGGTGGGTCTCGATCGGTAAGGGCTGGCCTACCGGTTTTCCCGTGAGCAACAGTACTCCTACCATCGTGGGAGAGCGGGCCTATACCAGTACCCTCATGGGGCAAGTTTCCTGTGTGGATCTGGCCAGCCAGTCCGTGACTTGGACCGTGGATGTCAATGAGATCTTCAAAGGAATGCCTGGGCCTTGGGGAGTGGTGGAGTCTCCCTTAGTCGTAGACGGTCAGGTGATTGCTTCACCCTGCGGCAAGGTCACCACCCTGGTGGCCTTGGATGCTGCGACCGGACAGACCCGTTGGCAGACAGAATCCCTGGGTGACAAGGCCGCCTATGTCTCCCCGGTCCTGACCGAGTGGGCCGGTTATAAGATGATTATCACCGTCACGGCCCGTACGGTCCTGGCCGTTGATAGCAGCAATGGTCGCATCCTCTGGACCTACCCCTATGGCGAGATGGACCATATGGATCACGTCATGACCTATATGATCAATGCCGTGATGCCCATAGTTCATGAGGATCGGATCTTTGTCACCAGCGGCTATGACCACTGGGGCGTGATGCTGAAGATGCAGGCGGACGGCCAGGGGGTAGAGTTGGTCTGGAAGGATCGCACCCTGGACAATCACCATGGCGGGGTTGTACTGGTCGATGGCTGTCTGTATGGCTCCAATTGGATCGGTAATCGTAATGGCCATTGGGTGTGCCAGGATTGGGACACCGGTAAGGTCTATTATGAAAGCGAAACGCTACATAAGGGCTCGATTATCACGGCCGATGGCTTGCTCTATTGTCTCAGTGAGAAAAAAGGAAATATGGCCCTGGTTAAACCCGAGCGGGCCGGCTTTGAGATCCTCTCTCAGTTTCAACTCCCCCAAGCCAAGGGACCTTTTTGGTCCCATCCAACTATTGCTGATGGCATCCTCTTGATTCGCCACGGTGATCAGTTGCATGCCTACGATATTAAATCCGCTCCTTAATAAGGAAGACCGTGTGAAAAGGAAGTTGCACATTGTGGTGGGGATCCATGTGGTTTTGGGGCTGACTCTCATCGCCCTGGGACTGATACGATACCGTCAAACCATACCCGTGTCTGAGATTCCCTCCGTTGAAACAATCGCGCCGCTGGACAGCAAAGGTCCAGACTGGCCCGTGTTTCATGGGGCAAGCGATCTAACGGGTGTTATTGAGGGATCTTTGGATCTGCCGCTTTCGCTGCTTTGGCAATTTAAAACTCAGGGGGACCTCTTGGGATCTGCTGCCGTGGTGGGCCAGCGGGTCTTTGTAGGGTCCAGCGATAAGAAGCTTTACGCCCTGGATCTGACCAGTGGTGATTTAATCTGGTCCCTTGACACGGATGGGGCCCTGGAGGCCTCGGTCACGGTCGTCGGCGATCAGGTCGTGGTCGGTTCAAGACGAGGCACGGTCTATGCCGTTGACATCAACAGTGGCCAGGTAAACTGGTCTTATGAAACCGGAGGCCAGATCGCCGGTGCGGCCAATCGCTTTTTCCTGGAGACGAGTAACATTCCCCATCTCCTGGTGGGTAGTTACGACAGTCGCTTATATTGTCTCAATGGACAAACCGGTGAACCTGTTTGGTCGTATGAGACCGAAAGCTATGTCAACGGTACAGCGGCTATTGCTCATGGATTATGTGCCTTTGGGGGGTGTGACGCGACTGTGCATGTGGTTAATATTGCCGACGGTAATGCCGTGCAAACCGCTGACGCCGGCGCCTATGTGGCGGGTTCCGGGGCCATCAAGGATGGCATCTTTTACGCCGGGAATTACGACGGGGCCTTGATGGCCTTCGATTTGGGCAATAGCGAATTGCTTTGGACCACACACAGTGATGGCAACGAACCGATCCTGACCTGTCCAGCTGTAACCGATGATCGCGTCCTCTTTGGGGCCCGCGACAGCCAGTTACATTGCCTGAACCGACAGAGCGGTCAACGCCTCTGGGCCTTCAAGGCCTTGGATGCCATTGATAGTTCTCCCGTGGTCGTAGGCCAGCAAGTCGTTTTTGGTAGTGATGATGGCCGCTTGTATATGGTCTCGCTCGATGAGGGCCGTCAACTCTGGTCCTTCGAGGTCGGGGCAACGATCACGGCAACTCCGGCCGTGGCCAAAGGGCGGGTGATTTTTTGCAGTACCGATGGTGTAGTCACTTGCTTGGGGCCTTCGTCATGAAGATCGTACAGATCACCCCGGGATCGGGGGACAACTTCTATTGCGAAAATTGCCTGCGGGATTCGACCCTGGTCAAGGCCCTCAGACGTCTGGGGCATGATGTCCTGATGATGCCGCTCTATTTACCCATGCGACCCGACGTTCATGGCCAGGTGGCCAATACCCCCTTGTTTTTCGGTGGGGTCAATGTCTACCTGCAACAGAAGCTCAAGCTCTTTCAAAAGACCCCCCGTTGGCTGGACAAACTCTTCGATGCCCCGAAACTGTTGCGTTGGGCCGGACGCAAGGCGGGCATGACCAGCCCCCGTGACCTGGGAGAGACCACGCTGTCGATGTTACAGGGGCAGGATGGACGTCAAATCAAGGAGATCGATCGTTTGATCGACTGGCTGAGCCATATCGACAACAAGCCCGATGTGATCTGTATCTCCAATATTCTCCTGGCCGGTCTGATCCCGAGTTTACAGGATCGTCTGGGCGTTCCTGTGGTGTGTCTGCTCCAGGACGAAGACGGTTTTTTGGATACCCTGCCCGAGCCTTATCGCTCACAATGCTGGGACCTGGTGCAACACTATGCCTATCGACTGGAGGGACTGCTGTCTGTCAGTCAATCCTATGCCCGCACCATGGCCGAACGTTTGAACCAACCCTTGGAACGTATCAAGGTGATCCCCATGGGGATCGAGGTGGAACGATACCATCCTCCAGCGAACTCACCAGACCGGCCCACCCTGGGTTTTCTCTCACGCATGTGCCCGGTCAAAGGCTTGGATCTCTTGGTGGATGCCTTTCTCGAACTGCAGGGCAAATATCCGAATCTCTGCCTGATGATCGGAGGGGGACGCCTGGACGCCGATCTTTCCTTTATCCAAGAGCAACGTCAGAAGCTGGATCAACGTGGTTTGAGTGACCAGGTGATCTGGGGTGAGCAGTTACAGCCCGAAGCCAAGTTGGCCTTTTTGGAACAGCTCACGCTGATGGTCGTGCCCGAGCGCGAGCCCGTGGCCTACGGACTCTATGTACTGGAGGCCCTGGCCATGGGGGTGCCCTTTGTGCAGCCCGCCACCGGGGTGTTCCCCGAATTGCTGGAGGCGACCGGGGGAGGTGTCCTTTATCAGAAAGCAACGGTCGCGGATTTGGTCAAGGCCTTGGAGACCTTGCTGGCAGATCGCGATCAGATCGCCGACCTAGGCCAAGCCGGTCGTAAGGCTATGCTGGCCCATTACGATATCAACAAGACTGCAGAGGCCATGGTGGCCTGGTTAGAAACGAGAGGGACTTCATCATGATCGAACTGAAGAATGTCTGCAAAGCCTATCGAACCGGTGAGGATACCACCCAGGTCTTGGCCCATATCGATTGCCATGTCGAGAAGGGGGAGGCCGTGGTAGTCGTAGGCCCCTCAGGCTGTGGCAAGAGTACCCTCTTGAATCTCATGGGGGCCTTGGATCGTCCCACCAGCGGTCAAGTGTTGTTGGCAGGACATGATCTGGCGGGACTCAGCGACAAGGAAATGGCCGAGGTTCGCCGTCGTGATATCGGTTTTATCTTTCAGATGCACCATCTACTCGATCAATGTACGGTCCTGGAAAATGTCTTGATTCCTACCCTGGCTGAAAAAAACGATACCGTGCAAATGAAAAAGCGTGCCGAGGACCTGCTGGCCAAGGTAGGGCTTGCCGATCGTCTGAACTACCGGCCCGGTCAACTCTCCGGTGGCCAACGACAACGTGTGGCCGTGGCACGGGCCTTGATCAATGATCCCAAGATCGTCCTGGCCGACGAACCGACCGGTTCGCTGGACCCCAAGACCGGTGAGCAAATCGGTGACCTGTTGTTGCATCTCCAAGAAGAACAGGATTTGACCCTGGTGATGGTGACCCATGCCCAGAACCTGGCCCGGCGTTTTAGACGTGTCCTGACCTTTGCTGACGGTCAACTCACTGAATCGTGTTAGGACTTGGATTTTGAGATACACTCGGCGGCCTGGGTGGCGATCTGCAATTCTTCGTTGGTGGGAATCACCAGCAGCTTGACCTGACTCTGAGTGTTTTGGATTTCTTGAATATCATCACATAGTACGGCAGCGGCATTCTTGTCCTGATCCAATTCGATTCCCAAACCGTTGAGGTCCGTACAGACCATCTGTCGTAGGGCCGAGTCATTTTCGCCTATGCCGCCGGTAAAGACGATGGCGTCAACCCGGTTGAGGACGGCATAGTAAGCCCCCAGGTATTTCTTGATGCGATAGGCCGTCATCTGACGGGCCAGTAGGGCGTCGGGATCACCGGCTTTGGCCTTCTCCAGGACCTCACGCATGTCAATGACGCCGCAAATGCCCTTGAGACCGCTGGCCTTGTTCAAGCGGTTGTCAATCTCATCCGGAGTCATGTCTGTGACACGGCTGAGATAGAAGATCACGGCCGGATCGATATCACCACTGCGGGTCCCCATGATCAATCCCTCCAGGGGGGTCATGCCCATAGAGGTATCCACACTACGACCGCCCACAATGGCCGTGGCACTGGCGCCGTTGCCCAGGTGGAAGACGATCACATTGGTTTCGTCCATGGGCTTGCCCAGGTGGGCGGCGGCCTGTTGGGTTACGTAATAGTGAGAGGTGCCATGGAAGCCATAACGACGGACGTGATGTTTTTCATAGTCCTCTTTGGGAATGGCATAGCGATAGGCGTAGGAAGGAATGGTTTGATGGAAGGCCGTATCGAAGACCGCCACTTGAGGCACGGTCGGTGCAAAACGGCAGGCCTCTTCTATACCGATGAGGTTGGCCGGATTGTGCAGGGGGGCCAAGGGGGATTGGGCCCGAATCGCAGCGATCACCACTTCGTTAATGAGGGTCGGTTCTTTAAAGACCTCACCGCCATGGACCACGCGATGGCCGATTCCATCCAGGGAGTCGCCATCCTGAACCACGCCAGAGTCCTTGAGGGCCTTGCCAATGAGATTCAAACCGGTGCGATGATCGGGGATCGGCTGTTGGGTGACGGTCTTGCGGGGTTGACCATCGCTGTCGATAAAGGAATGACGCATGCGTCCTTCGGCCTGGCCGATTTGCTCAAGTTGACCAGAGGCCAAGGCCTGGCGTTTGGTCATGGTGAATAATTCATATTTGATAGAGGAGCTACCGGTGTTGATGACGAGAATCTTCATGATGCAGAACTTTCTTGAGATTGGGCCTGGATGGCCGTAATGGCAACGGTATTGACAATATCGGCAACACTACAGCCTCGACTCAGGTCATTGACCGGTTTACGTAGGCCCTGGAGAACCGGGCCCATGGCAATGGTGTTGGCTGAGCGTTGAACGGCTTTGTAGGTATTGTTTCCGGTGTTGAGGTCTGGGAAGATAAAGACCGTGGCTCGACCTGCAACGTCACTATCCGGCATTTTTTGGCGACCGACACCTGGATCGACTGCTGCGTCGAACTGGATGGGGCCCTCGATCAAGAGGTCGGGACGCTGTTGCTTGACCAATTCAGTCGCTGTGCGAACCTTTTCCACGTCTGCACCCTTGCCCGAAGAGCCGCTCGAATAAGACAGCATGGCGATGCGAGGGTCAATTTCAAAGGCCTTGGCCGTTTCAGCCGAAGCGATGGCGATATCGGCGAGTTGCTCGGGAGTGGGATTGGGGTTGACGGCACAGTCGCCATAGACCAGCACACGGTTTTGTAGACACATGAAAAAGACACTGGAAACCAGCAGGCGGCTGGGATGGACCTTAACGAATTCCAGAGCCGGGCGAATGGTATGGCTGGTGGTGTGTACCGCACCGGAGACCATGGCATCGGCTTGATCCTGGTAGACCATCATGGTGCCGAAATAGCTGACATCCAACATGATATCGCGTGCCTGTTCTTCGGTGATTCCTTTGTGTTGACGTAATCCGAAATAAATACGGGCATAATCGTCCAGGTATTCAGAGGTGGCCGGATCGATGATTTGGGCTCCCTCGATGTTGAGGCCCAACGAGTTTGCCGATTGGCGAATCAACTGTTCATCACCTAATAAAGTGATATCCACGACCTCGCGATTAAGAAGTATTTCAGTGGCTCGTAACAGACGTTCATCGGAGCCTTCGGGGAGGACCACGTGTTTTTTGTTGGCCTTGGCCTTTTCCAGCAGTTCGTATTGGAACATCACCGGGGTCACCCGGCCGGAACGGGTGACTTCAATAAGACGTTCCAATTCACTGTGATTGACATGTTTTTCAAAGAGCCCCAGAGCAGCAGCGATTTTAGAACGGTTGTCCGGGGCAATGGTATCGACTACATCACGGACATGTGAAGCGGTTTCGAAGGTGTCGGTGGTAACACTGTATATGGGTAGTCCTGATTCTTGGTAGCCCACAATCAAGCGGCTGATTTCAGAGTCGAGTTGAAGGCCACCGGTGAGGATGATGCCGGCTACCTTGGGGTGTGTGGACGACTGAAAGGCGGTAAGGGCCCCCAATACCAGATCGGCCCGATCTCCTGGTGTGATCAAGAGGTGTCCTTCCTCGATTCGTCCTATGAAGTTGGCCAGACTCATGGCCGCAACCTTGTAGTCCCGCACCACACGATTGAGGTTGGCTTGTGTGCTATGCAAGGGCGTGGCGTTTAAGGCCGTTGCAATGCGTCCGATGGTTGGTTTACTAAGAATTTCCTCCTCGGGTAAGGCATAGACTGGGGTATCGAGAGACCAGTTATCTTTGATATAGTCATTGAATCCATCCAGCACGGAATGGGGGAGACGGTTGACCATCAAGGCCAGTAGACGGCAGCCTTCATCAATAAAGGAATCACGAGCCAGATAGACCAAACGGGTGGCCTCTTCCAGGGTTTTGTCATGGCCATTGGCCACCACCAATACCGGGGCATCGAGTTGGTTGGCGAGCTTGGCATTGAAGTTGAATTCGAGGGAGACGGCCAGTCCGGTAAGGTCGCTGCCTTCGCAGAGTACGAAATCGCAGTTTTTCTCAAATTCCTTATATCTCGCAAAGACTCGAGTGAGCAGTTCTTCAGATTTGCCCTGACTGATCAACTGCGTGGCTTCGTCACTGGTGATTCCATAGAATGAATCGTAGGGGCCTTGGAGTTGGTAGCGTTGACGCATCAGCTCGATATCGTTATCCAGTCCATTGGCGGTCTGGCGGATAACTGGGCGGAAAAAGCCCAGGCGTTCGACCCGGCGAGACAGTAATTCCATGAATCCAAGGGAGATGAGGGATTTACCACTTCTGGGGGCATTGGCTGCTACGTACAGACTTTTTAACATGCACAACTTCTTTCTATATTCACGTTGCTAAATCACAGCCGTAGGTGACCTTCTGTAATACAGTAAATGGGCTTGAGGCCTGACTTTTAAAATGGGTCCCCAACTCAAAAATATAAATCTACCGATCTCGGACGGCAAAGTCAAAGCAAATGACGCAGGATTACCGGGTTTTAACGGGGATTAACTAGATTAATTACCGTTTGTGCGGAGTTTGCGTAGATAGTCAATAAAATGCTAATAAAGCCCATTAGCACACATTAAATACTCTTTAGAATCCACTCATTTTTCTTTGGGTGATGGGGTAGGTCAGGCATGAGAAGTGGCATTTAAGGCCATGGTTGTGAAAAAGTCGAGGATGGATTATGATCACTTTTGATTGATATGTATTTAGGGGCATTTTCATGCAGATCGAAATAAATACTCCGGCCTTGCTTTTTCCGGCGTCATCATTATTGCTATTGGCCTATACCAATCGCATGGTGGCCCTGGCTCGACTGGTGCGAGATCTACATGACCGCTTCTCCAAGGACGCACCTACAGCTGAACGTGTCAAGCAGCAGATTTATTACCTGCGTAAACGTATTCGCCTGATCCGTATTATGCAGTTTTGTGGTGTCATCAGCGTGCTATTCTGTATTGTTACGATGATCATGCTCTTCTTTGATTATCAATCCATCGGGGAAGTGACCTTTTCTGCTAGTATGTTATTCATGTTGCTCTCGTTATTGATTTCCGCTTATGAAGTGACCCTATCCGGTAAGGCCTTGGAGATCGAACTCAAGGATATCGAACTTAATAGCCGATTCTCTCGCAATACCCCGGTTTGAACCCATCAAAGACGCTTGACTTTTCCATGTCCCAGGATACCATCTGAGGTGTTAATTAACACCGCTATCTCAATGGAATGAGTGACTAGTTGAGTCAGATCAAGAGACAATCAGGAGGTCATCGGTCAAAGCAGGAAGGCGACCCCAAGACCCAAACACTGGAACTGGTGTTACCCGTCCGTCTCGATCATGATAGTACCGCATCTCTTTGGGTTCCGTGGGTGACGAAAACACGCCAATCCGATATCCATCATGTCGTAATAAGGGCGGAAGAGCTTAAGCAATGTGATGGTAGTGGGTTTGGTCTTCTTTCCTATCTCCACAAGACGGCTGTGCAACAAGGGAAAACATTTGAACTCAAGGGTCTGACTTCCAGTTTCAACGATTTACTCTTACGCCATAGTCCACCTTTGGATCAGAGTAAAGCCCCACACCGTGTTCATGCCAACCTACTCTCTTTTCTTGGCAAGAAAACCTGTTATTTGATCAGTGACCTCCATGAACAAATTAATTTTCTGGGGCACCTCACCCTGGCAGCGATTGTCACGCTAGTCAAACCCACGCGATTTCGTTGGCGTGAATTCATTCGCGTCACAGAATTAGCTGGGGCCAATGCCCTGGGAATTATGACCTTGTTGGGTTTTCTCTTTGGCCTGATTATGTCTTTTAGTTCAGCCATGCCCATGGCTCAATTTGGGGTTGAAATTTATGTAGTTGATCTAGTGGCCTTTGCCATGACCCGTGTCCTCGGTCCCTTTGTGGCCGCCATCTTACTGGCCGGTCGTACAGGCTCTGCCTTTGCTGCTGAACTGGGTACCATGAAGATCAACAACGAATTGGATGCCTTGGAAGTCATGAATCTCAAACCCATGAACTTCCTGGTACTCCCCCGTGTGGCGGCAACCATTACCATGGCACCCATGTTAACGATCGTAACCGTTTTGGTTAGTCTCATGGGTTGTGCCATGGTGATCTTATCCATGGGATATCCCATGACGGCGTTTAATAAGCATGTTCAGGACATCCTAACTTCCATGGATATCTGGATTGGTTTGTTCAAGGCAGTGGTTTTCGGCGGCATTGTCGGGGCGGTCGGATGTCTGCGGGGATTGCAAACCGGCACGGGTGCCGGTGCCGTTGGGGCTTCGACCACGCGTGCCGTGGTCACCAGTATCGTCCTTTTAGTGATGACAGAGGGGGTCTTCTCTGTGCTGTTGTATGTATTGGAACTGTAAATGAAGTCTGATCCCATCATTAAGGTCGAGCATTTGACCGCCGGTTATGACGAGACGATCATCTTGAAGGATGTGAGTTTCGACGTTTACCCCGGCGAGATTCTCACGGTCCTGGGTGGGTCTGGATGTGGCAAGAGTACCTTGATGAATCACATGATCGGACTGCTCGAACCGATGTCCGGCGACATCTGGATCGATGGTGGAAATATTGTGACAGCCAGGGGAGTCGATCGAGAAAAGATCATGACGCGTTTCGGAGTTTCTTTTCAGGGTGGGGCCTTATTTGGATCAATGACCGTATTGGAAAATGTGACCCTGCCTCTACAGGAATTTACCAATCTACCTCAGGAGGCCATTGAATGGATCGCCCAAGGGAAACTTCGTTTGGTCGGTCTGGAAGGAACAGGGCACAAGATGCCCAGTGAATTGAGTGGGGGCATGCAAAAACGAGCAGCCCTGGCGCGTGCCATGGCCCTGGATCCCAAGATTATGTTTCTTGACGAACCCTCTGCAGGACTCGATCCGATTACCGCTGCGCGCTTGGATGATTTGATCCTGCATTTTTCTCATCATCTGGGGATGTCATTCGTCATCGTTACTCACGAATTACCCAGTGTTTTTGCCTTGGCGGATCGGGTGATTATGCTGGATCAATCCAGGCAGGGCATTGTGGCCCAGGGCAAACCCGAGCAACTCAAAGACGATCGTACCGAACCGATTGTCTGGCAGTTTTTTAACCGTAAAACAGAAAGTAGCGAGAGTCACTCATGAAATCGCAGGTTCATTATTTTAAGGTCGGACTGTTTGTGGTGGCTTGCGTGGCCGTCCTCATTGCCGGCATCATCGGGATCAATGCCGATGCCATTCGTAGCGACGCTCTCTTGATGGAGACCTACCTCAATGAGTCCGTCCAGGGATTGGCAGAGGGATCCGCCCTCATGCACCGTGGGGTGGATATTGGTCGGATCGTGAAAATCACCTTTGTCCCGGCCGAGTACCCCATGGGGATTGACACACCCGAGTTTGAAAAATATGGCCGTTACGTCATGGTGGTCATGGCCGTAGATCCACGCAAGGTCTCGGGTATGGGAGACGACCAGAAGTTTTTTGAAACCATGATGCGTAACCAGGTCAAGGAAGGCATGCGTTTGAAACTGACCTACCAAGGCATCACCGGCCTGAGCCTTTTGGAAACGGAATACGGTGATCCCAATGCTCCCTATATGCAGCCGGCATGGACGCCGAAACATCTCTACATTCCTTCGATGCCCAGTTTGATCACGAGCTTTACCAATGCCGTTGACGGGGTTTTTCAGCGGTTGCAACGGATCGATTTTGAAGGATTGGCCCGTAAGGCCGAACTCACCTTGGACAGTATCCATAACACCGTCAATGACATCAATGTCCCTGAACTTTCAGGGTCGATCTTGACGCTGCTTGAAGAAGTGCGTCAGACCAATCTCAAGCTCCAGGGGGTATTGGACAGCACTCAAACCCTGGCTCAATCCGACATCCCCTTGGCCTTGGAAGAATTTTCAGGGGCCCTGGATCGCCTGGATCTGATTCTTAAAGAATCCGAGCCCGACGTGGATATGGTTCTCGCCAATCTCAATATCCTGACACAGAATCTGCGGGATCTCTCGGAAATGATCAAGGATGACCCCGCAAGTCTATTTCTCTCGCGTCCACCCGAACGTTCGGAGGTAGTCAAATGATACATACAAAACGTACTTATATCACCATCTCGCTAATGTTGCTCTATATATGCTTAGGGAGTGGGTGTCGCCCCAATGGTGGACGGACTGCGGTCAAGGATGGATTCCTCCTGCATATACAACGTCCTGACCTGGAGCAGAAGATCACCCATAGTGTCGATGTGCGTAAATGTCGAGCCGCTGTGGCGTTTGGAGGTCGCAGCCTCGTCTATCGAACCAGTACGGTTGAATACGAAATCGATCGCTTCAACAATCTTCTGGTTCCAGTGGATCAACAACTCACCGAGGCCATTCAACGATGGTTTCGCCCCACGGACATCAGGGCTGATGCGGACATCCCACCAGGCCGGGTTGTCATCGAAACCACCCTGGATGAACTGGTGGGTGACTTTGTCAATCGAGCAGAGCCGCAGGCCCGTGTACAGATCGCATTTAAGGTGACCTTGGATGAAAGTCGAACGCGTACGGTCATACTTGACCAAGTCTATTCAACGGGGGTCAAGGTTCCTTTGAATCCTACGGCGGGGCAGGTGGTCACAGCCATGAGCCGTAGTATAGAGCAGGTCTTACAGGAGTTTGAAGCCGATTTGGTAAAATCCCTCAACTCTACGAATTAATGGGTTGATTAGGGCGTCTGATCATGGATAATGGGTCGCACTCAGTATTCGTAATGCTTTGAAAGGATCTGTATGTCGCTTCATGCCATTGACCTCGCCATTATCGTGGCCTATTTGGTCTCCACGATTCTCATCGGTTTTTGGGTGTCCAAACGGGCCTCGAAGGACCTGGATGCCTACTTTTTGGGCGGCAATTCCATCCCCTGGTATATCCTGGGTGTGTCCAACGCCTCAGGCATGTTCGACATTACCGGCACCATGTGGCTGGTGTATCTGATCTTTGTCTATGGCCTCAAGGGGGCCTTTATCCCCTGGGTCTGGCCCGTGTTCAACCAAATTTTCCTGATGATCTTCCTGTCCATCTGGTTGCGACGTTCCAATGTGATGACCGGGGCCGAGTGGATCAAGACCCGTTTTGGTACCGGATTAGGGGCCCAGTTGTCCCATGTGATTATCGTGGTCTTCGCGATTGTCAGTGTGATTGGATTTCTGGCGTATGGCTTCAAGGGTATCGGTAAGTTTTCTTCCCAGTTTTTGCCCTGGGACCTAACGGCTAACCAATATGGCCTGATCTTCATGGGTATTACCACCCTGTACGTGGTCAAGGGCGGCATGCACAGCGTGGTTCTCACTGAACTGATCCAGTTCGGCATCATGACCATCGCCTCGATCGCCATCGGCATCATTGCCATGAATAAAATATCTGGGGATCAATTAGTGGGTTTGGTACCTGAAGGCTGGAACCAACTCTTTTTTGGAGCCAAGCTTAATCTCGATTGGAGCGAGATCCTACCGTCGGTAAATAACAAGATTGCTTCTGATGGATACGGCCTGTTCGGTTGTTTCATGGGCATGTTGGTCTTCAAGGGTGTACTCATTAGCCTGGCGGGCCCCGCTCCCAACTACGATATGCAACGAATCCTGGCCACCAAGAGCCCGCAGGAAGCGGCCAAGATGAGCGGGGCGGTATCCGTGGCCCTGTTCCTGCCCCGTTACATGCTCATTGCCGGATTGGCTATCCTGGCCATTGTCTATCTCATGCCGGATTTAGCCGCCCAAGGCGAGAACATAGACTTCGAAATGATCCTACCCCTGGCCATCAAGAAATTTGTTCCCACGGGTTTGTTGGGCATCCTCATGGCCGGCCTGATCGCGGCTTTCATGTCCACCTTCGCGGCCACAGTCAATGCGGCTCCGGCCTATATTGTCAACGACATCTATAAACGTTATATCAATCCGAACGCCAGTGACAAAAAATACGTCATGATGAGCTACATCGTGTCACTGGTGGTCGTGGTGGTGGGCATCTCGGTGGGTTTCTTTGTGGAATCCATCAACACCGTGACACTCTGGATCGTATCCAATCTGTGGGGCGGCTATACCGCAGCCAATGTACTCAAGTGGTACTGGTGGCGTTTCAACGGCTATGGTTACTTCTGGGGCATGGTTGTGGGCCTGATCTCGTCCTTGAGTATGCCCTGGCTCATCCCGCAATGGGTTGAACGGTTCGCCCCGGCCCTGTTGAACGTTTCAGACGTGTTCTACGTCTTCCCGGTCATCCTGTTGCTCTCGATTCTGGGCAGTGTTTTGGGCAGTTTGCTTACCAAGCCCGAAGATGACGAGGTCCTCAAGAGCTTCTACAAACAGGTGCGTCCTTGGGGCTGCTGGAAACCCATCCATGACAAGGTCGTGGCCGAGGATCCCAGCTTCGTGGGCAACCAGAACTTCAAGCGTGACATGTTCAACGTGGTGGTGGGCATCATCTGGCAGACCAGCATGGTGGTGATCCCGATCTATTTGATCATCGAACAACAGGTCTCCCTGTGGACCGCCATCGCCACCTTGGTAGTGACCTCGATTATCCTAAAGAAAAATTGGTATGACCGCCTGCCCGCGGATTAACAGGAGTGGTGACATGAGAAGCATCGTGATGATGGTATTGGCCTGGTCATCCCTGGCCTGCGCAGTTCAAGGTCCCTGCGATCCCCAGGCGACCGAACCAACACAACAGCTCTACCAACGATTGGTCAGCAAGCAAGGACAAGGCATCCTCTTTGGTCACCAGGACAGTCTGGCCTATGGCATGGGCTGGAAGGGGGCTGAATTCGACAGCGATGTCCAGCGTGTATCCGGTCAATACCCGGCTCTCTTTGGTTGGGATGTCGGCCATATTGGCGAACCCAATAATATCGATGGAGTCCCCTTTGCCCGTATGCAGCAGTGGATCAAACAGGCCCATGCCCGTGGTGGCATCAGCACCATCAGCTGGCACATCCGTGTACCTGGTACCAACGAGGATTCCTGGACACGCAGGCCCGTGGTCAAGACCATCCTGCCGGGTGGCGAACAGAATGCCGCTTATCTTGTCAAGCTCGATGCCCTGGCCGATTTCATCGGCGCTCTCAAGAATGAGCAGGGCCAGTTAATCCCGATTATCTTCCGTCCCTACCATGAACATATGGGATCCTGGTTTTGGTGGGGCCGGGATTTCTGTACGGTCAAGGAATACCGCAGCCTGTTTCAATTCACCGTGGATTATCTCCGCCACGTCAAGGGTCTGCACAATCTGCTGATTTGTTACTCGCCCAACTCCTTCCCCAATAAGGAAAATTACCTGGAACGTTATCCAGGTGACGCCTACGTGGACATCCTTGGTCTGGATCACTATTTTAATACCAAGGACAAGGGCATCCATTCAGAATTTCAATCCATGGCCAGTATGTTGGCCGAAATGGGCCGTGACAAGGGTAAGTTGATCGCCTTTAGCGAAACCGGCCTGGAGACCATTCCCGATGCCCACTGGTGGACCGAGTTCTTACTGGCCAATCTCAAGGCCAGCGAGGCCACCCGGCAATTGAGTTATTGCCTCGTCTGGCGCAATGGCCGACCCGATCACTACTACGCCCCGTATCCGGGTCAGGTCAGTGCCGAGGACTTCAAGGCCTTTGCCGCCGATCCCTGGACGATCTTCATGGAGTCTCGTGCAACGAGCACCGGCTTCGTGACAGTGGAGGGAACGCATTTTATGCGGGGCGGGAAGCCCTATTACTTCTGCGGTACCAATTTTTGGTACGGCTGTTACCTGGGGGCCAGCGCGGCAGGCCGGCAGCGTCTGGTTCAGGAACTCGACCAACTCCACGCTCTGGGTATCACAAATCTCAGAGTACTGGGAGCCTCGGAGGAATCGGCCATCGAACGTTCTGTTTCACCGGCCATCCAAGTGGCCGATGGCACGCTCAATGAAACCTTACTCAAGGGGCTGGATGTACTGCTGGCCGAGATGGGCCATCGTAACATGACAGCCGTGATCTATTTGAACAACTACTGGGAATGGTCGGGCGGCATGTCGACCTACATGTCCTGGTTCAGTGACGATCCTCTGATCGATCCCGGGGCCACAGGCCGCTGGGTGGATTTTATGGCCTATTCCGCCAAGTTCTATCGCAATGCCGAGGGCCAGAACCGCTACCGCCAATATATCGCGACCCTGCTGAATCGAACCAACACGGTCACCGGTCAACTCTACAAAAACGACACTACCATCATGGCCTGGGAATTGGCCAACGAACCCCGACCCGGGGCCGACGGTGACAACGGCAAGCAGGGCCGCGGCCTCTTTCTCAATTGGGTGCATGGCATCGCGGCCACTATCAAGTTGATCGACGGCAACCATCTGGTCAGTACCGGCAGTGAGGGGCTGTGGGGCTGCCTCAATGACGAGGATCTCTTTTTGCAGACCCATGGCGGCCCGGTCATCGACTACGCCAGCCTGCACCTCTGGCCCAAGAACTGGAGTTGGTTCAAGGCCGACCAAATCGAGGAAACCCTGCCGTCCACCCTGAAAAAGGCCACGGCCTATATCAATCAACATATCGAACTCGGCCAACAACTAGGTAAGCCCGTGGTGCTGGGTGAATACGGCATGGAACGAGATGGTGGCGTCCTTGAACCGGGCACTCCCACAACGGCTCGTGATCGATTCCTCACCCATGTCTATGAAATGGTCTATGCCAATGCCGCTTCAGGCGGTCCCTTGGTCGGTACCAACGTCTGGGCCTGGGGCGGTCAAGGTCGTGCCCTGCACCAAGACGGGTATTGGCAACCCGGTGATCCTTATACCGGTGATCCGCCCCAAGAACACCAAGGCCTCAACTCGATCTTCGATACGGACATCAGTACGCACGCCATCATCCGAACCCATAGTCAGGTCATGGAGGCACTCAACCTGGCCCCTTAATCAGGGAGATCGAGGAACTCTGCTTGTTTTTTATGAAGGCCAGTTTTATATTGAGTCCTTACATTGCTGTTGGGGCAATAAGAATCGTTAAGAAGGATTGGTCTATGAATTTCAATATGAAACTGTTTTTAAGCACCTTCATTCTTATCTTTCTAGCCGAATTAGGGGATAAGACCCAATTAGCAGCCATGGCCAAAAGCATTGAAGGCCGGATGACGGTATTTCTGGCGGCCTCGTTGGCCCTCGTGTGTTCGACCTTGATCGCGGTGCTCTGCGGAGACATGCTGACACGATTTATTCCTGAACGCTATTTGCAATTTGCAGCGGCCGTGCTGTTCATCGTTTTTGGTTTCATTATGCTGGTCAATCTAGTACGGGCCCAACCGACAGCAGCCCAGGTACAGGCGGAGCCCAATCGCTTTGCCCGTTTCGTTGCCCAGACCGCCATTGCCTTTGAAGAAGCGGCCGAGGAAGATTATCAACGATTGGCCCGGACAACCGAGGATGCGGGCATGCAAAAGGTGTTGTTGGCCCTGGCCGCTGAGGAACGGGCCCATGCCGAGCGTTTGAAAAAGATGTCCTGGGTTAAGACAACCGATACGGAACCGCTTTTCAAGGAAACTCCGCAGGATCAGTTGCCCTCTTTAGAAGAACTGTTGCACGATGTCGCTGAGGATTCCGCTTCTCCCTTGTTGGATCATGCCATTGAACATGAGTTAGCCACAGCCGCATTTTACGAAACCATTGCCCGTACGGCCAAACTCTCGGGTGTGAAAAAGACCCTGCAGGCCCTGGCCCTAGAGGAACGCCAGCACGCGCAAACCCTGCAAAACCTCAAACATGCCTAGTCCCCATCGTTCCAGATGAATAAAAAAGGACCGCTTTGTGCGAAGCGGCCCTTGAGAAAATATTGTTTTGAAATTGAAGGCTTACAGCCCGCTGAAGATGGGCTTGAGGTGACGTTCAAGAATGTTGAACTGGACGTTCTTGCTAATGGGCCCTTCGAATTCCTCCAGGGCCTTGATGAAACGCTCGCCCATGTCTGCGGCAATCTTGTAGCCCACATGCAACAGTTGACGCATGTGGGGATTGTAATCCGGGCAGGACAGGTCGTGACGCAGGGTCTTGACGAATTGTTCGCTGGTCCACCCGTTAACCACCTCGGGATCCAGCAGCTGAGCCGGATCGATATCGATCACTGAGGCATAGGGGGCACAGAGGGCCTCGGTCTTGGCAAAGGCCTTGGCATAGATTTCCTTGGCCAACGCCAGGCCGTCACCATCGGCATCTGCCAGACCGATGATCTCTTCCAGCCAGGTCGTACCCGCGGTCTTGAGATGCAGGCCGGCACCGGTGGCCTTGAGGACTCGGTTGATGGCCCCGTAGATCTTGAATTTATCCGAACCCGAGTGCACGCTGAGCTTGAGATTGGCAGGCAGGCCAAACTCTTTGATGGCTGCAGCAATGACCGCGATGTCTTCACGGAATTCCTTTTCAAAAACCTCGGCATCGCCCACATAATCGACACCCTTGTTGAAACGGCCGGTGAAGCGGGGGGCGATGGTTTGGGCCGGGATGCCTTCTTTGGCAATGGCCGCCAGGATAAAGAACATCTCGACCGGGGTCTGGGGCGTGTCGGTTTCGTCCATGGAGACCTCGGGGATGAAGTTGCCTTCGCCCTTTTTCGCCAGGATGTGACGATAGATCTCTCCGGCTTCCTTGATCGCGCCAAGATACTGGCCGGTAATGCGACGTACATCGTTTTCAGTGACGGTAAAGGCTTGATCGATACCCTCAATCTTGAGTTCACCGATGTAGGGGGCCATCTGGGCCACAAAGGCATCGATATCCGCTGCATCGCAGGGCGTACCGATGGACTCGGCCACGTCCAGGGTGAAGAAATTACTACCCGCAATAAAACCGTCAACATTACTCAAGTTGATATGATCGGCATCCACATAGTAGCTGCAATCGGCCTTGAGTGCGGCCACGGCAGCATCGGCCTCGGTCCGGACATTATCCGGGGTGGTGCCGATGATACTATGTTCGCGATTGGACTTGTTCCAAACCGGTACAACATCGATCCCCGCAGAGCGGGCCGTCAAGACCGCCTCCAATTGGGCCTTGCCTTGGTGCCCGAAACGATCACCATGACCGAGAGAAAATTTCTCCAAATTCATACTCATCTCCAATTAACACTGGCCTGTTGCTCGAGAAATAGGCCATGGGTTGTGATAAAAGCATTAAGATATCAGTTGAGCGACAGGCGTCAAGGATAATGACGAATGGCTTTACTGGGCAATCAAGATGAAACCACCTTGTGGCTGTAGGGAAATCGAGAGCTCTGGTTGCGATAACTGGGGAAGTTCCAGATTGATGAGTTCATCCTGGAGGGGTGAATCCGTCATAAGGGTCCCCTTGATGTCGTCGGGCAAGAATGACAGGTCGAGAGTAATGGACTTGGCCTGGTTCTCACCATTGATCCCGGCGATATACCACTTCTCACCTTTTCGACGGGCCAAGACCACTTCCTTGCCCGGCGTGCCGGTCAGGTAGCGAGTTTGATCCCAAGCCGTAGGCACCGCCCTGAGATATTCGATGGCAAAATCAGGTAGGACCTTGGCTTCGAAGGGAGCCAGACCAAAGTGTTGTATACCCGATTCAAAGACCACGGCCAGGGCCAGTTCGAAGGCCGGGCTGGTGACGCGTTGAACATCGCGTATGTGACGACTCATGACCATGGGGGTAAAGTCCATGGGGGCCACGACATTGCGGGTAAAGGGCAGGACCGTACAGTGTTGGGCCTGTTGATCGGTATTGACCTGATCGAAAGTACAAAATTCCATGCCCATGACCGCCTCGGTCGTAACTAGATTTGGCCAGGTCCGTTGCCAGCCGCGGGGTAGGGTGGCACCGTGGAAGTTGCACAGCAGACCGGCGTCGGCCGCATCCCGGAGGATATCCATATAGAGCTGCATGGTGACCTGCTTGTCCCCCCCGAAGAAGTCGATCTTGACCCCGGCAATGCCCATGGCCTTGAGACGTTTGAATTCGGCCTGACGTACCTCTGGGATATACATTTTATCTTTGGGTGTGAAGGGGGCCGTGTTCCATTCGCCATTGGAATTGTACCAGAGGATCAGCTTGACTCCCTGGGCCTGAGCCTTTTTCGATAGTTTCTCAACGGTTTCATAGCCCAAAATCTGATCCCAATCCGCATCAACCAGCATGTACTCCCAGTTGAGGTTTACGGCCATGCCCAGGTATTCTTCTAGACGCCTCAGTTGTGCCCCGGCGTTGTCGTAACGCAACCAACTCCAGGCGGCTCGGCCCGGTTTGACAAAGGAGGGCTGGTCGATTTGAGAGGGAGCTGCTAAATCCGTGGCCAGAGTCGATGTGACAATGTCACCCAGGTTGGCACTGGCTATGATAATACGCCAAGGCGACTGGAAGGGCAGTTGCACGGTGGGTGTCACCGGGTCTTGCAGGCCTCGGTTCTCTTGTTCCTGGGGGAAAGCGATACGGTACAATCCGCCCACAGAATTAGGATCCAATCGTGTGCTGCAATAGTTACCATTGCCATCGGTCTCGCTGATCAATAGCCAGCCGATCTGGCCCACCTTGAAGAGGGCGGGAAAGGCCCAGCCTGCCTCCATGGGAGCGGGTTGGCCTACGGGCTGATCGATGGTATAGTGTGATTCGTAGGATGGAAAGGTCTGTTCCCAGCCGGTTTTGGCATCGTGCAGGGGGTGCAGCCAACTGCGTGTCTTTGTAGGCAGGGCAAAGCCGGTGGCTTCGCGTGTGACTGTCACGCTCTCGGACTCTCCCAATTCTGTCAGGCGATAACAAAAGGCCACCCCGGTATCCGACACCCTGAACACGACCTGCAGACACTGCTGCTCTACATTTTCCAGGGTGACCACAGATTCATTGGCCAGATAGGTGCTGTGTGATTGTTTGCCGTGAAATAGGGGGTAGTCATCGGTAATTTTGGTTATAGCAGATATCTCGGATATTTTAAGATGATGGGTGAAATCTCCGGTACTGGTTACCAATCCCAGGGGAGAAGAGTCGATCAGGATATCATCGCTAAGAAAAACACTATAAACAGGGCTGCCCTCTGCGATCCTGCACTGCACTCGAAGTGAACTGCTGGGGGCATTCAGATCCATGGAGGGCTCAAGGGCCCAAGCCGGGATGCCTATAGGTAGAGAGATCAACATAAATATAGACAGACGTCTCATTACAACTCCTTAAATAAATCTTATTTCCAGTCCCACCCGATCAATATACCGTCGTTTTCTCGCTTGAGCGAAGTAGAATAAACAGAAACCTCGCAAACATCGTAAGGTATTTTGTAATAAGACTTTAATCGAGGTGATGGGGCTTGTCAAGATGTGATTAATCCAGGATGCGCACGTAGGATTCACCCGGCTGGAGTAAAAGATACACCTGTTCTGCCTCATGGTTTCGCATGCGTACGCAACCACTGGAACTGGCGGTACCAATGCTCTCAGGTTCGTTGGTACCGTGGATACCATAGCTCGGTTGCCCGGCGGCGTCTCCGGAGATCCCCTTAAGAGGGATCCAAACCGGTCCCAGTGGGTAATCCGGGTGGCTGGGTTGATAGGTCCGACCGGTCTCGGGATCGGTCCAGGGAGCGGCTCGCATTCGACCTTCAACGAGCCAAAGTCCGGTCGGGGTTACCTTGCCAGGACGGGCCAGGCCAACCTCATAGCTGCGAACATAAGTGTCTTTTAAATAGATGTCCATGGTAAAGGAGGATTTGTAGACTACGGCATGGAAGGGGCCTTGGGGGATCTTTAGGGGTTGATAGGCCTTGAGGTCACTGGGATTGTCGATAGCATTGATCTTGCCGATTAATTCCCAAGGGATGTGGAATTTTCGGGCGATGGTGGCCAGTTGATCTCCAGGATTGACGTGATACGTTGTACAGAGTTGATCACCGCTATGGATCTTAGGCTCCCAAAGCCAAAGTTGAGATAATTGCCCTAGGGCCTCCTTAAGTTCTAACATCTGGTTGGTATTCAGGGGCTGGTTCAGCAGGTTCAACCACTCATCACGTAGGGGAATGACCTGGGCTCGTCCATCTAGGACATCTCTCAATCTTGCCTGCAATTGTGAAGACAAGGCGGTGACATCGGGTTGAGTGGGTTGACCCGTGAGAGGTGCAGGCAATACCGGAGGACGGGATTCCTGTGTGACAGTCACCTGATCGTTTGAGAGTAACTCTGGGGCCGTGTCATTGGCTGTCATCACTGTTAGGGTATCAGGTATAGGGGAAGAGGCTGTTGTTTCCGCTTTTCTAGAACGTCCAAAGGCCAATATCGCCAGGGCGATTAAAATGGCGACCCCTAGAAAGATAGGTCCACCTGGTAAACGTTGTTTACGTCTTTTGTTGCGATACGATCTTCTGCGTTTTGACATACACAGAGCATATCAGATGGATTGAGGTAAGACAATCTTGAATGTTGTGCCTTGCCCCAATTCCGATTCGACGCGCAGGGTGCCATGATGAGAATCGACTACAGTTTGACAAAAGCTCAATCCCAAGCCCGTACCGCAGCATTCCTCATCCTGATTACTGGAATCCTTGGTGGTATAGAAACGATCGAAGATGCGTTGCAGGTCGTCTTGAGAAATCCCGTGGCCTGTATCAGAGACTTCGAGAGTGACGTAGCCGGTGCCACCATAGGCGCTTAGGGTTAAGGTGCCTTTGCCCTGTGCCAGCATGGCCTCGCGGGCGTTGAGGACGAGGTTCATGAGAACTTGTTGAATTTGAATGGTCACGGCATGGATCTGAAGATCAGAGGGGATTTCCAGATTGACTTGTATACCGTCCTTACTGAAATCGCGACAGAGGCAGGTAAAGATGTCATCGACTAGGTCTGAGACTGTGACGGTTTCCTTGGGTTGCTGCTGTCCATTGGCTAGGGCCATCATGCTCTCCATGACCTTGGAGGCGCGGGTGCAATTGAGGACGGCCTTTTTGAGGGCTTTTTCCACCAGAGCCTGGTCTTCGATATGGTTCAAGGCCAATTCGGCAAAGGTGCCTAGGGGGGTCAGGAGGTTGTTGATCTCATGGGCAATCATGCTACTGGCCGAACCTATGTTGGCCAAGGGTTGCAACTTGATCAATTGACCCTTGAGAGCCTTGTTTTCACGGCGTCCTTGTTCCACATCCTTGTGTAATGAGCGTCGTTGTTGAATTAAGCTTGTCAATGGACACCTCCCGAAATACAATTCCATCATTGGCGTCGGTGTTAATATTTATAATGTTATCGACGTTTTCCGGGCTTTTTCTTGAGCCTGGAAGGGGGCTTTGGTCCCAAAAATCCTGTTTTTGGTGACGTTATGGACCAACAGCAAGTCATTGATGACCTTTTGGATCTCATCGCTGCCGAAGATGTAGAGATCCGACGTGAATCTATGGGGGGCACAGGTGGGGGACTCTGTCATCTCAAAAAAAAGGCTATCTTTTATGTTGATACTGAGGCCTCGGTAGAGGAAACCCTACAGCTTTGTGGAGAAGCGGTCAAACGCTTGGTGGACACCGAAATCATCTACCTACGACCCCAGGTCCGCCAGGTGCTGGAACAAGACGGGGCATTTTAAAACCTGTTGCAGTGGGCCCAAAATCACGATAAGATGCAGCCCGATCCAGGGAGAAGACGGCCTGGATCACCTGATTTAAATGTTTGGAGTAATTTAAATGAGTGCCAAGGCCCTGCGTCAAGAAGTCGCTGGAACTGCCAAGATCCTGGTGGTGGACGATAACGAACAGAATTTGGAACTCCTGCAGGCTTACCTGGAGGACCTCGACTGCCAAATTACCACTGCAATGGACGGTTTACAGGCCTTGGAGGCAATTGCTCAAGACAAACCCGATCTGGTCTTGCTGGACATCATGATGCCTCAGATGAGTGGTTTTGAGGTTTGCAAACGCATCAAAGCCGACCCCGCTACTCAGGACATCCCCATTATTATGGTCACGGCACTCAATGAATTCGGTGATATCGAACGCGGCATCGATTCAGGAACGGACGACTTTGTCAGCAAGCCGGTAAATCGGCTCGAACTTTTGGCTCGGGTCAAGACCATGCTCAAGCTCAAGCATCTTAGTGACAAGCTGGAACGGACCCTGGCCTATCTCAGCGAGATTGAAAAGCAGAGTCAGACGCCACAATAGCGTCCGTATTTATATTCTTACCTGTAATCGCCACGAAGTTATGGCAGGGCGAATCTGGTCTCGCGTCCAGATAACCACACCTAAAATCGCAACAATCGTTACAAGCGGCCCCAAGAGTCCGTTTCCCCCTTTTTTGCCTTGAAATCGCGATATTTCATAAAAACCATGTGGACCTCAGCACGGCCACAGTCGATACCTGGGGTGTCTTTGGCATGGCTCCGGATTCTTGGAGGAGGCGGAGCCCGCCAAAGGCCTGACAAGAATCGGCTTTGGAGTGGTTTGCCTTGGATCAAGAGCGATCAAGGGCAACAAAGGGTGATAAAAGGACCGCATAATATGCACGTGTTATTTGAGATGCTGGGTAGAGGAACGACCATTGACGTGTCAGAGTTGTTGATACACTGGTTACAATGCTACGGCCCGGGTCATACCGATCTCAAACCCCAAGAACAGAGAATCTATGATATCATCGAACGTCTAGGTGAGCAGCGTTGGAGTTGTGCTGAAGAATTATTACGGTTGCATCTTTTTGAATCTCCCGATTGTGTCTACGGAGCACTTGCGGCGGCAACCTTGTCGTTGGTGGAGCATCGCTACGACGAAGTCATCGATTATCTGCAAACCGTGTTTAACCAACAGCCTGGCAATACCATGGCGCTTTATACATTGGGGCATTGTCACGAACTGTTGGACCAGGAAGATAAGGCTATTGAATACTATCAGGATTGCCTAAAGTTTAAAAATACCCTGGAATTGCCTCTCATTCGCTTAGCGGCGATTTACGCCAAGAATGCCGATTACCAGCAGGCCGCACATATCTATACCATGCTCTACGAACGCATGCCTGAGGATATTACCACGCAACTAATACTTGGGCATCTGTATGTGGCTGCAGGGAATGCTCAAATGGCCATTCAAACTTTCAGCAAGGCTATCTTGACCCATCCCGACAGTTTTGGTTTTCAAGATCCTTCTGTGGATCAACTCTTGGTTGACGGTGAATACGAACAGGCCTTGGAAGCGATTGAGCAAATGCTGGAAGAAGCACCACGTCGCGCTGAACTGTTGGCCAAACGTGGTGACATCCTGGCTTTGGTCGATGATCCTGCTGAAGCTATCGCCGCATATCAGGATGCCTTAACGGAATGCCCGGTCTTTTTAGATGCAGCCATCAAGCTAGGAACACAGTATCTTCGCTTGGAATCGTTTCACCTGGCAGCTGAACAGTTTAACAAGGCACATGATATCATCGCTCAAATTATCGATGCCTATGTAGGGTTGGCTGTGGCCCATCTGTCCGTCAAGGAAGAGGCTGATGCCTTGGCAGCCACCTGTTCGGCAGCGATGATTCACCCCAACAGTGTCTTGTTGTTCACAGAGACAGCACGTACTCTGTTGCGTTCAATGTGTGCCGATCCCATGGGCCAATTGGATGAAGATCCCACACAAGGACTTGATGAGGTTATCAAATGCTACCGTGGACGTTTGCATCACGACCAACCCACGTCGCAATTGTTCTACGAATTAAGTCTGCTCGAACTGTATCGCAATGGGCCTAAGCAGGCCATTCAATACCTTCAGGATGCCGCCGAAACTGAACCGGTCACTATGCGGGCCATCTCTCGAATGGCTCTTTGTCAATACAGCCTGGGCAACAGTCAATTGTCCTTGGAGATTCTCAGTCAATTGATCACTCCGGATGCCCAGGCCATGCAGCTACATTATCAAACGGCCTTGCTCTACATGAATCCCGTTAAGTTCGCCGGTTCTGTCATGAACCTGGATCGACAGTTGGAACTGAGTTGTGCGGCCAACAACCCGTCCTCACGTATCAGCTTGGTCCTGCAAAACCTCGGCATCCTGGATCGTGCTCAGGCCGTGTGGGACGATGTCTACATGACCATTGCAGGAAGTATAAGTCCGTTGGAGATGTGAGACTCTTTCAGTTCAAAGCTTATTGAGCGTGATTTAGTAAAAACCCTATTTATTAGCCAAAATCGAGGCCCCTACCTAGGTGAATGTAACATAACATATCTTATCGGCGGGTTGGTGGGGCGACAAAGAGCACGAAACTACGTTGTTTCTCACCTTTTTCTCAATTGTGTGTTGCTCTCTGTGTGTGATTATTGAGGTTGACGCAAACCTACAGGTGGCCCCAGGATCTCTTGATAAAGAATGGCACGGGATACATCATCCGCATCCCATTGTTCAGGGAGTAGTGAATCGCTGATGCAAGATAGATTCATGATATTTTCTGTGAGCATGCCAAGTTTTTCAGCTTGGTCAAGACCCTCTATATGACCAAAATCTTCACCCAGGCTCACCTCTTGTTGAATTTCATCTGAATCTAAAGTCTTCTTAGACAAAAATCGTTTGATCTTCGGTGGCGTTACCCTGTCGTTGATAGCGTCCGATATTAAATTTCTACGTTTAAGCTGTTCATCAGCGAGTTTTTGCAGAAGTCTTTCTTCGGATTCCTCCATACCCACCCTCGTTCGTAGTGTAGACGCAGTCCTGATCAAATCTCGTTTAGGATCTGCTGTAGACGAAGGTCGTTTCTTGGTGCGCGTCTTGCCCTTGGTACGCATCATACTGCCGGCCAGCCAAATGGCGATCATGATGACCGTGATCAGCAGATTGATGAGGGTTTCGGCGTCCTCATTGACGGCCAGTAAACCATACTGTGTCAGGATTATGATCATTCCTTGTCTTTGCCGCGTTTAGGTTTGGCAATGGTTTCGCGCATCTGGGTATCGGCACTGATGTTATTCATACGGTAATAATCCATGATGCCCAGGTTGCCTTGGGTAAAGGCGTCGGCAATGGCCAGCGGCACCTTGGATTCGTTTTCGACGACCATGGCCCGCATTTCCTGTTCACGGGCCACAGCCATGGCACGACGCTTTTCGGCCTCAGCCTTGGCTGCCCGCATATCGGCCTCGGCCTGTTTGGCTTGCAGTTGCGCTCCAATGTTGTCCCCGACATCCACATCGGCAATATCAATGGAAAGAATTTCAAAGGCGGTCCCTGCATCCAAACCCTTAGCTAACACAGATTTGGAGATCTCATCCGGATTTTCCAACACGGACTTGTAGGTCTTGGCACTACCGATAGTGGTGACAATGCCTTCGCCCACGCGGGCGATGATGGTTTCCTGGGTCGCCCCACCGATCAGACGTTCGATATTGGCCCGGACCGTGACACGGGCCTTGGCCTTGAGTTGAATGCCATCCTGGGCCACGGCATCGACGGTGCCACGACTCTTTTCCGGGTCAGGACAATCGATGACTTTGGGATTGACACTGGTTTGCACGGCGTCCAGGATGTCACGCCCTGCCAGATCGATAGCTGTGGCGGTCTTCCAGGATAAATCTATGTTGGCTCGGGCTGCGGCAATCAGGGCACGCACGACATTGGGAACCCGCCCCCCCGCCAGGAAATGGCTTTCGAGATCCGAGGTGCTGAGTTTGAGTCCGGCTTGGGTGGCGGTGATTTTACTCAGGACGATGGTGCGAGTATCGACCTTACGCAGCCACATGCCGATCAAATCTGTAAACTTTACATCCGCCCGCGATAATCTGGCCTGGAGCCATAGACGGAAGAATTTAGCAAATAGCCATACTGCCACTAGGACGATAAGCCCTACTACGATAACAACGGCTATTAATAGTGGATTAGGGTTACCCGTTCCTTGCCCTTGCCCCAAAAATCCATTTAGCATACTAATCTCCTCTTGAGCACTAATCCGTTAATGGCCGTCTAACTGTTACCTGCGATCCTTGCACTTGGATAACTTCCACAGATTGGCCGCTGTAAACATACCCATTTTCCACCACGCATTCAACCCTAAGACCGGAAAAATCGCAGATTCCTACCGGATGAAGTGGGGTGACGACCGTTCCTTGGGTTCCCAACAGCCCTGCCAACTGCTTACTGTCCGGTACGCCATCGCCCAACTCACGCTCCGGTGGTTCCAATGTCACAGCCTTGCCAAAGCGGGTCTTGGGCAGGATGCGATAGGCCAGGATCAGGGTCAGGGGAATCAAGACCAGAGCTGCCCCTATTAACATCCCCCCCATCGCGGCACTGCATTTAAATCCGAGCCCAATCCCCCCTATCAAACAGCCCAATGCCGCTAAACTGATCATGCCCCCGCTGGGGACAAAGACTTCTGCGACCAAGAGAATAGCACAGAGAAAGATTAAAAATATGGCTAAGAGTATCCAGGACATCATGTTGTCTCTTCCTTCACTTCACGAACCACCAGGACGTGCCCCCTAATTCGAAAGACTTCAACCTGACGGCCGGCTTCAATGAACTCTGCTTGAGCCACACAGTCTGCCAACCGTTCACCGAATCGCACCTTGCCTGAGGGACGTAGCGTCGAAACGACTACACCCATGTCACCGATCTTCCAGAGCGACTCCCCATGTGCCTCCTGTGAACGGTCCTCTGGTCCAGTTGAAGGATTCAGGATCAGCCCACTAAAAAGACTCCATTGGGGTAGGTAACGGGCAATGACTACCGCACCGATACCGAATCCTCCCAGTCCCAAGAGCAGCCCCCAAAGCCCCTCTTGAAACAGGGCCCAATCCAGATCGTTTTGCGGCCAGGGCAATTGGCCGGGATCATTACGCACCAGCAGACCAAGCCCTCCCACAATAAGGCAGGCAATCCCTAGAAAACCGGGAATGCCAAAACCGGGGATAAAAAGAAATTCCACCAGCAAGAGCAGCACTCCTACAATTAACACGGCGATTTCAACCCAGTTGGCCATGCCATGCAGGTATTTGCTGCCAATAATGATGGCAAAACAAATGACCGAAAGCAGCCCCGGCAGGCCCAACCCGGGGGCACTCAATTCCATGTAGAGTCCCAACAGGGCCACGGTTACCAGGATGCCAATGACCGCGGGGTGATTGATGGTCCTGACCATCTGCTCCGACCAATTGGTCTCCAAGACAGGTACGGGGCGGACAAAGTTCAGACCGTCACGCCCTTCCAGAAAGGCCAAGGCCTCATCCCGATCCTGTACCACGGCACGGGCAATGCCATAGTCCAGGGCTGTGACTGCATCCACGGTCAAGAGTCGATCGTCGGGGACAATCAATTCGGCTCGGTCCAAGTCGTAGGTGTTGGCATCCTTAGGGAGATAGTCGGACTCAAAGAATTCATCCTGGCCAGTCCGGCGATTGGGAACCCGATGGACCTCGATCCCCATGGTGACCATGGCCCTTAACAGGGCCTGAGGATAGCCATTGGCCTGGGCGGCCCGGTCAAAGACGGCACGGATAAAGCTTTCACTCTTTTCCCGTTCCACCCCTTTGAGACCCTCGCCCCCCATGGTGATGGGAGCACAGTCGCCAATAGTGCTATGGGCCCGCATGATGATGTCGTTGCAGGAGACACTGATCATGGCCCCGGCTGAAATGGCCTCTGTCTTGACATAGGCTACGGTCTGGACGCGATCGCCAATGTCGAACAGCAGGTATTTCGAGATATCGTCGGCAGACTTGACCAGGCCGCCATAGGTGCCGATTTCCAGGATTAACACCTCAGCCCCCTGCTCCAAGGCCTCATTGGCCCGACGTTTGATGGACTGAAAGAGGCCATCGTCGATCATGCCGGTACAGGGGATCACCGCGGCCCTGTGTTCTTGTCCACTGGCGGTCCAAGCCAGGCTGCAGATCAAGCTGATCCATAGCAACCGCATTCTCCCTAATGCTTTCATGGTCCTTGCCCTTGAGTTGAGGTTATCCTTGACGAGCTAAACGGCAAAGGATTTCAGCCCCCTGCTCGATTTTTTCATTGCTGGTGGCGTAGCTGATGCGGAAATGGGTGTCACGCTCGCTAAAGACATTGCCCGGGATCACCAGCACGTTGTTGGCAATGGCTTCCTTGACAAAGCGGGTGGCATCGCGACCTCCCGGCACCGGCACAAAGGCATAGAAGGCCCCTTCCGGTTTGACCAGGTCGAAATCGCCCTTGAGGCAATCATACAATAAGTCACGTTTGGTGCGGTATTGATCCACCAACTCAGTGACATCATATTCCAGGGCGGTTAAGGCTCCCCACTGCAACGGGGCCGGGGCACAGACAAAGGTGTATTGTTGGATCTTGGTCATGGCCTCGATCAGCGGTTTTAGACATGGGTGCGTGGCTGCATAGCCTAAACGCCAACCCGTCATGGCATAGGCCTTACTGAAACCACGCAATAAGAGTGTCTTGTCATAATAGGTTGCCATGCTGGCGTAATTGGGTCGGTAGCTGAACTTCTCATAGATCTCGTCGCTCATGACAATCAGGTCATGACTGCGGGCCACCTCGGCCAAGGCCTGAAGTTCCTCGGCCGAGTAAACCGTCCCTGTAGGATTGCTGGGGGAGTTGATCACGATCATTTTGGTACGTTCCGTAATCGCCTGGCGAAAGGCCTCTACCGGTAATTGAAAGTCAGGATAGGTGTCCACGAAGACGCACTTACCGCCGAGCATGTTGATCACATGTTTGTAAATCACGAAATAGGGATCTGTGGTGACAATCTCGTCACCGGGATTGATTACAGCCATAAAGGCCAGTAATAAGGCTCCGCTCACTCCCGAGGTCGTGAGAACCTGAGGATCGGACCAGGTCGTAACTTTTTGGACATCTGTCGCAATGGCCTCGCACAGCTGGCGTTCGCCCATGGTCTGAGAATAGCGATTAAAGCCCCGCTCGATGGCCTCAATGGCCTGACGCTTAAGGGCCTCAGGGACATCGAAGTCCGGCTGTCCAATGGAGAAATTTATCGGGTCTTCCAATTCGGCGGCCAAGGCAAAGACCTTGCGAATACCGCTGGCGTCGATACGTTTGGATCGGTCTGATAAATATGAATCGCTCATGTTTAAGTCCTTAGTCGTCTTTGATATTAGTCTCTTAATGCCCAGATTCTAGGTCTTTGCCAGTCAAACGTCAAGTTAGATGATCTTGAGCGAGTTTTCATAAGAGTCGTGGTCGAAAATACTTAATGGAGTTGACCCGAGTTCCGGGCCTCTCTATAATCAACTCGACTTCGGCAATGGCCGATTTCAATGGCATGGACTGCGGACTAAAATTTGTATTAAGGAAGATTGTCATGATCAAGAATGCTGCCCTTAGCCAGGCATTCCGCCTGTTTTTATTGTGTGTGCTCATTTGTCTTGCTGCGGGCTGTGCCTTCAGTTCGGATCCCAAAAACATTGCGGCCTTCAAGGATCCTGATGGTTTCCTGGTCAGTGCGGATGAGTATCGACTCATTCCCCCTGATGAGATTATGATTCAATGCTCGCGAGTCCCTGAAATCCACGAACAACGCCAACGGGTACGACCGGACGGTGTAATTAGTTTTGAGGGCTTAGGTGAGCTTCAAGTGGCGGGCCTGACTCCCACCGAGGTTACCAAATTGGTAGAGGAAAAGGTCGCAGGCCTCTATACCCTACCCGGGGACGCTCCTCTGGATGTCCGGATCATCGCCTATCAAAGCAAATCTTACTATGTTTTAGGGCAAGTGACTGCTCCAGGTCGCAAGCTCTATACCGGCCATGACACGGTCTTAGGTGCCATCGCCGATGCCAAGCCCAATCCCATGGCGTGGGTCGAGCGGGTGCAGGTGATCCGCCCTTCAGGCAAAGAAGACGAGAAACCTAAGGTCTATGAACTCAACTATTACCACATGATTATACACGGGGACCTTCGTAAGAATGTCTTACTGGAGGATGGTGACATCGTTTATATCCCCCCCACTCCGTTCGCGGCCGTTGCCCTAACGTTAGAACAGGTCCTGCGCCCTGTGGCCCGTGCCTTCAGTGGTGCATACTACCTACAGGCCGATCCTGCCACCTCCAATGGTGGTCGATCCGTGGGAGGCTACTAACCGAGTGACCTTCCGTCGCTATGCGTAAGTTCGATGAAAACGAATCTGCTCCAACGAATCCATCTGATCGGCACCTTGTGGTTTATCCTCTGTGTAGGATTTATCCTGGCGATCGCCCTGCGCGAGGCCGGTTTTAATTGGTGGATCATTTTCTCCCTATCTGGTCACAGTCTGGTCATATGCTTTGTGCTGATCAGCCTCTATTTATTCGCCATGTTCCGGGGAGGCACCCATGCCCCCACCGCCCAACAGGAGCACCCGCTCACTACCTCTGAAGCCTACATGTTTTTTTATGCAGGAGCACCCCTGCTGGGGGCGGTTGCAGGTCTGCTGGCCTTGAATTTTGAACGCAGCTGGCTATTCTCCTGCAATATCGTGTCTCTGGCCACCTTTGGAGCCACCTTGACCGTTTGGCTGGTGGTGGATCCCATCTTGGGGATCTTTGAATCCATGACACCTACCAGTCGTCGCTTACGAGAAAAGCGTCAACAAGAATCCCGACAGGAAAAACTGGCCCGCCAGATCAATCGTGATGCTATATTGGCAGAGGTTTCGGAACGTGAGGAGTATAACCGCCAAAAGTGGTCACGTGAACTGCAAGCCAGCGCCGATGAACTGGCCGAACTGCTCAATGTGGATGCCACCCGTTATCAATGGGCCGGGGTCCGGGCCGTGGAACTGGGATTGCTGGCCTATCGTCTGGGCGGAATCCGTTGCATGCGTCTACTCCACGAAATGGCCCTCAAACGCTATCAAAAGAACTACCCCCAACAACGCCTGGCCGATTATATCATCTATTGGTGGGACGGCATTGGCACCTGGCATAGCCCGGCTACGGAATAGGTGATCGGTTTATCGTATTCTTTTGATGGGCACGCTGCGCTTTGCCCATCCTACATTTCATCCTGCCATTGTTTCAAGTTCTTCTGAATAAAATCGATGACCCTTTGGAGTTCATCCCCGCCGCGGCCTTGTACTTCGATGGGGGCGTCAAAGGCGAAGTGAGCCTTGTGAGACGTCTCTATCTTTCCGAAATCTTTTAAAAGTTTGCCATTGCACCAGATGTCCGTCTTGAGCGCAAGGGGCACGATCGGGACCTTGGCCTTCTGAGCTAGTTTTACACCGATGGAGGTGAACTGTTCCGGATCGAACTGGGTGGTACGGGTGGTCTGGGGGAAGACAATGATGGAGATCCCCTGGGCTAAGCGTTCCTTGCCCCCGTCCAGTACGGCCTTGAGGTCGGCACGGGGATTGTCACGTGTCACGGCAATGGGATCGCGAGCCCTCATGATGTGCTTGAACACCGGATATTCTAGCAGCCCCTGCTTGACAATAAACGTCACGGGTCGAATGGGCTGAATGATGATAGGCAGCACCATGGTCTCGAGCATGCTCATGTGGTTGGCCATGAACACGACTGGGCCATCCAGGGACTGGACGTGTTCGATACCGGTAATCTCGAAACGCCCTCCCACGCTCTCCATGGCCTGCATGATATCGATACTGCTGCGGCACCAGGCCTGGTCCGTGTACTTTCCCATGCGAGCCAGGGCACTGGCGTGAAAGATGATGCCGCCCCACTTGCAATAAAAGCTGGCTGAAGGCCAAAGCCGGGACAAGAGGCCGGGGCGTCGGTCAGGGGTGTGGTAGATTCCATTGTTGTAGGTCAGTTCGTGCATGTGTTTTCCTTAGGAATCAGGGAGCACCTGCTTGGAACGCAGCAGATGGTGATAGTGCTGGGCAAAACGATGAGATTCATCGCGTACGTATTGTAATAGTTTTCGCGCAGGACTGTGGGCCGTAAGCCGCACGGGTTCGTCCCAGCCCTGACGATAGATCAACTCTTCCTTCTTGGCCAGACTGATCAAGGTCGTGGTCTGGGGTAAGGTCGCGTCCTCAGCACGGGTGACATGTTCCAGCAGCAACTCGTGAAAAGACTTTAAGGCGGAGTTGAGCTGCCCCAGTCCGCCATCGATCAAAATTAAATCCGGCCAAAGCTCCTCGCCCTGCAAGGCATATTTATAGCGACGTCGGATCACCTCGGCCAGGCTGGCATAGTCGTCAACCTGCTTAACGGTCTGGATGCGAAAACGACGGTAACCGTCCTTGAAGGGACGCCCGTCAATGAACTTGACAAGAGAGCCTACAGTCTCACTGCCTTGCAGGTGGGCGATATCCATGCCCTCGATGATACGTACGTCCTGGGGCAGTTCCAGGACCCGTTTGAGTTCAACCAGAGCCTTGGTCGGATCCGAGGCAAAGGCCTCGGGTTGGACATTGCCATCGACCGTGCCCCGTTTTTCCAGAGACTCGATCAACTTGAGACGATCGCGATACATGGCCGCCTTTTCGTAGTGGCGATTCTGGGAGGCCGCTATCATCTTCTGATTGAGATCACGGATAATCGCGGACCGCTTGGAACGTAGAAATCGCAACACATCCGTGATGCTTTTTTTGTACTCCACTGGATCGATCTTGGCCGCACAGGGGGCCGTGCATTGATTGATGCTGTAGAGCAGGCAGGGACGGAAGAAACGCCGTTTGGGATCGTCCGCACGAATCTCCAGGGTGCAGGTGCGGAACTTATAGATCTTCTGCAACATGACTAAAACCCCGCGTAGGTCGCTGACCGCCGTAAAGGGGCCGAATAGACGCGTGCCCTTTTCCTTGGGTTTGCGTGTGACATAGATCCCGGGGAAATCCTCGCGCGTGGTAATCTCCAGATAGGGAAAAGTCTTGTCGTCCATCAGTTGGGTGTTGTACGGCGGACGGATGTCCTTGATCAGGCGGGCCTCCTTGAGGATGGCGTCCACCTCGTTGGGCGTCTCCAGGATATCGACCTGGTCGACCAGATCGGCCATCTCCTGGATCTTGGGGCTGCGCGTGACTGATAGATCGGCCGAGGGTTGGAAATAGCTGGCCACACGGCTGCGGAGGTTTTTGGCCTTGCCGATGTAGAGCACCTTGTCGCCTGTGTCCTTCATCACGTAGAGACCGGGACCCGTTGGGAATTCCCGGATGCGCGAGCGAAGTCGCTCTAATCGTCGTTCATCGGCCTGTTTGTCCATGATGGTGGACTATTGTAGGCAAACAGGTCGAGAAGGCAATTGAAATCAACTTGATCGCGATTTAATACGAATGAAAGATCGTAACTGTCAACAAGCGATTGGGTGGCATGGCTCCGCGACTCGTCACGGCGTAGTCGAAGACGAAGCCGGAAGCGTAGCCATGTGTTTAACCCAGTTCTCACATAGACTTGGCAGTATGACGTGTATTGTGAATTCTAACGAAAATGAAGTTGTTATGTTAGGTTAATCTTAAACACATGTCCACACAAGCGTGGACATGGCACCGTGATAACCACCAACATTCCATTATTCCATTAAAAGATGTAAGAGAAGCCCAGATCGACCTTCCAGTCGTCCTCGGCATTCCTGTTCAGGGTCAGGGTAATCTTGGTGCATTCCAGATCGGTCCAATCTCCTAACAGCGTGGAGATAAAGATGGCCGTGCGTACCAGGCCCACATCCTCCAACTGAATACTCGCCGTCTGACTCTTACGCCCGCTCTTCGTGTCGGTCATGATTCTGGATGGATCGACCTTAAACGAACGAATCCCACAGGCCTTGGCCACCCGATCAATCTCATTGTTGTAATTAAAGGTACGTCCTCCCGTGTCTCGGGCCTTGGGATCACGCAGACGGATAGGATCCTGAGTCAGAATCTGTTGGACCAAATTGTTGACGTCTACGGCGTATTGCTTTTCCTTGCTCAGTTCAGCCTGGGCTTCGGGCAGGCTTTGAAAGAAGAGCAGGCCCGGCCAGATGGCAGCCAACACCGGTACCAGCACGTAATAGAACATGGGATTCTTATGGATATCGTTGATTGAGTTCATGAGTCCGCCTTAGTTGTTCTTGATGGTCGAGTCGACCTTGAAGGGTACACGCTGGTCCTTTTCTCCGGTTCCGTAGCTGCCTAAGGGTTCTGGCAAGCCCGCCTTTTCCAGGGCCGTAAAGAAATTCAGGGCCTCATCGGTTTTGCGGCTATCACCCACGACTGTTACCGTCTTTTGATTGATCGAGATCTTTTCGATATTGATGTCCAGCTTTTGAGCTTTGCAGTCGTTCATGGCCTTGAGCACGCGTTCTAGATAGCCGCTGGCATCGTCACTGGTCACCCCACCGCTGTTGCTCATCATGCGACGCAATTCCCGTTCTAGATCATCTTTGGGATTGGCCCGGTCCGTCAGGTTCCGGCCTCGCATGGCCACCTTGTAATCCGGTGCCATCTTGGCCCGCAGGTCACTGCGATCCTTGCGTGCGTGCATGGTTTGCAATTGCAGATAGAGGCCCACGGCAATCAGCAGCAGGGTCACGGCAATACTGGCCCACTTGGCCGCACCCTGCAATTGAAGTCGACGGCCTTGATGTGGCATGTAGTCGTTGCGGAAATTGACACCCTCGCCGATGCCCTCCGAACAGAGGGTGGCCCCATAGGCCACGGCGTAGGTCACTGGGTCGTCCTCATCGACCGAGGCCTGCTGAGTCAACTCGGCCTGATGTTTCCAGGTCGCGGTTTGGACAGTCAGGCCCAGGCGTTCCCGGAGTGCGTCGGTTTCGATGGTGTCCGTGACGTCGTAGACAGCTAAGGTCTTGGGTCCCCCGGCACTCAGTGTCGCTATGGTTGTAAGGGTTTCGCGTTGCAGGAGGTCCTGTCGCCGGGTGTGGGCCCCGAGTATGAAGGTACGCAGGGGCATAATCCGACCGGCGGACTCATGTAGGAAGTAACCGTGTTGCCTTGCCAGTACCGCCATCAGGGGATGGGACTCGGTGTCACCCTCGTTCGGGCTGATCAGGGTATGGGCCAGAGCCGAGGCATCTGGGGTGATGACCAGGGGATCGATCCCGTGACATTGCAAGCCCAGAATGATCTCGGACAAGACCTTGTGATCCACGGTAAAGACATTCAATTCGCTGCCGCTTTCCGTGGTTTTGATGATCTCAAAGGCCACGGCCATGCTGGAGACATCCGTGGCAATGACCTCCTCGGTATCGAAACGCACGGTGGCGGAAATCTGCTTGGGATTGGAGAACTCGCTGTGGACACGGTGTTGCATGAAAAGACTGCAATCCAGGGCCACGGCCGCCTCGGTATATTTCAATTTGCGATCGCGGCACTCCTGCCCCACACGTTGGGCCAGGTCCTGTAGGGTGTCATCGCCTTCGTAGGCCGACACGGTAAAGGCCGCCGCGATCTGGAGCTGTTGACCCTTGGGTCGAGCCCGAAACACGGTAGCCCGCTGACGACTGATATAGATCCCTAATACGTTTTGAGAGTCCACCTCAACTAGCCTCCTCTATTGTGCTATGATGGCCAAAACCTTGAGTTTTTTGGTCGTGTTCTGCACGGCCTCTGCTGCTTCATTCTCACTTTTATCGCTGGTGCCACCGGTGTAGGTTACGGCTGCGATAGACGACACCTTCGCCACGCCACAGTAGGCGGTGACACGAATGGTAAAATGTGTGCTTTCGGTCGTGATGAGCGGTTCGCACATATCCAAATGATCGGCATATTGACCCAACCGCTCCTTCAAATCCGCAAGATCGGCAAAGGGCTCTTCCTGCCTTTGTCGGATAATCTCGGCCGCCACAGGCACGGCATCGCCTCCGTAGACCAATGCGGCCTCCAGAACGTGCTGGGGAGCCGTGTTAATATTGACCTTGAGATGCCCCCAACGTCCCATATATTTCAAGGCCGATTCACTGCGATACTCGCTCTGATAGGTGGGCCGAGCTAGGACATTGAGGTCCAGCAGGTCACTGTTGAACAGATTGGCAAAGTCCCGGTCCCGTCTGAGTTCAGGATCCACTTTAACTTGCGGTGCCTGAGGAGTATTTTGGTTTTGTCGTTTATTGCCCCGGGAGCTTGTCCGTCGATTATTGTCCCGAGCATTGTTCTGGGGGGCTTTTTCTTTTTCGAATTCGGTTTGATAGGGCTTGACTTCGGTGATGGATTCCATCTGGGCCTGGATGTCACCCATCTCCGCTTGACTCAAATTCATCCATTCGCCAAAGGTCTCGAAACTGATCTCCCTGGCACCCGCCAGGGTTTCGTCCTCTTCGTCACCTTCGAATTCGATCAACCAGGTCATGGGGTACTTGGCGTTTTCGTCTTCGATCTCAACAGTCACACGCACATCTTCGTGCAGAAAATCCAATTCATAGGGCTCCATTACCAGAGGCCAACGCGGTCCATAGGGGCCGGGTATCTGGTCCAGTAATGTAGCTCCCCCCACCAGATCGTCGGCTCCGAATCCCTCGGTTTGATCCAGGGTTGACAGGGCTTCGCTGTCGATGGTGCTATCCTCCATCAAGGAACCTTCATCATCACTGATTGTCTCTTGATAATAGTCAATCAGTTCCTGGATCTCCTCATCCGTACGGTAAAAGAGGTCGGAGAAATCCGGTTCGTTGGGACGGGCCACGCAGGTGGGTTCGAAGGCACCCGAGGGCAGGTAGGCCAGGGCCTGTTTGATGCCGCTCTCGCAGCCATAGCGGGCCTTGGCATAGTCGATGAAATATTGAGACCGATAGCGTTGTGCCGTGGTGCGGTGTGTCACGGTATAGACCAAGGCCGTCAGGGCCACCATCATCACCAGGGTCAAGAGCAACACCACCCCGCGACGTCCCTGGCTGTCACTCGTGTTTTTATTGTACGGTTTCTTCGTCATCGGCTAGATTCGTCGGTTTAAATTCGATCGCACGGGTGCGATCCAAGGCAATGGTTCGGGCAACGATGTCGTCTTCCTGGACCACCAGCTGGCCGTTTGATCCCAGGGTGGGGATTCCCAAAGACAGGCTGATCTTCAAGCCCGGGGGCAGGTTTTGTTGATCCCAGGTATCGAGTAGTTCAACAAAGCCGTCGCGATCCTGAGGGACCTGGACCTTGAACAAGGACAGGCCGCCACAGATCGGAATGAAGGGATATTGCTCTTCATTCAGGCTGTCGCGCAAGGGATCGAGCAGGGTGTCCTCTAGTTCAAGCCCACTGTGTTTGCGATAGAGAATGACCCGTTCGTTTTGAATATCATAGGCCCCCTGCCAGACAATGGTACGGAACTCTTGCTCCTCGCCCTCTTCGTCATAATAGAACTCGGCTAGGGTCAGGCGGGAGACCTCGTACCCGTTATCGAGCTTGTTTTCCACGGTGACCTTGATGTTCTCCTGCTGATGCAGGCGATCCAGGTCTTCGCCGATCAATTGCAACACCTCGGTGGGGACATGGGTCTCGAAGAGATGGTTGTAAATGGCATCGGCCGAACGTTGAAAACGGTCATAAATCGTCAAGATGGCGATCACGATCATGGAGGCGATCACCAAGGATACCAGGACTTCGGCCAAGGAATAAGCACGTACTGAAATGGTGTTGTGTCGCCTGGTCATGTCTAGGGTCTCCGCCTCCGACCATCGGCTTGCTCTTGCTCATCGTCTAATATATCGGTTTCTTCTGGGGTTTGTTGAGTGCGTTCGCGTTCCATCAGATCTTCGTAATCCTGTTCTGTCGTGACCTGACGTGCCTGCTGGGTGGCATCGGGCAGGCCATTGGCATCGTAATAGATCTGGCAGTTGTGGCGGATGACCAACCCGGGTTCGGTGTCGGTGGTTTTCATCCCGTTGTCCAGATACTCCTGGATCGTGTCTTCATCCACCCCAAAATCCTGGGCAGCCTTTGCCATGGTTTCATAGACATACCAATCGCCTTCATTGGCGTCTTCGGCGGATTCCTCTTGGACATAGGTGAGCAGATGGGCCAGGGATACGGTTTGTATCAATCCCGCAGTGTCTTCGTATTCAGCCGAACAGGTGGCCTTGAGCCAGGACAGGGAACTGTTCATGGGATCCACGACCATTTCGACTTCGGTTTCCCAGGCGATTTCCGGATAACGTTCGCTTTGGCCGTATTCCGCAGATTCGGTGACCACGCTTAAACAGAGGATGGCCTCCATGTTTTCCCGGGCCACTTCAAAGGCGCGACGCTCCCAGATCATGTTCGTGACTGCGGCCATGCAACGTTCCATCACAATAAAGAGCGAACCGCAGACCGCCGCCAGCAGCATCAAGGCCACCAGGACCTCGATGAGGGTAAAGCCGTTGCGTCTTGCCGTTGTGTGCATGCGGGCGTCCATGGATCTCCCTAAAAGGTCATGTCAATGTCGTCTTTGCGACCCAGCATCTCGATTTCACCATCCAGCAATTCTACCATGCGATTGAGACGGTTGATCAGAATGGAGTATTGGTTCCCGTCCTTATCCGACAGATAAATGGCAGCACCGCGAAACCATCCGGCATGACCGATCCAGAAATAGACGACGTCCCCTTGTCCATAGGAGCGGCCATCGTCATAGATCACCTGTTCGATATAACATTCTAAGGGCAATTGGGCCTCGAGGAGGGTCTCCTTGACCTGGATATCACCATAGTCATCTACGTGGGTAATCTCGCTTAAGGCATAGGTCTGCTCGTTGAGGTTGATCTCGATTTGATAGCGCTGATCACTCTCGGCCGAGGCCTTGATGGCCATGCGAAAGACATCCACCAAATCCTGTACCGAGGCCTTAAAGCGACTGCGTCCCAACAGGGCAAAGACATTGAGCTGGGCAACACTTACCACGATCCCCAGCAACAACAGGACCACCATGGTCTCGGCCAATGTAAAGCCTTTGTCTCGACGTTTAGACATCGCGAATTCTCAACCTCAATCCTATGAGATCAATCGATTAATTGGCGTCCGTACTAAAGAGATCGGTATCGAATCCTTCACCGCCCTCTTCACCATCGGCTCCCAGACTGATAATCACGAAGTCCTTACCGCTATCGGGGTAGCGTTCGTATCTGAATTCATTGTCCCATTCGTCCAGGGGAAGTTCGGTCGAATCCAGATAACCTCCTGAGGGCCAGTTGGAGACATCCGAGGGTTGTTCAATGAGTTCTTGCAGCCCCACGGATTCGTCCGGATAGCGTCCCTGATCCATCTTGAACTGCACCACCGCCTGATGCAGGGTCTTCAAGTTGGCCTTGGTCGCGGTCACACGGGCCTTGTCGATGTGTCCGACGACGTTCCTGGCCACGACTCCAAAAAGCAGGCCCATAATGATCAGCACGGCCATCAGTTCGATCATGGTAAAGCCGTGCTGTCTACGTAGAAGTTGTTTCTCCTTCATGATGATCTTTCTCCTTTTTCCCTGTCTGTCATTAAAATTCAGATATCTGTAAGATTGGTAGGATGGTGGCATAGGCAATCACGCCAATGATCACCGCCATCACCACTAGAATCATCGGT
>CAXXXG010000004.1:0-7225 GCA_963662565.2 Sedimentisphaerales bacterium | reverse complement strand
CCACCGATTCATCGGATGAATCTTTTACACTAAAGACGGTAGGGTACTGGGCATATTTGGAAAGCCCCTTGATCTGATTATCGCTCAAAGCATAGTTATAAATCCGAACGTCATCGATCAAGCCCGTAAAACCATTGCTACCATCCACAGCGTTTCCAATATAAAATGTGCCAAAATGACCGAAGGCATCATTGACACTCTTTCTTAGAACTCGTTCGCCATCAACATAAGTACGCAAATAAACTCCGTCATACGTTCCCGCCAGGTGCACCCATTGATTAGGTAATATAGCGGTATCGTCTAGGCCACCACCTTCTCCAACAAAAAATCCTGGGTAATAATCGCTTAACCCCAGCCAATACCCTTGATATCCACTATCATTAATAGATTGGCTAACCACTGCATAATATCCCCCCGAAGTCTGCCCTGCTGCCGGATTGATCCAAGCCGAAATAGTCACACTCGGACCGGACATGGCGGGTAAGGCGTCGCGTGAGGCGGCATCATCGCCATCAAACTCCAGGGCATAATTACCACTTCCAACGACCACCTCTGCAAAGCTAGGATCACCACTGAAAGCGCAACTACGGTTATACACACTAGCATCTCCAATTACATTAGAACCAGGCCCTTCATCACATTCCCAGTGCCCCACAAGAGTCGGCACGATCTCTACAGCCATGCAGGCATTATTAACAGTTTCAATGTCTGCACTCGTCCAACTCGTTCCCATATTTTCCGATGCGGGGATCAATCCCTCGGTTGCCAACTCGTAAAAGGTATTCGGAATATCTCCACTGCCCCTCATAACCTTGACATACCACAGTAATTTAGCCGCCTTAGCCATACTGTCACCGCTTAATACGGCAACGGTAATTCCATTAAACGGCACCCCACCACTGCCTTCGCAGATTAAGTAAACTAATTTGGCCACTACCGCACAATTGATATATCGGTCTTGATTGACAGTATCCCAATTGTCACCGTAATAAATAGCAGGATATTGGTCATTCGGAGATCTTGGATAAATCCACGAGGTAGGGTCTTGAAAATAACCTGTACCACTGATACGCGAAAAACCATCCTCCATGAAATCCCAGGCAGCACCATATTCCTGATCGATCACATACGATCGTGATAAATCGCTGTCAAAACCAGTACCTGAATCATAGGCATGGCCATAACAATCGTCGTTGTATTGATCGATCCACTCCCCAAAGATATCACAAAATCCCTCACGAATCGCTCCCTCTTCACCATCATCAGTCCCCCACCAATCCAATGCTACATGAGAAAACTCATGACCAATAAGGTCATCACATAAGGGATTAAAACTGTTTAAATCAACAGGCAATATTTGTATTCTTACCGGGTTTTTGTATGTAAACGCACTATAACCCTGCAAAGGATAATTGATGTAAGCCTAAACTGGAACATCAAAGTCATCGATCGTATCAAAGCCATTGCCATTCATATCGTCGTTGGGATTGCATACTATCGTTGTATAAAACTCATAGGCATCCTCAAGATAGCGAGCTACGGCAATACTATCCATTTCAACTGGATCTGTGCTGTCATTGCTGATATCATCAGTTGTATCAACAACAGGTGGTAGGTCTTCGTTTTGGTTATATATCCTTCTAGTAAATGCTCCCGCTCCTAAGGCATAGTTATGAACAATTCGTCCAGTATCGGCCTCCAACAAAATACCCATAGGGATAACAGATTGATCAACACTTTGAACTTCAATAGACCAAACGACCTGAGGAGTGCCCTGTTTTTGCAGTATTTCCGGGTCAAAGATCATCAATTCGGGCTCCGAAGTCTCAAAGGTATGATCTGGATGTTCTATCTTCATCCAGGCAATCGCTTTCTCCTGAGCCTGCTCGGAATCAATGTTGGTTTGCCTAAGCTGACGATTACGTAATCCACGCGGAGCCCTCATGGCCCGACAGTTGGCAATGGCCACTTGGCCTTGAGCATCAACATCAACCACCAACCATCCGTTATAAACCCCCAATCCGCCATATGTCTGCCGATACTGCACGAAATGATGGCCTAAAAACATCCTGGTATTTCGATGCTCAAAGGCATATTTTTCATCCTCCGCATGCCACAATCCCTTGCCTTGCTCAATGACTTGATCCGCTATGGATTTGGATTGCCTACCCTGGGATTCAGTATTAACAACTCGCTCTCCAGGAGAGATGCATAGAAATTTCAGATAACCATCGGACGTAGTCGTATGTTTGACGTTTGCTCCAGGTTTGGCTACGGTCTGTTCGAAACGTTGCCGCTGGAGAGTGCGAGCTTGTCGAGTCGACTGTAAGGTTCGATTGCCATCTGCCGCCTCGCTTTCTTGAGCCCAGCCTGTTGATGCAAAACCAACCAAGATGAATATTAGTAAACAGACCCTCTCGATCATAGAGATACGCATTACAGTACTCCTTTACTCGCACAATTGACATTTCCCTTGCCTGGGGCTTCTCTTTTAACGTTCGTTCCCCGCCATCGAACGTTGTTTGACTCATTCCAGCCAGTGGCTGGCCATAATCGCTAGATCCAGATAATTCACCCTACCGTCGCCATTGATGTCACCGGCGATAATGATATCACAGGGAGGCTCTCCAAAATAGGACTTACTCGCCTCAAGGGTCCCGCCATAGGCCCCCATATTAATCCGGCCTCCATTAGGGAAGGGCTCGTACATAATGGGCAAGTCCGGATCCCCTGTATCGATACAGGGACTGGTTACATCATCCAATATCCAGGACTCTGAAATCTCATCCCAATGACCGGCCTGAGACTTGAGATGATAGTCACCGACTATAAATACATCGTCATTGGGATCATCTGGTGTAGCATTGTCATCCCAATATCCAGGATCGACAAAACAGGGATCACAGTCAATATTCCCTAATCCAAACTGAATGCCTTCATTGGGATCGTAATATTTTGCGTGATTCAGTGAAATACAGGAATACCTTACATTCACTGTTCCCTTACTATTCCAAATCTCTAAATCGTCATTTTTAATAATGATACATGATTGGATGTCCGTAGCATTTTGAGCAGAAGGTTTATATTGGGTGGTAGTATTAGCAAGAAAACTTCCTTGAGGTGACGAATTATCAACAATGGTACAATTCTGAATACTCAATGAGTCTGCACCATTCAAACGAATTCCACCTCCACTTTCAATAGCGTAATTACCAGCAAATAAACACCCATGAACAAGGTGGCTTTCTGTTGAAAGAGCCAATGCACCACCATTATTGGCCCTATTTTTGAGAAAACAGCAATGCCTTAATGTTATCGCAGCAGATACAATTGCCCCCCCCCCGAATGCACAATTACCGTAGAAATAGCTATTGACTATGGTACCATATGAAAGTCGTAATGCACCTCCCCTATCACTACGATTATTTATGAAAATACAATCAGACGCATAACATGTTCCCCCTCCTGCGGCACCCCCTTCAATTCTGGCGTAGTTCTTCTCAAAAAAACAACCATGAGCAATAAAATCACCACCTAAAGCACCATTGTCATGATTAGAGGCATTGCATATAAAATGTGAATCACTGATTTTCGTCTCCCCTTCATTTCCATATAAAATAATCGCCCCAGCTCCTATATTGGCAAAATTCCCCTCAAAACGACAGTTTTGAATCGTTCCTTCCAAGTGCTGTATCCACATGGCCCCACCATCTTCACGATCCGCATGGCCTCCTCGAAAGGTCAAGCCTTCCAAGTCAACCGTCGTATACTCAACAATCATCAAATGATCGCTATTGTCTTGACGTGTCGGTTCCTCCTTCAACAGTTGGGCATCATGGATTTCCACGTCATCTCCAGCGAGGTCACCGGACAAAACGGTCTGATATTGCGTGACATCCCATGCATTGGGATCAGCCCCAATCAAACCCGCATACCCACCACGCATGACCAAGACACAATCCAACCGATCCAGTTCAAAGGATTCCCGATCATTGCCCGAACCAACCGGAATGGCATTGGCATCCGACGAATCACTCCCCTCACCATCTCGCCCACGCCCTGGACCGGAACTCACCGCAGCTTCACTTATATCCGGCTTATACGTTCCCTGAGCGATCCGCATCTCCACTTCAACATCACCCAGGTCCTCCAGCAAGTAAATCGCATCCTGCAAATACTTAAACGCCGTCTCCCAGCTTAAGCCATCCCCACCAAGCGAAGCATCATCATCAACGTATAGGATGGTGTTCCCTAAAGTAGTGTTGCTGGCCATGCATAGCATTCCGGCCATAAGGACAAGAAAAAAATCTTTCCGCTTCATTTTCAGTACTCCCATATCTGACCTGAAACTATCCAGCACATCCTAAAACCGTATTCAAGTATAACCATCTCAAAAACTTTATGCCACGGCTTTTTATTCTCACCACCAAGGCTCCAAGACACAAAGAAAAGACCACTATACCCAAAACTTGGTGCCTTAGTGACTTGGTGGTTAAATCAACTCATTCCAACCAACGACAGGCCATACAGGCCAGTTCCAGACAATCTACCCGATAATTCCCACCGAGATCCCTTATCATAGATTCGTTACTACCCAAGCTGTCAAAATAGCTCTTACTTGCCTCGGGCGTCCCTCCATAGGCTCCCATGTTGATCCGATCACCATTAGGCAAAGGCTCATCACCGACGGGATCGTTGGGATCACCAGCATCAATACAGGGGCTCGTCACTAAATCGCAGATCCAACTCCCGCGGTTGGGATCATTTGGGGTATTGGGGTCATCCAAACGGTTGGGATCCCAATGACCCGCCTGGGACTTGAGATGGTAATCACCCTCCACATAAAAATCGTCATTGGGATCATCCGGTGTATCATTGACATCCCAGTAGCCCGGATTAACAAATAGAGGATCACAATCAAGATTACCCAATCCTGGAACAAGCTGATTCTCCTGGCCTAAACTGACATAACTGGCGATATCGATGTTGGAGTAGTTAACATAAACCATTCCATCGTAATTCCAGATTTCCGGCGATTGATTCTTGATAATACATCCAGTAATATGAATTGTTTCAGATCTTGGCCAACTTGAATTAGTTCCAATAGCCAGAAAACTACCTTGGGTAGCCTGATTATCTGTTATTGTGCAACGTTTAAAATCCACAGAACTAAACTTAGTTGCGACAGCTCCTCCATAACTGCCAGCTTGATTACCTGTGATAAAACAGGAATGGAATCTAATTTCTTCGCCATTAAACGCAGCTGCGCCTCCTGTGCCTGAAATACTAGTGCTATTGTTCGTAAAGTTACATTCTGTAAACTGGCTTATCCCTCCAAATGCTGAGGCTCCCCCTCCAGAGCTTCCCGTATAATTATTAGATATAATACACTCAGAAAATTCAGACAATCCTTTGTAAGAATTTATTCCTCCACCACTTATACCTGACGTGTTTTGAGAAAAAACACAATCCACTGCATTTACATCTGATTTATACCACATGAAGCCCCCTCCATCCGTCCCCGCCCAATTAACATTGAATTCACAGCCTTCCAATTTCACCTGACTACACACGGCAAACATCCCACCGCCCCAGGCACGCGTGGCATTGCCGGTCAGAACACACCGCTGAAGTATCAAAACCTTCTGAATCTCGTCATAGAGCGAACCATCGCACCAGACTCCACCTCCCGCCTCCTCGGCGAAGTTGGCATAAAGTATACAATCACGAACCGTACCCTCACCCCAAACACCTCCGCCACCATGATCCGGATTATACGGCACCATGGGAATTCGATCCAGAAATAGGTGGGCATAGCCGCCGGTCATGGTGACACCCTCAACCACACCCCTGGAGAGTTGAACCACATGAAAGGCATTATCGTGACGATCAGGGGCATCCAATAGATCACCGGGATCGGAGACAGGTACATCATTGCCATCCAAATCTCCAGACAGGATAGTTTGATACAAATTCGGATCACATGCATTAGGTTCAGTTGCCCCAAGCCCGGCATAACCACCTTTGAGTGTAACGGTCTCCACAACAGTAAATGTTGAGGCACGATCTCCGCTTCCATCCGGTTTGACGAAATAGCGATCCGGTTGATAGAGACCAGAGGCAACTCGAACCTCACATGGTCCATCGGGAGGTTCGCCCACGACGATTATCTCAATGCGCGGATCACACGGCCCCGGGCCGCACGAATCGTCAAGGACCACCTTCTCACCCCTCGTTGTAGCCAGGGCGTCCTGTAGATACTTATACGCCGTCTCCCAACTCAGGCCATCGCCACCGAGTGGGGCATCATCGTCAACGTATAGAATGGTGTTTCCCCAGGAAACCGATGCCATACAAAGCATCGCAACCAGGCCAACAAACGTAATATTCGCACGTCTCATTAGAATGACTCCCACACATGACTAACTATCAATTCCTAATCGCTAATGCCAGCATACTCGCTAGAAGGCTATAAAGACAAGGTCTTATTCACCAAACCATTACAATAAACCCTTATAATTCGTCTAATTTTAAGGTTTTCCCAGAAAGATCGTCTGGCTTCATCGACAACTCCTTACAACGCATTTATTTCAAGGAGCTAACGATGATCAAGGCCACCTTCGACATCGAAGAGTTGGAGCGTCTCAAGGATGGAGACCACCCAACCTTTGCAGTGCTGGTCGAGCAGTTCACCCCGTTATTGCACACCTGCTGTCGCCAGCAAGGCATCCGAGAGCAGGACCTCGATGATGTTGTCAACGACATCTGGCTCAAGGTATATCAGGGTCTGCCTGGATATAGAGGCGAAGCGGCCTTAAGCACCTGGCTCTGGCGTGTTGCAGTGCATACCTCGGTCTCCTTTATCCGAAAACAAAAAAGCCTCTACACATCCACGGTGCCATTTCTCCCCCCCGGCTCACCCGATCCCTGGCAACAGAGCGCCGAGCACGAGAACCTGGACCGACTCGAGCAGGCCTTAAACCAGCTCCCATCGGTCTGGAATACCATCATCAAGCAACATTATTGGAACCACCAGTCCACTCGCTCCATTGCTCGCATGATGCATTGCCAATCCAACTACGTACGGGTATGCCTGTGTCGAGCGAGAAAATCTTTGCGCCAATTATTAATGATCCCAATCCCATGATCAAATCGGCTTCAAAACCCGCTGCAAAGGAAACACAATTGCTACAACCCGACTTCTATTTTAGCGGTTTGACCCGTC
>CAXXXG010000003.1:0-355410 GCA_963662565.2 Sedimentisphaerales bacterium | reverse complement strand
GGGTCCGAGCGTGTTGTACCAGTATTCCTCTACACCATTGTCCTGGGTGGCCGGGGTGACATACTGATCGTGACTCTGTTGATACATGACGTGGGCGATGCCTAATTGTCGCATCTGCGAGGAGCAAACGGTTTGCTTGGCCTGGGTACGGGCTCGTCCCAGGGCGGGCATTAGGATCGCCATTAAGACGCTGATGCTGGAAATCACCACCAACAATTCGACCAGGGTAAACGCGGGTTTTCGAGTTAGAGTCGTTTTCATTTGAAGTCCTTTATGAGTTTGGCAGTCCATTGAAATCATCAGGGGCCTCCATGGGGACATGGGGTTGAGGGTGTCCTTGACGTTTAAGATAGAGGTAGCGACGGCATTGCTGTTGCCGGCCATAGCCCAATAGGATCCCCAGGATGAAGTCTTCTTCCGGGGTGATTTGGGATAGATCGTAGAGTCCCAGCTGTTGCACGATTTCCAGGCAGTCCGGATGGCCGAAGAAAAACGTTGATGTTGCGTTGACCTGCAGAGATGATCAGGTAGGCGATATCCAGGTTTTCCAGCTTGCGCGTGATCCAGGAGGCGTGCTTACTGGGTAGGGTTTGCAGCACCAAATCACGCAGGCCCTTGCGGATTTCGTACACATGATGGTTGAACACCTTGAGGTGCCCGTCGTGACAAGCGGCGTGTCGTTCTTGCTCTGCGGGTTTGAGGGTGTTACGCATAATCATAGGGCTTCTCCTAAACATGAGAGTCAGTTATCTCATAAAAAAAGGGCGTGAAACAAACGGTGGTGGCACCGGTGTGTTTCACGCCCTCACTTTCCAACCCTAGTGGTTGGACCGTAGGACTCACTCTCTATCTTCTCTTTATTGATTGTTAGCTAGCTCTTGTATGAGTCGTTTTCTCAAGTTCTCCAACTGCTTGGATTTGAATGATCGCTTGGTGGCATCCAAGACCTCGATGGTCTCTAACAACACTTGTGAGAGATGCCGTTTGTGCGGACAGGCGGTCAAGCAGCATTCCTCCACACAGGGGCGGTCACCTCGATTGAGGCAGCCCAGCATGGTCTCCTGCTCGGCCAGTTTTTGCCGTATCTCATCGATGTTTTGATTCAGGAGCTGGTAAGGGGTCATACTCGGAGGTCCTTGACTCGATTCCAGGTCATCCTGAATGCCCTGTTTTGATTCATGTTTTAACTCGGTTTACGACAGCTGTTAACGATGAACTAATAATATTAGCTGTAACTAACAATGTCAAGTCTGAATTCGTTTTTTTTGTTATGAATCGAACAATAAGTTGAGAGGGGTGTTTGTGCTTGCAGATCATTCTGGACCTGTTATCTTGGCATTAGGTTGTCCGGTGCGGTCTATGCGGACTGTGTACGGGGCTGTTGCAGGCGGATGTTAACGGAAAGGGGTTTGTTATGAAAACGATTGCTATTATGGTGCTGTTGGCGATGTTGAGTATGAACGCTGTTGCTGATGAGTACTGGGGAATTGACGGTCCTTCTATGTTTACCATCCCGGACGTCAACGTGGGCATTGGTACGGCGATACCCGAGAAGAAATTGCATGTGGTGGGGGATTTGCGGTTGGAGACCCCGTACGATCCTTGGTCCTGGGTGACGCAGTCGGACAGGGAAATCGGGGATATTATCATTGATCCTTTTTGGGGCCAGACGTATCCGGTTCGATTGGAGATGATATCGGGTTATGGTTATAGCTCCAGTATTTCCATGACGAATCTGGGAGATGGGGCCAGTACGTGGCGTATTGAGCGTGATGCGGCCAATACCAATCTGAATTTCAGAGAGGTTTTTCCCTATCCCCCCTTTGAGTCACACGCCTTGACCTTGGAACATTTGACCGGTTATGTGGGCATCGATACCAACGATCCCGGGGCACCCTTGCACGTGGTTGGAGATGTGGGGGAGTATCGTTCGTTGGCGATCTTTGCCAATCCCAATGATGTGGGAACCATTGAACTTTCCATGCAAGGAGGGACCATGCTGCCTTGGGGCTGGGATCTCAAGGCCACCAGTGGGCTGTTTACCATTGGCAGTGTGATGAACTGGCCGCCGGCCTTGAACATGACCAACACCGGTTATGTGGGCTTAAGTGTAGAGTCGCCTACCTATCGATTAGAGTTGCCCAACCAGAAGGGGTACGGAGGCAAGGGTCTTGCTACGGCCTGGGATACCTACAGTTCCAGGCGTTGGAAGACCCGTATCGAGACTATCGATGGGGCTTTGGATAAGGTTCAACGATTGCGCGGTGTAATGTTTAACTGGAAAGATGGCGGTGAGCGTGACATGGGACTTATCGCCGAAGAGGTCGGCGAGGTGATTCCTGAAATCGTTAATTTCGAGGAGGATCAACAGAACGCTCGCTCCGTGACCTATGACCGTTTGGTGGCACTCTTGATCGAGGCGGTCAAGGAGCAGCAACAGGAGATCGACGGCTTGAAGCAACAGTTGCAGGAGCAACAAGATTTGAGCCAGCGACTGGATGATCTGGAGGCCCTCGTGGCCATGCAGGTCGATGCCATGATTCGATCCCGCTAGACGAACTGTTCTATGTAAAACAAAAGGGCACAGCCAATACTGTGCCCTTTTGTTTTAATCTTTTTACCGATTACCAGTTCACCGATAACCGATCACTAAATCAGTTTTACTCGCGGTCTTCGGCCGGAACATACTTGCGTTCCTGGTTGCCCACGTAGATTTGACGGGGACGGCCGATCTTGGCTTTCGGGTTCTTGACCATCTCTTTCCAGTGAGCGATCCAACCGGGCATCCGTCCGATGGCAAACAGCACGGTAAACATGTTGGTGGGGAAGCCCAGGGCCTTGTAGACCAGGCCGCTGTAGAAATCGACGTTGGGGTAGAGCTTGCGGCTGACGAAGTACTCGTCTTTGAGCACGGCTTCTTCCAGACGCAGGGCGATATCCAGCAGCGGTTGATGACCGGCCTCTTCTTCCAGGATCCTGCCGCACATTTGTTTGATGATTTTGGCGCGGGGATCGTAGTTCTTATAGACGCGGTGACCAAAGCCGGACAGTCTGAAATTGGACTTCTTGTCCTTGGCCTTGTCGATGAATTTCTGGACGTCACCACCGGCACGGTGAATCTTTTCCAGCATGTCGATCACGGCCTGGTTGGCACCACCGTGCAGGGGCCCCCAGAGGGCACTGATGCCGGCTGAGATGGAGGCGTAGAGATTGGCATGAGAACTGCCGACCAGACGCACGGTCGAGGTGGAGCAGTTTTGCTCGTGATCGGCGTGCAGGATCAACAACACACTCAAGGCCCGGACACGATCGACTTCCAGGCTGTAATTGTTCACCGGGGACCAGAACATCATGCGCAGGAAGTTTTCGCAGTATTTGTAGCCCTTGCGGGGATATACGACTGGTTCGCCGATACTCTTTTTGTAAGCGTAGCAGGCAACGGTTCTGATCTTGCTGAGTAGACGAGCGGCGGTCATGTCGATGTTGTCACGCATGCTCAGCAGGTCCACGTTGGGATAAAAGCTGCTCATGGCGTTGACCATAGTGCCCAGGATGTTCATGGGATGGGCGTCACTGGGGAAGAAGTTGTAGAGGTGACGCATGTCTTCGTGCAATAGGGAGTGCTCGTTGAGCAGACGAGAGAACTTTTCCCGTTGGACCAGGGTCGGCAGGCGGTTGTGCAGCAAGAGATAGCAGACCTCCGTAAAGGTGGAGTGCTCGCATAGGTCCTCGATGCTGTAGCCGCGGTAACGTAGGATACCTTCCTCGCCGTTGATGAAGGTAATGTTGCTGGTGCAGCTACCGGTGTTGAGGTAGCCTTCATCCAAGGTGATATAGCCGGTTTGGCTGCGTAAGCTGCTGATATCGATAGCCTTTTCACCCTCGGTACCGGTGATGACATCGAGTTCCAACTCTTGACCATCTATAATGAGTCGTGCCTTTTCATTTTTTTTTGGCATACCTAAGGTCTCCTTAACCAACTTCAAAACATACTGTTTCCGCGACTGGTTCAATCTCGGAAAGCCCCATCATCATAGCGGCAAACCCAAAAAATGGCAAGAACCGTAAGCTGGGGTCGAGTTTTGGCCGATTTTTACTCCAATTAAATCCGTTATAAACCTCTACGGTTGATGTTGTTATGTGTTCTGCTCAGATTTTTAAATTAAGGCAGACTTATTGAATTATTAGCCCAATCTGATACACCGCCAGGGTCAGGGCGTATGCCAGAACCGTTAGGCCCCCAAATTGCAGTAGGGCCCAACCCCAGGAGCCGGTCTCCCGGCGCGTGATGGCCAGGGTGGCCACGCAGGGGGCGCTGATCAGGCAAAAGAGCATGACACAGAAGCCCTGTAAGGGGGTGTAGTTGGCCTTGAGCTTGTCACGCAGGGCCTGAGATTCCTGTTGTTCTTCGCCTACAGAGAAGACGATGGCCATCTGGGAGACAAAGACCTCTTTGGCAGCCAGGGCCCCGATCAAGGCCGTGCCGATGCGGTAGTCAAAGCCCAGGGGGCGGATAACCGGTTCCATGATCTTGCCCAGGCGACCCGCCACCGAATGCTGGAGTTCCGCCTGCTGGGCCGCTTCCGGGCTTAGATTCTCAAGGCGATCAGCGTCAGGTTTGGGGTAACTGGTCAGGGCCCAGAGGATGATCGAGATCATCAGGATCACGGTACCGGCCTTCTTGAGATAGAGCCAACTACGTTCCCACATGTGAATGGCCAGACCCCGTAGGGTGGGCATGCGGTAGGGCGGCAGTTCCAATAGAAAGAGGCCACTGTCCCCCTTGAGGAAGGTCTTGCGCAGGACGATGGTGCATAGGATGGCCAGGAGTACGCCGATGACATAGATCAGCCACATCATAAAGCCGCGCCATTCGGTTGCGAAGAAGCAAGGGATGATCAGTGCATAGATGGGGAAACGGGCTCCGCAACTCATCAGCGGGATGGTCATGATGGTGGCCAGGCGGGCCTTGCGGTCCTCCAGGATACGGGTACCCATGATGGCCGGGACCGAACAACCAAAGCCGATGAGCATGGGGATAAAACTCTTGCCGTGTAGCCCCATCTTCTTCATGACGCGGTCCATAAGGAAGGCGGCCCGGGCCATGTAGCCCGAGTCTTCCAGCAGGGCGATGGCCAAAAACAGAAACAGAATATTGGGCAGGAAGATGATTACGCCTCCCACGCCACCGATGATACCATCGACCAATAGGGACTTCAGTGGGCTTTGTGATCCGGCCGGCCACCAACTTGAGACCACTTCACCGAGCCAGCCAAAGCCGCTTTCAATCCAGCCCATGGGGTACTCGCCCAGGGAGAAGGTCAGCATGAAGACCAAGTACATCAGGCCTAGGAAGAGGGGCAGGCCCAGCACGCGGTTAAGTAAGATCTTGTCGATGCAGTCGCTGATGTCGTGACGTCGTTCGATGGTGCGTTTGACGGTCTGTTCGTAAACGCCTGAGACATAGCCATAGCGTTTTTCCGCCACCAGGATATCGGCCCGGTCACCATAGATTTGTTCCAGGGCCTCAGCGCTCTGGCGGGCCACGGCCAGGGTCTCTTCGGTATGGCCCTTGGTCAGGATGTCCTCGTCTTGTTCCAGCAGCTTGAGGGCCAGCCAGGTCTTGCCGTATTTAGAGACCAACTGGTGTTCTTGATCCACCACGGCTTCGATCTTATCGAGTTCGCGTTTGATGTCCTTGCCGTAGCTGATATGAGGCTTGGGTTCTTCGCTGGGGTGGTCCAACTCTTTGATGATCCCGGCGAGCAGGCGTTCGATGCCCTTGCCCTTGGAGCCCACGGTGTGGACAACCGGGGAAGCGAAGAAGGCGCTGAGCTTGCGGTCGTCAAAGGCAAAGCCCTGCTTCTCGGCCACGTCACTCATGTTCAGGGCCAGGAGCATGGGCACGTTGAGTTCCAGCAATTGCGTGGTTAGATAGAGGTTGCGTTCGAAATTGGAGGCGTCGATCACATCGACGACCAAGTCCGGCTGCTCGCGGAAGATAAAGTCGCGGGCCACCACCTCTTCGATGGAGTGGGCGGTCAGGCTGTAGGTGCCGGGCAGGTCCACGAAGCGAATCTCATAACCCTTGACCGTGCGAAAGCCCTCTTTTTGCTCCACAGTCACGCCAGGGTAGTTGCCTACATGTTGCCGTGCACCCGTGAGGGCATTGAAAATCGTGGTCTTGCCACTGTTGGGGTTGCCGGCCAAGGCGACAGTAATCTTTTTAGGATTCATTGCTTTAGGAACTCCGGACAAGGTTAGCCCTGCCTAATGTAATTCGAAAAAAATATAAACCAAATTTAGGTTCACGGTTCACAGTTCCGGGTTCAAGGTTTTTTTATAGCCTAAGTTTTAGGTCGTTCAATTCATTCAACCTTGAACCGTGAATGTTGAAACCGGAACCTTAATTACGCATCCACGACCTCAATACTAGCCGCTTCGTCATGTCGCAAGGACAGGTGATAGCCCCTTACCTTGACCTCAATGGGATCGCCCAGGGGCGCCACCCGTTCGACCTCGATGACCGTGCCGCGACTGACACCCATTTCCACTAGACGTTTGGCCGCGGTCCGACTGTTTTTGATGCCCTTGACAATACACTTGTCTCCGGGGCGTACCTGGTCGAGTGAACGGGTTGGCTGTTCGGTCAGGATCACGGTTTCGCCTTTCTTGAAGCCCTCAATGCAATGCTCTACACAATCGGGACAGGGGGCTACGGGCTTGCGGAAGCACTTGTTTAAAAAATTGTCAAGCCAGTCTCCACTGCAACGCGGGCAGGACTGGACAAATTCAGTGAAACTCAGCAGACGCTCCATAATCGGGCCCTGGAGTTCATGCTCCATGCGGCAGGCCCCGTCCTCGGCCAGTTCTTCGTCCAGGCCCAGCACGTCCACGAAAAAGCCCTTGAGAATCTCATGTTTACGAATGACCAACCGGGCCTCTTCCCGCCCGGCGTCGGTCATGGTGATCAGCTCATAGGGGGCGTAATTGATCAACTGGCGTTCGGCCAGGATACGCAAAGCACCCGTCACAGAGGCCGCCCGGACATCCAGGCGTTGGGCGATTTCCTTGGCCCGTGCAGCGCCGTGCTGCGAGGTGGCCCAGTAGATGGCCTCCAGGTAGTCTTCCAGGCTGGCACTCAATTTTACATTTTTTTCACTAGCCATAAGAATCCTTGATGATTAGGAGGGCCTAAGATATCAAAATGGTCCATTGAGGTCAAGGGATTAGGCACGCTCTAGCACTAAAGCACGTATTTGACCGCTGGATGATCGCGTAGAGCCATAAAAAAGCAATCCCGCATGAGCTCAGATTTGACCTCAACCGTGAGATTCATAGAAACATAGGTGCCTTTGGTGCTGTGATTCGATACGGACAGGTCCACCTCCGGGACGTCAATGCATTCAGACACGGCCTCACGCAACAGCTGTTCACAGCTTCCAATGACCCGATACGACCACTGACAGGGATATTCAATCATGGGAGAATTCATGGGCGTATGATAGGGATTTCTCATTTCCGCGTCAACGCCAATCGCAGCTTGAATGAACCTACGAAAACACCTATAATCAATCCAGAAACACAGCGATGGCTCATTGGAAGCGAGACTTTCCTCAGGGAACAATAAGGAAGGTGGCGGGGCTCTCTTCAGATGATGATTGAAGATAATTCTCATTGATGCGTCAATGATCAATACACATCGGGAAAGATAGTATTGTGAGAGTTGGATTGATGCAGGATGATGGCATTGATAGCGAATCTATAAGTAATAAGTTCCAGGGTCAGCTAGTGTAATGCGCCTGCCATGAGAGAAGAATAGCCAAAGGAGAGCCCATGTTACGCCTAGGAATGACAGGGATTTGGATCGTTGTTGTATTGACCACCCAGGTGCAGGCCTATTCCGGAGGAAGTGGCACAAACGATGATCCGTATCAAATTGCATGCTACGAAGACTTGGTGGCCTTGGCAGAGACTCCGAGCGACTATGGCAAAAGCTTTATCTTGACAGCAGATATTGACTGTAATTCTCTGTTGCCTGGACGAGAGACAGATGCTTTAACCATGATTGCACCCTGTGATCCGACTTACAATGAGCCGGGTAATCTAGGGTTTACGCATACCCCGGAGGCTTTCTCTGGCCGTTTCGATGGAAATGGTCACGTGATCCAGAATTTGAATCGTTCTGGAACGGACGTTTCAGGGCTTTTCGGTTTCGTCAGTGGCGGAGCTTGGATAGGCCGGTTGGGTTTAGAGGCTGTTGATTTGGAAGGGGCCAAAATCGTTGGTGCCTTAGCCGTTGTCGTCCAATCGTCTTGTATTGTGGATTGCTATAGCACAGGACGTGTTGAGGGTGAGAGCCTGGTAGGTGGACTCATTGGGTCTGTCGAAAATAGCTTAATTCTCGATTGTTACAGCGTATGTCAAGTCGTAGGACAACTCTGTACAGGTGGTTTGGCCGGTGAGATGGAATCGGGACTGATTCAAGGTTGTTCTAGTGATGTGATGATTGATTCCTCCAGTATAGCTGGTGGATTGGTTGGTTATAACGTAGCAGGAGTGGTGCAGGCGTGTCATGCAACCGGGCAAGTGACGGGTCATCATTGGGTTGGGGGGCTGATTGGAGGACAGGTTGCCGGGGCAGTGCGACGTTGTTATAGCTCCGTTGATGTATCTGGGGTGGAATGTGTGGGAGGTCTGGTTGGAAGTCAGGGACAAGATCTTTACGGGGATGAGAGCTATATCTGGTCCCTTATCGATAACTGTTACGCTAGGGGGATAGTGACGGGCACAAAATATATCGGCGGCTTGGTGGGCTACAATGTCTATCCCTCTGTAATGTCACAATGTTATAGCACGGGGCCGGTGAGTGGAGATGTCATGGTGGGTGGCTTGGTCGGTGAGGAGGGTTATGAGGGGTATATCGTTAACTGCTTCTGGGACGTCCAGTCCTCGGGCATGGATACCAGTCCCGCTGGAACCGGTCTGACCACAACCTTGCTCCTGCAACAAGAGACCTTCCTTAGCCAGGGTTGGGATTTTGTCAATGAAACCGACAACGGTTCATTTGATTTCTGGCAGATGCCCACCGAAGGGGGGACGCCTGTTCTAGTCACCTCAGGGGGCTATCAACCCTCTGTGACCTATACCGGACAGGGAACGGCATCAGATCCCTATCGGATCAACACCGTCGAACAACTCCTAGCGATTCAACTGGATCCCTGGGCTCATTATCAACTCGAACAAGATCTCGATTTATCTGACACGATTTACACCCAAGCCTTGATTCCTTGGTTTGGAGGTTCACTCAATGGTCAGGGCCATGCTATCACGGGACTGAGTATCGAAGGGGTGGGATATCTTGGTCTCTTTGGTATGCTGACTCCGCATAGCTTAATTGAGTCCTTGACTGTAACGGGAGTTCACATCCAAACAGGTCAGATTAGCGTATTTCAAAAAACGAGTTCAGGAGGTCGAAGTGGACGTTCGACTTCGTCAACGGAGCCGATGCTCGTTGATCTTGATTATTCTCAGGGAATGGGAGCTCTGGCGGGATACAGCTATGCGGACCTATTCTATTGTTCCAGTGATATTGAGGTTCAAGGGGGCTCTCTGGCTGGTGGTTTGGTGGGAGTCAACCAGGGACGTTTGGTGGGTTGCACCAGTGCCGTCTCTATCGAATCTGTCACCCACCGAGTCGGAGGGCTGGTGGGAATCAATGCCGGGCGAGTGATGAGTTGTTCCAGTACAGGATCGATTGAGGGCAATGTTGTATTGGGAGGGTTAGTCGCCCAAAATGAGGGATGGATTTCGGATTGTTATAGTGATGTTAGTGTTGATGGCCAAACCTGTGGTGGTTTGGTAGGTAACAACGGCTATGGTATCATCGATCGCTGTTACAGTCGGGGAGATGAATCCGAGTTGTTGGTGGCGATCGAGGAATATACAGACCCTCAAGAAACTCTGATTTGGACGGGAAGTGGACTCGAATTGGGGCATGTCGTGGCTGTGGGGCGAATTCGCAATAGTTTTCATATCATCGATGATGCTGCTGGGATCGCTCGTGATTTGGAAGAAGATGAGTTGCTTGCCAGTGAGGCACAGGATGTCAATGGGTTCTTGCTGGCGGGCTGGGATTTTGATGGTGAGGTTGCTAACGGCACCTCGGACTACTGGGTGATGGGGCCCAATTGTCCCCAGCTTCGGATTCTGCAAGAGCCTTATGGAGGTTCACTAAAGGGGAGAGTTCTTACAGATGATCCCATTCTCATTGATAGCCCATCACAGTTAGGGCGAATTTGGGAGCAGCCCTATGCGGACTATCAATTGCAAGCGGACTTGGATTTAAGTGGAATGGCATGGAGTCAGGCCGTGGTTCCTTGGTTTGCCGGAACGTTCGATGGTGATGGCCATTGCCTTGATGGCCTCTGCATCAAGGGTGTGCATCAGTTGGGACTTTTCGGATTGCTGGAATCAACCAGCAGTGTTTTTGATCTCTCACTAGAATCCGTTGATGTCAATGGCGTTTATGATCCCACAGAGACATCAAGGGATGAGGGCAATAACCCCACACCAACCCAAATCGTAACTGTCAGTACGCATTACGTCGGTGCCTTGGCGGGTCTCAATCAAGGAGTGGTCCACGATGTCTCCTGTACGTCTGTCGTCAAGGGGCACTATATTGTCGGAGGCCTGGTCGGTTGCAATGAACAATCGATGTCACGTTGCCAGGCCAGAGCGATGGCACAGGGTGAGGGATCGATCGGGGGATTGATGGGTAAAAATGTAGGAGAAGTGGTCGAGTGTCTGTCCAAGGGCAGTGTGATGTCCGAGGATTCGGCTGGAGGTTTGGTGGGCAACCATTTCGAGGGGATTGTCGTTGATTGCTATAGCCATGCCAGGGTTTCTGGAGGGGCGTATGTCGTCGGAGGTGTCGTCGGTGTTGGATACGAGGATTCACTGGTGCTACGCTGTTACACGAGTGACACCCAAGCGGATATTGAGGGAGATAATTATTGGGGTGATGTTGAAGATTGTCCCGGGAACGCCGACGAAGCCCGTGAATTAGAAACCTTGCTGAATAAGGGATGGGACTTCGTGGGCATGGAAGTGCGTGGATCGGGTGGTTCAGGCCGGTCGAGGAATGTGGGTCGCGCCCTTGGATCGGAGGGTGTTTGGGTTTGGGTGCCGGATTATTATCCCCGTTTAACCTGGGAGGGGGGCGATCCCAATCAGGTTTATTCGGGAGGCAGTGGCACGTCCAACGATCCCTATCAAATTGCGAACATTGATGATCTATTGTTCTTAAGCGATTCTCCACAGGATTGGGATAAGCACTTTATCTTAACTGCGGATCTCGATTTGACTGGAATGATTTGGACTGAAGCCCTGATCGCACCGGCGGAGGAACCCTATAGTCTGGATGATTTTCCATGGCCTCGTGGAGGTGTCGCTTTTGATGGCTCGTTTAATGGTAACGGTCATGTGATTCGAAATCTGACGATCAATGGTATTGGGGGATTGGGATTGTTTGGATTTATTTACGGAGATGCAGCTATCACAAATTTAGGCTTGGAAAATGTTCATATTAATGGCAACGGAAATGGCATGGGGGCTCTTGTTGGAGTCTTCTATGGTGGAGCGGTTGCAGAATGTTATAGTGTTGGTCAAATAGAGGGGGAGCGGAATGTGGGTGGACTCGTTGGGATAATGCGTGACGAGGCATGCTTGCAAAACTGCTACAGCAGTATGACCGTTTTAGGAGGATTTTTTGCCCGTGGATTAGTAGGATTCAGTGAGGGTGCTGTCAGCTTTTGCTACAGCACTGGGCCTGTGCAGGGCTTGATTTCTAGCAGAGGTGGAAGTGGAAATGCTGTGGGAGAATATTTCTTTGATGGTTACTGGGAACAGTCTGGGACTAATTTTGAACCCTATTATGATGGTAATGTTGTCTCCGATATGGTTGAGATACAAACGTATTTGCAGGCAGGTTGGGATTTTATGGGTGAGGCCGATCATGGACTCCATGAGATCTGGCAGATGCCGGCAGAAGGTGGATTCCCGGTCTTAACCGTCTTTCAGGAAAACAATCCCTTTACTCCCGTTGGATCGGGAACCATTGATGATCCCTTTGTCATTAGCACGGCAGAGCAGTTGGGGGCCGTTAGACAACGCCCCGACAGCGATTATCGCCTGGGTGCGGATTTGGACCTGGAGGGGATCACCTGGTACAGTGCCGTGGTGCCCGAATTATGGGGACACTTTGATGGGCAAGGCCACACCATCAAGAACCTCACCCTGGTTGGATGGGATTATTTAGGACTGTTCGGTACCCTGTATGAAGAAGCCGAAGTGCAACGCCTGGGTGTCATTGATGTCAACATCTCGGGCGCGATGGAATGGCAGTGTCCTCGCAATTGTTATTGGGTTATGGAGGGTGGCTATGACTGTGGTGCGATAGCAGGGGGCAATGAAGGTATGGTTGCCAATTGTTATGCCACTGGTGTGATCAACGGCCTCTCTGATTTAGGCGGTTTGGTTGGGACGGGCCCAGGTAGCCTTACGAACTGTTATAGTATAGTGACCATTCAATCCGATGACGACGATGCCAAGGGCGTAGGTGGAAGTTCCCAGGGTACGGTCAGTTGCTTCTGGGACACCGAGGCCACCGGCATCCTGGTCGATGACGGAGCCACGGGCCTGACCACTACCGAGATGCAGGACATCAACACCTACCTCAATGCCGGTTGGGATTTTGTGGAAGAAAGTGACAACGGGACAGAGGACATCTGGGTTATGCCGGAGGAACCGGGGTATCCAGTGTTGCGACAAGAGTAGGAATGGATCTAAATGATTAAGGAGAGGTTATGCAACGGTTACAGTGGAATGTGATGGTGGTAGTAAGCATGGGCCTGTGTTGTGCTTGTGGCTTTGCTCAAGAGGGTCCTAGCGATCCCTGTAATATCCGTTCAGTTCAAGAACTATTAGCTATGGCTGACAATCCCTCGGGAAACTATTGTCTGGACGGTGACATCGATCTCAGTGGGACGGTGTTTACGGGGCCGGTGATTGACTCTTTTGATGGAACTCTGGATGGCCGGGGGTATGCGATCCATGGTTTGCAGGTGGAGGGGACGGAGGAGTTGGGTTTATTTGGGGAGCTCGGAGAAACTGCGATTGTGCGTCACTTAACTTTGAATGGAGCATCGATGGTCGATCCCAATGTGGAGACCGAGACTGGAGGACGCGGCGGTCCGGATCCGGTTTCTCCCATGCCGGGTATGTCTTGTGCCGGGGCGTTGGCTGTGGTCAATAATGGATTGGTGCTCGATTGTTACGCTGAGTCGGCCGTGATTGCCGAGGTCAATGTCGGTGGCTTGGTGGGCGACAACCGTGGCGTTTTGATCGGCTGTTCCAGTGATGGCAGTGTGTTTGGCTTGAGCCATGGCACTGGCGGTTTGGTGGGTTTTAATCAAGGTCTAATGCTGGCTTGTTCGAGCAATGGTTCGGTGGACTGCGTGTCGGATGCCGTCGGTGGGCTCGTGGGGCACAACAACGGACGCGTGCTGAATTGTTATAGTACGGTGTCGGTTGATGGTCATTATGCGGTTGGGGGGCTGGTTGGGGATAACCAACATGGTGCTGTGGTGTGTTGTTATAGTACGGGCACGGTTGAGGGATCCAAGGAAGTCGGGGCCCTGGTGGGGAGCAATCAATCCGAGACCTACCGCATCGAGCTAGGCTGGACGGAATACGCCTTTGAACAGGTGGGCGTGGTACAAAATAGCTTTTACGACGGTTGGGAATCTGAGGATGATCTGGCGACAGGATTATGGATGGGAGAATGGCAACCACGTCAGACCTATCTCGATGCAGGTTGGGACCTTCAAGATGAGACGGCCAATGGAACTTCAAACTATTGGATCAAGCATGAAGGGCAGTATCCAACCCTGACGTCACTGAGTCCAGCGGATGTCAACGGCCCCAGCAGTGAGGAGTTCTATCTCGTAGACGATGCCAATGATCTGGGGCGTTTATGGATGCGTCCCTGGGCTCATTACCGCTTGGCTGCAGATATCGATCTGGGGGAATCAACTTGGAATAGCGCAGTGGTGCCTTGGTTCAACGGTATCTTGGATGGGAATGATTGTTTCGTTCGCTACCTTCAAATCGAGGGTGCCGGGCATTTGGGCTTGTTCGGTGAATTGGACTCTGGGGCTGAGGTTTCCGGTCTCAAGTTGCAGGGGGCGGGGATCTATGAGAATTATTTCGCTGCGGGCCGCTCCAATGATCCTTGGGATTGGGGAGATTTTATTCCCGACGATGAGGATTATGGGGGTTCGTCCTATGAGCCCATAGATCGTCATGACTTTTATCCTTCGGATGAGTCGATGTCAGCCTTGAACGGTTCGATCAAGGCCTGGCCCGAACAGACAGGAGAGGTAGGGCTTTTGGCTGGAGTCAATGCCGGTTACGTGAGCGATTGTGTCTGTTCTGGGGTGGTCGATGGCAATGATGTGGTCGGCGGTTTAGTGGGGCGTAATGAAGGCAGTGTTCAGGATTGCCGCATTAGTGTATCGGTTGAGGGCGATGCCAATGTCGGTGGATTGGTGGGCCTGAACCAGGGGACCGTGACACAATGCACCACCTATGGCCATGTTCAGGGCGGTCTGGTGGTGGGCGGCTTGGTGGGCCTCATGACCGATGGTGAGCTGTCGGCCTGTACCAATGTCGCCCAGGTGGACGGTGACTATTACGTGGATCCGATTGTGGGGCAACAAGAGGGTGGAGAGGTCATCGATTGCCAATGAGGAAATACAAACGGTCTAACCGTGGAGATCAATCATGACATGGAAGAAACCATACAAACAGGATTGGATGGTTGGAGCCGGAGTTTGCCTCTGGCTGCTATTGATTCTTGGGGCCACGGGCTATAGCGGTCGTCAGCGTTCTTGGGCCACGGTCTGTCAGCTACATCTCAAACGACTTGGTGGAATCCTACTGGAATATACAGAGGGCAATGGAGATCGGTTTCCTACGCGAGGGGCAAGCAACGGAGCAGGCCGCTGGTTCTATACCATGGACTACCCCGAATCATTGCGTCTCTGTCCTGCTGCCAGTGAATATGCCCTTGGGGATGTCAATGGAACGAGCAGTTGGATTGGAAGTACCACCGAAGCCTGGGGTAAGATTCCTGTTGATGCGGGGGCTGGTCGGATCGCTGGTAGCTATGGTAGTTATGGAATTAATGGCTGGGTTTATATTCCTTATCAAAATGAAGATATTATTCAGTGGGACTGCCCCGCACGTTGGCAATGGAAAACTCCATTTGTTGAAGGGGCAAGTGATATCCCCATGCTTTTGGACGGTATTTTCTATTGCGCGTGGCCGCAATATGATGATTATCCACCTGCAACAGCTACCAGTCAAATCCTGGATACCCATGACAATATGCAACGTTTTTGCCTCGACCGTCATCAGGAAACCATCAATGCCGTCTTTATGGATGGAGCCGCACGCCCCGTGGGATTAAAGGAGCTATGGACCTTGAAGTGGCATCGTCAATACAATACGGCTGGGCCTTGGACAAATGCAGGTGGAGTTCATCCTAGCCATTGGCCGGAATGGATGAGGACCTTCAAGACTTATTAAGTGACATTTGACTCTTAGGGAGAAACTCATGAAGTTATGCGTTGGATTAATGTTGGCTCTATTAACACTGCCTGTCTATGGACACCAGTATATCGTGAACCCAAGCGGAGGATTCAATGCGATTCAAGCCGCCATTGATGATGCCCATGATGGTGATGTGGTGGTCTTGGCACCCGGCCTCTATGTCAGTGACGGCAATCAACCCTTGCTGATCGATAGCAAGGCCATCACCCTGCGTAGCCAGGATGCCAACGATGCAGGTGTTGTAGCTGCCACGGTGTTGCAGTGTCCGGTGCAGGACGGCAATTCGGTTCCGGCCCTTGTCTTTGCCGGATCACCAGCGCTACCGACTGTTCTGGCTGGAATCACCGTAACTGGCGGTCTGACTCAAGCGGCCATTCGTTGCAGCAATGCTTACTGTGCGATTCGTTCCTGTGTCATCCGCGAGAATCAAGCCGGGGGGATCTGGTGTGAGGGTAGCCGTATCGGATTGTACCAATGCCAACTCTTGCATAATCAGGCCGAAAATGGGGGAGGCCTTTACACTGAAGACGCGACTGTTCGACTCATCGATTGCCTGTTCCAAGGAAATGAAGCTGCTGAAGAGGGGGGAGCCGTCTACAGTGATGATAGTGATCTGTGGGGAGATCGCAGTCAATGGATTGGGAATAGAGCGCAAGCAGGAGGGGGGCTCTATACGGATTACTCCACCTTTTCCGATTTCTACAATTGTATTTTTCTTGCTAATCATGCATCTCGTAGAGGAGGGGGGATTAGTTTTCGCATAGAATTAATGCACTTAACAGGCTGTATATTGGTCGGCAACACTGCAGGTGAAGAGGGTGGCTCTATACTCATTGAGAGTTACGCTAGCTGTTATCGTCGTTGTCTATCTCTGGTTAATACTATTGTGGCCTTTAACCAAGACAAACATGGAGTGGGACGATCTGTGGCAGGGTATACAAACTACGGAAGTAGGGGCGATCGGGGAGAAGTGTCATTTGCCTTATCATGTGAGTATTTGGTCGATGTTTCTAATCTGAATCATAGCTGTCTCCAATTAGATCCCAATGAGACTCTCGCTGATGTGATAGATATTAATGAGACGATTTGGGGTGATCCTTTGTTTGTCTGTACGCCGGATAATGGGGGTGACGGATGGGGCGACGATCCCAATACTCCCGATGTTGATGAGAGCCTTAACGACGACTATGGCGATCTGTCTCTACGCTGGGATTCACCCTGCATTGATAGAGGTTATTCGTCAGGATGGGATTATCTGGGAGATTGGGATGTCCAGGGTTCTCCTCGTGTCATGGGAGCTGCGGTTGATATCGGGGCGATTGAAAGGCCTTGTGCTACCATTCATGTCACGCATCCTCAGGGAGGGGAGGTCTGGGCCGCAGGCAGCGTTCATCAACTGACCTGGAGGAAGCTGGCTACTGATGCCAATGTGGATATCCTGGTCAATGATGATAATGACATGTCGCGGCAGGTCATCGCCAGTGATATCGATAATACGGGTGCCTATGACTGGAACATTCCTGAAGATTTTAACAGCCATTCCGTTCGCATCCGCGTGATCTTGTCCACACCCGATCCTAATCAATTCGTGACCGACAGTGACGCATTTGCAGTGGTGCCCGATCAAAACGGCGTCGAGACGGTGTCACCCTGGTCTACCCTGGCGGGTAATGCGCAGCATACGGGACAGGCCCTTTATGCAGGCCCCTTGGCTCCTATCGATACCTTGGATATCAACCTGCCTGGCGAGCTGTACACCAGCGTGACCCTGGGCTATGAGGATCGCCTGCATGTGGCCACTGAAGGCGGGATGCTCTATACCTTTAATTCTTCAGGGCAACCGCTCTGGAGTGTGGATGTCAACACACCGCTGTTGACTGCCCCGACCGTGGGGCCGGACGGTAGTGTCTATGTGGGCGGCCAAGATGGTCGGCTCTATGCCTTTGCCCATGAGGGGATCTTACGTCTGATTGATCCTAATGAAGATGACGACGAGGGTGGTCGTCCCGGTCGTCGTTCGGTGGCTCAGGCCATTGACGGTGATGATTTTGCCTATGAAGGAGTCTTGCGTTGGACCTGGCAGACCGAGGGCTTCCTCTACGCCAGTGCCACGGTCTCTGATACGGGAACGATCTATGTGTCTGGGCAGAACGGCACCCTCTATGCTTTGTCACGCAATGGCTCCCTGCTTTGGAGTTTTAAGATCCCTGGTTTGGGATCATTTACCGAGGCCTTGCTGGCCGCGCCGACCCTGGGACTTCATGGTGAGGTTCTCATGGGGAGTTTCTACGAGCCCAGGCTCTATGCCCTCTCTCCGGAAGACGGCACCGTGCTGTGGAGCTGTCTCTGTGCTGATGCCAATGCTCCCAGCCATAGTGATAGGGGGTCGATCTTTGCCTCTGCGGTGGTGGGTGCGGGTGGGATCCTTTATCAGGGGCTGATTGATGATCCCAATCTCTATGTCATCGATCCGAACCAGGGGAGCGTCTTGTGGACTGTGGATTTGTGCCATGCCATTGAGGTCACCACCTCGGAGGATTTTGATTGGTGGGGCGGCTCTGTGGACGTCGAGTATAGCTTTGGAGGTGAGGTCTTTGAGGATGGGGTGGAGCCCGGTGACTCGATCTGGACCGAACCTGCCTTGGGACCGGATGGCACGATGTATGTGAGTCTGGATGATCCCTATTTGCGGGCTATCTCTCCTGAGGGAGTGGTGCAGTGGATTGTTCAATTAGGAACCGGGCAGGGCTTCAGCCTGGCCGTTGATGCGGATGGCATGATCTATGCCGCCGGGGATGATGGTGTACTCTATGTGGTCAATGGCCAGGGACAAGTTGCAGCCGCGTTGCCCATCGGCAGCAGCCTGCTCTACCCTGTGATTGGAAGCGAAGGCGTCTTGATCCTCACTGATGTCGCCCATGGTGTACGTATCTATAACGACCTGTTTTAATCCTAATGGAGATGAACCTATGATGAGGTCTGTCAATAAACGTGAGATGATGGTGTTGGGATTAACCCTGCTCTTTCTGATGGCCACACTCGGGGCTGTGGCCCAAAGTGGGCGTGAACGCGCCAGGCGGGTGGTCTGTGCCTCACAGATCAACCTACAGGTTCAGGCCCTCATTGCCTATGGGGACAGTCATGGAGGCAAACTCCCGGTAGTCAATCGCATGGCCTGGTTGCAGGACGTGCCCGTTCCTGCAGTTAATGAGATGTTGGCCATGGGATTGCGGCAGGAGATGTTCTATTGTCCCGCTAATGAGGTGCAGCAAACCTATCTGGATAAGCTATGGATGTTCAGCAGTGCATCGTATGATCAAAGCTGGGATGGTCATTTTTTTCAGGGGAACATTGAGGAGGCTATCATCGTTTCAGGTTACTTCTTTTTATTGGCAGGGAGAGATTCCTCCATTCTTCGATATCGCACGGATACCGAAGATAAAAATTGGATCTGGACCACTAGTTTAGAGAATCCTGAGACCAAGGAACTGGTTACGGATGTGATTATTGGGCAAGAGGATAGTGATGCCAAATGGCGTTACAATTTTGGAGAAATTGCTGGTGGCTTATCATATATCGGGGGCGGAGATGATCGCTCAAATCATTTAATTACTAATGAGGAGCCTGCAGGAAGCAATATCGGTTACGTGGATGGGCATGTGGCCTGGCGACAATGGAATCCGCCAATCTTTCCCTATGTGAGTTATTCTAATTGGGTCGTTCCTCGTTGGGATAAAGCAGGCCCTCCTTGCTGGTGGTGATACTATCAAGCCATTGTTGACAATTCCGTTTTTTGTAAGCGATTCATAAGGTTGTGTGATCTCCTTTGGTTTTGTAGGCCTATCTCTGAAAGAAACAGAGATAGGCTTTTTTTATTGAGAGGCCTTTTTAAAAAAAGATTCATTCCTTCGTATGGACAATTAATGATTTGGATACTCGATCTTGAGAGAGTGCTCGTTTATTGCTTGTTTCCCTGTGTTTTAGGCGAGACATGATAGGGGTGGGAGTTCATACATTTTTTTAATAGTCCTCAGGGTGGGAAATTACCTCGTTTCCGGGCTCGATAAATCGCGTTGAATTGCATGTCACAATTATCGGTGCTCATTCCTCCTACATTTAGAGACCGCACATTGCGGGGCTTTAAGGCTTCTCACAGCGGTCTCGGGAACCCTGTTACTGTTACAGGATTCCGCCTTCAAGTGGCCTTATGAATTTGGAGGATGAAATCATGAGACGCGTAAAACACAATCCAATAAGCAAGGAGCAAACGCACAGCTGTTGTGGGCGACTCTCCGAAGATTTGAGTTGGTGTTGGTGGGGCGGTTTTTCCTATGTGGCTTTTTGTGTATTCTTATTCTGGTTGGGTTCGACGGTTTGGGGACAGAGTGTCGCCTATTGGCGTTTTGATGACGTCGCTGATGCCGAGATCGATGTGCCCCTGGGCACGGTAGCGGCGGGCAATGCCTTACCGGATTCCGACGGTCAAACCGTGTGGCGTAAGGCCGCCCATGACCACAGTGGCAACGGTAACCATTTGACCACCTGGGAACATGCCTGGGCCGGTCATAACTGGTCGGATGATGTTCCGGCGGCTCGGATACCGACACAGGGACTGGATAATGCCCTGAGTGCCCAGTCGGCCGGCAATTGGCCGGCCATGATGACCTGGTCCGAGCAGAGCCTGCCGGCCGGGGTGGACCTGGAGACCTGGACCCCGGAGGCCTTCACTGTCGAGGCGTCGTTCAAGATGACCGACATCAGCGGCTACCATACCATTGTAGGGCGTGATGGCACCGAGGTGTTTGGCGACGAAGCGGCCCTGGCACCGTTCTATCTGTCGGTGCGACATGGCACCGGTACCCTGGGCGTGGTGATGGTCGATATGGACGGGGTACGCTACATTGTGGAATCCGAAGCGGGTTTTATTCAAACCAATCAATGGTACAACGCGGCTGTGGTCTGTGATGGCCAGACCCTGTCGTTGTACTGTGACAATGAATTGATCAATAGCCTGGATATGACGGCCTTGGGCAGTGACGACACCCGTTTGGCCATGGGCTCGACCTCGGGCGGGGATTGGGAATCCGGCACCTGGACCGTAGGTCGTGGCCTGTATAATGGCGGACACGTGGACCGGGTCTATGGCTGGGTCGATGAGATTCGCCTGACCGAAGGGGCCCTCGATCCCGAGGAGTTTCTCTTTGGTCAGCCTGCCTTGCAGGCCAAGAACCCCTTCCCTGTCGATGGAGAAGCCGATGCGTCCTATTGGGTTCAACTCCATTGGACCGCAGGCGAGGGAGCCGATCGACATGACCTGCATCTGGGGGCTAGCTTGGAAGAGGTGCAGGACAGTGACACACCGCTGCTGGCCGATCTCGAGGTCAATGGAGTTGAGTTGGGGCGTTTGAATTTGGGACAAACCTATTTCTGGCGCGTGGATGAAGTCAATCAGGCCGAAGGTCGGGTGGAAATCGGGCCGGTCTGGTCGTTTACTGTGGAGCCGGAGGTCTATGGGGTGGATGCGGATGTCATGACCGTGACCGCCAGCAGTACGGCCGAGGGGAGCGATCCTCGCCGTACCGTGGATGGCCTGGGACTCAATGAACAGGACGAGCATAGCACCCAGGAGAGCCAGATGTGGTTCTCTTCGGGGCAGGGTCCTGAACCGGTTTGGATTCAATACGTGTTTGACCAGGCCTATCCCCTGCATGAGATAGAGATCTGGAACTCCAACCATCCCCTGGAAATGTATCTTGGTTATGGCCTCAAGGAGGTCCTGATCGAAGTGACCCTGGACGGCAACGACTGGGTGGTCTTCGATCCCAATGTCACGCTGGAGGCTGCCACGGGCTTGGCACCCACGCCCGTGACCTCGGTGATCGATTTGGGAGGGCTCGAAGTACAAGGCGTACGTGTCACGGCCCTCTCCAGTTGGACATCCCTACCGGGTATGATCCAGATGGGGCTCAGTGAGGTTCGTTTCTCCTGGATCCCCTTGACGGCCCGTGTGCCTCAGCCTGCCGATGGGGCGGTCGATGTGCCGGTGACTCGCATGCTGAGTTGGCGACCGGGTCGCGAAGCGGCCGTGCATGAGGTGTTGATCAGTACGGATGTCAATGCCATCGTCGATGGCAATGCCTGGATGGCCCAAGTGGAACGTCCGGAACTGGAATTGCTGGACGAGACCTTTGTCTACGGCCAGACCTACTTCTGGCGGGTGGACGAGGTCAACGAGGATGCCGAGGTCACGCGCCGAGAGGGTGATCTCTGGTCCTTCTCGACCCCGCCCTATATGGTGGTGGACGATATGGAGTCCTATGATGACGTGACGTTCATCTATGAGGCTTGGGCCGATGGCTATGGAATCGATGAGAACGGTTCTCAGGTCGGCCATGATGACAGCCCCTATGTGGAACAGGTCATCTCTCACAGCGGCAGTCAGTCCATGCCCTACACCTATGTCACCACCGAGGATGTCAATGCCACGGCCGTACGCAACATGGGCCATGCGGATTGGAGCCAAGGTGGGCTGGAATTTCTGACTATGGCTGTTTTGGGCGGACGTGAGAACGTTGGCGGCCAGTTGTTCGTGGAGATCAACGGCCAACGGGCCGACTGTCCTCTCGATCTGAGCATTCCGGTCTGGACAACCTGGAGCATCGACCTGATGACCCTGAATCTGGATCTCAATGACATCGAGACGATGGTCATTGGTGTCGAGGGGGTGGGCCATGGCCTGCTCTATCTGGATGATATTCGTCTGTACCATGAGCCCCCGGCAGCAGTGGAACCTGTGGATCCGGGTACGGATGGGCTGATCCTGTGGTATGAGATGGAAGGGGACCTGACCGACAGTGCCGGTGTGTATGACGGCAACTCCATAACGGAACCGGAGTTTGTCGAGAGCCTGCCCGATCTGGGTAGCGCCCTGGACTTCGACGGATTCGAGGATGTTGTCGAAATGCCCATCGGTGAGTTGGTAGCGGGTCTGACCGACTCCACTTTTGCCGCCTGGGTCAACCTGGCCGAGGGTGAAGGGCTCTGGCAACGGGTCTTTGATGTGGGCACCGGGACCGATAACTATCTGTTCCTCTGTCCTCGTATAGGGACCGAGGGCCCGGCTCGGGTCGCCATCCTAACACCCGACAGTGGCGGTGAAATCCTGGTGACCGATAACAATCCCCTCAGTGAGGGCTGGCATCACCTGGCCGTGGTGTTCGGAGATGACCTCTTGCGGCTCTATGTCGATGGACAGGAGGTCGGACAGGCCACGACGACGATTTATCCACGCGATTTGGGAGTGACCACCCAGAATTGGTTGGGAGATTCCCAATGGGACGGTGATAGCCTGCTGGAAGGGCTCCTGGATGAGTTCCGACTGTATGGGCGTGCCCTTCTTGAGGGTGAAGTAAGATTCTTGGCGGGTGATCGCTAAATCACGGATCCCTGGAGGAGGAATCTCAATAACCGGGCCACTGCATGGAGTGGTGGCCCGGTTATCACTATTGTAACGATTATAGGGATTAGTCAGGTTAACTTCATTTAAGGAGTGTTGTGTATGAGATAAGCTGGGGTGTTAATAATTTTTGAATTATCCATATTACGCAAATTAGCTAGTATAAATTAATGTCGATGTATATAATGATGAACTGGGCTGTTTTTAAGACTTCTGTAATGCAATCAAAGACATTTAAGAATTGAACCCTATTGATCTGTGCCTAGGCCAGATCAACCTGTTTTATACTTTTTAGGAGAAGATCTAAGATGAGACCACAGAGGACTAGTATTAAGAAAATGATGAGTGGGGGTGTTTCCCAGTCTCTGGCGAGCCGATCGCTGTTTGTGATGCTACTTTTAGCAGTGATCGGATCGGTCGCCCTGGGCGATACCATTGCTTATTGGCGTTTTGATGATGCTCAAGATAGTGAAATCGTCGAAAATGCCGGTGGAACCGTAGCCAATGGAATTGGTCTGCCTGACTCCGATGGTCAGACGGTGTGGCGTAAGGCCGCCCATGAATGGTCCGGCAATGGCAACCACCTGACCACCTGGGAATACGCCTGGGCCGGTCACACCTGGTCGAATGACGTTCCTGCTACATCGGTTCCCGCTGAAGGGTATGGGAATTCCTTGAGTATTACCTCAGCCGGTAGCTATCCTGCTGCGATGACCTGGTCTGAGCAGAGCAATCCTACGGGAGTGGATCTGGAGACCTGGTCACCCTCAGAATTTACCATTGAGGCTTCCTTCAAACTGACCGACATCAGTGGTTACCATACCATCGTCGGTCGCGATGGTACCGAGGTCGCTACCGATCGTGCCGAACCTGCCCTGGCTCCCTTCTACCTGTCATCTCGTGCCGGGACCGGGACCTTGGGTGTGGTCATGACCGATGTGGACGGATACACCCATATCGTCGAATCGGAAGAAGGTTTTGTTGAAACCGATACCTGGTACAATGTGGCCGTGGTTTCCGATGGAACGACATTGTCACTGTATTGTAACAACGAGTTGGTCAACTCGATTGATATGATCGAATCGGGTACAAGCGATACCCACCTGGCCATTGGCGAAACCAGTGGTGATGGTTGGGAATCCGGTACCTGGACCGTGACCCGTGGTCTCTACAATGGTGGCCACACGGACCGTGTTTATGGTTGGGTGGACGAGATTCGTTTCTCGGATGTGGCTTTGGATCCTGTGAATTTCCTCTTTGGTAAGGCCAGCCCCAAAGCCGGTGATCCTTCACCGGTTTCCGGTGCCACGGACTGCGATCCCATGATGACTCTGACCTGGAGCATGGGGGCCTATGAGTCGACTCACAATCTGTACTTCGGAACGAGTGAGGAAGACCTGGTTGAATTGGCGACCGGTTTGGATGTCAGTAGCTATGAAGTCGGTCAACTGGAACTGGAGCAGACCTACTACTGGCGTGTGGATGAAGTTAATGTGAGCTCTGACCATACCGTGACCGTGGGTGATGTTTGGACCTTTACCGTCGAACCCGTATCGTTCGCTTTTGATAGTGCCCTGATCACGGTCACAGCGTCAACTCTGGACGCTACCAGTGGTCCGGCCAGCGCCACCATCGATGGCAATGGTCTCGATGACGACGATCTGCATAATCAATCTTCTTCGGATATGTGGATTAGTTCACCTGCTGACCCCATGCCTTGGATTCAGTACGACTTCAACGAGATCCTCGTCCTGGACAAGATGTGGGTTTGGAACTCGAACACCGAGACAGAGCGGTTTCTTGGTTTTGGCGTCAAGCAGGCCCTGATTGAAGTTTCGGTGGACGGCAATGAGTGGACCGTGGTGGATGCCAATCGGATCCTGGACCAGGCCGCCGGTACCGGAAGAACGCCGGTGACCAGTGTTGTCGATATGGGTGCGGTTCAGGCCAGCAGTGTGCGTATCACCGCCCTGTCGAATTGGTCGAGCCTTCCTGGGATTACCCAATGCAGTCTCAGTGAAGTTCGTTTCTTCTCGATTCCCGTGGCCGCACGTCTGCCGGAACCTGCTAATGGTGCCGACGATGTGGCTGCGAACCAAATTCTGAAGTGGCGTTCCGGTCGTTATGCCGCAACGCACGATCTGTATCTGAGCACTGACGAAGAGGCCGTGATTGACGGTTCTGCGTTGGTCGCTTCCGTGGACGAGTCTCAGTTCGATCTGAGCGATCTGGATATTGTCTTCAACCGTACCTATTACTGGCGTGTGGACGAGGTCAATGGTGCTGATGTTGTTGCGGGTGATGTTTGGAGTTTCAGCACACCTGAATACATCCTTATTGACGACATGGAATCCTATAACGACTCGGATAACTATATCTACGATAGCTGGATAGACGGTTACACCGATTCGAGCAATGGCTCTCAGGTCGGACACGATGACAGCCCCTACTACGAAGAGTCGATCGTTCACGGTGGTTCCAAGTCCATGCCTTTCAATTACAACTACACCGAAGGTGACGACGTTTCCAAGGCAACCTTCGATTTGGGCGATGCCTGACTGGAGTCTCGGTGGCATTCAAACCCTGACCCTCTATTTCCTGGGTGATCGTGACAACGTTGACGGTCAGCTCTACCTGGAGATCGATGGGGCTCGGGCCACCTGTGAGACCAGTCTGTCACTCGGGTTGTGGAAGCAGTGGGATGTGAACCTCGTTTCACTGGGAATCGACCTGAGTAGCGTTGAGAGCCTGGTGATTGGCGTGGATGCCGATGAGGTCGGTTTGATCTATGTCGATGATATCACCGTTCATGCCGAAGAGGTCTCTACGGCCGTGTCCCCTGTGGATCCTGGCACCGAGGGTCTGCAGCTCTGGTATGAGATGGAAGAGAACATCGAAGACAGTGCCGGCAACTATGACGGCCAAACGGACGCCTTCTTGAATTATGACGACGGACTCTTCGGTCAAGCCCTGAATATGGACGGTTCTGAAGACTATGTATCGATGCCGATCGGCGACCTGGTTGCCGGTTTGAACAGTTCGACCTTCTCGATGTGGATTTATCTCAACGAGAGCGATGCCAGCTGGCAACGTGCCTTAGATGTTGGCACCGGTGAGGATAACTACTTCTTTATCTGTCCTCGCTTGGGCACCGCAGATGTCGCCCGCGTGGCCATTCGCAGTCTGGAAGATGACAGTGAAACCTTGCTGAGCTCCGAGGCCGATCTCCCCATCGAGTTCTGGGTCAATATGACGGTGGTCTTTGATGCTGACGCCGGGACCATGGAACTCTACGTGGGTGGCGAATCCATCGCGAGTGTTGAGACGACTGTCTTCCCGGCCAATCTGGGTGTCACCACCAACAACTGGTTGGGTGATTCTCAGTTCGAGGCCGACGGTTTTGTTCAACGGAATGCTGGACGAAGTTCGCATCTACAATCGGGCCCTGTCCGAGGCTGAGGTGCGTTATCTTGCTGGCGATGAATAGTGTTCATCGACTGTTTATCTATTCAAGGCAGGTCCTTCGGGGCCTGCCTTTTTTAATGGATTGACCGTTCTTTTGAAATGCGGTTCTAGGTTGTGTTCGAGCAGGGGGGGCGTTATGATGCATGGATGGAAACGATGCCGATCGCAATTAACCGCTGCCTCACACGCGGTAGCCGCTATCGCACACTAGGATTGATCCTTTGCTTGGGTGCGTTATGGACAGGGGCCATGGCCTGGGGGCAAGAGAGTCCGTTTGCTGGAAGTTCGAGTTGCCGTGAATGTCATGAAGAATTTTATGAATTATGGGCTCCCTCGCATCACGGTAAGGCCATGCAACCCTACACCCAGGAATTTGCTCAGACCCATCTCACTCCCCATGTGGGTGAAATTCAGATTGGAGATTATCGTTATCAAGCCGCCATCAAGGCCGATCATGGCGTCTTGGTGGAAACCGGCCCGCAAGGACGCAAGGAATATCCGATTCAACATGTCTTGGGCGGCAAGAATGTCTTCTACTTTCTGACCCCTTGGCAGGGCGGACGCTTACAGACCCTACCCCTGGCCTATGATGTTCATAAGCGGCAATGGTTTGATACCGCGGCCAGTGGGGTACGGCATTTTCCTGGTCAGGATCAAGACGAGCCCGTCCATTGGACCGACCCCTTGTATACCTTCAACACCTCTTGCTATGGCTGTCATGTCAGTCAACTCTCCAGTAACTACGACCTCAAGACCGATACCTATCACACCCAATGGGCCGAACCGGGCATCAACTGTGAGACCTGTCATGGTCCTTCGCAACGGCATGTGGAGCTATACCAGGAAGCCGAGAAGACAGAGACCGAACCCAATGAGTTAGGCTTGGTCAGTACGCATAGCTTTACTGTTGAGCAAACCAATTCCATGTGCAACTCCTGTCATGCCAAGATGTCACCCATCACCCCATCGTTTATGGCGGGTGAGCGGTTTTTCGATCACTATGATTTGGTGACCCTGGAGAATTCCGATTTCTACCCCGATGGTCGTGACCTGGGTGAAAACTATACCATGACCACCTGGCGTATGAGTCCTTGTATGCAGGCCGGTGAGTTGGACTGTATGCATTGCCATACCTCCAGCGGTCGTTATCGTTTCAAGGATCCGGCCCAGGCCAGCGGGGCCTGCTTGCCCTGTCATCAAGATAAGGTCGATCATATCACAGAGCATTCCCATCATGAGCCCGGTGAGCACACCCCCCCAGTGCATTTCCTGTCACATGCCCATGACCCAGTTTGCCCACATGAACCGCACGGACCACTCCATGCGGCCCCCGGTACCTGCAGCCACCCTTAAATATGAATCAGACAATGCCTGTAATCTATGCCATCAGGCCCCTGATCAGGATGCGGCCTGGGCCCAGCAGCAGGTCACCGAGTGGGGGATGACCACTCGGCAAGAACGGTATCTGCGTTTGGCTGATTATATCGATCAGGCCCGCCAGGGACGGTGGCAGCAGTTGGATCAGATGTTGGACTCTCTCCAGCAACCCGATCGCGACGAGATTGTCACCGGGTCCTTGATTCGCTTGTTACGGCGATGTGATTCCCCACAGAAGTGGCCGTTTTTGATCGAGGTCCTCCAGCAGGATCCCTCTGCCTTTGTACGTGCCACAGCTGCCGAGGCCTTGGATAGTGTCCTGACGACCGAATCGGTACCGGCCCTGCTCAAGGCCACCCAGGATGACTACCGCCTGGTACGTGTGCGCGCTGCAGCCAGTCTGGCCTCGATGCCCCCGGGCCAACTCTCCGAAGATCAGCAGTCGCAGCTGGATCGGGCCCTTGCTGAACTCATGGAGGGCATGATCGCCCGGGCGGATGACTATGGCTCTCACTACAATCTAGGGAACGTCTATATGGAGCAGCGTAAGTTCGATCAGGCCCTGGAGGCCTACCAGACCTCGATCAAACTGCGCTCCGATTTTGTCCCTCCCCATGTCAATGCTGCCTTTGTCTATCATGCCCAGGGTAAGAACGCGGAGGCAGAGCAGAGCTTTCGCCGTGCCTTGGCCCTGGATCCTAACAACCTGATCACCCTGACCAACCTGGCCATGTTGGTGGCAGAATTGAATCGTCCTCAAGAAGCCAAAGCCCTCTTTCTCAAGGCGGCCAAACTCGATCCCAACGATCCCGTGCCTGCCTACAATCTGGGTATCCTCCTGGCCCAGGTCAATCCAACCGCGGCATTGGCTTGGTGTCAAAAGGCCTATGTGTTGCAACCTGACAATGGCAAGTATGGTTACACCTATGCCTATTACCTGGTCCAGCAGGGCGATGTTGACCCAGCCGTCGCTCTTCTTGAAAAACAAATCGCGGACTGTCATGCCACCGTGGATGCCTATTGGTTTTTGGCCAGTTACTATCGATCTCAGCAACAGTGGCCTAAGGTCAAGCAGGTTTTGCACCAAGCCCTGGCCCATCTTGAGTTGTCACCCCAAGATCGGGAGGTCCTGCAGCGACAATTGAGGGACACGCCTTGAGGGTGAATGAAGGATTCGTCATGCGATTATTGATATAAGGCAGAGGTTTTCTAAAGCATTTCTCCATGGAATCAAATATAATCAAGCACGTCCCTGATCCATATTCGATGAAAGGCTATATCGTGGGATTGAAAGATCATGAGTGATATATCTCGTTTGTCCATGTCGCTTAACCTGCCCCCGTTGCATGATCGTTTACGCCATGTCTTCACGACAGGCTTTACGGCTATCGACATCGCAGAATCTCTCCTTGTTTTCGATGTTGATAAGCCCGCATCCGTGGCACTGGATATGATGCAGGACAAAAAGGTTTCTGTTGCAGGTCTGGCCGATCAGGGCCGGGTGGTGGGGTATATTACGAGTGAGACACTTAAGTCTGGGTGTTGTAAAGACCATATGCTAAGGCCGGCGAGTAAGCATATTTTGAATTTTAATGCATCGTATCAGGATGTGGTTAAAGTGCTGAGCCGGGCCGAGTATTGTTTTGTCACTTTTTTGAATCGGATCTCTGCCGTTATTCAGAAAAAAGACATGGCCAAACCCTCTGTGCGTATGTGGCTGTTTGGTTTGATTACCATCTCAGAAATGATTCTTACCAAAGCGCTGGAACATTTCTATCCCAATGACAGTTGGCAAATCGAATTGCCTGAACGTCGACTCCAAAAGGCGCAATCGTTATTAGTGGAACGCCAAAGAAGAGGCCAAGACCTGGAGCTTATGGACTGTCTTTATTTGGTCGATAAGGCCACGATTTTAACCAAGAATCCCATCATTCGAAAAGAGATCGGCTTTGAGAACCGTAATGAAGCCAAGGAGGCCATTTACGAATTGGAGTCGCTCCGCAACAGCTTGGCCCATACCAATGATATCATCACCTACGATTGGAATGCTATTGTGGCCATGGCGGAACGGTTGGATCTGATGTTGTCTCGATTCAAGTCAGACCCTCCCTTGGAGGATGCCGCGAATTGAGGCGGTGTTTATCCGATCTTGTGAGGCCTTAACAGGTTGCGGCCTGACAGGCGATGGTCTGTTTCGGTACGGTGAAGCGGAAGGTACAGCCTTCATTGACCTGGGAGGTCAGCCAGATACGGCCGCCACTGTTCTCGATAATCTTTTTGACCACGGCCAGACCTACGCCCGTGCTTTGATATTGATCCTTGGGGACCAGGGTCTGGAAGATGCCGAAGATCTTGTCGAAGTATTTTTCCTCGATGCCAGGGCCATTGTCGGCGATACTGAAAGTCCATTCCTGGTCATTGTCCGTGACCTCGACATGGATACGTCCCTGGTTTTTGTCCATGTATTTGACGGCATTGCTCAACAGGTTCTGAAAGACCTGTCGGATGCGCGTGGGATCGTATTGGATGAGGGGCAACTGCTGGGGAAGGCTGATTTGAATATGTTCGGGTACACCCAGGTCATCGATGATTTCCGGAAGGAGCGTCGACAGTTCCACGGGAGTGGGTTCGCCTTGGCTCTGGCCGGCCCGGGAGTACTTGAGGATACCGTCGATGAGCAATTGCATGCGTTCGACACGTTGGGTCAGTAACTGCAACTGTTCCTTGCCGTCTTCATCCAGCTTGTCGGTATAGTCGGCTTGAATCCAGTTCGCCAGACTCGTGATACCACGCAAGGGGGCCTTGAGGTCATGCGAGACGATATGGGCAAAGTTCTTAAGCTCTGCATTGGTTTGCTCTACCTGGGCGAGTAATTCCCGCTGACCCTCTTCAGCTTGGATGCGTTGTTCGATCTCAAGGTTGAGATGATCGATGCTGGTGGTGCTTTGCTGGAGGTTTTCGATCATGCGATTGAAGGCCTGGGCCAAAATGCCGATTTCATCGTTCGAAGTCACTTTGATACGTTGGGAGAGGTCCGTGCTGTGACTGATCTCCTCAATGGTCTGTACGGCTTGGTGCAGGGGGTGGGTTACGGTTTTTGAAATACCCATCACCAACAAACTTCCTGCGGCCAGCAAGGCCACCCCCCCCATGATCAGTCCGGATAGAATGATAGGCAAGACCCGTCTGTGAATGATCTGGCTCGGGACACCAATTACAATAGAACTGGCCAGCATCGGGTTGTTGCTGTCATGCAGTGGGATGATTTGGTTAATCATGGAGGACCTGCCGCCATCGCAGTTCAATGGGCTGTTCTGCTCTTGTTGTAGGAGGGCGAGGTGTTGGGGATGGATGCTTTTGGGGGCCTTGTCTCCGGCATTATGAAAAAGGATCGTTCCGTTGCCTTGGACGACCATGGCATATTGGATGTACGGGTGTCGATCAGTGATCTCCTGGCACTGTTGATCGAAGCCCTCGATGTCGTGGATTGGAACCCCCAATTGGGTGATCCGGTCTAACTGTCCCTTGAGATTCAAACCAATGACGTTCAGGTGAGATTGTAAGGCCGCGACAAAGTGACGTTTATGGATCATTGTACTGATCCCCGTAGTGATGCTGATCGTCACCATGAGGGTCAGTAGGGTGATGGTAATGATTCTACGCTGTATGGAAGTCTTCATCTTAAGGGAGGTCTTTCACAAATTCGGCGGTCAGGAAGGTATTCGATTGGGGCTTGATCCCTAATTTTCGCGCTCGCCCTAGATTCACCACGGGAATGCCCTTGGAGGTTTGTACCATCGGTAGGCTGTTGGGGGTTCTGTGGTCCACTAGAATATCGCGCGCCAGTTGCCCTGCGGTCTGTCCCTGGTCCCGTCCGGAAACGGTCACAGCGCAGAGTGTGCCTTTGTCGACCCGGTCACGCCAAAAGGCGAAATCCGGCAGGTCGCTGTTTTCCACGGTCCATTGCATCAGGGTTTCCATGGGGACATTCTCGCCATTGACATCGTGGTATTCGAAGATCCCCAGAAAACCCAGGGCATCGATGCTGTTTTGGTATTCGAGTACCTTGTTCTGGTAGTCGGCATAGGTGTCCAGGACATCGTAAGCCACCACCTCAACACCCTGTAATTCCGATTCCTGTGCCTTGAATCGTTCGATGATGTGGGGCCACATGGTCCCTCGGTCGGTGATCAGGGCAATGCGTTGTACTTCCGGAGCCAGTTCTTTCAATAGGTTGACGGATTGGATGAAATGCATGCGTTCCAGAACCCCTGTGACATTGTGGGCCTCTAGGAATCCATAGACCTGGGGTGAGGCGTTGACTCCACTGAAGACAAAGGGCGTCTCGGTGTTGAGCCACTGTTGCGTTAGATAGCTCTGAGCATCATCGTCACTGGTAAAGACCAAATCGGGCTGCCAGCGGTCAATGAGTTCCGCGGCTTGCATGGCCATCCTTTTTTTCCACGCCTCACTACCATGGCGTTTGGTATCCATTTCCACCACTTGGTAATCCACGTCTAAATCACTCAAGGCCTGTTGGAATCCTCCCCATTGATCCTGTGTCCATTTCCAGGGAGAGTGATAACTCATTACATGTAGGATCTTGTAGGACTGGCCGGGGATAGGATTGCCGGGCAGGGTCAGGCTCGCCTCAGCCTCGGCTGAGTGAGGTCCAAGTTCGGAGGGTTGGGCGATCCAGTTGACTGCCGCAACAGCCACCACGAGGCCCAGGGCCAAGGTGATCGGTTTCCAATGGTTTGAGACATTCATATTCATGTTCCTCATGCAAGGGATCATAGATCTAAATGATTGCTTCGGGCATAGGGATTGGATCGGCTCAGTTGTCTCTTCATGTTTTGCCCCCGGGCAATCCGGTTCAAACGGACATTCCTTCTATCGATGCAGCACTACCCACCTCTAATGTCGAACCTTCAGATGCAGGACTTAACCACAAAGGACATGTTTTCGGACTTGCAGAACTGGCTGTTTCGGCTCAAAGGATACAAGATTACCCAAGAATGCCTTGCCGGGCGATGGAGACGGATCTGGCTATGCCTAGAGGTCTATAGGAATATGCTTGCTATCCTCAGTGATGTCGTAAGTGACCGATAACAAAGGAGATCTGTTGGGTTGAAGCTGGCTCTGATCTCCAGTTCGCCTGGTGTAATGGCCAACGCGTTTCCATGGAGGTTTTTGTTCACCCCCTGGAGCCTGAAAGTTTAGGCAAAATAGCACTTTCCTATTGGCCCTAGCCTAGTAAAATAAAAGGTTTGGTTGTATCACGATGAAACCCGTTACGTACACGGAGCTTTACATGACTCAACGAAACGGCAAACATATACATGTGGTGGGGGCGGCTGAGCACAATCTCAAGCACATCAGCCTCAACATTCCCCGCGATCAGATGGTGGTCATCACCGGTATGAGCGGTTCGGGCAAGAGTTCGCTGGCCTTTGACACCATCTACGCCGAGGGCCGACGTAAGTACGTCGAGTCACTCAGTGCCTATGCCCGCCAGTTTTTGGAACAGATGCAGAAACCGGCGGTCACTGAGATCACCGGCCTGCCACCGACCATTGCCATCGAACAGCGTTCCGGCAGTGGTAATCCCCGCTCCACTGTGGCCACCACCACCGAGATCTACGACTACTTCCGCCTGCTCTTTGCCCGGGCGGGCCAACCGCACTGCTGGGTCTGTGGCGAGCCGATCACCAGTCAGCACTCCTCCCAGATCGTCGATGCCCTCATGGCCCGACCTGAGGGAACCAAGATTCAGGTCTGCTCCCCCCTAATTCGCGGTAAGAAGGGTGAACATAAAGATGTCTTTGCCAACATCCAACGTGAGGGTTTCGTGCGGGTGCGGGTGGATGGTACCATTCACGATCTGCGCAATGTCCCTGAGTTGGATAAGAACAAGCATCACGACATCGCCGCCGTGGTAGACCGGCTCGTGATCAAGGATGCCGTGCGTGTGCGTCTGGCCGACTCGGTGGAGACCGCCTTGAAACTGGCCGAGGGTGTGTTGTTGGTGCTGGTGCAGGAGCCCGAGATCGGCGGTGACGAATGGCACGAGGTGATCTACAGCGAACGCTTTGCCTGTGCCGAGCATCCCGAGGCCAGTCTGGAGGAATTGTCCCCACGTCTGTTCAGCTTTAATAGCCCCTATGGCGCCTGTCCCAGTTGCGACGGGCTGGGCACCATCCTGGAGTTCGACCCCGATCTGATCGTGCCGGATAAAACCCTGTCCTTGGAGAATGGGGCGGTCACGGCCTGGCGTAAGGGCGGCAAGCGTATGAACATCCTCTACAACCGACTGATCAAACGCTTCTGTCGCGACACCGGCGTAAGCAAAGCCGTTGCCTTTGACGAGATCCCCAAGGACATCCGTGAACTGTTGATGTACGGTTCGGACGCCAAGTCCAGTAAGAAGTACGGCATTAAATTCGAAGGCGTGATTCCCAATCTGACTCGGCGCTGGCAGACCACCACCAGCGAATATGTCAAGGCCCGGCTGCATACCTATCTCTCGGAACAGCCTTGTCCCAAATGTACGGGTTCGCGTCTGCGTCCCGAGGCCATGGCTGTCACCGTGGACGGTAAGAACATCGCCGAACTCAGTGGCATGAGCATCAAGGAGGCCCGCGAGTTCTTTGCCAACATCCAGCTCGATCGGGAAAAAACCATCATTGCCACCCAGATTCTCAAGGAGATCAAGGCCCGCCTGACTTTCATGGCGGACGTGGGCCTGGACTACCTGACCCTGGATCGTAACAGCGGTACGCTCTCGGGCGGCGAGGCCCAACGTATCCGTCTGGCCACCCAAGTGGGCAGTGGCTTGGTGGGTGTGTGTTATGTGTTGGACGAACCCACCATTGGTTTGCATAAGCGGGACAACGACCGCCTGCTCGGTATTCTCAAACAGCTCAGCCGCATCGGCAACACCGTACTGGTGGTTGAACACGACGAGGACATCATCTGTGCCGCAGACCATGTTATCGATATCGGCCCCGGTGCCGGTCGCAACGGCGGCTGGGTGGTAAGCCAGGGGTCACTCGAGGAGATCCTGGCTTGTGAGAAGTCCGTGACCGGTCACTACCTCAGTGGCAAGCGGGTGATTGCCTTGCCTTCCAAGCGACGCAAGTACAGCCTGCGCAAATGCCTGGAGGTTAAGGGTGCGGCCGAGAACAACCTCAAAACCATTGACGTCAAGTTCCCCTTGGGCGTGATGATCTGTGTCACGGGCGTATCCGGCTCGGGCAAGAGCACCCTGATCAACCAGATCCTGCTCAAGAGTCTTAAAAGACGCCTCTATCAGTCGCGGGAAAAGCCTGGCCAGCATAAAAGTGTGTTGGGCACCAGCCTGATCGACAAGATCATCGAGATCGATCAGTCGCCTATCGGTAAGACACCTCGCAGCAACCCGGCCACCTATACCGGGGCCTTTGACGAGATCCGCAAGCTCTTTGCCCTCACACGTGAGGCCAAGATTCGCGGGTACAAGGCCGGGCGTTTCAGCTTTAATGTCAAGGGCGGCCGTTGCGAGTACTGCAAGGGCCAGGGCACCAAGAAGATCGAGATGCATTTCCTGCCCGATGTTTACGTCAAGTGCCAGCAGTGCAAGGGCACGCGTTACAATCCCGAGACCCTGCAGGTGACCTACAAGGGCAAGAATATCGCCGACGTCCTGGACATGCGCATCGAAGAGGCCGTCAATTTCTTCGAGAACTTCCCCAATATCGTGCGTATCCTTAAGACCCTCTGTGACGTGGGCCTGGGCTATGTGCAGCTCGGCCAGTCATCCACGACCCTTTCGGGCGGCGAGGCCCAACGTGTCAAACTGGCCTCGGAATTGGCCAAGAAAGCCAGTGGTCACACCCTCTACCTGCTGGACGAGCCCACCACGGGCCTGCATTTTGCCGATATCCACAACCTCATGAACGTGTTGCAGCGTCTCACGGATATGGGCAACACCATTATTGTGATTGAACATAACCTCGATGTCATTAAAATGGCAGATTATATCATCGACCTGGGTCCCGAAGGGGGGGACGGTGGCGGCGAGGTCGTGGTGACCGGGCCGCCCGAAGAAATCGTCAAGTGCAAGCGGAGCCATACGGCCCGTTACCTCAAAGAGGCCCTGGCACGGCACGCGGATTGATTGAAGGTGATCGGTTATCAGTGATCAGGTCATCGGTGTGTGGCGGCATCTTGTGCAGCAAGAGGCCGAAAACCCATGAGCAACATTACAAGGATGGAACACGATGGATGTAACCGCAGCTTTACGATGGATTGGATCGATTGACGGAACCCTGGAACTGGTGGATCAACGGTTACTGCCCATCGAGTTCACACATCTCAACATCGATAACATTCCTGACCTCTATGATGCCATCAAGACCCTGGCTGTACGTGGAGCTCCGGCCATCGGGGTCTCTGCCGCCTATGGCCTGGTAATCGCCTTGCAGCAAGATGGGCTCAGTGACATCAATGCGGCCTTAAAGACACTGCAAGACCAAGCTGCTTACCTGGCCACTTCACGTCCCACGGCCGTGAATCTCTTTTGGGCCCTGAATCGAGTGCAGACCTTTGCTGAAAACTGGGTAACAGGACATGCAGGAGCCGGTGTGGACGAGTTCCGTCAGGCCGTACTGGGCGAGGCCCATGCCATCTGCCGCGAGGACATCGTTATGTGTAAACGCATCGGCGAACACGGTGCAGCCGTTGTCCCGGAAGACGGGGCGGTACTGACCCACTGCAATGCCGGGGCCCTGGCCACGGCCGGGCAGGGCACGGCCCTGTCGGTCTTCTTCGAGGCCCATCGTCAGGGCAAATCGTTTAAGGTTTATGCCGACGAGACTCGGCCCCTGTTGCAGGGTGCCCGCCTGACCGCCTGGGAACTGCAACACGCCGGTATCGACACGGTCCTGATCTGCGACAACATGGCCGGTTGGCTCATGAAGCAGGGCAAGATCAATGCCGTGGTCACCGGTGCCGACCGCATCGCCGCCAATGGAGATGCGGCCAACAAGATCGGCACCTACAGCGTCAGCGTGTTGGCCGCCCGTCACAAGATTCCCTTTTACATCGCCGCGCCGTCGAGTACCTTTGACCTGTCCCTGGCCACCGGTGCCGAGATTGAGATCGAAGAACGTGACAGCCGCGAGATCACCCACCCCGGCGAGCGTCAATGGGCCCCGGAGGGTATCGCGGTCAGTAACCCGGCCTTCGACGTAGTCGATGCCGCAGACATTGCGGGCATTATCACCGAGCATGGTATTATCGAGAAACCCAACACCGAACGCGTGGCCCAACATTTTGCCGAGAACGGTTAAGCCTCATGATTCAAACCCTCATGCCTAGTCAACTCGATCGATTGGCACCCCTCTGGGCCGAACTCAATGCCCTGCATCGAGATCTAGACGAGGCCTGTGGTTGGCCTCGCAAAGCCACGACCTGGGAGCAACGACGTGAAGAATTGTCCAATAAGGCCAAGGGCAATAGTCTCATTCAAGCTGCAGAAGTAGAGGGGCAATTCGTAGGCTACTGTTTTGCTAGTATCGATGACACCAACAAAGGTGAGATCGATTCGCTCTTTGTGCTGCCATCCTGGCGTGGTCGAGGATTCGGCAAGGACCTCATCGAAAATGCTCTGCAATGGTTTGCAGACGTGGACTGTACGGATGTCGAAATCTCAGTTCACCCCGGCAATACCCAGGCTTTTTCTTTCTACTGGAAGTTCGGTTTTGTCACCGGGCCGCTGATGAAACGAGTGGTGAACGGCTCTTTATCTTAAAACCGCTAAACAGTATGGTAGGGAGTTCATCATATGAAGGACGCTGAAAGAGGTTTAAAAGGTCCTGTTGGGATCATAATGAAATTTATAGGGGCCGCCTTTTTCGGAAGCCTGATTTCACTGATTCTTTTCTTGTGCACTCCATTTGAGGCCTGTAGTTTTTTATTGAGTTCTCCTTGGATTCATATTTTCTGGATCATCCCAGTGGTATGGGGCGTTTTCGGCATCTTTTGGTTTGAGTTGATGCTGGATATCGGAGGTAAGATTCTTAAAGGAATAATTGATAGTGTGTAAATCAATGCTAGGTAAGGTGGTTGTTTTATGTTTGAGCAATTAGAAAAAATCAACGCAAGGCCCAAACCCTTCGAGTTTTATACAGCCAGTGACCTGTGGACCGATGAGTATACCTCGGAGCAGATGTTGTCCTATCATCTCAATGATACGGTCGATTTGTCCTCTCGTAAGGGACCGTTCATCGACCGATCCGTTGCGTGGATTGTCTCTCACTTCAATCTCGGTCCTACAACTCAGGTTGCTGATTTTGGCTGTGGCCCGGGACTGTATGCCAATCGTCTGGCTCGTCAAGGGATTCCGGTGACTGGGATTGATTTTTCTCCTCGCTCGATAGCCTATGCCCGTCAGGTGGCCGAATCAGAAGGTTTGGTCGTCCAGTACACCCAGAAAAATTACCTGGATTTTGAAACGGAACAACGCTTTGACTTGATTATCATGATCATGTGTGACTTTTGTGTCCTGAGTCCCGAGCAGCGACAGTGCATGCTCACCAAATTTCATGCCCATCTCAAGCCGGGCGGGGCCGTGTTGCTGGACGTCTCTGCCTTGCCCGCCTTTGATAAACGGCAGGAGGCCGCGACCTATGAACTCAATCAGCTCTACAGCTTTTGGTCGCCCAATCCTTACTATGGCTTCGTGAATACCTTCAAGTATGAAGACCGGAAGGTTGTTCTGGATAAATACACCATTGTGGAAGCCGACCGCGTACGCACGGTCTACAATTGGTTCCAGTATTTCAGTGTCGAGTCACTACAACGTGAGTTTGAAGCAGTGGGTTTCTCAGTGGAGTCTGTTGAAGGCGATGTGGCTGGATCCAAATACCATATCGACAACGACGAGTTTGCCATTGTGGCCCGAAAGTAAGTCGCATGACGTCAGACCATCTATTCGTTTACGGTACTCTACGGGGTGACAGTTCTCATGAGATGGCATCTCACCTCAAACAGCACGCACAACATCTGGGTCGGGCAACCTACCAAGGCCGACTCTACAAAATCGGATGGTACCCGGGCGTGGTGCCTTCCGAGGACGTCCGAGATCAAGTGCAGGGGGACCTCTTCCAAATTGAAGATGCCGAAACCCTGCTCAAGCAATTGGATCGTTACGAAGAATGTGGCCCTGGCTTTCCCGAACCGACCGAGTATTGCCGTGTGACTCAGAACATTAGTAATCAAAATGGCGAAATCGTGACGGCCTGGATCTATCTCTATCAATGGCCGGTGCAAGAATCTCAGTGGATTCAATCGGGCGATTTTCTTGAGGGATCATTTTAAGTTTGGATTGAGGATGTCAATATGAGTTCCAATGTCTACTTCTGTAAAATCGATAACCAGACCGATGTTACCACCATTCAGGCGATGTCGCGGAAACTGCTCGAAATCCTAGTGCAGAAGGAAAACGTCACCCTGAGGAAAAAAGTTCCGCTTAAGGTCCACTTCGGTGAGTCCAAGAACGTCACCTTTCTCAAACCGGAGAACTATCAGGGCGTGATCGACACTTTACGAGAGCGTGACATCGAATCCTGTTATATGGAGACCAGTGTGCTCTATGGCGGGCAGCGGTACAAACAGGAATTGCATGAAAAGACGGCCGCGGCCCATGGCTTCAACCAACTACCGATCATCTTTGCCGATGGCCAGCATGGTGAGGACTTTGCCGAGGTCGAAATCAACCAGAAGCACTTTAAGACCTTCAAACTGGGCCGGGCCTTTCTCGACTATGACCAACTCATTGTACTGTCCCATTTCAAGGGGCACCGCCTGTCCGGCTTTGGCGGGGCTATCAAGCAACTGTCTATGGGCCATGCAGCCAAGGGCGGCAAGATGGCCATGCATATCGACGGCAAGCCCCATATCATCAGCCGCAGGTGCACGCAGTGCGGCCTCTGCCAGACCCGTTGCAGTGTCGATGCCCTCCAGATCGGTCCCAAGTCCCGGATTGATCACAACAAATGCGTGGGCTGCGGGGCCTGTATGGCCATCTGTCCGCACAAGGCCATCACCATTGTCTCGCTCCGGAGTGCATTGAAATTCATCGGTCTGGGCAATCCCTTTATCGAGAAACTGGTCGAGGGGGCCTACGCCGCCCAACTGGGCAAGCAGAACATCTACCTCAACTACGCCATGAACCTCACACCCGGCTGTGATTGCGAGCCCAAGAAGATGAAACCCGTCATCGACGACTTCGGCATCTTCATCTCCACCGACCCGGTCGCGATCGATAAGGCCTGTTACGACATGGCCAAGCAACACGGCAAGACCTTCCGAGGATTCAAGACCTTTGCCTATGCCCAGAAGATCGGCTTGGGTTCAACAGACTACCATCTGATTGAAGTGGAGTAGATCTCCTAAGGAAGAAACAACTTGGCCTTGCGGAGTTTCTCCGGAAGATAGTCGTTCATCACATAGTTGAGGTCGTGTACGGCGAAGGCCTGTTGCTCGGCACGGACGCCCATGTCCAGCAATTGATTGATGGCGTCTTGCCAGCTCTTGTAGTGTTGGACAAAGGGGTCGTTTTTGAGGGCGTCCTTGGCGCGTTTGATGTCGATGTCCTTGAGGGGGTGGGTGGGCAGTTCGTAGTCTACAATGTCCTGCGGGGTGACACCTAGGAAATGGGCGTTGGGTACGCAGAAGAAGCGGTTGATGTGGGCGGCGTTGCCGGAGCCGACCTTCAAGGTGCGGTAGATGTTGAACATGCCATAGGGATCGCAATCCACAAAGGCGTAGACAGGTAGCTTGAGTTCATCCGAGAGTCTCCGAATGAAACGACGACAGGCCCGGGTAGGCACGCCTCCCATGGAGACCAGGATGCAGTTGGCCTTGCGCCAGTAGTTGTGCTTGACCAGGCGTTGGAACATGCCCGCGGTTTCGATGGCCAGAATGAATTTGGCCTGGGTCTCGAATTTGAGGTGCTCGACCGAGATGGGAATGGAGTACGCACCGGAACCGAACTTGGTGCAGTCGATGTGCAGGGGCTTGTGGGTGTCGTTATCACGATCGATCACCATCAGCTTGCCCGCGACCTCACCACCTTTTTCCTCGGGAATGAAACCGAGTTGTTCACGGTTGACCTCGAACAGGGCCTCGATGTCGTCGATGACTGTGTCGGATTCGGGCTGCTCGTCAAAACGGGCGTCCTCCCAGTTTTTGGAGACGTAATAGGCCTCGCTTGGTCATGATTTCGTCGGTCTCGACCAGGTCCTTGGCCTGGGACATCATACGCAGGGTCTGGGCGAAGGTCTTGACCGTGCCGACCGTGAGGGTGCGGGTCTTCTTCTTGCCCTTGAGTTGGAGGAAGCCCTTCTTGGGCTGGTAGGTGACATTGCTCAAGGATCGTAGGGGAAAGGAAAGCGTGGGTTTGCCGCGTCGTTGGATCTTGCCGCGTACGGTCGCGGCGGTCTCGACGATTTGTTTGGAGAGTTTATTGGATTTGCTCATGATCGGCTCCTTTCCAGGACGTCCGTGAGTTGATTGACGAGGGTGCTTTCTTGGCGATCAGATAGGTCGAGCATTTCCCGCAGGGCAATGGCAATATGCGGGATGTACTTCTGGATATAGGCCTTCTTGCGTTGCGATTCGGCCGCCTTTTTGCGCTTGCGTACAAAGATGGCCAGTCGTCGCCCGCTTTCTTGCAAGGCGAGCTTGATCTCCTTGATGATCTCGGGATAGTGGGCCACGGCCTCCTTACTCTCCGAGGTGAAGGGCACCCAGACCGAGGCCATGTGCACCATGATCACCAGCGGTCCGGTGGGCAGGGCACCGGTGGCCTGCTGCAGGGCGTAGTTGCGCCAACTGGTGGTCAGGATGGATTTCGAAATAGCGCAGGCCGATTGTTGATAGAGCAGGGGTACGCGGTTGGCATAACGTAGCACGCGGGCCAGCTTGTCACCCGGCAGCTCACCGCCGTAGGCCAGGCCGACTTCGATCTGAAAGGGATTGCCGCGATAGACCGCCGGTGGTCGTGACACCGCGGTATAGAAATCCGCCTCGATCTGTTTACGCAGGCCCGCCAGGATGAGGTCCTCGCCAATAGGGCTCAGGCAATCCGTGGGCGGATTCATGAGTTTGGTTTGGTTGATGGCTTTGAATAGATTGTCCGCCTCTTGCCGGGCGATACGTGAGGGACGTGCTCGTTCGTACACGCCTGCTGTCTCGCAGATCATTTTGGCCACTCTGGTACTGATACGGGAAAAGTCGGTATGCAAAAACGACTGGAGTGTATGGGCCTGGGTGTCGTGCAGCATCTTGATCAGGATACCCAACTCCACGCCATAGGGATGCGGCTTGATTTCCTTGGTGGGATCGGGCAGTTCCTTGGCTGCCCGTTTGTAGCTGAGCGTTTCGCCCTCCGGCGTGAGCAATTCGATAGAGACATGCGGATTGGCAATGGCGGTTTGCTCCAGGTATTCCTCCACGGATTGGCGGCCCTTCTGGTACTTGGCCTCCAGTTCGATCTCCACCTGGGTTCCGCGGGCCACCTTCCAGTCCATCTCTGTATCGGTAATAATCCGGGGTTCGTTCTTCTGGGTGTCGATCTCCAGCTTGTAATGATGGGCCGGTCGGTTCTTGGAGGTCTTGGAGGTAATGGAGATGGGTTTGCCCGTGGTGATCTGGCCGTACATACCCGCGGCCGAGATACCGATGCCTTGCTGACCGCGTGACATCTTGAGGCGGTGGAACTTGGAGCCGTACAGCAGCTTGGCAAAGATCTTGGGGATCTGTTTCTTCAAGATACCCGGGCCGTTGTCCTCGATGGTCACCAGAAAACGATTCTCCTCCTTGCAGGGCACAATGGAGACCTTGATGTCGGGCAGGATGCCCGCCTCTTCACAGGCGTCCAGGGAATTGTCCACCCCTTCCTTGATGGTGGTCAGCAGGGCCTTGCGGGGGTTGTCGAACCCCAGCAGGTGGCGATTCTTCATAAAGAACTCGGCCACCGAGATTTCACGCTGGCGTTGGGCCATCTCCTCGGCCGTGGCATGTTTGACCTGGGCCTTCTTGGGTTTGGTCACCGCAGCTGGGGCCTTGCTCGATTTTACTACCCGGGCACGCGTTTTTTGGGTTGTTTTTTTTGTGGGTTTTTTAGAGACCTTCTTGGCGGCCTTCTTCTTGGTCGATTTCTTCTTCGCCTTGGACGTGACTTTTTTGACAGTCTTTTTGGCGGTCTTTGTCGCCGGTTTTTTGACGGTCTTGGCCTTCTTGGTCGTTTTCTTGGCTTTGGCCATAGCTGCGGCTCCTTCCTTTGAGGCTCTATTTAAAAACTCGATCTGGCTTCGAGTGACTCTTTTTATGTCTGGCTGCGTCCGGCTCCATCGACGATAAAGTCAATATCGCCTGCTTCGCCGTCCTTGCCAGACAAAAAAACTGTTCTCTCTCGGGCCGACGATGGAGCTTTCAAAGAGAGCCTAGATTCATCTTATGAAAGAACCGTGTTGCCGTCAAGTTGGCTTGGCGTCCACCGTTTCTGTCTTATCGATCCGGGACGTAGTTGATGCGTTAGAGAAGTGAGGAGAATATACCTTAGCCATCGAACGATGACTGGGATCAGGTGGGTTTGGTCATTCGGACAGGATGTCCAGGAGGCGTGCCGTGGCATTCGACCACGTGTAATCTTGGGCCAGTCGCGATCGGGCGGCGGGACCCTTGGTTGGGCTGCTGTTGGCAACGGCCTGGGCGATGAGCTCGCCGGCGATCGTTTCATCGGGCAGCCACCATTGGGCGTCCTGAAAGTATTTCTGCATGCCATAGGCCCATCGAAACTTAGCCGGGATAAGTCGGGCCGGTATCATGTCGGCTACAGAACTATCCAGGTATGTCGTGTAGGCCGAGTGTTTCGGGGCGATCAGATGCAAACCGCATGCGCCGGCCTCCATCATGCACAGGTCCCAGCCCTCGCCGTGTGACATGCTCCAGTAGTGAGTCGCGGCTGTGTATAGCCGGGGCATCTGGTCGGGCGAGAAATGTTGATTGATCAGGAACAGGATGGGAGCCGCTTGTTTCCTGGACTTGCCCAATCGTCTTTCCATGATTCGCACATCCAGGAAGAACTTCAGTATCCATCTTCGCCAGGGACAATTCAGCTTCAGAATTAGGATGGCGTTTTCGGAACGTGATGTATTTTGGATCCAGACGCGCAGCAGTCCGATGAGGTTTTTGCGTGGCGTCAACTCAGAGATATTCAGCACACGCGTTCGGTATTCGGCAAGCGGTCGGACGCGCATGTCTGTGAGCAACATCGGCTCGACCTTGGGGTGATGTTGCTCGGCATCGACCCCCAGGGGACACAGGGCAATGCGATGGGCCGGATAGCCGCTGTCGATCCAGGCCTGCTGCGACGATGCTGTAGGTAGAATGATCCGGTCGTGTGTGAGATTGTGCTGTATCCAATCCCTGGGGACTCGCGTCGCTTCGAACATCGTGTAGTTGATATTGCGTTTCCCCGACGCGGGTTCGACCTGGTGAGGCATGGTGAAATGTAACATGGTCCGGGCGTCCACAGGACGACTGAGAGTGTCGAACCATTCATCTCGCTGGGACGTAGTGAGTTTACGCTGACTCCAGCCCGGCAGGTCCATGAGCTGAACCGCCACACCCCGATGGACGATCTCCCGCGTAAACTGGCGCACATGATGATCATACCCGGTTGCGCCTCGAAACGGACCTCTGATCACCAAGGAGTTTACCGGTATCTTACTGATGTTTGGTCTCCAAATTCGGCATGCCCCAACACGTATGGCCCATATCGTCAGCCATGATGCCCAGTCCCTCGGTTTCGATCTCGCCGCGCCATTGTCCCCGGAACAGATTCCGGATGACACGGGCCAGTCCTGTGAGCATTTCTTTACGATTGGCCAGGAAGTGGTTTGTCGAGCGAATCCGTTTGTTTCGTGTGCCGTAGAGGAACGGTGGAAACACGAGTCCGTCGCGATGAATGTCGGCCCGAATCATCAGCATCGTGCCCCCGACGGCGTGTAACTTCACCAAGTCACCCTCCGTACGCAGATCGTCGAGATGATACTTGCCTTTATCTCGCCAGGCGTTCCGGTCATAACTCTTGCCACCGTATTTCAGCACGCAATTGGGATGGATGATGTCCTTGCCTGTGCCCAGCAGACGCTGGATGATGTCCGACGGATATTCGGTGACATCGGCATCCAGCCATAGCACCCAGTCTTCATCGTCCAGGGCATGGAAGAGTAGATGGTTTCGACTTTTAGCCAATATGATACGTCGCTGGAGTTGAATCGCGCCGGTCCATCGGGGTACGTCCCGGGGGATCTCGAAGCCAAAGTCTTTCTTCCACAGTCGAGCCCTTCGGAATGTTCGTTCCAGTTCGGGGCGTCTCGCATCGATGATTGAATAGGTGGTGTCCCTGCTGTCACTTTCTAGGAATCCCAGGGAAATATTTGCGTGTGGATACGTTAGCCGCAAGAGGTTGTCGAAGTATGTTCCAAGCGATCCTTCGGCGTCTTTGACCGGTGTCAGTATGAGGATGCGTTCTTGACTATTCATGTTTGGATCGAATTTGATGGCGTGATATTTTCTTGTGTCGGAGTTTTGTTATATACATGATAAAGCCTCCTCGTTTTCCTGGAATGGCTTCCAACTGCCCTGGGAAGCCTTGCTCGTTAACTCCTCACACGACAAGCGATTGGTACACGTCTGAAACCGATTCGGCAATGGACGTCCAGGTGTATTTCTCGAGCGTCTCGTCGAGTCCTGGGAGTAGGGATGGCTTGGTATTCAAGGTCTTGGTAAATCCCTCCAGGTCACACAACGTGACGAATCGCTCCAGGTCTTCGAAGCCTCGCATACCGAAAGGTGTTGAAATCAACGGCAGTCTATGGGCCAAGTAATCCAGTACTTTCAATGACGTCCCGGAACCTTGGGTCACGGGATTAACCGCGACAGTACAGATATCAGCGTAGGTCCCTACATTGCCCGGAATGGGATCCAGGAAGACGTTGTTCAAATGGTGGTCTTGAAACCGTTTAGCGCATTGCCCCTTGATGATGAAGGCGCATTGCTCTGAAAGTTGAGACGCAACCGATTCGACCAGAAAACGAACAGCCACGCGGTTGTGTTCGACGTCACTGCCGGTGAAGATGGCTCGGACCGGAAAATCGAGCATCCCTGGAAATCGCTCGGCAACCTGGGTTCGGGCTATACCGACAGTCTTTTTGTTCAGATGAATCCCATTGGGGGCCACCGTTAGTTTATCATGGTCAACGTTGTAAAGATCACGGATTCGCTGGGTATCGGCATGTGAGCAAGTCAGAATCGAATCGGCGCGTTGGGCGATACTGCGTTCCAGTTGGTAGACACGGCGTGACGATAGACGACGAACCCAGGGAGAACTCGCTTCCGCAAGGGCGTAGTCATACTCGACGTTGTGGGCGTCGTACACCACCTTTTTGTCAGGCTCGATGGCCCTGATCAAATCGCCGAAACACGCGCCTTCAAATTGGATGATGTCATGAGAGCGAAGTAGGTTTCTAATAAACAGGCCATAACCGGGATGAAGAGAAATCAGGTAGAGGTAGGAAAACGGCTTGTCTGTCAACAGGAGCGGTAAGAGGAACGGATAGGGCACGACCTCCAGCGTCAGGTTCTCGTTGACGCTCCGCCGGGACATCAGGGCTGGGGTGATGGGCATGACGACGGTTACCTTGATTCCCTGGGCTGAGACACCGTGGGCCAGTTCCGACACGCGGATTTTCCCCCCAGTCTCGGCTGGGACGATACAGTATGGCGCGATGATGAGCAGCTTAAGCGGTCTCTTGCCGGTCTGAGATCCCATTGGCCTTTCCCTTTAGTTTTTGTGTCATCGCTTCATAGACCCATCCTGTCGCGTTACTGACCTGCCAAACCAACAGCATCCATGCCATCATCAAAGCCCGTGTGACCGTATACCGCCCGAAGGGGTAGAACAGCCAGTTCCACAGGTTCGAATGAAACTTCATTTCACACTTGATATCACCGGAGCGGCGTACTGAACGAATTTTGTGATATCGGTAAGCCCCACGCCCGTAGTTGAAATATCGTTGGATGAAACTGCCCAAGCTGGCCACGTAATCATCGTGATAAACCACGGCATGTTCTGCATACCTCATGGATCCATGTTGAGCCTGCCAACGGTCACAGAATTCCCTGTCCTCTGACACACGGAAGCTCGTGTCGAATCCTCCCAGACTGTGAAACATGTCGGCGGGTACAGCCATATTGCAGGTTGTAAAGAAATGTGCGTGTTCCGGATTCCGGTTGTAGTGTTCGTAAACCATATCGATGATCATCTGACTTGTTAAGGCGTAAATGTTGGCTGAGGATACGCAGGCGATCCTTCCACCAACAATGCTATCCGGCATATAAGCCAGGCGTTCGGCTATAGAGCTGAGCCAGTTCTCTGAGGCCGTGCAGTCATCGTCGATAAAGGCCAGCACGTCACCAGTCGCGTTCAGGGCTCCGGTGTTTCGGGCTGCAGCCGGCCCCCCGTTATCCTGGCGAATCAACCTGACACGACTCTCCTTACAATGAGAGGCCAAGACCGACTCTAGCGCCTCGTGACCTCCGTCATCGACCGCGATCACCTCGAAATGGTCACGTGGATAGTCTTGGCAGGCAAGCGATTCCAAGCAGACTGCGAGTTGTTCTGGCCGATTGTGTGTCGGGATGATGATCGAAAAAAAAGGAAAAGATGATTTTAGCAAGCGATCCTCCGTTTCTTTATTTTGCCGGGGGTATATTAGATTCAACGGAAGCGTATTTTTGTTTTTGACCGCCCCAAAGATAGAATTGGAGCGTACCTGCGATGACTGACACGCCACAGCAGGCAAAATACAACCAGTGTAATGGCATTGCTTTTATAGAAAACCATAAACTGCGTCGAGATGCAAAGAAACGATAGAGACGCATGTTGAGTATGATGATGATCGTGAGACTGACAGCCAAGGCGATAAAGCTTACCGGCCACCTTAAGCCGAGTATTAGGAATGCAACCGTAGCGAAAACCAGGGCCACACTCGCCCGTTGAGACCAGGAGACATTCAGGTTGCTGATGACTTTTTTACTTCGCAGCATGAGATCGATCCAGACGATGCCGCGCTGAAAGAGATCGGTTTTTACCATGTTCACAAATGACCATTGTTTAAGGTGTTTGCATTGAATGCTGGGATCCAGCAGGAGGTGTTCACCTCCAGCGGCCATCCAGGTGCCCAATTCAATGTCTTCGATCATAGGGCGTGGGTAACGCTTTTCGTCAAAGCCACCATATTTCAAAAAAACATCTTTTCGCACGGCTCCACAGCCGGTCCAGAAGGTGGTGACAGGGCCCGCAGACTGGTTATGGGTATAATGGTGCAATAGGTTGCGATATTGTGATAAGAAGCTGCTGTGAGCGGGGGTGTCATCGTAACTCCCAATAATAGCGGCCAGGTCGGGATTGTCACTGAATGTCTGCATAAAACGTTCTATGGTGTCAGGATGAACACAGACATCTGCATCTATGAAAATGATATATTTCGTTTCTACTTGTTCAACCCCACGATTTCGGGCACGTGCGGGGCCGCCCGGTCCGTTAATTTTCAGATAGCGATAACCATATGGCTCTACGATAGGTTGCGTAGGGATCGTGGAACCATCGTCCACAATGAGGACCTGGAAATGTCCATAAGTTGAAGACTTAAGTGCGGACAGACAACGTGTCAGGTTGTCATTGTCATTGTAGACCGGGATGACAACCGTGGCGTTGGCAGCAGGGGAAAGCGAAGAAGGCATTTTTTGATCCTTTTTCATAGTGGATAGCCTGTAATAAAGGGCAGTCTTGTATTTATGGTCTAACAAGGGATTGCCCTTGATAAGGAAGACTGCGGGGTACCCTAACAAGCAGTAGTAATATGGATAACCAGAGGGTGACCTGACCTGCTCGGCAGAGGGTTCCTAACGGGGTTGCAATGCGCATCAGGGTTCCCGGAGCCAGTAATCCTAGGCATGAGCCGAATAGCAACACACGTGATAAGAGACGGATTCTTCTAGAAATCTCTCCTGTTGATGAGATATGCATCAGTGCAATCATGGGGATAATCAAGAGTAAATCATCATAGAGTCGATGATAGGTCCATAAACGAGCAACCATAGCTGTTACGCCCAACAAGATCCACATATGTTGGGTACGATTGGCTACAAGCCATATGGCCAAGATAAGGGTTAGGACAATCGAGGCCAGACCTTTCCACTCTGGCATGCCGAGGCTGTAAAGCATGATGTGGATATTGCCATAGCCACCATGATTAGCCAGTTGAGTCGCGTTTTGGCCGATCACACTGAAATAATCCAATCCGGTATCCTGGAACGACAAGGCATAGAAGCTCATGAATGCATAGGTCAAGGAGACGATGAACATCACACGATACGCTCGATTCACGAGTAGAATCACAAGGAAAAATGGGGCGGAAACAGGAGGTTTTACTACTGTGAATAATAATAACGAGGATGCAATCAAATCTCGTTTCCAACTCTTTTCTTGTTGAAATAAGATGATGAGACCATACAAAAGCGGGGGTAGTATAACAAGGATGAGTTGGCCGTTGCCGATTGTTATGCCGGTGGGGTAGATAGCTAAGATAACAAATGTTATCCAAAGGTGTTTAAGTTTAAACTGACCGGGTGTTTCTTTACAGGCAATCTTAATTAACCAGTATAAACTTGAGGTTGTGACCAGGGCAAAAAACCATCGATTAGGATCCACTGTCAGCCAACCAAAAAGAGGCCAAAGTAAAAGATAACTTGCGGGTGGAAAGACAACAGGTATTGGGTTTTGATAGATGTCATTATCACTAAACCAGGTATGTACCCATGAATGAAATATGCCTAAATCGATTGGAACTTCGGGATTAAACAGGAGCCGCCAATACTCATATCCAAGTCGTAAAACGAACAGGGCTGCGAGGATGGTGAGTGCTATGTAGTTACAGTTTTTTCGATGCTTCATGCAGTCGTATATTAAATAGATGTTTGAGAATAATGTACTGCGAAGGGTCATGAATCATTCAATATATTTAAGGGAGGATATAGAATTGTCGCTTGATTGGTTTTGCAAAGGTTAATATGATTCCTGTTATGATGAGTCGTATTCAATACTTAATAATGAGTTGATCAAGTTGATCCGAAGATTACAACAATTTCTATTGTTTATAAGCCTGCTGGATAGGAAACGTGTCTGGAATGACCCCTTTTATGTGGATTTAGATATTACCAATCGATGTAATTTTCGATGTACAGGTTGTCCCTATCATTCCTTAGAGAATGCCAGCCTTCAGGGATCGGTTAATGCCCATCAGGAAATGGATTATGATTTTATCGTAAAAATATTCAATGACCTCTCGGCGATGAAAACTCGAGAGGTGATCTTACTGGGCTCTGGCGAACCCATGCTTCATCCCGACTTGATCGATATCCTCGAAGAGGGGAAATCTCGTGCATTTAAACTGACTCTTTTGACCAATGGAACCATGCTGCGTCAGAAAGAGATGGTCACAAGATTGATTCAAGCTGGACTTGATCAAATCAAGGTGTCGCTCTGGGCGATGAGTGCAGCTGATTTTGCAGACTATTCCGGTGTTAAAGCGTCAATGTTTCATGAAATACTGGACGGCATACACTGCTTGCAAATGGAGAAAATCCAATTAAGAAAGACATTGCCGCAAACGTTTATTCATTTTCCGATCTCAGTCACCAGTCATAGTAAGCTGGAAGATGTTGTTAAAATCGCTGATACGTGTAAGGTGGATGGAGTCTCGTTTTCTTTGGTGTACGATGTTGCTGGAACTTCTAAGCCGTTACAGTTGCAAAACGAATTATTGCAGGATCTGATGGAGCGATTGAGCCGATTGAGAGAACCACTTGGAAGTAAAGGAATCAAGCATAATATTGATGATATGTTGATCCGATTGACATATGGAGGTTCTATTTGGGATACCATGCCTTGTTATGTGGGCTTATATCATGTCAAAATCAGGGTAGATGGAATGGTACATCCATGTTGTCGATGCAAGTATGTGTTGGGTAATTTACATGAACAGAGCCTTCGTGATATTTGGAGGTCAGAGAGGTATCGAGAATTACGTCGCATGACACTCAATAGAAAAGAGTTAAGCCATTTCGCTACAGAATGTGACTGTAAATACTGTGCGTTCGTGGCGAATAATTTTCGCATCCATAAAATTGATCGGTGGCTACGTAGAATCTAAGAAGATCTGGAGCTCTTTAGGATGGTCTTGATCTCACCCATGAGTTGATAGTAGGCCTTGCCTTCTGCCAGAATAAGGATTCCACAGAATAAAGTTAAAAATATCCCTGACTTGAGTAAAGCGGTTTGCCATGGTGGTCCTGATAAATGATTCTCTATTAAAAGACCCATACCTGCGGCCAAACCTAAAGCCAATACTGGCCAACCGAATAAACGCCATGACGAGATGTCCACCACTCTGTGAATGTGGAAGTGGAGGTAAGCGATTCCTATAAGCAACATTCCATCCGCTGCAATCGCTGCACCGTTGATATCGTACAAATGAGTTCCTAGAATGACAGCCGGTACAAAAAAAATAATTTGTATGATGGAGGTGTTCCGTACAAGAGCGGGATGCCCCACCGCCGTAAAAAGGTTTTGAATCAGTGTACGTAAAGAATCCAAAGTGGCATAGAGTAATAGTAGGCGAAATGTCCAGAGCATAGGAAGCCACTTGGTGCCGATAACTTGATTAATAAACTCCGGCATTATCATCGCAAACCATCCAGCACCGCAGAATACAATTCGAACTAAGAGATACGCGCTTTGAGAATAAGCAATGGACAACCGCTTACGATCATCCTGTAAACGGGCAAAGACAGGTTCAAATATCTTCACCAGTGGCATGGCCACAATTCTGCGTGGAGAACAGGCAAAATAGTAAGCTTTGTCATAGAATCCTAGCGATACCTGCCCCAGAGAACTACCGATCCAAAAATCATCAAATCGGTCTAATAAATGATCTAAATTAATGCGGATCCAAGTGGGTTTGGCATAGTGTTTAAAGAGTGTCGTACTCTGTCGGTTCCACCCCAGAGAGGGTTTCCAACGCCTGAAGGGTCCCCAGCCCAGGGAAAAATGTGCTAAGGCATTACTGGCTTGTTCCGCCACTAAAGCCCACGCACCCCAACCGATCCAAGCTACAAGCGGACCTATGATTAATACTACAATTGAGGATATGACTTCAATGATCGCCAGTGAAGAGAAATCCATTTCTTTACGCATGATGGTGCTCTGAATGAAGCTTAAACCGGCAATAAATGATGTCAGTGATAAACCAATTAAGAGGCCTTGTAAGTGAACGATTTCAGGATAGAGGCGTTGTAACAGGGGAGAAATACCTAAGATGATAGCAAATTTTAAGACCAGTAAAGCACACTGGATACTGAAAAATGTTTGTTTTAATGCTTCATTGTTAATGCGGGAATGAATAAATGCTGAGGACAGGCCAAACGTCATCAATGTATTGACAGTGTTGACAAAGAAGGCGGCTAATGCTACGGCGCCGAAATGCTCAGGCAGTAGTAGGCGAGCCATAAAAATGGTACGCAAAAAGCTCAGAATAAATGCAATGGATGAAGCTACGCCATTATAAATAGTTCCCCTTATGGTTTTATCTGCAATCCGTTCAACGGTTATCATAGATTTCCTTCTGGTTCCATAAGATGATTACGGGTCAAGTAACGCCGCAAATCATAATATTGAAGGAATCCTCTAAAAATTGCTTTTGCAACAAGGACGAGCGAATTTTCACCTGGCAAGGCGGAAGGTTCAAATGGGCCGGAGTCGATGCTATTCATCATCGAGGACCCATTTTAGCCTGACAACGCCGCCAGATGGAAATGCAGCCGTTCGTAGTCAAAATGAATTTTTAGAGGTTTCCTGAATTGAGACTTCGTTTCCCGAGATGTCCTACCGGTACCACAGGTTCTGTAATCTGACTGTTGCAGTCTTCTGTATATTCCATAGATCGTGACGGAGCCATCGTGGTAGGAATCGCAGGGGTGATACATTGGTTTGTTGTGCCTCGGGAATTTCTGACAACAGGCTCGCAACATAGCCAAAGGTGGAACTTTCGTCGTAAATCAGGTGCTGGCAGGCGGCAAGTATGTAAAGTTCAATGAGAGCATGCCATCCTGTTTCTTGATGATTGGGATTTTGAGAGTTTAGGTGAAGAGCATGTCCATCCTCTGGATACCACTTTTGGTGAGTGCTCAGACGACTGCCGTATTGCGTTTGCAGCTTGTTTTCAACCTTGATGCTGTCGGTTGCCAGAAAAATGGTCGCTTCGGGATATTGTTTGCATAAGTGTTCCAGTCTTTTTTCGAGCTTGTGAAGGCGGCAGCATCTATCGGTATATCGAACATGAATTCCTATTGTGTTTCCACTTAGGAGCTTGGTGATATGAGAACGAATTTCATCGCGTAGAGAGACACTGGGATGCAGATAATGTTTTGCCAGGTATTTCAGTATATGATGGTTGTCTTGGGTTTTGAGAGAGGCCAGAGGCCCCTGTAGATGTTTACGCATTGCCTGTATCTGTTCGGAGTAACTGAACATGACCAGTGAGTCTTCTTGATAGTGGATTTGTGCTGGACAAATCGATAACCGCTTATGCAAGGAAGGATCATATCTCACTTGATCAGGATACTCTAAGTTAAGGATATCTTTTAGAGACAGATCTAGACGATTCATCCATATTTTAGGTCGGGTGGACAAGCCTGGTAAGGTATGCAAGTCGCTGATACAGGGCGGAATCACTGAAAAATAATGAGAGAAACTATTGCTCTCATTGTCCGAATAAGCAGGGTCGCGCCAGTCCACGAATAGCTGACGATCAGACAAAAGTGCATAGAGGACGGCGGAAAGGTAACAAAGTATTCGGTTGCCGAGACCTGCACTCCCTTTTACAACTAAATATTTGTTATGTTTCTCCGACATCGATTCTCATTTGGGAAGATATTTTAAAGAAATGACTTAGAGACATTATCGTTAACGGGAAAGTATCTCTAGGGTAGGGCCTAAAGTGGAGTAAAGCTATCTAGTGGATTGTGAGGCTTAATCATTTATCGTGTTGTTTGTGTTTCCAAATGGCCCGGTATTTGGCATGCCAGTATCCTATGGCATTAGATCCTTGACTAAAGAACAACAATAGTGATATGAGGATAGCTTTAGAGAGCCTATGTCGAAATGGGAATAGAAGCAGTCTAGAGTAAAAGGCCGGAGGTTCCATACGCAGAGTTGCGGAGTAGCGAGCCGCTCGTTTTTTGTGGTATAGATAAGCACTATATCCATAGCGATAGTGTTGTCTGAGATAGGATGACAACGACATATGATGGTAATGGTGAATGGTTATGTCCGGTCTGTATTTGATGGGATACTTTGAATGGACCAGGCGATCACAGAAATCGCGATCTTCGGCGGCAGCATCGGAGAAATCTAAATCGAACCCACCTAATTTATCATAGAGGTGTTTGGGGATGATTAGATTGTTTGATGTGATGAAGGTCCCGTTGTCTGGGTCATTATTGTAGTATTGATAGAGATAATCTATGAGGACTTGACTGGCTTGTGAAAAGAGATTTTTGGTGAGACAATTGATGGTATGTCCCCCAGTTACGAAGTTACTATCAATATTTTCTTGGACCTTCTTGAACCAATCTGGAGTGAGTGCACAATCATCGTCCAGGAATACGAGGAAATCGCCCGTTGCATGATTTGCACCGTGGTTACGCGCAGATGCTGGCCCCTGGTTCTCCTGGTCGAGATAAATCAAAGTTAGCTTGTCATGGAACAAGTTAACTACGCTTTCGTATGATTGGGTGCTGCCATCGTTAACGACAATGGTTTGTATTTGATGGTTGCCATTGTCCAAGTCAAGAATGGATTGCAAGCACTGTCGCAAACGCTCCGGTCGGTTGAAAGTGGGAATAATGATGGATAAGAGGTGTTGTTGCTGTTGTTTCATGGTCATGTCATGCGTAATCATGGATTGTAATGCTCTTACCCATTCAAGGAATGGATATGTATGGTGAAAACGAGGCCTTATCGTCCTGCGTGAGTAAATGGAATGCGAGAGACAATTCGGTGAATTTTACGATTCACATGGTATGAACTGCAATATTCACAAAATCCATCACTCGCAATCTGTTTAAGGCCATTGAAAGTGCATGCTCTTTCTCTAAAGTTTTGCATTTTATCTCCCCGCCACAATTCCATGATGGTAGAATTATGGGCATTGCCTACAAAGAGGTTGCAGGTGTTACATGGAGAGGCCTCTCCGTCTTCTTGAATACGTAATTGGAACCAACCGTTATAGCACCCCACACAATCAACCATCTCGGATCCAAATTCTTGTTGGAAAATAGTTTGATCGATGTTGCTGTGAATGTTCAGCTCTTTAAATGGCTTCTTCAGTTTGTTTAGCTCTGACTTGAAATGGGGTAAGTCGTCCTTTTGAAGGAGACTCTGTTGGTCGACTTCAGGATAAGGGATTAAGGCGGAGAAGGATATCTCATCTAAACCCAATTCTTGTGCGAAAGAGGGGAGAAGGTGAAGGTTTGACAAGTTATTGCGATTGATGGGATGGTGAATACTCAATTTTGGCTTTTTAGAGTTTCTCTCTTTTTTAAGAGAGGCCATGTGTTTTATATTGTCAATGATTTTATTAAAAAACTCGGGTTTGGTGTCGGGGTAATTTGCCATGAATTCTTGCGGGGTTTTAGCCCATAGACTAATACGCAATTCATCTAGTTCCTGTTCTAACAGGAATTTTGCTTTATCTGGAGTTAGCAAGCTTCCATTGCTCAAAAGTTTTAATTTTGCCCCAGTTGATTTAAGACTCGTGACAATATCATTGAAATGAGGGTGTAAGAGAGGCTCACCTGATCCACTAATGACGATAATGCCCACTTTTGCTTCTTTAAGTTCCGGAGTCATTTTGTGAACAAGCTCCAGCGGCATTTTTTTGACTGTTGGTTGGTAGGGGCTATTGCCATGAGCATGTGACGAATGAAACCGGCAATTGAGGCAACTGAAATTACAATTGTCAGTAATGGAGATGAGCACACAGTCCGGTCCAGTAAAGGACCATTTGCCAGTTAGTGCCCCTGCTAGAATGGCGGCTTTTCTTATTAGAGCTTTCATAGATGTGACATCACTTATTTGCTTGAGTAAGATGGACAACATTGTTTGTTTGGTATGACTCTATAGCGGCCTGTGATATCTGTAAAGCATGCTTGCCGTCTTCTAAGGTCACAGTGGGTTGCTCATCGTGTTGAATACAGTGAATGAACTGTTTCCAGATGTTATAGAAGGATGCCTGGAAATCGCCACCTTTTTTACGTAATAAAAGCGCTTCCTTGAATTGATTGATGGTGTAGGGAACCCTTTTTATTCTCATTGAGATATTACCGGGATACTGATCATACGCAATGAATTCTAAGCCATCGAAGCGATAGAGATTGACATAGAGTCGTCCCTTTTCACCGATGATTTCAATGTCGTTGTTGGGACTGGTTTTCAGGGCCGCATGTATGCTGCCGTGAGCATCATTCGAAAAACTTGCACATAGTACACTCGATACATCTTGATAAAATTCGTTGCTGCTATGGAATGCAAAGACATCCTTGACCTCTACTCCTAATAAATGTCTCCATAGGTCGATATGATGTACTGCCTCATTGAAAGTGACTCCACCTCCTTGAGCCAGTACCCGGTGCCAATCGGGGGCCTTGCTGCCATCCCGATAATGCATGAACTCACTACGAACGGCAACGATCTTACCCAGTTTCCTCTCCGTGATGATCGCTCGAGCTTGTTGAATGAGGCGGTGCCAACGCATATTAAAGCATATCATACTCTTACTTGACATCGTTTTGCTGTGATTAACGAGTGTATCGCACTCTTGCGTTGTTAAGGCCAGGGGTTTCTCCAGGAAGAGGTGTTTGTCGGCCTCCATGACGGCCAGGCCGATTTCAACGTGAGTTGCCGTAGGAGTGAGTACGGCAACAATATCGACTTCGGGATCACGAATCAAATCTCGGTAGTCCGTGTAACGCTGGGGGATAGAGTATTGATCGGCTAGCTTTTGCAGGCGTTGTGAGTCCGAGTCGGCAGCCGCTACAATTGTGACATTATTGATGAGGCTTAAGGCTGGACAATGACGTTCTTCTGCTACACGACCACAGCCGATGATACCCACCGTAATTTTATCTGAAGGACTTGGCATTTTAATTCCGACGAGCAAAGAGTGTTAAGTCAGATTCGCATAATCGATATTCGGATTGATGTGATGGGCTTGAATACTACAATCTGATGTTTCACGGTCGCGATAGGGACAATTTTTACAGAATCGAATGTCTTTTTCATGATCACGAATTTGTTTGCGTACCTCATTCGCTTGTTTACCATACCAAAGGGACTTAAATGGCATTGATGCTGAAAAAGTGCCTAGGGGTAATTTGGCGTTGTAGTCTTGTTCACAAGCGACGACCGTGCCGTCTGCAAAGACCGTAGGGAACCAGAAGGGTTCAAGGCATATGAAGTCGTCCCGCTCAAGACGCTGGTTATTACTGTATTGATAGGCTCGCAAAGCGTCATTGTCTGGAATCAAGTCTTGGTGGGTGGCATCTGGAGCTTCTTTATCAATGATGGATAATGTTCGTACGGTCAATAAATCGAAGTGATGATCACGAGCAAAATCTGTCAGCTCTGCCACTTGATGTTGATTATGTTTCATGACAATGAAACGCATGTGAAGAACCGGTTTTTGCATGCCACGTTCGCGTTTCAATTGGGCCAGTTTGCGAATGCCGCTCAGGGCCGGTTCGAGTTGGGCTCCTGATCTGAATTTGGTATTGGTCTCATCGGTCAATCCGTCAATGGCAACGATGAGATAGGTGGGGGGCTCGTTGATCAAGGCATTGATCACGTTATCGTTATTTAATGTTTGTCCATTAGTGGAAAGGAATGTGCAAATATGGTGTTTGCGAATCGCTCTTAGAATTTCTTCGATTTGAGGATGAAGTAGGGGTTCACCCCAGGCCCAAAGTGAAGTGGTTAATAAGTAAGGCCCAACTTCATCGATGAGTCGTTTGAAGAGATCGATATCCATGGATTGCTTTTTTCGTTCGATGGCATTGATCCCTGTGGGGCAAACGGGACATTTCAAATTGCAGTAGTTCGTGATTTCAAACTGCATATGTAATGGCATGCCCCAAGGTTGGAGGCGACGGTGTAGTAAGTTTGCACCGGATTTGAGAAGATTAAATCGTTTGCGCCATTCCATGTTCTTCAGGGTAATGTCCATTTGGTCATAGACAAATGAATAGGACCCCTTTGTGAGAAGATTCCAAGCTAACTGAGGCGATTTCAGTAATCCGGATTGTCGTTCGTGAGACCTCATATTATTCCTTAGAACTGGTGGAGAATTATAATGCTAGTGAGGGGTGAGTTATCGTTTGCGCCAGTTCACCATAGCATTGTAGATGGTGCCAATGGACCATCCCATTAGGAATCCAAGAGCAAAGGCCCATAGGGCTCCAATGCATGCCCCCTTCCAGGTGACACTATAGCCGATGAAGTAGTTGCTCAATAGACTAAGATGATACCCTGTCTTCGGCCCGTTCTCGATGAGGAGGATGGCTGTCATTGCAAATAAACCAACACTGAAGATGGCTCCTAGCACCAGGCCCAATATACAGGCCTTGATTCGAGCGATGGCCTGAATAACAATACGATCCTGCTCTGCATTATTGATTTCTTCTTTTTTGTTTTCCATGTTCGTTACTGTAGAATATCGCGGCGTTGTTTCCATTCCGCTAGGTTGCATATGAGATGAATGTATCCATGTAGGATCTGGTTGTGTAGCCATGCACATAAAAATCCTATTGCATAGCCTAAGACAGCTGCATCAAAGAAGCCGACCCATGCCCCTACCCATGAAACATGATAACCAATCAGAAAATACCTTAACAAAGATAATCTGGGTCCGATCGTAACTCCACCTTTCAGCAGAAGAACGATGGTGGCCGTGAATAATCCCAAGCCGCAGGCGATCCCTACTGCCCAACCCAATGCAATGGGATCCAATTTAGCCAAAGCAGTGGCTAATGCATCGGGCAATCCCTGTTCTTGGGTGGGCGACGTGTCTATGGTCTCACCGGCTTTCTTAGGTAAACGTTCGGGAACGATTCTTTCATGGTATGTTTGTTCCACATTGACGGACCAGATATCGTGTGTTTCTCCAGAAATATTCTGGGCGGCATAGATACCCGTCAGCATGGAGTGATCCATATTGTTATAGTGGTGTTGACCATTACGGCCCACGGCCTGCAAATTGGGCAGATGCTCTAAATAGCGGCGTATGATGTCTATATTGGCTGTGCGTGTCTGATCATAGACGGGATAAGCCTTTTTCATTCTAAAAACGGTCCCGTTCTCGATGTCGGGCGGTTTGATAAATCCAAGTTGTTCACATTCCTTTATTCCCAGTTCGATGAGCTGTTCGTCTGACCAGGACCACATTTCCTCATGTTCGGAGACAAAGTATTCGAGTCCCAATGAGGTTGTGGCCGGGTCCGGTACCATATCCTCGCTCCAGTTCTTATAATTCTGGATGCGACCCATTTTAAACTCAGGGGAGTGAATATAGATCCAGTTGTCGGGGAAGACCTGGGCTTGGTTGACCATGAGCACGACAGTAATGAAATCCCGATAACGCAATCCTGCTGCCGCTTGAAGGACCTCGTTCGGCGGTGGGGGATCGAGTGCATTGACGAGTTCGCTTAATGGCATAGAGGAGATGACCTGATCGGTGGCATACTCCGTTCTATCTCCATTGCCATTAATGGCAATGAGTGCCTTCACCCGACCGTTGTGATGGATAATCCGATCGACACGTTGATCATGGATCGTTTCGATCTGACGATCTCGTAGTGTTGACTCGAATGTCTCCCACATTTGACCGGGCCCCAGACGGGGATAGTGAAATTGCTCGATAAGGGTCGTGATAACCTTCCCATCCTTACAGCGACCGGTCTGGTTGAAGGTGTTTCTCAGAATTTCTAATAAGGACAGATTTTTGATACGCTGGGTCGCCCATGCTGCAGAAATTTCATGACACGGCATCCCCCAAACCTTTTCCGTATAGGTTTTAAAGAATATCTCGTATAAGCGCCAACCAAATCGATTGGATACCCATTGTTCAAAGGTTTCTTCGGGAATGCTGGGATGACACTTGGTTTTGATATAGCTTAAACCGATCCGTAAGGTTTCAGCGATCCCCAGTTTCTTGAGGGTGCTGGAGATTTTGAGGGGGTAGTCATAGAAGTGGCCATTGTAGTGGATACGCGATAGCCTAGGTCGAAGTAAGAAGTCATCCCCCAGCATGTCCGACCATAGGGTATTGACCATTGGAACCTTGGAGAAAAAGCGATGGCCACCCACGTCAAAGCGGTAGTTATTTTGGCTGATCGTTCGCGAAATTCCACCCACGACACGATCGGCTTCGAGAATGGTGGCATCGATGCCAAGGTTGCTTAATTCGTAGGCCGCTGTTAAACCCGCCGGCCCGGCTCCGATAATAAGTGTTTTCACGTCAAGTCCTTTTGAGCCATGGCAACCTGAATCTCTGTTGAGATTGGATGGTGATTAATTCTTTTCATTGATGACAGTCATAAAGTACTCAATGGTTTTAGAGAGTCCTTCGTGTAGAGGAATCCTCGGTTGCCAGTCCAGCTTCTTCTTGGCCAGAGTAATATCGGGGCAACGCTGACACGGGTCATCCGAAGGCAGTGGCCGATAGACCAGTGAAGAACTGGAATGGGTTAATTCAATAATGTTCTGGGCCAGAGTGAGGATGGTGATTTCGTGAGGGTTTCCTAGATTGACAGGGCCAGTGCAGTCAGGCGAAGAGTTCATGAGACGAATCAGGGCCTCGATTTGGTCATCCACATAGCAGAATGAACGTGTCTGAGTGCCCTCGCCATAGATGGTGATATCCTGGCCTTGCAGTGCTTGAATGATCAGGTTGGAAATCACCCGTCCATCATTGGCCCGCATACGTGGACCATAGGTATTAAATATCCTGGCGACCTTGATCTGCAACTGGTGTTGCCGATAATAATCAAAGAATAAGGTCTCTGCGCAACGTTTACCTTCGTCATAACAGGATCGTTCGCCGATAGGATTGACATGCCCCCAGTAGTCTTCTCTTTGGGGGTGCTGATGAGGGTCACCATAGACCTCACTCGTAGAGGCTTGCAGTATTTTTGCATTCAGCCGTTTTGCCAATCCGAGCATGTTAATGGCACCATGCACACTCGTTTTGGTGGTTTGTACGGGATCGTGTTGATAATGCACCGGTGATGCAGGGCAGGCCAGGTTGTATATTTCATCAACCTCCACGTAGAGCGGGAAGGTCACATCATGTCTCATGATTTCAAAATGTGGGTTATCCAGGAGATGAAGGATATTCTCCTTGCTGCCCGTGAAATAGTTATCCACACACAGTACATCCTCTCCCATGGCTAAGAGTCTCTCACATAGATGAGAGCCCAGAAACCCACTACCACCGGTGACTAATATCTTTTTCAAAATGGACTCCTTTAGGGACGAATACTTGGACTCTGTCCGCGTCGGCTGCATTCACATCACATAAAAAGGCCTCTTGGGCATGCTTGCCGATAGGGCATAAGGAATTAGGATTATTTACCTTTCATCGGTAGGGCAATGATCGTAGGTGAATTAATAACCGAGATACCTGTCATTATTCGTTGAGAATCCCGCTTCTACTAGAAAACAATGCCCCACGGATATTGATTAGACATGGATTCTATGCAAAATCCGTATTTCAGTTCAGTGACAAACTAACGCTCGATAGGTTTGGTCCTGTAATATACAACCTTACCTTGTGATGAATAGGGTATCTCGACCTCTTCCGGGATTTGAACGGATTTAAGAAAACGGTAGAGTTGAACGTTGGTATGTTCATACCCCTTATTCCAGTGTTTCCTTTGGATAGGAAAGGACTTAACCCATTCAAAGTGAGAACCTTGTACGGCAGTTCGCAGGTATTCCGGTGCATTGACATCCGTCACTAAGGGGATCTCATCTATTGCGATCCAGTGGCACCCACCTTTATTTTGGAGCATCTCGATGACATCGTCTGGGGATGATACGAATGTCTTGGTTGGCCCGCCATTATTGCGAGCATAGAGGAGCCGATTTCCACATACGGCACGACGTTGGAATCCAGGATCTCCTGCACGAACATAGAACGCAAAGATGTCATCTCGTCTTCCGTCATAAAAGAGGGGCTCATTGGGGGCAACCTTTTCCATATATTGCACCAATTCACGATAGCCGGAGATGGAGGGGACCGGAACGGTTGCAGCCATCCATCCTTGTCCCATGAACGAGAACGCAATGATGGTCATGGTTCCTACGGTTTGCCACGCAGGTCGATGATGCAATGCCTTTCTAGTGGATTCGATTATCGTGATTAATGTCATGGTGCAGAAAAGGACCAGCGGCAGTGCAAGTAGAATGATGTAACGAACATCATTGGCAGCCATATAGGCATAAAACAGGTAAATGCAGGCTGACAGGATCAGCAGGCGAATGGTCTCACTACGCCAGCGTCGGTTTGATAAACCTATTATCGCTCCGATAATGGCAAGGCCCAGGACGTGGAAATCGAATAAAGAGGGAGCATGTTTGAGGTAATAAAACCAATGCCATCGAGAAGGCTCGGCTATACGGGGATCGGAGCCCACCATCAAGTTAACACGACCCATTTCATATTTGAGTACGATTAAAAACCAAGGGACTAGAGCCAAGGCTGAAGCCAACACGACAAGCCATGTTTTAGTCTTTTTAAAAAGGTCGTTTCCTCGAGCTGTAAGCAGCCAGGCAAAAAGAATCAATACGATGACACAGTTTGCTACGTGAGTTAAGATCGATAGGACTGCCAGAATAGCACTCAGATAGAGATGTCGCCAGGCCGGAGTGTCCGGAGGAGATGATAACCAGATGCGGAAGTGGTACAGGCTCGCAATGCTCAATGCCAACACCGGTACATTAAGCATGACCGCGTGGGACCATTTGACAACAATAGGCAATAAAAGGATCAGAGCCCCTGCCCAACCGGCTTGTGGCTGAATCCATCTGCGACACCATGCCATGGTGTACAAGGCTGACATGAGGGCGAAACAAAGCACCAGGTTTTTGGCCACATAGGGAGACGCACCAAAAATGCTGTAAACAAGGGCCATGGGAAAATAAAAGGCCGGTGGGTAGCGTGAAGGGCGAATAATGGGATAACGTGCATAATAGCTGAGAACATAATCGATAGGTTTAAAGGTGAAATCACGCAAAAAGTCCTTCCAAAAGAAACCATGAGCGGCATGTTGGGTTGCATCGAAAAACCACAGACCATCATTATCCCAGTGCAATAGGCAGAGATAGAGCCATGTGGCAATCACCAGCAGTAATTGCGGAAATAGCGAGTCTTTCCGATAAAAAAGGTTCTGAGAAGGTAGAAGTGGATTATCTGTGTTTGTAGATGCCATTTTATGAAGGTAAAATCATTAGAAAGTCTTATCCGTTTGTTTGTCGTATCCTTAGTCTCATAGTTTTAGCACTCTTCAATATTTCGGCACATGCCAATTGTGTGTACAGAAAAACGTAAAGATTACTCAGCATAGGATTTATATGGATGCCCCTTGAAAAAGAGTGCATGTCAAGGTGATTGTCCTTATGATAGAAGGGTTATTGTTTGTGGCAATTGGAGAACTCACGATGAAGCCAATGATTAAGTGTGTTGTTGTGGTCTTATTAGTTTTCGTATCCTTGGTCCAGGCAATGACCATTCATATGATCGGAGACTCGACCATGGCCAATAAAGATAATCCCGAAACCAATCCCGAGTTCGGCTGGGGCCAGGTCCTGCAAACTTATTTCGATACAAACCAGGTCACGATCCAGAATTATGCTCTCAACGGCCGCAGTTCCAAGAGCTTCATTGGAGAAGGCCATTGGGACAAGGTCATGGCAGCCCTGCAGCCGGGCGACTACGTCTTTATCCAGTTCGGTCACAACGACCAGAAATACAAATCCCCGGATCGCTACACCAATCCCTACACCGGCTACCGGGCCAACCTGACCAAGTACGTACAGGAATCCCGCAGCAAGGGGGCCATACCGGTACTGTTCACCTCGACCGTGCGCCGCAAGTTCAACGAGCAGGGCACGCTGGAGGATACCCACGGGGCCTATCCCTTTGTGGTGCGTGACGTGTCCCGCGATCTGGACGTGCCTTTTATCGACATGCAATGGAAGTCCGAGCAGTTGGTGACATCATTGGGAGTCGAGGACTCCAAGAGCCTCTACCTCTGGCTCGAACCGGGCGAGAGCGATCGCTTCCCAGATGGCCGTGAAGACAACACCCACTTCTGCAAGCACGGCGCCCTGGCCATGGCGGGCCTGGCTGTGGAGGGGATTAAAGAGAATCAGTTGACTGTCTTGGTGGATGCGTTGAAGTAATGATTGAACATGGAGAACAGCACAACGTCTGTCATCCCGAACGTACGTGAGGGATCTATTAGCATAAAGCCTGCGTAGCAGTTCAATCTCTTTGTCCCTACGCTAACGGTTATTTCCAAGGTTTACCCTCACTTGTTCCCTTGTCTTATGACGTCGAGTTAATCCAGTTTTGTACACGCTGAATACACGTATCCGTATCATCTCGTATTTCATATACCCAAAAACGCATTACATCCCAATCCAGTTCTATCAGCCGTTGGTTACGAATTCGGTCTCGCTGGCATAATTCCCCGGTCCATTCGCGGTGATACCGTTCGCCATCCACCTCGATGTCGAGTTTTCGATCTTCATCAAACAGGGCAAAATCCAGCCGGTACTTTTCTTCGCTATATTGTGGGATAGGACGCAGTCCGGCAGCATAGAGCTTTTGGTAGAACCACCGCTCCCAATCAGAAACCTGTTCAGGATTTGAGACAGTGGGGTAATCCGCTCCCAGTTCAATCGATTGGGCGGCTTCCCGGTTTTGATCACGTTGGGTGTTCAACGATTGGGCATAACTTGCAAAGGAGGCCAAGTAGTCGATTTGGCTGTTATGGGCAGCATTCATGTCCCCGACAACAATCAGAGCTGAGCGTGCCCGTGTAATCGCAACGTTGAATAGATTCCCATTGCCCTGAAGGAATTTTAATGAACTCTGTGACATCCCTTTTGCTACGACCGGTGAGAAAATCATGACGTCCCGTTCATCACCTTGGAACTTGTGAACCGTATCCACCAAAACATCAGCAGCAACCAATCGGTTACTCAATCCGGAAGAAGCATTCAATAATCTGTCAATATAATTCACCTGGGCGCGAAAAGGACTAACGACGCCAATACTACCCGTATATCCCCGGGAAAGCAGAAGATCTGAAATAATGGCAACGACCTTTTCTGCCTCCTGAACATTTTGTGCACTGCCGCTTTTGGGCCGAATGGCCTCTCCTGCAACATGGTGCCAACGCACTGAGGGGTCTTCTTTACTCAATAGGTTCAGGGCATCATAACGGGTCGCCACGCGTAATGATCCCTCATAAAAATGCTGGTTTGAAAACTCTATGATGTCTGCATGGCTGCGGTGATGGTCCCTCAGGTTGATCAGTGCTCCTGGAGTCACCATGGTGGCGGCCAGATCATACAGAGAGTTTACTGAATAGGCGTACTTGGCATGTGTATGCAACAGTTCGTAACGATCCAACAGTTGGGTATCTTTTGCCCGGGGAATTGGGCTGATATGTTTCAGCTGGTTGGGATCGCCAATAATGACCGCCTGTTTGGCCCGGTACAGCAGAGGTAGAGCGGAGGCAATATCACACTGACTCGCTTCATCAATCACCACAATATCGAAATATCCCGGTTCAAAGGGGATTCGACCACCCCGAGCAGAAAGCGAAGTAACCGCCCAACACGAAAAAACATTCATTACCCTCGGGAGCATAGTTTGATATTTAGCAAAAACATGTCGGGCTGCTTGCTGACCGGCCTGTTCAGCTTCAGCCAAAAGCTGAACAATTGCAGCGTACTCACCCAGCAGATCACGTTCCTGTGAGTTCAGTCGGGTTGGCATCAGTTTGAGCCACTTCTGCCATAGCTGCATACAGACCCTGGCCATCTGCTCATCCAGATCCATTAGCTCTGCGTCGATCTCTTCTAATTTACATGATGACGAAAGAGTTCCCAACGCACTGAAATAGTTCTGTACCTCAACAGCTGCATCATACCGCCTTCCTAACTCATCACAAAGTTTTGACCAATCGTGAATATTGTCTGCACAGACCTGATCACTGACGACCGACAAATTGAGGGTTTCTATCAAGGCTCGAACTTTTTCAAGCTCCGCAGAAGCCTCTTTAAACCGGGCCTTTTTGATCATGCCCCAGAACAGTTTTGCAAAGATCCCCTGTTGGGCTATGTCAGCCCTGGAAACATTCACCCTAAACCGCTGTATTGCCTCTAGGTCGCTCTGGACATCAACATTCTTCAACTGGTGAAAATATTCATCACCAAAAATGCTTCGGTGGTCAGCAACTCTTTGCTCCAGATGATCGACCGTGTTCCGTAATTGGACAACCTCGTCCGCTGCACTTTCCAGCGTTTTTCTTTGATTTAGTTGCTCCGTGTAAATTTCATTCAGCCGTTCGTAATCTTCCTGATCCTCTGCCGTAGGACTCATGCCCAATACGCGGGAAAGATAATCAGCCAAGCGTTGCCGATATTCTTTGCGTCCCAACCTCAACAGAATAGGTCTTGGACCAAGCCCATTTACCCGGTGCTCGACTACATCCACAGCCTTGTGGTTTTTACTGGCAAACAGCACACGTTTACCCTGCCAGGCCGCATTAACCATGAGCCCGGTCACTACTTGGGACTTACCTGTTCCCGGTGGCCCTGTAATGACCGTTAGCTTCTGCTTCATTGCTGACCGAATGGCCTGTCTCTGTTCTGTATTCAGCGGAAGGACTTCCAATAGGGAAGCCTCTGTATCTGTAGATGCAGGAGTGGGAGGGACGGATGTTGTCTTGAGCCAATTGCCGAGCACTGAATGCCTGAGGTCAGACTCGTCTTTTTTCTGCAGCTCAGACAACTCCGTCTCTAGACCGACCGTATAACTGGAACGCTCACCCAGAATGATGATCGCTCGGTTGTAGATACCCGGCGCTGCAGCTTTTAGTTCAGAATCACCTCCAAGGTTTTCCAGATCTATATTTTCTTTCCAGTCCCAACCTTCACACAGCCCCTGAAGACGCAGGAACAGTTCATCCAACTCCGGCATTTCTTCCGGACTGCTATTCAGCCCAAGCTGTTCGCCTAGTTCCACGATTTCCTGGAGTAGCTGAATACCTTTTGATCCAGAAAGGTGCTCCATCGCTTCAAAATTGAATTGAGGGTATTGTAACTGGAAAAGAGGACTTGAACCCGTCTGTGACGAATCCGTATCCATTGGAAAGAGCATGATAGGTTCTACTCGGCGGAAATAGCTGCCAGCTCGAGAGGTAAAGCACCGAACATAAACCGGATAACCGAGATAGAGTGTTTTCTTGAACCTCGCTTTATTCAGTTTTCCTCGGAGACTGCTGGCTTCAGGCGAAGAAAACAGAGATTTTGAACGGTCTTCATCGAAGGGGAGTCGGTCGATCTCGGCATAATCCAGATCAAACTGACCATCTGCAAAGGCACTGACCTTCTGGTCGGTATCGAACGAAAGACATTCGAGATAATAGCGGCAGATCTGGGAAAGAATCGTCGTTGGAGTGGTCTCTGCCGCCTTTTCAGCCCCCGTCCCAACGTTATTGGCCAAATACCACTTATAGCTTTTGTCCTGCCGTACCTGCCCTTTTAATGGGCCGTAGAGAATGGCGTTAATTTGCTTTCGATCAACACCTAGCTGCTTGGCAATATCTGAAGCCTGTAGACCTTCCCCCGTGGCCAGCATCTCTATAATCTGCGGTGCTAAGTCCATGTTGCGTCTTTACTCCACCTATTCTGAACAAATTTTCGTAGCAGTTCAAATATGCTTTCTTAATTACTGATTGCTATTTGATATCCGACTCTCAATTGTTTTCCTGACGTCACTCTTCTGATTTTTACCAATCATTCTTTATGAAAAAGATCAATGTCTGGCAAATCTTGACCAATACCAAAAACTCCCGTGCCCTTAGAGTCACTAGGTCTAGTAAAAATATTTGTTATCAATGGCTCCTTCTTTTTTGCTTTTGGCCCTCTGTAAAAATGGGCATGCTCAATCATGTCAAAATATCCCTTTGGAGAGCAATCCAAACAGGTTTCATTGAAGACGATCCATTCAAAGGCATCTTTCTTCGTAGATTTTAAAGTCTCACAAAACCTCATAAGATCCTCTTGTCTATGACCAAGTGACTTATCTCTTTCCAGCCATACATGCAGAGATGAATTTTCTGAGACAGCTTTTAATTGTGACAACCCTTTAAACATTCTCTTATAGTTTAATTTTTTGAGTTTTGAAATAAGTGTTTCTGATGTGATTTTCCATTTCACCGCACAATCCCAGTCTACATTGGCCAACCACGTTGATGCTAGGTTGTCAGCATCATGAATATTCTCTTCAAAATAGCCAAATTTTTGACTTGCCCCATGCACCAACCCAAACCACTCTTCCCCGTCTCTAAATTTGTATCTCTCCCAAAAGTATTTAGGCGATGGATATAAAATATAATCAGGATACTCTTTTGACTCAAGGTGCCATGCTTGAATAGTAAAGTTTGGATGAATTAAAGGGCAACGCGACTGATAAGATTGGAGAGCGTATTCAAGAAGATCAGAATTAGAAATTGGACTTTTGCAAAGTTGAAAATTTAAAGGCAAAATGGGCACTTTGACGACAAATATTGGCAATCAGGTTGGCAAAAATATCATGGAGGATATGACCATGCCAGCGATTGTTGATTTTCCTACCGTCGTCAAGAAGGCCCTGGACGAATTTGGACCTCTGTTCGCGAATGACCCCGAACGTAAGCATTTCGCTGAATATCTCACCGGTTTGATGATGGCACACAAGAAGAATGTCTCGGCCATCAATAGCGAATTCGCCGTAACCACGGATCAATCCTGCTTGAACCGTTGGATTACCGAATGCCAGTGGGATCAAGAGAACTTCAACCTGCAACGGATTCAATGGCTGCAAAAGCAACCCGACACACGCTTCAGTGCCCAGGGAGTCATCCCTATTGACAATGTCTTGATCGATCACGACGGGAAGTTGATTGAAGATGCAGGCTATTTTTGGGATCACGCAGAACAACGCCACAAGATTGCCCATGATTACCTGATCATCAACTACATGTGTACCTCTGGAAAGCATTATCCCTTGGAATTCTACCGATTTGTCAAGAAGGATCATTGTGAAGAAAGACAGATCGAATTCCGAGACCATAACGTTCTCTTTCGACAACTGGTCGATTGGAGTATTGCCAACGACATCCCCGGCGACTTCACCTTTGATAGTTGGTTCACTCACAAGGATAACCTGAACTATATCAACGGCTTGACGCGAAACTATGTTGGCGATCTGAAATTTAACCGTAAGATTGTCTTCAAGGGCAAGGAACTCAACGTCCAAGATTTGTCCACACAAATCGATTCCAAGGACCGCAAGCTCGTCAAGGTCGGCGAATCCCGCCAGTGGTACTTTACGGTCAGTATTCGCATCCCTGGAGTGGATCACAAGGTTCGCATCGTGATTCTCTGGGACAAACGTAACGATACAAAAGCCAGAAAGGCGTTGGTCACCAACCGAACGGCTTGGGAAGTGACTCGTATCCTTCGGGTTTATCGCTATCGTTGGACAGGCACAGAATGCTTCCATCGGGATGGCAAGCAACATCTGGGCATGGGTGAATGTCAGCTTAGGAGTGGCCTTGGTCAGACCCGCCATATGTACATGGTCTTCCTGGCGTACAGTCTCTTGATGTCTCAGTTGAAGCAGAGCCATGCGCGTGCGTGGGCATTGGAACGTTTGACGACCATCGGACAAGCCTGTCGAGCCGTACTCAAGGAGAGTCTCAGCCAAACCCTGGGGTGGGTGATAGAACGCGCCGAAATGGACGGTTGGAGTTTTGAGAAAATCAAGCTGCATCTAGCCTTGGCCTAAATTGCAAAAGTCCAGTTAGAAATATACTTAGGATTTTTATGAAACGAGATTTCAAAAAGAGCTCCTTCTTGTCTTTCCTTAAAAAGGTGAAGAATGCAACTTAACTTTTCGCGTACCACATTACGAAGAATATAATTAACATCTGAGGCACGGTTATATCTTTTGCATTCAATATAGTGCTCTGAACCTTCAATACTAACTAAAAGATCGGGTGACGGAGAACCATGTCGCTCCACAAAACAAACGCTAGAAACATGCTCATTAGATATGTATTGATGAGCAACAGCCAATTCAAATATACAAGCTTCTAATTCTTCATAGTTGGTTGCATTTTTAATAATTGAAAATTTTTCCTCGTGATTTTTCATTTGATTGGTTGTACGAAGTGCGTTGCTAAGGACTTGAAGAAATGTTACATGTCTACAAGCTCTAAAAATATCATAGTATTGACAGGGTTGTTCTAGGTAACTTCTACAACTGATTAAATATTTTTGAACTGCTGGGATCGCTAAATCTGATTCTCTGTCTCGTAGTTTTTCATAGATTAAGAAATTCGGATATTTGCCCATCTTGTAATCATCCAGGATTTGCTTTTCCAATCCTATGTCCAAAGTAGAACACACGTTTTCAACCGCATTCTCAACAGCCTCAATAGACCACATATTCATGACTTAACTCCATCTAAAGCAATATAAAGAAGCTGTAGTAAGCGTAGGGGCAGATGAATTGTGTCCGTACCTGTTTTGTCGGGAAAGACCTTGTCTGCTTCCTTTGACGTTACGGCCCTTTATCCATCATCCGCTCATACGCCATCGCAGGCTCCAACTGAAGTCTCTTGCAATTCCTATCTCACCCGTGGGCAAAGTCCCATCAAGTCGCTTCATCAAGGGTGTTTGCTATCAAGGAGGTTATTGTATACTGGAATTACCCTGAATTCAACCTGGATTTGTGCGGTCGCGAATCTGGTAAGCTATAAGCTGCCACCCGAGGTTTATGGCAATAGATAGTGTTGCCACTCATGACCGAGCCGTTCTAAAATGTGGACAAAGAGGTTTTGTTGAATAAGCTCGCTTAATGAAACGAGGCCGATGCAGTCCACCCAGTCAGGCCCAGCCTGGCTGGAACGGCGACTCTTCGGATCCCCAGGGCTCAACGATTCGGCGTCAGCTCTTCGCGTTTCTTCGCGACCTTCGCGGTGAATAAGATATGTTCATAAGCAGCATGGGCTAAAGCCCATCCTACCTTTCTTTATCCCCATCCATCCTGTCCATTTTAGTTCAAAAACTTTGTGTCCTGGAGTCTTGGCGGTAAGAAATAAAAAACAAGGAACTGCTGCGCAAGCTTTGTCTAATAGGTCCCTCGGCTTTGCTCGGGATGACCTACGGTCACCTTCGGCAACCCAGGGGGCAACCGATAAGTTAGTGCCCCTTACTCTATTCCTCAAGATCCGGGTTGTCTCTGTGCTAGTTGCTCATGCACGAAAGCGATTATGATAGGCAACGCACCCAGAGAGATCAACGCGATGGTAGAGAGCAGGCCCAGGCAGAAGAGTATGATGCTGGCCTTGAAATAGTTCTTCTTGGATTCATTCTCACCGGTGAAGGCCCAGACGCAAATCATGATGACGTTTAGAATGGGTATTCCCATGACAATGCAAGCGAGCATCCAAAACCATATCGATACATAGTTCTTGTCTTTTTTCTTGTCCTTTTTGGCCATTCAATACCTCAATGAATAACAGGCACGATCCGTGCCCTCGGCACTGTTATTCTGGTTGATTGAATCTATTAAAATTCCCTACGAGGTTACATAAATATGCGATGGTGGCTCAGAAATCAAGTAGAACGTGACACAAAAAACTTTCATCTGCCCCATCTTCACAAAGCAAAATAATGGCCAAGGAGGACCATGCCCTGCGCAAGCTGAGGACCTTAAAATATAAGTTAGTGGAAGGCTCGAAAGCAAGGAACTGCTGCACAGGCTTTGTCTAATAGATCCCTCAGTGCTTCGGGATGACAACGGGGCATCTAGGTTTTTAAGGGCATTCGTGATTGTGAACGAAAGCACCCACCTGCTTCGCAGGAAGGTGCCACCCGGAGGTTTGTCGTCTATGATGGCATTCTCATCTTATGTTCGAGCCGTTCAAAAAGTGAGCCAGGAAGGATCCGTGGACAAGTTTACTTGTCAAGCGTATCGTGACGCAGCCCACTCAGACAGGCAACGCCTGACTGGAACGGCGAAGATCTTTATCCCCATCCATCCTATTCATCTTGGTTCAAAAACAACCTTCATTCGAACGTTCGAAACCTTGGTGCCTTGGAGTCTTGGTGGTGGAAATACTGCTCTTTACTCCATACTATATTTGTTCGGTAAAGAGCGTTATACTGTTTGATAATGGTTATGTTTATGATAGAAGGGCGACCGTCATGCAAGAACACTATCGACGTCTGGAGCGGATGTATCTGCAAGGGCCTATCCATCAAGGCATCGAAGGACTGAGGATCCAAATCGAGAAGGGCCTGTACTATCGAGTCGCCGGTCGATCCCGGTGACTTTCATGCGGCCGGGGCCTTGCATGGGGCGGCCCTGTTCAAGCTGTTGGATGATGCTGCCTATTTTTCGGCCAGTTCCATGGTCAAGGACGTGTTTGTGGTCACGGCCTCCTTTCACGTGCATTTTCTCCGACCCGTGCGTCAGGGGCCTCTCTATGCCGAGGGGCGTGTGATCTCGCGTTCGCCGCGACTGCTGGTGGCCGAGTCTGTGTTGCGACTTTCACCCCAACGCGAGGTGGCCCGAGGCAGCGGTACCTTTGCCTTGAGTTCGACGCCCTTGTGTGGGGTTGATGGGTATCGGGAGTCCAGTGATGCCTGATTTCGTGGTCAGATGAAAAAGGGGGGCAAACAACCGTGAACTGTGAACCTGGAACCGTGAACCTTTTTGACTAAGCCTCCTCTTGCATTTCTTTTCGCAGGGCCTTGCGGGCCTTGACACGCAAGGTGGCATTTCTCCAGCGACGTTTTTCATCCGGGGTTTGAGGTTCCAGGCGCGGGGCGGGAACGGGGTGGTGTTGGTCGTCGATACTGACGAAGGTCAGGTAGGCCTTGGTGGCCAGGATGTCCAGGCCGGTTTCGGGGTGGTAGAAGAGCACCTTGACCCCCACTTCAAAGGAGCAGACACCGACATAGTTCACCGAGGCCAGCAGTGTCACCTGATCGCCCACGTGGACGGGATGTTCAAAGGACACCGAGTCGATGCTGGCCGTGACTACCTCGCTGTCGCAGTGACGCTGGGCCACCATGGCGGCCACCATGTCGATCCAACTCATGACCACGCCGCCAAAGGCCGTGCCAGAGGGATTGGCATGTTGCGGCATGACCATGTAGCGTGATTCTACGGCACTGTCTCGGGGCGTTTTAACGGGCTGCGTCATATCGTGATCTCCGGATAATAGGTTATGTGGGTTCACGGTTCAAGGTTCACGGTTGGCCGAGTGAGCAAGTCTTATCGCCGCAAACCGTGAACGCAGCCCCCGCGGCGTTTGAGCGGGGACAACGGTGAACCAGTTTATAGCCTATACGCAGGATCGTGCCCAGAGGTTTTTATGGGTTGAATTTCGCGGGGCTCTGTGAAATAGTAGGGCCATGATCGGCAACCGAAGAACATCCTGAATTCGAGAACCATTGACCATGCAAGCAACCACCCGACCGTCTGTAATCGATTTTCATGTCCACGCCTTTCCCGATGCCCTGGCTGAGCGAGCCCTGCAGGCCCTGTTTCATGGTCTGCCCGAACTGAAGGCCTATACCGATGCCACCCGGGCCGGGCTGTTGGCCTCCATGGACGCGGCCGGGATTGCACGCAGTGTGGTCTGCTCCATTGCCACCAAGCCCGCACAGTTCGACCCTATTTTGAGCTGGAGTGGTGAGATCCAGTCCGAACGCCTGATTGTCCTGCCCTCGGTGCACCCGGCCGATCCGGCCATGCTGGAGCAGGTGCGTCACATCAAGGCCCTGGGATTCAAGGGCATCAAGCTGCACCCCTATTACCAGGAATTCTACATGGACGAACCCCGCATGATGGGGCTCTATGAGGTGGTCAGTGATGAAGATTTGTTGCTGGTCATGCACACCGGTTTCGATATCGCCTTTCCCCACGAGCGGCGTGCGGATCCGCCCAAGATCCTGGAGGTCACGCAACGGTTCCCGCAACTCAAGCTTGTCACCACCCACCTGGGTGCCTGGGACCTCTGGGACGAGGTGGAGCAATTCCTGGTGGGCCAACCCATCCGGATGGAAATCTCCCTGGCCCTGGACTTCCTGTCCCCCGATGAGGCCCGCCGCATTCTCATGAACCACCCGGCCGAGTATCTGCTCTTTGGCACGGATTCCCCTGGAGCGACCAGTCCGAGACCCTGCGTAAGTTCCAGGCCCTGGATTTACCTGTGGAACGCTATGAGGCCATCCTCTCTGCCAATGCATCCAGACTCCTGGGATTGTGCTGACGACCGGAATTGTTCCGAATTGGAACATAAAAGCCCGTGCCTAAAGGTTCAGTTTGTCCTTGGACATTGTTGTTGGGTGGTGATATAATCGCCCAACTTTGTTGGGATTTAGGCCTGTCTATAAAACCAATAAAGTGGCTTTGAGGGGGCAAACGCTGGATCTATTTGGATTGGAAAGGATGGTCGCTATGGGACGTAGGTGTATCAAGGGAATCCTGGTTGTGCTTTTGGTCTTAGGACTTTTACGCAGATTTCCTGTAAGCAGAAGACCGAGGAGAAGGCACCTATCAAGGTGGGGGCGATTTTTGCCGTCACGGGCGGGGCGGCCAATCTCGGTGGACCCGAGGCCAAGACGGTCGAGATGTTTGTGGAAAAGATCAATAGTCAGGGCGGGATCAAGGGACGCCCGATCGAATTGATCGTAAAGGACTCGGGCAGCAAACCGGAAAACGCCATCAGTCTGGCCAAGCAACTCATTGACGAGGAGCAGGTGCTGGCCATTCTGGGTCCATCGACCAGTGGCGAGACCATGGCCATCAAGAATATCTGCCAAGAGGGCGAGACGATCTTGCTGTCCTGTGCCGCGGCCGAGGCCATTGTGAACCCGGTGGCGAGTTACGTGTTCAAGACCCCGCAAAAAGACAGTGACGCGGTACGGCGGATCTATCAGACCATGAAGGATATGGGGATTTCCAAGGTCGGCGTGGTCACGAGTAACGATGGATTCGGCATGGCGGGCGAGGGACAGTTGGAAAAGTTGGCCCCGGAATACGGCATGACGATCGCGATTGCCGAGGTGTACGACAAGACCGAGACCGATCTGACCGGTATCCTGACCAAGGTCAAGGGGCAGGACGTGCAGGCCGTGATCAATTGGTCCATTGTCCCGGCCCAAAGCCTGGTGGCCAAGAACATGAAACAGATCGGCCTGGACGTGCCCCTGTTCCAGAGTCACGGGTTCGGCAATATCAAGTATGTCGAGGCCGGTGGCGAGGCCTCCAATGGCACCATCTTCCCCTGCGGCCGTCTGCTGGTGGTGGATGTCCTACCGGACGACAACCCGCAAAAAGAAGTGCTCGTGACCTACAAGCAGGAGTATGAAGCCAAGTACTCGGATGAGGCCAGTTCCTTTGGTGGATACGGATACGACGCCCTCTTGATCCTGACCGAGGCACTCAAGAAGAGTGACAGCCTGGAGCCCGAGAGCGTTCGTCAGGCCATCGAGTCCCTGCAGGGCGTGGTGGGCACGAGCGGCATCTTCAGCTTCTCGGATCAGGACCACAACGGTTTGACCAAGGAGGCCTTCGAGATGCTCACGGTCGAGGACGGAAAATTCGCGATTTACAGCCAACCGTAAGAGAGAACGTTCCTTACCATGGATTCTTCCCAGATTGTACAGTATGCCCTCTCCGGCATCACGGTCGGCAGTATCTACGCGATCGTGGCGGTGGGCTTCAATATCATCTACAACACCACCGGGATCATCAATTTCGCCCAGGGCGAATTCCTGATCGTGGGGTCCATGACGGCCATCAGTCTGTCACGCTGTCTGCCCCTGCCCTTGGCCATCCTGGTCGCGACACTGCTGACGGCCCTGTTGGGCGGTTTGATCGAATGGGTGTTTATCCGGCCCGTAAAAAAGGCCAACGTACTCCGCCTGATCGTGATTACCATCGGGGTCTCCATTGTCCTGCGTGAGGCCATGCTGCACATCTGGGGTGAAACGGTCCGGGCCCTGCCGTACTTTTCCGGGACCGGTGTCACCACGGTCGAGATCCTGGGGGCCCGTATTTCGCCCCAGGTCTTTTGGGTGCTCGGTTCTGGCGTGGCGATCGTGTGTTTGTTGACCGCGTTTTTCCGTTGGACCCCGGTGGGCCGTGCCATGCGGGCCTGCTCCGACGATCGCATGGCCGCACGCCTGTGCGGAATCAACGACCGCTGGATGGTGACCCTGTCGTTCATGCTCAGTGCGGGCTTGGGGGCCCTGGCCGGTTGTGTGATCTCGCCCATGACCAATACCCAATACGACATGGGCGCACCCCTGGCCATCAAGGGCTTTACCGTGGCCATTCTCGGGGGCCTGGGCAATAGCGTGGCCGCGGTGATCGCGGGCCTGTTCCTGGGCCTGCTGGAGGTCTTTGTGGTCAGTCAGTTTGCCGCGGCCTACAAAGAGGCCGTGTCCATCGTGGTACTCCTCCTGATCCTGGTGTTCCGGCCCAGCGGCCTGTTCGGACGTCGGGATCTCATGGCCCTGAGGGCGGCATGACGCGTTGGCGACTCGCTCTCCCAGTGTTGGCTTGTGCGGTCCTGGTGGTGGGGCTTCATCTCGGCCTGGTCTATTATGGGGTCACCTATTACATGACCCAGATCATCGTGTCGGCGTACTACGCCCTGGTGGTGGGTGGGCCTGTGCCTGCTCATGGGCTACGCGGGCCAGGCGTCACTGGGCCATGCCGGCTTCTTCGCCATCGGCGGCTACACCTCGGCCGTACTGACCACCTGCAATCTCAGCGACTGGGCCCAGAGCCCCTGGGTACGAGCCCTGCAGAAAGCCGGACTGCTGGTCCAGTGGCAGGACCTCTACGGTCGTGACATCCTGTCCGTAGCTCCCTGGCCCGCCTGTCTGACGGCCCTGGTCCTGGCCGGTCTGATTGCCCTGGTGATCGGGCTGCCCGTGATCCGGCTCAAGGGTCACTACCTGGTCATGGCCACCCTGGGATTCGGTCTGATCATCTATCGCATCGTCCTGGGCAACTCCATCTTCGGCCGGGCGGACGGCATCTCCAATATCCCGCCCTTTCCCTTGCTGGGCGGGCTCCAGGTCAACGGCCCGCTCCGCCTTCCGCATTTCAGAACTACTACATCGCCTGGACCGTGCTGCTGGCCGTGCTGGTCCTGGCCCAGAACCTGATCCATTCCCGCGTGGGCCGGGCCCTGCGTGCCATCCACCAGGATGAAGACGCGGCCCATTCCCTGGGCATCGATACCAGCCGCACCAAGCTGGTGACCTTTGTGCTCAGCGCCCTGTTCGCGGCCCTGGGCGGCGTGCTGCTGACCCACTACAACGGTAGCATCGGCCCGTCCGAGGCCACGGTCATGAAGTCCGTACGCTACGTGGCCATTGTGGCCGTGGGCGGCATGGCCAACCTGTGGGGGGCCATGATCATGGGCATTGTCCTGAACTTCCTGTCCCTGCGTGGTGTGTTCGGCAGCTACGACGACGCGGTCTTCGGATCGATCCTGATCGCCGTCATGCTCTTTGCCCCCCAGGGCTTGCTGCGTGTACCCAACCTGCAGTGGCTCAAGACCCTCCGGCGGAGGCGAGCCCATGACTGAGGCCCTCTTGAACATCCAGGGACTGCATCGGTCCTTCGGCGGCGTGCATGCCGTCAACGACGTGAGCTTCCAGGTCTCGTCGGGCCTGATCAAGGCGGGTCATCGGACCGAACGGTGCGGGCAAGACCACCCTGTTCAACCTGATCGCCGGCACGATCCCTCCGGAAGCCGGCGAAGTCAAACTTAAGGGACGCTCCCTGACCGGCAGAAAGCCCCATGTAGTAGCCCGAGCCGGGATCGCCCGGACCTTCCAAACCACCCGCCCTGTTCGGACAGATGACCGTATTGGAAAACCTCATGGTCGGCCGTCACCTGCGCACGCGCAGCGGCTTTATGGCCGGCATGTTGAGCCTGCCCCGCACCTGGCGTGAGGACCGCCGGTCCCGCACTGAGGCCTTGCGTCTCCTGGAGGAGATGGACCTGGCCGAACACGCCCACGAGGTCGCGTCCACCCTGTCCTTCGGTCGTCAGCGCGTGGTGGAATTCGCTCGGGCCATGGCCATGGAGCCGACCCTGCTGCTGCTCGACGAACCGGCTGCGGGCCTGAATATCTACGAGGCCCAGGCCTTGGCTCGCTTGATTCGGGCCATCCGGGATAAGGGTGTCACCTGCCTGATCGTGGAACACAACATGGCCCTGATCATGGACATCTCGGACGAGGTCGTGGTCCTGGACCAGGGCTGCAAGATCGCCGAGGGCACTCCCTTGGAAATCCAACGCAATCCGGATGTCGTGCGCGTGTACCTGGGACAGGAGGACAGTGATGCTTAAAATCGCCAATCTCGAGGCCGGCTATGGGGCGCTGCGTGTGCTCAAGGGTGTCTCGCTGCATGTGAATGCGGGCGAGGCCGTGGCCGTGATCGGGGCCAACGGTGCGGGCAAGACGACCCTGCTCAAGACCGTGGCCGGCCTGATCAAGTCCCGTGCGGGCGAGGTCTTGTTCGACGACCGCTCGCTGGGCCATCTCCGTACCGAACGCATCATGAGCCTGGGGTGCTGCCTGGTGCCCGAGGGACGTCACGTCTTCGGCACCATGACCGTACGCGAAAACCTCATGCTCGGGGCCTATGGCCTGCCCCGGTCCGCCCGGGCCCAGTCCAGCGAGGACCTCGAACGGATCTACAGCCTCTTCGGCATCCTCAAGGAGCGGGACAAACAACTCGCCGGCACGCTCTCGGGCGGTCAGCAGCAGATGCTGGCCATCGGCCGCGCCCTGATGGGGCGGCCCCGGCTGCTGATGATGGACGAACCGTCCATGGGCGTGGCCCCGCTCGTGGTGCGCGACATCTACCGCACCGTGGAAGAACTCAAACAGCACGGCCTCACGATCCTGCTGGTCGAACAGAACGCCCATGCGGCCCTGGGCGTGGCGGACCGTGGTTATGTCATCGAGACGGGCCAGATCGTATTGCAGGGCACCGCACGGGAGTTGATGGACAACCCCGAGGTCCAGCGTGCGTATCTCGGCAAGGAATACCGACGCATTGATGAGTGAGAGACCCATGAATAAGCCCAATCTCTACAATCCGGACAGTGAGGCCATGTCACGCACGGCCCTCGAACAGCTCCAACTCGAACGTCTCCAGGCCACCCTCAACCGGGTGTACCGCAATGTGGTCTTTTACCGCAATGCCTTTGACCAGCACTGCGTGAACCTCGAACGCATCAAGCACATCGAGGCCCTGCGGGAACTGCCCTTTACCACGCGTCAGGATCTGCTCAAGAGCTATCCCTACGACATGTTCGCGCTGCCCCTCAAGGACATCGTGCGCATCCACACCACCTCCGGGACCACCGACCGTTCGATCGTGGTGGGCTACACCCAGAACGACCTGAAAAACTGGCGGGAATGCGCCGCCCGGTTGATGGTGGCTGCGGATGTCACGGTACACGACGTGGTCCAGATCGCCCTGCACTACAGCGTGTTTGCCGAGGGCTTCGGTTTTCACCAGGGGGCCGAACGCATCGGCGCCTCGGTCATTCCCACCTCCCTGTCCACCGGAGCGGCCAAGCAGATCGTGGTCATGCGGGACTTCAAGAGCACGGTCCTGGTCACCACCCCGGGCCACGCCCTCAACCTGGCCACGGCCCTGGACGAGGCCCAAATCCATCCGGAACGCCTGAGCCTGAGAATCGCCCTGTTCACCGGTGAACGGTGGAACGACGCCCTGCGCCGGCAACTGGAGCAACGGTTGGGAATCGTCTCGGTGGACACCTACGGCCCGACCGAGGTCATGGGCCCCGGCGTGGCCGGTGAGTGTCACCTGCACCAGGGCCTGCACATCAACGAAGACCATTTCATAGTCGAAGTCATTAATCCCCATACCTGCGAGCCCGTGGACCCCGGGTGCGAAGGCGAACTCGTTTTGACTACCATCACCAAAGAGGGCTTTCCCCTGGTGCGTTATCGAACCGGCGACCTGACCCGGCTCCTGCCCGAGCCCTGTGCCTGCGGTCGCACCTTTGTACGCATGGCCCGCATCTCGGGCCGCACCGACGACCTGCTCCTCTTTGGGGGCGTGGGTTTCTTCCCCTCCCAGATCGAAGAGATCCTGATCCGCATGGAAGGACTCAGTCCCCACTTCCAGATCCTCCTGGACCAGGAGGGCGGCATCGAAACGCTCCAGGTCCGCGTGGAAATCTCCGACAAGATCCCCTCCCTGGACGAAGTCCGACGCTTCGAAACCCTCCAGAACCAGGTCGCCAAGTCCTTAAAAGAAGACCTCGATCTAGAAGCCAAAGTCATCCTCCTGGAACCCGGCTCCCTACGCCAATCCACCAGCGGCTACCAAAGAATCCTGGACAGACGCCCGGGCTAAGGCGTAAGGCCATTTGTGAAGGAATAGGGCGGGGATCACGAATCATCGCGAATCCACATGAAAGGTTCGAGTTTGAGTTGAGGGTTCCGCTCGTTTGGCATGAAATCACTCACCATTTCCACCTTCCTCCCTCATTTTTTCCTCTAGAAAGCGTTGGATATCTTCGCTTTTGGGTAGTTCGAGTTGGTACTTGGAGACAAAGAGGTGGTTGTCCATACCTGCCAGGGCGTATTCGACAAGGGCCTGATCCTTTTGCGTGCAGAGCAGAATCCCAACCGGTGGATTGTCGCCATCGACCATGATATGTTTGCTATACCAGGTGACGTAGGTGTTGAGTTGGCCGATGTATTCGTGATGGAATTCATCGACCTTGAGTTCAACCAGTACGTGGCACTTGAGGATGCGGTGATAAAAGACCAGGTCCACAAAACCGTGAGACGTTCCGATCAGGATGCGTTTTTGCCGGGCTTCGAAGCAGAAGCCGTGGCCTAACTCCAGCAGGAAGTTTTGTAGTTTGTCGAGTAGGGCGTCCTCTAGGTCGCTTTCGGCCATGACTTCCCGCGATTTGACCCCAAGGAACTCGAAGATATAGGGATCACGCACGGCTAGACGTGGTTCCGCCTGGTCTGCTCGGGCTTGGATCCTTTCGGAGAGTTTAGCTTTGTCCTGGGAAAGGCCGGAACGTTCGTAGTAGAGACTGCCGATTTGGCGTTTGAGTTCACGGACAGACCAGTTTCCCCGTATACATTCGACGGCATAGAAAAGACGTTTGAGGTCGTCGTCGAGATCTACAATGAGTTCCAGATGGCTGTAGGAGAGCTGTTGGATGAGACGTTCCGGAGGTAGATGCAAAAGTGGGGACGCTGTCCCCACTTTTTTCAGGGCTTGATTGGACGTGGGAATATCTATCGACTTGTTCGGCAATAGAGCCTTTAATTGTGCGGGCAGTGTCCCCACAATTTCGGGGTACAGGCGGTAGAAACGGAGGTAGCGATAAAGCTGACGTCGGTTGCAGTTGCTGACGGCGTATTGGGTTAAATGTTGGGCGAGTTCGGAGAGAAGACGCTCTCCATAGGTTGCACGGTCAGCCCCGCAGAGTTCGTATTCTGCGATATAAGCCCCGATCAGCCAGTTTCGGAGTGTCAGGCTGATATTGACTGCACGACTGGCCCGAGCTTCGCAGTGATCATGGACCTGTCGGATAGCATCAACCAATCCGGGAAAATCGAGACGCGTGTGTTTACCTGCCATAGCCGATATCCTCTTTTGCTTTGGGCTTCATAAGCTTATCTATAGAATCAAGTGTGTTGCGAATCCGAAAGGTGATTAGAGCTGGATTCTAACGACTCTCCCATTATGTGCCAAGACTAAAGCGTTAGAGGCTGAAGTGGCGAAACCTCCTAACTCCGTCCGGGTCGAATTATGCGGGTATTCCTTTTCTGCTTTGATTGGCAAGCCATTGTTTGATCTTTGCACAAATCGTATTTCTTTTTTTACCGCTGATTTTTGGGATACACGCGGATGTTCAATGGTATGATCATTGAGGTGCTTTTTTTAAGATTTTTCCCGTCTTTTTTTTTCTATTTATCAAATAGCGAGGGCCAATTTATGTTCTCAGCACATTCTTGTATTACTTCAATTTCAGGTCTAAGGCCGAATACGCTTTGAAAATTTCCTTTTAGATTGCTGGCTGATGGATCGACAAGGACGATTCTCTTTGGAGGATTGCCTTTCTCGTTTCTCTCAATCATTGCCCCAGCAAAATGTAATCGAGCCATTGTGTCAAAATATGAAAGTGAGAATCCTATGATGTAAATTTCATCAGCTTGATATAACACACGCCCTGCATTGTGCCACACTCGTCCACTGCCGGGAATATTGTCAAGAGGTTTATATCGCCCTAATCCTGCCAACCCAATCATGTATTGTTTGTTACTGCTTTGGAGGGTTCGGTTTGTGATTCGATTGGATAAACTCTCATTAGGGATATGAAGAAGTGTGTTATCGTATTCAATTTCACCGATGGAATCAGTATCGCTGTCCTTCATATTCTGATCTTTCTTCTGGAATAGGAGGGGGTAGCCAAAATGATCCACTTGATTTCGTGGGACTATAGCCCAGTTTATAGAGCCATGCATCTTAAGTACCTTAGTGCCCTGACTTTTTTCAAGATCAAATCCATAGTTCCAAGGATGCCCTTTCTGTGAAAAAGAATCTTCAACTAAGGTGTCATAATTGAATGTTATGATGGTATCTGTATCTTTAAGAATATTGGTGAACTGAAGAATGCTATTGACTTTCTGGATACCGATTTGCTGCTGGCTCCAGATCACATTAATAAGATGGTCCTCCATTTGACTAAGCCATGCTTCAATGTCTGTGGCATTGGAATAGGGAGTGTCTCCCCAATTGCGGCCCAATGGCCATGTCTGCTGTCTCATCTTATGTATAAGTGAGTCGAAATATGCGATATCGAACAGTTCTTCGATATTCTGCAATGGTCCAGCCTTGTTATCATTGTGGTTCATCCAGCTAACACGTTCCTCAAGCCAGCCAAACCACTCGAGTGCATCTTTTTGGTCATATTCTTCAAATTTGGAGCGCAGAAGTGCTGTCAGTTCTGTCGCCAAAGGCATTTCAACCTGTTTCGAGAAGCCAGCACCTAGAATGAAAACTCGTTTAGAATCTATATGTGTTTTTCCGATCATCCTTATTTATCTCTTATTACCCAATGCACAAAACTCTTTCGAGGGGTATTTCACTTTCCAGTTTCGCTGGGAGGAGAAGGGCATGGAGTTGGCATGAGTTAACATAGTGGCACATTTGATGGTTGTAATAGCACGTGGTTTGTGATACTTATCGTCTTATTCTATTTCACCCGTTTCCAGCCGTCTCTAGCCTAAGTCTACCATATGAGGCGAGAAATGCATGTGATACGAATTATTATGTTCCGATGTTTCTCAGCGGTTGAACCGAGTAATTCAAACAATACTGCCAAGCCAACTATGAACAATGATGCTGCCAAAGCACGCGGAACGTCATAAAGACTTGAGGCCCTCAAAACCAAGAAGCCCAGACCACGGTCAGATGCTATAAACTCACCAATAAACGTGCCGAGAAGAGCCAATCCAGCATTAAGACGCATTGAAGAAAACACCCAGTCCATTGAACCTGGAATGACGACTTTGCCAAACACCTGGATTCGAGTTGCATTCATTCCCTTCAAAACATCAACATACTTACTAGAAACCTTCTCAGCACCACGTGCTGACTGAGCAAACGATACAAAAACTGTTGAAAGGATTGCGAGAGCGATCTTCATTTTCAAATCTATGCCAAACCAGATAATCATTAACGGGGCGACAGCTAAAACGGGAAGTGCTCCTAGTGCAACAATAAATGGACGAAGGATTAAGGCGACTGTCTGCGAAAACCAAGTCATCAATCCCAATGACGCACCAAGAAGCGTACCCAGCACCATCCCGCATAAAGCAGCACTTCCGGTTGCCCATACATGACGGAAGATCGAGACGCTACTGCACAATTCGCAAAGAGCGGTCCAAATTGTACTTGGACGTGCGATTGCAAATTCCACAGAAGAAAAATGGCGACTCAGATATTCCCAGGCGAGGAGGACAATTGCAACTAAACCCAAGCGGGCGAGAATGATCGATGAGTGATTCTGCTTGCTCACGACAACACCTCCCATATCTCATTGAAATATTCAGCAAACTTCTTAGACTGTCGAAAGGCGACTGCGTCTAAGGATGGATCTATTTGAGGTTTAATGGTCCTGAGAAGCTTGCATGGCCGTCGACTTAGTACAAAGATTTCATCCGCAAGGAAAATCGCCTCTTCAATGTTATGTGTCACAAACACTGTCGTTTGTGGTGTCAACCTACAACGCTTCTTGAATTCGGTGCTGAGCCGTAGTCGAGCAACGAAATCTATAGCAGAGAATGGTTCATCACAGAACAGTATTTTCGGTTCGCTTTGTAATGCTCGAATAATTGCTATACGTTGCTGCATGCCTCCTGATAACTGATCCGGATAATGATCCTCAAAGCCTCTCAATCCGAAAAGGTCGAAATCGTCGCGAACTCGTTTAACAACTATTGGATTGAGTTTACGCCGAAGCTCTATACCGAGACATGCGTTCTGGAATGCAGTTCGCCATGGAAGGAGTGAGGTGTCCTGTTCTATGAAGGCTGTATGATTTGAGAAATCTCCATCTCTTTCAACCGCCGACGTAATATACTTATCAGATCCTGCGAGGATGTGCAGAAGGGTTGACTTGCCACAGCCGCTTGGGCCAACAATGGTGTATAGCTTGCTTCGTGTAAAAGTTAGTGACAACCCATCCAGAACTGGTAATGATCCATTCTTATCATCGGGAAATGACCATTTAAGGTCTTCCGTCTTCAATACACATGGATTAACATTATTCACTCTTCACCTGCTGGTTAGGAAGACTATAGGCTGTACAAATAGCTGTAACCGCCACCCCTAAAAAGCAGAGTGCAAACGGCGTGAAGGCTCGAGCTACCAGTACATCAATCCACTTTATAAAATGTGTACTCAACATGGCTACCCCAAGGAACCAAGAGGGAGCACTGACCCATTTCAATAGAGGTTTTTCATTCAAGAAAGATTGTTGTGCGATCCACCAAGCGGAACATCCTCCAACGCATATTAGGAGTGTTGCGAATAAACCTATTGCCGTTGTAAGTAACGCGGCTAAGGTCACGATTAAAAAAATAAATATAAGATTTACTTCTGCGCCGGTTCGCTCCGAATAGTCGGTCGATCCGAATACAGTGTCAGCCGCTTCCTGTGCAATTGCGATGTGAGGTTGGACGCACTGATCAAAATACTTAAGACTAAGCTCTTCCTGTGCTGTATTCCACTCATGTCCGTTCTGTTGAGCCTCATAATAGGCACGTGCAGCATGTTGCCAATGTGCTTGCGCCACTACAATGCTGAGCGGGAAGACTCCAGCAGCAACGGCTCTTTGCATTGCACCGGAAACATGCTCATGAAAATTAAAGTAGTCTTGTGCAAATCTCAGGACTTCTTCATTTTTTAGACGAACCATAAGGAGCGCCTTTTGAAGACCAGCTAGGATACCATTAACGATGTCGGGATTTTCATTCACAAAGTTACTATGTGACAATAGGCTAGTTACAAGTACATCATTGAACTCTGGTGTTCCTCCCAATGCCAATTCTATGCTCGCTGTTTTTTCTTCGATCATGTGCTCGATCATCAAAAGGTCTGGCGAAAGGGCGACTACGTTTTCCGGTGTTGTTGGGTCATTCAGGCAAAGCAATTCCTTTCCTTGTTCAACAACATGGATAAAGGAACTCATGTTCGTGGCTTTCCCGGATTGCTGAGCAATTCGGCTAGCAACAGTGTATGAGGTTGTTCCTGGTTCAAAAGCCAAGATTTGATTGAACTCGCCAAGTTGACGAAGGGCGGAGATAGTCCGACTTCCATGATTAACTGCCCAAAAAGCCCCATTCGTGACCATGGCCGCGAGCACCACAGGTTGAATTTTCGCCTCAAGATCACTCTTTAGTACCTGAACAGGATCAGTTATAGCCATGACATAGGCACGATTTCGGGGTGAAGTATCCATCAATTGTTCAAAAGCACCGCTATCGGTTTGCGGATCACTTAAGTCTATTTCGATGTTGACATCCTCTGGCAGGAAGCCAAAAAAATTATTCTCCCGGGCAAAGTATAGTGGGAGATAGAGAAAATGCTTCCCCATTTGAAGAATACGAATATGCTTACGTGCCATTAAATCCTCTCCTTGTCTTGATCCATCTACTCTTGAGCTACATTCCGAATGAAGATCATCGGATCAACCGGGTTGGCCAAGTCGCCAGCTTCCACCCGCAATTGTAGCGCCTTCACCCATGCATCACGTTTCACCACGGGTGTCAATGGAATGATCCCCGCATTCAGAACCCGCCTGATCGCAGCCGTAGCAACGTCGTGTTCTATCTCTGGAAACCTAGTCGCAAGAATGGTTGCAGCTTCATCAGGACTAGTATGAATTAATGACATTGCCTCAGCGATGGCTCGAACCATACCCGATACAACATCACGATGACCGTCCAAATAATCTGGTGTACATGTTATTCCTGTAATAGTGAAATCACCATATACATCGGCAAGAGAATAGACAATATGATATCCTTTTGCCAAAGCTTGTGAAACATTAGGTTCAAGCTCCAGGGCAATATCCGCCTGCTTCGATTCCAGGAGTGAGAGTAAAGTTCCGAAAGCGCTCTGGCGAATTGATGGTTCAAGACCACCTTTTTCAAACATCTGCTTCTGGAGCGTGTATGCAGTGGATGGTGATGGAAAAGTTGCAACTGTATAACCCCTCAAATCAGATGGTGTCTTAATTTCGGGAATGTCTGCGTTTTTTGTAATACCCCAGAATGGAACACCGTTCACGACCGTGCCCACAATGACCCCAGGCTTACCGCGTTGACTTGCGACAGCTATAAACGTGGGATCAGCAACGCCAAATTGTGCACTCCCTCCCAGGACCGCAGCCCAAGTCTTTTCGTCACCACCAGTACTAACGATACGAACGTCTAGGCCGTGTTCTTCGAAGAGCCCCTTGTCTGCAGCAATATATAGCGGTGCGTAAAGGTAAAAATCTCCAGCTTGTGCAACTGTGATTTTAATTCCTTCTTTTAGTTCTGTACCTGGATTTGTATCTCGTCTTGTTTTCAGTACACCAATTCACTCTTGTCCAAGATAACTCTTTGAAAAGGTCATAAAAAAGTATCTCCGGGATTGGTATACTTGTTTTGCCCAAACAATGAACCAATACAAACCGGAGATGCAACTATGGTAAAGGTTGGCAGTTTATTCTCGCAAGTGCTTTCTTTGATAAATCGTAATGACTTTGCCCGGGCCGTTCGCCACTGGGACGCAGAACGAGGAGCGAAAGGCTTTCGATGTTGGGATCAATTTGTAGCCATGATATTCTGTCAGCTAGCTGGGGCCGACTCATTACGTGAGATCTGTGGTGGACTGTCCACTGCGATGGGCAAGTTGACGCATTTAGGCCTCAAAGAGGCCCCGGCACGCTCAACTCTGAGCTATGCCAATAGCCACCGACCGTGGCAGCTCTTTGAAACGATGTTTTATCACGTGTACAAGCAGGCCGATTCGCTTGCTCTCAGACAGAAGCGGCGTTTCCGCTTTAAGAATCCCTTGGTCAGCATTGATGCCTCAACGATCGATTTGTGCCTCAGCCTGTTTGACTGGGCCAAGTTCCGTCGAAAAAAGGGAGCCGTCAAGCTACACTTGATGCTTAATCACCAAGGATGTCTACCTCAATGGGCCTATCTCAGTACGGGCAAGGTTCACGAGGTCAAAATTGCTCAAACGCTTGAATTTGAGCCTGGGACAATCGTTGCCATGGATCGCGGCTATGTTGATTACGAACTGTTTGACCGCTTGACTCGTCAAGGCGTCTGGTTTGTCACGCGATCCAAAACCAATATGGCCTACCGTGCCGTCAAAAATCGCCCTATACCGCAGCGTGGTTCCGTCTTAAAGGATCAAGAGATTGTTTTAACGGGCCGTTACGCCAAGCAGAAATGCCCGAGACGGTTACGTCGCGTTGTCGTCTGGGACGCAGAGAACCAGAAGGAACTGGTGCTTTTAACGAATCACATGGACTTTGCGGCCAGTACCATTGGTCGGATTTATAAAGATCGCTGGCAGATTGAGCTGTTTTTCAAGGCGATCAAACAGAACCTCAAGATCAAGACGTTTGTTGGGACCAGTGAGAATGCGGTCAAGATTCAGATTTGGACAGCATTGCTGTGTATGCTGGTCTTTAAGATCTTACAGATGCGTTCTACGTTTGCATGGAGTCTGTCGAATCTATCGGCCATGCTAAGGTTTAATCTCTTAACGTATCGAGAGTTATGGACCTGGTTAGATAAGCCGTTTGAAACACCCGCCTTGGGTCCTCCTGAGGCTCAGTTGCTGTTATTTGAACCGTAGTTGGACAGCATAATGACAATGAGGTTAAAACCAGAGCCGCAACCTAAACTCAGAATGCAGGAACGCCTTGTCCGAAACATGTGTTTCGGCAAAGGATTTTAAAGCGTAATCAGCAGAGGCTGATTATCTTGGACAGCAGTGACACCAATTATAAGAAAAAATGATACGACTGGGATACAAAGGGAAATCCATTTTGGAGATTAACCTAAGCCCTCTTAACGACCTTCGATACATTTGTATACGACTGACTGATAAAGAACCGGCAGGGAGTTAGCTTGGGATGCGGTTTGGGTAAATTGAAAAAAGGACAACAAAACTTGAGGAAAATTGTAATCCGCTGCCTGGAAAAACTCCTGGCGGCATATAACATCGGCTAGTTTGAGATACCTACATTTTCAGTGAAATTCATAATTTCTATCTACAAAGGAGTTGACTTATGAAAATGTCATACAAGAGGTGGTCTTTAAAAAAAATTACTGTCAATGTCGAAAAAACTCAATTGAGCATATGCACCTAATGTCTTTTGCTTTCGGATTACATTAATATGACTCAGATCGGAACTGAGAACAGAATGAATCCAAGTTGAACTTCATAGCACAGAATGATTATGCAAATGAGAATGCCAGCGGGATTCTCTCCAGTCAATCAATCCACACAAACTCGCCAGATGCTAAATCAAAGGTGTTTTTCCCTATAAGCTTAAATGAAATAGTAACTTAGGGGACATGTTCAGTCAAGATTAATTCGTGTCCAGAAATACAGGAAATAGTGTGGTTTAAGGGGAGGTCCCGGTGGTCGGAGGACAGAGGGCGGTGACCGGATAGCGGAAGACAGTGTTTTCTGACTTTCAGAATTCGGTTCTCTGCCCTCTTTTCTCGTTCGTGTATTTCGTGTTACAACCGATCAGGTTGTTGTTTTTTGTGCGTGAAGTTTTTTCGATAGATTCCTAACCATTAATTGTTCCAAAGGTTTATGATGAACTACGAATCTCACTAATCACGCTAATCATCGTTCGTTCCGAACAATTTTGGCAACGGTTTATTCGCGAGATCTGCGTGATTCGTAGTTTCAAAAAAATGGGTTGCGGCCGTAGGCTGCGCCGAGTATTTCGTGGTTCCGTCTTTCTGTCCTCTCTACTTTGCCAAGGCTACGTAGGGCAAGCGGTCCTCAGTCATCTGTTTTGCCTTCGGCTTTGCCGCGGCTGGCCGTCTTCTGTTCAAAAACGCGTCCTTTTTCCGTCACCCTATACATCTGCAATCGGCTGCTAGGTTTATCAGGAATGGTGTATTCTATAAATCCTTCTTCTAGCAGGTTATTGATTGAGCGTTTGAAAGCCCCTGTTTTGCTTTGTAGCCCGAGTGATTTGACTAGATCGCTGGCAGAGAGGGGCGATGCTAGAAGGATGCGAAGTATTTCATCCGACTGGGCCCTTGACTGGGCCCCTGACTGGGCCCCTGATTCAACTAGGGTGCTTGCATCCTCGATTGTTTCGGTATATGACGGCCTAGCAAAGCAGGCGATAAAGACCTTCGCAATGACCTGGAATTTTACATTTGGTTCGTTTTCCAGGATCAGGGGCATGCCCCGGCCCCAGGCCTCGACCATCTGGATGCGGCGGAAGAGGTCGGCAATTAAGGGGTTGCGGCGTTTGGAGACGTTGCCCTTACGCATTTTGCTGATGGTGAGTCCGTCGTAGAGCCCGCCGGGGCTGCGGAGCTCGACGCGGTCTTTGAAAATGGCGATGTGGATGTAATCCGGATCGCGGTAGTCACGATGGCAAAATGCGTTGATGATGGCCTCACGCAGAGCAGCGGGGGTGATCTCCAGTACGTCTTCGCGATAGAGTCCATTGAGTCGCATACCGATATGGATGTTCTTGAGGATGTACTTCTGTGCTTCTTCAATGAGTTCCAGAATGTCTCCGTCGAAGTCGTGATGGTCGATGATGTTGCTGCTTGTTGTGCCGGCGAATACCGCACAACGGAGTTGCATGGGCGGTGTCTTGCTGAAAAACAGACCTGCAGCATTGAGGAGTTGCCCGTCTTTCAGCAATTGCAATTTGGTTAAGGCATTGGTGAGGTTGTCCCAGGTAAGACCGGCACGTTTGACAAACCGCTGGACTTTTTTGCTGTTAAGTTCCTTTAGGGAACCAGGATGCGGCTCGCTGTCCCAAGACAGAACATGACGATTCTTATGCAGGATTAGAGACTCTAGTTCCTGAGCGGAGAGTTGTCGGTCTTCGTCGGCCACGCGCATATAGGCCCGGCCATATGCATAATAGGGGCCCGTTTCACCTGAGAAGCTGACCTTGATGCAGGTTTTGCCTGACATCTCCTCCTGTGCGATGTCAGGATATATCTTGGGTTCAATGTGTGCGGCAATGGCTTGTGAGAGATCACGCAGGGTTTTATCTGTGACGGTTAGCCCTTGAGCAGTGCCGTTATTCTTGACACCAAACCAGAGTTCCCCAGCTCCATGTTTGTTCAGGATTGCACATATAGAGAGCAGCCCGGTCTTAAGTTCGGCCAGGCTTGCCTTCAATTCGACTGTTTCACTTTCTTTGATGATCTTAGAATTTGTCATAGCAATCTAGATCATTTCCCTTACAGCAGTTCACCGTCTTCAGGCTTTTTTCTCGGCCTTCCGAAATGCGTCTCGCCAGATGTCAAATCAAAGGTGTGCTTTCCTACAAACTTAGATGAGATAATAAATTAGGGGACAAAACCAGTCAAGATAGATTTGTATCGAGAAATCTTAGTAATAACATGATTCAAGGGGAAGCTTACTTCACCAAACTCGGCAGGTAGGTGATGATGCTGGGGAAGAGCATGAGCAGGAGTACGCAGAGGGCGTAGGCGGGGAGGAAGTAGAGTACGCCTTTGAAGACCTCTTTGAGGGGGATGTCCTTGGCCATGCCGCCGACGACGTAGGTGGTGGCGCCTACCGGGGGGGTGATGGCCCCGAGGGTGGTGATGACGGTGATGGTGACACCGAACCAGAGGGGATCGTAGCCCAGGCGGTTGGCGACCGGGAAGAAGATGGGGATGGTGATGATCAATAATGCCAGGGCGTCCATGATGGCCCCGCCCACGGCGTAGATGGCGAAGATGATCAACAGGATCATGGTCTTGGGTACGTCCAGGGTGGCGACCCAGTCGGCGATGTCGTAGGCCAGGCGCGTGACAGTGAGGAACTTGCCGAAGATCATGGCCCCGGCCACGATGGTGATGACCATGCAGGAGGCCCGCAGGGTGTCGTGGATGGCGTTGACAAAGCCCTGCCAGGTGAGCTTGCGACGGATGACCCCGATGAGCACGGCAAAGAAGGCGCCCACGGCCCCGGCCTCGATGGGGGTGAAGAAGCCCCGGTACAGGCCGATGATGACCAGGAAGAAGAGGGTGAGCATCTCGATGGCGCCGGAGAGGCTCTTGAGTTTGGCCTTGAAGGTGACACGCTCGGCTACCGGGCCCCAGGCTGGTTTGACCAGGCACACGATATAGACCGAGGCCATTAGCAGGGCGGTCAGGCACAGGCCCGCGCCGATGCCGCCGTAAAAGAGTTCGGGGATGGACTGGCCGTTGTACAGGCCGATGAGGATGAGCACCACGCTGGGAGGGATGACCACGCCCAGGGTCGAGCCCGCGGCAATGGCCCCGGCGCTGAGACCGGGGTGGTAGCCGTACTTTCGCATCTGGGGCAGGGCCACGGTGGTCATGGTGGCGGCCGTGGCCGTGTTGGAGCCGCAGATGGTGGCAAAGGCACTGCAGGCCAGCACCGTGGCCATGGCCATGCCGCCGCGTACGTGGCCGAACCATTTGTGGGCGGCGTTGTAGAGGTTCTCGTTGACCTGGGAGTAGAAGGCCACCTGGCCCATGAGGATGAACAGGGGGATGACCGTGAGGTTGTAGTTGGAGAAGACCGACCAGATCTCCGAGCCCGCCATGTTCAGGGCCCCGGCCCAGGATACGGTCAGGCCAAAACCCACGAAGCCCACGATGGCCATGGCAAAGCCCACGGGCGTGCCCAGGACGAAGAGGATCAAGAGCAGGGCGGCGATGCCGAGCAGTCCGATGGTGGTCAATGTCACTGGGAGGCCTCCGTGCGGGTAAAGATGTCCTTGAGCAGGTTGGAACAGAAGACCAGGGTCAGGACCCCAAAGCCCAGGGCCACGCCAAAGGTCACGGGGTAGGGCACGATCCGCAGGGTCTCGGTCAGTTCGCCGCTCTGAACTTGCGTGCAGCCCAACAGGGTGACACGCCAGGCCACGATGGCCGCGAAGATCATGCAGGCCAGTTGGCCGATGAGGTCGAGAACGCGTCGCAGGGCGGGCGGATACAGGGACACCAGGATGTCCACGGCGATGTGTTCCTTACGCCGTTGGGTGCGGGCCAGGGCACAGGCGGTCACTAGGGCCCCGGCCAGGGCCACCAGTTCCACGCTGCCCTTGATGGGGCAACCGATGGGATCCCTGCGGCATACGATGTTGGCACAGGTGATCAGGCCCATGGCCACCAGGGCCACGCCCGCGATCACGAGCAGCAGGCGTTCGAGCAGGGTGATGATGCGGTCCAGCAGACGAATCATTGGGCAATCCAGGTCTTGAGGTCCTCGACGATCTCGGTGGCGGGCAGGCCTTGGGCGGCGTGCTCTGTGATCCACTGAGCTGTGATGGGTGCAAGCAGGGCGTCCCAGGCGGCCTTTTCCTCGGCCGACAGCTCGATGATCTCCAGGTTGTGATTGGTCTTGGACCATTCCAGCGATTCCTGCACGTGCTGGTCCATGTACTCACCGGTCCAGAGGCATTGCTCCAGGGCCAGCTCTTCGATCACGGCCTGCACGTCCGCGGGCAGCTTGTCCCAGGCCTTGGGGTTCATGACCACGGCAAAGGGATAGATGACCGTCTCGGTACGTGTGACATAGGGACAGAGCTCGGCATAACTGAAGTCCTTCATGACCTCCAGAGACGAGAACAGCCCCTGGACCACGCCCTTTTGCAGGGCCTCGGGCGTTTCGGACATGGGCATGCCGTTCTGGTTGGCACCCCAGGCTCCCAGGATCTGGGCGGCTCCACCGGAGGCACGCAGGTCCGCACCCTTGAGGTCGTCCAGGCTGCGGATGGGCTTTTTGGACATGATGTTGGACGGGGCCGTGGTAAAGAGGGTCACCATCTTGACCTGCTTGAAGGCCTCGGGCTGGTATTTTTCATAGAGATTCCAGAGCACCTGGCTACCGACCTTGGCGTTGGGGATGCCCAGGGGCAGGCTGGTGGCATTGGTCAGGTTGAAACGGCCGGGTTGATAGGCCATGCACAGGCAGCCGATATCGGCCTGGCCCGCAATCACACCGTCCATCATCTCCTTGGCCCCCAACAGGGTGCCGCCGGCAAAGGTCTGGATCTTGACCTTACCGTTGGTGCGTTTTTCCACTTCCTCTTTCCAGCGTTCCATCTGCACACAGGGGAAGGTGGGTGCGGGCGGGAAATTGGCATAGGTCAGGGTGATGACCTGGGCCTCGCCCGATTCACCCGATTTTTTACATCCGGCCATACCACCCACGATAACGGCCAGAACCAGCATCAAAGCGATCTGTACTCTCATGTCACAATCTCCCAACTAAAAATGCCAACAACTGCGATCCGTGATCTACCAACGGTGATCTGCGATCTGTGATCTACTTATAAAACACCCTCTGAGCCTTACCCGCTTGACGCGGCAGTCCGCCCATGGGGAACACGTCCCCCTTGGGGCTGAAGCCCAGGGCCTCTTTGAGCACCTTTTCCACCATGAAGCCCGTGACATTGGGTTCGGCCTCCACGTGGACGCGTACGTCACGCACGCCGTCGGTCTCTTCGATGATGATCTGGTAATTGGAGCCCACGCCCGGGATGGTCAGCAGGGCGGCCTCGACCTGTTTGGGCCAGAAGTTGACGCCCTTGATGATGAGCATGTCGTCAATGCGACCGGTGATGGGGGCCATACGCAGGTGCGTGCGACCGCAGGCACAGCGTTCGCGAGAAAGGATGCGGGACAGGTCACCCGTGCGGAAACGAATCACGGGCAGGGCCTCACGTGTCAAGGCGGTGATGACCACCTCGCCGAACTCGCCGTCCGCCACCGGGGTCTCGCCGTCTTTTTCGAGGATCTCCACGATGTAGTGGTCCTCCCAGACGTGGATGCCGCTGTGGTCCGGGCAGTCCATGCCCAGGGTGCCCACGCCGCCGGTCTCGGTCATGCCGTAGATGTCGAAGGCCTCGATGCCCAGGCCGGATTGGATGCGCTCTTTCATGGAGTCCGTGAAGGTCTCGGCCCCGAAGATGCCGATCTTGAGGTCGGGCAGGTCGCCGCCTTCCTCTTGCAGCACCTCCATCACGCGGATGCCGTAGCTGACCACGCCGGTGAGCACGCGGGTCTTGAAGTCACGGGCCAGTCGCAATTGACGACCGGTGTTGCCCGCGCCCGTGGGGATCACGAACAGGCCTGCCGCCCGCGCCCCGTGATACATGCCGAAGCCGCCGTTGAACAGGCCGAACGAGGGCGTGATCTGGCAGGGATCGCTGCGTCGGGCCCCGGCCATGACGTAGCAGCGGGCCATGCATGCAGCCCACTGGTCCAGGTCGGCCTGGGTGTAGGGCATGACCACGGGCGTGCCCGTGGAGCCGCTGGACATGTGCATCTCCACCAGGTCGGTCTCGGGCACACAACTGAGCTGCATGGGATAGGTGTCCCGCAGCACGGCCTTGTTCATGAAGGGCAGCTTGGCGATGTCGTCCAGGGACTTGATGTCACTGGGGTGCACGCCGCGTTCGTCGAACTGCTGCTTGAAGAGGGCGTTGTGTTGGTACACATGGGCAGCGATGGCCTGCAAACGCTCGAGCTGCCAGGCCCGGAGTTGATCCAGGCTGGCACACTCTTGCTCGGGATTGAAATAGGCGGTCATGCTTGAACGCTCCTGCCCGCATCAAAGGCCTTGAGGTTCAAGTCCACGAACTTCTCCTTGACGCATTGACGAATGGCCGCCTCCCAGTGTTCCGGTTGCAGATCCATGGCCCGTGACATGGCCCCCAGCAGGGCCACGTTGGCGGCACGGATGTTGCCCAGTTCCTGGGCAATGGCCGCGGCCTTGAAGTACACCAGCTTGGGAAAGACCTTTTCCAGTTTCTCTTGGACCTGATCGGGATAGGTGGCCGCGCCCATGGACACCGTCACCGGGGTGATGAGCTGTTGGTTGACCACGGCCAGGCCGTCGGGCATGAGGTAGTCGGAGTAACGCAGGGCCTCGATCTGTTCCAGGGCCATGAGCACGCGTGCCGTGCCCGGGGCGACCAGGGGACTGTTGACCTCGCTGCCGTAACGGATCTGGGCGATCACGGAACCGCCGCGTTGGGCCATGCCGTGCACTTCATTGGTCTTGACGTCGTAACCGGCTTCGACCGCGGCCTGGGCCGTGATTTCGCTGGCCAGTAGAATGCCCTGTCCGCCCACGCCGACGAGGACTACATTTTGGGTGGGTTGCTTCGTTGTCATAGTGTCTCCTGAACTTCTTCGATGGCATGGAAGGGACAAACCTGCTGGCAGATGCCGCAGCCGTTGCAGAGGAACTCGATGATCTCGGGGCCGTCGCCCGAACCGTCGATGGCGGGGCAGCCCAGCTTGAGACACTTCTTGCAGTTCTTGCACGCGTCGGTCAACACGGTACGCACCGGACCGACCCGCTTTTTCTCACGCAAGGGGCAGGCGGCCTCGGACACGATCAACGAGGCCTCGTCCGCGGCCAGTTCCTCGGCCAGGGCCTTTTCCGTGGCGGGAACGTCATAGGGGTTGACCGTGACCACGCGACGGATGCCGCAGGCCTTGCCGATCTCCTGGATAGAGGCCTCGATGGTCTCCTCGTTCATGAGGGTGCGTCCGGTGCCCGGGTTTTCCTGGTGACCGGTCATGGCCGTGGTGCGGTTGTCCACCACGATCTGGGTGGAGCGGCCCTTGTTGTAGGCCACGTCCAACAGGCCGGTGATGCCGGAGTGGAAGAAGGTCGAATCGCCCACGATGCCGACCACCTGGCGCGGCTCGCCGGCCTTGTCCATGCCGTGGGCCATGGTCACGCCGCCGCCCATGCAGAGGATGATGTCCAGCCGGTTCAGGGGCTTGGCCATGCCCAGGCTGTAGCAACCGATGTCACCGGTGACCACCACGTCGTGTTTGCCCAGGGCGTGGAAGATGCCACGGTGGGGACAGCCGGGACACAACACCGGCGGACGGGCCGGCAGTTCCGACTTGAAGGGGTTGTCCAGGGCTTCGATGGTGAAGGTCTGTTGTTCCATCTGGGCCTTGACCTGTTGCAGCGTGTTGACGGACAGCTCGTCGATGCCCGGCACGACCTCGCGTCCCTGGCAGGCGATGCCCATGACCTTGAGGTGTTCCTCGATGATGGGATCCAGTTCCTCGACCACCAGCAGTTGATCCACGCTGTCGGCGAATTTCTTCAGCAGTTCGTCCGGGAAGGGGTAGGCCCAACCGAGTTTGAGCACGCTGGCCTCGGGCCAGACCTCGCGCACGTATTGATAGGCGATGCAGGAGGTCACGATACCGAGCTGGGTGTCACGCATCTCCATGCGGTTGGCCGGGTGGGTTGCGGCTGCGGCCTGCAGCTCGTGATAACGCTGCTCGACCTGCTTACGCATCTGACGCGAGTGCATGGGCACGGGCACGAAACGGGCCACGTCCTTTTCAAAGCCCACGGCCTTGTCCCGCGTTTGACGCTCGCCGAATTCGACCAGGCTGCGGGAGTGACTGATACGCGTGGTGGACCGCAGGATCACGGGCGTCTTGAAGGTCTCGGAGACCTCGATGGCCAGACGCACGAAGTCCTTGGCCTCCTGGCTGTCGGCCGGTTCGAACACGGGGATGCGGGCGAAATGGGCGTAGTTGCGGGTGTCCTGCTCGTTTTGCGAGGAGTGCATGCCCGGGTCGTCGGCCACGACCACCACAAAGCCGCCTTCGACGCCGATGTAGGCCAGGGTCATGAGGGGATCGGCCGCCACGTTGAGGCCCACGTGTTTCATGGTCACCAGGCAGCGGGCCCCGGCACAGGCCGCACCGGCCGCCATTTCAAAGGCCACCTTTTCATTGGGGGCCCATTCGCAGTAGACATCGGATTTGTATTGGACCACGTTTTCCAGGATCTCGGTCGAGGGTGTCCCGGGGTAGCCCGCAGCCACGGTCACGCCGGCCTCGTAGGCCCCGCGTGCAATGGCTTCGTTGCCAGACAATAGATGTTTCAAGGGAGTTCTCCTTTCTAGTCGTCTTATATGCTGTAGAACTCGTTGTCGTTTAGAATGGTAAAACCGGCTTGTTCCACCACGGCCTTGGCCTGGACCTGCTGGCTGTCGTCAACCTGCAGGCAGCAGACCCCGGTCTGTTCGGGTTGGATCACAAAGCCGTAGGCGTCCACGATATTGATCCCGTTCTCGGCCAGGGCCGAGGTCAGGGTGGAAAAGTTGCCGATGCGATCCTCGATGGAAATCGCCAGGATCTCCTTGAGGGCACAGGCGCAGCCCACATCGGCCAGGCACAGGTAGGCGTCCTGGGGCCGGTCCACGATCAGTCGCATGAGGCCGAAGTCACCCCGGTCCTGCATGGCAAAGGCGCGGATGTTGATGTTGTTCTGGCTGAGGGTGTCACTGACCGCCTTGAGACGGCCCGGGCTGTTTTCCACGAAGATATTGAGTTGTTTGGCCATGGGTACTCCTTTATTCCTGGGGGCGGTTGTCCACCACCCGCTTGGCCTTGCCCTCGGACACGGGCAGGGAGCCGGGCTCGTGCAGTTCGATGACGGGATTGATGACGATGGAGGAGCGGATCTCCTCCTTGATTTTGTTCTTGAGGGCCTCCAGTTGGGCCGGGTCCCCCAAAAAGAGCTTGGGATAGATCTCGACCTTGACCTTGAGGCAGTCCAGGGCGTTGCGTTTGTCCACGTGGATCTGGTAGTTGGTGCCCACCTCCGGGACCTGCATGATCTTTTCCTCGATCTGCGAGGGGAAGACATTCACGCCGTTGATGATGAGCATGTCGTCCGTGCGGCCCTGGATGCGGGACAGACGCCGGTGCAGGCGACCGCAGGCGCAGGGCTCGGGATGGATGTAGGCCAGGTCGCGCGTGCGATAACGCAGCATGGGTGTGGCCCGACGGATCAGGTTGGTCAGCACCACCTCGCCGCGTTCGCCGTCGCCCAGACGCTCGCCCGTGTCGGGATCGATGATCTCCACGATGTAGGCGTCTTCCCACACGTGCATGTCCTGCTTGCACAGGCATTCGAAGGCCACGCCCGGGCCGTTGAGTTCGCTCAGGCCGTAGGAGTTGTAGGCGTCGATGCCCCAGAGTTCCTCGACCTTAAGCCGGGTGTTCTCCGAGTGGGGCTCGGCCCCGATGAGGGCCTTACGCAGGGACAGGTCCTGGCGTTGGACGCCGAATTCCTCCAGACGCGAGGCGATGTAGAGCAGGTAGCTGGGCGTGACATGCAGGCCCGTGGTCTGGTAGTCCTTCATGACCTGGACCTGGCGTTTGGTGTTGCCGCCGCTGATGGGGATGACGGTCATGCCCACGCGTTCGGCCCCGTAGTGCATGCCGAGGCCGCCGGTAAAGAGGCCGTAGGTCATCATGTTCTGAAAAATGTCACCCCGAGTCAGGCCCGTGGCCGTGATACTGCGGGCCAGCAGGTCGGTCCAGGCGTCCAGGTCGTCCTGGCTGTAGTAGATGGTGGTGGGGATGCCCGTGGTCCCGCTGGACGAGTGGATACGCACCACGTCGGCCATGTCTACGGCCAGCAGGCCGTAGGGGAAGCTGTTCCGCAGATCGTCCTTGACCGTAAAGGGCACGTCTTGCAAACGGTCCAGGCTGGTGACGTCGTCCGGGCTGTTGATCCCGACCTTGGGCAGACGCTTCTGGTAAAAGGGCGTCTTGAGGGCCCAGCCGACGATTTCACGCAGGCGGGACAGTTGCAGGGCCTCGATCCGGGCCCGGTCTGCAGTTTCGATTTCAGGATTCCAAAGAGGGCATTCCATGGGTGACTCGACTTTCTTGGTTTCCGTTCACAAATGCATGTTATTTTTATTGAATACGATTAGTAATGCCATTTGTCATGACCCGTCGTAATCGTAATCAGTGAGCCGAAGGCGAACGGTACTCGTAATCGTAATCGATTTTTACCGCATATAAAATGTTCGATTACGATTACCGCTGCGCTGATTACGAGTACGAATTTAAAACTTAACTCTTTCGTGAATGGTTGCCTATTGTTAATGGGCAACTCCTTACAGCCCCTGTATCTCCTTTTCCGTGACCACCGAGATTTGGCCCTGGTTCAGGATGACCTGGGCCTGGTCCGCGTCTTCGAAACGGAAGACCATCAGGGCCTTGTCGTTGTGTTTCTCCACAAAGCCGTACATGTATTCCACGTTGACGTTGTTTTCGTTGAGCACGGCCAACACGCGGCCCAGACCGCCGGGTTCGTCCCCGACCTCGATGGCGACTACGTCACTGAGGTTGGCCACGAAGCCGTTGTCCTTGAGCAGGGCCACGGCCTGGTCCGATTGGTCCACCACCATACGCAGCACGCCGAAACTCTCGGTCTCGGCGATGGTCAGGGCGCGGATGTTGATCTTGTTTTGTCCCAGCAGGGTGCAGACGTCGAAGAGGCGTCCCTTGCGGTTTTCCAGAAATACCGAGATTTGTGTCACTTTCATGGGATCGCTCCTTAAATGTTACGTTTGTCGATAATCCGTTTGGCCTTACCCATGCTGCGTTCGATGGTCTTGGGCTCGACCAGGGTGACCTTGGCCCCCACCGACAGGACCGCGTTGATCTTCTTGCGGATGGTCTCCTGCAGTTCGTTGAGCTTCTTGACCTCGTCCGAGAAGAGCTTCTCCTCGACCTCGACCAGCACCTCGACCTTGTCGAGCTTGTGGGCCTCGCGATCCACGATAATTTGATAGTGGGGCTGGATGCCCTCGATGCCCAGCAGCACGTGTTCGATCTGGGACGGGAACACGTTGATGCCCCGCACCACGATCATGTCGTCCGTGCGGCCCTTGATCTTGCTGATACGCGGGGCCGTGCGGCCGCAGGCACAGGTCTCGTGTGTGATGCTGACGATGTCACGCGTGCGGTAACGCAGCAGGGGGATGCCTTCCTTGGTCAGGGTGGTGATCACCAACTCGCCGTCCTCGCCTTCGCCCACGGGCTCGCCGCTCTCGGGATCGATGATCTCGGGATAGAACACGTCACTGAAGACGTGCAGGCCGGCCTTGTGGGTGCATTCCTGGGCCACGCCCGGGCCGATGATTTCGGAGAGACCGTAGATGTCCGTGGCCAGCATGGCCCAGGTCTTCTCGATCTCGCCCCGCATGGATTCGCTCCAGGGCTCGGCTCCGAAGACGCCGATGTCCCAACTGTCCTGGGTGGGGTCCATGCCCAGTTCGACCGCGGTCTCGGCCATGTACAGGGCGTAACTGGGCGTGCAGGCCAGGATGCGGGGCTGGAAGTCCTTCATGACCTTGAGTTGACGCTCGGTCTGGCCCGAGGACATGGGCAGGATCTTGAGGCCCATCTCCAGGGAGCCATAGTGGGCGCCCAGGCCGCCGGTGAACAGGCCGTAGCCATAGGCGATCTGAATGGTGTCACCCGGTTCGGCCCCGGCACAGCAGAAGCAGCGGGCCATGACGTCGCCCCAGAGCTTCAGGTCGTTTTGGGTGTAGCCCACCAGGGTGGGGTTGCCCGTGGTGCCGCTGGAGATATGGATCTCACGTACGTTCTCGACCGGGGCGGTAAACAGGCCATAGGGGTAGTAGTCCCGCATGTCCATCTTGGTGGTGAAGGGTAGGCGGCGGATGTCGTCAATGGATTTGACCGATTCCGGCTTGATGCCCTGTTGGTCGAATCGTTCGCGGTATACGTCGCAACCCTGGTAGAGTTTTTGGACCAGTTCACGGAGCCGTAGGCCCTGGAGGCGTTTGAGGTCGCCCTGGTCCATACATTCGAATTCCTCTTTCCAAATCATGACACCTGTCCTTAATTTTTGCCGGCTGAATCTATGGCTGAAGCGTGAAACGCCACGAGTGACCTTTCACGCTTCAGCGAGATGAGTTTATCTAATTTATCACAAGTTTGAAGGCTTAAAAAGTGTATTCAATGTTGAATCGCATGAAAAGGGCATCATCGTCGAGGGCACCGTAATAGCTGCCCGGATCGAGATATTCGGTGACGATGTGGGCGGTAATATTTTTGTTTACCTTGGACTTGAGCCACAGGGTGTACAGCATGCCCCGGTTCTTGCCGGTACTGGTAAATTTGCTGTTGGAGGTCTCTTCGTTGGCCCGCAGCCAGTGGACGTCCGTGGAGACCTGGAGCTTGGGCAGGGGCTTGAAGCTGTGCCCGACATTCAAACGGCACAGATTGCTGTTGTTGGCGATCTCGCCTTCCAGGGTGTAGGTGTAGATCATCAACTCACTCCAACGTGGCCATTGGCCCCAGAGGTAGTCGAATTCCTCGTCGCGACTGGTGCTGGTATCGTCGCCCGAGGCGTATTCGAAGCCCACATGCAGGTCGTTCTCCATGTCATCTTTGAAGTTGTAGTTCAGGCGGTCGTTGGTGGCATAGGCCCGGTGGTTGTTGCCACCCTGGTAGGCGGCTTCCACGCGATAGTTCCAGTTCGTACTGAAATCGCCGGTCAGGGCTCCGCCAACGGTATAGAGTTCCTTCTTTTGGGCCCAGGAGGAGGGCATGTTGGAGGCACTCGAATTGTCCGGGGTGTCTTTCTTATAGATGAAATAGCCTTCGCCCTGGGTTTGCTCATTGATTTCCTGGGTTAGGTAGACGATGGCCCCGCGATTGTCCTCTTCGGTCAGGAAGCGACCACGGTCGTTGAAGGGCTTGAGCCAGCGGTCCGAGGCCGCACCCATGTCCACGTAGATCAGGTCCAGTTTGGTGCCGCTGTCCTGGGGCTTGAGGGTAAAGCGGGCGGCATCCAGGAAGATAGTACGGGATCCGTCCAGGGGCGTGCCGTCAAAGACCAACCAGCGTTCGCCCAGTACGATATCCTGACGACCGACTACTGCGGTCATGGGCATGTCCATGAGATTACGCCAGGTGATGTTGAGGTGGTCGAACAGGACCTCGTCGAAGTCCGTGGATTGGGGCTTTTTGGGAGGGTTGTCATAGGTACGGAACTCCCAGACCAGCCGGGCATTGATGTCCACGTCGTTGGAGAGCTTATACTTGTTCCAGAAACGGGAGCGATACCGCTGGAAATGATAGTAATTATTAATGCCGCTCGTGTCCAGGGTGTCGATGTTTTCACCGTACACCTGCCTGAAGCGGAAATCGGCCCCCATTTCCAGCCAGTCGGTGGGATTGTGGAACCAGGCGAGGGGATCGGAACTTTCATCAGTGGCCGCCATCAATAGTGCAGCCTGCATGAGGACGATCCCCAGGCCGATGATTTTACACCATGCGTTGATACTTTTCATTGATTCGTCTCCTTCTTAAACAAAAATGTCCAGTTCAGCTGGTACGTGACAATTTCGCCAGGACATTTTTATATCAGACATTAGCGATGTTCATAAAGCATTAAATCTGACGAAAATGAATAACCCCTAGGGTATTGGAGAGTATTATTTTGCCATGTCCTTATTCAGTGCTATAATTCACTCTTGTCCAAGATAGCGATTTGAAAAGGTCATAAAAAAGTATCTCCGGGATTGGTATACTTGTTTTGCTCAAAATAAGGAACCAATACAAACCGGAGATGCAATTATGGTAAAGGTTGGCAGTTTATTCACGCAAGTGCTTTCTTTGATAAATCGTAATGACTTTGCCCGTGCCGTTCGGCATTGGGATGCGGAACGAGGTGCCAAAGGCTTTCGTTGTTGGGACCAATTTGTGGCCATGATGTTCTGTCAGTTGGCTGGTGCCGATTCGTTACGTGAGATTTGTGGTGGACTGTCCACTGCGATGGGCAAACTGACTCATTTGGGCCTCAAAGAGGCTCCGGCTCGCTCTACCCTGAGCTATGCCAATAGCCACCGACCGTGGCAGCTCTTTGAAACGATGTTTTATCATGTGTTCAAGCAGGCCGATTCACTAGCGGATCAGCAGAAGCGACGCTTTCGCTTTAAGAATCCCTTGGTCAGTATTGATGCCTCAACGATCGATTTGTGCCTTAGTCTGTTTGACTGGGCCAAGTTTCGCCGGAAAAAGGGAGCCGTCAAGCTACACTTGATGCTCAACCACCAAGGATGCCTACCTCAATGGGCCTGTCTGAGTACCGGCAATGTCCATGAGGTCAAAGTGGCTCAAACCCTAGAATTTGAGCCAGGAACGATTGTGGCCATGGATCGTGGCTATGTTGATTACACCCTGTTTGATCGGTGGACTCGCCAAGGCGTCTGGTTTGTCACACGATCCAAGACCAATATGGCCTATCGTGCCGTGAAGAATCGTCCAGTGCCGCAGCGTGGTTCGGTCTTAAAAGATCAAGAGATCGTTTTAACAGGCCATTATGCCAAACAGAAATGCCCTAGACGGTTACGTCGTGTAGTCGTTTGGGACGCTGAGAACCAAAAGGAACTGGTGCTTTTAACGAATCACATGGACTTTGCCGCTAGTACCATTGGTCGGATTTACAAAGACCGCTGGCAGATCGAACTGTTTTTCAAGGCGATCAAGCAGAACCTCAAGATCAAGACGTTTGTTGGGACCAGTGAGAATGCGGTTAAGATTCAGATTTGGACAGCATTGCTCTGTATGTTGGTCTTTAAGATTTTACAGATGCGTTCTACGTTTGGATGGAGTCTGTCGAATCTATCGGCCATGCTAAGGTTTAATCTCTTAACGTATCGGGAGTTATGGTCATGGCTTGACAAACCGTTTGAAACGCCAGCCTTGGGGCCTCCAGAGGCCCAGTTGATGTTGTTTGAATCGTAATTGGACAGCATAATGAAACAGAGGTCAAAAAAGAGCTATAACCTAAACTCAGAACATTCGAACAACTTGTCCGAAACAAGTGTTTCGGCAAAGGATTTTAAAGTGTAATCAGCAAATGCTGATTATCTTGGACAGCAGTGGCTATAATTATATTTTTTTTCGGGCGTTGATACGTTCCAGAGCTTGGAGAATGATTATGCAGAAAATCCTTGATTTCTTTAAAAAAGACCGGTTTGCTGCCTTTTGTGGGATCGAATTGATTGAAGTTCGACCTGGTTATGCCCTGGCCGAACTGGAGTTGGAGGCACACCATCTAAATGGGTTGGGCACGGCACAAGGGGGGCTGTTGTTTACCCTGGCGGACCTTGCCTTTGCCGCGGCTTGTAATTCAGACGGGAAAGTGGCCGTGGCCATCAATGTTTCCATCAATTTTGTCCGGCCCGTGTCCGAGGGCCGGTTGAAGGCCATTGCACGGGAGTGCGGCTCACCCGGAAGGGTCGGGACCTACCGCGTCGATGTGACCGACGCCTCGGGTCAGTTGGTCGCCGCATTTCAGGGCTTGGCCTACAACAAAAATCAGGACATCTCCGAGGTTTCGTCTGCGTGAGGTTGGTTCTCAAGATTCCTCGTCGTCCCTGAACATCAGTAACATTTTTAAAAGGAAAGAGCCATGAGTATTATCACTCGTGAGATTGCCGGATACCTGAATAAATCCTCCTGGATCCGACGTATGTTTGAAGCCGGTCTGGAACTCAAACAGAAATATGGTCCGGACAAGGTCAGTGACTTTAGCCTGGGCAATCCGGATCTCCCTCCGGTTCCTGCGGTGGCCCAGAGTCTGCGTGATTTGGCAGACCGTGTGGATCAACCCTTGTCCCTGGGATACATGCCTAACGCTGGATATCCTACCTTGCGTCAGGCTCTGGCTGATCGTCTGTCCCAAGAACAACGGGTTACTCTGGCCTCGGAGCATGTGATTGTCACCTGTGGGGCTGCCGGTGGTCTCAATACCCTGTTTCGTGCCGTATTGGAGGCCGGTGACGAGCTGGTCTGCCCTGCCCCTTATTTTGTGGAATATGGCTTTTATGCGGGCAATTTCGGCGGTGTCCTTGTGCCGGTTCCAGCCACTCCGGTGACTTTCAGCCTCGATTTGGACGCCATTGAGAAGGCCTTGACGGAGCGGACCCGGGTCTTGTTGATCAACTCCCCCAACAATCCTGCGGGTGTGATTTATAGCCAAGAAGAGCTTGTAGCCTTGTGTGACATGCTGCGTAAACACAGCGAACGTAACGGGCGGGAGGTCTTTCTGGTTTCGGACGAACCCTATCGATTCCTGGCCTACGATGGCGTGGAAGTGCCGCCGGTGCTGCCGTTATATCCCTACAGCGTGGTCATCGGGTCCTTCTCCAAGAGCCTATCCATTGCCGGTGAACGAATTGGTTATATTGCGGTCAGTCCTCAGATGCCTCAGGTCCAAGACCTTGTGCGGGGCATGATCTTTACCAACCGCACCCTGGGTTACGTCAATGCCCCGGCCATTGGACAACGCATTGTCGAAGCGGCTTTGGGGGCCAATGTGGACGTGGATATCTATCGCCAGCGTCGTGATTGCATGGCGAATCTGTTGGAAAATGCGGAACTGGAATTCCGTTTGCCTCAAGGGGCCTTTTACTTCTTCCCCAAGGTGCCGGGCAACGGAGACGACGTCCAGTTCTGTCAGATGCTCCAGGACGAATGCATCCTGGCCGTACCGGGTCGGGGTTTTGGCTATCCGGGATTCATCCGCCTGACCTATTGCATGGACAAAGCCGTGATCGAGCGGGCCGTGCCGGGATTCAAGCGTGCTGCGGATCGTATGCGTGCCTCTTGAATTTGTCTCTTGTGATTGTTGTTGGATTTTCTATTGAGGAGGCACTCGATGCATGCCTTGGTGCCATTCTTCGAAGCGGTGATGTTACTTTGTTTCGGGATGTCCTGGCCCATGGCCATAATCAAGACCCTGCGAGCCCGTAGCGTCCAGGGCGTGAGTCCCTACTTTCTGGGGATCATTGAGGTCGGCTATTTGGCCGGGATCCTGTTCAAATATTTCGGTAAATGCGACTGGGTCATCGGCCTGTATATCTTGAACTTGATCCTGGTCGGTATCGAATTGTGGCTCTATGTCTACTACAGCCGGAGAGAAGGGTGATTAGTCCTTGCGACAGCGTTTCTGATAGGCCAGGGGAATGGTCAACACAGCGCAGTCGGCCTTGCGTACCACGATCTCGGCGACGTTGCCGAATAGGGCCTTTTGCAGGGAACCGCTGCCTTGGCGGCCCATGACGATGAGGTCGGCTTGGATCTCGGTGGCGAAGCGGAGGATCTCTTGGGAGTCCTTGCCGATGCGGATTTCGACCTGCAGGTCCAGGCCCTCGGGCAATTGGCTGCGGTAGACCTGGCTGATCTTGTCGTCGATGTCCTGCTTGGCCTTGGCATCGACGGATTCGACCTCGTAGATGTAGGTCTTCCAGAATTGAGATTCGATCTCGGGGATCACGTGCAGCAGGGTGAGCGTGCAGCCGGGCCGGCGTTGGGCCGCGTCGATGGCGAAGGCAAAGGCGAAGTCGGCGTTGTCCGAGAAGTCCGTGCAAAACAGGATCTTGTCAAAGGTCACGGGGGTTTGCGGTTCCATGGGACGCTCCTATCAAGGCGTGGATTGGAGGGTTCTGACCAGGTGCGGCAGAAACAGGCACAACTGGGGAAAGGCGATGAACAGGACGGCCGAGATGATCAGGGTTGCCAGAAACGGCAGGGTGCCCTTGAAGATGGTCTGGAGGGACACGTCGCGTTCGATGCCGTTGACCACGTAGACATTGACCCCGACCGGCGGCGAGATTACGCCCATCTGCGTGACCACCACGATAATGACCCCGAACCAGACCGGGTCGTAGCCCAGGTCCGTGACCACGGGGTAGAAGATGGGGATGGTCAGCAGCACCAGGGCCAGAGCGTCCACGAAACAACCGGCCAGCAGGAAGAACAGGATGATCACGGCCATGATGGTCCAGCCGGGCAGGGGCAGTTGCGATAGGGTCGTGGCCAGGGCAAAGGGGATACGCGTGACCGCCAGGAAGTGGCCGAAGATCACGGCCCCGGTCACGATGATCATGACCATGCAGGAGGTTCGTACCGTTTCCTGCAGCGAGCGGGTCAGGGTCTTGAAGGGTAGTTGTCGCCTGACCAGGGCGATGACGATGCTGCCGGCGGCCCCCACGGCCGCTGCCTCGGTGGGCGTGAAGAAGCCCATGAACATGCCGCCCATGACCACCACGAACAGGATGAGCGTCTCGATCACGCCGGTCAGGGAGGCAAATTTCTGGCCCCAGGTCGAAGGTGCGGCGGCCGGACCCAGGTGGGGGCGACGTTTGCAACTGAGATAGATGGTGACGCAGAACAGGGCGGTGATCACCAGGCCGGGCACGATGCCCGCGATGAACAGCTCGCCGATGGATTGTTCGGTCAGGATGGCGTAGACGATAAAGACCACGCTGGGCGGGATGAGCATGCCCAAGCCGCCGCCTGCGGCAATGGCCCCGCAGCCCAGCTCCATGTCGTAGTTGTAGCGTTTCATCTCGGGCAGGGCCACTGCGGCCATGGTTGCGGCCGTGGCCGGGCCCGATCCGCAGATGGCGCCAAAGGCCGCACAGGCCCCCACCGAGGCCATGGCCAGGCCGCCGGGCAGGTGACCGATCCAGCGGTAGGCCGTGTGGAACAGACGACGGCTGATCCCGGAGTGGAAGGCGATCTGCCCCATGAGGATAAACAGGGGGATCACGGTCAGGTTGTACGACGAGAAGGTGTCGTAGAGATCGATGGCGATCATGCTGGCCGCGGCCTGGGGCGTGGTGATGCAGGCAAAGCCCACGAATCCCACCAGGGCCATGGCAAAGGCCACGGGCATGCTGGCCGCCAACAGGACCACCAGGGCGATACATCCCAGGATACCGATCTGTATGGGGCTCATGGCTTGATCAGTTCCTTTCCGGGATGGAGCATGTGGTAGGCCGTGATCAGGGTGACGATGCCGCAGGACAGGCTCACCACATAGGCGGTCCAGTAGATGGGGATCTCCAGGGTCTGGGAGACCTGGCCGTTGGTATAGAGGGACTGGCCGTAGACCGCACTGCGCCAGGACAGGAAGCCGAACAGGGCGATGACCAGGGTATGGGCCACGGTGTCAACGGCAATGCGACTGCGGCGACCGAGCTTGTGAAAGAAGTACTCGATGGCCACGTGGCCCTTGACCGCGGTGGTGTAGGGCAGGCCCGCACCCAGGGTCAGGATACCCGCGATGCGCACGATGTCATAGGCCCCGACAAAGGGGTGACGCACCAGACGCAGCAGTACGTCGGCGCAGGTCACGGCGATCATGACCAGGATGCCGGTGCCGGAAATGGCCAGCAGGGCGTAGATCAGGCCCCTCATCAAGCGATCGATGTTCCGATTGAGGACGATTACGATTAGGATAACGAACCTGGCAGGAAGACTCATGGGGTGGTCTGGCTCCGGCTCTGGGCGATCTTGGCCTGCAATTTGGTGAGGAAGTCACTGCCGGGCAGACCCTTTCCATCGGCCTGGGCCTGGTAGTCGTCCAGAATGGGTTTGACCTTGGCGATCCAGCGAGCCTGTTCCTCGGCCGACAGGGTGAAGGTCTCACGCTTCAGTTGGGCGATAAAGGCTCGGCCTTCTTCGTCCGCCTGGTCCCAGGCCTGGCCGTGCTTGTCTACCCATTCGGCACTGACGTCGGTCAGAACTTTTTGCAGGTCCGCATCGAGCTTGTCCCACTTGGCCTTGTTCATGACCACGAACATGGAGGTGGTGTAGCCGATAGCTGAGGTGTCGGTGACAGAACTAATGACCTCGCCCTGTTTCCAGCCCTTGAGGGTCTCGATGGGGCAGAAGGTGGCCTCGACAACGCCCTTTTGCAGGGCCTCGTAGGTCTCGCCCTGGCTCATGGCAATGGGCACGCCGCCCAGGTTCTCCACAATCTTGGAGGACAGGCCCGTGGCCCGCACCTTGAGCCCGGCCATGTCATCGAGGGATTGAACTGGCTTCTTGGAGGCCAGGATACCGGGGCCGTGGGCGTGGATATAGAGCAGGTGGACGTCCTGGATCTCGGCGGGTTGGAATTCCAGGGCCATTGCCGTGGCGATTTGCGTAGCGGCCAGGCCCGAGGGATAACCCAGGGGCAGGTCCAGACCTTCCAGCAAGGGGAAACGACCGCGCGTGTAGGCAAAGCAGCTCATGCCCAGGTCCGAGATGCCGTTGACCACGCCTTCATAACATTGGGGGGCCTTGGTCAGGGTGCCGGCCGGGTAGACCGTGATTTTGAGTCGGCCGTTGCTGCGTTGGTTGACCTCCTCGGCCCAGGCCATGGCGGTCTTACATTGAATATGCGAGGGTGGGAAGAAGACGCTATAGGACAATTCAATGGCCTTGCTTTCTTCCGTTTTCTTGCTACAGCCGGTCAAGGCCACAAGACTGATCACTGTACACCACAGGACGACGCGCATCGCTCTCATAAAATTCTCCTTCTGTCTTCAGATCCATTAGTGACGGCTTCATTATGAGTCACAAGGACACTAGCATACCTGAATGGCTCCTAATTGTCAAAGCCTTGCCAGGCTACGGTTTAGGGAGAGCGAAGGGGACCTCTCAGTGACTTGTTGCCGCATTTCGGATGGCGTTGATGCGTGCTCTGCCGTTGATGTATTTGGCCAGGGCCGCCACGGCCCGGTCCGAGGAGCGGAAGACGATCACGCCTTGCTTTTCCAGCTCATCGACCATGGGGTCGTAGAGCCTGCCGCCGTCTACCACGCCGATGATGGGTTTGTCGGCCTGGGCCACGACCTGGGGCAGTAGATTGACGATGCTCTCGGGTGCAAAAGGCTCCGTCGATTCCGGGCTGGGCAGGGTGTGAGTCACCGGTGACATGGGGTCCAGGCCCGCCACAATGCCATCGACCTGGGCGTCCTGCAACAGGATCTCCACCACCTCGGTATGGAGGCGGTCGTTGGCACTGGGATTGATATCCATGGGATTCTTGATGTCCACCAGGTGGCTCAGGCCGTTTGCGTTGATTTTTTCCTGGAGCCCCTGGCGGGTCTCCTCGGACAAGGACGCCATCTTCAACTCGTAGTCATCGCCCAGGATGCTGTCCGCCATGCCCACGGCCTCGAACCCGGCCCCACTGACCGCGGCCAGTCGATTGCCGTCCACCCGGACGTGATGCAGACGCGTGGCGAGCAGGTACAGTTCCTCGAATTGCAGGAAACGATTGGCCACCATGGCCCCGGCCTGCGAGATGCACGACTCACACACCATATAGTCACCCGCGACCGAGGCGGTATGGCCCGAGGTCGCGATTTTGCCTTCGGGGGTGCGTCCGGCCTTATAAAAGACGACCTCTTTGCCGTTGAGTACGGCCTGGCGAATGGCCTTGCACAGGGCCAGGCCGTCCAGGTCGGAGAAGCCCTCGCTGTAGATGGCGATGACATCAATGGAGGGCAGGTCCTTGACGAAGTCCACCATGTCACCGAGGGTCAGGTCGGTCTGGTTGCCGATGGAGATCATGTAGGCCGGATTCAGCACGGGGATCTTGCTGGTGCGGGTGATGATGAACGCGCCGCTCTGACTGATAAAGGCCGAGTTCTGGGGTTTGCCTTCACGCAGCTTGGGCAGCTTTTCTTCGGGAATGAAGATGGTGTCGTAGTGCCCGGGATGGGAGATGACGCCCATGGTGTTGCTGCCCAGGAAGATCGGACCGCGATCCGGTCGTGTCCGGGACTGCTCGATCTGTTGATGCATGCGTTCGGTCTGTTCTTGCTGACCCTGCTTTTCGCCCAGGCCTCCGGGGATGAGCATGACCGACTCGGCCGCGTCCTGTTCGATGACCTGGCCAACGAGTTCCGGCACTTGATGGGCTCCCACAGCAACCACCAGCAGATCGACCTTGTGCGGCAGGTCCGCCAGGGACGGGACGCAGGTCACGCCATCAATGGCATCGGCACCGGGTTTGATCAGGGTGATGCGTTGGGAGTCAAAGCCCTGTTGGAGGATGTTGCGCAGGATGATGCGTCCGAAGTTGACCTTCTTGTCCGAGACTCCGATGATGGCGATACTCTTGGGGTGGAGCAGGGCGTCGATCTTCTCGGTGGGCCGAGCTGTCGACAGCGGCATCGGTCGCGAGAAACGGCAGATGCCGTCCAGGGGGACCATGCGATAGTCGGTAAAGGCAAAGGGGTTGATTTCCAATTCGTCGAGTACGAAGGGGGCCTCCGGATTCTGATGCGAATAGGTGTTGGCCATCTTGATGAAGGACGCGAAGCACTCGATCAATTGGCTGTTGGAGACCAGACGCTCCTGGCCACGCGAGACTCCCGCCAGTTTCTTGAAGGCGATGGTCTGCTGGAACAGCTCGAAGAACTGTTCGCCGTCCACCAAGGCGGTGGGGGCCGAGACCACGGCCTGGCCCTTTTTGAAACGGGCCGCGTACAGCTCGGTATCGGTCCCGCCCAGGCCTGCGGTGATGATCATGCCGAACTCCCGCGTCCGGCGAATGCTGACCAACAGCTCGTTGCCAAAGGCCTCGGAGTCCGGGGGCATGAACTGACACAACAAAACGCCCTTGATATCCCGTTCAATGGCCCGCTCCAGGTCGTCCCCACTCAATCCGTTATAGGCGGCGGGGCGACTCCCCAGGCCCCGCGTGATCCAGTCGGCAAAGCGGGCCGGGACCTGGTCGATCATACGTCGGACCGCCGAGCGAATGCTGTCCGGCTGGTTGGGCACGATCTGGACGCCCCCGATGTCGGTCTTGTGAAAGATGGTGGGTGAGACCACCTTCAACACCACCTTATGGCCCGGCATCACGCTCGCGATCTCCTCCGAGATGCGGGCCCCCTTGACCAACAGCTCGGCCTTGGGCGGGGTCTCGGCCCCGGAATTGCGCAGGAGTTCATAGGTCTCGTGTTCGTAGAGAAAGGGCCGTCCCTCTTTTTCAGCGGTGACAAAGAGTTCGGTGATGTTCTCGTAGTGAATTTCGGGGGGTATGGGGGCTTTGATCATGATTCGCACTCGGAACGGGCTTGGAATTGCCAGTTTGTGAATATAATTCTTTGTTAAAGGTAAAATCCAAAATATTAGCCTGTAAAATGTGACTACATGTAAATATAATACGGCAAGCAGGTCAAGGTTAATTCAGGAAAAGGTGGTGTTGTGCCCATGGCACTAGACGAGAACGACATCCAGATCCTCACCATCCTGCAGAAGGACGGCAAGATCACCAACAGCAAGCTGGCGGCCTCAGTGGGGATTTCTCCCTCGGCCATGCTGGAGCGGGTCAAACGGCTGGAACAGGCCGGGATTATCACCCAATTTGCGGCCCGCCTGGATCGAAAGCAGGTGGGGCTGGGAGTGTTGGCCTTTGTGCATGTGTCCCTGGCGGTCCATCAGATGAACAGCCTGGACGCGTTCCGGGAGCGAATCCGCGATTTGGACGAGGTTCTGGAGTGCCATCAGATCTCCGGCGACAGTGATTTTATCCTCAAGGTCGCCCTGACCAGCCTGGATGTCTATTCCGATTTCGTGATCAATAAGCTCACCGGCATTGACGGCATCCAAAACATCAAATCCACCTTCGTGATCGATACCATCAAGGACGACACGGCCCTGCCACTGTCATTCAGTGATTAGGTGCGGAACTGGCCCACGAGTTGGTTGAGCTTTTCGGCCAGTTGCGACAGTTCACCCACGCTGGTATTAATCTGTTGGCTGCTTTGGGCCATATCCGCTGCTGTTCGACTCAGGTCTGCCACGTTTTGGGCCACCTCTCCCGAAGCCGTGGTCGTCTGGGCCACGTTTTGATTGACCTCGCTAAGCCCGCTGGAGGCCTGGGATACGTTGTTGGCGATTTCCCGTACAGCCGAGGACTGTTCCTCTACTGCCGTGGCAATGGTGTTCATCAACTCGTTGGCCTCATTGATGACGTGTGTGATCTTTCCGATTTCGTGCACGGTTTCACCCGTTGAATTCTGAATGCCCTCGATCTTGCCGCGAATTTCTTCCGTAGCCTGGGCGGTCTGGTTAGCCAGATCCTTGATTTCATTGGCGACCACGGCAAAGCCCTTGCCTGCCTCACCGGCGCGGGCCGCTTCGATGGTTGCATTGAGTGCCAGCAGGTTGGTCTGCTCCGAGATTTCGGTAATGGTTTGAGTGACCTGGCCGATCTCTTGGGCTGCAGTTCCCAGTTGTTCCACCTTGATGGAGGCCTGTTGGGCCTCTTGCACGGCTTGACGGGTGACTTCGCTGGCCCGTCCACTGTTTTGAGCGATTTCTCCGATGGTGGCACTCATCTCTTCGGCAGCACTGGCCACGGTATTGACGTTGGTGGTGGCCTCTTCCATGGCCGCGGCCACGGAGGTCATGTTACTGCTCATTTGCTCTGCCGCACTGGCAACCGAATTGCTGCGGTCTGAGGTGCTTTGCGAACCATGATTCATTTGCGTGGCTACGGCCGCCAATTCAGTCGAAGAACTTCCCACGATTTGCGCTTCACCTGAGATGTCTTTGATCATTTTTTGTAGTTTGTCCACAAATAGATTGAACCATTTGGCCATGTTACCAATTTCATCCTTGGTTGTGACTTCCAGACGTTTGGTCAGGTCACCTTCGCCCTGGGCAATGTCTTCCAACATATCGGAGACCTGCTTAATGGGCCGGGTAATCGATCGGATGAGCAGCCAGGTCAAGCCTAGAATGGCAACTACGGCGATTCCGAGAACGAGTCCAATTCCCATGGTGATGGCTTTTTTGGCGGCCAGGGCCTCGGCTTCATCGATTTTGGCATTGAGACACCAGGTCGTACCAAAGACGTCAACTGGGGTGTACGCCAGTAAGACCTGATGATTGGCGTAATCGGTCATGCCCTGCATGAATCCTGTTTCCTGCCGTTCATGCACGGCTCGTGTGGCCGGAGTGTCCACCTTGCCGCTAGCGGGGTTGGCAAAGGAGGCGATGATGCTATGATTTTTCGAATCACGATAGGAATCCGAACGCATCAAGTAGTCGGGGCCTACCAAAATGGTTTCTCCGGTTTGTCCCATACCGGCACGCTCTCCCATGACCCGATTAATGTGGTTTGGCGATAATTGTAACGCAACCACAAGTTCAGCATTGCCGTCATGGACAAAGGGTTGAGCAATGAAGGCCGCAGGTTCGTTGTTGCTGGGAGCATAGGGAGAAAAGTCTACAAAACCAAACTGCTTGCTATTAAAGATCTGTTGGGTCAATTGTCCCAGACCGGAATCCTTATAGGGGCCATTAAAGATGTTGGTCTTGTAGTCTGCTTCGTGGCAAACCGTGTAGAAGATCTTACCGGTGTTGCCAATCAGAAACAGGTCGTAATAGCCATAGCCATTATTGTATCGGGTGAAGAAGTCCTCTGATTGTCCTTCTAATTTCAGGGCAATGGCCTCTTCAAAGTCGAGTTTGGTGATACAGGACCAATGCAGCCCGTTCACCTGGACGGGATCGGCCGCAATCATGACCAATTCCCCTTTGCTATCCACATAGATATCGCGAATGGTCTCGCGTGTGTCAATGGACTCATCGATATAGTCCGTGTGGATTTCGTAACCGACCTTGTATTTGCCGTCGCCCATGGTCAAGAGATCACTACGAAAGCTGGTCAGCTCGTTGTTTTTTCCCACCAGATAGGTCTCACCGGATTGGCCTAGACCATAACGACTCTGGGTGATCTTATTGATTTGACTGACCGGTAATTGCAGAGCAAAAAACCGCAGCGACCTCTCCGGCGTCATTGTGAATGGGGGCGCCGACAAAGGCCGCAGCTTCACCATTGCTGGGAGAATAGGCGGCAAAATCGGATACCGATAAGGCTCCACTCTTGACTACCTTCTGCCAGACGTCGGCCAATCCCTCATTTTGGTGGGGGCCATGAACCAGGTTTTCTCCTAGATCGCTTTTCTTGGCATGGGTGTACATGACATGACCATGCTTGGCGCAGATCATGAAGACGTCCTGATAACCCAATTCATTTTTGTAACGGCTCCAAAATGGATCACATTTTGACCAGATTGCTTGGTAGGTTTCAGTGGAGACGTCATAGGATGCGTCGGAGGCAGTATTCATGTCATCATGGTATTGCTTGAAGTCATGAAAGAAGTCCATACACTCCTTGCTGTTGGCAGCACAGATGACATCCGCATGCATGCGATGCATCAGGTCTTCGATTTGTTGACACTTGAGTTGCTGCACGGCCTCCAGTTTTTCAAAGGCCTCTTGACGCAAAACTCCCACGTTTTTCGACCAGAACGCCTAAATCGGTTTGGCATTTCTTGAAGAGTTCCTCGATCTGGGACTTTTTGATGTCGCGGGCGGCGATGAGTTTGTTGGCACTTTCCTCTTCTAAGGCATCGCTGGCCTTGGTCAGACTGACCAATCCAATGATACAGGCCGGTAGAATACCCACCGCGAGAAAAGAGACGATCAGTTTAGTTGAGAGCTTCATATTTTTGAGATGCTTGATCATTAGAATGCTCCAAATAATAAAGCGATTGGCGATGTATCTGTGGAAAACACACAGATGGTTTGTATGAATCATGCCCCATGTAATTACGGTCGGCAAAGTTGGGAGGCTAGATAACAGAAATGTTATCAAGATGAAAGAAGGGACTTAAGGAGGCGGAATGGTCGGTATTATCTGACTCGTTGGCGATGGGTTGTTTAAAGTCAGATAACATAAAGCCAAAGGGATCCTCTAAAAAGTTATGTAAGTTATTCCCTGGTCAGGGGGATATAACTATTATTATGGCTTCATAGGGTGAGAATTCCAGATTGATTTGAACCTTAGCATTCGCGGATGATACCTGAAGTGGATTAATGTCTCCAGTCTGCGTGTCCCATTCTTGTACCTCACCTCGGCCAGTAAGGGTGACTTGACGAGTCATGGATTCCTTGGCCTCATTGAACATGAAATAGACGTCTGCATCCTGCCAGCGTTTATGCATGACCTTGAGGTCGGGGCAGGGTTCGTTGAGTTGGACATCCGCTTCCGGTAAGGCCGCGGCAATGGCGTCGAAGGTTGGTTCTGTAACCTGTTGAGCCCAGGAAAGATCTTGCGGGGCCTGGGCCTTCATGAAGGAATCCTTGACCACCATGGTGGGGAGTTCGCCGATGATGACGACCTGGCCACCGGCTTGGGCAAAGGCCTGCAGGCGATCCAAAGCGGCCTGAGTGATGGCCGTGACATTGGGGAGGATCACGGTCTGGTAGGCCTGCCCGCTGAGGTTGATGAACTGACCGTCCTTGAGGGTCAAGACTTCGGCAAAGGCATCGTCGTCGACAAAGTCGAAGTCGCGTTGATGTTCCAAGAGTTCTTGGGCCAGGGCCCATTGCGTACGGTCGGCTTGGTTGTCACCATACCAAAGGTCCATGGAGGGGAAGTAGATGGCGATGCGGGCATCCGAACGTCCCTGGCTCATGACATAGCAGGCCCGGTTGGCAGCACCGATCATTGCGGGGAATTCGGGATCGGCCATGTAATGATATTGCTCACGGATCTTTTCCCAAGGATGGGCCGAGGCCGGGTAGAACATGTATTCAAAGAGGTTGATACCGCGTACGATCTGATAGTTGGTGCACCAGGCTGCGGTCTCTACCGTGACGGGCGACTCACTGTAGGCAGCGAAACTCTCGCTGATGACGCGGGGCTTGCCATAGACGTGGGCCACGGAGGCAGGCAGACGCACGAAGTCGGCGTTCTTGCCGGGCCAGACCTGGTTCCAGATGCTGTCGACACCGGGGATCTGCACCTCGCGCAGGTCGCGGAAGTAGTCACCACTGGTAAAGGTCAGGTTGGCCAAATTGTGTTCGTTGTTGAGGTGGGTCATGTGCTCGACACCGTTGTCTACACACCACTGGGCTTGCATGCCGAAGAAGTGTTGGCCATAAAGCTTGGACCAGACATCCCAATAGTCGGCCTTGGCCCGTCGTTGTTCATCAGTTAAGACCAGGCGGGCATCGCGTCGGCCGAAACGGGCTAGATAGGGCAGGTAGGGCGTGACATCGTAGCCCTTTTCTTCTTGGAAGAGCTCGACGATACCGTCGGTCCAGGGGGTGGCTGCGAACTCGGGTTCATCTCCGCGGAAGCCCAGTACCGTGGTCCCGATCAGGTCACCGAGATAGGTTTTATATTGTTCGTGGGTCCAGTCGATGAATTGTTGGACTGCGGCTGGGTTGATCAGGTCGCCCACGGAGTTGGCCGTGGTCTTGGCTCGCTTGGGATCATTGACCGCGCGAGTGACCGGGGTGCGGTAGTTGGCATCGACGACATGGACTCGCCAGTTGCCGGACTCGGGTGCGGTCCAGGTCAACTTGGAATCAACAACATCCAGGCTGACGGCTTCGTTATCGTCGAGGTTGATGGCCAGCACGCCCACCGTTTCCTTGGGCAGGTCTCGTTCTATGGTTTCACCGGGGGCCACATCAAAGCGTTGGGCCACGCCCAGACCCATCATGCGGAGGTCGGGGCGTTCCTTACTGAACAGGCCACCGGCAAAGCCGCTGGGATATTTGCCTTCGTCAATGATCCAGACCCGCATGTCGCGGGTCTTGGCCTGTTCCACGGCAAAGCGAACCATCTCGAACCAACCCTCGGTCAGGTAGGGGGCGTTATCCATGTCGTACCCCGCCTCGATGGTGACTGCGCGGAAACCGCGTTGGTTCACGATGTCCAGGTCGCGGATGATGACCTCTTCAGTGATCGGTCCATCCCAGCCCCAAGTCATAGTGATGGCATACTCCGGTGGGGGAGACTGAAAATTGGCCGCAACCTCATTTGCGGTTGGATGGCTCAACTGCTGCCAGGATTTGGGATTCTGGCTACAACCAGCGATGATCAGGGTCAGTGCGATGAGAGTCAAGAATGCAGTCCGTTTCATAGTCGTCCTCTATTTGCTAGGGTTATTTCTATAAGATAACGGTGCAATCTTAGCAAAACTGCAAGGGTTTTCCAGTCAAGAGAGGGGGAAATAAAAAAGGCCCGCGTAGGGCGGGCCTTCTCAAATTTTGGTCTAAGCTGAAATTAGACGGGGGTGACGTTATTGGCGCAAGGGCCCTTTTTGCCCTCACCGATGGAAAATTCCACCTTTTGGCCTTCGTCAAGTGTGGCATAACCCTGCACCCGAATCTCTGAATGATGAACGAAGAGGTCGTTGCCGCCGTCGTCCGGAGTGATGAAGCCGTAGCCCTTGTCAGAATTAAACCACTTTACTGTTCCTAAACCCATTGTGATACTCCTTGGCCTCAATTGAGACCGTCTTGCTATTCTCTCTATACTTTTTGTTGGGAATCATTCGCGAGAGATGAAAAGAACGGCTCCCTTTAGTGTGCACACTATGACAGATCCCAGCATAATAAGATAGTGAAAAATAAATTAAATTTGGCAAGGCCCTGTGAATTTGGGCAGATGGTTATCCTCAAACCAGATGCTGGACTCCAATCCCTCCATCTCGTAGACTTGGTCCAAAATATGACAAACTCGTTTTCAGGAGGATCCCTATGAGTTTACGTATCGTCTGGCATTTGAGTGTAATGGTCCTGTTCGTGGCATTATCTTGTGGTTGTGCAGCCCAGGATCGACGTGTGAGTGTCACAGAATTCGGGGCCCTCAATGACGGGCAAACCGTCAATACCGAGGCGATTCAAGCGGCGATCGATGCCTTGGCCGCCGATGGTGGCGGCACCCTGGTCATCCCGTCCGGGACCTTTCTCAGTGGGGCGATTTTCCTGAAACAGGGCGTGGGCCTGCACTTGGACGAGGGGGCCGTACTCAAGGGGACTACGAATATGGCGGATTATCGTCTGGTGCAGACCCGTTGGGAGGGCGAGGAACGCATCTGGGTCAGTGCCCTGGTCAATGCCTTTGACATGCAGGGTGTACGTCTGACCGGTAGTGGAACCCTGGATGGCTCCGGCGATGTCTGGCACCAAAGAGGACGTCGCGGTGGTGGGGAGGTCCTGCCTGAACGCATCGGGCCGGAGCGGAGTGGGCCGCCTGTCTTGGGCAGTCCTGGGGGATTGCCTGCTGCACCTGACTCACCTGCCTATGAACTCAAGGAGGTGGAACTGCCCGCCTATGCCAAGCCTCGTCTGGTGGCTATTCAAAATTGCGAGGATGTCCTGGTTGAGGATTTGACCATCCGCAACCAATCCAGTTGGGGGGTGTTTGCCCTGTACAGCCGCGACGTCGAGATCCGCAACCTGACCATTCGCGCGGTCCATTACATCCCCAGTTCGGATGGCATTGACATTGATTCCTGTGACGATGTGCATATCCATGATATCGACATCGATGTCAACGACGACTGTATCGCCATCAAGAGCGGCAAGGACGAGGACGGTCGGCGTGTGGATCGTCCGGCCGAGAATATCCTGATCGAGCAGTGTCACTTTCATTACGGTCACGGCGGGGTGTCCATGGGCAGTGAGATGTCCGGCGGGATTCGCAATGTCGAGATTCGCAACTGTATCATGGATGCGGACAACTGGGCCCCCATCCGTTTCAAGAGCCAGCCCAGTCGGGGGGGCGTGGTCGAGAACATCACCTACCGCGACCTGACCCTGCAAGACACGGGCAAGGCCTTTGAATTCAACATGGCCTGGCGCATGGTCAATGCCAAACCGCCGTCAGATCCCTTGCCTGTGGTGCGCAATGTCAAGATCATCAATGTCTCGGGCACCACCGGTACGGTGGGCGATATCCGTGGTTTAAAGGATAGCCCGGTTTCGGGTGTAGTCTTCGAGAACTGTCACATCAAGGCCAAAAAAGGGTTGCTTCTGGAAAACATCCAGGACCTCGGCCTCGATGGCCTGACCATCGAAGTCGAAGAGGGCGAAGCGATTATGCGACGTAATGCCCAATAATTAGCGTGCTGCCAAATTGTGAGACTCTTGGCGACTGTGTTGTTCCAGTCGATCGAGACGTTTGAAGAGTTCGCTGGTCAGTTGAGTGAAATCCTTGAACCGTTGGTAGGCCTCGTCCTGTAGGTTGTCCTGCCAGAGTTGGGCGATTTCACGGGCGGTTTGGTGGACTTGGGCGTGGTAGTCGTCGATTTCCTTGAAGACCGGGAGTTGGCCAAACTGTCTCTTGCCATCACTAAAATACCATTGGCCAAAGGCACAACTTTGGTGGTCGCTGATACTCTGGGCGTCTAGGCTTGCTTTGCCTGTAAACATATCCGCCAACCGCTTCTTCCATACGCTGTGCGCGGCCTTGATGGGACCTGCCTGGAAATGACCACAGGCTGGCAGTTGAACCCCATTGAGTAACTGTTGCAGGTTTTCGGTTAAGGTTAAGAGTTCGCTTGCTTCCTGGTTAGTCCCCGAACTGGAGGTGAGCATGTCATTCGAGATTTGGTTGACATCGGTGATGTCATGGGCCACTTCACCGGCCACATGGGAGGTTTGAGCCACGTTTTGATTGACTTCACTCAGTCCAGAGGAGGCTTGGGCCACGTTATGGGCGATGTCACGGGTGGTGGTCGATTGCTCTTCCACAGCCGAGGCAATGCTGCCGACAATGTCGTTGATTTCTTGGATCACCGAGGTGATGCGTTCGATCTCGCTCACGGTTTCATGGGTAGAGGATTGGATGCCTTCGATGCGAGAGCGGATCTCCTCCGTGGCCTTGGCCGTTTGGTTGGCCAGTTCCTTGATCTCGTTGGCCACCACGGCAAATCCCTTACCGGCCTCACCGGCCCGGGCCGCTTCGATCGTGGCGTTGAGGGCCAAGAGGTTGGTTTGTTCACTGATCTCGGTGATGGTCTGGGTGACCTTGCCGATTTCCTCGGCGGCTTGACCCAGTTGGTTGACCTTGGCCGAGGTCTGGCCGGCTTCCTGGACGGCCTGGCCCGTGACGGAGCTGGCCCGCTCGGTGTTGGTGGCGATTTCTTGAATGGTGGCGGTCATTTCTTCCACAGCTGCGGCAACCTGTTGGGTATTGGTCGTGGCCTGCTCCATGGCAGCAGCAACCGAATTCATATTGGCACTCATTTCTTCAGCAGCCACACTTACATTATGGGCTCGTTCCGAGGTGCGGTTGGCCCCCAGGTAGAGCTGAGCGGAGGAGGCAGTCACTTCATTACAGGAACAGGTTAAAACCGTGCTTTCGGATTGTAGATAGGAGAGGATGCCGGTGGTGAACTTGGCCGTTTCGTTGACCGCCCGCCATAAGTCCTTGAGGTTCCCCTTGGGATTTTGAGGAATATCGAGATCGAGTTTACCCTGGGCGATTTGCGTGAGTGTCTGGGTGATAGCTCGTGTTTCTGAGGATTGAGGATTCATCAGCCGACGGGTTGCACACCCGACCCCAATTGCAATGAGCCATGCCCCTACGATAAGGAAACTGATTTGCCGGGTCATGGTTTGGAGCTGTTCGGTCGAGAGGGAGGCCTCGTTGGAGAGTTGGTGTTCCAGGCGGATTATTCCGACAATGCCTGTAACGGCAATTAATGACATGAGCGTTAGCGTTAGTATGAAACCAGGAGTTATGAGACGTTGGGCTGGGCGGCATTGGGGGGAGGGTTCAATATGCATCTTAATTTACTCCATTCTACCTTATAATACCAATCATTGAGCGGGGAAAGGGCACGGTGGCCCTGTTGTTTCGGTATTCGACATTCATGCAAGTCCCCTTTAGTTCGTAGGGAAAATAATTCTCTGTCAAGGTCCCCGAGCTTTTCTTATATAATCAGTTTCACCCTTAGCCGTAATATGCTAAACTGCCCTTTTTGAAAGGAGTCTTGGGGTAAAGACATGATGGAGCATTCAATCGACCAAGTCACTTCCGTTCGTCCACAGGCCAAGTCGCGGGTGGAATCTCTGAGCACATCCAAGGATTTGGGTATGCTCAAGGGGCGGCGTTTTCATTTCATTGGTATCGGTGGGGTGGGGATGAGTGCCCTGGCCCAGGTGCTGTTGCGTAACCATGCCTTGGTAACCGGTTCGGACCGGGGGGATTCCGAAGTGATCGAACGGTTGCGTCAGCGATCCGCCCAGGTACATGTGGGCCATGATGCGGCCTATGTGCCTGAGGACGTCGATACGGTGGTGATGTCTGCTGCCGTGAGCCAGGACAACCCCGAATTGCAACGGGCCCGTGAGTTGGGCGTGCCTGTCCTGAAATATGCCCAGATGCTGGGTAAGGTCTTCAACCATTACCAGGGCATCGCCATCAGCGGCACCCACGGTAAAAGTACGACCAGCGGTTGGCTTAGTGTGCTGTTGAGACAAGCGGGTGAAGAGGCCAATTTTATTGTGGGGGCACGCTGTACCCAACTGGGCAGTTCCTCGGGGGTGGGAGGCAGTCCCTGGTTCGTGGCCGAGGCCTGCGAGTACGACCGCAGCTTCTTGAACCTGCATCCTCGCCTGGCCTGCATCCTCAATATCGAACGCGATCATCTGGATTATTACGCTGACGAGGCTGATATTATAGGGGCCTTCTCCGCCTTTGCCCAACAGGTGCGTCCGGGTGGGGCCCTGGTGGCCTGTGGCGATGATGACAAGGTTCGTTACGCCCTGGAACTGGCTCAGGTGCAAACGCGACAGGTGTTCTATGGCCTGGAACCGGACAATGACGTGCGGGCCGAACGTCTGGAATTGATCGAGGGTCTCTATCATTTTGACTTGATTCGTGATGGCCACATGCTGGGCCGCACTTCGATCGGATTGGCCGGCCATCATAATGTGCTCAATGGTCTGGCCGTGGCAGCCTTGGCCCTGGAGGCGGGGATTTCTCCTGAACTGGTGCTGGAGCAGTTGCCTAAATTTACGGGAGTTGAGCGTCGAGCCATGGTCAAGGGTGTGTTCAATGGCATTACCGTGCTGGACGATTATGCCCATCATCCGACCGAGGTTAAGGCCACCCTGGCCGCGATTCGTGAACGTTACCAGCCCCAGCGGGTATGGTGCGTGTTTCAGCCGCACCAATATAGCCGCACCCGCTTTTTGCTTGATGATTTTGCGGAAAGTTTTAAGCTGGCCGACATTACGATCGTGCCCGAGATCTACGGGGTTCGCGATTCCGACGAGAGCCGCAGGGCGGTCAATGCCCAGGTGTTGGTCGATCGCCTCTGTGATCAGGGTTGTGATGCCCGCTTTGTCGATGGTGCGGCAGCGATATGTAAGGTGTTGGAAGCAGACGTCGAGCCCGGCGATGTGGTGGTGACCATGGGGGCCGGCGATATTTGGAAGGTTGCCGATGAATATATTCAGCGGATTGGAGTCCATTGTTGAAACCGATTACCGTCTGGCCCCACATACCTGGTATGGGATCGGGGGGCCGGCGGAGTTTTTTATCTGCCCGGAGACCATAGAACAGCTCTCCGAGGTGGTCAAACGCTGCACAGAGAATGAGTTGCCCGTACGCGTCTTGGGGTTTGGTTCCAATCTCCTGGTCAGCGATCAGGGAGTCAAGGGCGCGGTGATTAAGTTCGATGCCCCTCCCTTTAAGCAAAGTGAGTTTGGCGAGGATGGGGAACTGACCGCTTGGGCCGGTGCCGATCTCGGAGCCTTGGTACTGGATTGTGTCAAGCGGGGTTATGGCGGGCTCGAAACCCTCAGTGGTATTCCGGGTTCGGTCGGTGGGGCCATCCGTATGAATGCGGGCGGCAATTTTGGGGACCTCGGCAGTGTCGTCGAAGAGGTGACCCTGATGGACAACCAGGGGGGGGTATTCACCAAGGTCAAGCCGGAACTGGTCTTCGATTATCGCAGCACCAACATCACGGCCCGCTTCATTCTCAACGCCAAGATCAAGTTGGTGCCTTCCGATCCCGATCAGATCATGCGCACGGTGCAGGAGATTTGGATCCATAAGAAAAACAACCAGCCCCTCAATACCCGTAATTGTGGCTGCATCTTCAAGAATCCTCCGGGCCAGTCCGCCGGGGCCATGATCGACCGGGCCGGACTCAAGGGCCTGGCCGTGGGCGGGGCTCGGGTCAGTGACAAGCACGCCAATTTCATCTTGGCCGACACCGATTGCCAGAGTGCCGATGTCGAGCGACTGGTCGAGGTCATTCGCGAACGCATTCGTGAGCAATTCAACGTAGAGCTGGAAACGGAAATCGAGATTTGGAAATGATGCTAGATCGCAGTTTTCAGATCACAGATCACAGTTAAAACGATGATTCAAGTACTGTGATCCGCGATCTGTGATCTGTGATCTGTGAAATTCATGAACACAAAACCCAAAACAATCGCCGTCCTCATGGGCGGCACCAGTTCCGAACGCGAAGTCAGCCTGGAAAGTGGGGCCTGTGTGGCCCATGCCTTGGAGCAGGCCGGCTTTGACGTCAACCCTGTGGATCTACATCCGGATCGTTTGGAGGTTCTGGATGATCCAGCCATTGATGTGTTCTTTGTGGCCCTGCATGGGACCTTTGGTGAGGACGGTGCTTTACAGGAAATTCTGGAACAGCGGGGGCTCTGCTATACCGGTTCTGGGCCGGACGCCTGTCGGTTGGCCTTTGACAAGATGGCCTCCAAGGCGGTCTTTCAACAGGCCGGGGTGCAGGTGCCGGCTGGAATGGCCCTTGATGGAACGCTGCCTGAGTCGGTCTTGCGTGAACAGGCCGCGGCCCTGGGAACCCGCTGGGTGGTCAAGCCCATTCGTGAGGGTAGTAGTGTGGGAGTGCATATTGTCGAAGAGACTCATCGGGTAGTGACCTTGTGTCACGAGGTGCTCGATCGTTATCAAGACGCTATGATCGAGGCCTTTGTACCGGGACGCGAATTCACCGTGGCCGTGCTGAACGGACGGGCCTTGCCGGTCATCGAGATTCGTATGCAGCAGTCTTTTTACGACTATCAGGCCAAATATCAGGACGATACCACCGAGTATCTCTTCGATACCCTGGATGCAGCCTTGGAGCAGAAGGCCCGTGATCTGGCCCTGCGGAGTTTTCAGGCCTTTGGCCTGCGTGATTTTGCCCGAGTGGATTTCCTGCTGACTGAAGCCGGTGACATCGTGGCCCTGGAATTCAACACCATCCCCGGCATGACCAGTCACTCCCTGGTGCCCAAGGCGGCGGCAAAGGTTGGCTTGGACATGCCCGCTTTATGTGACGAAATCGTGACCACGGCCTATCAACGACGGTTATCACCCGTTTGATTTTAATCATTGCATCAAAACAAGGACGGACTATTGGATCGCTGGAAAGAGATATCTAAATATGTGGGCCTGTGTGTGGGTGTGGCCTTGCTGATTGTTTTTTTTAGGTGGGGCGAACAGGGGATGATGCGACATCAGGCCATGAAAACCGGGCCCGTGGAATTTGAATCGATCCCGAACTGGGTCACCCAAGACCTACGTATGGAATTGGTGACTCTGGTGGGAGGCGCTGAGTTTGTACTGCGTGAGGGGATCGCTCAGCAATTGGGGCAGGCCCTGGAACGTTCGGCCTGGCTCGACCAGGTGCGGGTTCAGGCCCTGTCGGATTGCATATTGGTTAAGGCACAATGGCGTAAGCCTGTGGCCCGGGTGATGGTGGGGGATTCGTCCTACTATTTGGACGCCCAGGCCGTGGCGTTGGAGGCCTTGGATTTGCCAACGCTGCCCATCGTGACCTTTAAGCATGCCCAAGATGCCACGAATGTGCCCTGGGGTACGGTCGTGCAGTCCGAAGATATCCTGGCTGGGTTAGCCTTGGTCCAGGCCGTCACCGAGATGGATCGGGTGATGGCACAAAAGGCCCGTCAGTCCGGGCAGGAGGTCAAGTCCTCTTTGTTGTTTGAACTGCAAGCCTTGGATCTGTCCAATTTCAATGGACGTGCTAATAAGAATAAGCCCCACCTCGTTTTTCAATCTAAAGAAGGAACCACCGTGGTGTGGGGGGCTGAGTTAGGGGCCTGGGGGCGTCACTTGGAGGCTCCGGACGATGTGAAACTGGCTCGCCTGTTTACCTATTATCATCATGACCGGCTGTTGCAAACCGGGCCGCCTCGCCCGCGCCCATCTTGCAACTGCATCTGCCCCAAGGGCAGGCCTTTCAACCCATCCACCGTTATTGATCCTGACCAGAGGAGAGCTACTCATGAAACGCTTATTGACCTCTTGTTTGGGTTTGGGTTGGATGCCGGTGGCCTCCGGAACTTGGGGGTCCTTGCCCCCGGCCGTCACCCTGGCCGTCTTGGGCTGGAGCGGCTGTAGTCTGGCCACTCAGCACTGGGTGCAATGGCTCTGGTTGATTTATGGTTGTGTGGCCTGTGTGGCCCTGGCCCCGGCCGCGATTGCCTCAACCGGCAAGAAGGATCCGGGGGAGGTGGTCGTCGATGAAGTGGCTGGTCAGGCAGTCACCTTTTTAGTCTGGTTATGGTTGCCGGTGGGCACCTGGACGCCGATGCAGTGGGTGGTGATCGCGGCGGCGGGTTTCTTGCTGTTTCGTGTTTTCGATATCTTTAAGCCCACCCCGGCCCATCAACTCGAATCCCTGCCGCGCGGTTGGGGCATTCTGGCCGATGACCTCATGGGCGGGATCTATGCCGGCTTGGTCTTGGTCGCGGGTTGTTGGGTGGTTCAACATTTGCAAACCGGTGGACTGCCGGGCCTGAGTCAAACCCTGGACCTCAAGGCCGCCATCGTTTTGGGAGCGATCCAAGGGGTAACCGAGTTCTTGCCGGTTTCCTCCTCCGGCCATCTGGTCCTTTTAGAGACCTTGATGGGCTTTGACGCGGCCGATTCTCGCTTGGTCCTCTTCGATCTGGCCACTCACCTGGGTACGGTGTTGGCCGTCTTGATCGTGATGCGTCGTTCTTGTGCCCGTTTTTTCGGTGGTTTGAAAAGTGGTATGCAACAGGTCAAGGATCCGGTCAAGCTCTATCAAACCAATGCCTCGGTCCGTTTTTTGGTCTTGGCTATGGTCGCCACCTTTATCACTGCCGCACCGGGAATCTTCCTTAAAGACTATTTGACGGCGGCGCGGGGGAGTCTCATGATCTTGGGATTGATGTGGATTCTGACCGCCACGCTGCTCTACCTCAGCGATCGGCGTAAGCATGCAAAGCGACGTCTGCGTCAGTTCGGCCTGTTGGCCGCCGCTGTGGTGGGATTGGCCCAATTGGTGGCCATCATGCCGGGGGTTTCCCGTAGCGGATCGACCATCTGTGCGGCTGTGTTGATCTGTGGTCTGCGACGGCGTTGGGCCATTGAATACAGTATGCTGCTGGGTGTGATCGCGATTGTCGCGGCGACCGGGCTGGAAGTGGTTACCCATTGGAGCTTGATTCAGACAGGTGGGATGGATATTGTGCCCCTCTTCGTAGGTGCGATTACAGCCCTGTTGGTCGGTATTCCCGCCCTGAAATGGCTAATTATCGCCTCACGTCGAGCTCGATTTAGGCCTTTTGCCCTCTATTGTTACGTCCTGGCCATTTTGGCCCTGTTTCTACATTTCATGTGTCACCACTAGTATTGCCTGAATAAAGTGCTATACTACCTCCCTTTGGGCATGAGGCCCTTTGGTTCAATCAACAACGGGCCCGTCAGGTCGATATCGGCGATTTGAGGGGCACCCATGATCATAGGAGGGTGAATCCTTCATGGACGCCCAGAGCTTGTCGTCGCTGTGTGATGATTTTTATGTGGATATGTTCGTCAATACCGAGTTGGATCTGCCTTCCTCGCGGGAGACGATCTTTTCCTATTTTGAACGTATTCAACGGCAGTATCCCACCATGAACAGCTTCTATCGCAGGGATCACCAGGATTTCTGTCTGGAAGAAGGACGTGATACCGGCTCGTATCGCTGGGTTAGCCTGGAGAAGGACCGCATCGGATCGGGTGTGGTCAACCCCGAGACCTTCGAGATCGCCTATGAACAGGATGCCCTGGTGCTGGAGTTGATGCCCTATATGCTCAGTGTCAGCCATCTGGACGTAGACTCCCTGGATGTGGTCATGAGTATGGACTTTACCTGTCAGGGCAGCCATGACGAGGTTATTACCGACGCCCTCTTCAGGCAATCCGCCTTTGGCAAGATGCTCGAATCCATCCAGGCCACGCCTGTCGGTTTTTCTCCCTCGATGATCCTGACCTTGAGCGAAGACCTGCATACCCAAGCCCGTATCAGTGTGGATTCCAAGACCAGTGTGGCCGAGCCCACCAGTCGTAAGAATTCAATGAAGAGGCCATCACCGTTTCGGTGGCTGTGCGTCACTTCCCCCATCCAGTGGGCAAGTTTGAAGCCTTGACCTTGTTCAAGGAACAGTGTAGTTTGGCCGAAGAATTAATGGCAGAACGGATTGTGCCCACAATCGTGCAACCACTGACGGAGGTGATTGCACAGCGGCGCGGAACCTAGGTGTCGGTGTAATGGGCCGATGCCTGACAGTGGTGAGAGGACACCTATGGCATTGACAGCACCTTTGAGTCGACAAACGAGAAACTGGTGGATCATGATGATCGTAGCCGCGACCGTGTTGGGCCTGTGGCTCATCTATGATGGCTACTTCAGCGAGTCCTTCATTACGAAGCACACCATTGTCGATGAAGTCACCGGCGAAGAGACCCCGGATACCACCTTGATGTTCAATCAAAAATCTCCACCCTTCTTCTTTGGCGCCGCGGTGCTCATGGCCCTCTGGGTAGCCCTCATCTGTCGTAAGCAAGTGGTCGCCGATGATACTGAGTTGGTCATCGACAAAAAGCTTCGCATCCCCTACGACAACATCCAACAGATCGACAAGACCGACTTCGAGAAAAAGGGACGCTTTATTCTGACCTATAAAAATGACTCCGGCAAGGAGGTTAATCGCACCCTCAGTGATACCGGATACGACAACCTCGAGCCGATCCTGGAACATTTGGTGGCTCAATTGAGCGGAAGTGCAGAGGGGCAGGAGGACTGATGTGCCGAGGGTGAGATTGTGAGGTTGTTCTAATCCTTAGGCTATTTACATGGAGAGAGAGGATCCCCCTCTAGTGAAGATGACACCTAAAAAGAGTGATTCAGAACAGGAAAATCCTTCTGAAAAACCCCTTTTGCTACGATTGGCATTATTGTACAGCTTGTTGTCTGCTCCGTTAGGACATGTTTATTGCGGTCGAATTCGTCGTGGGTTTATTGTGTGGCTCATTGTTTTTATAGTAGGCGTAGTGAGCTATTCTTGTGTTTCTACTCTTGCGGTGGGGCGATTTGGTTTCGTTCTCTTGATGTTGGTGATCGTCGGTAGCGGGGTGTTTCTACACGCCGATGCGTTGCTTGTGGCCAGGCGTTGTCAGCGCAATCCCCGTAAGCGATATCAGAGGTGGTGGTTCTATTGGATATTCTTCGTTAGTATGAATCTGCTTAATTGGGTATGTATTGTGGGTGTAAGAACCTTTGTGGCAGAAACGTTTCGGATTGCCGTTAGAAGTGGGATGGCACCCACACTTCAGCTGGGAGATCGTCTTTATGTTGATAAACTATGGTTTTCGCCACAAGGTATTAAGAGAAACGCTCTGGTTGTGTACCGTAATTCAGGTACAAATTATAGCCCTTATATTAAACGTGTCATAGGATTGCCTGGTGAAGTCATTGAAATCAAGGATGAGGTTATCTATGTCAACGGTGAGAAGTGGCTTGATGAGTATGGAAGCTTTACAGGAAAGCCAATATCAGCTTATCCGGAACTGGTGAATTGTGGGCCGGTTGTTGTTCCTTGGGATTGCTATTATCTCATTGGCGACAATCGTCGCAACAGCTATGATAGTCGAGTTGTTGGCCCTATTCCGCAATCGGATATAGTGGGTGTTGCCAATATGATCTATTGGTCACGTGAAACGAAAGTTATCCATGATCAGGATGGGGTGTGGAACGAGCAAGGGGCGATCGCTTGGAATCGGATTGGTAAGAGCCTCAAGTGAAACAGATCGGTGTCGAAGACGATAAAATCTACTCACACCTGATCACCGATTACCGATCACCTTTCTACAAAGCCCCCTCGCTCCTTAAGAAATCCATCAAACGCCTTATTCCAATTGGGATTGGGGCCTTGATGTCCGGCTTGCGGATCGATGATCATCTGTTTGGGGCCCTGTAGGACATTGAAGGCGGTGTAGACCGAGCTGGCCGGGCAGACGAGATCGACAAAGCCGGTACCGACTAAGGCGGGGATCTTGATGTCGCGGGCGAAGTTGATGGCGTCGAAGTAGCGAGCGACATCAAGTTGTTGTGGATTGGGTTGGCCTTGGTCGTCGAGAGTTACCATGCGGGGCCAGCCCGCGTAGCGGTTAACGGCTGCGCCGGTCAGGTCGCAGAGGGCCGGGACATCGGCGGCCATGGCCGTGACGTGGGGACTGAGTCCTGCTGTGACAAAGGCCTGGCCTCCGCCTTGGCTGGTGCCGGCGACGAGGAAGTGTTGCTGATCCCATTCGGGGCGAGACGCCAGGTATTGAGCGGCTTGGTAACAGGACAGGTACATACGTAAGAAGTAGCTGGTGTCGCGGTTGTCACGCCCTTGGTAGTAATAGTCTTTGAGTGGGCCCTGATTGAGTTCGTCGTAGTAACTCTGCGGTTGGCCGTTTTCGATGGGATGGGCGTTGATCACCAGGGTGAGATAGCCAACCTCGGCCGGCCACCAGACCCAGTTGGGATCCACGCTGTAAACCCCGGCCCATTGCACTTGGAGATAGGCGGGGAAGGGGCCCTCACCAGCCGGTTTGGCCAGGTAACCGTAGATGGTGGTATCATCGATATTGTCGAGGGTGATGCGGTAGAGTTCCCGTTGGGAGGCGGGCCAGTCGATGCGTTCGAGTTGGGCATTGGGCTCGATGGTGTCCACTCGTTGTTTCTGCTGTTCCCAGAAGGCCTCGAAGTCGTCCGGTTTGGGAAGGGATGGTGTGATTTGCTGCGGGCTGAAGGCGGCACCCATGACACCTTGAATGGATTCACTGGAGGGAGGGCTATAGGTCGCACGCAGCCACAGCAGGCCCGGTTGATCGAGTTGCCCTTGCACCTGGGCGGTGCCCTGGTCTATCACAATCTCTACAGGATCTGTATCGCGAAAGCCATTGGAGGATAGTTCGCCCTTGAGGGTGACGTCATCCAGGGGTTGGCCGTCTTGGGAGAGTTCGATCTGGAACAGGGCGGTTTGACCGATGGCATAGACAGCCTCGGGCCGATTCGTGGTGATGGATAGTTCAATGGATGCTGAGGCCGTGAGGCTCAACAGGGCGGTGATCAGTAAGACAATGTGATGCTGGATCATGGAAACCTCCTATTCGGTAATGCGGTAGGCTAGGAGCTGATGGGTGTTCATCATGGGCAGGACGACGAGCCGTTGGCTGGGGATGTACTCCAGATCGGCCATGCCTTGCTCCAGGCTCAGAAGTTCCTGGGCCTGGCCGCTCGGGGTGATGTGAAAGAGCTTGCCCACCTTCCAGTCTGTCACCAGGTAGCCCTTGGTGGCCAGGGGCTCGACCCCGTCCATATTGCCGACCGGGCTGCCGTCGCCAATGTCGGCAATGGCCTTTTCTTTAAGATCAACGGCTTTGAGGTGCCCGGGGATCTCCGTGTTGAAGTTCTCGTCGCTGACGCCCCAGGCCCCGACCACCAGGTGATCGCCCTCAACAAAGAGGCCGTTGGGGTTTTGCAGGTCCTTGGATTCGAGCCAGAGGGTGAAATGGCCCTCCTTGAGGGTATGAATGCGGTTTTTGGCCATATCCGAGACATAGATCATGCCATCGGGCCCGGCCGCGACGTCATTGAGGAATTCTGCGCCCGCGACCGGGTATTGGGCCGTGATTTCGCCATTGGCCAGGTCAATTTCGACCAGGGTATCGATATCTGCGGTGTACAGCTTGCCATGGGTGATATCCACACCTTTGGGGGCATTGAGGCCCTGGGCCCAGTTGAGATCCAACAGCTCACCCTCCAGGGAGACCTTGGCAATAGATCCGACACCGTCCTTGGCCTTACCATCGCCAGCGACATTAGACACATAGAGGGCTTGGGTTTGTGGATCGTAAGCGACAGACTCGGGATTATTGAAACCGTCCAGTTCCCAGACCTTTTCCAGCATGAGGCCATGACAAGAGGTCGGGTTGCTACAAGAACTTAGCATCAGCAGGCCAGCGGTGAGGAAAGTGGCGAAGATTGGAATTCTCATGAGATGTCTCCAGTTTTTCGATTGATTTCGTTGGTTTGGGCCCGATGATAGCGGGCGGGTTAGGTCAGGGGAAATTATTTTTGGATGAGCGTTTGCTCCGGGTGGTCTATTTTTCAAAAAAAACTTGAATCGGACGGGGCAAATCACTATATTTGGCTCTTTGATTTACTCTGACGCACGGGGTTGTGTGTGGCAAGCTCTGCTTGCAGGGGTCAACAGACTTCACGGCATGGTTGACTCAAGCCTCCGTCAGGGGCACGTCAGGCGGCTTCGCGGCTGCCTCCGTGAATGCTTTTTTACAAGACGATATGGCATTGGCCATTGCTCTTAAGTCTATCGACTTACCCGATGGTGTAATCGGCAACACATGGGTTTTTGGTACCCATATTCCAGGTTCGAGTCCTGGTCGGGTAGGTTTTTTTGATTCGTATTTGGATTTTCGTAAACGCTTATGTCTGAACGTGTTGCTATTATTCTAGCTGCGGGTAAGAGTACTCGCATGAATACGCAGCTGCCTAAGGTGCTGCATGAGGTCAGCGGTCGTCCCATGCTGGCCTATGTGCTGGATGCCTGCCGTACGGCCGGGGCAACCAAGATCTACGTGGTGATTGGCTATGCAGGTCAGCGCGTTCGTCAGGCCTTTGCCGATGCCCAAGACGTGGTGTGGATCGAACAGACCGAGCAAAAGGGCACGGCCCATGCCGTTCTCTGTTGCCAGGAGCATCTCAAGGATTTCCAGGGCGATACCATGATTCTCTGTGGCGATGGCCCCTTGATTCGTGGCGAGACCCTGGTTACTGTGGCAGACAAGCACGACAAGGAACAGGCCGCTGCGACCCTGGCCACAGCCATGCTGGACGATCCGACCGGTTATGGACGCATCGTTCGCGATGAGTACGGCAATCTGCAGGGGATCGTGGAGCACAACGATTGTGACAATGAGCAGTTGAAGATTCGAGAAGTCAATCCCAGCTATTACCTCTTTGATAACCAGCTCTTGTTCGAGAAGCTTGCAGAGGTCAAGCCGAACAATGCCAAGGGTGAGTTGTATCTGACCGATGTGTTGACCCTGCTGATCTCGTCCGGCCATAAGGCGGTGGCCGTGACGGCCGTGTTGCCGGAAGAGGCCATGAGCATCAATAGCCGTGCCCAACTCAGCTTGGTCAGCAAGATCATGCAGAAGCGGATCCAAAAGGACCTGATGGAACGTGGTGTCACGATTGTCGATCCAGGCAATACCTGGATCGATGCCCGTACCGAGATTGGGCAGGACACCGTGATTGAACCGTTTACCTATGTCCATGGTAAGGTGGTGATTGGTGCGGAATGCCGTATCGGCCCCTTTGCCTATGTGACGGATACCCGTATTGAAGACGGCCAGACCGTGGCAGGGACTGCCATGGTGGCCCATAGTGATTGAAACCGAAGGGTTTGTCTTAGATATGAATTTCAAGAACGAAATCAGGATTTTTTCAGGCAGCAGCAATCCGAAATTGGCTTCGGATGTCTGTAACTATCTAGATGTGGAGCTCGGCGAGGCCGAGGTCGAGCGGTTTCCGGATAGTGAGAAGATTATCCGTGTGGAAGATGATGTACGGGGGCGGGATTGCTTTGTGATCCAGTCGACCTGTAATCCCACGGATGAGCATATCATGGAGTTGTTGATCTTCATTGATTGCCTGCGTCGGGCCAGTGCCAAACGGATTACTGCGGTGATCCCGTATTTTGGTTATGCCCGTCAGGACCGTAAGGATGAAGGTCGTGTCCCCATTACGGCCAAGTTGGTGGCCAATCTGATTACTACGGCGGGAGCCAATCGTGTGTTGGCTGTGGACCTGCATGCCAATCAATTGCAGGGCTTTTTCGATATCCCGGTGGATCATCTTTCGGGAGAATTGGTGTTGCGTCGTCACTTTGAAGAGAAGAAGATCGATAAGCTGACCGTGGCTTCGCCGGATGTGGGCAATATCAAAACTGCGGCACGCTATGCTGATTATCTCGGTGGCGAGCTGGCCATTATCCACAAGAAACGTGTCAGTGGTAGCGAGGTTGAGGCGGCCGAGTTAATCGGTTCGGTTGAGGGTCGCAATATTCTGATGTGCGATGACATTATTGCTACGGCCGGTACGGTCTGTAGTGCGGCCCGCCTGGTCAAGGAGCGGGGGGCCAAGAGCGTTTCTGTCAGTGCGACTCACGGTGTGTTTGCCGGTCAGGCGGCTGAACGTCTACTGGATGCCCCCATTGATGAGATTGTGGTGACCGATACCATTCCTCTCAATGGTGTGGCCAAAAAGCTCAACAATGTCAAGGTGCTCAGTTCGGCGGCCATGTTGGGTGAGGCCATCCGACGTATTCATCGTAATGAGTCGGTCAGTATCATGTTTGAAGGTGAAGGTATATAGAGTATAGGTTCCAGGTTCACCGTTCACCGTTCAAGGTTGGTGGAGCAGGTCAGTCAATCAACCGTGAGACCGTGAACCTAAAAACCGTGAACCCTAAAACGAAGTTTTATAGACAGGTGAGACCAATATGAAAAAATCGTTAAGTTTAGAGGCACAGGTTCGTGAGAATACCGGTACCAAAGAGGCCGTACGACTGCGTGCGGCTGGGAGTTTACCGGCGGTGGTTTACGGCCACAAGCAAACACCGACGGCGATCACCCTGGACGCCCACGCATTTGCCGAAGGTGTGCATCACGGCCACCGTCTCCTGGATATCACTATCGATGGCAAGTCTGAAAAGATGGTGATCAAGGACATGCAGTATGATTTCCTGGGCAAGAACATTATTCATGTGGACCTGATGCGGGTCAATGTGGATGAGCGAGTCAAGGTGATGGTTCCCCTGGAACTCAAGGGTGCGGCCAATGCCAAGGGGACCCATGAAGGGGGCATGATCGAAGAACATGCCGATCATATCGAGATCGAATGTACCGTCATCGATCTGCCTGAGAAAATCGTGGTGCAGGTCAAGGACGTCGGTGTCGGTGATACCATTCACGCCCGTGACATCGAGTTGCCCGAAGGTATGAAGTTGCTGTCGTCTGAAGATCTCATTGTCGTGACCTGTCACACGGTGGCGGCGGCTAAGAGTGCTGAGGATGAAACCCTTGAAGGTGAAGAAGGACCTTCGTCACCTGAGGTGATTACCGAACGCAAGTCTGCGGACGAGGATTAATGAGTTGGTTTTCCTTGGTGCAGGCTGATGAAGCGTCCGGGGAAACCGTCCTGATTGCAGGATTGGGTAATCCGGGCGAGAAGTATAGCGAAACCCGGCATAATATGGGTTTCAAGGTAATTGATGCTCTAGCCGAGACGCTGGGTGTCAAGGTCAAGCAGCAAAAGTTTGGAGCTCGCTTCGCCATGGCCTCTGCCTCCGGCAAAAAGTTAATACTGTTAAAGCCTTGGGAGTTTATGAATCGTAGCGGCCAGGCCATCGCTACGGCAGCTGGATTCTATAAGCTTCCCCTGGATCGCATCATGGTGGTGTATGATGACATGGCCGTGGACGTGGGCCGCATTCGCGTGCGGGCCAAGGGATCGGCCGGAGGTCACAATGGCCTCTCGGACATCATTGCCAAGCTCAAGAGTAATGAGTTTCCCCGCTGCCGTGTGGGGGTTGGGACGCCGGAATTTGGTGACTCTATCAACTATGTGTTGGGCAAGCCCTCACGGAGCGAACAACGTGAGCTGGATGACGCGATCGAGAAGGCCAAGCAGGCCGTGTTCTGCTGGCTGGATGAAGGCATTGATGTGACCATGAATCGCTTTAACGGAGTGGATCAATAAATCCTGGTTTTTAAGGCGATCGGGAAACGATACATCGGTAAACCAAAAGATTTTGATATGGACGTGTTTAACGCCTCGCTGATGAGGCGGGAGGTATTTGGATTTGGAAACGGCCGCAAAGAAACTTTATGAAGCAATGTTCTTAGTGGACTCGGCACAGGCTGCCGCAGATTGGGATGGAACGATGGGTGCGATCGAGACCGTGTTTAAGCGGGCCGACGCCGAAGTCGTGAGTATGAAAAAGTGGGACGAGCGTAAGCTCTGCTACGATATCAACCACAAGAGCCGCGGGACCTATATCCTGAGCTACTTCAAGGTCACCAGTGACAAGATCGCCGGGATCGAGAAAGATGTGTTGTTGTCGGAAAAGATCGTACGTGTCTTGGTTCTGACCACGGAGGATCGTCCGGAAGAGATGATCGAGAAGGATATCAACGGTGAGACTAGTCCGGCGGCGGTAGCTGCGGCGGCAGAAGCCAAGGCTGCGGCGGAGGCCGAAGAGGCCGAGGAAGATTCTCAGCCCGAAGAAGATGAATCTCAAGAGTCCTAGAGCAAAGGTGATGCCGCCTGAGCGGGTTACAACCTGCCGGGAAGACGCTAAGGAGGTGCACGCATGGCTAATTTGAATAAGGTAATGTTGATGGGGAATTTGACCCGCGATCCGCAACTGTCGTATCTGCCCAGTCAGACCGCTGTGGTGGAGTTCGGCATGGCGATCAATCGTCGCTTTTCCGGCCAGGACGGCCAACAGCGGGAAGAGGTTTGCTATGTGGATCTGCGTGCCTTTGGGCGTCAGGCCGAGACCATCAATAAATACTGTACCAAGGGACGGCCGCTGTTTGTGGAAGGCCGCCTGACCTATGAGAACTGGACCGCCCAGGACGGCAGCAAACGCAGCCGTCTGCGTGTTACGGTCGAGAGCTTCCAGTTTCTCGGCGGTGGCAGTGGTGGTGCCCAGGGCGGTGGGATCTCCGAAGCCGGGGGTGCCCCTCGCTCAGCCGCTCCGGCCCCCTCGCATGAGGCCTACGGCCAGCCCAGTTTTGATCCGGGTTCCATGCCCGCTGACGATATTCCGTTTTAAAGAACGACAAACATTAAAAGGTTGATCCCGGCACAGTTGCAGGGACAGAACACAGATAGGACAAGTTATGGCAAAAATGCAAAAACGCCCCAGACGTAAATCGGGTTTCGCCGGTGTCAGAGAGCAGACGCAATGTCGTTTCTGCCGCGGTGGAGTCAAGTACATCGACTACAAAGACATTGATACCCTCCAGAAGTTGCTGACCAATCGGGGCAAGATCTACTCCCGTAAGCGCAGTGGCAACTGTGCCGGTTGTCAACGCAAGGCACAAAAGGCCATCAAGCGGGCCCGGTTCATGGCGTTGCTCCCGTACACCACCTAAGGATTGACATTCAGTCGAGTGGAAGAAACGGCAATAGAGAAACGCTAGATAAACGAGGTTGAGACATGAAGGTTTTATTGTGTGAAGATATCAGAAAGCTGGGTTGGCTCGGTGATGTGGTGGAGGTAGCCGAAGGCTATGCCCGCAACTACCTGCTGCCCCAAGGTTTAGCCCAGGTGGCGACCGAAAATAACATTCGAGCCATTGCCGATGAGAAGGCCAAACGTGCCGAGGCCCGCATTGAAGAGCGTAAGCGCATGGAAACCGCGGCCGAGGCCGTGGCGGGTGCCGAGGTTGTGCTGGCGGCCAAGGCCAACGAACAGGGGCACCTGTTCGGTTCCGTGACCGAAAAGGCCATTGGAGAAAACCTACGGGGTCAAGGCTTTACCGTGGCCGACGAGGTCGTGGCCTTGGACGAGCATATCAAAGAGGTTGGTACCCATGAGGTGACGCTACGCTTTGCCGATGACGTGAAGGTTCAGATTAAGGTCGTCGTAGTGGCCGAAGGCCAGGAAGTCCCGGCTGAAGGCGAAGAGGCCGAGGCCGAATAAGCGACGGTTTTGTTGAGTAAAACTTGATCAGGCTGTGTGCACCCAGTGCGCTCAGCCTGTTTTTTGTTAAGAAAAACCCTTCTATAAATAGGGTGCGACTGAACCTATTGGGTCTCCTCAGTCCATCACTACCTCGGGATGAAGGTTTGACGAGCGCTAGTTGGCACTGTACAATACCGACTCTATGCACTGGAGTGCAGTCAATGGCAATATCAGTTGTGATAGCAAGGATTTAGACCTCAATGCCGGAAGGCCAAGGATCAACGCAAAGCCAGTTCAAACAGGGACGTGACAAACGCTCCCTGTCCAAAGACCCCCAGGATGTCCTGGGGAAGCTACGCAGTATGCCCGAGTCACTGGCGGCCGAGGCAGCGGTGCTGGGATCCATGATCATCGATCCGGTCTGCATCGGCCAGGTGGTTGAAATCCTGACCGCGAATTCCTTCTACCGTCCAGAGCATCAGATTCTCTATGATGCCCTGGTGGATCTCTATCAAAAGCATCAGGTGGACGCCATTGATGGGGTGACCTTACGAGATGAACTGGAACGCCGTAAGCAGACTCAATCGGTGGGGGGCGTGGAGTATCTGCAGAAGGTGATCGACTCGGTGCCGTCATCGGCCAATGTGATGTACTACGCCAACATCGTCAATGACAAGTCCATCTTGCGGGAGTTGATTCAGGCCTCCAGTGAGACCCTGGATGAGGCCTTTGACCAGGGCAACGAGGTCTCGGCCATTTTGGACGATGCCGAACGCCGTGTCTTTGCCGTGACCGAGAAGAAGGTCAGTGGCGCTGCCAGTCCTCTGAAGGATCTGGTGACCGATGTGTACGAGGCCATCGAACGCCGCTCGGGTAGCCATGTCACGGGCGTGCCTACGGGGTATCATGAACTGGACGACATGACCTGTGGTTTGCAAAAGGGGGAGATGATCATTGTGGCCGGTCGACCCAGTATGGGTAAGACCACCTTTGTCTTGAATGTGGCCGAGCATCTCGGCATTCACGAGAAGATCCCCTTGGCCTTCTTTTCTTTGGAAATGAGTCGGTCCTTGTTGGCGGAACGTTTTCTCTGTAGCGCCAGTGGGGTGGACGCCCAGGCCGTGCGTAAGGGGATGCTCTCCACGGATCACTATCAAAAGCTGATCGAGGCCTGCGGAGTTCTCTCCGAAACGCCTATTTACATCGACGACACCTCGGCTTTAACCCCACTGGAGATGCGGGCCAAGTGTCGACGGTTGAAGAATCTTTACGGTATTGAATGCGTGATGGTTGACTATATCGGGCTGATGCACCTGGGTAGTCGCGTGGAGTCGCGTCAACAGGAGATCGGCACCATCTCCCGCTACCTCAAGGCCCTGGCCCGCGAACTGAACGTGCCCGTGGTGGTCTTGAGTCAGCTCAACCGTGGTGTCGAGGGACGCGAGGGTAATCGACCGCGAATGAGTGACCTGCGTGAGAGCGGCAGTATCGAGCAGGATGCGGACGTCATCATGCTGTTGCATCGTGAAGACTATTACCACCGGGGCGATCTCGAGTGGGAGAAGACCAATACAGCGGAAGTGATTGTGGCCAAGCAACGTAATGGCCCCACAGGGACGGTACCTCTGGTGTTCAGGGAAGAGTGCACACGCTTTGAAAACGCCTCGCACATTCCTCAAGAGTCCGTACCGTTTTAACGAGGTCTAGGGAAGGGACATTAAAGGTTTGACTCTATGATGCATGTGACCAGAACTGCTATACACAAGACAAGCACCCGATGGAGCGGTCTCTTATTGCTGGTGGTAATGGCCGGTTGGGGTGGGGCTCAGACCGATGCCAATGTGGATCCCAATGTGAGTCTCGATCCCAATGCGGTCGTTGCAGAACCCAATGTCACGCCAGAAGCCAATGCCGTCCATGATGTTCAAGTCGATGAGCCTAACACCGCGGATGCCATCATGGAGTTGTTGATGGATCGTCCCGAAGTGGTGCGTTCCATCGAGTTCGCCGGTAATCAGAAGTATAAGGACAAGGTCCTGCGTAAACGTATCGGCATTGAGTTGGGGGAACGCTATGATCCCTTCCTGGCCGAGGGGGGACGCCGAACCCTGATCGATCTCTACAAGAAAATCGGCTATGCCGATGTGGAGGTGACTCTGGATACGGATCGGGCCAGGAGTGGACGTTTATTCTATACGATCGACGAAGGCCCACGGGCCCGCATTGTGGCGGTTAAATTCAAGGGCAATCGTGTTTTCTCCAATGGCGTGTTGGGCAAGATCGTTAAGATCAAACCCAAGAAGTGGTTGCTCTTGCCCAACTACTACAGCGAAGACGTATTGGAAGAGAGCATCGATCAATTGCAGGAGTTTTACTACAAGGAGGGTTATCTCGGTTACGTCATTACGGCCGAGACCGCCTTCAATGAGAGTCGCGAGCGTGTGACCGTGACCTTTATCGTCGAAGAGGGCCCGGCTTACCGAATTGCAGAGATCCTCTACGACGGGTATCAACGTTATGACATCAATGATCTGACCGAGGGGCTGGAGATCGAGGTCGGACAGATCTACCAACGCGACCGGGCGGATCTGGCGGCCAAGCATATTCAGCAGAAGTATCTCAAGCAGGGATTTCTCGATGCCATGGTGGTGCAGGGCCCCAAGTACGAGCCCGACCCCAATGAGGCGGTTGTGACCTTGGAGTTCAACATCCACGAAGGCGATCAGTTTCGCATTGGCCATATCGATGTTACGGGCAATGAGAATGTGAAGGACAAGGTGATACGCCGGGTTCTGGATGAATACAACTTTACCCCGGGCGAGCTATATGATGCCACCTTGGCCACGGCCTATGGGCGTAGCCGTCTGGAGAATTATGTCAAGTATGCCACCCGGGCTGAAGATGTCGTGATCCGACCCGTGCCATCAGCCGAGGGCACTCCGGGGGTTAAGGATGTACGCGTGGATGTCACCGAGGGCATGACCGGGATGATCATGCCGGGCATCGGTTACAGCACGGACAGCGGTTTGGTGGGACACCTGGTCTACCAACAGCGTAACTTCGATATCACCGACAAGCCCGAGAGTCTTAAGGAGTTTTTGACCCAGAAGGCCTATCGCGGGGCCGGGCAAACCCTGGATTTGACCCTGCAACCCGGTACGGATTACCATCGCTATAGCTTGACCTTTAGTGATTCGTATTTTCGCGATAAACCCATCGGCTACAGTTTGTCCGGCAGCAGTTATATCCGCTGGTACGAGGCCCACAAAGAGGTGCGGGGACGCGGATCGGTTGGCTTCGATTTCCGTAATTGGGGCGGCTGGGGCAAGAGTATCAGTTTGCGGCTGGAAAATGTCAAGATCAAGGATTTGGACGACAATGCCCCCCAGGACATCCGTGATGTTGAAGGCGACACCTTTTTGACGGGATTGACGATTGGGACCGGTACCAACACCCTGGATGATCCCATGTCACCGACCGAGGGTAGCAAGTTTTCGATCCACTATGAACAGGTGGTTGGCGCGGATCCCTTTGGTAAGTTCACCAGCAGCTATGTTCACTATACTCCGCTATATGAGGACGTCTTTGAAAGACGCATCGTGTTGGCCAACAAACTACTCGCCGGGACTATTCTCGGAGATGCCCCGCCTTTCGAGAAGTTTTATGGCGGGGGCATGGGAACCTATGCGGTCCGTGGCTTTAGCTATCGAGGCGTAGGACGCTATGGTGAGGCGGTTGATAATACAGGCACCGCTTTGGGGGTTTATCAGGATCCGATTGGTAGCGATTGGATCTTTATCAGCAGTACCGAGGTGATCGTGCCATTAGTGGACGAAAACCTGTCAGGTTTTGTTTTTACCGATGTCGCCGCCCTGCAGGACCGCACCGATTATAGTTGGCGATGGACCGCGGGTGTGGGGCTCCAGATTACGGTCCCTCAATTATTGCAGGATATCCCCATGCGTTTTGAGCTTGGATTTCCCATCAAAGAGGGGCGCGACGATGAAACACAGACCTTTAACTTCTCTATGGGAATGCCGTTTTAGCTGAAAGGAAAGACGATGACGAAGAAACCATTGATTGTCTGGACTGTAACCGTTGGGCTTCTGGTGTTGGGCTGGAGCTATGGTGGCCATGCCCAAAATCCCGTGGATCCCATGACCAAGATCGGGATCGTCAGCATCTCACAGATCCTCAGTGGAAGCAAGGTTCGTAACGAACACGTGCAGATGCTCATGGAAAAGCAGAATGAATTGCGTCAGGAATTGGAAGCCATGGACCAGGAGCTGCAAACCCTGCAAGCACAATTGCAGACCTACAAACCCGGTTCCGAGGATTATCTCACGCAATACAAGGAGTTGATCGAGAAACAGGCCAAACTCGAGGCCCTGCAGGAGTTCTACGAGAAATCCATTGGTGTGCAAGATCAACAATGGATACAGGACTTTTATCAGAAGATTTTGGTGGCCACGCAGAAGGTCGCCGACCTCAAAGGCATGACTATGGTCTTGGAACGCAGTGATCCGGAGTTTCCCGCGTCCTCGGATATGTTTGCGATGGCGGTACGAACTCACAAGGTGCTCTACAGCAAGGGCTGCTACGATATCACGGCAGACGTGATTGCCGAGCTGGATACCGAGCAATAGTCCATACAACGGAGGAGGTTGTGGTTTTATGCAAGGGATGTTGAATGGATAAAACTCTCAAAGAAGTGGCTCAGTTTCTCAACGCCACCTTGTTGGCCAGCCCTGAACAGGAGGCCACGGTCGTGCGTGCAGTAGGGGCGGTGGATAGTGCCCAACCCGACCAGATTACCTTTACCGGTAATGAGCGGGCGGCCCAGGGGGTTAAGGGGAGTCAAGCAGCGGCCGTATTGGTCACGGAAAAGATTGAGAACCTGGCCAAGCCCCAGTTGGTGGTGGGCAATATGGATGTGGCCTTGATCGAGGTTCTCACCCTGTTTGCGCCCCAGCTGAATCCCCCCAGTGTCGGGATTCACCCGAGTGCCTTGGTGGCCGATGATGTTCAATTGGGTCAGGGCGTCAGTGTTGGGCCCAATGTTGTACTCGAGGCCGGAGTTCAGATTGGGGATCATACGGTGATTGGGCCCGGTTGTACTGTGGGGCAGGGCAGTAGGATTGGATCAAATACCCGTTTAGACAGTCGCGTGACGGTTTATCACGGTTGTTCTATCGGAGATCATGTGATTGTTCAAGCCAACAGTTGCATCGGGTCGATTGGCTTTGGATATGCCCAGGTCGAAGGACAGCTGCGTCTGGTTCCCCATAACGGGGGGGTGTTGATCGAGGATTTTGTCGAGATTGGGGCCAACTGTTGCATTGACAGGGCCAAATTTACCAATACCATTGTGGGTTCTGGAACCAAGATGGATAATCTGGTTCAGGTTGGACATAACGTTGTGATTGGCAAATGCTGTTTGATTTGCGCTCAGGTGGGTATTGCCGGCAGCACCATCATTGGTGATGGTGTGGTCTTGGGCGGCCAGGTTGGGTTGGCAGACAATATCACCATTGGCGATGGCGTCATGGTGGGAGCCAAGTCCGGCGTGATGAGCCATGTATCAGCCGGTAAGAAATTGTTGTGGTCGCCGGCGATTGAGCAAAAGGATGCTCTGCGCATGCTCGGTGAGCTGATGCGATTGCCCAAGACGGCCAAACAGGTCAAGCAGTTAACCAAGAGGTTGGAAAGGCTTGAAAGTACAGAAGACGATAAAGGGTGAGGCTCGTGTCGCCGGCAAGGGGTTGTTTGGCGGGGTGGATGCCAAGGTTACCTTTCGGCCTGCGCCGGAGGATACTGGGGTAGTCTTCGTACGGACCGACCTGCCTGAGCCGGTTGAGATCCCTGCCTCTGTGGACTATTTGGCCCCGGGGAGCCGACGTACCTGCCTCGAGCGTGACGGGGCCAGCGTGGCTACAATCGAGCATTGTCTCGCGGCGGTCCATGGTCTTGAAATCGACAATCTTTACATTGATATCCAGGGACCTGAACTGCCTACGGCTGATGCCAGTTCTGTTGAATATGTCCAGGCCCTCAAGCGTGTCGGGTTGTTCGAACAGGAGGCCGAACGCAAGGTCTTTGCCATTCGCGAACCCCTGTGGGTCACCCAGGGGGATTCCTCCATCCATGCCTTGCCCACCGAAGAGGACGAGTACAACATCTCCTTTGATTTAGACTACGGTGGGCATACCGGGATTGGACGGCAGTTTTATGGCTGCCGCATCACCCCCGATTCCTTTGAGCGAAACCTGGCCCCGGCCCGGACCTTCCTGTTGGATGCCGAAGCCAAGCAGATGCAGGCCAAGGGCATCGGCAAACACATTGGCCCCAAGGATGTACTGGTTATTTCTTCAGACGGGCCTGTCAAAAACAAGCTCCGTTTTCCCGACGAGTGCGTACGTCACAAGATTCTCGATGTGGTCGGAGACCTATCCCTGGCCGGGATTGCGATTCGTGGACGTGTAGTGGCTCGCAAGAGCGGCCATTCGCTCAACTGGGCTTTGGCCCAGAAGATTCGTGCCGCAGCCTTGAAACAGGAACGCGTGGAGAAATTTGGTACTGACGCCATTTTGGATATCCGTCGTATCCAGAAGATCCTGCCCCATCGCTATCCCTTCCTATTGGTCGATAAGATCGTCGAGATCGATGGTGACTCCCGTATCGTGGGGATCAAGAACGTCACCTTCAACGAACTGTTCTTCCAGGGCCATTTTCCCGGTACACCCATTATGCCGGGTGTGTTGATTGTCGAGGCCATGGCCCAGGTCTCAGGTCTGCTCTTTGCCCAACGATTGGAGCATACCGGTAAGCTGGCCGTCCTGTTGAGTATGGACGGCGTCAAGTTGAGAAAGGCCGTGGTGCCGGGGGATCAACTCCGGTTAATCGCGGAAACCGTACGCCTAAGACGTCGTACGGCCCACTGTAAATGTACCGCCATGATCGACGATGTCATCGCCGCCGAGGCGGAGATCAAATTCATGCTGATTGACGACGAAAAGGTTTAAGGCCTTAATGCTGCAACCGTCGCCAGAAACCGAAGAAACGAAAGAATAACAATATGGCAGACATTCATCCCAGTGCTACCGTGGACAGCAAGGCTCAGTTGGACGACGATGTACGTGTAGGACCCAACTGTGTGATTGAGGCCGACGTCCGCATCGGATCGGGAACCATCTTAGGGCCTAATGTGTTTGTGGACAAGGGGACCACTGTTGGAAAAAACAATCAACTCTTCGCCAATAGTGTCATTGGCGGTTTTCCCCAGATGCTGGGCTGGTCACAGGATCACCCCACGGGCACCCTGGTGATGGGTGACGGAAACACGATCCGTGAAAATGTCACGCTACACCGTAGTATGCATCCCGGTAAAGAGACCCGTATCGGCAATGGGAACCTGATTATGGCTGGGGCCCATGTGGGGCACGATTGTATTGTCGAAGACCAGGTGGTCTTGACCAATCTCGTACAGTTGAGCGGTCATTGCAAGATGGAGACCGGGACTTGGCTCAGCGGTCTGGCGGCCTGTCATCAGTTTGTCACCATGGGACGTTGGTCCTATTCCGCGGGGATGACCAGCATCACCCATGACGTACCTCCTTTTGTGATGGTCAGTGGCAGTTATCCCACGCGTGTGCGGGCCGTCAATCTTCGTGGTGCCCGGCGTGCGGGTCTTAGTGAAGAGGCTCAACAGGCCCTCTGCAAGGCCTTCAAACAACTCTATCGCAGTGGGGGCAGTCTTCTGGAAAATACCCAGGCCCTGGCCCAAGAGGAGCACCTTGATCCCAATGTACAAGACATGATCAAGGGTATTCAAAACAGCAGTCAGCATCGTTACGGTCGTTACCTGGAACTTTTTAGAGACTAATGTTTTGTCTTAAGAGGACGGTCGCATAAACATCCAAATCATTCCGTTGCTTTCGGATAAGGAGAAGACATGTCATTGATTCGTACGGCTGTTGTCGGTGCCGGTAAAATGGGTGGGATTCATGCCAAGACCTATCACCAAATCCCCGAGTGCCAATTGGTGGCCATCGTGGATTCAGATTTGGCCAAAGCCCAGACCATGGCCGAACTGTATGGATGTCAGGCTTATGCGACCTGTGAAGAGATCCTGGACAAGGTCGATGCCGTCACCGTTGCCTCGCCAACCGTAACCCATTTGCAGTTGGCCAAGATCTTCATTAAAAACAAGATCCCAGTTCTCGTTGAGAAACCCTTGGCCGTTAACGTTCGTGAAGGACGCAAGATCGTGGCTATGGCCAAGAAGTACGATACCGTGGTGGCTGTGGGGCATTCCGAACGCTGTAATCCTGTGGTTCAGGCCCTCAAGCGTTTCGATATCGAGCCCAAATTCATCGAGGCCCAACGCGTTAGCCCCTTCCCCTTCCGCTCCATGGACGTGGGGGTTGTCCTGGATGTCATGATTCACGATATCGACATCATCCTATCTCTGGCCGGTAGTAAGGTCAAAAAGGTCGATGCCTTGGGTGTGGCCGTGGTCGATGAAGCCGAAGACATCTGCAATGCCCGTATCCGTTTTGAAAACGGATGCTTCGCCAATGTCACGGCCTCGCGTCTGGCTTTACGCACCGAGCGACGTCTGCGGGTCTTTTCGCGTCAGGCCTTCCTTAGTGTGGACTACTTCAAAAAGACCGGTGTGGTTATCAAGGCCGACGAGAACATCAACATCGTCAAGTGGATCAACGAACGTCGAGGTGAGGGTGATTTCGACTTCACCAAGGTCAACTGGCCCGACATGATCCAGGTCGAAGAACTCAAGATCGACGACAAGCAACCCGTCCAGTTGCAACTGGAGGCCTTTTTGAGAGCTGTCAAGGATCGCAGCTTCCGTCCCGAGGTCAGCGCTGAAGAGGGCTTGGAGGCACTCAAGTGTGCCCAGAAGATCATGGACAGCGTCCACAAGCAGAAGTGGAAGAGTCTGAAGGATGATATTTCTGAATAGAATGCAGAATACAGCAAACCGAAGGTTCACTGGATCAATCTGGTCGCGATAGCGACATTAAAATAACTCAGTAATGCAGGATACAGAAGGACGCGGGAGACCGCGTCTTTTTTTTTGTTTCTCGCAAAGACGCAAAGCACGCAAAGAATAATAAGAGAGTCATAATGGAATTGAACATTATCAACGTTGACTATGCCAATCCAGAACATGGCGAGCATCTCGTTCAATTGCTCAATGAATACGCGACCGATGAGATGGGTGGGGCCAAGCCGTTGTCTGATGAGGTGCAGGCCAATCTGGTTAAAGAGTTGGGCAAGATGCCTCATGCCTTTAGTTTGTTATGTTATGTGGATGGGCAGCCTGCTGGGCTGGCCAATTGTTTTATGGGCTTCTCGACCTTCAGGTGTAGGCCTCTGCTCAATATCCATGACATCATGGTATCCCAGGCCTTCCGCGGGAGGGGGATCAGTCAACACCTATTGGCTGAAATCGAGGCCATCGCCAAGGAGCAGGGTTGCTGCAAAATCACCTTGGAAGTCTTGGAAGGTAACAATGTGGCCCAGCGAGCCTATGCCAAATTCGGATTCGCGGGTTACCAACTCGATCCCGCTACGGGCAAGGCCTTGTTTTGGGAGAAGGCGTTGGAAGAATAGCAGGGAGGGCGAGGAGTCGAAGTAGAGAAGGACTGATGGACAGAGGTGCCGAGGTGCAGGCTGCTCACATGTCTCACAGGTTTTGGAATCGACTCTTAAAGTATCTCATTGGACACACTGCGCGTGGCTGGTTCTAAATTGACGAGGATGGCATTCGTAGTGACTTTGTCCACCGATCACTTTTTTTAATTTTTTCCCTTGCACGGAACCGATACAATATGATAAGTGTATTAGTGATACTAGTACACTATGTATTAAGGTATTGCTTATGAGCTTGTGGATACAAATTGCCCCTGGATCGGAACAGCCTGTTTATTTGCAGGTGATTGAGCAGATTTCGGCGGCCATTGCCAAGGGGCAGCTCAAACCGGGCGACAAATTGCCGGCCGTGAGAAAACTGGCGACCGAGTTGGTGATTAATCCCAATACCGTGGCACGGGCCTACACCCAGCTGGAGCAATCCGGGCTGGTGATGACCAAATCCGGCTCGGGAACCTATGTGAGCGATCCCAAGCTGCGCTCCCGTGATGCGGCCGATGTGAGCCTGCTGACTGAACGCATGGACACGATCATTTCGCGTGCCATCAACCTGGGCCTGGATACCGAGCAGATTCTGGATTTGTTCCAGGATCGTCTTTCCCGCTTCAATGAATCATGAGGGAGGCTATGAACGATATTGTGATCAAGACCGAGGGCCTGACCAAGTATTTTGGCGGTAAACCGGCATTGGACCATTTAACCGTTTCCATCCCCCGGGGGTGCATTTGCGGCTTTCTGGGCCGCAATGGGGCAGGCAAGACCACGGCCATTAAATTGCTCTTGGGGTTGCTACAACCCACGGTAGGCTCATCAGCTGTTTTGGGCCAGGACTCAATGTTCCTAACCCCTGAGTCTCGGGCCCGCATTGGTTATGTCACAGAGGGACATCATCTCTTTCGCTGGATGACCATTGCCGCTCTGGAAAACTTTCAGCGGGCCTTCTTCCCGGATCAATGGGATCGGTCCTTTTTTTGCCGACATGATCGATTACTTCGACCTGTCCCCCAAGCAAAAGATCAAGCACCTGTCCAACGGGCAACGGGCCCAGGTGTCCCTGGCCTTGACCCTGGCTCCCAATCCGGAGGTGCTCATCATGGACGATCCCACCTTGGGCCTGGACCCAGCCATTCGGCGTCAGTTTCTAGAGGGGATGATCCAGTTGATCATGAAGCAGGGCAGAACGGTGTTGTTCTCCAGCCATATTTTAGCGGATGTCGAGCGTGTCTGTGATCGACTCCTGGTTCTGGATCGTGGGGTGCTACGTGCGGATTGCACCCTGGAGCAGTTCCGACAATCCGTTCGCAGAATCAGGGTGACCTTTAACGAACAGGTCCCGACTGAGATCGATGTCGCAGGATTGCTCAATCATGACCAGCAAGGCAACCAGGCCGATTTATTGTTGATTGGGACACCCCAGCAAGCCCTGGAACAATGGATGGATCAAAGTGGTGTGGTCAAGCACGAGATCTTGCCTTTGACCCTGGAAGACCAATTTATCGAATTTACCGAACCCGGACCAACCCGGCGCCCCTTACGTTGGGAGGATTACTGAGATGACATTCTTGACCTTGCTCAAACGTGAATTGCGTGCATCACTCCGTGCCCTTTTGATTGTCGGGGCTATCTTTATGATCTTGGCTGGCATCAATCTCTATGATTTTGTGCGTTACGGAGGTGCCAATGACTATCGACATATAGATTCCGGAATTTTTCATGGAAACCGGGTGAGTATCGTCAAAGATTATGTTTTAGAAATCGTTCCCATTCTGATCTTTGTGTCCTTTGGTTTAGCCGTAGGCCTGGCTATGCTTCAGTTCTGGACCCATCAGCCAACACGCACCTGGGGTTTTCTACTGCATCGATCCGTGTCCAGGGAGATGATTCTTACCAGTAAATTAGTAGCCGCGGCCTTGGTGTTCTGCCTGGCCATTGGGATTCCGTGGTCATGGTTGTATGCGTATGTGAATCATATCAAGACCACGGCCTTTCCTCCCCCAACCCGTATTTTATGGGATGGATGGATCTATGTGGTGTTGGGTTACGTGGGTTACCTGGCCACGGCTTTAACGGTGTTGAGTCGAACAAGGTGGTACACCACGCGTTTGTTCAGTTGGGGATTGGTGATCCCGATTGCGACAGTGGTGATTGCGCAAACCACCTTGTGGGCCGCCTGGATGGGGTTACTGGCGGGGACTGCCATCTTGATGGTGCAACTGTTTAACACATTTTCTCAGCGAGAATTCTAAATTAGAATAGGACCTCCTCATGAAAACGATTTTCACAAGAATGTCGTTACAGGCTCGTATCTTTATGGTGCTTTTAGTCATGATTTGCCTCGTACACTTTTTACAGCTATGGGCTTTTGAGATTGCCAATGACTGGCTGGCCCGCAAGAATCAACAGAAACCAACCTATCCCTCTGATCCGGCTCGACGCGAGGTACATTATCTTGTTAATGGAGATGTCCACTTGGTTCGTAGCACCGGAGAAAAAGACCCCAACACGGGGCATGATATTCTGGCCATCTATGATGCCGATAATGTCTTGATGGGCCATCGATCTGGTGATGATTATCGAGATAAGACCCATCTTAACTTTGTCAGTAAACTTGGTTTTGATCGCGAATCCATCGACGGATTCTATAGTTTGGTCTATGGCTTTTCGCGAACCCTAGAGCTGACCGTACCCAAGGGAGGCAAGGCTGGTGAAATTTGGCGTTATGATCGGAATCGTCAGATTTTTGTGGGTTATGATCGTTCCGGGCAGGAACTCGGGTGCTTAGGGAAAAATGGATGGCAAGCGGGATTGTCGCAGGCTGAGGGATTGGGAGAGGTCGTAAAATACCATTCCTATGGGAGGGACAATGATCGACGGCTCAAGGTCTTGTGGCAGACGAGTGAATGTTTGTATGAGATCGATGCCAAGGCTCGTTCGGTGGAACTCTTGGTCGATGCGAAAGGGGGCGAGGTAAGTGACCTAAGACTAATGGCATGGTTTTCGGATGCTGATGAAACTATCGATCCCAATCTATACCGTCCCTTACTGGTCTGTCAAGTGAAGGATCATGATTATCGTTTGATCTTGAGAGAGCCTAAGCAAGCGATTTCTCTTGTTCTTCCGGAAACAGGGGGAGGGAATGTATCGTCACTGTCAATTTACAGCTACACGTGAGAGGCTCTATATGAAAAGATCTTGGGTTGACTTCGCTGCCCCTCCCAAAGATCCGCTGTCTCCGCAATGGCAACAATGGTATCAAGACTATTGTACCACACGCAAATCTCACCATGATGATCTTTTTCAGGTCGATGATCAGGGGCAGCTCAAACAGCTTTATGCCTTTAATTGGATGGAAACCCAGGATTGGCCTCAGATGGTACAATGGGAAAGACACTTGTTGGTATGGCAAAGGTGGATCAATCAGACTTCGCCAGGACTCTACGCCTGGATTGGAAATGTGGTTGGATATCAGAAAATATGGGATTTTGGGGAAAGATTTGTCAGAACCCTGGAAATCAACAGTGGGTTACCTCTTTCGCCACCGGTTCAGACCTTGGGAGGGTTTGCCCCTCGCGATATTGTTGATCCCATTGGCCTATTGGCATGGTCGTAAACGCTGGACAACGCGGAGACAAGCATGGTCTTGGCTGGTCTTGATATTGATGTTCAATGTGGCCGGTTACCTGACCTATCTGGCCTTAAATCATACGCCCTTAGTGACCTGTACGGCATGTGGCAAAAAACGAGGGTTACGACAGGATGCCTGTCCGTATTGTCAAGCACCCTTGCCCCAGCCGGTCCACAGTCGACCGCATTTGGTGCTGTCTTAAAGGATGTCCCTTCTTATGTCGAAGCAGATGATTATAGACCACTGTATTGAATTCAATGAACAGGCCGATGCCTATCGTCAGTATGTCTGTCGTTGTTGTCACGCGATGGGACTTCGGGGATATGAGGTCGATGAAGTGGCGGGTAATGTTTTGACCAAGGTGGTTCAGGGACTACCGGATTATTCGGGGCAGGCTCATCTCAAGACCTGGATATGGAGGATCATTCACAATGAAACGGTCAGTTATTTTCGAAACCAACAGCGAGGTTTAAAAATACTTGAACATCCTCCATGTCCGCCGTCACTGGCCCAGTTCAATCCTGTTGATGCATGTATGCAAACAGAGCGTTACCACCTCCTGCACGCGGCCATACAAAAACTCCCTCCTGTCTGGGCACAGGTCGTCAAGCTGTTCTACTGGGAATGTCAATCCACGGCAAACATTGCCAAAATCATGAAGTGTACTCCACAACGGATACGCACCGATCTCTTCAGAGCCAGGCGCCAATTGAAGGCCATGGTTGTGTTAGAGGTGTGAAGAGTTGTCAGCGCTATGCTGTCTCTTGAGATGGATAGGGGGTCGGCAAAGGGAGATCCAAGGGGAGGCAGCAGTGCTTGGCAAAGAACCAGGCGGCCTGGTCGAGGAAGGCAGGGGGGTATTCATTACCCAACTGCATATCGTAGAGGACCAATGTGCGTCCCATGACCGTATACTGGAGTTTGTGACCAGAAGAGTTGGATCCAAAAGGCGATTTCTTGCGGTGTCATCTCGGGCCAGTACCGCTGTAGGATTTCAGGCAGGAGTCTTTGCACGTCGCCAAAGCATTGCAGCAGCATGCCCAACGCCTCGGGATCGCCACCGGTCATGATACCGGTGTAGAGCTCGTTCATGTAGATGGCGCGGTTGGGACCGTGGCAGGCCTCCAGAAAAGAGCGGCAGGTATCCCGCAAGGCATTGGCGATCTCTTGGGGTGGGCTGGATTCGGTCAATGCCATGATGGGCCGAAAGTGCTCATTTAGATTGGCTTTGTCGATGACAAAGTGGTGGATAGTCTGGAGGTAGAGGTTCTTCTTGTTCTGGAAGTGGTAGACAATGGAGCTGAGTCCTACCCCAGATTCCTTGGAAATTTCCCGGAAGCAGGCCCCGGCATAGCCGTTTTCCGCAAAGACCTTGCCTGAGGCCTCCAGGATCAATTTTTGGGTTTCAATCCCCTGGGCATTTAACATTCTGGGTCGCTGATCACTCATCGGTTTAACACCTCAGCCTAGATATATCGTTGTCACGTTGACATCCCCGAACGCATCTTGCTTTTATACCGAAATTGACGGTGCATAACAACTTTATTATTAAGGATTTATGCGTATTTTGATGGGGTTCGGTTTGACAAAACACTATGAATCGCTTAAATTAAAACGAACGTACTAATAAATTGAGACGGTCGTACGTGATGTGTGTGGGTGGGGGATTTCTTTCTACCCATGTGATAAACAACTGTGAGAAGTAACTGTTAAGGGGTCAGACAATGAATTTGAAGTGTGTGGGAATCATGGGGGCGTGTTTGGTGTTGAGTTCGCTATGTCTGGCCGATGTGACGCCAGTGGTTAAACAAGCGGATCCTTGGCTCGATGAAGTGATCTCTTTTGTTCAACCAGAAGGATCTGATACGAGATATGGGGGTGGCCACCGATGCTTTGGGGGCTAATGATGGCGTCTCTGTCTCTGTTGATATTCCGGAAGTTCTGATCCTTGCATTTACGGACAATACGGCATGGAATGGTGATGGAGACGATATCTATGTTTATCAGTGCGTGGGAGGCGATTCTTGGGTCGATATTTATGCGAGTGAGGATGGGGATGAGTATCTCTATCTCGGACAAACCAAGTATGATGTTGGGTATGACTTGGGCTCGTTATCCTATGCCAATTACATTAAGTTTGTAGGCTACGACAATGGTGGAACGGCTCCAGGATATGATCTTGATGCGGTTAAGGCACTGTATTCAGTAGACCATATCAGCGTCAACACGGTTCCTGTACCAGGGGCCTGCCTGTTGGGCATGGCCGGTGTAAGCTGTTTGGGCTGGATGCGTCGCCGTAATCGTAGCTTAAGATAAGTCATTCGCAGATAGATGGGTTGAAAGGCCGGTGTCATATCGTATGTGTGTGGACCTGACTCCGGCCTTGTGTTTGAGTAATTGGTGACGCTCGTACGATTTTGATGCCGTCGGAATTAAGACACGTTGAGTCTCTGGTGCCTCGCTGCTAAAAGGAGAGAAAATGAAACTGACAGATTTTTCAATATCTTTGCTTGGATTAATGATGGTGATTTTCTGTATGTTTTCCTGCGGAGCCTATGCAGGCATCACCAATTCAGGATTCGAAACAGATTCCGGTTGGACAGTCACCAAAAATGGGATCAACGCCTATTATGCCTCAGACTGGTCTAGCGAAGGGACGCAGAATTTCACTTTTTACAGGGGTACCGGTAGCATCTCTGCAGGTACTTATGCCATGATTTCCCAAGCGATCGACATGACGAATGTGATCGGTTTTATGTTCGACTGTCAGGATACCGGCATTGATGCTCATTCATTGAATTTTTTAATCGACGGAACCATTGTCGGCACCTGGAAAAACAACGGACATGAAGAGGGAGATACGAGTACCTCATGGGGCCACACCACGACAACGGATGACATCCTGATCAGTCTGAGTACGAGTTACACGGGAATACATGAATTGTCCATCCAGATGTATAACGAATGGAGATTTTATCCTGCCGATGCCAAGATATACAGAGTGGATGATCTGCGTGTTGTTTTGGATGATGACTCCGGAACTCCTGTGCCCGTTCCTGGTGCGGTTTTGCTAGGGATGTTTGGAACAGGTGTCGTAGGATTCCTTAGACAACGAAAAACCCTTTAACCATGCCCATGTGGACGTGGAGAGTGAAACATTGATGCCGTAAAATAGTGACGTTGCCTAACGAATATTACTCGATCATTTGATTTTAGCTTTTGATCTCGTTGTTCTAGATTTCATCTGTCTGTGGATAGTCACTGCGGAAGTGTGTACCGCGGCTTTCCTTGCGTTGCTCGGCGGCTTGGGTCATAAGCATGGCCACGGTGAGCATGTTTTGGCATTGCCAACCCTCGGGATTTTCAAAGGCCTTATCCATGACATAGCGTTGCCAGAAGCTGATGATGTCCAGGGCCTCTTCCAGGTGTTTTTGTTTGCGCGTAATACCGACGTTTCTCCACATTAGAGCCCTAAGGGAGTTACGCACGTCTGCTGTGTCGAGACGACTACGGTCCGAGGCTGGGATGGTATAGGTGATTTTAGGATGGGCCGGCCCTCCGGTGTCTTGAGCCAGGGCCAGGTGGATGGTTTGGCCGGCGATTTTACCGAAGACCAGACCTTCGAGTAGGGAGTTGCTACCCAGGCGATTGGCTCCATGCAAGCGGGTCGAGGCGACTTCACCACAGGCATAGAGTCTGTCCATGCTGGTATGGGCAAAGACGTCGGTTTGAATCCCACCGATCATATAATGGGCGCTGGGCCTGACCGGGATCAGTTCCTTTTGGACATCGATGTCGAAGTTCTCACAGATCTCGCTGATCAAGGGGAAGCGTTTCTGGAAGTGGCCCTTTTTTGAAGTGACGTACGTCCAGGTAGACGTGCGTGGCTTCGGTCTTACGCATCTGGGACAAAATGGCACGGCTGACCACGTCTCTAGGGGCCAGTTCCGCGGATTCATGGTAGGAGGGCATGAAACGCTCGCCCTCACCATCGACCAGTAAGGCTCCTTCGCCACGCAGGGCTTCGGTGATCAGGGCACGCGAGGCACCGGCAATGTAGAGGGTGGTGGGGTGAAACTGCATGAACTCCATGTCACGTAGGGTTACACCCGCACGATAGGCCAGGGCCATGCCATCCCCTGTGGCGACCTCGGGATTGGTGGTCTCGCGAAAGAGTTGACCTGCGCCGCCGGTAGCCAGGATGGTATTCTTGGCCCAAATAATTTGATCGCCGCGTTGACGATCGTAACCGATAATGCCTAGACAACCGTGCCCCTCTTCAGTCAATAGATCCAGGGTGAAGAAGTTTTGGAAGATACGGATGCGTTGGTGTTCCTGGGCCCGTTGGATCAGGGTTTGAGCGATGATGCGTCCAGTGCTGTCGCCTTCGGCGTGGGCCACACGCGCATGGCTGTGGCCCCCTTCGAGTGTGGTATCGATAGCTCCGTTGGATTGATCGAATTGGGTACCCCATTGCACCAACTGGTGGATCAGCTCGGGGCCTTGATGGACCACCATGTTGACCACGTCGGTATTACAGAGTCCACAGCCGGCCTTAAGTGTGTCGGCAATGTGGTCCTCGTAAGTGTCATTGTCTCGCAGAACCGAGGCAATGCCACCTTGAGCCTGCCAAGTGTTACTTTTTTCTAGAGAATCCTTACAAACCACGATGACATCGTGGTGTTGGGCCACTTCCAAAGCGGCTCGCAAGCCGGCAATACCCGCACCGATGACCACGCAATCGGTAAAGAGTTGTTGGGTTGAGGGCGAATCGATGTTGACCAGGTAACGTCGCATGTCGCCAGCCATAGGCGATTGGGGTACCGGTGTTTCTGCCGTCATGACGGGCATCCTTTAAAACTGAATGGATCATCGTTGTTTATGGTCTGTCCATGATAGCGACTTGTCGGGTAAATGCAATGCTGTCCCAAGACAGATGTTTTTTTACATAAATGCTGTTGTTGAAGGCTCTTTTGCGCTTGACGGCCTGTATGGAACCCCTAAGATACTTTTTTATTAACTCCGACGACGGCGTTGTCCTCTGGGTGATGGGGTGCAAATTGACGCTTTGATGTCTACAACGGAGTGTTGAAAGAATTAAACGAGGATGGAACCTATGGCAAAGAAAGTCAATCAAGTTAATCCCAATTGTGATGGGAATTCATATCTGTTTACCAGTGAGTCCGTGACCATGGGCCATCCCGACAAGGTGTCGGACTGTATTTCGGATGCGGTTCTGGATGCCATGTTGGAGCAGGATCCTCATAGCCGCGTGGCCTGTGAGACCCTGGTGACCACTGGCCTGGTTGTTGTTGCTGGCGAAGTGACGACCAATGGTTATGTTGATATTCCCTCGGTGGTACGTGAGACGATTCGTAAGATCGGGTATACGGATCCGGCCATTGGTTTTGATGCCGACAACTGCGCCGTGATGGTGACCTTGGATCAGCAGAGCCCGGACATTTCCCAGGGTGTGACTGAAGGCGAAGGCCTGCATAAGGAGCAGGGCGCGGGCGACCAAGGCCTGATGTTTGGTTATGCCTGCAAAGAGACCACGGAACTGATGCCCATGCCCATCAGTTTGGCCCATGCCTTGACTACACGTCTGGAAAAGGTACGCCAAACCAAGAAGTTACCTTGGCTGCGTCCCGATGGTAAGAGCCAGGTGACCGTCGAATATCTCAACGGTAAGCCCAAACGCATTCATACTGTGGTGATCTCCACTCAACATGAGGACAGTGTTTCGTATAAGAAATTACAACGTGATATTATTCAGAAGGTGATTTTGCCGACCCTGCCCAAACGCTTGGTCGATAAAGACACCATCTTCCACGTCAACCCCACCGGTCGTTTTGTGGTCGGGGGTCCTAAGGGCGATTGTGGCTTGACCGGTCGCAAGATCATCGTGGACACCTATGGTGGACGAGGCAGTCATGGTGGCGGCGCCTTCAGCGGTAAGGATCCCTCCAAGGTGGACCGTACCGCCAGTTATATGGGCCGATACATTGCCAAGAATATCGTGGCCGCGGGATTGGCCGATGCCTGTGAAGTGCAACTGTCCTATGCCATTGGTGTGGCCGAGCCCACCAGTGTTTTGATCAACACCGAGCGAACTGCCAAGATCAGCGAGACTCGCATTGCCGAGATCGTCAAGGAATTGTTCCCCCTGACCCCCAGTGGCATGATCAAGCACCTCAAGCTCAAACGCCCGGTCTTTTCCAATACCAGTCACGGCGGCCACTTTGGACGCAAGGGGGACGACAACTTCACCTGGGAAAAAACCGACATGGTCAACAAGATCCGTAAGGCTGCAGGACTCAAGATGATCCGTGAGAAAAAATAAAGTGTTATTCACGAAGACTAGGTTTTGTCTCGAAACTGAAGTTCGTAGTGCGAGTCCTGTTTTCAGACAAAGCCTCAAAAAGCCCGGGCGTACCGGGCTTTTTTATTGGTCTGAATTACCCTTTTTTCAAGTCGTTGATCAACCGAGCAAAGACATCGTGCCATTGAGTGGGAGAGGTTTGCCGGTAAAGTGAGACCTTGGGGTACCAAGGGCTACGGTCACCACTGAGCAACCAGCGCCAATCAGGAGAGGTTGCGATCAATCCCCAGGTGGGGCGGTTCAAGATGGCACTTAATAATAAGACCGGGCTATCGACAGCGATGACTAAGTCCAGTTGGCTGATCAGGCTGGCGAGTTCATACAGTGTGGGGTCTTGCTGGAAGGGGCAATGGATACCTAGTTCATTGAGCAGTTGCCGATCCCGCAGATCCACGGGCTCGGCTTGGAGCAGGAAGAAGGTGGCCTGTGTGTCCTCGATCAGTGCGATCCATTGACGAAGATCCGTACTGTGATGGTCATTGACTCCAGTCAGTACGATCCCGATATTGCGTCCCGTTCCCAGGCCGTCGTAGACGGTGCTGGTCGCTTCGGATGGAAGATATAAGAGGGGAGTCTCTAGCGGATAACTCTCGGGTGTGGCTCCCAGTATACCGGGGAGATCCAGGAGGGAGGCCACCCAATCGCATTCGAGCCGGGGAGGATCTTGTGTGGTAAAACCGATGCAATGATCAATACCCGCGGTATGTTGTAACAGCTCGACCTGGTCGTGCCAGACGGCCAACACCACCGTACCCCCCCCGGTCTTGACCTGGGGTAAGAGACGCAGCCAATGCAGGGTGTCGCTGAGACGTTGTTCACAATGAACCATCAATACCTGGTCTTTAAAGGATTGTCCCTGCCACTGGCTCGTAGTCGATGGGTGGGGGTAAGGGGTATAGATGTGGTGACGCCAATGGTATCCTTGCCAGGCCTCGGGATAATGTTGGGCCAGCAGGTGGCAGATGGTCTGGCCCCAATGGGCCTCGGCAAAGTCCTGTTTACGATCGATGGCCTGCTGATGGCTGGCGATGGCGTCATCGAGGTGGCCTTGATCACGTTGCAAACAGGCCAGGTTGTAGTAGGGCTCGGCACGGTCCGGCATGAGCTCGATGACCTTACGGCTGCAGTCCAGGGCATCATCAAGTAGGCCTTGATCCTGTAGGATGGCGGCCATGAGGCTGTGAAATCCTGCATGTTGAGGGAGGAGATCAATAGCGTTTTGAACCGCTCGATAGGCTGTGGGTAAATCATTCAGGTTACGGTAGACCTGAGCCAACTCGAAATGGGCTTCAGCCAGATCGGGACGTAGGGACACGGCCTGTTTGAATTCCACTACCGCCTCGGACGGACGCTGTTGTCGGGCCAGTAAACGTCCCAAGTCGATATGGAGCTGAGGACTGTCCGGTCGCAGGGAGACGGCTTGTTTGAGATCCTCAATGCCCTGATCGATATGTCCCAAGGCCGACAGGGAGACGGCACGCACTTGCCAGGCCTCGACCAGTTCACTGTTCAGTCGTAGGGCCTCTTGCAGGGTTTGGATGGCCAAGGCGTGGCTGTCTTGTTGTTGATACGCCATGGCCAAACTCAAGTGATAGGCCGCTGTTTCGGGTTGCACTTCGATGGCCTGGTCAAAGAATTCGACAGCTTCGTCGTGGCGTCCCTGTTGATAGGCGATCAGGCCCATGCCGTGGAGTCCGGCCGGATGGTGACATTTTCTTTCCAGAAGCTTGCGATACAGCTCTTCGGCTACTTTGAGGTCGCCCTGACGATGGGCTTGTTGGGCCTGTTTCAAGAGATCGGTATCGAGATGGGGGAGGTCCTTGTCGTTCAGAGACGGTTGCCGGGTTTCCAGAGTTTGGAGGGCCCAATCGAATTCTTGCAGGGTCTCTTCAATCCATTGAGGTGTGCATTTTTGTCCTTCATAGGCCAGGTCGCGATAAAGATCTGCGGTCAACCATTTGCGACCGAAATAGAGCATGTCTTGTAGTTTGATTTGTTCGAGGCGTGGATCCAGGGGGGGATCGGATTGTCCGTATTCATGCCATGCACGGGCCTTGCCCACCCGCCAGATCTTCCAGCCTCTGGTGCGGGCCGTGAAGCAGTAGTCACTGTCACTACAGATCATGGCCATGTTTTCGTCCAGCAGCCCGATTTGACGAATGGTTTCGGTACGCAACAGGACACAGGTGAAGGCGGCCCAATGGATCTTTTGATTATGACTCAGTTCCTTGATGTCACTGATGCGTTGCGATCCGTAGGGAAAGGTGTCCAGGCCGCCGCCCATGGCCTGGCCCTCGGGCAGACTTGACAGTTGCATCAAAGGGGTGGCAATGCCGCAAGTGGGCCGCTTGCCCATAAAGGCCACCATTTGTTCAATGGTCGTCGGCTCCAAGGTGACATCCGGATGGATGATCATCACCAGTTCATCACCTTGCTGGAGCACACGCCGTAGACCATAGTTTATGGTATGGGTAAAGGTGGCTGGATCGTCATTACTGTCGAGCAGCATGATCTCTGTGGGCATACTCTGCTGACGTAAATGCTCCACACAGGCATCGGCCTGTTCGCGGTGACCGAAGATCGGGCAGATCACCGGGATCATAGAGCAATCCCGAATCGATGACCGATCGTTCGGCCCCTTGCTGCGCAAGAGACCGCCACACGTTGAAACGTATTGAGTCGGAGTGGGTTGTGTGGCAGTCTTTGGCCGAAAGCCAAGGACTGAACTTTATTAAACGATCGAATGGATCGCATACGCGTCAACTTCTCCTCTTCTCTTCTTAACCTCTTAACCTCTTAATCAACGCTTCCTGCACCCGTTCAAACACGCCATCCCAATCCCCAGGCTGTGTTTGTCTAAACAGACGCAAGCTGGGGTACCAGGGGCTGTCGTCACGGTCGAGCATCCAACGCCAGTCCGGGCAAAAGGCCAGCAGGCCCCAGGTGGGTTTACCTAACGTAGCGGCCAGATGCAACACGGCCGTGTCCACTGTTATAACCAGATCGAGATTACTGATCGCCGCTGCGGTGTCGGTAAAGTCCTTGAGGTCTCCGCTGATGTCTTCGACGCCGGCTTGTTCCAATTGTTGTCGGGTCTTGAGATCCACACCATCGCGTTGCAGACTGACAAAGTGAATGCCCGAAGCCTGCGTGAGTCGGCTTATAGCTGACCAAGAGCAGGAGCGGAGGCGGTCGTTGACATGTTGGTTCGAACCGGCCCAAACCAGGCCGACCTTGAAGTCGTGTTGTCCCCAGTGGCGTTGCCAATGGATCTGTTGCAGGGGGTCGAAGGTCAGACCTTGTGTGGGGGCTGGAGTTTGTTCGGGTGACCAGCGCAGGATCTGCGGGATATCCATGAGGCTGATCATGACGTCGGCCTGTACCTGCGGCGGGATGCTCCAATCCAAGGCGATTACTTCATCGGCCCCGGGGATGTATTCCATCAGCTTGGCCAGGGGACGCCAGAGCCCAAAGATGACCCGGGCTCCACGTGCGGCTAAGGCCGGCAGGAAACGGGCCATCTGCAGGGCGTCACCGAGTCCCTGTTCGCAGTGGACATAGAGACGCAGGCCCTTGAGGTCGTTGCCGTCCCAGCGAGGCAGGTCGTGTTGATGGGGATAAAGCTGTTGATTGCCCACCTGGTGACGCCAGGGGTAATGCTCCCAGGCCGATTCGGTTTGCCCCGTGGTCAACAGGCACACGGCCTGATTCCAATGGGCCTCGGCCAAATCTGGATTGTGTTGCATGGCAGTTTGATTGGCCTTGATGGCTTCGTCGAATTGACATTGATCCCGTAAGACACAGCCCAGGTTGTAATATCCCTCGGCTCGTTCGGGCAGCAGGGTGATGACCTTGTGACAGATTTCAAGGGCTTCGGCCAGTCGTCCGGTCTCTTGCAGGAGTCCGGCATAGTGACTTAGATAGACCGGATGGTCGGGGATCAATTGGAGTGCCCGTTCCTGATAGGTCAGGGCTTGATTCAGTTGGCCTTGATCGCGGTAATTGGCGGCCATGACAAAGCAGGCCTCGGCAAAGGTGGGTTGCAATGCCAGGGTTTGGTTGAGTGAGGTTTCGGCCTCGGCCCAACGGCCTTGTTTATGGTAGAGTTGGCCCAGATAAAGATGAGCCGTTGCCTCGTCGGGAGCCAGGGCCACGGTCTGTTTGAGATGGGATTCGGCCTGGTCGAACAGGCCCTGACGAATCATGTTTTGTCCCAAATTGCAGCGGGCCTCGGTATAATCGTGTTGACGTCGAATGGCCTCGGTAAAGGCGTTTTGCGCCTGGGCGTCCTGTTGCAGGGCCTCGTAGATGACTCCCATACTGTTGTATTGCAGGGCGGATTTGGGATTTTCCTGGATGGCCTGACTGACGAATTCCTGGGCGTCTTCATAGTCGCCCCGTTGATAAGCGATCAATCCCAACGAATGCAGTGCCAATGCCTGGTTGGGTTCGAGTTCCAATGCGCGGGAATAATGAGTTTCCGCTTCTTGCAGGTTTCCCTCTTTGTGACAACGTATGGCGTTGTGTAAGAGCTGGGCTAATTGCGTTTTGGGTTTCGTTGTTTTGGGTGACGTCTGTTGGGCCATCAACTTTTGACACTGTTGACGGCTATGCTGTAGTTTGCTCACTTCTGTCAGGATATACTCCGGGGTCAGTTCGTCGTGATCAGACGCCAGTTCGCGATAGAGATCCGCATTCAACCATTTTTTGGCGAAATACAGAACGTCGTTAATTTTGATTAACTCCGTGGCATAGTCGGTTCCCTTACCACTGGATGCACCATGCTCATGAACCCCGTAGGCCTGTCCAATGCGCCAGATTTCCCAGCCACGGGCGCGGGCCGTGAAGCAGTAGTCACTATCACTGCCGATCAGCAGCATGTTTTCGTCCAGCAAGCCGATCTCTTGAACCATACTTTTGCGTAGAATCATACAGGGCGCCATTGGCCCAATGGATCTGTTCATCATGCGACAGACCGTTGCGTGTCCCGATTCGATGAACACCACAGGGGAAGGCCTTGCGTCCTCCTCCTAAGACGTGATCTGCAGGTTGATGGACGAGATGTTCCAGGGGGCCGCCAATACCACAGCGGGGATGGGCGTCCATGAAACGTACCATGACCTCGACGGCGTCCGGCTCCAGATACATGTCCTGATTCAACAAGATGAAATAATCGCAGTCCGCCTGGAGGAAGTGACGCAGGCCCGTATTGAGGGCCTTGGTGAAATAGATATTCTCTTGGCTATTGTCATGGATGAACACCTCCACCGGGAGGCTTTGGGCCTTGAGATGTGCCAGGCAGCGGTCCAGTTGGTCTTGTTTCTGATAAAAAGGGATAATGATAGGGATCATCCGGACTCCTTGTCATGGAAGGTGACGACCAATCCAGTCGGCCAGGTCTACGGTGAGTTGTTCGAATACGGGATTCCAGTCGTGACGTTGACTCTGACGATACAGACGCATGCTGGGATACCAGGGGCTGTCGGTGCGTTGAGTCATCCAACGCCAGTCCGGGGCAAAGGGCAGGAGCGTCCATACCGGTTTACGCAGGGCACCGGCCAGATGGGCCAGGGCTGTGTCCACGGTGATGACCAGATCCAGGGCGGCAATGGCATGGGCGGCATCCTGGAAGTCTTGGAAGTTGCTTCCCAAATCGGCCGGGCGTTGTTGAGGTGGGATGTCAGCCAGTTGCATGGCGGCGGGTCCCTTTTGTAGACTAAAGAACGAAACCCCGTCCAGACGCAACAGAGCTGCAAAGCGTTGCAGGGTTACGGAGCGTTTGGTGTCGTTGCCGTGTTTGGGGCTGCCGGCCCAGACCAGGCCCACCTTGAGGTTGGGCGTACGGAAACGCTGACGCCATTGTTGGACGTGTTCTGCTTCGGTTTGTAGGTAGGGAACCTGGCAGGGGATAGTGGTCAGTTCCGTATGGAAGACATAGGGTAGGTCCATGATCGAGATCACCTGGTCGAATTGGGCTTGGCAGCCTTGATTCGCTTGCGTGACATAGAGCTCATCGACACCCGCAGCCGAGGCAAAGAGTCGCTGCAACGCGGGCCAGGTCTCCAGCAATACCGTACCCCCCAGGGCCTTGACCTTGGGCAGGTAACGCACGAATTGAATGGCATCCCCCTGACCTTGTTCACAATAGATCAATAGACGTTGATTTCGGAAGGATCGACCGTCCCAGCGGGGTTGGTGGTAGCGATGGGGGTAAAGGTTTGGGGCCCAGCGAGTTTGGTGACGCCAGTGGTAATCCTGCCAGCCTTGCTTTAAATCGCCGTCCAGCAGGGCGGCAATGGCCCGGTTCCAATGGGCATCGGCGTGGTCCCGATGGCAGGCAATGGCTTGGTCATAGCAGCGCCGGGCCTCGGCGATACGGCCCCAGTCGCGATAGAGGTTGCCGAGATTGTAGTGGGCCTGGCTAAAACCGGGTTCACGACGTAACGCCTGGAGATAGTGACATTCGGCATGCTCGAATTGGTTGTCTTCCTTGAGCAGGATAGCCAGGTTGTTGTTAAATTCGGCATCCTCCGGATCCAGACGCACGGCCTGGTTGTGGGCCTGCAAGGCCCCCTGATGTTGACCCTGGGCATGCAGGATGATGCCCAGTTGATTGTGGGCCGCGCCGTAGTTGGGACGTAGCTTCAGGGCCCGGTGACAATGGATCACGGCCTGATCGTGACGGTCCAGTTTATGTAATAGTCCAGCCAGGTTGTAGTGGGCCTCGGCAAAGCCGGGTTGGAGCATCAAGGCCTGACGGAACTGGGCCTGGGCGCCGTTGAGGTCGTTTTGAGCCCGCAGGGCCAAGCCATAGTTGTTGGCGGCCTCGGCGTAATCGGGATCGCGTTCCAAGGCCGTGTGGTAGCAGGCGATGGCCTCGTCCCAACGCTGCTGTTGGGCCAATAGCACGCCCAGGTGGTTGGCGGCCTCGGCCTGTTGGGGATCCAGGTGGCAGGCCTGCTGATAATGGAATTCGGCCAGTTCATCCTGGCTGTTTTGATGCAGGCAATAGGCCAGGCTGTGATGCAGGTCTCCGCATTGGGGCAGGTGCTCCAGGCCTTGTAGACAGGTGGCAATGGCCTCGCGTAGGTGTCCCTGTTGCTGTTGAAGGATGGCCAGGTTGTTCCAGGCATGGCTGCATAAGGGGTCGACTTGCAGGGCATCACGATAGGACCGTTGGGCCAGTTGCGGTCGCTGCAGGTGTTCCAAAGTCACGGCCTTGGTCAGATGCAATTGGGCCTGGTCGGCTTGCAGGCTCAAGGCCCGGTCGATATGGCGCAGAGCGGCATCATAGTCCTTTTGTCGCAGGCTGTGCAGGGTTTGCTGTCGCAATCGTTGAATAGTGATGAGGTTGCGTTGTTGTAGTAGCGAGGGAACAGGGGTATTGGAGATGTCGCCGCTCCAGCCCGGTTGTAGTTGGGCTAGGGCCTCGCTCACACGCTGGACCACCCCATGCCAATCACCGGCTTGACTCTGACGGAAAAGCCGAACCGTGGGATACCAGGGGCTGCGTGAGGTCTCCAGGTGCCAACGCCAGTCTGCATGGTCGTGGATCATGATCCAGGTCGGCTTGCCCATGATGCCGGCCAGGTGGGCGATAGAGGTGCAGACCGTGATCATCAGGTCCATATGGCTCAGGACCGCTGCGGTGTCGGCGAGGTCGTGACATTGGGCCCCGATGTCGGGTAAATCCCAGGTCAGGTCGTGTAACTGTTCGGCTGGCGTTCCCTTTTGCAGGCTGATGAGATTGACCGACTCGAGTCGGGCCAGGGGGGCCAGTAATCGTACCGGTAGACTGCGGTTCGGATTGATGGCGTTTTTGGGATTGCCGGAATAGATCACGGCCACGTTGAGGCGATTGGGATCGCGCAGGTGGCGTCGAGCCTCGATCAGTGGGGTTGGGGCCTGCAGGTAGGGCTCGCAGGAGGGGATGGTCTTGAGGGTGGTTCGAGCCAGACCCGGGAGGTCCATGATGGAGGTATGAAGTTGGTAAGGAACTTGTGGAGGTTGCTCTTCATCATAGAGAATCGCCTCGTCAATTTCGGGGTGGTCCTTGAGTAGACGCCAGAGCGGTTCACGCAATTCAAAAATCACCTTGGCCCCCTGTTGGCGGGCCCAACCGAGATAGCGTAGGCACTGGAGTACGTCACCGAGTCCCTGTTCACAGTACACCAGCAGACGTTCACCCTGGAGGCGTTCACCCTGCCAAGGGCGACCGTGCAGGGTATGGCGATAACGCAATACGGGATAGCATTCCCGTCGCCATTGATAGAGTTGCCAACCTTCAAGGTAGCGGCCCAGTCTCAGATAGAGGGTGGCCAGGTTGAATTGGGAGCGGGCCTCGCTAGGATCGCGTTCCAGGGCCTGTTGATAGAGGGTAATTGCCTGGTCGTATTGGTATTGTTCGACCATCAGGCTGGCCAGGTGGGCGTAGGGGCTGGCAAAATCTGGATTGGCACCGATGGCACGTTGATAACTGAGGATGGCCTGTTGGATCTGCTTTTGGGAGCGAAAAACGCCAGCCAGATTTAAATGGGCCAGGGCACATGTGGGATCCAGTTGGACAGCTCGCATCAGACAACTCATGGCCTTGTCCGGGTTTTCCTGCTTGTGGTAGGCCAGTCCCAGGTTGTTCCAGCCCAAGGCATTGTCCGGGTATTTCAGGGTGACCCGCTGGGCAAGGGGCCAGGCCTCATCCGGGAGATCCATGTCCAACAGCAGGGAGGCCAGGTTGTTGAGGGCGTGGACATAGTCCGGTCGTAGTTCCAGGGCCCGTTTGAAGTGGGCCTTGGCCTTGTCCTGTTGCTTTTGTTGTTGGTAGAGGACACCCAGGTTATTCCAGGTCTCGGGTTGATCGTCCTGTAGGGCCAGGGCGGTTTGATAGTGTTTTTCGGCTTGATCTTGATGCCCCAGGTTGGTCAGGGCCGCGGCCATACTACTGTGAATTTGGGCGCATTGCGGAAATTGAGAAAGGCCTTGCTCGTAGGTCGTACAGGCCTCTTGAAACTTACCCTCACGGGTTTGTCCCATGCCAATCTGCAACACCTCTTCAAGTTTCTTCATCCATCTGTTCCCGGCACAGTCCACCTAAAATCAGCAGTCAACTCAGACCGCCCCATAGGGCGAGTGCAATTGTTATGCCATGGGAGCGAGAAGGTTCATGGTTCACGGTTCACGGTTCACGGTTTAAACAAAAAGGGGGTAATTCCTTTAACCTGGAACCGTGAACCCGGAACCGTGAACCTGTTCCATGTTTAAAGATTGAACGGCCCCCTTGGTTTCCGCTACACTGGCGACCTCGGTGATTGTTATTGGAGTGTTAGATATGGATTATCAGGTCGGTCAAACCGGGCGTGTGGTGGTCGCCCGGTTATTTGAGGGCGAGGACGTCCACGCCTGTATCGAAGAGATAGCCCGTAAGGAAGGGATCCGTGCTGCAACTGTGCTGCTGACCGGGGGCATCCGTAAGGGCGATCTGGTCATTGGCCCCAGCCAGGAACAGCCCAAGATCATCCCCGACAGCCGACCTTTTCAGGGCCCCGGTGAGGTAGTGGGTGTCGGCACCCTCTACTGGGACGACCAGGGCCCCAAGCTCCACCTCCACGTTGGCCTCAGTCAGGAATCCGGAGGCCGGATCGGTTGTCTGCGGGGCGAGGTGTCCACCTTTCTGATCCTGGAGGTGACTCTCATCGAAGTCACCGGCATTGAAGCGACTCGACGGCTGGATGAAGCCACCGGGTTCAAGCTGTTGGATCTGAGTCAGAAGGATTGACTTGTTCCGACTTGGATAAGGCTTGGATCTGTTTGCGTTCTCGATGAACTTGAACGCTGAAGGCAAAGATAAAAGTCGAGAGATGATAGGCCAGTGAGAAAACACTGACGAGGGTCCAATGGATGCTGTAGTCTGTGGCCAAACCGAGAGTGAATACTGCGAACAATAGACCGCATTGGAAACCCAATAAGCTAAATAAAAGGGTTTTGAGGTCCGCAGTGAAATAGGAGGCCGAACAGGCCAGGCATAGTGTTGGGACCATGATCATGGTAACATAGCTCTCCTTGCAGTAAATATGCCCTGTGATTCCAAAGGCGATCCATACCACGAGGGAGGTATAGAGGTAAGGGAGCGTGAAGGCCGCGCTGGGTCGTTCAATGAGCCTCATGAGGTGGGAGTTCCTTGCTGTTGGGCCGTTTGGATCTTTTGGATTAGTTCTTCTTTTTCCTGTCGCGTGACCTGCCATGAGTTTCGAGAGGGGATGGCGATATGAGTGGTGGCCTCCAGGGCTTGCTCGAAATGACCTTGTTCGAGCAGATGTTGGGCGTAAAAGAACGAGTAAGAGATCGCAGCGGACCGTAGGTCAGACTGCATCTCATGGTTGAAACAGAGCCATTGTTACGCAGGCTATTGGGAATTGCTTCGAGTGGGATGCTATGATCACACCGCCTCATCTGTCGAATAAGATGGGCGGTGACGTTGCCATCTGCGACTCTTGCCCTTAGGATGCGGTGGGCCTCTTGTGGTTTTAGGGCTCTTTTTAGGGCTTTTTTTGATGTGGTGACGTAAAGCCCTCGGGCCGTACGCAATGCGGCTTATGTTTTCGGCTCTGATTGGAGAGATTCGTAGACTTGGCGTCATGGTGGTGGCCCGCGTAGACGGGTGATTTTATAGAGCTTGACCATTTCAACCTTGCAGCACGGACAATAGACACGTGCTGGTGGTTTGGTCTTGGTTGGCTCTTGAATGGCAGCCTGGGTTGAAGGTTCTGATTCTTTCGGCTGCAACTGCTCTTTGACAAGTTTAAGTTTATCCCGAGCTTTGGGATGATAGAGGCCGTAGGTCCGGACCTTCTGAAAGCCCTTGGGCAAGGTATGCTGTAAGAAGCGGCTGATAAACTGTTCTGCGGACAGAGTCTTTATCTGGTAGCCCGGCTGATTGCGGTCGCGATACCTAAATGTGACATCTTGGTTGGTAACCTTCAGGATGTTCTTGTTGCTGAGGGCCACACGGAAGATGTAAGGCGTGAGATACTTCAAGGCCTCGTTGCCACTGCCGACCGGTTCGATGTCCACGACCCAGTTTTTCTTCCAGACGGTTGCCGGCATCTGGTCAGACAGCTTCAATGCTTTGAGACCATCACGGAACTTGGCCCGAAAGATGGTGGCCAAGGCCTTTTCCGGCATGAGGTAGTCATGCTTGACCGGTTGCCATTGACCATCGGCTGCCCGTCCGCCACCGGGAATGACATAGTGGATATGCGGGTGGTAACCCAGATCACGTGTCCAGGTTTGCAGGACGCCGAGCATCCCCAGAGTGCCGCCGATATACTTCGGATCTTGAGCGAGCTTTTGTAAGGCAGCACTGGAGGCCCTGAACAGCAGGTTGTAGAGATTCTTCTGGTGACGTCGGACCAGCAGCCGGAACTCAGACGGCAAGGTGAAGGTGGCCATGAAATAGGTCACGGGCAAGAGCAAAGCTTGCTTCTGAGCCAACCACAGGTCGGCCTGATCGTTTTGACACTTAGGACAGTGGCGGTTCTTGCAGGAATGGTAGACGTAGTGTCTCTGTTGACACTGGGGGCACTTATAGACGTGTCCATCCAGAGCCTCGGTGCGACAATCGCGTACGTCCTGCAGGACCCGCCGATGGCTAGGCAGCAACTTCTTATGATACTTGGCTAGATAGGCAGGACCATGCAGGCGAAAGACATCCGCCAACTCGGCCATGGTGGCCTAGGCTAGATGTCTTCCATAAGCTTGTTGATGGTCTCGGTCGCAGGCTTTAGGGCTGGTTCGGTTAACCGGGTGTAAATCATCGTGCTGGCCAGTGACGCGTGGCCTAGCAATATCTGGATGACACGGATATCGACGCCTTGCTCCAGCAGGTGTGTGGCATAAGAGTGTCGAAAGGTATGTGGTCTGGCTTTTGGATGCACCTTTGCCTTACGGATAGCCTCTTGGAGTACATGTCGAAAGGTGGTATGCAACAGAGGTCCTGTGGCGGTGGCTTCGCCTAACCCACTGTGGCCAGGAGCAGGGAAAAGCCATGTTGGATTACGATGGCGTGCCCAATTCATTCTCAGGATATCCAATGTTCTTAGCGGTAGTGGCACATAGCGATCTCTAGCCCCTTTACCATGAACATGCAGAAAGCCGCGTTGGCTTTTAATATCTTGAACTTTAAGCTCCATGGTCTCACTGATTCGTAATCCACAGGAATACATCGTAGCTAGCACAGCATAGTGCCTAAATGGATGCATATTCTTGAGCACGCTACGGACCTCCTCAACGCTAAGGATCACAGGCAAAGTCTTATCCTTCTTTGGCTTGATAAGTTTAGCCTTGGTCCATTTACGATTGAGTGTTTTCTGGTAGAAGAATTTGATTCCGCACAGAGCAATGCGGCAGGCGGTGCTGGACCACTGATCGACGTTCTTTCGATGGAGAAAATAGTCGCAAAGTTCCGCTTCCGTAATGCGAGCGGGTGATTTATCATAGAACTCAGCCAGTTTACGGACGGCCCGCACATAAGACTGTTGTGTCCTTGGCGAAAAGCTTTGCAGCTGCATCGCTTCAATCATTCGGTCATAAAATTTGGTGTGGATAAACTTACTACGTTTGCTGTTCATAATGAACCTCCATAAGAGTGAATAGTTGTCAAACATAGGATCGTGTGATCCATGGAGGTTCATTATTTCAAAGTTTAGTGACTAGAAATTAGATACGAAATGCCTAGTGGCGTCAGGCAGTGTAAATCTGCTGACGAAGGAGGCTCAGTTCAACCAATATCTGGAACGCTCTGGATGTTCGGTAAGCATGCGATCGTACATGGTTCGGGCCGCGGTCACATGACCCGCCTTGGTCAGGCAGTTGGCCAGTCTGGGGACATAGCTGTTATTTGGATCGAGATCGACCGCTTTTTGGGCGGCATCTGTCGCCTCTTGATATTTTGTTTGTTGTCGCAGGACGTCCGTCAGGCACCACCAGGTATGGGCATCGTTGGGATCTTGATCGAGCTTGGTCTCTAGAAAGGTCATGGCCTGATTGGGATCGCTCTGTTTATAGATGTTGACCTGGAGGGTGTCGAAATGGTTGGAGGGGAGACCTTTCTTTTTTGAAGTGGATCGAGCCTGATCCAAGGCATTCTGGGCCTCGCTGATGCGGTCTGGGTATTGCTCGGTCAGAAAACGGCAGTATTGATACCAACAGCTTTCGCAGCCACAATGCTCGGTCATGTATCGATATTCGACTAGGGCTTCGTCATTGCGATGCAAGGCCGCAAATGCACGGGCCATGGGATTCCGTAGCACTCCATTGGGATCGATGGCTACAGCCTGTTGAGCTACGTGGAGTGCTTCTTCTGGGTCGTAGTTGAGCAGGGCCATACTAGTGTAAAAGCAGGCCATCGCGTTGTTGGGTTCCAGGTCGATGAGTCGACGGCCCCATTGGACGGCCTGATCGGGATCTTTGTCTTGTAATAGCGTCAACTGGGTATACAGGGCCAGGGCATTGTTAGGATCTTGGATCAGGGCCTCCTGGGCATATTGCTGGGCTTGCTCTGGCTTATTGAGGCCTTTGAGTAGATGGGCGGATACGGCCAGGATATGGGGGTCCTTCGGACGCCGCTGAATGGCCGTCATGAGTGGACATTCGATGTCTTGCTCGTTCTTGTCGTTTTCCTCTAGAAAGTCCATGAATGTCGCCAGCCAGAGATGCAGATAGGCCGAGTCAGGACGTAAGGCTACTGATTTTTTCAGGTGATCCGTGGTTTCGTATAGGTCAGAGACCAGCAAGGCATTGAGAGCTCCCTGGATATCGCTTAAGGCTGCTTTACTGTTGGCATCCGCAGGCCGGATCGGTGGATGGGGATATTCGGGAAGGGCAAGTCCCTGTGTGTTGAGCAGATTGGGGATGGCCTCGACGTGACAGGCGAAGCCCTTGTAAACCATGCGTTTGAAAAACAAGGCTCTCCGTTGAGGGGTTCCCGTAATTTTGACCATCAAACCTGCGATCTTGTGAGATGTGGGTAAAATAACTGGTGAGCCACTCCAACCCGGTTCAATCCTTCCCTTTTGGGTGAAACGAATAGACGGAGTTTCGGATAGATAGTCAATGTGTTCCACGCATAGTGTTTCGAGATAGGCTGTGGTGTTAAGGTGTTTGTCTTTGATGAATTGTGGGATACTGGGAATCCAGAGGGTTTCATCCGGATGGAGATCGCAGGGGTCAGCAAGGTCAAAGGCCGGATGTGACGCCCAGTCGGCCTGCAGCAAGGCCACGTCTGCCCGGTCATCACTGGCCAGTAGCCTGAGCGGGTAGATGTCACCATAGTATGGACTGATAGCGAACACGAGACGTGAAGACGAAGGCGGGGCTGGATCTCGAAAGCTATCCACACAGTGCTCAGCTGTGACAATTAAAGTGCCGTCGCCAATGGCAAATCCCATTCTTGGCATTTCTAATGAAAATTTACCTCGTGCGGTATAGTCCATGCATCCCACCAGGACTATGGGATCAAGAAGCTCCTGGGGGATGGCTTCAATAGATTCTGTCCAGCCTGTTCGGGGTAGGCTTAGTAGGAGAAAAGTGATGCAGCAAAGCCGCTGTTTCATGGAACCATTTCCTCACCTTGACGTTTCACGAGTCGGCAATGATTCAATAGTCATATCATGGTCAGAATATTCTTGCAAGGACAAAGGGGATTGCCACTGATTTCAATCGACTTTCAGTGCCTTGGGCTTCAAACGAAAACGGGCCTGCAACCGGATTAAGGTTGCAGGCCCGTAGGTGTCATATTCGGAGAGGGCTAGAATTCAAACGACGCGCCCAGGGCGGGGCCATGGAAGGCGGCGTCGAACTCGAAACGATTGGATCCGACACCATGGTCATAGTCCATGTTCAGGTAACGATAGCCTACCCAGCCCTTGAAGTTGGGGGTGAAGTCGTAGATCCCGAGGATTTTACCTCCCCAGGTGAAGTCCGAACCAATTCCCAGGCCACCCAGTTCCAGACTGCCGGTCAGGGTCCATCCCTTCATGATGCCTACGCTATGGGTGACGCCCAGAATGGGATCGAACCAGTTTTTGCTGCTCGTTTTGTCGGTCGCGGTCGAGTCGTCGATTTTGCTTTTGATATCGATAAAACGCCCAGCCGCATAAATGGCGGTGTAAGCGGGACGCTCATAAGCGGAATAGCCTTCGTAGGCGCGATAGGTGTACCCTACCTCCATGATGGAGCTTTCGACGTCCAGGCTGGCTGCCGAGCCACCCGACTCACCATCGTGGGAGTCGTCGGTAAAGATGAAATCGCCGTAAAACCCATGCAGGCCCTTGCGCATTTCAAACGCGAAAGAAGGGGTGGGCTTGGACGAATCGAAGAAGTTGTCCACGGAGGCATTGGTGCCTTGAGCCGAGACACTACCGTCAATGCTGATAAACCAGGCATAAGGGATCAGTTTGACCTGCCATTGATCAGAGGTGTCGGTTTGGGCCGAAGCCATGTTGAGACAGACGCCCATGCACAGAAGGGCCATAACAGGGCAAATTGATTGTTTAAAACTCATTTTAAGCTCCTTTACAGGTTCAGATCCTTGCTTGTGTCATTGCTTCTATCGTTGATCTTGACTCCTTGGACGTCACCTTAGTCTTAATAAAGGTTTTTGTCAATCGTCACCCTCATCGTCGAGCGAAACATTTGCGGATTTGACGACTTCTGGATTGTTATGAAAGAAAACGTCCAGCATGAATCCTGATCTTGGTCATCGCATTGTAAAAGGCGAAATCACTTAATGACGCCTTGTAGGTCAGGGAGATGTTACCTACTTAAAGATCAATATAATAATCCGCGATCCGTGTGACTAGGCCCTGGGGAAGAGTGATTCGCGTTGTTGCAGTTGATACGTTGTTTTGTTCCTTAAAATTCGTGATATCGTCGAGCGTTCCATAAAGCCCGTCAGGCCCTGCTGAAATCAGGATGTAGGTGTCTGAGAGGTAGGGATATTGAACCGCATGAATTCTTGGATCTAGAATTAAGTTTTCAAAATCAGCCCAATCATGTTGCCCATCGGCAAGGGGTTGTTGGACTTCGGGATCCGTTGCGCTGCCGAGTTCTAAATAGACCTGATTGTCAGGGTAATAGTAAATATCGTTTTCAATGCCATCGGCGTCGTTGCAGTCTTGTTGGAGGTGTGTGTCGTGGGCACGATAGTAGAGGATAGGCATACCGGTTGAAATTCCTGAATGGCGAGGTTTTTCAAAGGCGTCACAGATAACATAGGCTTCTCCATTCAAGTCTCCGACGTCTGCATAAATATCTTTCAGTTGAAAAACGGGAGTGTTATCCAAGCTAAGATATCTTTCATCTCTTCGTTGCAGATTTTCAATGACCTCTTGGGGGTAGGTTTGGCCCGGTGAATTGGGATGAAAAATTGCGGCTTGATATTGCTTGCCATCGGATTCAAACTGTGACTGAGGGTGAAATCCTAGCAGATCCCATCCGAGCAAGGCTTCTGAGAGACGATTGGCTCCACCATAGGCATGTACGTTGGGACCATCCTCGGAGGGAGGGTAATAGCCGTATTCATTACGGTAAAATTCGAGCCCTATTGAAATAACAGTAAGGATCGAACGTTGACGGATTTTTTGTCGCTCTTCGACCCAGGCAATATTGGGATCTTGTTCGCATAGGTTGCAGAGCCAGTATTCTGTCAGGATAGCAAAATCCGAGCAGTCAATTTGGCCGTCGGCGTTTAGATCCTGTAGGCAGTTGGGATCACAGGCACTGTATAGCGGGGATGCACAGAAACAAACCACGCAAAATATGATTGTACGCATGGGGATATTCTCCTTCTCAAAAAGGTTCATTCTATCGTAATCCTCATTTTTGAGATTATGTGAGAAGTCCGAAAAAGTCAAGCGGTTTTGTCAAGCCTATGGCCGCAGCTTTTGCAAAAATTGGCGTCGATGTCGTGGCCGCGTTTGTCGCACTGAGGGCAGGTTTGAAATTCATTTGTAGGGCTGCTCTTGGGCAACGACGAGACCATCAGGCCGGTGGGGACCACGATGATGCTGTAGCCCAGGATCATAAGGGTGGCGGCCACGGTACGGCCCAGGGGTGTTTGGGGTGAGATGTCACCATAGCCCACGGTGGTGAGGGTGACCACGGCCCAGTAGATGCTGCTGGGGATGTTGGTGAATTGTTCTTGATTACTGTCGTGTTCCAGGGCATACATAAATGAACCCAGTACGACCACCAGGGTCAAAACGAAGAATAGGAAGACGGTGATGCGGCGACGGCTCAGGACAAAGGCGTGTTTGAGCTGTTGGAATTCCCGTTGATAGCTGGACAGGTGTAATACGCGGAAGATCCTCAAGACCCGTAGAAAACGCAGGCTGGCCAGGTATTGTCCACCCTTGATGAAGAACTGTAAGTAGGTCGGCAGGATACTGAGTAAATCGATGATCCCGAAGAAACTGAGCATGTAACGCAGGGGACGCTGGACACAGGCGATGCGTGTGACATAGTCGAGGGTAAAGAGGATCGTGAGCGTCCATTCGACTCTCTTGAGTAGACGTGTGGGTTGGATGCTGTCAAGCATGGCCACCACCACACTCAGGACGATCACGACGATCAAGGCGATGTCATACAGCTTGCCCGCCGGGGTGTCGGCGTCGAAGATGATCTGGGCGATGCGGGCACGTGGGTTAGTCGTATTCTTGTTCATAGGGATTCACGTATCGGGTCCATTGTCCGTCAATATGGATGAGGGTCAGTCCCACACGGCTGTTGTTGTGAATCAGTTGAGCCACGTCGTACGGAACGCGGATACAACCATGCGAGGCGGAATGCTTGGGGATGATCCTGTGCGAATGCAGACCGATGTAACGCGGTTCGTGTACGACCCAGGTGACATAGTGGCATTCGGTGACACCGTCTAGATGGTCGGCAAAACCGGCCGCCGGGAAAACCCCCTTGGGGGTGCACCAGGAATCGATCATATTGCTACCCGTTATGTCGTTGCAGTCGAAATTGGGTTTACCGCGTCCGGGATTGGCACGCCAGGGGCCCACGGGACCTACCTGAGCCCGCGGTCCGGTCCAGGACAGGCTCAACCAGTGATTCGGGCTGGTGACATCCAGATATACGGCTTCGATATAGGTTTTGGGGAAGTCGGGGTTACGCATGGCCAGGTTGAAGTCGGCTCCAACGCGGGCCCCATCGCCGATTTCGTAACCTTCTGCGAAAAGGAACTCGCGGTCATCTTCGGGGAAATTGGGGTAGGCCAGCATGGCTGGCGTGGATAGGTTGGGGTCTTCCATCCAATCCTGCCAAGTTTTTTTATACTGGGGTTGGCTGCAACCCATGAAAAACAGCGGCCCACATAATAGCCATCCCATCAATAGTGTTCTCATCTTCACTCTAATCAATCCATTGACCAAAGAAAGGGTTTGTTATTTTCGACGTCGGGGCCGCCGGCGTCCCAACTCTCGCTGTTCACGTTTGGCCAGCAGTTGGGCATATTGAGTCTGTTCCAGGGACAACTGTTGATAACGCTGCCATCGATCCCTGTCAAGGGTGCCGTTGGCCAGGGCCGCTTGAACGGCACAGTCTTGTTCGGTTTGATGCCGGCAGTCACGGAAGCGGCATTGAACCTCCAGGGTCATGATGTCACTAAACACCGCCTCCATCCCCCGTGGACTCAAGACCAACTGTGGTTCACGCATGCCGGGCGTGTCCATCAGGATACCACCGGCGTGGCTGATGTGCAGTGACCGCTCGGTGGTGGTGTGTTGGCCCTTGTTGTTGAACTCACTGACCTCCCAGGTCAATTGATCCGCCTCGGCCAGGCCATTGATCAAGGTGGACTTGCCCATGCCGGAGGAGCCGATCAGGGCCACGGTCTGGCCCGGGCCGCATAGTGACAGCAGGGGGGCGATCTGCTCGTTGTCACGGGCGTCCATGCAGTGGATTTCGAGATCCAACCATAGAGATGCGGCAGCAGTCCGGAAGTCCTCTGCGTTTTCGGTCAGGTCGGCCTTGGTCAGGGCCAATACCGGGCGGGCCTCGTTTTCCAGGGCCAGGATGAGAAAGCGTTCCAGGTGACAGAGGTTAAAGTCCTGATTACAGGCCATGACAATCAACAGGGTGTCCACGTTGGCAGCTATCAGTTGGATGTTGCCGCGACCGTCCGAGGCCTGGCGACTGAGCAGGTTGCGGCGTTCGAAACGAGGGATTTTGACCTGCTTATCGTGGGGTAGACGCACCCAATCGCCCACGGCCAGGTCTTTGGGGGTGGCGAAATATTTGGTGGGGATGTCCCGTTCATCCTGGTCGGTCCAGACCAGGCAGTTACTGCGTTGGATCAGGGCCACGCGTCCGGCGGTCCATTGATCCGGATCGTAGGATTCCCATTGTTCTTGAAAGAAGGGCGACCAGCCCAAGGCATCAAAGTCAAACATAGGCAAAAAAGAAGGGTGCTTGCTGGTTTTCAGCAGCACCCTGGATTGTGTTATCTTGGGGTTCAAACATGGGGGTTATTGCACCGGGACCACTTCCTTGACCTCGGGCACGCGTTCCTTGAGGACCCGCTCGACACCCAGTTTCAGGGTCTGCATGGCACCGGGACACCCATGGCAGGCCCCTTGCAGCCGTACCTGCACGGCCAGGTCCTCGGTCACGCCCACTAGTTCAATATCGCCACCATGGCTCTGCAGGGCCGGGCGGATCTCTTCAATGGCGTCCGCAACCTGCTCTTCAAAGCTTTTGTCTGATTCACTCATAATGATCTCCAAAAACGAAATTGTCTCAATGGCGGGTCATTATAGCAGGTTATCTCAATTCGTGCAATTTGGCTCGTACATCTTTTCCGTCGATCTCAGCTACGGCATAATACCCCGCCTTGAAGGGGCCGGGATTGACCAGGGTGGTGTCGCCGAGATGATCGATACAACGAGCCTCGTGGATGTGACCGCTGAGTGCGAGGATAGGCTGGGTCTCTTCGATAAAACGTCGCAAGGCCGGGCTACCCTTATGGATGCCTGAGCCGATTTGGTCCAGGCCGGTGCCATAGGCGGGCTGATGGGTGATGACCACGAGTTTTTCGGAGGGTCCTTGCCAGTTCCCTAGGGCCTGGCGTAGGCAGTGACCAAAGCGGTCGTCATCGCTTTCATTGGGAGTCCGTCCCGGGCAGGGCAGGGAACCGCCCAGGCCCACGAAGGTCAGACCTGCACGCGTACCGATGCGGCCATCGGCACTGATGTCTTGCTCGATCATCAGGTCGTTGATCTCGGGCAAATCGCAGTTGCCGCAGACCCCGATTAGATTTTTGTTTAAACGGCGCAAGGCAGAGAGGATGGGCTCGGCCTCTCGTTGGCCACCGAAGGTGGTCATATCGCCAGCGATGGCAATGATATCACAGGTTGCAGCGGCTTCGTGAAGGCAGGGGATCAGATTAGCGGCGCCGTGGATGTCACTAACTAGTAAAAGTCGAATCATAGTTGTTCCTAAAATCAAGAGTACCCTGAGTATTGTGCCGTTTAAGGGCCCGGATGCAAGAAAAACTCCTGAAACCTGTAACATCAGGGTGGGCTGTGCGTCTAACTGGCAGCAGAGCTTTTATGGGCAACCTTTGTTGAGTTTTCCAACAGGGGTCAATGCCGATTTGACATTTGCAAAATGTCATCAAGACCATTACGATCCAATTTGTGGAACCGTGATATCAGTCATTGTCAGGATGAAAGGCACGCTGTGAAACCGTCTCGTAAAACCGTGATCATTACCGGCTCGATCCTCTTTGTCATCGTGGGGCTGTTGGTAGTGGGCAAGAGTAAGGGCAACAAGGGCACCCAAGCCACTCAAGTGCAGTTGGATCATCCGGCCCTAGGGGAGTTGATCGAGTTTGTCAATGCCCCCGGCCAGATCGAACCCAAGACCAACGTGGAGATCCGCGCCAAGGTCTCGGCCCGGATTGTCGAGTTGCCTTTTGACGAGGGCGAGCGTGTGACCAAGGGCGACCCGGACGCTGTTCCACCGGTCCCGGCCTCGGTGCTGGTACGGCTCGATGCCAAGGATCTGGAAGAGAACCTACGTTCGGCCCGCGCCAGTCGCGCGGCCCAGGCCGCCCAGATCGAGGTCGAATCCGAACGGATCTCGTCGCAACGGGAATCGCTCAACGGTACTCTGGCGTCACTGCGTCAGGCCCAGGCCGATCTGGATCGCCAACGTCAACTTCTGGCCTCCAAGGATGTCAGCCAGTCGGCCTTTGATGATGCCAAGTTGGCCTACGATGAAATCTCGGCCCGTTATGCCTCGTCCCAACATGATTTGAAGGCTGCGGAATTGAACCTGCAGGTCTTGCGTCACCGTCTGGAAGAGGCGGATGCCGGCATCTCCAAGGCCGAGGACGCCTTGTCTCATACCGTGATCCACTCGCCTATTGACGGGATCGTGACCCGTCTCAACGCCGAGGTGGGTGAGTTGGTCATGACCGGGACCATGAACAATGCCGCCAGCGTGATCTTGGAGGTCGCGGACCTGTCCTGTATGCTGGTGGTGGCCGATGTGGGCGAGGCCGATGTGGGCAAGCTCAAGGTGGATCAAAAGGCCACGGCCCATGTACAGGCCTATCCGGACGACGAGTTTGCCGGGGTGGTGGATTCCATCGCCTTGATCTATCATACCTCCAACAACGGGACCAAGGTGTTTCGTACCGAGATTGTGCTCGATAATGACCCCAATATCGCCAAGCTCTATTCCGGTCTGACGGCCCACGTGGAGATCGAGACCCTCAAGCATGGCGATGTAATGGTCCTGCCCAGTCAGGCCATCTTGGGGCGTGAGGTGGACAGTCTGCCCAAGGACATCCGCGAGAGTTCCGATGAAGTCGAAAAGGACAAAACCTTTACCCCGGTGGTCTACCGCTGCATCGACGGCAAGTCCGTGGTGACGCCCGTGACCATCGGTCCCAGCAATCTAACCCACACCATTATCAAAGCGGGCCTGTCTCCTGAAGACCAAGTGGTCGTAGGGCCGTACCGGGTGCTGGACGGATTGCAACACGATCAAGCCATTAAGTCGGAAGAGGATGCTGAGAAAGAGGGCGAATCCAAGGCCGATGCCAATCAAACGGATGAAGCGAACTAAGCCATGGTGACCGCAACGGCAAGCCAATCCCCGCAGGTGGTGATCGAACTGGACGATGTCAAACGCATCTACCAGGTCGGAGTCGAACAGATTCACGCTCTCGACGGCGTGACGTTGAACCTGCATGAGAACGAGTACGTGGCCATCATGGGCCACTCCGGCTCGGGTAAGAGCACCTTGATGAACGTATTGGGGTGCCTGGATCGAGCCAGCGCCGGTCACTACCACCTCGACGGCCACGATACCACCAAGCTGGGAGATGCGGCCCTGGCGCGGGTCCGTAACGAACGCATCGGTTTCGTGTTTCAATCCTTTGAATTGCTCAGTCAGCTCAATGCCATCCGCAATGTGGAACTTCCCCTGATCTATGCCCGCAGCGGCTGGATGTCACGACGGCGTCTGGCCCGTGAAGCCTTGCAGCGGGTCGGGTTGGGCGATCGCATGACCCACAAGCCCAATCAACTCTCCGGCGGTGAAAAACAACGCGTAGCCATTGCCCGCGCCCTGGTGGCCCGGCCCAGTATTTTGCTGGCCGATGAACCCACCGGCAACCTCGATACCCGCACCAGTCACGAGATCATGGCCCTGTTCCAACAGTTGCACCAAGAGGGCCAGACCATCGTGATGGTGACACATGAAGAGGACATCGCGGCCCATGCCCGACGCGTCATTCGCATGCAGGACGGACGTGTGATCAGTGATCTGCCCATTGAAGAGGATCTCGCCGGACGACTTCGTCCTGAGCTGGAGTCCAAGGAGGGGCAGGCATGAATTGGATCAAGGTCTTGTTAGGAATGGTCGTAAGGTTCGTGCGTTTTTTGTATCAGAGTGTGTACCTGGCCTTGGGCCAAATTTGGGCCAACAAGACCCGTTCGGTCCTGACCATGTTGGGCATCATCATCGGTGTGGCCTCGGTTACGGCCGTGATCGCTGCACTGACCGGACTCAAGGCCCGCGTGCTCACCCAGATCGAGTCCTTTGGCACCAACACCATCTTCATCTCCATGCACGAACCGGACAGTGGTCCCATGCAACATGCTTCGGGCTGGGACTTGCGCCTTAAACCGCAACACTTCGAAGGGCTTTTGGAACATTGTCCCTCGGTGGAACGATATGGCTGTCAGACTTGGGGCGGACGTCACGTGGTCAGCTATCGCGATCGCACGGCTGAAGAAGTGCGGGTCTACGGCACCGAACCGGCCGTGCTCCAGATCGAAGGTCGCGAGGTTACCCTGGGCCGTCCCTTGTCCGTGATGGACGAAATGCAGGCCCGTCACGTCTGCCTGATCGATCCCAAGATCCGTGACCAACTACGACTCAAGCGGGACTGCATCGGTCAGTCCATCCTGGTGGGGCACAACCGCTTTATCATCGTGGGTCTCATCGAACCCCGCCCGCAAAACCCCTTTGACGACAGCAGCAGTCGGTTGGAGATGTTCATTCCATTTCGCACCAACGTCAAATTGCAAGGCGAGCCCTGGATCTGGGCCTCGGCCGAGAGCGTGTCTGCCGAGGCGTCGGCCGATGCCCTGGCCGAGTTACGATTCTTTTTTAGACGGACGCGTCATATCCGTCCCGGCGATCCCGATACCTTCCGCGTCGAATCCCTGGAAAACGAACTCAAGAAGTTTAACGAGATCGCCATGGTCGTGACCCTGGTGGCCGGGGGCATCGTGGGCGTGTCCCTGCTGGTCGGAGGTGTGGGTATCATGAACATCATGCTGGTCTCGGTCTCCGAACGCACGCGTGAGATCGGCCTGCGCAAGGCCGTGGGCGCGCGACGCTCGGCCATCCTGACCCAGTTCCTGATCGAATCGGTGGTCTTGTGTTTTGTCGGCGGCCTGATCGGTATCGGCGGTGGTCAACTGTTGACCATGGCCATCTCCAACATCCCCAACGCCAAGCTGGACATGGCCCACATCCCCATGTGGGCGGTCGGCCTGTCCTTTGCCTTTGCCGGCTCGGTGGGGATTTTCTTCGGTATGTTCCCGGCCATCAAGGCCGCACGTTTGGATCCCATTGAGGCATTGAGACATGAATAGAATGAGAAATCATTTGTTTGTATTCGTTTGTGCTGGTTTGGCTATGTTGGTTCATGGGTGCTCCAATCCTCCCAAGGAGAACGTCTCTGTTGCCCAAACAGATGTTTTTCAGGTCCCCGTTCTGGAACTGACCGAGGTCAATGAACCCAATGTCATGGAGACCGAGCCCGTGGTCCTGCCCGAGGAGTTATCCCTGACCCTGGAAGAGTGTCGGGCTTTGGCCTTGTGTAACAACCTGGCCATTCGGGCCACCTTGATGGAACCCACCTTGGCAGCTGAACAGTTGAGTCAGGAGAAGTCTAAGTTCGAGTCCGTCTTTAAATCTTCGATGAACTATAACAAAAGTGATGATCCCAGCTATTCAACCTTGGAGGGGAATCAAGAGAGTTCCTGGTATGGCCAGTTTGGTGTAGACACCCCTTTGGAAACCGGAGGTACCCTCTCATTGGGATTGGTGGATAGTCGGAGAAAAAGTGATTCATCGTACTGGGAAATCAACCCTAATTATGGAACCGGGCTTTCCTTCTCTTTATCTCAACCGTTATTACGCAATGCGGGATCCTATGTAAACCGTCATAGTATTCGAATCGCTCAGTATCAAAAAGATATCTCTGAGGTGCGGGTTCGTTTAGAAGTGACGGGATTAATACGCACGGTCGATGGGTATTATTGGGGACTGTATGCCCTGCGCAGGGAATTGGAGGTACGCAAGAGCCAATACGCCCTGGCTGAGGCTCAACTGGAGCAGACGAAGCGACTCGTAGAGCAAGGAGAAGTGGCTCAAGTCGAGATCATTCGAGCGGAGGCTGGACTCGCCGAGCGTCTTGAGGCCATTATCATTGCCGAGAATAATGTCCGTTTGCAGGAGCGGGGATTGAAACGGGTGATTAATAAGGACGGATTGGGGCTTGATAGTCCCAATCGACTCATTCCTGCGTCAGAGCCGAATCCCTTACGTTATGCTTTTGATAACCAACAAATCATACAGGTCGCTATTGACAATCGTATGGAGATGTTGGAATTAGAGATTCAACTCGCTCAGGATAAAAGCGTTGTCGATTATTACCGTAGTCAGTCTTTGCCTGCAGTGTCACTAAGTTATGGTTACGATCATTCGGGTTTGGGAGCTTCCCGTCGCGATGCCTATCAGCTATTGACGAGTCATCAATATGGATCTGGGCATTCTTTTGGGCTTAACATGGAAATCCCTTTAGGAAACCTTGCAGCTAAACATCGGTTACGTGAGGCGGTTTACCAAAAAAGCCAACGGTTGGCAACCCAGGCGAGCCGAAAGCTCATGATCAAAGAAGAGGTTCTCAATGCCATTGATGAGGTAGAGGCGGGGTGGCAACGGATTTTAGCCAGCCGTCATAATACCGTAACTGCCGGGCGTCAATACGAGGCCGAAAAACGACAGTTTGAATTGGGCCTTCGCACCAACACCGAAGTGCTGGATTCGCAGGCCAGCCTGGCAAACGCGCAGAGTTCCGAAATTCGAGCTTTGGCTGACTATCAAATCGCCCTGGAAGACTTGGCCTACTTCACCGGTACCCTTTTAGGGGCGGCTCAAGTCGAGTGGGAACCTATCGTACCAGCGTCCTAAAAAACAAATCGAATCAACCAAATGATTCAATCGTTCCTTTCATTTTTACTGTCCAAACCTCCTGATCCTGCCGATAGATATTTTTATCTTTGGACTCAATGAAGGTTCGGGCTCGAAGGTCACGAGTTGCCTTCGGCCGTGGGCTATGGAGGAATGAATTATGAAGTGTCCGGCTTGTGGTCGTGCGTTGACGCAAAAGAACATTGATGGTGTGCAACTGGATGTGTGCGATGGTGGCTGTGGAGGGATCTGGTTCGATTGGTTCGAACTGCAGAAGTTCGACGAGCCCCACGAACATGCCGGTGAGCTGTTGCAGGTCTCATGGGACGAATCCGTGCAGACCGACCATAGCGAACCGTTTTATTGCCCCCGCTGCGAAGACACCGTGATGCTGCGTCACTATTTCACTGTGAAGCATGAAGTCGAGGTCGACGAGTGTCCCGGATGTGGCGGATTCTGGTTGGATCACGGTGAACTGGAAAAGATTCGCGCCCAATTCGCTACCGAGGAAGAACGGCGCACCGCCGGTGTTGAGCATTTCCGCCAGGAATATGGCCAAGAATTTGTCCGTATGGAACAGGATGCTCAGGTCAAGCAGCAGAAGGCCCAACGCTTCGCTCAGGCTCTGCGCTTTATCTGTCCCACCCATTACATTCCCGGCAAGCAGGAATGGGGTGCCTTTTAGGTGATCGGTGATCGGAATCGAGGTGACTTATGCGGCGTGTCAAACTTATCAAACGTATGTCATTGTTGTTACTTGGGTTAACTGTGGCCTTGTTTGCCGTGGCAACCTGGGCCCGTCCCAATACGGTTGAGGTGCAGCCCCGAGTGGAAATCCCGACTTATGCCTCGGATATCGATCGTGTGATGGCGGCCTATGAATCCATGGTCAACCGCATGTTGGACCAGCAGCAAATTCAATTGATCAACGTGGCCCAGGAGAATCGGGCCTTGACCGAGCAGGTCATGGTCCTGGATCACAAGCTCGATCAGGTCCTGCAAAAGCTCTCGCGCATGGAAAAGGCCATGGGCCTGGCTCCGGATCAGCCGGATGTGCCGGTGGCTCCCATCGAGGATGCCGCTCCCGTCATAGCCCCATAAGGTTAAAAATCCCTCCTTTTAAAGAAAATGTGAAAAAACCAACAAAAACCGTTGCGCAAGCAGGGTCTCCCGGAACTTTCTTTATTGAACTTTAGAATTCTCTGGGTCGGCTCTTTTAAATCTTGGCAGCGCGCTTTGACACATCGGCAATGGCCTAGGTTGGATAATCACCTCAACCTAGTGGGAAAAAACGCCGAATTCTCCTGTCGGGCAGGTATCTTCACGGGATGCCAGGCAAAAACCCATTTGACAAGGCTGTCTTAGATTTGATATTGTTCGCCATTTACTCGCTCTGGGAAGACGATTCCGAGCGTCTTTCCGGAGCACATGGAATGAATCCATGGCTGCTCGATGGCACCTTGGAACTGGTATGACACAAGAAACGAGCTACGATACGGTTTTTGGACGGATGGCGGTTGACAATGGTCTCTGCACCACGGAGGAACTGCAGCGGGCCATCAAGGAACTCAAGGCCCGAGCCCAGGGCAATCCAGTCGTCCTGCGGGATCTACTCATCCGACTGGGGTACATCACCAAAAATCAAGCCATTCGCCTCCATACCGACATCAAGGAAAACCGGGGTAAAGGCACCAAGGCCGGAGCCCACAAGATACCCGGTTACGAAATCACCGGTAAACTAGGTGCCGGAGCCATGGCCGTGGTCTACAAGGCCAAGCAGGTCAGTCTCAATCGTACGGTCGCCATCAAGATCCTGCCCAAACGCTTCAGTGAAAATCCCGAGTATGTCCAACGGTTCTACAAAGAGGGCCAGGCTGCCGGTAAGCTCCACCACAACAACATCGTGCAGGCCATTGATGTGGGCGAGGCCGGGGGCTATCACTACTTCGTCATGGAGTATGTCGAGGGCAAGACCATTTCCGATGACTTGGGCGACGGGCAGGTCTTTACCGAGCATGATGCCCTTGATGTTATCATTCAAGTGGCCAAGGCCCTGGAACATGCCCATTCCATCGGGCTGATCCACCGCGACGTCAAGCCCAAGAACATCATGATCATGGAGGACGGCGTGGTCAAGTTGGCGGATATGGGTTTGGCCCGCGAGACCACGGACATCGAAACCGCCCAACACGAAGAGGGCAAGGCCTACGGCACCCCCTATTACATCGCCCCTGAACAGATCCGGGGCCGGATCGATATTGACGGTCGCGCAGACATCTACGGTCTGGGCGCGACCTTCTACCATATGGTCACCGGGCGTGTGCCCTTTATGGCCGAGGATTCCTCCGAAATCATGCGTAAGCACCTGCGGGAACGGTTGATCCCACCGGATCATATCAACACCTCCCTATCAGCGGGTGTCTCTGAGGTCATCGAGATCATGATGGCCAAACGCAAGGAAGATCGTTATGCCGATGCCAAGGGAACTGTTGACGGATTTGGAGGCCCTGCGTAACGGGCAACAGCCCCTGCAGGCCCATCAGCGGTTCGATGTCTCGGCGTTGGAACAATTGGAGGAGGGTGATCTTTTAGAAAACGAGCGTCATCAGGAGTATGACCTCGACGAACTCAACCGCTACAAGACCCTCACCATCGTACTCGGTGCGGTCTCCGGTATCTCCATTCTGGCCCTGATCATCATGGCCGTGATGAAGGCCGGTTAGCCCCGGGAGGCCTCTATGTCCAAGGCCGACAAAACCGCACTCATCCGTGTCCTCAGTCATTATGACCTGGGCATCATTCACTCGCTCAAACGCCTGCAGGCCGGACGCGACCAATCGCAAAAGATCCTCATCACCGCCGACCGAGGCAAGACCATCCTTAAGTATCACCGGGTGGAACCCGATGACGTGGATCGTCTGAAGTTTGCCCATGGTGTGGTCGCTTACCTGGCCCGTCGCGGTGCCGCCGTATGTCCCCCGATCGCCACACGCGATCGTGATCGGACCGTGGTCACACTCGAAGGTCGGGCCTATGAGATGTTCCCCTATGTCGAGGGCCAACGTTATTCCTACACCGAAGAGGCCACCGCCGACGCCGGTCATCATCTGGGACAACTGCATCGCGCCCTCAGTTACTTCAAAGCTGCAGGGACACTCTCGACCCTGAGCTATCACGATGCCCCCGGTATCCGTAGACGCCTCAGGACCACGTTGCGCGAACGTCTACCCCAAAATTCCAACGTAGCTCGATTGTTGGAAGACCTGCATTTTGCCTATGACGACGCCACCGCCCGCGTTAATCGCCTGGGCTGTGATGGCTGGGCCAGTCAAATCATCCACGGCGACTGGCATCCCGGCAACCTGCTCTATCAAGGCGATAGTGTAGTCGCCGTGCTCGATTTCGACACCATTCGCATGGCCTTGCCCGTGCTCGACCTGGCCAACGGCCTCTTGCAATTCTCCATCCAGACCGGCCATCCGAAAATCGACCAATGGCCCGCTGCTCTCGATATGTCACGCCTGACCCAATTCATGGCCGGCTACCGCCTGGCCACCGAGCCCACGGCCCACGAACTCAAGGCCATCCCCAACCTCATGATCGAAAGCGCCCTGGCCGAAGCCGTCATCCCCATCGCCGCCACCGGCAAGCTCGGCCCCTATGAGGGCTATACTTTCCTGCAGATGGTCCAACGCAAGATCCAATGGATCGCCGAACACCGCCAAGAGATTCTCAACGAATTGAAGCGTGTCTGCGATCAGAAAGTGCCGGCCAAGTTACCTCAAAACCGTGAGCCTGGGCAGGCGCAGAATGGGGCATAAAAGGCCCCGCTCATGCGCCGCGGTGGCTTGGCATTGATGGCGTTGAATCCTTACATGTATTCGTCAGTGAGGGAATGGATACGTGGGGAGTGACTCGAAAGCAACTCTGACACGTGGGACAAGACGCATCTCAAGTTGAGTTGATTAAAGCTGTTGGGGTAAAGATTATTCAAATACACTGCTGTCCAAGATAATTAGCCTCTGCTGATTACGCTTTAAAATCCTTTACCGAAACACCTGTTTCGGACAAGGCGTTCCTCCATTCTGAGTTTAGGTTGCGGCTCTGGTTTTAACCTCATTGTCATTATGCTGTCCAACTACGGTTCAAATAACAGCAACTGAGCCTCAGGAGGACCCAAGGCGGGTGTTTCAAACGGCTTATCTAACCAGGTCCATAACTCTCGATACGTTAAGAGATTAAACCTTAGCATGGCCGATAGATTCGACAGACTCCATGCAAACGTAGAACGCATCTGTAAGATCTTAAAGACCAGCATACACAGCAATGCTGTCCAAATCTGAATCTTGACCGCATTCTCACTGGTCCCAACAAACGTCTTGATCTTGAGGTTCTGTTTGATCGCCTTGAAAAACAGCTCAATCTGCCAGCGATCTTTATAAATCCGACCAATGGTACTGGCCGCAAAGTCCATGTGATTCGTTAAAAGCACCAGTTCCTTCTGGTTCTCTGCGTCCCAGACGACAACGCGACGTAACCGTCTCGGGCATTTCTGCTTGGCGTAACGGCCCGTTAAAACAATCTCTTGATCCTTTAAGACGGAACCACGCTGCGGTATAGGGCGATTTTTGACGGCACGGTAGGCCATATTGGTTTTGGATCGCGTGACAAACCAGACGCCTTGACGAGTCAAGCGGTCAAACAGTTCGTAATCAACATAGCCGCGATCCATGGCAACGATTGTCCCAGGCTCAAATTCAAGCGTTTGAGCAATTTTGACCTCGTGAACCTTGCCCGTACTGAGATAGGCCCATTGAGGTAGACATCCTTGGTGATTAAGCATCAAGTGTAGCTTGACGGCTCCCTTTTTTCGACGGAACTTGGCCCAGTCAAACAGGCTGAGGCACAAATCGATCGTTGAGGCATCAATGCTGACCAAGGGATTCTTAAAGCGGAAACGCCGCTTCTGTCTGAGAGCAAGCGAATCGGCCTGCTTGTACACGTGATAAAACATCGTTTCAAAGAGCTGCCACGGTCGGTGGCTATTGGCATAGCTCAGAGTTGAGCGTGCCGGGGCCTCTTTGAGGCCTAAATGCGTCAACTTGCCCATCGCAGTGGACAGTCCACCACAGATCTCACGTAATGAGTCGGCCCCAGCTAGCTGACAGAATATCATGGCTACAAATTGATCCCAACATCGAAAGCCTTTCGCTCCTCGTTCTGCGTCCCAGTGGCGAACGGCCCGGGCAAAGTCATTACGATTTATCAAAGAAAGCACTTGCGAGAATAAACTGCCAACCTTTACCATAGTTGCATCTCCGGTTTGTATTGGTTCATTGTTTGGGCAAAACAAGTATACCAATCCCGGAGATACTTTTTTATGACCTTTTCAAAGAGTTATCTTGGACAAGAGTGATTCAAATACTGTCCAATCAGGTTCACCATCTGGCCAGAGAGGGCCAAAGATGGCTGGATTTATTGGGGAGTTTATGTCTGCAAGTGGTTGTGTTATAGACTCAAAATCTCGCTTGATTCCATTAATTGCTTTTTCATGGTTCTCGAAGATTTCAATAGTTTTATCAACGACTGTTTTAACAATGCTTGATAGAGATGGCATGCTTGTGTTGGTATTCTTGGCTGTCATAACTGCGTTGACAACATAAAGTACGATTTTTGCAACTTCGTAGACATGTTTCCTAGTGTCACCCTTCTCACAAGCATTTGCTGCATCTCTAGTTGTATCCTCTATTGAGGTGGCATAATTCTTAATCATCATGGTGTCTGAAATATTTTGAGAGTAGTATTGTTTTGCTAGATCAAGAGCGTTATCTAGGTCACGAAAGCATTCTTCCTGATTGCAGGGCCAAGTTACAATAAAGAGAGGTCGTACTCGTTGGGCGCATCGCGTCGCGAATGCAACTTGGGCTTGAGGATTAAGTTTCTCAATTTGCTCTTGGTTGGGTATGTTAAGCTTCTCATTATCCATGAATATCTCCTTTTCGAGAAATATACGGCTTTTAGTGTAGTTATCGGGAAATAGAGGGTCCGAAATAAAGTAAAAAAACTAGAGTTTGAAGGTTGGGTTTGTAAACAAAAACAGCCACAGGTTTTGAGGCCTGTGGCTGTTTTCTATGGTGAAGGGATTAGACGTTAAAGTTAATCCTGGGTTTCGGTGATCCAAACTTTGGAGGCTGGGCCGCGGTTGCGTCGGCGTCCGCCTTCGCCACCGCCTACGGCACCGGGGCCGCCGAAGTTGCCGCCTTGGCGGTTTTGTTCGAGGCGGTTGCAGCGGGCGTAGTGGGGGATAGCCAGTAGATCAGTACCGTCTGACCATTGTCCCTTGATGGCCACAATGCCTTCCAGCATGTCACCCAGCCATTCGGTGTTGAGCGTGGCGGTAGGGGCCAGGCTCTTGTCGAGGGTTTGGTCGGCGGCTTCGATGTTGTAGATCAAGGGGCCGTAACGCAGGGCGACTTCGCCTTGAGTGGCGGCGATCTTGTCACTGCCGTAGGCGCGTTGCACGATCATGGGCAGTTCGAGTTCGATCTTGTCACCGGCCTTCCATTTGCGTTCGATTACGGCATAACCCTTTTCGATGGGCGGCTCGATGAGTTCGCCGTTGACCTTGATCCACAGGATGCCGTTGGCACGTGGATCGTTGGAGTACAGGGCACTGACTTCGCGATTGGGTACGCGGATGCGGATGCCGAAGGATTTGGTCTTCTTGGGATTGACCGTGATGGCCACGTCACCACTCCAGGGGTAATCGGTTTCCTGGATCATCTCCACGTCGGTCTTGGCGATGTCGGGCACCGTGATCTTGCTACCAATGAACAGGTTGACGTAGATGTCCTGGGCGTCCTTGACATAGGTCCAGGTCGGTAGCATCAACAGGACGCGGGGAATGTTCCCCACGCAGCAGGGGCAACCATGCCAGGGGTAGCGGGCGCCGTAGGCGGTCAGGGGATTCTGGTAGTAGAAGTTCTTGCCTTCGAGATCGAGTGACCCGAGCAGGGCGTTGTACAGGGTCTCTTCGTAGAGGTCGGCAAAACGGGCGTCGTGATAGGCCATGTTGAGCTTGTGCTCGAAGAAGATCAAACCGCAACTGGAGCAGGACTCGTTGTAGGCGTTGTGACGCAGGGAGTAGTCGGGTCCGAAGCCTTCGGAGGTCTCGCCACTGCCGATGCCACCGGTGATGTAGTACTTGCGGTTGATCATGTTGTCGAACAGACTCATGACCGCGCTCTGATAATCCACGTCGTGGGTTTCCATGGCCACATCGGACATGCCTGCGTAGTTATAGGAGGCCCGCACGGCATGGCCCACGGCCTCGTACTGATGGGTGCAGGTCACGTGACTCTGGTCGTATTCGTCGCCATTGTCGCGGCAGTCCAAGAGGAACTTGGCCAGTTGGATGTACTTGTCACCCTTTTTCTTGCCTTCGACCGTATTGACGAAACGGCCGAAACGGACCAGGGCCATTTCCATGGCTTGGTGGCCGTCGTACCATTCCTGTTGGTCCTCGCCCGGGCCGATGTGCTGGGCCCAGCAGTCGGCCAGCTTCTTGGCCGAGTTATAGAGACGCAGGTCCTTGCCGCCGGTCAGCATGTAGTGGGACACGGCCGCTTCCAAATAATATCCCGCGACATAACCTTCATGGTCGGCGCGGTGACGATCGGACCAGTGAGGCCAATCCCGTAGGGTAAAGACGGTTTGCAGATAACCATCTTCTTCCTGGGCGGCCAGGATCTTGGGGATCCACTCATCCAGGGTTTTCTTCATCATCTCTTGGGCAGCGATGATCTCTTGGTCGCCCTTGGGGTCCACCATCAGGGCCACGCAGATGGATTCCATGGTGTTGTAGATCCAGGCATTGGAGAAGACGTAACCGCGGTGATCTTCGTACGGCTTGCCTTGCAACTTGTTGGCTGCGTCCACGAAGTTGTTGATACCGCCTTCACGTAGATTCGGATCGTTGATCTTGTTGATGCAGTGGGGGATCCAGTTGACGATAATGGCCTTAGCCCGTGAGTCCCACAGGGGGCTGTTGATCTGGTAAGGCATGGTGTCAACCGGGTGCAGGTTTTTGACGGGCGGGCCCTCGACCACCTGCACGTTGAGGGTGTCGCTGTCACAGAGATCGCCTTGGATGGCGGTCAGTTGCAGGACATAGTCACCGGGCTCGGTAAAGCTGGCCGTGGTCTCGATTTGGCTGGTGTCGCCAAAGTTGACCCAACCCGGTCCCGAGGCCTTACTCCACTGGGTGGTATACTCGCCGGCCAGGCTCTTGACCGTGCCATCGAGGTAGGTCTCGCCCTTGAGCATGACGGTGCGGTCTACGTCCGCGACGACCTGGGGCGGGAAGGCTGGGGACTTGCCCGAGTCATAGACCTTCCACTCCAGGATACCGGTGGAGGACTGTTCGTTGCCGTCGAATTCCAGACGCAGCTTGGAGGTGGTGACCTCCGTAAAACTGAGGGCATTGAATTGATCGGCGGCCACACCCAAGGCTTCCCTGGTCTCGACGGCCACGAAGTCAGTGCCATTCCAATAAAGCAGTCGGGCTGCACTGGGCAGACGCACGCCTTGATGATCGTCCCACCAGAAAACCTCGACCTTGTCCGTGCTGATGGCCACATCCCAGTCATACTGTACCCATTGGGTATCCCGACGGGGCCAGTTGCCGTAGGCCCCTTGGCGACGGTCAATGGAACGCTCCGGTGCCCAACCATCGTTGAGGGCGTCCGTGGAGGTGTCGCCTGAGACGTAAGACGTCGAGGAACGGGCGACCAGGGCGATGTTGATGGCCCCTTGGGCCATCACGGCCAGGGTCAGCAGGACCAGCAGGGCCAGGCCCAGTCGCCCAGAATTCAGTCGAGAACTTCTCATGTGAAACTCCTTAAATATATCCTTGTGGTTTTTGTGTCATCAATTAGACCGTGGCATCGATAGCATTCTGCAATGGAAAGTGGTTACCTTTCCGCATTGGCCCGGATTATGCGCACACCGTAGATACCGGCTACACTACGACCCTCTTGGGCCACGAACTTGACCATCACTTTCTCCTTACCTTCGATCACTGAGACAGGTAGGGTGTATTCCACGTCATAGAAACGCAGGGATTCTTCGCGTCCTACGGTTGGCTCGGCGATTTTCTCGTCATCGACCAGGATGTCGAAGGCGGCCTCGCCGCGTCGGCGTTCCTGACTGCAGTAGGTCACCACCAGGGCCATGGGATGGTCGGTCTCGACGGGCATGTCGAAGCTCATCCAGGTGCGGGCCATGCGACCGGGGCGGTCTTCGGTACGCAGGGGCCAGGTCCGTTCGTCACCGGTCTGGAAATTGAAGTTGCGTTCCGGTTGCATCTCGCCCGGTTGGCAATAGGCCACGGTAGCGGCCTCCAGCTTACGCAGGCGTTCCTGCTCGGCCGCATACTCGGCTTGCTTGATCTCCCATTCAGCAGCAGTGAAGGTGTCCCAGTACACGCCATAGGTACGACGATGCAGTTGATAGAAGGGTTTGAATTCGACGTCTTCGGGTTGGCCCACACCCGCGGTCTTGAAATGACCGGGGTGCTCGTCGATCGGTTGGAGCCATTCATCGACCGGCTGCTCAGCGGCCACGAATACCGGGATACGCCCCTGTGGACCGCGCGAGCGTCCATCGCGTTCTGGGCCCAGGTCACCGGCCAGCACCAGAGGTCCCCACAGGATGGCGACTTGACGCTTGTTATCCGGCATGGGCTCGATGTGCAGAGTCTTGGGCAGAGTCACCTCGACCGTATCCCCATCCTTCCAGACGCGGTTCAAGCGGATATAGAAGCTGCTGGACGCAGGTGCGGGGGCATTGGGATTACGACGTCCCAGGGCCGGGACCTCGGGATCGGCCAGCTCTTCTTCTGAGAGGGCCTCGCCATTAATCGAGATTCCAAAGTCTTCACCCGCCCAATAGGGACGACGCAGTGCCAGGGTTAGCTCTTGCGGCTTGGCCAGTGACATCGTAAGCGTGGTTGATTCACCGATGGGTAGGTCACTGGCTACGGTCAGCGTGGCTGCATGACTCTTCCATTGGGCCGTGGACGGGGCGTAGAGGTTGACGTACAGGGTGTCACCGGCCTCGTAGTAGAGTCCGTCGGCATGCAGGGCGTGACTTTCGTAGCTCGATCCCGTGCAGCAAGTGAAGCCGCCGTCGAGCATGTTCTGTTCGTATTCGTGTTGCACGCCGCGTCCGACCGGCACCATGTAACAGGCCCAGCCGTCGGTCGGGTCTTGGGAGGCCAGGATGTGATTGAACAGGGCTCGTTCGTGGAAGTCGGCATAGGCCGGGTCCGGATCCAGGGCAAAGAGTCGCCGCGTGAGTTTGAGCATGTTGTAGACATTACAGGTTTCGCAGGTGCGGCCGTCTACAATGGCACTGAGGTGATCGGCCTGGTGGAAGTACTCGTCCTTGCCGTCACCGCCGGTGGCGAAGCTGTGGTGATGGGCCACCCGATCCCAGAAGAAGTCCGCGGCCACGATGTCTGCGGAACGGCCGGTATAGGCAAAGCGGTCAGCCGAACCGATCAGCTTGGGCACCTGGGTGTTGCCGTGTTTGCCGGCCAGGTTGTCTTGGTGGCGGGCCAGGGGTTGGATAAAGGATTCGTGTTCAAACTTGTAGGACAGATCCAGCCAGCGGCTGTCGCCGGTGTCGGCGTAGAGGTCCACGAAAATTTCGTTCATGCCACCGAACTCGGTATTGAGCATCTGTTGGACCTGTTGGTCGGTGAGGTTGGCCAGCACGGATTCGGCCCAGGCCGAAAACTTGATCTCGAGTTCCAGGGCGGTGACATTGCCGGTGTAGCGGTAGGCGTCACGCAGGCCGCCATAGGTCTTGTGCAGGGTGTACCAGGGCGACCACATGCCGTTGAGGTCGAAACCGCCCGAACGGATATCGCCCTTGGCGACTTCCTGTTCGAAGATCTCGGCCCCGTCTTTGCCTTCGTTATTGGCCAGGGCACCGAGATAGCCGTTACCGCGTTGGTCCTGCACGATCTTCATCTCGCTCACGAGATAATCGGCCCGCTCCTTGAAGCGTTCGTCACCGGTGGTGGCGTACATCAGACTCACGGCTGAGAGGTAGTGGCCGGCGATATGACCGGTCAACTGTTTGCCCTCGACCGAGTCCCAACCGCCGTAGCCCTCGGCCTTGGGTTCGAGCCCGGCCCGAATGCGGTAACCGGCCATCATGCGGTCCGGCTCCATGGCCAGCAGGATTTCGGCATCCAGATCCTGGGAGTGTTTGAGGGGCCCGTCGGTCAGACGTACATCCTCAAGGGGCAGGGGTGTGGCCTGGAGGAGTTGCTGTTCCAACTCGGCCACGGATTGACTCTCCTGGGCACAGCCAACAGTGGTTAACAGAGGCAGGAGCGAGATGACGATCAGTTGCGCACGCTTCATCATAACACCTTTCGCAGAAATGGGAGGTTAATGCAACTCATTTCAGACAGAGTCTAGAACGAATAAGTATACTTTGCAAGCGGGGATTGGGTCTTGCACGATCAACCAGCCGGGGCTGGTGTTTTGGCATAAGGTGTTGGGGCCTACAAATCCGTGTATTTCTTGCAGTTGCCCTTGGCCTTGTCCACAGGGTATTTTTGGGCGTTTTGGTCGATCTTGCGGTGGGTTTCGCTGAAGAGGTCGATGTCGAGTTCGTGGGACAGAACCATCAGGAAGACGAAGATGTCGGCGAGTTCATCCTTGACGCGGGCGTGTTCGGTGTCACTGAGTTGGCGGGATTGTTCTGTGGTCTTCCAGAGGAAGTTTTCCATCAGTTCGGCGGCCTCGATGGAGAGGCCTTCGGCCAGGTTTTTGGGATCGTGAAACTGCGACCAGTCACGGGCGTCACGGAAGGCGATGACTTTTTGTTGCAGGGCTTTGAATTCGTCCATGGTTTAAGCGTCCATCTGAAATTAGTAGTTTCACGGAGAATACAGGATGTAGAATACAGAATACAGGAGATTCTTTGAATTGCCTTCGGCAAGCTTTGTTCTAATAGATCTCTCCAATCGCTGCGATCCTTTCAGCATTGCTCAGGGCGGGCCGTCGAGATGACAAGACGTTTTCTTCTCTTCCTATCCTCTTCTCTTCTTATCTTCTTTACTGTTAGCTGCAAGATGGCATTGTACCGGCACTTCAAGCCCATGGGTCTCCATCAACGTCGCATCACTCAAAACCTCTTCAACCGTTCCATCGGCAACCACGCGTCCTTTATCAACCAAAATGGCACGGTCGGCGATGTCATAGGCAAAGGACATGTTGCAGGTGGCGATGACCAGGGTTTGCTTTAGAGCCTGGAGCTGTTGGGCGAGTTGGTTACGGTGACGTGGGTCCAGGCTGCCGTCCGGTTCGTCCAGGGTGATGATCTTGGTATCCATGGACAGGATGGTGGCCAGGGCTGCGGCCCGCTTTTGACCGGCCGAGAGATGGTGGGGCGGTTTGTCTGCGGCATGGGACAGGCCCACGGTTGCGAGGGCAGTTGTGACACGTTGATCGATTTCATCGGGAGCGAGTCCCATGTTCAAGGGCCCAAAGGCCACGTCTTCCCGCAGGGTGGGCATGAAGAGTTGATCGTCGGGATTTTCCAGGCAACAACCCAGGACCTGACGGATCTTTGGGAGGTTGGCCTTGTTGAGTTCCAGTCCATCGATGATGACCTGTCCCTTGCCCGCAGCAAAACCGGCCACAGCCAGGAGCAACGTAGACTTGCCCGCACCGTTGGGGCCAATGAGGGCCACCTTTTGGCCCTGCTCAATGGTCAAATCAACCGTGTGCAAGGCGGCGGTGCCGTCAGGATAGTGGTAACTGTATTGTTTGAGTTCAATTGCGTTCATAGGTTTTGTTTTCCTCTCGCAGAGATCGCGGAGGACGCAGAGATATTTTTCTTTTTAAAGTACTCATTTTCTCCGCGTTCTCTGCGCTCTTGAGTGAGCGATAGCGAACGGGCGAGAGGCTCTTTTTGTTATCATTGCATCATGGGCACCAGTCCCAGTTTGACCGTTGCTACGAAGATAAGGGCAATGGCCATAAAGATCCAGTCTCGGGTTGTAAGAGTTGGGGTTTGGGCACAGGGCCATTGTCCTACGAAGCCACGGGCCTGCATGGCTCGTTGGGTGCGTTCGGCTGCGTCCAGGCTGCGCACGAGCAGGGCTCCGAGCATGGAGGTGGCCACGTGTCCCTCTTGACGCCAGCCGAGGTGTCGGTGACGTCGTGTCTGGCGGGCCCGTAGCATGTGTCCCATGGTGTCGATGAGGATAAAGAGATAGCGATAGATAAAGCCTAGTAGCAGAACCAGGACTTGGGGCATGTGTAGGGTTTGCAGGCCGATGAGCAGGTCGCTAAAACGGGTGGTTGCCATCAGGGCCAATAGGGCTGCCAATGTCACCAGGAACTTGGCCACCAGAGTCAGGCCCTTGAGCCAGCCGAGGGTGGTCGTCCAGATCCAGGGACCCAGGGCCACCTCGACGGGTTGATGATCGAACAGGGGAAAGCTGATGGCCAGCATGAGGATAAAGGGGCTGAGCCAGAGTAGGTGTTTGCCCACAAACCGCAGGGGGACATTGGCCCAGACCAGGATGGCAAAGGGGCCGATGGCATAGAGACACAGGGGCAAGGGGCTCGTGCGGTCCAGGGACACGATGACCACGGTAAAGGCGAGGGTAATCAAGGTTTTGATACGGCTATCGAGACGGTGGAACCAGGAATCCTGATAGGCAAACTTGTCGAGATGGGCATGGTGCATGTTATGTCACCACGGTTGGGGCCTGACGTCGTTTGAGCAGGCGGGCGGTAATCCAGATCAAGGCCATGGTCAGGAACGATCCCAGCAGTCCGGCCAGACTGGTCCAGCCGGCGGCCTCGGTTTGCGGATGGCTATAGTCCGGCATCAAGGCGACTTTGGCCTGGAGGTGATCGATTTTGACAGTGGTGTCATCCGGTGCAGCGATCATGGGTTGAAACTCGGGTTGGTCGGGACGCTCGGCATAGGTCCACTCCAGACCGTCGGGCAGGCCCGAGGCCAACAGGGATAGGCCGGTGGCGATCAAGACTGTGGCCAGGCCCAGGGTGATCAACAGGGTTCGTTGGCTCAGGCGGGCTCGCCCCGGAATGGGCAGGGACAGGGTGGCGGGTCGGACCTGTTGCAGATAGGCCAGTACGGAAATCGTGATCAGACCTTCGACGAGTCCGACCAGGGCGTGGACGCCCAGCATGGTACCGGCAAAGACCGACAGGGGGACAACCAGCACTCCCGAGAGGGCGGCTTGTAAGGGCACCAATAGGGCACTGATCTCCACGGTAATGAGGCAGGCCAGCAGAGTGGCCAGGTAAAACCGTTGACTAGTATGAGGCTGTGTCAGAAAACCCACTCTGGCTTCGAGCGGTCCTTTTTCCGTCTGGCTGTGTCCGGCTGCATCGACGATACGCTCAATATCGCCTGCTTCGCCGTCCTTGCCAGACGAAAAAATGTCGCGCTCTCGGGCCGACGAGGGGGTGTTCTGAAACAGCCTAGGTCCTGTGATTTTTTGATAGATCCAGTAGCCCAGGTAGGTGGGGACCAGGGCCATATTGATGATGTTACAGCCCAGGGCCAGAAGACCGCCGTCCTGGAAGATCAGGCATTGGATCATGACCACCGCACTGATGGCCAGGGCACCGGCGTGGGGACCGAGGATGATGGCGAGCAGGACCGCACCGATGAGGTGGCCGCTGGTGCCGGGCATGCCCGGCAGTTGGATGTTGACCATCTGGGCGGCAAAGACAAAGGCTCCCAGCATGCCGGTTAGGGCCAGGCGTTCCGGATTCAGGGTCTGCTGCACACGTCGACATACCCATCCCAGGGTCCCGGCCGCAGCGGTCAAACTGCCCAGGGCCACGGGTAAGGAGAGTAGTTCGTTGGCCATGTGCATGTGTAAAATCCGATCAGGTTTCTATGGTTTCCTTGCGCATAAGGTACCATTATTAGTATTACCTCGTCAAGTTTAACTTCTTGCTTTGACCCTACCGGATCGCTCGGTAAAATAGGATTGAACGCAATGGTTTTATAAATCCTTTGGGAGTCACTAGATCGATGCAAGGAGTAGAACGAATTGGCGTGTCCCTGGATCAGGGATTGCTCAAGGCCTTTGACGACTTGATTGGCGGCAAGGGCTACAACAATCGCTCGGAGGCCATTCGCGATTTGATTCGTCGCGACCTGGCCGAGGACAAACTGGCCGATCCCAACAGTCAGGCCGTGGCTGCGGTGCTGTTGGTCTATGACCATCATGCGTCCAAATTAACGGATAGGTTGCTTCATCTCCAGCATAGCCACTTGCTGGAGACCATCTCGTCCATGCACGTGCACCTGGATCACCACCATTGCCTGGAGATGATTGTCCTCAAGGGCAAGGTCAAAGAGATCAACAAGGTGGGTGACCAGATGGTGTCCCTCAAGGGCGTGAAGCTGGGACGTGTCAATATCATGTCCACGTTGGATTAAGACCTATGGCCAAACCCAAGCCATCACCCTCAACGGTCAAGCCTGCGGCCGAGCGTCCCCCACAAATCAGCTTGAAGACGAAGTTGTTGGCACTGATCATCAGTCCGGTGCTCTTTTTATTGCTGATGGAGCTGGTGTTGCGTCTATTGGGCTGGGGGATTCCCAGTCGTTTTTGGATCCCTTGGTCGGGGCAGGGGCAGAAGGTCATGCTGTCGAATCCCGAGTATTGTCAGCACTTTGTACCCAAGAGCCTGTCGCGCGAGCCGGCCTTTTCGGCCCTGGCCGTTCCTAAGCCTGCGACCACGCGGCGGGTGGTGGTGCTGGGCGGATCGGCGGCCTATGGTGATCCGGAGGTGGACTATGGCTTTTGTCGCCAACTGGAGTTTCTGCTTAACGATCACGCCCAGGGCGTTCGATTTGAGGTGATCAATGCGGCCGTGACCAGTATGAACTCGCATGTGGCCCTTCGCATTGCCCGTGATGCCATGCGTCACGATCCCGATCTCTTGCTTGCCTTCATGGGCAACAATGAGGTCGTGGGGCCCTATGGTCCGCCCACCTTATCCGCTTCGTTGTATGAGAAGCGTTGGTTTATCGATCTGAGTATTGCGGCCAAGCAACGGTTGCGCCTGGGCCAGTTGATCGCCCATCTGGCGCGACGAACCCAAGCCGGGGCAGACTCCAATGCCGAGTGGCTGGGGATGGAGGCCTTCTTGAGTCAGCAGATAGCTGCGGATTCGAACAAGTTAACGGCGTGCTATCGTCATTTTCGCGAGAACCTTAAGGACATTGTTCGGAGTGCCTATGCCGGCGGTATTCAGGTATTGTTTTGTGTGCCGCCCGTCAATCTACAGGACTGTGCCCCCTTTGCCTCGCGTCATCGCGACGATCTGACCGACGAGGCCCTGGCCCTGTGGGATCAGCATTGGCAGGCCGGTCGCGCGTTGGAAGAGGCTAAAGATTGGCAGGGGGCGTGGGATCGTTATCAACAGGCAGTCGAGCTGGACGATCGTTATGCAGACCTGCGTTTTTCTCGCGGACGATGTGCGGTTGAGCTCGGTCGTACCGAAGAGGCCTTGGCCGAGTTTGAGGCCGCCCGCGATCTGGACAGTTTGCGGTTTAGGGCCGACAGCCAACAACAGGATATTATCCGAGGAATCGGCACTAAAATAGAGCTGAAAGTGTTGGATCTTCAACAGGAACTCCAGCGGACCTGTGATGATGGCATTCTGGGCCAAGAGTATCTGGTCGATCACGTGCATTTGAATTTCAACGGGAACTTTCAGTCGGCCTGGTTGGCCTTGGGACGCATACAAATGCTCATGCCGGAGGAGTTGACCGAGCCCGACGAATCTGCGAAATCTGCCTGGCTCATGAAGACCCAGGAACGATTGCTCTATGGAAGCATGGGCCACTATGAAACGGCCCTGGTGATGTACCAACGTAAGACACGCCCGCCTTTTGCCGGTCAACTGGGCCATGAGCAGGAACTCGCGGCCTTGCGTGATGAATTGGTCCACTTGCGTCATCGGGCCAAGGAGGTTGGATTAAGGGAGGAGTCTCTGGTTGCCGCGGTGACGCGTTACCCCGATGATATGGTGATGCAGCGCATGTACGGCCAGTGGTTGCAGCGGCATGGCCAGGGTGCCAAGGCCTTGGCTGACTTACAAGGCGTGATACAGAGGCGTCCTTTTGATGCCGCCGCAGAGCAGGAACTCGCTCGTGCCTACGCCTATCTGGGACAGCGTGAGGAGGCCTTGGATGTCTTGACGACCAAGGGAGCGGCCCGTCGTTATGCGGATGAAGAGGCCCTGGCCCAGATCGGGAGTTTCTATATTACCCTGGGGCGGCTCACCGAGGCACAGTGGATCTTCAAGGAACTGCATGAGCGAGCCCCGCGTCGAGTCGATGCCCTGGTCAATTTGGCCTCGGCCGCCAGTCACAGCAATAATGTGTTGGACATTCAACGTTATGCTTCTCTGGCACTGGAGATCGATCCCGAGTCCGTGCAGGCCATGATCTGTATGGGGAACTATTACGCCAAGACCAATGATCCCCAAACCGCCTGCACCTGGTTTGAGCGGGCTGTGGACAAGGATCCCTATCACTACCTGGCCCATATCAGTTGGGGCGTACAGCTGCTACGCTGTGAACAGACCCAGGAGGGGATGATGCATATGATCAAGGCCATGGAACTCAAGCCCGATTTCATAGAAGGCTACCAGCTCTTGGCCAAGCTCTTGCAAGAGGGCGGGCGTCCTGAACAGGCCCGTCACTATCAGGGACTGTATGAACTGTTTAAAAATTGAAACCGAGACCCATTGCTATGACAAAATCATCTAAGGATTTTCAAGAACTGGCTCAGGAAAAGCGAGCCTCACTGGTGCAGGAGTTTTGGTACTTTCTCAAGACCAACAAGAAGTGGTGGTTGCTGCCGATTATAGTGGTGCTGTTGCTCTTGGGGGCCTTGGTGCTCCTGGCCGGTACGGGTGCCGCTCCCTTTATCTATACCCTGTTTTAGGAAGGCGTCCGGGTGGCTCCCACATTCGAAATCCTGGCTTATGAACCCACGGAACTGGGGATCCTGTGTCTGCGTCGACGCGAATTGCTCAGTGAACCAGGCACCTTGGTCACTGAGGTCACGCTGGACCATGAGTTCCTGATGAGCAGCTATCATACCGCCTCGGAACGGGCCTTGGCCACAATCGGTGTGCAGATGCATGGAGGACGTGCTCTCGACGTGATGGTAGGCGGATTGGGATTGGGCTACACCGCCGAGGCCATGCTGGACTGCGAGGCAGTGGCTCGGGTTGAGGTGGTGGAGTTGCTCGAACCGGTGATTGGTTGGTTGAACCAAGGACTGATCCCCTTATCGGAAAAATTACTGGCCGATCCCCGTTGTGTTGTGTCACAGGATGACGTGTATCAGCGACTCTCTCTGGAACCGCGTCGATATTACGATCTGATCGCTATCGATGTGGACCATTCGCCTGAGGATCACCTCAATCACCAGAACCATGCCTTTTATACGGCCGCCGGAGTACAGCGAGCCAAGACCCATCTGAATCCCCACGGGATTCTGGGAGTGTGGTCCTATGCCGAGGACACCCCCTTCCTCGCCGCCTTGCAGCAGGTCTTTAAAGAGGTCCGTGTCGAGCCGGTGACGTTCCGCAACTTTCATATCGATGAAACCGTAACAGACTGGCTCTATTTCGCTCGTGATTGATTTGAACCTACTCGGGAATGAGCAACCGCATGCCCACCTTGAGTTTATTGGGGTTGGACAACTGGTCGGGATTGGCGGCCTGGATCTTATGCCAGGCGTTGTAGGATTGGTAGTGTTGATAGGCAATCTCCGAGAGGGTCTCGCCGGATTGAACGATATGGTAACGCGGTTGGGCCTTGGGCTTGGCCACCGGTTGAGCCACGGGTGGGGGCGTGGTGGGTTGGGCCTGACTTGGCTCAGGAATGACGGACAAGGGAGGGGTTTCTTGTATGGGTGAAGCCGGTGTCGGCTCGGTTTGTTGCTGGAGGGGTCACAGGCTTAAGGGCAACGGGGGAAGCAATGGTTGGCTCGGACTGGGCCTGTTGCTGAGAGGCGGCGAGTTTTTGCTCGGGGCTTAGGACCGTTTGGGTCGAGAGCCAAACCACTCCCAGGATCAAGATGAATAGCCCGACGATCAATCCTGTTTTAAAAGTCTTTTCGCATGGCCTTATGTTAAGGGTTCACGGTTCAGGGTTCAAGGTTCACGGTGGTAAGATTTTGATAACGAGTCTTCCATAGGGTTTAAATGCAAAAGAAAAGGCCCTTGGTTTCGATTGAAACCAAGGGCCTTGGGTCATTTCAGGTAGGACGCTTAGGCGTCTGATTTATCCGGCTTGTAACCGATCAAGAGGATCGGGGCCGCAATGGCGATCGAGGAGTAGGTACCCACGACTACACCCAGGCCGATGGCGAAGGTGAAGCCCCGCAGGCCGTCGCCACCCCAGATGTACATGACCAGCACGACCACGAAGGTGGTGCAGTGAGGTCATCAAGGTACGGGCGATGGTCTGGTTGATGCTGGCGCTGATAGTCTGGGCCCGTCATCTGGGCCTTGGCCCGGTTTTCACGGATACGGTCGAAGACGACGATGGTATCGTTCAAGGAGTAACCGATCAAGGTCAGGAAGGCCGCGATCATGGCCAGGTTGATCTTGAAGTCGCCGATCAACAGCAGTTCGCTGATGGAGGTGCCACTGATGTAGCCGCAGGCGATCACGGCACCCAGGGTGATGGAAACGTCATGCACCAGGGCGACAATAGCGGCCACACCGTAACGTACGTTACCGAATCGGATCCAGATGTAGCCGATGATGGCACAGAGGCTCAAGACAATCGCGATCAAGGCACGCGTCATCTGCTCGCCACCGACCGACGGGTCGATCTGTGTGACACGCGGCAGGGAGGTTTCTAGACTGGCGGCATTGAGCACGCGGGCCTCTTCGTTATCCTGGTAGCGCTGCCATTCCTCGGTCGACAGCTCACGCAGGCCCGCGTCGGGCGGGGTGCTGACATAGAGGAAGGAGGTTACTTCGTCGGTGGGTTGATCCAGGTCCATGCCCAACAGTTGGAAGGGATACCAGATCAGGTCAGTCATGTCCGGTTTGAAACGAAGATCACCGAGACGTTCGGAAATCTGGTCCAGGGTAGCGGCTTGGGCCAACTTCACCACGATTTTGATGCCGCCGGTCATATCCGCCAGGGCGGGTTGGGCTTCGAGGACACTATCGTCGATTTTGGTGATACTGACAATCTCCGGCTGCAGGTTGCGTTGGATGGCTAGTTCGTCTTCAAAGGCGTTCTGGATGGCCTTGTTGACCACCTCTTCCACGACCGGTGTGCCGATCTGGGCGGTGGCAAAGGCGCTCTCCAGCACGTGTTGGACCAGCTTGACGTTGGCTTGGCTGGTGCTGACAACGACAGGTTTGCCCTCTTCAATCACAAAGTCAAGATGACTCAGGGTACCGTCGAATTTTAGCTCGGCCTTTTTAATGGCCTTGGTCATTTCCTCTCGCGAGGGAGCTGTGTCACTGAAGGTCACTGACGAGGTGGTGCGGTTGGTTTCGGTGGTGGTGATTTCGAATTGGCCGCTGTTGGGCTCGCCGATACTGTAGACATTGGCGATCAGCCCTTGATCAACGATCCGTCTCCTGACATCGTCAATGGTCAGCTGGCTTCCCTCTTTCAGGTTGATCTGAACCGAGGTGCCGCCGGTAAATTCGATGTCGTATTTGTCAGCTGTGGAGGTCTTGAAGAAGAGCCCCAATCCCAGGACAATCAAGACACCCGAAACGGTCATGAACACGGGCCGCATGGCCATCCAGTTGATCTTGGGTTCGCTGATGATCAAATTCATCTTGAGGTTTTCCTTGATCATCTTCTTCTGCAACAGCCACTCGAAGATCACGCGGGTGATGAACAGGGCCGTGAACATACTGGAGATAATACCCAGCATCAAGACGATGGCAAAGCCCTTGACCTCTTCGGAAGCCACCCAGTAGAGAATGGCACCGGTGATGAAGGTGGTCAAGTTGGCATCGAAGATGGTACGGAAGGCTCGGTCGTAACCGTTCTTGATGGCTACGCCCAGAGACGAACCCTTGCCCTGTTCCTCACGGATACGCTCGAAGATCAGGACGTTGGCGTCCACACTCATACCGATCGTCAGGATGATACCGGCAATACCCGGCAGGGTGAAGGTGGCATCGATCAGGGCCATGATGGCCAGCACGAACAGGATGTTGAGCACCAGGGCCAGGTCGGCAATGAGCCCCGCGGCCAGATAGTAGAGGGCCATCACGGCAATGACCACGCCTAGGCCCAGGAAGCCGGCCTTGATGCCCTGGTCACGGTTGTCGGCACCGATGGACGGGCCGATGGTCTTTTCCGAAATGGGCTGCTCGACCAGACGTCCGGGCAGGGAGCCGGCATTGAGCTTGTTGACCATGTCCGTGACTTCGGTCTGGGTAAAGGTGCCGGTGATCTGACCGTTCTTGCCGATGGCCGTGTTGATGCCCGGAGCGGAGATGGCCTGGTTGTCCAGCAGAATACAGAGCGGGCTGTTGATGTTGGCACTGGTGATTTTGCGGAAGATCATGCCGCCTTTATCGTCCAGGGTAAAGGCGATGGCGTTACGCCCCATGTTGTCCATGGAGGGACGGGCCTTTTCCAGTTTCCAACCTTTGTCTGCACCGCTGTGCACCATGGATTTGTCGGGTTGGTTACATGCCAGCACATAGTATTTTTGACCGAACTCGCCGATGATCGCGCGGGTGCTGTTGATCCAGCCATATACGGATTCGGGGGTGTTGTCTTCCAGGGGGCACCAGACAAACTCATTGTCCGAGGCAGACCTGGGCCCCTTGTTCTTGAGGGCATCTCTATAGGTTTCCACGCGGGTTTGGGTCAGCAGTCCGTTCTCTGCGGTGGGCAGAATACGGAACTCCAGGATGCCGGCCCCCTTGAGCATACGCTTGAGGTCCTCGGGATCGTCCAGGTGACCGCCCATGGGACTGTATTCGTCATAGGCTGCAATCACGGCGTCGATTTCCGCCACGCGGTCGGTAAAGGTGTTTCTCAGGTCGGCAAGGGCCTCGTCACGACCGGAGAGCATGCCCAGGGCCGAGGTGATGCGTTCGTTGGTCAGGTTCAATTTGTCCAACTCGGCGACAGCCTGGTCATATTGAACATTGAGCCCGGTATCCGGAGCGGTCAGTTGATTGACTGTGTCGGCCCAGGAGCGGTAGTCCGCCAGGTACTCCGAGATGGCGTTGGGATCGGGATTACCCGGCAACATGGCCAGGGCCTCTTCCAATTGTGTTCGATCCATTTTGATCCAGTCACGCTGGAGGTTTTCCACCATGACGCGCATGACGCCGTCTTCTTCCAGGGCATCCAGCTTCTGGTCAACATTGATCTTGGCTGCGTCACGAGTTTGACGCATGGCCTCGCGTTGGTCGTAGGCCTCGGCCAAGGTGCTGAGGATCTCGACACGGTTGGGATCGCCTTGACTGAACTGTTCGAAGAGGGAGGCACGCTTGTCGGTGGCCGCCTTGAGGGCTCGTAAGACCGTAAGGCGTTGGACGTTTTTGCTGAGTAGAGTTTCCAGGGCGTCTTCATAGGCCTGTCGCTTGTTGGTGACTTCCTTGCTGGCCAGGGGCATCTGGATCTCGAAGCGGGTGTTGCCTTGAGGACGCCAGATGAGGTTTTGGACATTGGCCGGATCCACACGCCGTTTGAGCACGGTGATCATGTTGGTGGACAGGTTGTCCTTCTCCTGGTTGGTCAGGCCTTCGGTGTTGATCTCATAGATCAAACTGGTCCCACCGGCCAGGTCGATACCGGGCTTGAGGGTTTCGCTGGGGGGGGACAGCGTGATGATCGCCAGGGCGACCAAAATCACGATGAAACTGATTTTCGGCATTAAGTTTTTGTTCATGACACTTCCCTAAAACTCAAACAGGTGGTTTTCCACTCGTGTGTCCCTGGCGACCGCCACAGGCAGGTCCGGGTGTCACCCTATTGTCACTGATTCTCTTTCGACATATTCGTACTGATAGCTGAGCTGCTCACGCGGATTTTCGTATTGGTGGCCTCATCGATCTTAAGCACGACTTCGTCACCCTTGACCTCCATAACGGTGCCAAAGATACCTCCAGCAGTACGGACGCGGTCGTTCTTTTTGAGGGCCTGGAGCATTTTGGTGTGCTCTTGTTGCCTCTTTTTCGGACCTCTGAAGCTCATGTACATCATGACGACCAGACCGGCCATAAGAATCATGAACATGTAGTTCGGCGGTCCTTGTTGTTTGCCCTGTTGGTCTGCTGGTGTTGAGGTGTTAGAGCCATCTTGCAGGGTCATCTCCTGGGGTTGGCCGTTCATGGGTTCGGCCCCGATCTGCGATGAGCCCTGGCTGGTCTCTGTTTGCGCAAGTACCCACGTATTTTTCATGTTCTATAGTCCCTTCTCTAAATTATTAGATAAGCGGATAGAGTATACCGAATAGGCCCCCATGTCAAACGGTAAATCACGCTCTCACAGGGTAATAGGGGCCTTGTTGCGGGGTGTGATCAGCGGTCATCGCTTACGGATCACCAAATTCTTTTGACCCCCTGGATCAGGGGGCTATAATGGCGACCTGCTAGGGGTGGCGGACGTGTACTCCGCCTGAGAAAAACCCTTTGAACCTGATCAGGATAGCCCTTTTGAGGGTCAGGCCTGCGTAGGAAATGCGTTCAGCACGATGAGCCAGAACCTTCTTGATCTTAATCCTCGCTTCTCAACAGCAAGCGACTCTCTTTACCTGGAGTAAACACAGATGGCAACACAATTACAAGCCGCCCGTCAGGGCATCGTGACCGGTCCCATGCAAATTGTGGCTCAACAGGAAAATGTGCCTGTCGAGCAGGTGCGTGAACATGTGGCCGCCGGGACCCTGGTCATCCCGGCCAATACCGAACACCTCAAGACCAACCTCAAGCCCGCCGCCATCGGCCGTCTTGTTTCAACCAAGATCAACGCCAATATCGGCACCAGTAGTGAACGTTCCAGTATCGAAGAAGAATTGGACAAAATGCAGGCCGCCCTGGAGGTGGGAGCGGATGCGATTATGGATTTAAGTACCGGTGGCGACTTGGATTATGTTCGTCAACAAATGCTGGAGCATTGCCCAGTGGTCTTTGGGACCGTGCCGATTTATCAGGTGATTCAACACCGCAGCGTGGATGAGGTTACTCCCAAGATCATTATGGATACCCTGGAGAACCAGGCCAGGCAGGGCGTGGACTTCTTTACCATCCATGCCGGTCTGCTGCAGGAGCATTTACCTTTGATCCGCAATCGTGTGGCTGGGATTGTCAGTCGTGGCGGGGCCTTGCTGGCCAAGTGGATGATCACCCACAAGCGTCAAAATCCGCTTTATGAGATGTTTGACGATATCTGCGACCTGATGGCGCAGTACGATGTGTGTTTCTCCCTGGGCGACGGCCTGCGGCCCGGTGCCATTGCCGATGCCACGGACAAGGCCCAGCTGGCAGAACTTAAAACCTTGGGAGAATTGACCTTACGGGCCCAAGAACGGGGTTGCCAGGTTATGGTCGAAGGGCCGGGACACGTGCCTTATGACCAAATTGCCTACAATATGGAGATCCAACAGGAGCTTTGTCATGGGGCCCCCTTCTATGTACTGGGGCCACTGGTGACCGATATCGCTCCGGGTTATGACCACATTACCAGTGCCATCGGTGGTACTGCAGCCGCCTTTTATGGGGCCTCGTTCCTCTGCTACGTTACCCCACGTGAGCACTTGGGCCTGCCCAATGCCGCGGATGTACGTGCCGGTGTGGTAGCGTCCAAGATTGCGGCCCATGCGGCGGATATCGCCCGTGGCTTACCTGGAGCCGGAGATGTGGATCGACAGCTCAGTACGGCCCGTTCCAATCTGAATTGGAAGGAGCATCTGGGCCTCTCCATTGATCCTCAGACCGCGGAGGGTATGTATCGCGAGGTTTGTAAGGACGGAGCCGATCAGGAGTTACCGGCTGAGGATTTCTGTACCATGTGCGGTCAGAACTGGTGTAGCCTGCGGGTCAATCGCGAGATTCGGGAGCTCTACCAGGAAGGCGATCCGGCTCAGGTTTAAATCGATGACTATATGAAGGAGTGTTATGGCACGAGGCAAGATCCTGATCGTTGAAGACGATCGCGATATCGTGGACCTCTTGACCTTCAATCTGGAGGAAGAGAACTACGAGACCCTGGCCGCCTTGGATGGTCGGGAGGGTCTGGCCATGGCTTACCGTCAGCAGCCCGACCTGATCATCCTGGATATCATGCTGCCGGGGATCGATGGTTTTGAGGTCTGTCGATCGCTAAGGGCCGATAAGGCCACGGCCCATATCCCTATCATCATGCTCAGTGCCCGTTCCCAGGAGACCGACAAGGTGGTGGGGCTGGAACTGGGGGCGGACGACTATGTGACCAAACCCTTTAGTCCACGCGAACTGATCGCCCGCATCCGGGCCAACCTGCGTCGGAATCACAGTGTCGAGGCCGGAGGGCACCTCATCCTGGGTGATCTGGTGATCGATAGCATCAAGCACAAGGTGACCGTGCAGGGTGAGCGGGTCAAGTTGACGACGACCGAATTCAAACTGCTCGAATGGCTGGCGCAACGACCCGGCCAGGTCCTCAGCCGCGACCAGATCCTTGATGCCGTGGCCGGATACGACGCCGTGGTCAGTGACCGTACGGTGGATGCCCATGTCAAGAGTTTGCGTCGTAAGCTGGGCCCTTGTAAGGATTACGTCGAGACTGTACGCGGTGTGGGATATCGATTCAAGGAAGTCTAAATGAGAACCCGTATCACCTGGAAATTCCTGGGGGCCCTGATCTTTCTGGTGGTTTTGTCGGTGGCGATCCTCTATTTCTTCGTGAGTCGTCGCTTGAGCGAGCAATTCGAGGTCAAGCTGACCGAGTCTCTGCGACATAATGCCGTATTGGTGGGTCAGGCCATCAAACCCACCCTGGTGGAGCGATGTTGGGAGGATCTGCGTCTAGCTGTCGACCAACTCAGCCAGGAGTTGGATCAACGTATCACCATTATCTCCATCGATGGGACGGTGTGGGCCGATTCCGAGGCAGATCCTACCACCATGCCCAACCATCTCAATCGCATTGAGATTCGCGATGCCCTGACCCAAGGATTTGGTCAGAGCTATCGGGTCAGTGACACGGTCAAGCAGCGCATGAAGTACGTGGCGATTTGCCTACAGAACCAGGGCGTGGATCTGGCCGTGGTGCGGTTGGCCCTGCCCCAGTCGGTGTTCTTTCTCGAAATGAACAAGATTGTTCAGGCTGTATTGACCGGGGCCTTGGCGGCCTTGGTGGTCGCCTTGGTCCTGGGTTACTTGGTTTCCAGTGGGATCACAGCTCCGATTTTAGGATTGCGTCAGGCGGCACAACGGATTGCCAAGGGGGATCTCGATGTGCGAGTGAAAACCCATACGCACGATGAGTTGGGTCAGTTGGCCGAGTCTCTCAATGCTATGGCTAAAGAGCTACAAGAACGCATGGATAATCAGCGTCGTATGGATCGGGCTCGTACGGATTTTGTGGCTAATGTCTCGCATGAATTGAAGACGCCTTTGACCTTGATCAAGGGCTATATCGAGACCCTGCAAGATAAGGCCATCAATGATCCGGAACGGGCGCGACGTTTCATGGCCATTATTAATGAGCATGCCGACCGTCTCGGTCGCATTGTGGACGATCTGATCAGTATTGGTGAACTGGAATTTTCCAAGGACAGTCTGCATCGTAACCCTACGGACCTCAAGAAACTCATTGACGATGTGGTCTTGGGCTTTGGTTATGCCGTGACCAAAAAGAGGCATCAGTTGCAAGTCACCAGTACGGGGGAGGATTTTGTGGCCCCGGTTGATGCCCACAAGATCGAGCAGGTGCTGGTGAACCTGGTCGATAATGCAGTGAAGTACACCCCCGAGCGGGGTCAGATCGATATCCACCTGGCCGAGGACGGTGCACAGCTTTGTGTTACCGTGCGGGACAACGGCATCGGCATTCCTCCAGAGGATGCGGCTCATGTGTTTGAGCGGTTCTATCGGGTGGATAAGGCCCGGTCGCGTGAGTTGGGAGGTACGGGACTGGGATTGGGAATCGCCAAACATATCGTATTGGCACACCAGGGCAGTATCGATCTGAGCAGTCAGCCGGGCAAGGGGACGGTTTTTACGGTAAAACTGCCAAAATAAATAAAAATTTAATTGAACATAAACACAAACCTAACAATTACTTACCTCGCCTTCACTTGGGCTTCACGGGTTCTTCATATTCCCTTCAAAAACTGCGGGTATCCATACAGTTCATAAATCATGTAATAGCTTGCTGTTCTTTGATTGGGCGAATCCATGAAAAACACCATCAGCGTCGTTGTCCGTGCCATTCTGGTTGCATTACTCCTGTATTTTTTCTTGGTGAGTATTGGTCTGATGGGAGGGGCTTTCAAGGGTTTTGGCAAGGATTTCGCCAACAAGCTGATTACCACCACCAGCGATCCCTTGGTGGGGTTGTTCATCGGTATCCTGGCCACGTCGTTGGTGCAGAGTTCTTCAACCGTGACCTCGCTGGTCGTCGGGATCGTGGGGGCCGGTGGATTGACGGTGAGTTGTGCCATTCCCATTATCATGGGGGCCAACATCGGCACCACCGTAACCAACACCCTGGTATCTCTGGGACATGTCGGGCGGCGTGATGAATTTCGTCGTGCTATTGGTGCGGCTACGGTACATGATTTCTTCAACCTGATCTGTGTGGCCATTCTCTTTCCCTTGGAACTCATGACCGGTTACCTACGTCATACCGCCACCTGGCTGGCCACCCGTTTTGTCGGAACCTCAACGGTGACCTTTAATAGCCCGGTCAAGCTCATCGTCAAGCCAGCGGTCAAGGCGGTTGAGCATGGTTTGGAACATCTGTTTTCCTCGCCCGCTTGGGTCTACGGGGTGATGGCGGCTCTATCCATGGTGATTTTGTTTGCGGCCTTGTATTTCATTGTCAAGATCATGAAGTCGCTGGTGGTCAACCGGGCCGAGATCGTGTTGGACAATGTGATTAGCCGTAGTGCCTGGTTGGGATTTGCCGCGGGTCTTTTCTTTACCATCATTGTGCAGAGCAGTTCGATCACCACCTCCTTGATGATTCCCTTGGTGGCCTCGGGCATCTTTACGGTTGAGACCGTGTTCCCCATTACCATCGGGGCCAACATCGGGACAACGACTACGGCAATCCTGGCATCTCTGGCCACTGGCAATGTCAACGCCATTGTGATTGCCTTTGCTCACTTCCTCTTTAACTTGACCGGGACCGTGATGATCTATCCCATTGCCGTCTTCCGTAGGGTGCCCATTATGTTGGCCAAGGGCCTGGGGAATTTGGCTGCGGAAAAACGTTATTATGCCTTTCTGTATGTGCTGGGGCTGTTCTTCTGTGTCCCGGGGGCATTGATCTTTATCTCCAGAATGTTCAAATAAAAGGGGCGACTGATGTTTAAGAATCTATTGGGATTTTGGAAGGGTAAGGATTTTCTGGCCCAGGTCTTTGACGATTTCAACCAGATGCTCGAAGACAGTGAGTTCATGTTCACTTCGGTCTCGAAACATTTACACGACAGTCCACGTCCGGAAGGACTCAAGGATAAGATCCGCGACGTAGACCAGAAGATCAATATACAACAGCGTGAGATTCGTCGTCGTATTGTCGAGCATCTGACCTTGCAACCCACGGTGGAATTTACCGCTTGTTTGGTGTTGATGAGCGTGGTCAAGGATGCCGAGCGTCTGGGCGATTACTGTAAGAATCTCTATGAAGTCATCGAGTTGCATAAAGGCCCCATTGACAAGGGGCTCTATGCTGATTTCTTTAATGGACTCAATCAAGATATCCAATCCTTGTTCGAGCAGACCAAGGCCGCCTTTATCCATGCCGATGAAGACAAGGCCCGTCATGCCTGGGAAGTGGAACGAAAAGTGGCCAAGGCCTGTGATGAAACGGTCAAACGATTGGCTCAGAGTGATCTTACCGTCAATCAGGCCGTTTGTTTTACTCTGATTGCCCGTCACTATAAACGTATTGTGGCTCACCTGGTCAACATCGCCACGGCGGTGATCTTGCCGTTGAGTGATTTGGATTATTTTGACGAAGAACGCGGGGAAAAAGAGTCCTAAACTTCAACCCAAGAAGAGAGTTACTCAAAAGGCGTCCTTGCTGCTGGTAAGGACGCCTTTTTTTTGTAAATGCAGTGCTGCCGCGCCAGACTGTCCCGTGCTTAAGGTGTAATAGTGGGGGGACGATATGTTAATAGCTGTTTATAGGAGTGTTCAGCTGTGTTTATCGTGTGATTTGATGTTGCTAATCTTGGTTAGATGAAGGCTGACTCATGAAAGCTACCTATCTGTTGCTGCTAATGTCCCTATTGGTGTGGAATATCGACGTGGTTTCTTGTCGGGCTGATGATGGCAATGAGGCCATGGAAGATCTGTTAGAAATGTCATTATCGGATTTAATGGATCTTGAAGTGGAGGTAGCAGGGACTATTACCGAAACCAACCCTCTCAAGACTCCTGCCAGTGTGACAACCCTGACGGCAGAAGATATTGCCTTGACTCCCGCGAGGAATCTCCTCGATCTCATGGAGATTTATGTCCCAGGAGCCCTCTACTTTAACCACAGTGTTGGTCCGGTAATGGGCATGCGTGGGATTGTTGCCGATCGTCCCTACAAATTCTTGGTCAATGTCAATGGTATCAATGTCAATATCAAGGCCCACTATGGGGCTCGATTGGAATTGTTGAATTGGGATTTGGATGACATCGATCGAGTTGAAATCATTCGAGGCCCGGGATCGGTGACCTATGGCCCGGGAGCGATAGGTGGGGTCATCAATATCTACACCAAAACCTCCACTGAAGATAAGGTCGTCTGGAATACCAAATATTGGGAAGAGTACGAGAGTATCGGTTCCAACCTGTCGTTTAGCAAGACCTCGGATACCAGTGAGATGTATGGCTTTATCAGTGGTGTCAATACGGAGGGAAGTAGGGCAGATATCTATGGAGTCAATAGCTCCGGGGCCTATGGATATCTTGGGACTCCCGGGAGTCCTTCGAGCAGTCCAGCCGCCAGTTACATGGCGGACTACGATAATCAACCCCAGGTCAAGGCCCATGTGGATCTGCATTTTAAAGACAACTGGCGTTTTTGGGCTCGCTTTAACCAAGCCAATTCCGAGTTGATGCAGGGGTCTGCTGTTCAATATGAAGTGGACGGCAAATTGGAAGATTTTCGTCAGACCCGTTATCGTTATGGGCAAGTAGCGTTGGAAAATCATCGCGAGGTTACAGACACCTGGTCCCTCAAACAACTCTATGGGATTAGTTCGATTGATGTTCACAATGTGGAGAAGTGGGATTCCGGCCTGGTGGACAATAATCGGGAGAGTCTTCTAAATATTGGATGGGTCTGGTCTGAGCATGAATTGTATGCCCGCTATATGTTTCGTTATGAGGATGATGACAATCCCCTTAAGGGAGCGATCGGTACGGAGTTGAGTTTCGATATGATTCGTCCGGAATGGGGGGGCTCGGCCAATGATAGTTTACGTCTGGGTAAGGCGATTATTAGTGGCACTGGTTCAGAGGCCTATGGCGACCTCAAAGAGGGAACCTATCAATACGATGCTGATGATGATGAATATTATGCGGTAGGGAATGGTTGGGAGACGTATACCTTAAGTTTGCTAGGGGAGTTAAATTACAGTTTGAATGATAAGAACACAGCACTGGTATCAGCACGTGTAGACAAACATGAATATACCCATTTTTTGTTTTCACCGCGTGTGGCCTGGATTCATCAATATGATCAAGAGCGATTCTTTAAGCTTATTGCTCAGCGGTCGGTTCGAATGAATACCCAAGAAGAGTTGTACATGAATGAAGTTAGAGGTCAGGACAACGATCCGGAGATCCTTGACACGATTGAGGCTATCTATACTGCTAAGGCTGGGCCTTATATTTCTTATCAAGGATCTTTGTTTTGGAATCGTAACGATGTCATTGCCTATGATTACACTCAAGCTCGCAGTGCTCCCTTAGGGACTTTGCAGTCTATGGGATTGGAACTCGAAGGGAAATACAAACGAGATGATTTTGTTCTTGGTTTGAATCATTCCTATGTCAAGCAGATTGATTGGGATTTGGATAATGGTACGGTCTCTGGGATCAGCTACTCAGACTATTCCTATCCCTCCACCGGTATCAGCTCTAACGGTAATGATTTGAGTAACTGGTCCAACCATGCCACCAAGCTTTATCTGAACCAGCAGTTAGGTGATGGTAAATGTACGTTGCATGGGGATCTGGTAACCTTTTGGGGATTCGAGGGTCTTGAGGACGGTCTCGATGCACTCGAGAATGCCGGCGGGGATGCGACCACGATCAATGACTTGCGTGAAAAGGATGTGTATGAGATGCGTATGACCGCTAATTTATCGTTTACATATCGATTTAGTGAGAACCTTAACACCACGCTTTATGTGCAGAATATTCCCATTGTGGGAGACAATAAACGATATTCCTATTCCTCCGGCTACAAAAAGCTTTATCCGGACAAGACCAGTTGGGTGGAAGAGCCCCTTAATGTCGGTATTCGTGCCCAGCTGAAATTCTAAGGCTCTTAGGTCTTCATGGAGTCGAGTTGAATAAAGGCGATCGGGACGAACACGAACACCGGCAACCAGGCCCAGAATTCCGGGATGGCCTTGGCCGTGAGTAGCGGTTCGGTGGCCAGCATCTTACAAGCGAAGCTGACGATCATACAGGCCCCGGTCAGGGCAAAGCTGGTCATGACTGCGGATTTCATGGAGCGGGGATCGCGACACACCAACACCGGTAGACTCACCATGAGCATCACCAGGTTGATGATGGGGTCGGTGATGCGAAAGTGCAATTGGCTGGACAGTTGCAGCATGTCACGTTGGCTATGGGTGGCCAACTCTCGTAATTCCTTAAAGCTCAGCATGGCCTTGTTCTCGGCCTTTAAACGCACGGGAATGCCTTTAGGGTGTAGATCTGTGGCCTGATAGGTTGCGATGTCCTGTTCTTGCGCAGAGGATTCAAGACCGATATAGCGGCCATCGACCAAGTCCCATTGTTGGGTCTGTGGATTGAAGATGGCTTCCTGGGCTGTGATACGGCCTGTGACACGGAACACCTGGGCGTTTTCTGTGGGTTCACGTAGAATGATGGTTGGATTCATGAAGGTTGAGGAGGCGGCATAGAAACGGCCCGCACAGATCAACGAATGGTTGCTATCCGACAAAAACCAGACTTCGTAGGATTCTTGTCCCTTGAGGGTATCGGGGTGTCGCACCAGTTTATGGCTGATTTTGGGGATCAGCCATTCTTGGTCCACGATCAATACGCCGGTGAGCAGCATGGCGATAATTAAGATGGGGGCCACCACCCGCTTGAGGCTGACGCCTGAGGCCATGATGGCGGTCAGTTCATTGGTCCGGGTCATCTTGCCCAGTGAAAAGGCAGCTGCCACCACCGTGATCATGCCGGCAAAGTCACGGAAGTACAGTGTGAGGTGGAGGCCATAATATTCGGCAATGTGAGTCAAGACGGTCAAGGTGCCTTGGTCGGCGTTTTCCACGAATTCATCCAGATTGACGAACAGGTCGATCACGACGCGCAAGCCGATCATCACCCCAAAGGCAATGAGGTAGCCCGAGAAAAAGGTCTTGGCAATGTATCGATCGAGTATCTTCATAGGTTTAGTGTTTTAAGAGGCGGCGGTAGAATCCAAAGGCCATGAGAAAAAGAATGACCAGTCCCGTCCACATGACCCCTAAGCCGGAGACCGCCTGACTGGAGCCCAGATTTTCTTGGATATGCTTGCCGCTGATAATGGCAATCAACAGGACCAAAGCGGGAATAAAGCTGATACCAAAGGCACTCAGCAGATGGCCGCCACGTTTGATGATGCCCAAGGCCGCTCCGATCAGGATCATGGGAATGCAGCCAATACCAAAGACGAGTCGGGCATGGATTTCTGCTTGAATTTCCGCTTCGGCGTTTTGTATTTCTCTATCCATGTCATGGATCAATGTTTTTAAGGTATCACTGGGGCCAGAGGATAACGCTTGAGTGATGCGTTCCAAAGACAGATCTTCGAGGGCGGTACGGGCATTGACTTGCTTTTCGAGGTTTGGCGGCAATCTCAAGTCTGGGATCCGGGAGCCCCAGGTGGCACGATTGGTGTCCGGGTTGATGGCACTGCCGATATCCAGGGCTAGTTCAGGATTATACTCGTTGCCAATGAGATGTAGAGTTATTTGCTCACAACGTAGGGTTGTGGGGCTGGTGTCGTTGTCTTTCCAGGTCATGATCTCGACGTTTTGGGAGAGTTTAATGTTTTGGCCGGTTCCCATTTTCACCACTTGGGCCTTGATCTTGACATGTTGGCCAGGGCCTGAGAGGTCGTAGCTGCTTTGATCCCTCATTTTTGTTTGGATATCTTGTAGCAGTAGCTCGGTCAAGAAGCGGATGCTGGTCTCACGTGTTCTTTTTTCGATAGGATAGAAGCTAAGGGGATTGGCTTGGATCTCCTTCATTTCGCTGATGCGTTTAAAGTTAATGTCGTCCTCCAGGAGAGAACCTACCCGAGCGCTCATGGATAGACTGTCGATTTGAGCCCAAATCGAGTCATTCGATCCCATCTGAAGGTGTTTTTGGGCCGTAATCCAGACTTCGCTGTTGGTGCCATTGCTATCAAAGGTGACCTGGGCTAGGTCCACGGCGGTGATCTTGTCGAGTTTTCCATTGCGGTAGTCTACCGCAACCACGCCGGCCAGGAGATCCTTTTTGGAGTCGACATAATCGGCGTAGAGCGCCGTATTGTCGCTGCCCAAGCGGTAATGGCCACGACGTTGCAGGTTACGGAAGAGGATCTGTTTGGCATCGGCCTTGATGGATTTTTCCGAGTGGTGCACAAACATGGGCATCACGTGGAAACTCAGCACTAAATTAGCCATGGCCACCAGCATGGCCAACACAAACACCGGGAAGGTCAGGGTCAGGGGGCTGACGCCACTGGCCTTGAAGGCGTCGATTTCATTGTCTGCGGCCAGGCGTCCATAAGATAGGGAGGCCCCAAAGAGGGCTGCGATCGGCAGGACAAAGGTCAGCATGATGGGGACGAAGCAGAATAACAAATCCACCACCTGGCTGGGCCCGATGCCGTATTCCTGGATCGGCTCCAGCAGGCTACTGAGGCTCATCACGACAGTCAAGGCCACCGTGGTCAGCAGGAAAATGCGGAATAGTTCTTTGAAAATATAGCGATACAGCGTTGAAAACATCGAATTCTCAGCAAAAAAGTTTGGCCTAAGCCCCCTAAATACTGGAGTGACGTCTCCTTTGCAACAAGAAATCAGCGACTCTGGATTTCCAGAGAGGATACAGGGGGATATATGCCTATTTTAATGGTGTTTGGGTGTGATTTTATCGGGCTGGATGATTGTAAGAAAGGGTAATGCAGGAGAAGTGGGAGATTTGTTCCTCTCTTGTTTTGGAGGGGAGCGGCCACTTGACACCCCAAGGGCTCACTGTTATACTAAATCCAATATTTAAAGGTGTTTAATAATGATCCAAGGAGGCGCTGCCGGTCAGGACTACAGGATCTAGTGACACAGGTGGACGTTTTATTAAGGGGATGATGAGCATGGGTATGGTTCAAAACGCAAGAAGGCACTCAAAGCATTTGATCTTGGGATCACTGTTAGGGCTTATGCTCCTGGCCATGGCCGGGTGCAGTACTTGGCATCAACCGGGTGAGAGTGCGACCGAGCGTAGCCTTCGGCACAATCGGGCCTTACGTCACAATTATCAGTCAATGGTAGAGGATATTGATAAGGTGCTCTTGATTAATCAACCCAGCCGCCTTGGCGATCATACCCTGCCATAAAGCATTAGGTCTGCCTCTGACCTGGGGAGTCGGGTCGAGATTCGGCATTTAAGAACAAAGGGATTTGATTGGTGGAAGCCGTTTTTGTTTACCTCGACCGTGTCATGCATAACAACACATGGTGGGAGGTTGCCATTGAATTGGTCATGATCGGTCTGGTGGTCTACTGGATCGTCGATTTCCTTGAAGGGACCCGGGGAGAACGTCTCTTCTGGGGGGTACTCTTCGTTTTAGTGGCTGGGGTATTGATGCTCAACTTGGTCGCCGAACGCCTGCACCTGTTTCGCATTGCTTACCTCTACAAGGGCTTCCTATTCGGTGTCTTAGTTATCGCAGTAACTGCCTTCCAGCCCGAGGTCCGTCGTGCCCTCATACGCATTGGTCAGCCTCGCATCTGGGGTGGTGATTCACACAAGGTCTCGCGTGCCATCGACGAGGTCGTCACCGCCGCCCGCGATTTTGCCGCCAAACGGACCGGCGCCATCATCGTGTTTGAACGTCAAGTGGCCCTGGGGGAATTCATTGAGACCGGTGTACGCCTGGATGCCCGTGTAACCGATGAGTTGCTCCGTACGATTTTCTATCCCGGCACCGCTCTACACGACATGGCCGTGATTGTCCGCGATGACCGCATTGTGGCAGCCAGTGTCCAATTGCCCTTGGCTGAGGCCGGAATACTCAAGGGGGATACGGATGATCCTGCTTCGGAGACCGATTTAGGATCACGTCACCGTGCGGCCTTGGGCATTACCGCTGGCTCGGATGCTATTTGCATGGTCGTGAGTGAGGAAACCGGAGCGATTTCCATGGCCGAAGACGGCAAGCTCAATCGGAATATCACTGAATCCCAATTGCGGGCTCGTTTGACCACAGCCATGAGTCAGGTCAAATCCAGAAATTGGATCAGTCGTTGGATTCGTCGGCGTGAGGGCGAGAAGGCATGATCAGCAAACAGAACATCGGTAAGTTCTCTGTGGTGGTGTTCTTGACCCTATTGATTTGGGTATGGGCGGATCTGGCCCAGGACGAGGAATTGTCCATTGAAGTGACCTTGACCGCTGACAACGAAGCCTCCCCGAATTGGTGGATGGCCTTTCGTCAACCTAGTGGGGCCTTAAGCCAGACTCTTCACCTGGATGAGTTGCTCCTTAAGGGGCCCGTTTCCACGGTTCAACGATTGGAGGGGCAGCACTTCTTGGACATGGGATTAACCGTTTCACCGGCCCGTTTTGGTGTGCCGGGGCCTCAGTCCTTTTCTTTGCTCCCCTTTTTTCGCGAGCAGGACAGTATTCGTCGTCAAGGTGTTACCGTTGAATCCTGCACACCAGCGACCATTGAAATCGAGGTCAAGGAGATGGAGTGGGTCGAAAACTTGCCGGTCAAATGTTTTGATGGGGTAGGGAATCAGATTGAAGATGTTGTATTGTCGCCCGCACAGATCTCCGCATACGTGCCCAAATCCTGGAGTCAAGAACAACGATTTGCAGAGGTAACCCTTAGGCCGGAGCAGTGGTCGAGTGCCCGCAGTGTCCCCGTCAGGAAGGCTCCACGTATCAAGGTAATGCCTGAGTTATTTCGAGATTTTCCCAGACAGACGATTGAAGTCAGCCTACCACCAGCTGAGGACTATCGTCAGCAACTTGCGGTATTGCAATCCAAGTATGCCTTTGTTTTGGGGGACGATATCCTTAAGAATTATCAGGTGGTTTTGGATACCACCAACCTGGCTGAATTGATTTCCACGATTCGCATCTTAGCGACAGAAGAGGCACGCAAAGCCTATGAGGAAATGCCTTATCAGGTTTACATTGAGGTGCTCTCTGCCGACCCGCTGGAGCAACAGGTTGAACTCAAATACAATTTCCCCTTGGACTTCTATCGTAGAGGTGAAATCGAGTTGGATCAACCTCCCAGCACGGCTCGTCTTCATTTAGAGTCGCGTGAGTCCCCTCAGGCGAATTAGTGTTTCTACTTCTTGGTAGGTCGGGCCAGGGTGAGGAGTGATTCTGCTGTCATCCATGCCGCCAGAACAAAGACGATTCCCCCAATACTGATCAGTAGGCCATTACGGTTGGTGATATATTGACGTTCATTAATCACCATGGCCCAACCCGTAATCGTGAGCATGATAACGCAGGGGATGCCGGTGATCCAATAACCCCAACGGTTTTTGGTCTTGAGGTAAAGGGTTATCACCAGCAAGGCCAAGGCGGCTAGGAGTTGGTTGACCGCACCGAACAATGGCCAGAGAGCCATGGCTCCTTTTCCATTCGCCCCGGTAGCAAAGGCCAGCCCTGCACCGGTCAAGACCGCTAGGGTGGTCGCGGTCCAGCGATTGGTTAGCCAGGTGAGTTTGAGATCGTTGGCCACCTCGCTGATGACGTAACGCTGCAAACGCACGGTCGTGTCCAGGGTGGTCCCGGCGAAGGAGGCCACGAACACGCCCATCACTGCGGTGCTGACGATGTGGGGCAATTTCAGGCCCTCGATGATATTGGCTGCACCTGTCACAAAGGCGTCCAGTTTGGCCCCCAGGCCCTGGGCCCCGGACCACAGGGCGTAGTGATGTTGCCAGGCGGCGGTGCCCTGCAGGATTTCACCTGAGCTCGTATGATAGGCCATGCCGATCCCTGCTCCCACACAGATAGTCACTAGGATCGCCAGAAAGCCCTCTACCAGCATGGAGCCATAGCCTACCATTTGACTGTCGGTCTCTCGGGCCAGTTGTTTGGAACTGGTCCCCGATGCGACCAGGGAGTGGAAACCGCTAATGGCTCCGCAGGCAATGGTCACAAAGAGGAAGGGCCAGAGCGATGGGGCTCCACTGGGATTGGTGTTGAATGTGGGAGCGACCATCGGCAGGTGTCCTTGCAGGGAAGTGACGATCACACCAACAATCAGCAGGGCCATGGCCACGAAGAGTTGCCAGGCATTAATATAATCGCGGGGTTGGAGCAACATATTGACAGGTAGTGTCGAGGCAATCCAGGCATAGATCAGCAGGATGATGGTCCAGCTCCCTGTGGGAGGTAGTGAGCCCAAGGTCGGGATCAGAAACATTCCCGGCTTAATGTGTTCGAGGGCAGCCCCCAGGCCGACGGTCAGGTACATGGTGGTGACTGCGACGAGCGTCGCCAAGGTGACGTTGGCACTTTTTTTATAGACGGCCCAGCCCAGGATCATGGCGATGGGGATTTCCAGCCAGACGGGCAACACGGATTCGGGATAGCGATTAAAGACCACCGCGATCACCACACCGAAGATGGCAATGACAATCAAGAGAGCCAGGAAGACAATCGCGAAAAAGATAAAGCGTACGCGACGGTTGATATAGCTTGCTGCAACCTCGGAGATACTTTTGCCCTCATGGCGTAGAGACACAACCAAGGCACCGAAGTCGTGTACCGCCCCCATAAAGATCGAGCCCAACATGATCCACAGGACTGCGGGTAGCCAGCCCCAAATGATACCGATGGCCGGGCCCACGATCGGGCCGGTGCCGGCAATGGAAGTGAAGTGGTGCCCAAAGACAATACCGCGTTTGGCGGGCACATAATCCATGCCATCCTGTTGGGTGATACTGGGCACTGGGGCCGTGGGGGTGAGTTTAAAGATCTTACGGGCCAGAAACCGTCCATAGCTGTGATAGGCAATCAAATAGCCTACAGCACAGACGACCATGAGCAGGAGTGTCTCCATAGCACATCTCCAATTCAAGCATTCTGAGTGCTACTTGGAGTTGGATTCGCTGCGATGAGACCGGGCCAGCAAACGGATGGGAACTTCCGAAGTCGGCAGCAGATCACGCAGACGGTTGACCAGGTAGCGTCGATAGTTCTCTTCAAAGAGCTTGGGGTTGTTGACAAACATCAGGATCGTAATGGGATTGGTCGCTATCTGGGTGGCGTAGTAGAGCTTGGGCCATCCATATTTAGAGCGGGTCGCACCCGTACGTTCTTCGCGGATCACTTCAAAGGCCCGGTTCAACAGGCCGGTGGGGAGTTCCATATTGGCTTGTTTATGTATTTCCATGCAGAGGTCGAGAACGCTCTGGATGTTTTTACCTTCGGACGCGGTGGTAAAGGCGATGGGGGCATAACGCAGGCCGGGCAACTGCTCGTTTAGGTAGTCCTCGTAGTCGCCGGTGTCGGCCACGTCTTTGGCCAGGTCCCACTTGTTGACTACGATGATGCAACTGCGATACTCCGTGGAGATCATGCTGGCCAGTTTGCGGTCCACCTGGGAGAGAGGGACCGTTGCATCGATCAGAAACAGGATGATGTCAGCCCGTGCAATGGATTTTTTGGCCCGCACATAGCCGTAGAACTCGATGCTGTCCTGGAGTTTATTGGTCTTGCGCAGTCCGGCGGTGTCGATAATGACCAGGGTATGTCCGTCCTTTTCCATGCGCACGTCTACGGCATCACGGGTGGTTCCCGGAACCTCGCTGACGATCACGCGGTCACCCCCGGTCATGGCATTGACCATGGTGCTCTTACCAGCGTTGCGTTTTCCCAATAGGGCGATCTTCATGGTCGGTTTTGGGGGAGCATCGTCGGTGGCCAGATGGGAGAGTTCATCGACAATGCGATCCATGAGCACGGTCTTGTTGAGGTTGTTCAAGGTAGAGATGCAGAGAAACTCTCCGAATCCCAGGCGGGTGAATTCTCCGGCTGCCGTGAACATCCGGGCGTTGTCTGCCTTGTTGGCGACGCCTAGGACATTGAGGTTCTGTTTACGTAGCAAGCGGGCAATTTCCTTGTCGAGGGGGACCACACCGTCGCGGATATCCACCATAAAGATCACCAGATCGGCCGTTTCCATGGCCTGGTAGATCTGTCCGGTCACGTGGTCGGTCAACTGGTCCGAGTCCACAATGCCGTATCCTCCCGTATCCACCAGTTCGAAATAACGCTCCTTGATCTGGATCAGGGTGCTGACCCGGTCGCGCGTAACCCCAGCCGTGGGCTCGACGATGCTGATCATCTGGCCCGCCAGGGCATTGAGCAGGCTACTCTTGCCCACATTGGGTCGGCCTATAATGGCAACGGTTGGTAATCCCATAGAACCTCTATATAGCGATAACAGTCTAATTTTGCAAAGCATATCATTATAACAACTGTCCCCAGGTTTGGGAATCTCTTGCCAGAGCGATATTGTTAATTGTGCTCATTGTTGTGAATTAAGGTTGGCTTACTGCTGTGATGTTCGATGCTCAATCCAGAGTGAGGATAAACGGCTAGGATCGTGCGGATCTATGGAAAATTTGAATGGAAAAGTTCCGGTTAGATGAAAATAGAGGTCCTTGTAGAGAGGAAGTGAAGGGAGGATTCGCTACCGTATGGGGGGGCTCCCTAGGGGTGTTTGAGTGGCCTAAGGAGGTGTGTTTGTAAGGTTTAAAGCGGCTTTGAGACACCCCTAGGGGGCGTTTTAGAGGTGCCCTTAAAAAAAACTGATTCCGCAGATCAAAAGAGTTGACACAACTATTAGCAGATTGTTATATTACTCATCTTGATTGAAACGGGGCCGTAGCTCAATTGGTTAGAGCATCGGACTGTCGATCCGAAGGTTGAGGGTTCGAGTCCCTTCGGCCTCGTTTTTTTCAATTTTAGTTGGACTGATGTTCTTTTAAACAATATAATACGTTTAATAAATTAACTACAAACCCCTGCGCTATCTCGCTTTCCTCTCCCTCTCCCTCCGCACGCAGGGGTTTTTTTATGCGCTGATTTGGCTTCGAGGATGACATCTTGACAGATCTCGCTCCCTGATCACAATAGAGGTGTCATGAAGGCCACTTGAAAGGAGAGCCTGTGTTGATGGTTAGGCATATGCGACGTGCTCTATTGTTGGTGGGGATCTGTGTGTTGGCAGTATGGACCATGATCGGTTTTTATCGTTCAGATCAGATCAAACTGGTCCTTACCGCCGGAGAGAAGGGGGGCATATACTACACCTTGGCCCAAGGGATCGCTCGTGTTGTGCAGCAAGAGTTCCCGACGATTGAAATCACGGTGTTGGAAAGTCCGGGCAGTCTGGCCAATGCTGAACTGCTGCGAAAGGGTCAAGCTGATCTTGCCATCGTTCAAAACGACACCCCCACCGATGCGACCATTCGTACCCTCTTGCCCCTCCATCAAGAGGTGTTGCATTTTCTGGTTCGACGGGATGCGGATATCCACGGTCTACCTGACATTGTAGGGCATAAAATTGCCTTGGGGCCCAAGAGTAGTGGTACGGAATTGGTGCTCCGTCATCTGATTGCTCACTATGGTTTAAGCTATGCAGATTTTGAACCGATTTTTTTGCCTATCACCGAGTCCGGTCCTCAATTGCATGCTGGTCAATTGGACGCCGCCTTTTTCATGGCTGGGATGAAACCGGCCGTGGTGCAGGAGATTCTCAATCTCGGAGAGCTTAAGTTGACAGGATTGGGGGAGGTCTTAAACGAAGGCAGTGAGGCTGCTGGTTTTTGTCTGGAATATCCCTATGCCCGACCCTTTGTAATTCCCATTGGTATTTATAGCGCTGGCAGTCAACAGCATCCAGGCGAACCGCCAGAACCCCTCTCCACCATTGCCATTCGTTCTCTATTGGTGGGACGTGCCGATGTGCCTGTGGCGGTGATTCGTAGAATCACCCAGGCTATGTTTCGACGACGGGCAGACTTGATGCGAATACATATGGCGGCTGCCGAGATTTCGGACCGTTTTGACCTCTCGCGACTACAGTTCCCTTTGCATCCAGGTGCCCGGCTTTATTATGATCGTGAAAAACCTTCCTTTTTAGAGAATCATGCCGAGTCCATGGGATTTTTGCTGTCTCTCGTGATTGCATTGGTGAGTTTGGCTTTGGCCATAAAACAGTGGGCCGAACAACGCAAGAAGAATCGTATTGATCGTTATTACCTCAAGCTGGATTCCATCTACACCGAGTTGGAGAAGGGACACTTGTCCTTGCAGGAACTTCGGGAGATCCAAATGTCCCTCGCTCGCATCCAACACGACGCTTTTCGTGAACTGATTCACGAACGTGTTCGCGCCAACGAAGCCTTCCGCATCTTTCAAGCCCTACTTTCAGACTGTCAGCGAATGGTTCAGTTGAAAATGAGACCTTGATTGTCTTTCGTTTTTGGAAAGCGTGACGTCACTCGCCTGTCACGTGTCTTCACTTAGCTTTAAGTTTTTATCAACAAGAGAAGTTATTGGAGTAGGAATGCCTAGTCGATTTTAGGTCTAGGAATTGTAGATCTATTAGTCTTAAAACTCGAGTAAAGTAAGCCTTACTATTGACCGACATCCAGAGCTGTGTGTGAGATTGGTTAATATCCAAAGCAAATTCATTAGGAGAAAGGTACTATGAAAAAGTGGCAAGGTCTCATTCTATTGGTCGTCGCATCCATTTTCACCTGGGTTTGGGCGAGTGATGATATGGCTGAACAATTGGCTCAAGCCAGTACGGATAGATGCAAGGCCACGTCCAACGTATCCCCTACAGTACAGATGATCATGGAGAAGGTTGATGCCGGTGCCAAGCTCGTTGAAGCTGAGGGCGAGGCGGCCTTTGCCAAGTTCAAGGGGCAGGATTCGGACTTTATCTTTGCGGGGACATATATCTGGATTCACACCCCAACCAACACCAAGATGTTGATGCATCCCATCAAGTACAAGATGGAAGGCAAAGAACTGGGTCATCTCCGTGATAAAAACGGCAAGGCCTTTTTCGCCGAGATGAACAATATCTGTCTGGAAAAGGGGTGTGGTTGGGTCCAATATGTCTGGCCCAAGCCGGGTGAAAGCTCTGTGTCCAATAAGGTCTCCTATGTGAAGTTGGCCACACACAATGGTCAGCAATATGTTTTAGGCTGTGGAGTCTATGATCTGACCTTAGAAGATGTACAAGGCCAATTGGGGCAGTAAAAACCAAACACTGGGTAAACTCTGTCAGGATACGTTCATGACCTCAAGCGATTGGATTTTCTCTGGTTCTGATCAGATTGAAAATGATTCGCTTTTAGATCATCGGTAATGTTTCCTGGCAGAGTCTCCTTAAATAAATGTTCAATCATGGTTTGAGAAGTGATACGTGTGGATTCCGGGGGCTAGGGAGCAAGTCAATGGTACGACTGCCGTTTAAAAAACCGACTTTAACACTCAAAGCTCGGTTAATGCAACTTGCGGGTATTGCGATTGTTTTACCCTTTTGCATTATTCTCGTTGGATTGATCTTTTTTCAGCGGATCGAATCCGCCAATTCCGATCGACGTGTCGTGATGCAGATTGCGCAGAGTCTTCAAGAAGCACGGGTGGCTGAAAAGGCTTATTTGCAATTTTATAAATCCAGTTATCAAAGTGACCTCCTTGCAGCATGCACCAAGGGCAGGAACCTATTGGCAACAATCTTTCTAGGGGATGCGGGCGATGAGTTGGCTCTGGCTTTGGATCGGTATCAGGAGCAATTTTCCTCTGTGGTGACCCTGCATCAAGAGAGTGCTCAACTCAGTGAGCAGATACACCAGCAGGTTTTCAGTGTTCAGGAACAGTTGGATGCCCTGGCCCGATCACTACAAGAAAAGGAGTTTGAACTTGTCCTTGAAGGCGAAACTCTCAGTCGTAATGAAAACAGCCTATTGACCAGCTGTCGCGAAGCCAAGATCGTATCGCTGCTATTGATCAGTAAGTTGCAAGATCTGTTTTTAACGGGCCGTCAAGGCTATGTTGCAGAATTCGATGAGTTTATGAGTCGTTATGGCAAATCGGTTTTGGCGGCCTTGGTGCAGTTCTCGGAAGAGAGCGGAAATGAAGAGTTTGTCAAGGCCATTGAAGGCTATCCAGAGACCATCGAGAAGGCTCGTGTTTCCTTTGGCCAGGTTGAGGACATCTTTTGCAAGGAACAGTCTACCGTTGGAGAGTTAGATGAGATCGGCGGACGGATTTTAGCTCAAGCGGAAGAACAACTTGAGCAGGCCCATGGTCATGCCCAAGCAGCCAAAACACAATCTGTGACATTGATTGGTATTGTCACGACATCGGGTTTGTTGCTTATGGTGGTGACGTCAATTATGGTGATGCGATCCATTACCAAGCCTCTTGAGGTCACAACCGAAGTGTTGCGTGATATTGCCCAAGGCGAAGGTGATTTAACAAGACGATTAACCGTACGCAGCCAGGATGAAATCGGTCAGATGTCCGGTTATTTCAATCAATTTACGGAAAAACTACAAACGATTATCAAACGCCTGTCCTTGCAGGCAACGGATTTGACCGGGGCGACGGCCCAGATGTCTCAATCCACGCATCAAATGGCAGATCGTGCCGTGCATATGAACCGTCAAAGCCAGGATGCCGCCGGATCGACTCAAACCATCAATGAGACCCTCTCTCAGATTACGGGATCCAGTCAACAGATGTCTGGGATTATGAACTCCGCCTCCACCGCCATGGATCAGATGGCTGAATCCATTGCTGAAGTGGCTCGTAGTGCTGAGCAGGCCGCCGAGGTGGCTCGCAATGCCACCACTCTAGCCGAGGATAGTGAAAGTAATATCAAGCAATTGGGTGAGGCTGCCAATAAGATTGGCACTGTGGTTGAGGTCATACAAGATATTGCCGAGCAAACCAATTTGCTCGCCCTCAACGCCACCATCGAAGCGGCACGAGCCGGTTCAGCTGGAAAGGGCTTTGCGGTCGTGGCCAATGAAGTCAAGGAGTTGGCTCGGCAAACCTCTGAGGCAACGGGTGACATTGCCGCCATGGTCAGTGGTATTCAGGATTCATCAGGCAATGCCGTGCATTCCGTGGTCGAAATCAGCAAGGTGATTGGTCAGATTAATGAAGTCAGTCGTAATATTGCTTCGGCCGTGGAAGAGCAGAGTATTACCACTCAGGAGGTGGCCACCAAGGTGTCCGAGGTCGTTCATACCTCCGATAGGGTGACCGACTCCATTGTGAGCACCACGCATGCCGCTGAGCAGATGGCTCTCAATATCAATGATGTCAGCGAAGCGGCCCAATTGACCAGCCAAGAGATCCTGCAAAACCAGGAAGCCATCGAGATGTTGGCCCACATGGCGGAAGACCTGCAGGAATTGGTCGGTCAATTCAAAACAGAAGAGGATCAAGTTGACATTCAGGAAGCTTCTATCTCGGAAACCCACGAGGTGTCTGCCTAAACCCCGTTATTCTCTGTTGCCTGTGCTTTGCCAGGCCGTGGATTCTTGTTCGGCCTGGGGGCTGGCCATGGTTACCGGTAGGGTCATGGCCTGTGCGTTGGGTGAACGATAGACCCGGGCCAGGGCCTCACGGGTGAACGGTGGTGCTGAGGTGATCAATTCCGGCGTGTTAAAGGCCTCCAGGCAATGCTCGTAGTAGTCCGGATTGGCTTGAGGCAGGACAAAAGGCGGATGGACTTGGCCGGATTCGTCCACATAACTGACAAACAGACGCGTCAGCGGCCCATGCATACGTTTACTACTAAAGACCAACCAACGGCTGTTACTGGACCAACTCTGCCAGGATTCACTGAACTCGCTGTTGATTGCTAAGCGACGAGGTGAGCATTCACCCGTACGTCGATAGGCCTCCAGATCGATCAGGTAGAGATCGCTTTCCTGTTTCCAACTGGGAAAGTAACCGTAATCAAACAAGCACACCACCAGCCAGCGACCATCCGGGCTGCAATGGGGCATACCTACCGTTTTTCCGGTTTCCTGAGCCGAGATCAGGGTATGCGTTTGTCCCCAGCTGTTGGTGTCGGGGTCGTAGTCGATGGCCATCAGGTCGTACTTGACCTGGTTGTATTCTTTAGGGGGATGGGGAGCGTTGTCAGGCCACAGTTTAGGAGCACTGCAATAGAACAGCTGTTTTCCGTCACCGGACCAGGCGGGCCAGTTCTCCAGACGATCCTTGGCACTAAGTCGGGGCTCAGTTTGGATCGTTTGGCTACCCGGGTAATAGATGCCCAGCCAGGAATCCATGTTGATGGTGTCACGCGGTTCCTGCTGGCAGGCGTGGAAGAACATCGGTAGCTTGTTGCAGGAATAAACCGCCAACTTGCCACTGGGATGCCAGGAGGTATAGCCGAATTTGGTGCCCAATTCCGTGACCTCTTGGCCATGTACCCATAGGGTGCCGACCCCATAGGACTCGCTGCGCACTCCCAGGAGCATGGTGTCGGCTCGATTGCCGGCAAAGCTATGGCAATTGAGACAACCGTTCTTGACACTCATGCCGCTCAGTAGAGTCGATTCCTTAAAGCCGGTCAGGTCGCGATAGTAGATCCCGATTTCGCCATTGACACGCAAATGGGTGGGGTGCATGCGGCGGTAGACCACATACTCGTCGATGGGATCGGTGGCAATGGTAAAGGGCCAGGGTTCAAAGGACGTCCAGGTCTGGTCCGATTGTTTGACCAGGACCTCTACTTGGATTTCTTGTCCTTGGTGTTCGTTTAAAAAGGTCTTCCAGGTTGAGAGCGGAATCGAAATTTGTGCTGAGCGACTGAACAGTTCCCAGGGGGATGATGCTCCGCTGGAAAACCTGACACAGTAACCCTCTCCGACTTCCTGGATGGTGAAATTCAGTGGGGCGATATTGGGCGGGATCACGGTGCCGTGGTAATCGGGGCGGATCTGGGCCAGGCGTGGTTTGGGAGTCACTTTGTCAATGGATTCTTGATATGCGGTGGCGTGACTTTGCCAGATCAGCAGGCCACTGACGATCACCCCTAACAATCCAATGATTACCTTCTTCTTCATGATGCCGTTGGGGTATCCGTTAAAAAGAAATAGTAGAAAAAGCTTTGGCCATAGGTCGGTTGCAAGGCCGCGCGGGCCTTATCCTTGTCCCCTTGGCAACGCTGTAGCTCGTTGATAAAGAACTGGGCATCCTCTTGGAGTTCTTGACTAAAGCCCACGCCTAGTTCCTGGCTGGAGTTTTGTTTGCTCAGGGCCAGGTACAGCAAGAGGGCCTCTTGGTAAAGACGAGGGATCTCTTCAGTGTGGTAGGGACGCATGGCCTTGAATACCTGCACAAAGGGTTTGATTTTCTTTTGCAACAGCAGTTGGGTCATCAGGTAATGATAGGCCATGCGATTGTCGTGGTGATCCTTGATCAAGGCCGGTAGGCTTTCAATGTATCCTACAGCATCGGTATTCAGTTGGACGGTGCGGATGGCTTGCAGGGTGGCCTCGTCGCGTTTGACATGTAACGGTTGGGGATAGAAAGGAACGCGATCCAAGGTATTCTGATAGACGCGTGCGGCATTTTCGTCGCCCTTGATACGGTAGAGCCAGGTCAATCTTTCTAACAGTTGGGGCCGTTCACCGTAGAGCTCCATGCAGACCAGCAAGGCGTTTTCCGCCTCATTGAGCAGCCCGATTTCAATACAGGCATCGATCTTGTGCCACATGGTTTTGCTGGTGCTCAGCAAGAGGGCCTGGGGCTTTTGGGGGTAACAGAACAGGTCTTCTCCCAGGCGATCCGTATGGTACAGGGAGCGGTTAACCGCGTGACAGATCAACTCGTGATAGGCGCAGCCACTGGTTTCCTGCAAGACCCGATCCCAATGGCCATGGCTGACGTCGTAGTCGACTTGGAACAGCAGCCTGGTATTGAGGTCACGTGTCGTCATGCTTGTTACCAAGATCGCGATCAGACACAGTAGTGTCGGCACATTCCAGCCGAACCGTATCGTGGCTAAATTCCAGAAGCGAGATTTTGTGGGACGCTGTTCAAGGGGAGGAGTCATCAGGAGAGCTATTTTTGCCAAGATGACTGTTACTGGCAGGAGAGTCCATAGTCCACTCAATACCCACATGTTACGTTGGCTCAGATGGGCCGTGATTTTCCATGAAAAGGGGAGTAACTCGGAATAAGCGTCATAAGGGGGGACCTGATAGAGCACCATGCCCAAGCCGTAGGGTAGGGCGAGTCCCAGGCCCAGGGCTAAGGCCGCATAGACCACACGTTTTCGATAGAGTAACTCGATCAGGATGCAGAGCAGCACAAACAGCAACAGTGCCCCTCCAGCCGCGACGTAGAGCACTGCTGCCAGGGCGATCAACCCAAGGCCTTGTCCCATGGCTGACTTGAAATTGACGCGGGTGTAAAGGGCGGTCATTGAGAGGGCGGTCAACGCGGCCATGGTGGTGGGGAATTCATAGACATAGTTGGCATACAAGATGATGAGCAGTAGAGCAGGGACAAAACGCACTACGCGCCAACGGTCCAACTGAAGGGAACGCAGGATAACGTCTATGCACCAACAGAAACCCGCTGCCTGAAGGGTGAGCACCAGGCTACCCCTCCAGGTCAAGGCGAACAGTTGGGTCAGGAAGGCCGAGGCGTAATGGAGCAGGCCACCGGGGATGTCGATCGATTTGAGGAAGAACTCGCGCCCAACGTAAAAGGATGGAATGTTGTTGATGAGCCCGGCCCCATGATAGATCAGGGCGGGATCGATGCTAAGGGCAAAGAAGCACAGGAAGAAGATCAGAAACGGGAACTCTTGGGGCAATCCTGGTGACCGAGGTTGGGAGTTGTTCTCCGGTTTAATCTCCCCTTCAATCTTTTCCACATCAAGTGTCACACCGAATCCTTGCCAATCAAGTGAACCACTGGAAAAGCCAGTATAACTCAAAGTTCGGTGGTGATCAAAATGAAATTATCGACGTCGTCCCCCGTGGCCTTGGCCGAGGGTGCGACCGATGGATTCAATGCGTCTTCGCATGCATCCTTGACACTGGGCCGCGGTCTCGTTGAGACAGGCCTTGCCCGGGTAGATCTGGTATAGGTTGCGATATTCCACAGGCGTGACATTGGGCATGACTACGTTGGCTCCGCGTTGCAGACCGAGTTCACGGCCTTGCGACTTATTGATGGTGGCCAGGGCCGTGGTGCTGGGAATATTGGCCTGGGGGCACTGGATACGGGTCAGGGCCACGACCTTGTAGGTCATCAGTTCGTTATTTCCTACTTGTTCGGTCGGGTTAATCTTCGGGGCCACGTCACCGCGTCCCAAGGCCGTGTCCGGACCGGGGATATAGGGGCCCACCCCGGTCATGTCCAGGTCCAGCTTACCGAACAGTTCGATGTCACGTGCCAGGATGGCATAGGTCTGGCCGGGGATGCCGATCATCACGCCGCTACCCACTTCATAGCCGAGTTCGCGTAACTGTCCCAGGATCTCCAGACGGTCCGAGAGCTTGTTGGGCAGAGAGGGGTGGATCAAGTGGTAGAGTTTCTCATCTGAGGTTTCAAAACGAAGCAGATAACGATCCGCACCGGCCTGACGAAAGGCCTCCAGGTCTTGGTAAGGACGTTCGCCCAGACTGAGTGTCACGGCCAGGTTCAATTCTGACTTGATGCGATGGACGATGTCGCAGAGCCAGTCCGTCTTGAGGCCGTAGTCTTCACCGGCCTGCATCACCACGGTGCCATAGCCATAGCCGGCTGCCTCGCGGGCCGCATCCAGGATTTCCTCGGCAGTCATACGGTAACGGGAGATCTCACGGTTGCCCACCTCCAGGCCGCAATAGGCACAGCTGCGAATGCAATGGTTGCTGATTTCAATGAGGCCACGTAGATGCACTGCGTCACCCACATTTTGAGCACGCACTTGGTCGGCTTGTCGCCATAGGTCTTCCAGTTTGCCGCTGTCGTCTTCACGCAGCCAGGCTTCGATTTCTTGCAAGTTCATAGAATTATCTGTTCGTTTTACAATGCCATAGCTTCTTCGTGATTGTCGTAATCGTCATCAGTGAGCCGAAGGCGAGCGGTAATCGTAATCGAGTTTTTTAAGGACCGATTACGATTACCGCTGCGCTGATTACGAGTACGATTACGAATTGATACATATATCAATCATTAAGAACGAGGCTCTTCGGTTCGGTTTACGTTTTCTTTGTTAGGGTTTGTTGATAAACATCCAACGCGGCCGGGAAAGGCTTGAGGGCCCGTTCAAAAATACCCAGGCTGTAGGCAATGGCCAGACCGTAGTTGGTCATGGGCACGCCAGCCCGGCGACAGCGCAGGATGCGGTTGAGCATTTGTCTGCGGTTCCACATACAGGCGCCGCAATGGATCACGAGTTGATAGGGGGACAGGTCGTCCGGGAAGTCCTGTCCCTGGACCGTGGTAAAGTTCAGTTCGCCGCCTACGTATTGACGGAGCCAACGCGGGATCTTGACGCGGCCGATGTCCTCACCAATGGGATGGTGGGAGCAGGCCTCGGCAATCAGAATATGGTCACCTGGCTTGAGTCGATCCACGGCCACGGCCCCTTCTGTCTGGGCCATGAGGTCACCCTTGAAGCGGGCGAACAGGATCGAGAAGCTGGTCATCAGTACATCCGACGGTGTGTCACCGGCCACCTTGAGAAAGGCCTGCGAATCCGTCACCACCAGGGCGGGTGGTTCCTTCAGTTGGTCCAGGGCACAACGCAGTTCCCGTTCCTTGACCACCAGGGCCATGGCGTCACTGTCCAAGAGGTCGCGAATGGTCTGCACCTGCGGTAGGATCAATCGCCCCTTGGGGGCCTCCTTGTCGATGGGCACCACCAGCACCACGGTCTGGCCCGGTCCTACCAGGTCGCCCACGATGCTGGGGCTGTCAATGAAGTCGGCCGGGGCCTTGTCGAGTAGGGCTTTACGTAAGTCGGGCAGCCCTCGACCATCCACGGTGGAGGTCATCACGGTTGTGATGCCTTCCAGTTGGAGTGGAGCTGGATTGACATCGATCTTGTTGCGCACGGCAATCACCGGGACATCGCGATCCTGCAGTTCCTTGAGGAGGGTCTGTTCAAACGGCCCCCAGTCCTGGTCCGTGACGATCACGCCCAGGTCCGTGCGATCAAAGGCCTTTTGCGTCTTGTCGATACGCAGGTTGCCCAGGGCCCCCACGTCGTCGATGCCGGCCGTGTCGATAAAGAGTACCGGTCCCAAGGGCAACAGCTCCATGGGCTTTTCCACCGGATCGGTGGTGGTGCCCGCATGTTCCGAAACGATCGAGACCTGCTGGCGGGTCAGGGCGTTGAGCAGACTCGACTTGCCCACATTGCGTCGACCGAACAGACCGATATGCAAACGAAGTCCTTTGGGCGTAGCTTGACTCATGAGGCGGGCCCTTTATGGCCCAGGCGGCAGACCGCCTCGGGCGTCAGTTGTGCGTTGATCTGTTCTTCACTCAGCAGGCCCTGTTCCAGTACGACCTGGCGAATGGTTTGATGGTTGGCTAAGGCTACCTTGGCAATGTCACTGGCTCGGTCGTAACCCAGCAGGGGCACCAGGGCCGTGACCAGGGCCGTTGAATTTTCCACGTGCGACAGGCAGGCTTCGCGATTGGCAGTGATGCCGGTGACACAGTGAGAGCGTAGGCTCTGGCAGGCCGCGGTCAGGATGGCAATGCTGTCCAGCAGGCACCAGGTGGTAATCGGCAGGAAAGCGTTGAGTTCCAGACTACCCGCGGCACAGGCCTGTGTCAGGGTGACATCGTGACCGCACACGGTTTGAGCGGCCTGGATGGCGTATTCACAGATCACGGGATTGACTTTGCCGGGCATGATGGACGAACCGGCTTGGCGGGCCGGTAGGGTGATCTCGCCCAGTCCGGCTTGCGGTCCCGACGACATCAGACGCAGGTCGTTACATATTTTAATGAGATTGACGGCGTGGGCCTTGAGGATACCCGAGACTTCTACGAACACATCAACATGCTGGGTAGCGTCGGTGAGGTTTTCGGCCCGGGCCAGGCCCAGACCGCAGATGTCACGCAACACGTCGGTCACGCGGAAGATGTAGCGTTGCTCGGCCCCGAGGCCGGAGCCGATGGCCGTGCCGCCCAGGTTGACCACACGCAGTCGCTCCTGGCACTTGTAGATGCGCCAACGGTCGCGACTGAGGGCCTCGGCATAGGCCCCCATTTCCCGGCCCAGGGTGGTGAGCACCGCATCCTGAAATTGGGTGCGGCCCACCTTGACCACGTCACTGAATTCCTTTTCCTTGTCCTGGAAGGCCTCTTGCAGGGCCACGACCTCTTGTTCCAGCGAGGTCAACTGTTTCATCGCCGCCACCTTGAGGGCAGTGGGGTAGGTGTCGTTGGTGGATTGACCACGATTAACGTCGTCCAGGGGACTGACCCGGTTATAGTTTCCCAAAGGTTCACCCAGCAGTTGCAGGCTGCGGTTGGCAATGACCTCATTGACATTCATGTTCAAGCTGGTCCCGGCTCCGCCCTGCATGAGGTCCACCACGATCCATTCGTCCAGCAGGCCCTCGCTCAGTTCGCCACAGGCCCGTTCCAGGGCTTCGGCCTTGGCAGTGTCATCGGCCCAGTGGCCCAATCCGATCAGGGTACGCACGCAAGCCAGCTTGACCTGGCCATAGGCCGCAATCATGGCCCGTGACACAGGACGACCCGTGGCCGGGAAGTTTTCCAACGCCCGCGCTGTGTGGATGCCCCACAGCACGTCGGCCGGGAGCTCCATGTCACCCAATAGATCATGTTCTAATCTAGTCTCAGACATTTTAACTGGCTTCTCGTCATTCAACTCTGTGAACTCAAAACTCAGAACTTTTAGCAGAATACATCCCGTCGTCCTTCACGCACCTTGTCGAGCATCGCTTGGCTGCGTTTTCTGGGGACTTCATTCATGGTCTTCAGGGTCTCAGCGATGAGCTTTTCACCCGCTGTGCGCGTTGCCTCTGAACCGTAGTCGAGCAGGTATTCCAGGAAGGTCGAGAGGGCGTTGGGATCGCAGTGTTCCTTGATCAGGCCGGGTTTGGCCAGGTCCATGAAGTCCTGCCCCGTGCGACCCAGTCGGTAGCACCCCGTGCAGAAGCTGGGGATGTAACCCATCTGGGCCAGGTCCGCGATGACCTCGTCCAGGCTGCGGTGATCACCCAGCGAGAACTGGGCCTCTTCCAACACATCCTCGCCCTCGACATAGCCACCCGGGTTGGTACGACTGCCCGCCGAGATCTGCGAGACCCCCAGGGAGAAGGTCTCGCGTCGCATGTTGGCGGTTTCCCGCGTGGACATGATGATGCCGGTATAGGGCACGGCCAGACGCAGGATGGCCACGATCTTGCGGAAGGCCACGTCACTGACGGGTTTGGGCGGGTGACTGGCCATGTCCGAACCGGTGGCCGGTTCCAGTCGCGGCACACTGATGGTATGCGGTCCCACACCAAAGCGGTCTTCCAAATATTCGATATGTTGCTTGAGGGCCTGCAATTCATAACGCCAGTCGCAGAGTCCGAAGAGCACTCCGATACCGACGTCGTCGATGCCGGCCTGCATGGCCCGGTCGATGGCCGTGACACGCCACTGGTAGTCTTTTTTCTTGCCCGCTAGATGTACCTTGGCATAGGTCTCCTGGTGGTAGGTCTCCTGGAAGATCTGATAGGTGCCGATCTCGGCCTGTTTGAGTTGTTTGAACTCGTCCAGGGTCAGGGGGGCGACATTGACATTGACGCGGCGAATTTCGCCATGACCACTCTTGGTAGCGTACAGGGTGGCCACAGAATCCAGCACGTATTGGAAGCCCTGCTTGGGATAGGACTCACCGGCGACCAGCAGCACGCGTTTGTGTCCTTGGTCGATCAGGGTCTTGGTTTCGGCCGCGATCTCCTCCTGGTTCAAGGCCCGCCGCTTGACCTCTTTGTTCTTGGCTCTAAAGGCACAGTAGAGGCATTCATTGGCACAGAGATTGGAGATGTAGAGCGGGGCGAAGAGGACCAGGCGTTGGCCGTAGATCTCTTCCTTGACCTTTCTGGCCGTATCGAACAGCTCTCCCAGCAGTTCCGGATCACTGACACTCGCCAATACGGCCATGTCCTCTTGGTCGAGGCCCTTCATTTCAGCGGCCTTGGCCAGAATTGCTCGTACGTGTTGGCTGTCTGCGGCCTTGGCCGTCTCCAGCGTCTTCCAGATTTTATCATCATTAATGATCGTGGTATTTGAATCAGTCATCGGGGTCCCCATGGGAGTAAAAGAAATCAATAGGATTTTAAAGCACTAAATTGTAGCAGAGGTTAGGGTGTATTCAAGCCAAGGTTCTGCGAAACCGGATTAATGTTCCTGTTTTTCTTAAAATGTATCAGGACTTCCTTTGTACGTGTACTTGAAGGGGGAGGTTTGAGGGGATTTGAGAATGATAAACCGCAAGATTAATGTGTTAGATTAAGTGGCACGTTGTTGTGAATGGATGCATGCAAAAAGGTGACAGGGGATGAGATGACTGAGGCTGAAACTTTTTTGAGGTTATGTTGGGATCGCTATCTCGATCCTAGACAAGGAATTATCTCCGATGAGGGGATGGGTGGTTGTTCCGATAACCGTTTATTTCTGCAAAACGTCAATATATAGTGTTGTTTTGCAGAGGTCTTGTCGATATGTTGTATGTCGCTATCGGATTGTTCAAGTTTGTTTGATTGGGCATCGTAAGAGGGAATCCGGTGAAAATCCGGAACTGCCCCGCAGCGGTAAGCAGGAACGAACGCCGTATTATGGCACTGCCCAATGGGTGGGAAGCCACGGCCAGTAGGTCGCCTGCGAGTCCGAAGACCTGCCGATGGCTTGGATCTGTGTTACGAATGATCGTGTGCATGGATGCAATGGGAAGAAAAATTTCCCTGACGGCTTGCTTTCGCGGGAAAGGCAAGGTGGCTTCCTCGGATTGGCCTCCTAGCGTCCTCGTGATTGGCAGCCTTCAATGGATGAAGAACTCTATTGATGCAAAGGATGCTGCTTATGAAACAGACTGCTGCCCCACACCTCAGATCAACGTCCAACCTGGAGCCCCTGACGACTCAACCCCTGACCTCGATTCGTAAACGTGACGGTCGTCTGGTTCCCTTTGACAGCAGCAAGATTACCGATGCCCTGGCCAAGGCCGGTCGGGCTTCGGGTGAGTTCGACCGGGCCATGGCCGAGCAACTGACCGTACGCATGATCAACCTCCTGCTCAATACCGTCAGCACTGAGGTGCCCACGGTCGAGCAGGTCCAGGATGTGGTCGAGGACACCCTCCTGATGAGCCCCTTCAAGCAAACCGCCAAGGCCTACATCCTCTATCGCGATCAACACGCCCGCATCCGCGAAATGGTCAAGAAGGCCGACCTCGATCTGATCGACAACTACCTGGACCGTCTCGACTGGCAGGTCAAGGAAAACAGCAACATGGCCTACTCTCTGCAAGGCCTCAACAACTACATCTCCAGCCAGGTCAGCAAGACCTACTGGCTCAACAAGATCTACACCCGAGATCTCCGTCGTGCCCATACCGAGGGTGACTTCCACATCCACGATCTGGGCCTGTTGAGTGTTTACTGCGTAGGCTGGGACTTGCAAGACATCCTGCGTGAGGGTTTCCGCGGTGTCCCGGGCAAGGCCGAGAGCAAACCCGCCCGTCACTTCCGTTCGGCCCTGGGCCAGATCGTCAACTTCTTCTATACCCTGCAAGGCGAAGCAGCCGGAGCCCAGGCCTTTTCCAGCCTGGACACCTTGCTGGCTCCCTTTATCCGTCACGATGGTCTCGGATATGATGAGGTTAAGCAGGCCCTGCAGGAATTCGTCTTCAACGTCAATGTCCCCACGCGTGTGGGTTTTCAAACACCCTTCACCAACATCACCCTCGACTTACAGCCACCCAAGACCCTGGCGGATCAGCCCGTGATTATTGGCGGCCAACCGCAGGACACCTGCTATCGTGACTATCAGGCCGAGATGCATGTCTTTAACCGGGCCTTCCTGGAGGTCCTGAGTGAGGGTGATGCCAAGGGACGTGTTTTCACCTTTCCCATCCCGACGTATAACATCACCGAGGATTTCAATTGGGACGATCCCGAGTTGACGCGGTTATGGGAAGTGACGGCGAAATACGGCATCCCGTACTTTGCCAACTTCGTCAACAGTGACATGTCCCCGGATGATGCCCGCTCGATGTGCTGTCGTTTGCGTCTGGACCTACGCCACCTGGAGAAGCGAGGCGGCGGACTCTTTGGGGCCAATCCCCTGACCGGATCCATCGGTGTAGTCACCATCAACATGCCGCGTCTGGGGCTGTTGGCTCAGGACGAGACCGAGTTCCTACAACGCCTGGATCATCTCATGGAGTTGGCCAAGACAAGCCTGGAGACCAAACGCGAGGTCCTGGAACAGTTCACCGAGAAGAACCTCTATCCCTACACCAAGTTCTATTTGCGCACCGTCAAGCAGCGTTACGATCAATATTGGCACAACCACTTCGGCACCATTGGTTTGGTCGGTATGAGCGAAGCCTGTGAGCACTTGATGGGTTGTGACATCGGCACGCCCGAGGGCTCAGCGTTTGCTGCTCGCGTGCTGGACTTTATGCGGGAACGGTTGCTGGCCTTTCAGGAAGAGACCGGCAACCTCTACAATCTCGAGGCCACCCCGGCTGAAGGCACCAGCTATCGCCTGGCCAAGTTGGACGCCGAACGCTACGGCAGCATGGCCCGTTTTGCACCGGGGGCGACTAACAAGCCGTTTTATTCCAACAGTACTCAACTGCCGGTGAATTACACTGATGACGTCTGGCAAGTCCTGGAACTGCAAGATGACCTGCAAACCCGCTACACCGGCGGCACAGTGCAGCACATCCACCTGGGCGAAGCTGCGGCCGATCCAGAGGCGGTCAAGTCCTTTGTTCGCAAGGTCTGTCGTAACTATCACCTACCGTATTTTACCCTGTCGCCGGTCTTCAGCGTCTGCCCCGATCACGGCTATCTCCTGGGTGAGGTCACGCAGTGTCCTCATTGTGACAATCGCACCGAGGTCTACGCCCGCGTGGTGGGTTACCTACGGCCCGTGAACCAGTGGAACGAAGGCAAGCAAGAGGAATTCAAGATTCGCCGTCACTTCAGCCTGGGAGCAAACGTCTAATGAACATTGCCGGCTTCCAACCCCTGACCCTCAGTGACTTCCCCGGACGTACTGCGGCTCTGATTTTTACCCAGGGCTGTAACCTACGCTGTCCCTTCTGTCACAACCACGAATTGATCGAGCCCTGTGCCACGGTCGATGCCGATGAGATCCTGGCCCAACTGCAGCGACGACGTCACCTACTCGACGGCGTGGTGATCAGTGGTGGTGAGCCCACCCTGCAGGTCAAGCTGATCGAATTCATAGAAAACATCAAGACTTTGGGCATGGCCATCAAGCTGGACACCAACGGAACTCGGCCCGAGGTTTTGGCTGACTTACTGCAACGTGACCTGCTGGATTATGTGGCCATGGATCTCAAGGCCTCCTGGGATCGCTACGCCGACCTGGCTGGTGTGGATGTCGATGTCACGGCCCTGCAACAGAGCGTACAGTTGATTCTGGCCTCCGGGATCGAGCATCAGTTTCGAACAACTTGGGTTAAGTCTCTGTTGAGTAAGCATGACCTGCAACGGATTCAGGCCGAATTGCCCAGTGGAGCGAATTACCGCGTGCAGGAGTTTGTGCCGGAGTTGGCCATGGATCCTGCTTTGAGAGTGGCGAGTTAGGAATGTGGAGTATTTATTGAGATTGATTCGTAATCGTACTCGTCATCAGCTCAGCGGTAATCGTAATCATTTTTTTGAGATTTAAATTCGATTACGATTACGAGTACCGTTCACCTTTGGCTCACTGATTACGATTACGAATGCAAGATAGGAGTTATAGATGAGTATCAAACCCGATACCTGGATCAAAAAAATGTCTCTGGAACACGATATGATCAGTCCCTTCGAGGAGACTTTGGTGCGTCAGTGTGACGGCCGTAAGGTGATTTCCTATGGGGTGTCGTCCTATGGCTATGACGTACGCGTGTCCAATCATTTTCGCATTTTTACCAATGTCTACGGCTCGGTGGTCGATCCCAAGGAATTCAATCCCAAGCATCTGGTCGAGATCAATGACGACGTTTGTCTGATCCCGCCTAACAGTTTTGCCTTGGCCCTGAGTGTGGAGACCTTCAAGATTCCCAACAATGTCCTGACCGTGTGCGTGGGCAAGTCCACCTATGCCCGTTGTGGTATCATCGTCAATGTCACCCCCTTCGAACCGGGATGGGAAGGGCAGGCCGTGCTGGAGATCTCCAACACCACACCCTTGCCTGCCAAGGTGTATGCCAACGAGGGCCTGGCCCAGGTGCTGTTCTTCGAGAGCGACACGCCTTGTGAGACCAGCTATGCCGATCGCCAGGGCAAGTACCAAAACCAAAGGGGGATGACTTTTCCTCAGGTTTGAGTAGAATGAGGTGATTGCCGTTGGTCTATCCTTCGTAATCGTACTCGTAATCGTACTCGTAATCAGCGCAGCGGTAATCGTAATCGTTTTTTTGAGATTAAAATTCGATTACGATTACGAGTACCGTTCGCCTTTGGCTCACTGATTACGATTACGATATTAAATAGCTAGAGATTATGAAGAAAACACTACAAATCATAATTCCTTTGGTCGTTATTGGTTTGGTCATTGGATTGTTGTCGCAACAGCAACCTCGGCAGATCGACGAGCCCAATGAATCCGTGGTCTCCTTGACCCGGATCGTCTCGATCCACCCGGCGGCTACCGAGATCATCTACGCCCTGGGACGAGCCGATCGACTGGTGGGGGTCAGTGACTATTGCACTTACCCTCCCGAGGCCCAGGACAAGACGATTGTGGGTAACTCCCTGTCCCCCAACACCGAACGCCTGCAACGCCTGCAACCGCAGTTGATCCTTATCTCCGGTCAGAACCCCAACATCGTGGATTTTTGTAACGAGAAAGGGCTTGAGGTTCGCAACCTGCATATGGAGAGTGTGGACGAAATCCTGGCCGGGATTCAGACCCTGGGCGAGCTCTTGGAGGCCGAACCCGAGGCCGATAGGCTTTGTGAGGAAATCCAGGTCCAGATCGAGCAGGTCAAGGCCCGGGCTGCTCAATATCCCCCAACCGAGGTCTTTTTCTCTCTCTACCGTACCCCCGGCTCACTGGCAGGCGTGACCACAGTGGGCCCGCAGACCTATCTCAGCGAATTGATTACCCTAGCCGGGGGCTACAACATCTTCGACGACGTCACCGCTCCCTATCCCCAGATTTCCAAGGAAACCTTGGTCAAACGCCAGCCCCAGGTTATTATTGAGCCGCGGCCCAGGACCGAGATGAACGAGGTCTTGAAACAGCAGTTATGTGACGACTGGGCCCACCTGGACATCCCGGCCGTGCAGGCCCATCGCATCTATTTCCCGGATGCAGATCGCCTGCTCAAGCCCGGCCCCCGTGTGGGACTGGCCGCCTTGGAATTGGTGGACATGATTCATCCCAGCCATTGAGATGGATCGCAGAGAAGATGATCAGAGGAGAAGAGGATCGAATCGAAGGTGCTCTTAAATACGACTGGAGTGGTCTATAGCTATGGCCATTCAGGTTGGCAGTTGGACCATATCGATCTGGCGGTGACGTCCGGTGCGGTGCTGGGGATTGTCGGTCCCAATGGTTCCGGTAAGAGTACGCTGTTACGCTTGGCTGCAGGACTATTGGAACCGAGCCACGGTCAAGTGCACCTGGAGGGCAAACTCTTAAGCGATTTGTCCCGTCGTCATATTGCCCAAGTGTTGGGTTACCTGCCTCAATTGGTTCCGTCGGCCTATGACCATCGGGTCGAGGAGGTCGTGACCATGGGGCGATTCTGTCGTCTGCGTGGACTCGGTTTTGTTTCGGATTCAGATCAAGCCATCATCGAGCAATGCATGGAACAGACCGAGGTGGCGACTTTACGAGGTCGCTCGTTAAGCCAACTGTCCGGCGGTGAACGTCAACGCGTGATGCTGGCGTCGGTATTGGCTCAGGAACCTCGTGTACTCTTACTCGATGAACCGACCACCGGTTTAGATCTTCACCATCAGGTCAACTTCTTCCGGTTGCTCAGTCAATTAGCTCAACAAGGGATGGCTATTGCCGTGGTCACGCACGACCTTAACCTGGCCGCCCAGTTCTGCGATCGACTGATGCTGCTCAATCAAGGATGTAAGGTGGCCGAGGGCAGTGTCACCGAAGTGCTTACGCCTGAGTGCCTCAGCCAGGTCTATGCCGATGATCTTCATGTTGCAGCCCATCCGGTCAATGGCCGGCCCATCATTCTACCGGTGAGGGGGAAAGATTGATGGCGATGTCACTGAAGCAACGCTTTTGGCAGCACAACACGACCTATGTGGTTCTGGCCCTGGTTGTATTGATCCTGTGTCCTCTGTTCGGCAGCGAGTCCTTGAGTTTGAAGGCTGTTTTCAGCGGAGTCAGTGACAACCTGGACGCAGACATCTTCTGGCAGCAGCGGCTACCACGCGTACTGTTGGGCTTTATCACCGGCGCCACCCTGGCCGCGGTGGGAGCGGTCTTTCAGGCCATCTTCCGTAATCCCCTGGCCACACCCTATACCCTGGGCGTCACGGGCGGGGCTACCGTAGGGGCCTACCTGGCCATCGCCTTTCCGGCCTTGGCTTTCACTTTCGGTCCTTTTTCCACAGTACAGCTCATGGCTTTGGTCGGGGCGGCCGTGGTGTTGGTCTTGATCTATGGCGTGGCTCGACGACGCCAGGGCGTGTCCATGAACGTTTTGCTCTTGGCCGGAGTCACCATCGGCATCATGTGCGGGGCCCTGATCCTCCTGATTCGTTACGTGTCCCACCCCAACATCCTGGTGTCCCTCGATCGCTGGACCATGGGGCGTCTCGATATCGTGGGTTTTGGTGACTTGGCCACCCTCTGGCCTTTACTACTACCCAGTTGGGGCCTGCTGGTCCTGCAAACCCGTGTGCTCAATCAACTCTCCCTGGGCAGTGACATGGCCAGTGGCCACGGCGTGGATGTCGAGCAGGTTCAGCGACTCTGCTTCATCGGCGGTTCGGTGGCCACGGCTACAGTAGTCTCCATGGCCGGTCCTATCGGCTTTGTCGGCCTGATCATCCCCCATATCGTGCGCTCTATCTCCGGCTACGACCACCGCATCGTCCTGCCCGGGGCCTTTTGCCTGGGAGGGGCCTTCCTGGTCCTCTGCGACACCCTGGCCCGCACAGTCCTGGCCCCCACGGAAATCCCGGTCGGCGTCATCACCGCCCTGATCGGCGGCCCCTTCTTTGTGTTCTTGCTGTTGCGTAAGGTCTGAAAAATAACGTTGTTGGGTTGTAATAAATGGGCCAGATATAGTCACTCCTCTGGCTGGTCAATGGTTGTGGATTTTCTGAATTTACCAAAAACAACTTGACTTTTAGGTTTACATTGTCTATAAAGTCTATAGACAAGAAAAACAAGGAGATGTTATGAGGCTGACAACCAAGAGTGAGTATGCCATTTTGGCCCTGATTTTTTTGGCGCGGAGGGAGGGGGAGGGATTTGTCAAGATCGAGGAAATCTGCACCTGTTACGATATCCCCAAGAAGTACCTGGAGTTTTTGTTCATGGCCTTGAAACAGAACCGCTACATCCGTACACGGCGGGGTAGTGCGGGTGGCTACAGTCTGGCCCGGCCCGCGGCCGAAATCAGCCTGGCCGAGATCATTCGTTTGATGGACGGGGCCCTGGCCCCGACTGAGTCGGTTAGTACCTATTTTTATTCCGATACGCCCCTGACTCAGGAACCCAAGGTCATCGGCGTGTTTCAGGAGATTCGTGATTACATTGCCCAAAAGATGGAGGGGCTGAAGCTGTCTGATTTGATTTAGAGTGGAGGTTTACGATGAAGGGTAAGTATGTAGTCGTGGTGTTTGTCGTCTTGGCGGTGGTAGGGCTCGTGGCGCTAAATCAAACCGCGTCAAGGGAGACCAACAGTGAAAACGAGACCTTGAGCGGGACGATTTCCCTGTCCGGTGCCTGGGCTCTGTATCCCATGGTGGTGCAGTGGAGCCAGGAATTTCAGAAGCTTTATCCCGAGGTGAAATTCGACATCGCCGCCGGTGGGGCGGGCAAGGGCATGGCCGACGCTCTGGCCAAGGTCGTGGACCTGGGCATGGTCTCGCGTGACATCTACGAGGCTGAGATCGAGAAGGGGGCCTGGTGGGTCTCGGTGACCAAGGACGCGGTGGTGCCCACGATTAATGCCAACAATCCCCTGTTACCGGCCCTGGCCAAGACCGGCGTGACACGCGAGGAATTTGTGGACCTCTTTATCACCGGCAAGGTCGCGCATTGGGGACAACTGCTCAATCAAGATCCCGGTGCCGAGGTGCACGTATTCACCCGTTCCGATGCCTGTGGCGCGGCCAAGACCTGGGCCAAATACCTGGGACACAGCCAAGAGGATTTGTTGGGCGTGGGCGTGTACGGGGACCCGGGCGTGGCCGAGGCCGTGGCCCAGGACGTCGCGGGTGCGGGCTACAACAACATCAATTTCGCCTTTGATCCGGAAACCAAGGCCCCCATGCAGGGCATTGCCATCCTGCCCATCGACCTCAACGGCAACGGCACCCTGGATGCGGACGAGGCCTTTGTGGACTCGCGTGACGCCCTGGTGGCCGCCATTGCCACGGGCCGTTATCCCTCGCCTCCGGCCCGTGACCTGCACCTGGTCCGCAACGGGGCTCCCGACCGTGAGGTGGTGCGGGTGTTCCTGCAGTGGGTCCTGCACGAGGGCCAGGCCTTTATCGATGGGGCCGGCTACATCCCCCTGTCCGCCGAGCGACTGCAGACCGAGAGTGACAAGCTGTAATAGGGGAGTGTCATGGCTAACGTTCGACACTGTCAAGATCGTTGGTTTGCAGGCACGGCCAAGGTCCTGATCGTCCTGTGCGGTCTGCTCGTCTTTGTGATGGTGGCGGGTCTGTACTGGCGTTCACGCCTGATCCTGTCGACGCATTCCTGGTCCGATCTGTTGCTGGGCAAGTCCTGGCGGCCGCTCAAGGGCGAGTTCGGCTTTCAGCCCTTTATCATGGGCACGCTCTGGATCACGGGCCTGGCCATGCTCTTGGCCGTACCCATGAGCCTCTTGACCGCGGTGTACCTCTCGGAATACGCCCCGCGTTGGGTGCGTAAAACCGTGCGTCCCGTGATCGACGTGCTGGCCGGGATTCCCTCAGTGGTTTTTGGCGTCTGGGGCCTGTTGGTGATCATCCCTTGGATTCGCGATCGATTGGCCCCGGCCCTGGGCGTGACCTCCACGGGCTACTGTGTGCTGGCCGGGGGCGTGGTCCTGGCCGTGATGGTGGTGCCCATCATCATCCACGTGGTCACCGAGGTCCTGCAGACCATTCCCTTTGAATTGCGTGAGGCCTCCTGGTCCCTGGGCGCGACCCAGTGGGAGACCATCCGTTACGTAGTGATGCGCAAGGCCATGCCCGGTATTATCGCGGCCGTGGTGCTGGGACTGTCACGCGCCTTTGGCGAGACCATGGCCGTGATGATGGTGGCCGGCAACGTGGCCCACTCGCCCGGCTCGGTGTTCGATCCGGGCTATGCCTTGCCTGCCTTGATCGCCAACAACTACGGTGAAATGATGTCCGTGCCCTTTTACGACTCGGCCCTGTTGCTGGCGGCCTTGCTTTTGTTGGGCGTGGTCTTGATCTTTAATATATTGGCCCGCGTGATCCTGTTGCGGGTGGAAAGGGCGGTACAATGATCTGGACGCGACGACACCTGCACGAGGCCGTGATCAAGGCCCTGATGATCCTCGCCACCGTGACATTAGTCTCGGTGCTGGTCATGATCCTCTGTGCCATTGTGCGACGGGGCCTGCCCTGTCTGGACTGGGCCTTGATCAGCCAGACCCCGCAGGGCGGTTTCTACCTGGGCCAGGGCGGCGGCGTACTCAACGCCATCCTGGGCTCGCTCGTGATTGCGGGCGGCAGTTGCGTGCTGGCCCTCTTGATCAGCCTGCCCGTGGTCCTGTATCTCAACGTCTATATGGGCAAGGGATCGCGTATGGCCCTGGCCACGCGTTTTGCCTTTGACGTGCTCTGGGGCATCCCATCGATCGTGTACGGGGCCTTCGGTTTTACCCTGATGCTGGCCCTGGGCCTCAGGGCCTCCTTGCTGGCCGGACTCCTGACCGTGACCCTGCTGGTGCTGCCCATCATGAGCCGCACCATGGACGAGGTGGTGCGCATGACGCCCACGGCCCTGTTGGAGGTCTCGTATTCACTGGGGGCCACGCGTTGCGAGACCGCCTGGCGGGTCGTGACACGCCAATGCCTGCCGGGCATCATGACCGCCATCCTGGTGGCCATGGGACGCGGCATCGGGGACGCCGCCAGCGTATTGTTTACCGCGGGCTTTACCGACAGCCTGCCCACGTCCCTGGCCCGACCGGCCGCCACCTTGCCCCTGGCCATCTTCTTTCAGTTGGGCACCCCCTTTGCCAAGGTCCAGGAACGGGCCTACGGCTCGGCCCTGATCCTGACGATCCTCATCCTGATCATCAGTATCACCGCCCGCGTGCTCACCGCCCGTTTTTCCAAGAACCGCATTCATTGAGGACGTCACCATGATCGCCACATCACATATTCGTATTCAAGACTTGCATGTCTCTTATGGCCGACAGCCCGTGCTCAAGGGCGTGACCCTGGACATCCCGGACAAGGCCATCACCGCCATCATCGGCCCCTCGGGCTGCGGCAAAACCACTCTGCTCAAGTGTCTCAACCGCCTGACCGACCACCTCGACGGCATCACGGTCGAGGGACGTATCGAGGTCGACGGCGAGGACATCCTCGACCGCCGCGCAGACGTCACGCACTTCCGCAAGAAGATGCTCCTGCTCTTGCAGCGTCCCTATCCCTTGCCCATGTCCATCTACGACAACATCGCCTACGGTCCCCGCATCCACGGCACACGCAATAAAAAGGAACTCGACCACATCGTGGAGCACTATCTCCAGCAGGCCAGCCTGTGGGACGAGGTCAAGGACCGCCTGCACCAACCCGCCACCGGCCTGTCCGTGGGTCAGCAGCAACGCCTCTGCCTGGCCCGGGGCCTGGCCATCGAACCCGAGATCATCCTCGGTGACGAACCCACCTCCGCCCTGGACCCCCAGTCCAGCCAACGCATCGAGCAACGCTTCGGTCAGCTCAAAGAGGACTACACCATCGTCATGGTCACCCACATCCTGCGTCAGGCCCGTAGACTCGCCGACTACGTGGTTTTTCTCTATCTCGGCGAACTCATCGAACACGGTCCTGCTGAAGAGGTTCTCAACCATCCCCGGGAAACGCTTACCCAGGACTACATCCAGGGGACCATCAGTTGAGTTTTCCTGCAACTGTTTGGGTATGTTACAGCCCTGATTTTGCTGCAATCGGTCCCCACACCCATATTCGCATTTGGTAGTTATCCTCGTTACCGCGACCGGCATCCGTATCGGTTCCTGGCCATTTCCCCACTTCTGCGAGTTTGGCAACTTCGATGGTGCGTTGGTCTTGGTATTTTTGATGTTCGACATGTCCATCCACAAAGGACCAGGTGGTGCCATTACCGTGACGCAGGGGCACAGGATCCCACCAACGGTAGGTGGTGGTGTAGACCGTCCAGCCGCCCTGGGTATTACCGCCCGTGCCGCCATCGTCAAAGAAGACGGCACGCTCGGCTCCATTTTTGATTTTGGATCGTTTTCTAAAAGTATTCCCTCCTGGGCCTAAGTCGCTTTTATCCCAGTCTTTGACATTCATGGAATCCATAATGGTGAACATACGCAGTTCCGTGCGGGCGATGTTGCCGGTGGGGCAGTGATAGGCCTTGACATTGTGGATATAGGGCCATAGGGCTCCGTCTTTGATGGCCTTTTCTTTTTCCCATAATTCCAAATCGTCATCGAAATCATTTTCTACCCAACAGGCTTCCATGCTGTAACCGGTTCTATTTTCGCCTGCATTACCATTGACTATGCGACCGTCGTTTTCGTCGGCATACATATGCCAGGCCAGTTGCATTTGCTTGAGATGACTCATGCAGACCGCACGTTTGCCCTGTTCGCGGGCGCGGCCCAGAGCAGGCATGAGAATGCCCATCAGGACCGCAATGATGGCGATGACCACGAGCAGTTCGATGAGGGTAAAGGCGTGAAGGGGACGATGGGACAATCGTTTATTCTTCATCATAGTTCTCCAATTCAGGTTAAAACCATTATAACCCATTCAGACCGCTTCTTCCAGGGGGTTCTCGATCAGATGAATCGCCTTAATATACTCCGAGATTCAGGCGTTGACAGAGGTGTCTTCATGGAACATGATGGAGCCATTGAATCTGGTTTATGAGGTATTAATGGAAGGTCGGCTTGAGACATTCGAACAGGTCATGGACTACGCGATCGATCGCGAACTCAATTCCCATCTTTTCTATAAGCAACTCGCAGCCCGTTGTACTGATCCAGACTTGAAAGAACTGCTTGCTAACCTCGCTCTGCAAGAAGTGGGACATCAAAAGAAGCTGGCTCGTGTCAAGCAGGGGCAATTCCGCCGTTTGGATGGTGACATGCCCGCCTTTGGTCTGGGCATTGCCGAGCAGATCCCTGATGAGATCGAGCCCACTCCCGACATGAGTCTTCGGGAAGCCCTGCTCTTTGCCATAAACAAGGAGAAGATGTCCTACCGCATGTACCTCGAACTCGCCATGGACGCCTGGACCGAAGAAATCTCCGACCTCTTCATGGTCCTGGCCCACGAAGAGGCCAATCACAAGGTGCGACTGGAAATCGAGTATGAGCAACGGTTTGGAACTGTTTAGTTAAGGTTGGCTTTGCATTACAAGAATTTGTGTTATCATGTTACAACCTGTTTGATATTGGATATGACTTGGGCTGTGTGAACGATAATTAGGGAGAACCCCATGGGTAAATATTTTCTGTGCTTCTTGTTGCTATTGTTTTGCGTGAGCTGTGCTTTGGATCAGACTGTATCTCAAACGATAGACGAGCAGGTTTTTCCCGTTTTATGGAATGATGATTGCCCCAATGCCCATGGCCTCAATCCTGAAGAAAAACTTCGATTCCAAGAGAGGCTCTTTGAATCCAGGCAGTACTTTATGCGTCAGTTGGAGTGGAATGGCGGGAAGGTCTGCAAGGATCCGAATGAAGGAATACTGGAAGAGATTCGGCTATCGAAAAAGGCTTTAAGTGAAATTCTACAGACGCAACTGATCCCTGGTGGTTCCTTTGATGATAAGATCTTATTTCGATCAGGGGTAGAGTTCCCTGATCGTAAGCGGGATGTGTTGGTGTTTCGATATCAAAAGGGAGTCTATATTGTCAAGGTTATGAAAACTTTAGGGTGTGAGGGCGATATGTTCATTACCTTGCGACCGATTGATAGGCATCTCTTGGATGTTGCTACTATGATCCGAGAATTGTTTAATGAACGCATGTGGCCCCCCGTATGGGAATCTCCCTATTTTGTTCCAAAGTTGCTGGGAGAGAAGCAGGGGGTCGTAAGTGGATGTTGGTTGACAAGAGATATGTGGATGATCAATGAAGCAGGGGAAATTGTACGAAATCCGGATGAGCTTGTAACTAGATCTGGTTTTGGAGCTGTGGGCAAGGGTATTTATGAAAACGTTATGTTTTGTACGGATGGGAATTTTATAAGTTTTCGAGTGGTTGCTAGTCAATCTCGAAAATAGATTTGGTCACTGCTGTCCAAGATAATCAGCATTTGCTGATTACACTTTAAAATCCTTTGCCGAAACACTTGTTTCGGACAAGTTGTTCGAATGTTCTGAGTTTAGGTTATAGCTCTTTTTTGACCTCTGTTTCATTATGCTGTCCAATTACGATTCAAACAACATCAACTGGGCCTCTGGAGGCCCCAAGGCTGGCGTTTCAAACGGTTTGTCAAGCCATGACCATAACTCCCGATACGTTAAGAGATTAAACCTTAGCATGGCCGATAGATTCGACAGACTCCATCCAAACGTAGAACGCATCTGTAAAATCTTAAAGACCAACATACAGAGCAATGCTGTCCAAATCTGAATCTTAACCGCATTCTCACTGGTCCCAACAAACGTCTTGATCTTGAGGTTCTGCTTGATCGCCTTGAAAAACAGTTCGATCTGCCAGCGGTCTTTGTAAATCCGACCAATGGTACTAGCGGCAAAGTCCATGTGATTCGTTAAAAGCACCAGTTCCTTTTGGTTCTCAGCGTCCCAAACGACTACACGACGTAACCGTCTAGGGCATTTCTGTTTGGCATAATGGCCTGTTAAAACGATCTCTTGATCTTTTAAGACCGAACCACGCTGCGGCACTGGACGATTCTTCACGGCACGATAGGCCATATTGGTCTTGGATCGTGTGACAAACCAGACGCCTTGGCGAGTCCACCGATCAAACAGGGTGTAATCAACATAGCCACGATCCATGGCCACAATCGTTCCTGGCTCAAATTCTAGGGTTTGAGCCACTTTGACCTCATGGACATTGCCGGTACTCAGACAGGCCCATTGAGGTAGGCATCCTTGGTGGTTGAGCATCAAGTGTAGCTTGACGGCTCCCTTTTTCCGGCGAAACTTGGCCCAGTCAAACAGACTAAGGCACAAATCGATCGTTGAGGCATCAATACTGACCAAGGGATTCTTAAAGCGAAAGCGTCGCTTCTGCTGATCCGCTAGTGAATCGGCCTGCTTGAACACATGATAAAACATCGTTTCAAAGAGCTGCCACGGTCGGTGGCTATTGGCATAGCTCAGGGTAGAGCGAGCCGGAGCCTCTTTGAGGCCCAAATGAGTCAGTTTGCCCATCGCAGTGGACAGTCCACCACAAATCTCACGTAACGAATCGGCACCAGCCAACTGACAGAACATCATGGCCACAAATTGGTCCCAACAACGAAAGCCTTTGGCACCTCGTTCCGCATCCCAATGCCGAACGGCACGGGCAAAGTCATTACGATTTATCAAAGAAAGCACTTGCGTGAATAAACTGCCAACCTTTACCATAATTGCATCTCCGGTTTGTATTGGTTCCTTATTTTGAGCAAAACAAGTATACCAATCCCGGAGATACTTTTTTATGACCTTTTCAAATCGCTATCTTGGACAAGAGTGAGATTTGGTATTTAATAATAAAGGCGTTTCCAAGATCGCACATGCTTGGAAACGCCTTCTGTATTCTACATTCTATATTCTGTATTCTCGAAGGTGCCCTATAACGCCTTTTCCAATACACGATTCAATCGCTTGACGAAGTCGGCAGGGTGCTTGACCTCAGCGCCTTCCATGAGCAGGGCCTGTTCCAACAGCAGGGTGCTGACGTCTTCGACTGTGTCGGTGTCGGCCTGTTGGTCGGCGAGTTTTTTGACGATGGGGTGGTTGGGGTTGACCTCGAGGATGGGTTTGATCTCGGGCAGGTTGTCCCCTTGTCCCATGGCCTTCATCATCTGTTGCATCTGCAGGGTGGGGTCGTTTTCGTCGGCCACGATGCAGGAGGGCGAGTCACTCAGGCGGGTGGAGGCCCGCACGTCCTTGACGCGTTCGCCCAGGGCCTGCTTGATCTGTTCGACCACGGGCTTGGCCTCTTCCTCGGTCTGCTTGTCGTCGTCGGTCTTGAGGTCGTCGGCGGTGCTGGACTTGTTGACGGCCTTGAGGTCGATGTCCTGATACTTGGGCACGCTTTGGATCACGATCTCGTCGATTTCGTCGTCCAGAATCAGCACCTCGATGTCCTTGGAACGGTAGGCCTCCAGTAGCGGGCTGTTACGCAGGGTTTCTTCCTTGCCACCGGTGACATAGTAGATGGCCTTTTGATCGTCCTTCATGCGTTCTTTGTACGCGGCCAGGCTGGTGTAGCCGTCTTGACTGGTGGACTTGTAACGCACCAGGTCGAGCAGGGCGTCGCGGTTTTCGAAGTCACTGTAGAGGCCTTCCTTGAGTGGACGGTTGAACTGCTCGATGAAATTGCCGTACAGTTCGGGCTCCTTGTCTGCGATGCGGGCGAACTCACCTAAAAGCTTTTTGACCGAGGATTGGGTGATGTTGGCCAGGATCTGGTTCTGCTGGAGGATCTCGCGGCTGACGTTGAGCGGCAGGTCCTCGGAGTCGATAATGCCCCGTACGAAACGCAGGTAGGACGGCAGCAGGGTCTTTTCGTCGTCCGTGATGAACACACGTTTGACATAGAGCTTCACACCCGGCTTGTAGTCGGCCTGGAACAGGTCAAAGGGGGCCTTCTTGGGAATATAAAAGAGTGTGGTGTATTCCTGGGTGCCCTCGGCCTTGGTGTGCAGGTAGAACAGGGGGTTCTCATAGTCGTGGGAAATGCTTTTGTAGAATTCGTGATAATCTTCTTCCTTGAGTTCGGTCTTAGGCCGTTTCCACAGGGCCGAGGCGGCGTTGATCTGTTCGGTCTTGGGCTCTTGCTTGGGTTCCTTGTCCTTGCCCTCTTCGGTTGAATCGACATACTCCGTGTGGATGTAGTGCAGAAAGATGGGGAAGGGGATATGGTTGGAGTACTTTTTGACGAGCTGTTCGATCTGCCAGCGGTTGGCGTATTCCTTGCCCGCGTCGTTGAGATGAACCACGATTTCCGTGCCGCAGCTGTCCTTGTCGATCTTTTGAATATCGTAGGAGCCTTTGCCATCACTGGTCCATTTCCATCCCTGGTCCTCGCCCGCCTTGCGCGTGATGACCTCGACCTTGTCGGCCACCATGAAGGTGGCATAGAAGCCCACACCGAACTGACCGATGAGGTTGGAGTCACTCTTGGCGTCGCCGGTAAGGTTGGCCAGGAAGTTCTTGGTGCCCGAGCGGGCGATGGTGCCCAGGTTTTCCACCAGGTCCTCCTCGTTCATGCCGATGCCGTTGTCCTGGAGTGTGAGGGTCTTTTGCTTGTCGTCGTCAAAGCGGATCTCGATCTTGGGATCGAAGCTCATGGACTTAAAGGCATCGTCGGTGAGGGTCAGGTATTTGAGTTTGTCCAGTGCGTCCGAGGCATTGGAGATCAATTCACGCAGGAAGATTTCCTTGTGGGAGTAGAGTGAGTGGATGATCAGGTGCAGGAGTTGGGATACCTCGGTTTGAAATTCGTGTTTGGCCATGGCCGTATTGCCTCCTAAGGTTAATTTTAGCTCACAATCGTTTTGTCCAGGCGGGAACTATATAAAAAATTGGACGAGAACGCAACCTTATAGAGGAATTCATTTAGTTGAACCTAAGCCTTTTAGGCTGGGTATTTACTCTCAGAATCTGTGTTTATCTGAAAGGATACGACATGAGACTTAGAGATCTGGACGAGAAGGTGGTGGTATGGATGGATTGTTATGGGACACGCCTCTTGCGTTACGCCCTGGCGATCGTTTTTATCTGGTTTGGCATTCTCAAACCCCTGGGTCTCAGCCCAGCGGCCGGGTTGGTGGCCCAGACCGTGACCTTTATTCCGCCCAAGATCTTTTTGCCGATCCTGGGGTGGTGGGAGGTCTTGATCGGGGTGTTTTTCCTCTTTCGGCCCACGATTCGCTTGGCCTTGATCCTGATGTTTTTGCAGATGCCCGGCACTATGTTGCCCTTGGTGCTGTTGCCCGAGGTCTGCTACACCCACTTTCCCCACGGCCTGACTCTAGAGGGCCAATACATCATCAAAAACCTGGTCCTGATCGGCGGAGCCCTGGTCGTGGGCGGAACCCTGCTTCGACACTCTACCGCAGATAAGCGACTTTAGAAGCGGGACATTAATGTAACGGTGAAACCGAGGATTCGGACATTTCTGTGGCTCGGTGGTCGTTTATAGAGACTCTAACGCGTTGGTATGGCATTTGCAAACCCAAGTAAGAGGCACGATTTGTGGCCTTGGCAATTGCTGTTTAAACTTGGGTCAGGCCCAAAGGAGTCTTTATGAGTGATGTTTCAACTGACATTGAAACGCTCGACTGGCGGAAGTGGCTGCGTGAGGGTGACCAATACAAGAAGGCCGGCACGCCCAAGCCGGGAGGCAAGCGTCGTCTTTCGCCCACCATCGTTTATAACGTCTACTCCATGGCCCTGGAGAGCTATGTCATGGCCATGTTGGATTCTCAGGGTGTTCTGCCCGACAATCATACCTTCACGGATCTAGTCTGTGCTCTGGAGCAGGAGTTCAATCTGGACGTGGACCTCAAAAAACGAATCCTCGATCTGGAGCAGTATCAACAGATCTGCTCCTTTGCCGATTTCCAGATTGCCCAGGTCAATGATGCAGTGGTCGAGGAGTTTAGCGAAGTCGTCGACCAGGTGGCCTTCATGGCCCATCAGGTCTGTGCGGCTTAGGGCCGGTCTGTGTCACCAGGTGCGGCCGAAGTCGCGTTCCTGAGGCACGGCCACGGCATTGGGCATATCCATGCGGGGCAGTTCCCGTAGGTGGCGAGCCCCTTGCTGGAGGGCCTTGAGGAGCTTCTGGTAGTCGGGATCACGTTTGGATTTGAACATAGCACGGTTGGGCCTGGCTAGGCCTCCGGCTTGGGGGGGGAGGTTGTGAGACAGCAGGCGGCTGTTCTCGGGGTGGGTCATGTTGATCATGGCATGGTTGTCTGCCGTGGTCAGGGCCTCCACGTCAAAACCCTTGAGATTGCGTTGTGTCACGATATCCCCCAGGGTTAAAAGCCAGGGCTGGGCTCTATCGGTGTTGGGCAGGGCCCAGGGATCGCGACCACCCATGCTGTGGGGGCGTGACATCTCCCAGGTACCGTAGTAGCACACGTTCGAATCGATCCAGGCGTAGATGCGACGCCGATCTTCCGCTGGGACCTGGATGCCGTGATGGCCGGATTCCAGGATTTGTGTCAAACGACTGCTCCAGGAGCCCGTGCTCAGGGCCGGGAACTGGCCGGTCGGACCGATGTTGATCCAGTAGTAATCCACCAGGTTCTTACGGCAGAGATCCAGATACGACATGGAGAAGAAACGTGTTTTGTCACCGGATAGGTCCAGGTCGGCCTTGGGCAGGGGACCGCTGTGACAAGAGATACAATGTCGATCCCAGACGGGTTGCACCAGTTTGACGTAGTCGACCGGGCCGGCTCCCCAGGCCGGTGGTTGGATGGGATCAGGGGCTTGACTGAGTCGCTGGGCATCCGTCATGAGCGGGGCAGGAGCCTCGTCACGATGTTCGTGACAGCCGATACAGGACGCCACCTCACCGGTGGTGATCTGGGTGACCGAACCCATGCGAATGATCTCTTTGCCGTCTTGGTCGAGGGCCTGGAAATAGAGTTCACAGTTGGAGGGGGCCTGGAAATAGGCCGTGCCCTCGGGGGTGACTGGCACGGTACCGTGGATATACTTAACGTAATAGGTCCCGAATCCGATCAGGGGATAGTGGTCATTGATGCGGGGGCCCTCGGTGTTGTACTTTTTGGGTAGCGGTTCCCAGATGCGCAGGGCCTTGATCTGACCGGGTTGCACGCCTTGCTCTCGCAAGCCACGATAGAGGTCCTGTACATAGAAGGTGCCCAGGCCCTTCTCTTGAGGGGCGTCACCGAAGACAGGGATGGGTTTAGGTCTTGGTTTGAGCGAGACCGGGCAGTAGAAGGCGCGACCTGCCTGATGGTAGAGCGGGAAGGTGTGGCCCTGGTGTGTCACGATCACCAGTTCGAATTCCTTGCCGCGGCGTCCTCGACCGTAAGAGGCCAGGGACAGGTCTTTGTCGATGGGCCAGGGATCGGTGTAGGCATTGGGGTAGAAGTCGTCACCCGGTCCCCAGTTGGTATCGCGCCAGTTGTGGCCTTGAGTAAAGCGATAGCCGGTCGATGAGGTGAGCTTGCGTGCGGCTTGGGGATTCTCCAGCCCCAGGTGGTGGTCCACGATGGCAATGTCACCGACCGGTCGGTAGTGGTGAGGGGCCATGGTAAAGACAACCTGGTCCGTGCCCGGCACGGGCTTGGGGCCATAGAGGCTGTTGGGTACGGTCAGGGTGTTGCCATAATAGAGAGACAGTTGACGACCGTTGGGTTTGACGGTCCAGAGTCCCTGCCAGCTGAAGATATTCTTGTCCTGGTATTCCCAACGCGTGCACAGGATCGAGCCGTCCGGCAGGATAGAAGGCGCGTTGGTGTTGAGTGTGGTCCAGTCGATACGACGCATATCGCTACCGTCGCCTTGCATGATGTAGAGGGCACTGGCCAGGTAGTCCTGGCAGAGGGCATAGGATTCGACACGAGAGGAGCAGAACACGATGCGGCCATCGGGATAGTATACGGGATTGAAATCGTGATAGCGTCCCTCGGTCAACTGACGCAGGCCCGACCCGTCGGTGTTCATCTCCCAGATATGGAAGGGCTCTTTAGGAGTTGTACGATAGGTCAGCAGCAACTTTTGTCCGTCGTAGGAGGGAGAAATGTCGAAGAGCATGCCCTGACGGGTTTGAAAGATCTGTGTGGGTTCGGCCTCGTTCGCCACGTCCCACACCCAGATCGATGCCCCTCGTCCCTGTACCTGGGCGAACATGGTGGCGTTGGTGCCTTGACGCGTATGGGCGGGACGTTCGATAAAGGCGATCCGGCCGACCTGCTGCTTGATCGACTCAGTCGAGCTGGCAGCCTGTCCCAGGGGGGGCAGCCAGATCATCGACAATGCAACTATCCATACGATACTATGGTATTGGAGACGATTCATTACCGAGGAGTATAGAACTGATCTATTCGTAATGCACACATGTATTGGTTCGTTAAAACTTTTTCAAATCTGTTACAGCTTAATCAATGGCTAGGGGGACTGTCAATACTATGAGAATATCAGTTTCAAGGGAAAGGCTATCACCCTGACGAGTCCGGATCCCAATGATGCTAATCAAGTGGCCCGTACGGTGTTGCATGGTGTAGCTTACGCCCCGGTCGTGACCTTTACGGAGGCTGAAGATGTCGAGTGTCGCTTGGCAGGGCTGACCCTGACCAACGGGGCACAGGGGATCTATTGCGATGACATTTCTCCCTTGATCGATCACTGTCAGATCCATACCCATCAAGGTTCGGGTCTCTATCTCATGAATCACTGCGATGCCTTGATCCAACACTGTCAGATCACTGACAACTGGAATGCCGGTATTGAACTCGACTCCAACACCAGAAGCAAACCCCATCCTACGGTTTCGAACTGCGTGATCACCGGCAACCTGGGTGGAGGAATCCTGGGCGAAGGGGCCACCGTGATCGACTGTGTCATCGAAGACAACGGAGAATAGTCGTTAGTCGCGACGGGAGCGATCCATTAGGAGGGTGACCTTGTCGTGCAAGTCCACAGGCAGGGCCTGTTTGAGTTGGCGTTTGACTTCACGGATGCCCGTGCGTTGAGTTGTGTGGATCACGACGACCTGTTCGTTGTTCATGCCAGAGACAAAATCGGCGAACTGGCCCAGGTGCATGTGCTTGCCTGCCTTGGCGCGGTCGATGTGCTCCTGTTCGTAGAAGGTGCATTCGGTGATCAGAATCTTGCTATTGGCCACGTAGTCGAGTTGGGCGAAGTCGGCCGGTTGAGTGTCGCCCAGGTAGGTAACTAGGGGGATCTCCAGGCGAACCTCGATGTCGATGCCTTGTTGCTTGAGCTTGACCAGCTCCGGTCCGGAGAGCTTGCCGTATTCCGGTTTAAGTTTCTTGCGGATCTCGATCAGGCTGTAACCGACCGAACCATAGCAATGGGCCGTGGGAAAAGCACGGGCAATGAGGTTGCTCTTGATCTGGACCTCGTCGCCCGGACCGACACCGATGAGCTGGGCCGGGATTTGATTGCCGTCGAGTTGGCCCCAGCCATCCAGGATCTGCTGAATAGGACGGATCAGATTGGTGGGAGCCACCAGCGTGCCTGGGGTCTGGCCATCGAAATGGCGATGCGAGAGGTAGTAGGCGAAGCCTGCGGCATGGTCCATGTGGCCGTGGGTTAGTAGAACGTGGTTGATGGAGATAAATTGGTCCGGGGCCTTGCCGATGTCGAAACAGACATCCAATTGCGGTACGGCCACCACGGTTTCCTCGCCGGCCATGGAATAGCCGATCACATCCAGTTGGTCAAAGGTTACGGTCGATAGCTGGTGACTGGGCATAGATTATTAAGTCAATTGATAAATGGTCGATAGCTCATGTTATAAAAACAAGGCCACAATGTTAGGAAGAGGGGGCAGGTGTGTCAATGTGTTTCTAGGATAAGTGGCCAAATGAGCTGGAGATATAAAAAAATGGGGCCGCGTTTCCTTGTTATGGGATCCACGGCCGCCTCCTCCGGAAATAGCGAAAACTTGTTTTTAGGACTCGTTTTCACGGGCTCGGGCTTGATACTCAGCGAATTTCTCCTGGATCAATTTCCCAGCCTGTTCTGCAGCCTCTCGGCTCAGGCCCACAGCTTTGTGCATGCCGCTGTTGACCGTTTGGGTCAGTTCTTCCTTGCTGTAGCTGCCCGTGGGCAGGTGTAGCTGGAAGGAATCACCCTCAGAGGTCTCAGGGCTGGGAGCCAACCAGTAGATCGCTGAGGCAAAGCCGGTAAAATATGCCATCAGCACGAAAACAAATTTGACTCTCCAACCCATGGTCCCCTGTCTCCCCTACGGAAATTGTTTTGAGGAATTTGCATCCCTCTGCCGGTTTGACGATCGCTTCTCTGAGCGATCATCCGTAGAACGTGTTTGTTACTTAAATATTGGAAACCAAACACCAGAATGCAAACGGGTAAAAGCAGGTTTTTCTCGCTTCGTATTATGTGACCTTGTCGGTTCTAGCTGGATATCGTTCAATTGTGGTGGGAGCACGCCTGGTTGAAATCATCGGGTAGTTGATCGGGCCTTACGGGATTCTCAGCGAACAAGTCCTAGCCGAATTTGGTAGATTTTCTCGTAGGCTTTGTCATTATAGGGTCATGTAAGTGCGATGAAAGAGACAAAACATGCATCTATTGGGTCTAGCCGGGGCATGACCCTGGTGGAACTGCTGGTGACCATGGGCATTCTCTCCCTGCTGACCGGTCTGTTGATGCCGGCCCTAGGGCGTGTTCGTCAGGTGGCTTACCGGATTGAATGTGGGGCGAATTTACGTTCCATAGGCTTGGCCCTGCATGGTTATGAACAGGACCTGGACAGGTTACCCCCGCAATATGACCGTTGGGGGCCGGTGGCTCAGACCTATGATAACCAATATCTCGAGCCCTGGATCTCCTATGTGGCCTTTCATCAGGATGAGCAGGATGAAGAAGGGCGGATGTTGCCGTTGCAGTTGGCTTACTTGATCGAACAACACACCTTGGCCGATCCCGAGGTGCTCTATTGTCCTGGACAGCCCTTGTCGGGCGATCATGCCCCCTTTACCTATGCCTATTATACTGACCAAGGAAACCAGACCTGGGGCGAGTTTCTCCCGATCAAGGCCAACGGTCAAGCGGATGACAAGATCCGGTCGTCCTATCACTACTGGTTGCACGATCGTCGGCGTTTGTCGCGGCTATCACGCCAGCCCGTGTTACTGGACAATATACAGCATTGGAACTCAGTGGCTCATCATGCTCGTGGCAGGCCACGTGGTGTCAATGCCTGGTTTGGTGATGGCCATGTGGCCTTTCAGTCGCAAGATGCTTTGTTCGAACCGGACCTTTGGAATGGCGGGGCCCAAGCAGGTCCCTGGGATGGACCGGGCAACGATCCCAATCTGTTTATGGCATTGCTCGATCAGATGAGTCCTTAATTTTAAAGGAGTAACCTATGCAAAAACAAACCCTCCCTTGGTTTTTATGGCTGTTATGTGTGGTACTTATTTCGGAGGCATGGTCGCAATCCGCACCTAGTGTGAATCCTGCGATTCAAGTTCGCTCCGGATTTGAGTTGACCGTGGCCGTAGATGGTTTGGAACGAGCCCGTTTCATGGAACTCGATGAACAGGGAACGCTCTATGTCTCGCAGCCTCACTTGGGTTCAGTGCAGGCCTGTCGTGACCGGGATGGCGATGGTGTCTTTGAAACGATTACGCCCTTTATCCAGGGACATCGCACCGTGCACGGTCTCGAATGGCATGAGGGCTGGCTTTGGTTCAGCGAGACCGGGGCCATCTTCAAGGCTCGTGATACTGACGGTGATGGACAAGCCGATGAAGAGGTAGTCGTGATTCCAACCGGACAGCTGCCCTCCGGTGGGGGCCATTGGTGGCGGGCCCTCATGATTCATCAGGGGCGTCTCTATACCAGCATTGGTTGTAGTGGCAACATCACCGAAGAAGCCAAATCGGAACGCATGAAGATCTGGAGCTATTAGCCTGGACGGACAAGACAAACAGCTCTTTGCCACGGGCCTACGCAATACCGAGAAACTGGTGATCCGTCCGGGAACCGATGAAATCTGGGGCATGGACATTGGCAGTGACTGGTTCGGCCGGAACCTGGAGGGACGCAATCATCCCTTGGGTCAGCCCATTACCGATCTCAATCCATCGGACGAGATGAACCACTACGTCGAAGGGGGCTTCTACGGTCACCCCTATATCGTTGGCAATCGTCTGCCCCGCTACGAATTTCATGACCGGCCCGACATTGTCGAACTGGCCGCCAAGACGGTGATCCCGGCCTGGACCACCGGGGCACATTGGGCCCCCAATGCCATGGTGTTTTATACGGGCTCTCAATTTCCTAAGGAAATCGTCGGCGACGCCTGGGTGGCTTACCATGGTTCCTGGAACCGCAGTGAAAGAGGCGGCTACTGTGTCACGCGGGTGCTCTTCGACCAGGGCCGTCCTTACGGTGAATTAAGCTATGTGAACTTTTTAGACGAAGAGGGCAAGGTGTCGGGCCGTCCGGTAGATGTCATTGTCGCACTTGACGGCACCCTGTTGATCAGCGATGATTGGGGCAATCGTGTGTATCGTTTACGTTACCTCGGGGAATCATCATGAAGCACCAAGCCGTTGTTACGCTATGTTTTGTAAGTCTGGCCTTATTGGCGGGCTGTAACGAAGATCCCATTGGTACATTGTCTGTGGTGCCCACACCGATGGTCGCTTCACTGACTTACCCACCCGTCAGTACCTTTGAAGAGAGCTGTGCCCGCTGTCACGGTCCCCAAGGCAGCTTCTTTGGCGAGGGTTTTGGCCATGGCAGTGAAGAAGAACTACGCCAGTCCGTTAAGGACATGATGGAGGGGCCGTCTTTTCTCACGCCGTCCGAGGCAGACGTCAATGCCATGACCGACTACATGCAGGCCCTGGATCAACAGCAACCTTACCTCGTGGTGACCGCCTGGGATCCCAACACAATGACACTGCAGGGCGAGGCCACGCCCCAGGCCAGCATTATCGTCGAGGGACATCCCGACCATCAGGCCCAAGCGGATGCAAACGGGACGTGGGTTTTACAGGATCTACCTCAGGATTGGTCGGGAACGCTTCGGATTCAATAGCATGACCGGACAGACCTCCTAATCCCCGCCTGTCGAAAATAACAATTGGATGGGGGAGATTCACTGCCCTATTAATATCCCTTTAACACACCGCTATACAATAGACGTCCGTTTTCACGTGTTTGATGATTCTGAACAGATGGGGTGATTATGCAACGAATGATTGGTTGGCTGGTTGTATCAGTATGCCTGGTGACGGCGAAGACCTGGGCCGCCACCACCTGTCACGTCGAACGGCTGGCTGAGAACACCAAGTACGAAACTCGCCTCGTGATCCTACAGTCCGATGTTCCCGGCCCGACCGTTTATGTGGTGGCCGGCGCACGTGGCGATGGGCCGGCTGCCGTGTTTGCTGCCCGCCAGTGTGAACATTTTGAATTGCAGCGTGGCCGTCTGGTGATTATTCCCGAATTGAACCGACCTGCCTGTCTGGCTGGAGTCCGTGACATGCCGGGCGAGTCGAGTACCGCCAGTGACCTGACCCAAGGGTGCCACCCCAAGGGCCACGGTCATGAACCGGCCAATGCCATCGCCAAGCTTTTGCGGCGGCGACTTGTCCAGGACCTGCCGGACCTGCTGGTGGAATTGACCGAGGAAGATGGATTTAGCGGCATACGATTAACTGACCCTAACAACGTCATAGGGCAGGAGGTTTTTAGGGCCATGCGTCAGGTCACGGGATGTCACGACGACCCCAATCATGTCTCCCTTACGAACGATCTAATTCCAGGACAACTCTTGCAATGCGCGGCCGAAGAGCTGCATGTCCTAGGCATACAGATCGTCACGGACAGTCGCGCAACGCAAAAGCCCTATCCCCGCCAGGACAGCCTGGCCGGTCGTATTCGTTTGAGTCGCAAGACCCTGGAAGTAGTCTTGTGCGAGCAAGGCATGCTGGCACCGAGTGTTTGCCCGTGCATCGTGGCTCAACATGCGAACCTTATCCAAGTGGCTCTCTATGCCGACTACGGAGCACGCAGTTCCAGCGGTCATAGTCCGGAATGGTTGTATCATACCTTAAGTGTGCTCGACGACATGGACGTCACCCTGATCGGGGCCGGTGATATTGTCGAGGGATACCTGGATCAGTTCGATGTCCTTTATATGGGCGGCGGCAGCTCCAGCCGCCAGGGGACATACCTGGGCCCAGAGGGACGTGAGCAGGTGCGGACCTTCATTCGCCGGGGGGGCGGCTATGTGGGCGTCTGTGCGGGCCTGTTCCTGGCCTTAGCCTACAAGGAGCAGTACCTGGGCATCGTCAAGGGCGAACTACTCGATCCCAACAACGCGTACTGGAAAAAGGGCTACCCCGAGATCCAACTCACCTATCTAGGCCGAGAGCTGTTGGAACGTCACGGCGGTCCCCTCGGTAGTGACATCGCAGTGAGTACCTATTCGGGTGGTCCAGTTCTCAAACCCTCTGACAAGGGCGAGGTCGATTATCAAATTCTGGCCATGTACCACTCCGATCTGGAACCCAAAAAAGAAACCACCCATCACCTCACCGAAGCCCCGAGTGTCATCCAAGCCCATTACGGCAAAGGCACCCTGATCCTCTTCAGTTGCCACCCCGAACGCCCACCCGGCCCCCAGGATTGGTTCTACCGGACCCTCAAGGCCGCCGCAGGGTCATGATAGGTGTGACTATTCCTGGAACAGTGACAGCGGAAGGTGATGGCTGATCAGTTGGAAGTGTTTGTCTCGGGTCAGGAGTGTGGCTTTGTGATTGACGGCATTTTGGGCAATGATTAGATCGGGAATACCGACCTTATTGATGCCTTTGCGAAGACATTGGAGTTGCATCTTGACAATGCCGTCCCAGTCGATATGCAGAGGAAGGCGACGAATGGCTTGCAGAAGCTTGATCAGGGATTGTTGACGTTGCAGTTTTAAGACCGGTATCAATTCCGCCAGGATCAGGTCGTTGACGGCTAGTGTGTTGTCGTCCAGGAGTTGGTCAACGGTATTGGCATATGCACCATTGCGAAAATAATCAATCCATACCGAACTGTCCACTAAGACGCTCATGAACGATTCCGCAAACGGTCCAGGTCGATGTCCAGATCGACTTTGCCTTTGTACTGCTTAATCTTGGCAATTTTGTTCTGGCGAATGAACTCCTCTAAGGCCTGGACAATCAGGGCGGTCTTGGTCTTGATCCGGGATACCTTCATGGCCTCTTCAATTAGGTCTTGGGGTAAATCGAGTGTTGTTCTCATGATTAAGCCTTATGCATGATTTGTTGTGATTATGCATAAATTGTAGGCCTCAATCCCGACTCTGCCAAGCAAAAAATATAGGTCTGGATGCGACTCCACTAGTTTTTCGTGTAAATCCCCACACATGGTTGAAAAAACGACGACAGAAGCCTATAATCAATCCTGTTGAGGCATTCGAATGCGAGGGGAGATCATTTCGATGCGGATCTTGTGATCAAAGTTAAGAGTTCTAAGTTCAGAGTTGGCAGCTGGAACTGATTAGGGAGTGAGAAATGGATAGCAGGCATGGGTTGGTATGGGGAGTTCTCGGGGGAATCCTTTTGGCAATGAGTATGGCTCAAGCCGGAACCTATTCGGGTGGCACGGGAGAACCCAACAATCCCTATCAGATCGCCACGGCTCAGGATCTAATCGATTTAGGCAATGAGCCCAATGACTATGATAAGCATTTCATTCTGACTGCGGATATTGATTTGGATCCGAATTTGCCTGGGGGGGAAGTCTTTGATCATGCGTTAGTAGCCCCGGATACTGATGATGCAAAGTCAGGATTTCAGGGGGAGTTCTTTACGGGATATCTTAATGGACAGGGGCATTCGATTCTAAATCTGCATATTGAGGATCATGACTATCTGGGCTTGATTGGAGGGCTAAGTCAGGGGACCATTGCCAACCTCACCCTGGAGTCTGTAAATATTAATGGGAATAATCAATTGGGAGCGATTGCTGGTGTTAGCTATGCTGGAGTGATCTTATACTGTTACAGTACAGGAAGGCTGTCTGGGGATGACTATATTGGTGGAATAGCAGGAGATAATCGCGGTAAGATAACGGATTATAGTCCTACTGTAGGTGGAGTCATTAAAGCTTGTTCTAGTGAATGTAATTGCAGCGGAGAGGAAAGTGTAGGTGGCCTCATTGGAAGTACAACTGGAATTGTTACTACTTGTTTCAGTAAGGGTAAGGTGTCGGGCAGGGAAAGCGTTGGAGGTCTTGTTGGATTTAATGGGATGAAAGGTGTTGTTCAATCCTGTTATAGCTCATCTACCGTATCTGGCTATATGCATGTTGGTGGTTTAGTCGGTTATAATCGTTCAGGGAATGTTAACTCAAGCTATAGTATAGGGTCTGTTTTAAGTTCCACTGGCGATGATTACCTGATTGGAGGGTTGATCGGGACCGGTGCTGTAGGAATCAATTCAAGTTTCTGGGATATGAACAGCTCTGGATTATCCACAAGCTATGGAGGGATAGGCTTAACCACGCAAGAGATGCAAGTTAGTGATACATACCTCAATGCGGGTTGGGATTTCCTAGCCGAAACAGAAAATGGCGCAAATGAAATCTGGTTTATGTCAGAAAATGAATATCCACGCCTTTGGTGGGAGTTACTTATTGATTAGGGGTTCAATAAAAAAGTCTGTTGGACTGCCTTCGGCAAGCTTGATTTGAATAGACCTCTCCGCTCCATTCGACAACGCTCATGGCAGGTCGGTCGAGGTGACATGACGTTTATCTGTTTTTCGTAATCGTACTCGTAATCAGTGTAGCGGTAATCGTAATCGTCAGTTTTTACTCGAAAAATTTTTCGATTACGATTACGATTACGAGTACCGTTCGGCTTTGCCTCACTGATTACGATTACGATTACGAACTACTTCTGTGTTCTTGAATCTTACGACAACCGTCCCTTGAAATCCTCGTAGGTAAAATGCCGTTGGACATGATTGTGTCCGGTTTTGGGATCATGAATCACGATGTCGGGTAGGTTGATACCATTGAACATGGTGTTCTTGACCATGGTGTAGTGGGCCATGTCCGTGAACACGAGTTTGTCGCCGATTTGTAGAGGTTCGTTGAAGCTGTAGTCGCCGATGACGTCACCGGCCAGGCAGGTGGGGCCGGCCAGGCGGTAGGTGTGTTTCTTTTCGTTGGGTTCGTCGGCGCCAACCAGGACCGGGCGGTAAGGCATTTCCAGGACGTCGGGGCATGTGAGCCGAAGCCGAACTGTCCAGGATGGCGATGTCCATGGCGTTGTGGGTGAGATCCAGGACGGTGGTGACCAAAAAACCAGTGTTCAGGGCGATGGCCTCGCCTGGTTCGAGGAAGACCTCGACGTGGTAGCGGTCCTTGAAGTCGTTAATCAGGCGGCAGAGCAGGTCCACGTCGTAGTCGGGACGGGTGATGTGGTGGCCGCCGCCGAAGTTGACCCATTGCATGGTTTTGATCAAGTCGCCGAACTGTTCTTCTACCGCAACGAGGGTGCGTTCCAAGGAGTCGGCATTGAGTTCGCAGAGGGTGTGGAAATGCAGGCCGGTGATGCCGTCGAGGTTTTGACTGGTGAACTGTTCTTTTAAGATACCCAAACGCGAGCCGGGAGCACAGGGGTCGTAGATTTTGGTCTGGACCTCGGAGTGCATGGGGTTGACGCGCAGACCACATTGGATGTCACGCGGGGCCTGTTGCACTCTGTCACGATATCGATGCCACTGGGCGAACGAGTTGAACACGATATGATCGACCAACTCGACGTATTCCACCATGTCGTCGTCACGATAGGCCGGGGCGCAGAGGTGGGTCTGCTTACCGAAGGTCTCTGCACTGAGTTTGGCCTCATGTAGACCACTGGTGGCGCAACCATGCAGGACGTCGCTGATCTGATCGAATACGCCCCAGCAGGCAAAGCCTTTGAGGGCCAGTAATATTTTGGCCCCGGTGCGGTTTTGGACATCGGCCAGGATCTGGAGGTTTTTGTCTACCAGACCTCGATCAATCAGATAACAGGGTGACGGAAGTGACGCTACATCATAGGTCAAGGTTGTCATTAATAAAGTCCTTCTGTCTTTCTGTTCAACGGTTCTTCAGTACCTCTGTGCTTCGGTCAGACGGGCAAATCGAGTTCCTTCCAGGGCAGGCCGTACTGATTAAGGTCGGCCATGAAGGGATCGGGATCGAACTGTTCCATGTTGAAGACACCCTGGCCGGTCCATTGGCCGGTGAGCATCATCTTGGCTCCGATCATGGCGGGTACGCCCGTGGTGTAGGACACGGCCTGGGCCTTGACCTCCTGGTAACAGGCGGCGTGATCGCAGACGTTGTAGATCATCATCTTCTTGGCCTGCCCGTCCTTGACGCCCTCGAAGATACAACCGATGCAGGTCTTACCCTGGTAGTTGACACCCAGCGAACCGGGATCGGGCAGCACGGCCTTGAGGAATTGCAGGGGCACGATCTGGTGACCTTCGTACTCGACCGGTTCGATACTGGTCATGCCCACGTTCTGCAAGACGGTCAGGTGGTTGATGTAGGCCTCGCCAAAGGTCATCCAGAAACGGATGCGTTTGAGGCCCTTGACGAACTTGACCAGGGATTCGAGCTCTTCATGGTAGAGCAGGTAGGAACGACGCGGGCCTACCTCGGGGTAGTCGATATCCTGTGAAACGCTCATGGGGTCGATCTCTTTCCACTCGCCGTTTTCCCAGTACTTGCCCCGTTGGGTGATCTCGCGGATGTTGATCTCGGGGTTGAAGTTGGTGGCAAAGGGGTGGCCGTGGTCTCCTGCGTTGCAGTCCACGATATCGATCTGATGGATTTCGTCGAAGTGGTGTTTTTGGGCGTAGGCACAAAAGACGTTGGTCACGCCCGGGTCGAAGCCGCTACCCAGCAGGGCCATGATGCCTTTGTCCTTGAAACGGTCTTGATAGGCCCACTGCCAGGAGTATTCGAATTTGGCTTCGTCAATGGGCTCGTAGTTGGCGGTGTCGAGGTAGTTGACCCCGGTTTCCAGGCAGGCGTCCATGATGGGCAGGTCCTGGTAGGGCAGGGCCACGTTGAGAACCAGGTCGGGCTGGATCCGCTGGATCAGGGCCACCATCTCGGGGACATTGTCAGCATCGACTCCAGCGGTTTCGATGGGACGATTGAGGGATTGGGCGATGGCGTCGCACTTGCTTTGGGTACGACTGGCCAGCACGATGTCAGTAAAGACGTCCTGGACCTGGGCACATTTGTGGGCCACTACATTGCCGACACCGCCGGCACCGATGATCAAGACCTTGCTCATGGCTTCTCCTATTGACTCATTGCAGGGGTTTCATGAATTGGGCACATGATACCCCTGGTCTGGAAAAAATCCACTGCAAGTTTGGATTAAAGTGAGATTTCAGGAATATATTGGTGGTCTGGAGCCGCTTCCAACATGGGTTCACCGTTCACGGTTAAAAAATCAAGCCGTCCATCAACCGTGAACTGTGAACTTGGAACCGTGAACCAACAGGTTACGCCGTAGGCTAACGTGTTACAGGCTTTTTAGACGGTGGCCAGGGCCGGTTGCTGGGCCGTCTTGCGATTCTTGTTGATGAACGTGGCGATGGTCTTGACCAATTGCTCGCCGTTGGGCTTGCTGATCTGGGCATCCGCTCCGACCGAGCGGCCCTTGTTCATGTTGGCCTCGGTGACCAGCGACGAGAAAAGTACCACCGGGATAGTCTTAAGTTGTGGGTCATCCTTGATGCGTTTGGTCAGGTGGAAGCCGTCCATGCGGGGCATCTCGATGTCGCTGAGGATCAGGTCGAAGGGCAATGAACCTTCCTGGCGTTGTTCCTCAATGGTCTCCCAGGCATGCTGACCGTCGTTGCACACGGTCAGTTCGGTGAAGCCCTGCTTGTTGAGGTTACGCACCAGGGCCAAGCGAACCAGGGAGGAGTCATCCGCCAAGAGGATACGCGGTTGTTCCTGTGGGATCTCAGCATGGAGGTTCTCAGAGACCTCGACACTTTGCACGTTGAGAATCTGTCCTACGATGGTTTCGAAGTCGGCGACCAGGACGACCTTCTGGTCGATATTGACCGAGCCGGTGATGGGGGCGTCTAAATCGATGAGGTATTGCGACGGGGCCTGGATTTGTTCCCACTTGAGCCGGTAGATGCGTTGGACCTCATCGACCAGGATACCGCAGCGCACCTGGTTGAACTCCACGATAATCACCATCTGTTCTTCCAGTTCGTTCTCATCGGTCTCCATGTTCAGGAAGCGACCGAGATTGACGAGGGTCAGGATTTCTTCTCGGACCTTGAAGCTGCCTTCAACTGCAGGTGGCGAATAAGGGATATTGATAGTCGTGCGGGGTTGAATGATTTCCCTTACCTTGGCGACATTGATGCCGAAAGGCGTCTTTCCCAGTCTAAAAACCAATAGTTCCAGTTCATTGGTACCGGCTTCGAGTAGAATGCTCTGCTCCATATTGCCCCCAGTATTTGTGTGTAAGAAGCTTATTCCTAACCAATGCTATATCGGAACATATCACTAGGGGCTAAAGGGGAATTTAGTCTTGAGTTTGAAAGAGATCGGATGAAATGATAGGAGGTTGGGGTTTGGGTTTCTCGATGGTGAAGGTCAGTGGGGTTGGCTGGGGTTGTAGGAGGGTTCGGATACAGACGACCTGTTGGCAGGCCAACCCATAACCCAGGATCATGTAGGGGACCGTGATAAAGGCGATGGGGATGGGAGGAAACAGGGCCAGGATGGCTGCGGCTACGGCCAGGCAGCAGACCGCCATGGCCAGCCCCACGGACATGCGTGGCTTGGCGTCAATCTCCTGCATGGCCCGGTTGTTGTCTACGGCCAGCCCCACATAGGCCACAAACCACCAGTAGAGGCAATAGAGCGGGACCCAACCATAGACCACGGCCTCAATGGGGCCGATACGCGCTCCGTAATGTTGCAGCAAGAGCCAGTGGCGATAGAGTAAGATACATCCCAGGATCGAGGAGATGAACACCAGTGGAATCCAGATCAGGCCCGGTCCCGGTTTTCCTTGGTTGATGATACTTAAGGTAAAGCCAATCCACCAGGTGAGGGTCAAGGTCAGAAACTGGATACGAACGGACTGGGTTGTAAAGGGGATGGGTTCATCGAAGTTGATGGTCTTCATTGTCAGAGCCTCCCTTTATCAGTTCCAAAATCTCGTACTCTGAATAAACTAGTATCATGATACTAGAAATCGAGGTCGGATGCCAGTCCTGAGTTGCGGCGGAAGCTGACGGTGCTGATTAACCGGGAATGTCGCCGACTCCATTGAGGATGTGTTTAGGACGATAGGCGAAGTTTTCCACCTCTTCTCGCGTGGTGACCCCACTCAAAACCAATACGGTAGTGATTTCCGCTTCCACACCGGCCAGCACGTCGGTGTCCATACGGTCGCCGATGATAGCCGTATCTTCCCGGCGTGACTTGAGACGCTTGAGGGCATGACGCATCATCAAGGGGTTGGGTTTGCCGATGAAGTAGGCCTTGGCCCCGGTGGCCAGTTCAATGGGGGCCATGAGCGAGCCGGTGGCCGGCAGGATACCGGATTCGATCGGACCGGTGAAATCGGGGTTGGTGCCGATGAGTTTGGCTCCGCGTTTGACCAGGTTGACGGCGTGGGTTAGCTTTTCGAAGTTGTAGTTGCTCGATTCGCTGACGACCACGTAATCCGGATTGGTGTCGTTCATGGAGAATCCGGCCGAGTACAGGGCATTGGTGATCCCGGTTTCACCGATGACAAAGGCGCTGCCGCCTGGACACTGCTGTGCCAGGAAGGTGGCCGTGGCCAGGGCGCTGGTATAGAAGTGGTCCTCGGAGACATCCAATCCCAGGCGCAGGAGCTTTTCACGCAGTTCGCGTGGAGTCTTGGCACTGCTGTTGGTTAGAAACAGGAAGGACTTGTCATGGGCATTGAGCCAGTCCACAAACTCGTGAACGCCGGGCAACAGTTGGTTGCCGTGATAGATAACGCCGTCCATGTCGCAGATAAAGGCCTTACGTTGTCGTAGGTCGTCCATCGTTCTCGATTCTCCTTGGATGATAACCGATAAGGCACACACCGGAGTCCATGCCGATCATTGTAGGGCTATTGTTTGTCACCGGGATGAATTTTGTCCAGGAGAATCTCTATAAAATTTTGCCGGGCTATCGGTGTGAATGGATTTTACGCCGGGATTGAGACCGAACGTACCCGATCATACCCAGTCCAAAGAATAAGACCGTGGCCGGTTCGGGAACACAGATCACAAAGGCCATATCCTGATGGACTCCCGGAGTGATTGAACTGTCTCCCCACACGCCGTTAACGCCGTCATCGACATCAATGGTATAGTTGGTGTTGTTGCCATGATACCAGTTCCACATCGGATCGCTATCGAGGTAGGCGGCCACCGAGAACCAGTAACGTTCCCCGGCCTCCAATTCGACGGCTTCGTCCAGAATCACACTGTGCTGGAAGACATCGCTGCCTCCGAGCAGTTCCAGGCTGGTGAGGGTCGGGTTGGTTTGGTCGGCTGCAATGACCGTCTCGTAGATCGAGGTTCCAACGCCTCCAGTGGTGGGGTCTGTGGTAAAGAACTCGATCTTGAAGGCCGTGACCTGATCGATGTTGTCGATTTCGCTGAGCATGCCGTCCGAGGATGCACCCCACCAGGTTACGGACAGGATGCTGGTGTCGCGATCGGCGATGAAATCGTCGGCCACGCGTTGGGCCGTGTTCCAGGGAAAGCCGGTGATGGTTGCCTCTGCCGAGGACTGGGTGCCGGATTGATAGACCGTAGGGTACTGTTGCCAAAGGGGTTCAAAGGTGGCTTGGACGCTAGCGGGAAATAGCAGTAATGATGCCCAGATAGCGATTCGGACCGCGTATTTGGGCCAGCTCGGGGACCTTTTCATCGTTCTCCTCCGTGAAGACAAAGACCAAATTGTCAGACGTAATCAAGGGCTGGGGAGAGTGTTGGTAAGCATTCCATCACCAAGCAGGCCAGCACTCCTCTTGCCGCACCTTATCAAACCGGCTCCAATTATACCGGTTTGTCGGAACGATACAAGCCTTCTCTTATGGGCTATTGAATGGGCCGTTTGAAGGTAAAGACGTGATTGGCTTGCTTTTGGAATCCCCATCCTTCCACCAGTTCCCAGCCTTGGTGGCCGAGTTGGTTGATAAAGGCCGTGTCAACGAGATAAGGGGGATAAGGAGCGGATGTGTTGATATAAGTCGACGATATTTTGTTCAGCAAATTGGACATACCCATCTTCTCAAAAAAATCTTGCTGGTTCGTGCCGTAGATGTGTTGATGACGATCCACCCATTCATAGGCATATCGACTTTCGCCTACCTGATAGATTCCATATTCCCATTGAGTCTCTTTAGGCGGTTGCGCCGCCCCTGTGCTGGTTTGAAACGAGATGAGGTAGGTTAACGCTACTGCGGTGATGATCGCAACGATGATCGACTGTGACTTCATGGTGTTTCCCTTCGACAAATACATTAGCATCTAACTCTATTAAGGCATGGTTTCACTCTTCAGTAACAAGGCGTTTAGAGCGGTAACCAGCTTACACCTTGATGTAGGCAGATGCAAGGGGGGTGGATTTTGCTAAAGAGTTGTACTCACCATATTCGCCTGGGGAGGGTCTTAGGTGTCGGAGTCTGTCTCTAAAGGCAAACGGAAGGTGAAGGTGCTGCTTTCGCCCATGACACTGTCGGCCCAGATTTGTCCCTGGTGCAGTTCGATGATGGTTTTGCAGGTGGACAACCCCAGCCCGAGTCCGCTGACGCCTTTGGGGCGATTGAGGCTGACCTGTTCGTATTTATTGAAGATGCGTTTTAAATCTTCGGGATGGATACCGATGCCCGAATCCGTTACCGAGACTTCATAGGATGAACCGAAGTCTGTTTCGACGGTTCGTCCGGTGACGCGAATCTGTCCGCCTTCAGGGGTGAATTTCAGGGCGTTGCTGACCAGGTTGGTGATGACTTGATAGATGCGTTCCGGATCGCAGTTCAGTTCTGTGGCAGGGCCGGGCTTGATCTCGATGGAGATCTTCTTATCTGCAGCCCAGGTATCCAACGAATGAGAAGCATCCTCGATAATGCGATGGATTTGAATGGGTTCCGTTTTGAGCACGACCTTGCCGGTTTCGAGTTGACGCACATCGAGGATCATGTTGATCATCTTTTCCATACGGCCGATGTGACGCTTGCAGGCCTCCATAAATTCGGCTTGTTCTTCCACGGGGAGGGTTTCCGGTTGGTTGATGAAGTCGGCGATCAGGTCGATGTTTTGCTTGACGATATTCAAGGGTGCGCGTAGGTCGTGACCCAGCACGTCCAGGATATCGTTTTTACGACGTTCCATTTCCTGGAAACGAGTGACATCTTGCAAGGCCGAGACCCCGCCGATGGAACGGCCGTTTTCATCTTCGATCACCAAGGCGGATTCCCGAATGGTCTCGATCACCTCGGGATTGCCCGCTTTGATCTCCACCTGTTTGGGGATATGTTGATCGGATTCACTTTCCCAATTCGAAACCACGGAGACCATGTGGTGGTCTTGCGTGACATCCTCCAGTCGTTTACCCTTGGCCGCTATGGCGGATATGCCCAATACTTTCTCCGCAATGGGGTTGAGGGCCATGATCTCACCGTCTTTGTTGAGCACCATGGTCCCTTGGCAACTCTGGCGTATGATGGCATCGCCCCGTTCCCGTTCGTCGTAAAGTTTGTGTTCGAGGAAGTCGATTTGCTGTTGAGATTCATCGATGCGTTGCTTGAGGTTGGGGTGGTAGAGACGTTCGATTTGGCGCAAGCGGGCCAATTCGTCTTCATTGACCATGACCTGCTTATGTCCCAGGAGTTTACCCTTAATGGAGTTGATCGTCTCTTCAGGGAAACCGACCTCAAAGAGCTTTTGTTCCAAACTGGCGAGGAATGATTCGATCTTTTCTTGTTTGGCGGCCAGGTGTTCAATCACTCGTACCAGAATCTCGGGTTTGCTATGGGCCAGATTCAAGAGCTTTTGGTGTTGGGTCTTGAGGGTCGTGACATTCAACTGATCGGTAAGGTAGCTCTCCCAGACCGAGGCAAACGATTGGGGGCTGGTCTGGGTCGGGCTCTGCATCTGTTTGAGCAGGTCTTCCATACCCTGTTCGGCCTCAGCGGAAATGCCTCCACCTCCATCGCCACCCGATCCGGATCCGGATTGGTCCCCATCCTTGAGTAGCTTGACACGGATTTTGTCCAGTTCAACATGGCGGATATGGTGTTGCTGGAAATAACGGGCCAGGGCGTGCGGTTCACTGGCTTCGGCTGTTGACATGTAGAGCCCGTTGAACAGTTCTTTCAGTTCATCCAGGCTGATTCCCTTGTGAAAGGTCAAACTTTGCAGCTTGAATTTGTCGAAGATCTGGACGCCTTGGGTTGCACTGCCGGATTCCTGATCCCCTGAGAGGGGCTTGTTGGAGATGCCTTGGCCGTGAACCATCAGTTCCAATCCCCGCGTGGTTTTAACCAGAGAAAACGAAGAGAGGGTCCGAAAAACATCGTGGAAAAACTGATACAGACCTTCAATCACGGGCTGAGATTGAGGCATGCTGGGCCCGTACAGACGAATTTTTCCTTCTGCCTCGCGCCAGCGTGTCAAAACCTGCGATACGGTGTTCTCTAAGGTGCTTTTATCGGCCACATGACCTCCGGGTCTTTCACTGCTTATGATCTCATTCACATGGCAGTCTGCCAACGATTACGCCAGCATATCGACCATATTCAGACCGCGATGAAGGGCTTTCTCCCTGCCCGACTGAAAACAGCCAGGGGCAGGTGCATCATATGGAATCCGATAGGTTTTCGTTGAATTTGCCCATCTTCGGCATAAAGCAATGGACATAACCACATTGGGTGCAGATCAGGGCGATGGGGTGGTCACCGGTCTTGAGAAAGGAAGATCCCGGTGTCTTAAACTCCCACAGTCGCTTGTGGAAACGGTCGGTCCCGCAGACCGTGCAGGTAAAGGGCTTGTCAAAGAGATTTAATTGTACGGGTTTATCATCCATGGGGGTACTCTACTGCAAATGGAGATAAAAAACTATCCTGTGATCAAAATTTAACTGCAACATCCCCGGGTGACCCCTGTATTACAGATGGAAAATATAACCGAGGATCAGGTATGAATCGATGGATGATCGTTGGGGTGGTGTGCTGTTCGTTGGCTCAGGCTGGCCATGGAATTCCAGATGCACCGGCCCGCTTTGATGGATTGTTGGACTATTTTCAAGACGCCAACCCGGCGTTTTTCGACCATGTCCGGCATTTGGTCGAGCAACAAGCTGCTGGACAGGTCCACGCAGGCATGACCTGTGTGGCTGGGACCAGCGGGGTGGGCAAGTCCTATGTCATCGCCAACCTACCTTTTGCTGAAGGAACCGCGACCAAGCCGATCAAACTCGCCCAGTTGTTTGAGCAAACCAAACCCGACTTACAGACCTTGGATGGTAAGGGGATCTTCAATCGTCTACCCTGGGCACCGTCCTTTGACCTGACCGAGGTTCTTGCGAACCAACAGGCCCAGGACAAGCCCTTTATCCTGCTTGATGATCTCGACGAGATTCACCCGGACACCGCCATGGTCGTGTTGCAGTCCGTGCGGGATTTCATTCAGGATCACGCGCAAACCTTTGTGCATGTATTTGTCTTTGGACGTCCTGAGGCCTTTGGCACCTGGCTGACGCGGCATCCCCGAACACCCGTGCATCGTCTCCTGGGCCCGGACTGGTGCACCACTGGAGACCTGGCTTTCTGTTGCCATAACTACTATGGCTATAAATACTCCCAGCCCGCACCGGAAGAGGTTGTTACCACCTTTCAACGGCATCTGGAGCAATATCCCTGTTTACGTGACACCATCCGTCCCTTGTCTGGTGGCAACTTCGTCATCAAGCAGTCGCAGACCTTTAAGAGCAAAGCTCAACTCCAGCAGGCCCTGTTTCAGGATTTGCTGACACGTAACACCGAGTCCCATGGTCGCCCTGGTCCCGATGATACCCGCTATATCACTCTCTTGCAGCAAGCCGTGGTCTTTCTCCAACAGCACTATCGTGACCAGGACGAGCAGGGCTTCTTTGTTGTCGATCCCAACGATCGGGTGAACTTTATCGACGAACAAGGGGCTTGCCATGCTGTTCGACTCATGGATTTGCTCAATCGCTCCGGCTTGGTGAACGTGGATTTAACCCGCCTCGATCAGGCCCGCTATCGCTTCGAACCCCTATGGGTGCAGGAATATCTTTCACGTTAGATTTGTGTCTTTTATCTCTCGCAAAGATCGCGGGAGTGTAGTCCGGTCCTCTGCAGTAGTTTCTCTTGTTTAATGTTCCTAACGGTTGAAAACACTCATTGCTCTCTAGATACCCCCCGTTTATAATTCAGTTCAGATTGTATAGATAGCAAAACATTCATGTTTAAGCGATTGAGTGGAGCCTGTCTTGGATCAGAAATTCAAACGGCTTGTCGTAGAAGGCGGTAATAGAATCTAACAGAGGTTATTTATGAATCAAGCGACGTGGAAGGGTGGAAGGCCGCACGCCATACTGTTGATTATTGTCAGTTTAGCCTTGTGCTTATTGTTGATGTCATGTGGTGGATCACTAGGCTCTAAGGCCGCAAGTGAATCTGTTTGGACGACCTATTTTGTAAATGGTAAGGAATGGCCTCTTCTAAGTGAGAACCCTCATGAAGTATTTAAAATTTGGGATGAATTGGGATTTAGTTATAGTCTCGTTCGCAGGTTATGCTCGGAGGATGATCTTGATGCCCTATATAAAATGCTTAACAATGAACAATATGTGTCGGATTGGCCATACATTGCACAAGCAGTTGGAATGATTAGTACTGACACAAATTCAGTCCCGATTATCGTAGATTTTGTACAACGAAATGACATTGCAAATCATGAAGATGTTTGGATTCGAGACAAGATTGATGCTTTGACCTATGTTGGTAAGATTGGCGGTGAAATGGCATACCATGTACTAAAAGATGCTGTTACAAGAGAAGGCGCTGTTCGGTTAGCTCAAGCATGGATTGACTCTGAATCTTTGAAAGGGGAGGACTGGACGAGGAATGATCAAGTGCGTTTTATTCGAAAAGCAGCAGCTGAAGGACTCGTATTACTACGGCAAACAAGGGCTAACGACATCATTGAAGAATTATATGTCGCATCATGTCGTAGTATAAGCCAATATGCTATTCAACGTAAAACGAATCTTAATAGTTATTTGGTTCAATACTTGGCTGCTCGTGATTATATCAAAGACCATAGTTTTGATGAATACCTAGTTATGCGTGATGATTATGAAATGTTGCTTTCTACTGCGGGATTAAGACCTTATATGTTTCGGTATTGGATGTTGGGAAAGGGCCTTTGGTATGAACGTCTTGATATATGGAAATCGGAAGGCAAGGAAAATTCTCTAGGCTATCGTACAATAAAAAAGGAATTAGAAGAAGCAGAAGTGTATCGACAGAAAACTAGGGTCGGAGGAGTGCTTCTTTCTCAGCTGGAAGCAGAAGTAAAACAGTCTTTTGAAGAACTCTCGAAATCAGAATTGTAACGTATTTTTACTTCTGTGACATTGGGGGATGTTTTGAGTGGATCTCAACATCGCATTTAGGATAAAGATCAGGAGTGAATTATTGCCATCGCCCTACGACTTGTTGAATCTGGGAGAAATTGATGGGACCAAGTGACAGATCAGGGGCATTGGTATGTTTGAAAACCACGTTATGAACACGGGATGAGAGATTGTCTACGGTGCAGGGAGTGGTGTAGGGAGTGCCGTCGGTGCGTTCGAGACGTTTGCCATCGAGATAGATGGTGGCTTCGAAATAGAGGGCTTCGGTAATGAAGTTGATACTGGTATGGCCTGACGGATGCAACCAGAAGCTCATTAAAAAAAGTACCAAAAGAGATGCTGCGACCAGAGTCCAATGATATGGACGCAGAGTGACGTGTCTATGAACTATGGCCTGTTGACGTTCCCAGGCGTCCAGGAGTTGACGTGCATCTGTGGGCCGTTTTTGAGGATCACTCTGACAGGCATCCAAAGACAGTTGGAGCAGGATTTCATTCAGGATCACGCGCAATCCTTCGTGCAGGTATGGGTCTTTGGACGTCCCGAGGCCTTTGGGCCCTGGTTGACGCGGCATCCTCGAACTCCCGTGTACCGTCTCCTTGGCCCGGACTGGCGCACCACAGGAGACCTGGCTTTCTGTTGTCATAACTACTATGGCTATAAATACTCCCAACCCGCACCGGACGAGGTCATCACCACCTTCCAACGGCATCTGGAGCAATATCCCTTTTTGTGTGACACCATTCGCCCCTTGTCCGGTGGAAACTTCGTCGTCAAGCAGTCGCAGACCTTTAAGACCAAAGCTCAACTCCAGCAGGCCCTGTTTCAGGAACTGCTGGCACGTGACACCGAATCCCATGGTCGCCCCGACCCCAATGATGCCCGCTATATCACTCTATGGCAGCAAGCCGTAGTCTTTCTCCAACAACACTATCGTGACCAGGACGAGCAAGGTTTCTTTGCTGTCGATCCCAACGATCAGGTGAACTTTATCGACGAGCAAGGGACTTGTCATGCTGTTCGGCTCATGGATTTGCTCAATCGCTCCGGTCTCGTGAACATGGATGTAACCCACCTCGATCAGGCCCGCTATCGCTTTGAACCCCTATGGGTGCAGGAATATCTTTCACGCTAAGTCTCTGTTATCCCGAACGAACGTGCCTGTCTCGCCATAGCTGAAGGCGACGGTGGAAGGAACTGCTGCGCAGGCTTAATCTAATAGATCTCTCACATGCGTTCGAGATGACAGATCCATATCTGTTAGGGGGGCGGGTTAGCTCATCAGGGACACGCCCCCTTGAAAGCTTCAAGAAGATCCTATAAGCTGAGCATCACCTGTTTGGATAAATGATCTGCAACTGATGAAAAGAGGACTCTATGACTCAATTAAATTCTAAGAGAGGATTGACTCTCATTGCGGTGGTGGTGGTTCTTTTGTGTGGGCTCGTGTTCGACGATGTTGGTGCGTATAACGCACCCGCCAGTGAGGCCACGGGGGGGCTCAATGGCGTGGAGATGGCCAAGAGGGTGGCCCAGGAGGGGATGGTTCTGCTTAAGAATGATGCTACGAACCAAGCCGGTAGCCAGAAGGCTCTTCCCCTGGCGGATGGGGAACGCATTGCGTTGTTCGGTGTCAGTCAGATCGATTTTATTTACGGGGGCGGCGGCTCGGGGAATTTTGCTTCGGAATATTACGTGGGGCTTTATGAGGGGCTGCAGGGTAAGGAGAAGGACGGTCGGCTTACGTTGTATGATGAGCTCTATGACATCTATAAGACGTATTATCAGGAAAGCTGGAAGAGGGATATCTCCTATGCCTATGGAACACGTCAGGGGGCGGTGTTGCGGGCGTATGGAGAGTTGGCCCTGAGTAAGGTTCAGGTGGAGGCTGCCAGTCGTAGTGCGGACACGGCCATTATTGCCATAGGTCGACCTGCGGGGGAGGATACGGACCGCGCCAATAAGAAGGGCGATTTCCTGTTGAGTGAGGCGGAGACGGATTTGCTGGCCCAGGTGAAGGCTGCGGGTTTTGATAAGATCGTCGTGGTACTCAATGTGACGGGAGTGATGGATACCTCCTGGTTTGTCGATGACGATGCGATCGATGCCGTGCTCTTGGCCTATCTACCGGGCATGGTGGGGGGAAACGCCATGGCGGATGTGCTGTGCGGTGACGCGTATCCGTCCGGCAAGCTGGTGGATACCTGGGCCCAGAGCTATGACGATTATCCGAGCTCCAAAAATTTTGGCCACCGCCAGCATACCCGCTATGAGGAAGACATCTTTGTCGGCTACCGCTATTTCGAGACGATTCCCGGTGCAAGAGACAAGGTCAATTACGAGTTTGGCTATGGTCTGTCCTATGCGGATTTTAGACTGAGTGACGTGAGTATGCAGGTCAAGGGAGACGGGCGTGACAGGACCGTGAACGTCTCGGTCAAGGTGGTCAATGAAAGCAAAGAGTATTGCGGTAAAGAGGTCGTGCAGCTGTACTACCGTGCGCCGGAGGGTAAACTGACTCAACCTAAAAGGGAATTGGCCGCCTTCGTGAAAACAAACGAGCTCGGGCCGGGGGAGTCGCAGACGGTGACGCTGCGTTTCCCGTTCGATGACATGGCCAGCTACGACGACGAGGGAACGACCGGCAAGGAAGCTGCCTATGTGCTGGAAGCTGGTGACTATACCTTCTACTTGGGCAACTCGGTGAGAAACGTGGTCAAGGTCGGAGCCTATTGCCTGAGCGATCTTGAAGTGGTTGAGCAACTGGCCCACCGCCTGGTTCCGGATACCAACCAGCTCAAGCGACGCCTGACGTCCTCCGGCGACTATGTGCCCTTGAAGCAGACCGTTGCTGCGGAGAAAACCCCCGAGGCCGAGCAAGAGAAATATACCAACCCACCGACGTCGGACGATCCCTTCATCACCTTCAAGGAAGTTGTTGAATATGTCAACGCACATCCTGACGATAAAGATCCGGACATTCTAACGACCTTTGTCAGTCGCCTGACGGACGAGGAGGTGGTGAAACTGACGGGTTGCACCACGCCGCAACGCGGGATGGGCCACCGAACCGGCCTGGCGGGTCTGGCCGTCTATGGCCTGCCGATCATCGGGACCTCCAACGGCCCGGCCGGCATCCAGTATAACGGCAGCCAAAACACGGTTGAAACCACCTCCACCTTCTTTCCCTGTGCCACCATGCAGGCCTCGACCTGGAATGTAAAACTAGTCCAGCAGCTGGGTGCGGCCATGGGGGCCGAGGCCCGTCACTTCGGGATGAGTCTTTGGCAGGCCCCGGGCATGAATCTCCATCGCGATCCTCTGTGTGGGCGTAACTTCGAGTATTTTTCCGAGGACCCGCTGATCACCGGCAAGATGGGGGCGGCCATTACCCATGGCGTGCAGAGCCAGAAGTTCGCCGCGCAGATCAAACACTTCGCCTGCAACAACCAGGAATACGGCCGTTGGGGCAACGACAGCCAGGTGTCCGAGCGGGCCCTGCGGGAAATCTATCTCAAGGGCTACGAGATCACGGTCAAAGAAGCCCAGCCCTGGTCGGTCATGTCTTCTTACAACCGAATCAACGGTACTCAGGCGTCCGGAAGCTACGAGTTGTTGACCGAGATCCTGCGACATGAATGGGGCTTTGACGGCTTTGTGATGACCGATTTTAGAACCGCCAACGTGACCCATGTCGAGGAGATTCGAGCGGGCAACGATGTCAAGGCCCCGGCGGACAGCCCTCGTCCGGCACAGGTGCTCGCTGCCCTGGATGATGGATCGCTGCCGCGCTGGCAGGTCGAACGTTCTACAGAACGGCTGCTGAAGTTTGTCCTGAAGACTCAGGATGCCCAGGACGTAGCAAATCAACCTTTTGAATATCAAACCCAACTGAGTATCGATCACGATGCCATTGCGGTCGATGATGAGGAGATCACGCTGTTGGACAGCCTGACGTGGGGCGAGTTCCAGGACAGTCTTCAAGGCCATTATGGTCAGACCTATCAATTGTTGGATGCCAGTGACAATCGCATCACAGCAGGTTCGACTTCCCTGGAGATCGGTATGAAGCTGCTGGTTACGGCGGAAGATGGCGTAACCTCTCAAGCGTATCACTTTTCCAAGGCGAGCATTGCCCTGAATAAACCGGTTAAGGCCTCTTATGAGGAGGCGGCACGCTATGCTGCGGGCATGGCTGTGGATGGAAACAAGCACACCCGCTGGTCGGGCTATATTGGAAACGACATCTGGGGACACTGGATCGAAGTGGACTTGGGCGACGTCTATCATCTCACACAGATCGATTCTTCCTATTACCGGGGCCCGGAACGCATTTACCAATACGAAATCTGGACCCGGGCACAAGATGGGCACGATTGGGGTGACAAGGCACAAGATCGTGATTTTACCTCGGCCGGATATACCAAAACCCTGGTCGGGGCATCCGAGTACGTAGCGACTCAAGAGGATTCATTAAGCCAGCTGGCCAGATATGTCGTGGTCAAGGTGATCGGTGGACGCAACGCCTTGGGGCCCACCCTCTACGAACTGGAAATTTTCGGCTGGAGACTGGCATCAGAGGAGTATGAGATTGACGAAGCCGCACAGACGATCAAGGTCCAACCAGGGGATACCACCACGGATGCCATGGCCAAACTCAAACTGCATGGCAACGCCACCCTGGAATTCGGCGGCAACGACACCTGGCTCAATGCCGGTGAGAAGATCATTGTGACCGACGCCCAGGGTGCAAAGACCGAATACACGATTCTTAACTGATTTGACTCGGATTCGATTTTTTCTGAAATGTTGATATGCCCTCTGCGTCAGCATAGGTAACTCTGGTATATGATACGATCTGCTAACACTGTATGGGAACCACGCTTATGGATAATTTGGTTAGATTTGTAGAAGCCATGGACACGTTGGGGTGGGTTGCCGTGATGGTCGTGGGCGGACTCATTGTAGAGGGCGTGGTGAAGGTGAAACGAATGCAAATCAAGCATACTGAACGAATGGCCAAAATTCAACATGGAGTCGACCCTGGTGACGAGGTCGAGGCCTACAAGAAAGATGAGGTTTAGGCCTCAATGGCTCAAGGCATACATCACGATGTTGATCCCCATTTGGATGGCGTCTTGATAGGTGCCGTCTCCACAGTAGCCGTCGGGAACTCCTTTTAGGTAGGTGGCCTTTTCATCGGTCCAGCCACAGTGGATGTCGTGATTACTCAGCAATACGGCCAGCCGGTCTTCGATATCAAGGTGATATTGGTGTGGGGCTAAAAAAGTAATCTTCAAGATTACTGGAAAGGCAATCAGGCTGGAAACTCGTGTCGAGGGAGGGGTTGCTTGTGTTCCTTTATTTGTGGTTTTGAGAGTCCATGTCCTGGAGATGGGCTTCAATGTTTAATACACGTGTCAGTGTTTCCAACATGACCGATTGTCGCTTGCCATCCCAGACTGAAAAGGCCATCATCCCAAAATAGAAAAGGAGTACCCGTTCACAGCAATTGAGGCTTTTCAGTGTTATTCCAGTGAGCTAGTAGTGATTGATGGATGAATTCAAACACATTTCGATTTTTCTTTTTACAGGTGGCAATGGCGGTCCAGATGCGTTCGCACCAGCGCATGCCGCATTCACTACGGGTACCTTGTGTGATTCGACGATCAATGACCGTGTGACGGATCTCACGTTCAGTGCCGTTGTTCGTCGGTTCCAGCAATGGATCTGTCATAAATTGAAAGTAGCTTTCAGCCGCCTTGCCTTTAAATCGGCGTGACAACGCTTTGGCTTGGCGATGATCAGGTGGACGCCTGGCCTGCTTCAAAAATCCGTCCTTAATCGACTTCATGCTTCGTGCAAAGCCGGCGGCTGTCATCGATTCATAGCGATGCAGCGTTTTAAACAACTTTTGTATCCAATTGAGCAAATTATGACCCCAACGAGACAGCGAACGCGAGCAGTGATCTGCCAGAAAACGAATCTCACGGATCAAATGCGCCATGCAATATTGCACGGTGGCATTCGTCAATCGGGAAAATTTACGATAGCATCCATAGTAGTCACAATTCAGGATGCCATTGAATTCTTCGCCCAGCAGTTTGAAAAGTACCTGACTGCCACGCGACTTGTCGATATGAAACAGACTGTAGTGCGACGTTTGAAAACACCACGTCCAGTGTTTTTCACCATTGTTCTTATGGCCTGTTTCATCTACACCAAGGCATGTTTCGTAGGGCAGGCTCTCTATGAGAGAATCATACATCGGCTTGAGAGCCTGCGAGACCTTTTGCGTTGCTTTACTCAACAATCCTCGCGAAAGCGACAATTGCATCACTTCCTTGCAAAACTGCTGAATCGTGGAGTAGGACATATGACAGCCGCCTTTCATAAAGGCAACCAGAGCACTAAAGTCTGCTCCCAGCAAATGGCCACGACTCACCTCTGGAGGCAAGGGTGTTATGTGAACCATGCCCGTTTTGGGGTCGAGATACTTCCTGGCTCGATGCTCTGTAATACGATACATCCTTTCCGGCAGTGTTATTTGTTGCACTACATGCCAGTCATTCAGAGTGATCAGCCCCGGTGTATCGGAGTTGAAAAATTCATATTCAATCATGTGGTCTATCTCATCTGGCTTAAACGTTGGGCGACTGAACTTACGATGTCCCGGTTGGCCGCCTTGTTTACGTTTCTTACACGATGTCTTCTTGATCTCTCGTTTGGGTTTGACAATATCACTCGACGGTGGTTTGGAGGAATTGTTCGAGTTCTTTTCCAAGCGTGCAAGGCGGTCTCGCAGTTCCTGGTTCTCCTGTTTAAGCCACTGAATTTCTGCGAGCAGTTGCTCGATAATCTGATCGGTATCCATGCCTTTGGTTTATCATATCTAACACCAAAGCGCAATTGCCTATCCTGCCAATCTGTGAATTATTGAAAAAAACTAATCAAGACTGTGAACGGTTACGAAAAGGATAGCGGCCAGGGTTAATTTGAGTAGCGGTTGGTTGAGGACACGTCGCCAGAGTGACTGAGGGAGGGCCTGTGGATGAACTTGTCTTTGTAGATGTATCTTCAACTGTTTCATGTGATCTAGTATATTGCCACAGGTGGTGCAGTTCAGGAGGTGGTTATCCGCTTCGTTTCGGTTGGATTGATTGATGGTTCCTTCGAGATAGTTCAGCAATAGAGTTTGGCATTGTTCACAGTTCATTTCTTAACCTTATCTAGATCGGTGTAGACATTCCCAATGAGAGGGTATTTCGAAGCTGTTGTATCTTCTCGTTATTTCGCATTTTTATTTCTAGGCCTTGGGTGAGCTTACGCCATAAGGGAGAAAAGGGCTGAGCCCCTGCGGCTCAGCCCACAGAAGTGGCGGTTCTGAGGCGTCAAGAGGGGCCTTTCTGGTCCAGATACTGTTCCAGGTTTGCGAGTTGATTCGCAGTAAGGGTTTTGACGCTCAAATCGCCGAAGATGACTCGGTATTGGTTTTCTGAAATCGTCCAACGCATAAGAATGTGATCGGGCATGTCTGGAGTGACCCGGTCGCCGTAATAGGCTGGATCTTTTTGGTAGCGAGAGAGCTTGGTTTGGGCGTTGATCAGGATCTGCATTGATTGAGATAGATCATTGATCCGTTGCTTTTTGATCTCTGCGGACATCGCTTCAGTTTGATTTCGACGGAGTTGATTCAAAGGCTCCATAAAGGATTCGATCCCCAGAGACTTGGGGTAGTGACCGAAGCAGTCGGCGTAGGTTTTCAGGGCCTCAGTTATCTGGCGTTGCTTGACGGTCGGTGTTAGGGTTGAAGGCGAATTATTTTTGGGGCGATAGTCGTCTGGAATTAAAGCCTTTAAGGCCTCTAAATCGGTTGGCAGATCCCAGTTGAAGTGGGTCATTTGGGCTTTGAGAGTGAGGGTTATGCCAGTGGAGCTTTGGGGCCAATCAGCGGAGAATTCGAGTTGTACGGGCAATTCGGTGGCACAATCGATCCAGAAGGTCAAGCGTGTATGTGTGAATCGAGAGGAAAGCGATTCCAGTGGGTGGACGCTTTCGAATCCTTCAACCTCTATGCCCTCTACCTGAGAACGGCCGATGCTGGTAAAATCACACTCCGAGAGTTCATCGAAGAGCGTTTGGTTGTTGGTGACAAGTAAACTGGTGTCATCTTCGAAGAGGATTTCATAGGTTTTGTCATCAGGATCAAGGGTTATGAAACAGCTTTTTTCAGGAAGATCTTCGTTGAAAAGGAGGAAACACTGTAGTGTTTGAAGGTTGTCTGGGGCTTGAGGAACATCATTCGGCGAGGATTCCTCTGTGTTTCCTATTTTGCGAGTCGTACTCAGGTAAATGTCGCACATGCAGGCCTTACGTGCCAGGCGGCTGAAGACATTGGCCATGGCAATTCCCTGAGTGCCGTTCCATAGTCTGACCACGAGCGGAGACAGAAAGACCACGATGATTGCGGCGGTCAGTTTGAGTAGGGGACTGCGCAGGGCTCGGCTCCAAAGGGAAGAAGACGCCGTGGATTGGGGCGTGGTTGGTTTTTCTCGTTGCTGTGCAATGGATCCCATCACCTGGGTGGCCATGACCGAATTCCGCGTCATCTGGCCGGCATGATGTAGGCGGGTTTGTAGTCCTTGCATTTCTTCGAGAGTCGCTTGGCAAGTCGGGCAGGACTGGATATGCTGGTTCGCTGTGGCTTTATCCGCATCAGGGAGCAGGTCTTCCATATAGTCCCAAAGCAGATCTTGGCATTTGGAGCAGTTCATCGGACCACCTCATTATCTGTGGAATTGGATTGGCTCAGAAATTGACGCAGCAGGGAATAAGCCCGTGACAGGGTCTTGGTGACCGTGCCCAATGGCATGTCTAGGTGTTGTGAGATGTCTTTGCAGGACATCTGGCTGTAATATCGGAGCAGAATCAAGTCTCGCTGTTGATCCGGTAATTGGGCTATGGCCGTGGCCAGATCCTCGTCGTAAGAGTCAGCAGGTGAGGTTGGACAGGGTTGCCGGGGGATGTCGCGGTGACGTTGAGTGCGTTGCGAATGGCGTTGATGCTCTTGAACCACGCGATTGGCAATACCCAGGAGCCAGGCAAAGAAGCGATCCGGCTGCTCCAGGGAACCGATTTTAAAATAGGCACGGACCAGGCTCTCCTGCGTGACTTCCTCGGCCCGTTCACGGCAACCCAGGCGGCCCAGCAGGTGGCCCAGGAGGGCCCCCTGGTAACGCTGCACTAGAAAACGGTAGTCGTCCGGATGTCCGTCTTGGCAGCGGTCAATATAGTAGGTGTCCGTTTCTTTCATCGCAAATCCTAGTGTTTCACCAAAAAAGCCGTAGGCTTCTTACTATAGTGACGTTCAGGCCGGTCTTGCGACAAAAGGTTTTCAAAAAAAGAACAATTTAGAGCAAAAGGGCCGGTTGACTTGTTATATCAGTGGTTTCAGTCATTGAAACCGTATCGATGCCATGGTAGAGAAGTGAAGAATAATGGGAATGTATGGTTAAAGGGGAAAAATGCAGGAACGAGTGTTGATATGGCGGTTAAAACGGGGCAGTGACGAGGCCTTGCGTGAGGTTTACGAGCGAACCCGGGATGATTTGCTCCGTTTGGCCGTTAGTCTGCTCAATGATGTGTCTCAGGCCGAAGACGTGGTGCATGATGTCTTTGTGGCTTTTGTACGGTCGATTCCCAGCTTTCAACTGACCGGGAGCCTTAAGGGCTACCTGGGGACCTGTGTGGCCAATCGGGCCCGCAACCTCAATCGAGAAGGGCAGAGGCACCAGGTCGCCCATGGTGATGAGCGGTTGGATCGGACATCGACGCTAGCAGGAGCGGATCATTGGGTCGAGTGCAGTGAACGCTTTAATCGGATTCGTGCGGCCCTGTCACAATTGCCTTACGAGCAGCGTGAAGCCGTCACCCTGCATATCTACGCCAAGATGACCTTTCGTGCCATGGCAGAGGTTCGCGGCGTTTCCCTCAAGACCATGCAAAGTCGTTACCGTTATGGATTGGACAAGTTACGTCGTTTACTTGGAAACGAGGTGTTATGATGACAGAGTCAGTGAAACGTCAACTCGAAGAGGCCAGCATTCAAAGCCATTCCCAGGTCAATCAGGCCGTGATGGATGAACTGTTGGGCGAATTCGAGCAGGTTAAGCCTTTAAGCTCTCGATCATCGAGAGCCAATGATAGGAGAAGAATCATGTTGAATGTGTTAGTTAAACCGGCTGTGGCTGCAGTCGTTATGGTGTCTGTGTGGTTGGGACTATCGATGATGGGATCGCAAGGGGTGGCCTGGGGACAGGTGGTTGCTCAGGTCGAGCAGGCCCAGGCCTATCGTTTTGGATTGACCACACGTGTTTCAGGTCCGGATGAGGCGGGCCTTGAACAGGCGGGTCAGGCCCAATGGATGGTGTATCTGTCCGAACAGTATGGTTTTCGTATGGATCTTGTGGCCGAGGACTCTCAGGATGGGACGGCTATGGTGAGTTGGTATGTCCCTGTTACTCAGGATCGCCTGACAATGGTGATGCCTAACGACCGGCAGTGGATCGAATTGCCTTACTCGCCCCAGCAGGCCCAGCAAGAGCGGTTGCAACATCCACAACGCGATCCGGCCGAGACCATTCGTCACTTCCTGGCCAGTGATTATACCGAGCTGGGACAACAGAGGCTCAATGGCGTCCTGGTGGAAGGCATCGAGGTGTTGGATCCACCTACTGAGGGTGAGGCTTTGGAGAACTCAGTAGGACGTCTCTGGGTCGATGTGGATACGCAACTGCCGGTGCTGATCGAGATCGAAGGTCAGGCTGGAGATCACCAGGTGCAGTGGCGTTTGGATTTTCAATGGAATGAGGCGATTGATCCAGCGGTCTTCAGCCCAGATCTGGAGGGCTACACGCGGGTGCAATAGAAATCTGTTTTGATGGAAGAAAACGCAGCGGTCTGCATTGAGCGACCGCTGCGTTTTTTTGTATTACACCATTCCTTCACTCTGGCCTTGTGAATATGGATTTGACCCGTCTCGATCAGCCCGCTATTGCTTTGAGCCCTTATGGGTGCAGGAATATCTTTCAAGGCCGTTTTGTTTAGACATAACAGCTTTTCGAAAAGAATGCATAGGTTGTGTCTTGACGGAACTATCAATTGCACTGCCCTTGGTGTAAGGGTATAATTCAATCTAAGTTGGTTATATTGGCTGGAGCGAAGCAATAAGAATTAATAATAGTATAGGATCAAAAGGGAGACTCAGATGAAAATCAGGCCGGTGAGAAGTTTTATCTTTTTTTTGAGTTTCATTGCGGTCAGTAAATCGATGGTTATGGGGCCGACTTATTTGCCGGTTGAGCGACTTGTTGCTAATACAACCGCACATCTTCAGAATGATCCCAATGATGCTGGGCTTTGGTATAATCTAGCCAGAATTCACTATCTCGCTTTTGCCAATCAAGCTTTAACTGTAGGGGCGTATGTGCATCATTCTCCTCCGCGAGCATGTCCGGATTGGCTTTTGAAAGGTGATGTATGCGGTGCAGCAAACCAACATGCATGGGAGTTGGCTCTTAAAAAAGAGGGGTACTCGTCGATAGAGGAGGTGCCAGATGATAAACGGCCAAAAATAGAGGAGTCTGTGTGTGTAATAGAGAAGGCGTTGATGGCCGAGGGATGGCGTCCCGAGGCACCTCCAAGAGAACAATTGTTAGCACATGCGACAGAGGCTAAAAAAAGTTTTTTACATGCCATTCAATTAGAACCCAAAAATGGATTGTATCTTCTTGGTCTTGCCAGTTTATATCGTCAATATTTGGATTATTCAGTAAAGGAAGATCCAAACACGCCTGCTATAGGATTTGATGATGTCACTGTTGCTGTTGCGAGAGAGATGTTTTATGAAGCTTTTCAGTGTGCGATAGATGAAGACATGGAGGTGATATATCGTCCAATGGCAGGCATACAAACATTGGTCAGTTATGAAGCGGGAATGGCTTTTATCGAATTAGGCAAAATGCAAGATCCTCTTAGTCGTGAGATTAAACAGAAAATCGCTAAGGTACAGGTTGCCTTAAGTAAGTTGGACAAGAAACCTAATTCTGGTGTAATCACGCCTATTATATTCTCCATTGATTCACTCTCTTCTTTAAAGGATCTCCTGGAGCCTGGTCTTCAAATCGAGTTTGACTTAGATGGGGATGGTTTGTCTGAAATCTGGCCTTGGATCAAATCTGACACCGGTTTGTTGGTATGGGATCATATCGGTGATGGCCAAATCACTTCCGGTAGACAGCTCTTTGGTAGTGTTACCTGGTGGGTTTTCTTCGAAAACGGATATTGTGCCCTCAAAGCCTTGGATGACAACCTAGATGGACAGCTTGCTGGAGAGGAGTTAATCAGTATTTCAGTATGGTTTGATAGAAACTCCGATGGGAAATCAGACTCAACTGAAGTGATACAGGTGCAGCAGTTAGGCATTGCCAGTATTAACACAGAATATGTAATCCAGGATGGTATACCTTACAATGGTGAAGGGATTTGTTTCAATGATGGAACAACGATTGCGACTTTCGACTGGATTGCATCGCCTATCGTCGACGAGCTGACATCGTCGGTAGAGTACGAAAGATGAAATAAGAAATTGTGATCGACTCTGTCATCATGATTTGGAAAAGAATTTCGTCGGTATAAATATCAATAAAAAGAACTGCTACGCAGGCTTAGACTCTATAGATTCGCGAACAAGCTTTGTGACTCTATTGCGTCGTGGCTCTACGCTGTGCTCCGTGTCCTCAATTCATCGGAATGACAGGGGAGTGCTATTTCGATGGTGAGGCAAGGTGGTTTGTGGAGTTCAGAAAGCCTCCTGTTGCTCTGAGCGGAATTCTCATGTATAATTCTGTCCAGATCGAAAGGAGAGTTTTTATGCGTTTAGACTATTGGATCTCTATGGGTTGTGTCGCTTTGTCCCTTCAGGCAAAGGTTTATAGCCATTCTGATCTGGATGGGTGGGAGGCCATCGATCTGGTGCATTATGAGATTGCCGATACCAACGTTTACATGGAGAGAGGATTGGAGCCTTTGTTGCCCACGATAAAGGCCTGTCTTGCTCCCGAGGTGTCGTCGCAACAGTGGTGGTATGATCCGAATCTAGTGGATCAGATCCTCGCTACGATCAACGGTTGTTTGGGGATCTCCGATGCGAATCAGGATGAACAACGTGCCATGATCAAGGCGTTTAGCCCTGTCCTTGATGTTCCGGTCAATCCTCTCTATCTCGTGCGTCAAACCACCACCAAGGCCATCCTCCGTTCGGGAAAGGAGATTCCCGGCTTTAGTTATGATCCCAACACCGATTCCGCCTGTGCTCTTAACAACTTCAGAAGTCAGTCAGGTCATCAAACCCAAGAGATGTCCTTGACCATTCCACTACCGGAAGATGATCAGGAGACGGTGTGTAAGGAATTTTTAATGGGCGTGAAACATCTGAAAACCTCTCCCGATACCGCGATTCATGAAGTCGCTGAGATAACTCTCGTAAGGACCGCTCAACCCATCGGACCTTATACTCGCTGGTTTAATGAGGGGACCGCCAATGTTATCACCTATCACGTTCTGGCGAGGCATTTGGGGAATGCTGAAGCGGAGGAGTTTCTCAAGGGGTACGATCCTACCCAGTATGCCTCACTTGAAAAACAGATCAATCTACGCTATTGGCCGATTCTTAACTATACCCTCCTGGGGTATAATCCTCCGCTGGAATCGCTTAAAGACTTGAATCTGGCCCGCTACAGCTATGCCACTTGGGAGGTTAAACGTCTGGTGGACAGCCATGGCATAGCCGTTTTGACGATGATCATTCAGGATTATCTCCAGCAATCCAAACGAAATAGCGAAACGCTTTTTGCCACGATTTTGAAACATACCGGGGAGGATTTAGATGAGCGGTTCAATCGCTATCAGGACTTTTCGACGTTACGCGACGGACAAAAGAAATATGTACTTGCCTTTCAACAGGCAAAACTTCAAAAAGATGCCCTTGGCAGTTTGCTTAACCTGCAATACTTCGATGAACTCAAACTCGCAGAACACAACAATGGTGAAGCTTTGCTCGATCATCGCGTTCAAGCGAGTATTTTATTGATGTTTTTGAGGTACTCTGACTATGGGGTCGATATGATGGAACGTTGCATAGATTTTGCGGGGACACATGGTGGTGATCAGGGGCGAGAAGCTGCTCTAGACCATTGCTTACAGGCCGCCCTGAGCAATCGTTGGAATGACGAGGCCGAGGAGCTGGCTGATCGTCAGATCAAAAAGCACCCGCAAATAGCGACACCCGCACGTGCCACTAAGATGATTATCGCCATAGATAAGGAAAAGGATCTGGTTCAAGCGCAATATTGGGCTGCAATGATTGTCAATGAGATCGCTGATCACGAAGACCCGGTGTACAAAGAGGCCCAAAGAATCCTGGCGATGGAGCCCAATGATGTGAACTAGTCGATGAACCCTTTAGAGGGGGGGGCGTCTTCATAAAGGGAGACGTTTGATGTTTGAGTTAAATCATAAGGGCTGCCAGTGTCTACAGACAGCCCTTTGTTTTGTGTGTCTCTATTGTAGTCTTGGGTTTTCCGACTACGTTAATTCCTTGCCCCGGGCCATGAGGATCTTGCCGGTGCGGACCAGTTCGAGGATGCCGTAGGGTTCGAGCATCTCGATCATGGCGTCGAGCTTTTCCGTGCTGCCGGTGACCTGTAGCACGATGGACTCTTTGGTGATGTCCAGGGTCTCGGCCTTGAAGTGGTCGCAGAGTTGCAGGATGGGGGTGCGGGATTCTTCCGCAGCCTTCATCTTGACCAGGGCCAATTCCTTGTCGATGACGTTCTCGCCAGTGTGGTCGGTGGCATGGAGTACGTCCACCAGTTTGGCCGCCTGTTTGATGATTTGGTCCAGGGTTTCAGGATCGCCCTTGGCCGTGATGGTGATGCGTGAGGCCTTTTGTCCCTGAGTCGGTGACACGACCAGTGAATCGATGTTATAACCACGACGCGAGAAGACCTGGGCGATGCGAACCAGCACGCCCGGCTTGTTGGCGACCAGGATACTAATCGTATGGGTATTGGTACGGTCTATTGTATGCATGTTACTGTCCTTTTTTATAGATCACAGTTCACAGATCACGGATCACAGAATACGTAGCGATGCTCATCTCTGTGATCTAATAGCTGTCACCTGTGATCTGATCAGGTGCTCCCTGTAGGTTTATCCAGTTTGGTTTTGGGTCGTTCGGTCAGCATGTCCTCCAGGCGTTTGCCTGCAGGGATCATGGGGAAGACGTTGTCGGTCTTCTCGACTTCGCAATTGATGACGCAGGGGCCGTCGTTATACTCCAGGGCCCGCTGCAGGATCTTGCGTACGTCAGCCGGACGCTTGAGCGTGAAGCCCTTGCAGCCGGGGTAGGCGTCAGCCAGCTTGGCGAAGTCGGGATTGCCTTCAAGATCCACGCCACTGGTGCGGTCTTCGTAGAACAGTTCCTGCCACTGACGCACCATGCCCAGGTAGTGGTTGTTCAAGACGATGATCTTGATGGGCAGCTTGTGTAACGCAGCCGTGGCCAGTTCAAAGAGGGTCATCTGGAAGCCGCCGTCACCGGCAATGGCAATGACCGTGTCCTTGGGTCGGCCGAACTGGGCGCCAATGGCCGCAGGGAAACCAAAGCCCATGGTGCCGGCACCGCCCGAGCTGAGCCAGTTGTTGGCATGGTCCGTCTTGTAGAACTGGGCCGCCCACATCTGGTGCTGTCCCACGTCGGTGGAGACCACGGCCTTGCCCTTGGTCAGCTTATAGAGCTCGTCGATGATATGCTGCATCTTGAGCCCGCCCATCTTGCGGTAGTTCAAGGGATACTGCTTGCGATAGCCGTCCAGATGCTTGTTCCAGTCTTTAGTGTCCAACTTGGTCACGTGCTTGAGCAATTCGGTGACTGCGGCCTTGGCGTCGCTGATACAGGCGACGTGGGGCTTGATCATCTTGCCGATTTCGGCCGGATCGATGTCGATATGCAGGCGAACCGCGTCTTCACAGAAGTGCTGGGGCTGGCCAATGATGCGGTCGTCGAAGCGAGAACCGATATTCAGCAGTAGATCGCATTCAATGACCGCCTTGTTGGCATAGGCCGTACCGTGCATACCCAGCATGCCCAGACTCAGGGCGTGGGTTTCAGGAAAAGCGCCCTTGCCCAATAGGGTGGTCGTTACCGGGATCTGGCACTTTTCGGCCAGCTTGAGGATTTCGGCTTCGGCCCCGGAGATCATGGCTCCGTGACCAACCAGCATGACCGGACGTTTGGCCTTTTTAATATGCCTGGCCATCTCTTCAATGGCATCCTTATCGACGCTGGTGTCCAGCTGGTAGCCGGGGATGTCCATCTCTTGTTCCAGTTCACCGGTGAACGGACCTTGGGTCACGTCCTTGGGTAGGTCGATCAGAACCGGGCCGGGCCGACCGGTAGTGCTGATATGGAAGGCCTCACGCAAAACGCGAGGGATGTCGTTGGTTTCCTTGCATAGGTAGCTGTGCTTAACCACGGGCAGGGTGATATTGAAGATGTCCGCCTCTTGGAAGGCATCTTTACCCAGCATGGGGCGAATGGACTGGCCGGTCAACACGATCATGGGGACCGAGTCCATATGGGCCGTCATCAGACCGGTGATGGTGTTACCCGCACCGGGCCCGCTGGTGACCAGGACCACGCCCGGCTTGCCTGTGGCACGGGCATAACCGTCGGCCATGTGGACCGCACCCTGTTCATGGCGTACCAGGATCGTCTTGATCTTGGTTTGGGTGGTGATAATCGCGTCAAAGATCGGAATGACCGATCCGCCCGAGTAACCGAAGATGTACTCGACCCCTTCGGCTTCCAGGCACTTGACCAGGGCCTGAGCCCCTTCCAGCGTAGCCGGAGCCGCCTTTTTCGCGGTCGATTTCGCCTGCTTGGTTGTCTTTTTTGTCTTTGCCACGTCAATTTCCTTGGTTTTTGGTAAATCCTTGTTTTGTTAGTTTGTTGTTATTGAAAACTTAACAATATATCGACAACATTTACTGTATGTTTGCTTATAACATAAAAAACTTATTAAAAAAAGAGTAAAATATCGTCTATTGTGGTTTGTTGGCGTAAATATTTGTAAAAATAAAGTCAAGTCAAGGTGTTTGGGGGGCGGTTGGTGTGAGGTGGACTCAGGGAGGTTCAGGAATTACGGATTTTTGAGGTTTTTGAGCGCACAATTTTCCCTTGAATCCCGTCATACGGGTATTGGTAGACCAGCAAGATATGTTTGAGGGGGGATTAAGGGATGTGCAACGGATTTGACTGAGACCAACAATACAGAATTGGTGAGGGCGGCACAGCAGGGTTGTGTGGAGAGCTTCAGTCGGCTCTATGAGCAGACCTATGCGGATATGGTCTGGTTGGCCTATTCTGTGGTGTGGCAATGGGAATGGGCGGAGGATATCGCCCAGGAGTCCTATGCGGTCGTCTGTCGTAAACTGGTACACCTCAAGCGTCCCGAGCGGTTTATGGGGTGGTTGGCGGCCATTTGCCGTCACCGGGCTGTGGATGCCTTGCGGAGTCGACAGGTCAAGACGGTATCCCTGGAACAGGCTGTTGAACAAACCTCACCAGAGCGAGTCTCAGGCGATGGAGAGTTGGTGAGGGATGCCGTGGCTCGTTTGCCGCAGATGTATCGTGAGGTCGTGGTCTTGTTTTACTTTCACGGCATGAGCTATCAGCAGTTGCAGCAGGTCCTGGGCGTGTCACAGCATACAGTCAAGGGACGCCTGGCCCGGGCCCGTAAGAAGTTGGGGAGTTTATTGGAGTCAGAAAGTCACGAGTAGGGGATTCTAACATGAAGGATCAACAACATAACGATTTGGAACGGCGTCTGTTTGAGGCCGCTCCGCAACGGCAAGCAGTGCCGGATGTTCAGGATTGGCTGTCACGCCATGGAGATGAAGTAGAATTGTTGCAGCAGCAAGGGACCCTCGTAAAGAGTCGAAAGGGCAATACGGCTTGGCGTTGGGCACGGGTGGCTGCTGTTATGGTTATGTTATTGGGGCTGGGCTTCCTGGCCGGACGCGTCAGTTCCCTACGTCACGACCTGGACGCCATGCAGGATCAATGGGCTCGATCGCTCCAACAGAATTCTGAGGTCTTGCGTGCAGATATCCTGACACAATTGCATCGAGACGTCGAGTCCCTGGCCGAGCAAACCCTGGCCGCCTCGCAGGAGGCCACCGATCAACGTCTGGACAACCTCATCGCCCTGATTGAAGAGGTTCGTCAACGCGACCGCAGTCAAGTGGTCGCCGCCCTGGAACAGATCCAACGCGAACGCTATCGCGATCGAATTCAATTCAACAACGGATTGCAGGCCCTGGCCACCCAGTCACTGGAGAGTGAAGACATTCGAACCAATTAAACTATGAGAGGAGACGTGAAATGAAATCGTTACCCGTGACAATCAGTATCGTGCTGGCTTTGGGATTGCTTACCCATCCTTTGTTTGCACAATGGGGAGCAGACAACGTCACCTTTACCATCTCCGGGAATACCGGTGTAGGAGAGGTAGAGCTCAAGGGGTTTCCTTCTGGCGTTGTAAAAAGTGATTCAAGAGGCTTCTATGCCACGGAGGTACGTTATACCTGGACCGGAAAAATTGTTGCGATCAAAGAAGGATATAACTTTGATCCTCCCTCGCTAAACTACAATCCAGTCAAGAGCGATCTCACCGGTCAAGATTTCACTCCGTCGATCAACCACTATACCATCTCGGGAGTCGTGCGGGATCAGATGGGGCCTGTGGAAGGAGCTTTGGTCCTTAGTCAGTTGGGTAGTGCTGTCAAGAGTACCACGGACTGTGAAGGACGTTATGAATTACGTGTGCTGCATGGTTGGAGTGGTCCTTTGGTTGTCGTCAAGGAGGGGTATGATTTTACCTCTTGCAGGAAACAGGTTGCCAATGTGATGCGGGATATGACCTTCGATTTTGTGGGTAAGGCTCGTACCTGCAAGATCATTGGTGAAATTGTGGTTATGGGAAAACCCGTTCCGGGGATTCAAATGACGGCGACCAACGGTGGCAGTTCGGATACCACGGATGCACGCGGGCGTTTTTGTGTAGAGGTACCGTATAACTGGTCAGGCGAGATCATTCCAACCAAAGACGGTTGGGCTTTTGATCCCCCTAGCAAGATCTATGATAATGTCATGCAGGATATTGATGAAACGCGTCCTTCGCAAGGCCGGGTGATTTCGTCTGAGCCCGTAGACGTAGAACCCATCAAGCCGAATGTCTTGATGATTCCTACGGCACAGAAGAGTAAGCCACAATTGGATGCCATGTGTGAAGATATACAGGTGATGTCACACCTCTTGTATCAGGCTGTTCAGGGTAAACACAGTCGAATTGGAGGCGTGTTTCGGGAATACGGCAGCCTGCTCAATCGTGATTGCTTAACCTATGATGCCATGTACATTGAGGGCACGGGGGTGATTTTCTTTCTGCTGGTTGATTATCAGTTTGAGAGGGATTCAGATGTTTTTAAACCAACCATGACCCAAAGCGATGCCGATGCGGTGTGGAATCAAGCTCGGCAACAATTGAGCCAGCCTATTGCCCCATCGGATAGCGATACCTGGCAGAGTGCCGATGAGGTGATTAATGAAGTCCTCAAGGTCTTGAAGCATGCGGTCAATATTCGGGGGTTAGGTGAGTCCGAGGGTATCCTGGTCGTTTTGAACCCTGATCAAGGGATAGAGGCCTCTAGTCTTGTTCTAAAAATACAAAGGTCGGATATCGAGGCATTCGAATCTGGCGAGATGAGCTTGGGCGATTTTCGAGAGAAAGTAAAGGTCTTGTCGTATTAAAAACAAGCCTCGGTCACTTAGAGTGGCCGAGGCTTGTTTTGTTTGTTAATCAAGAACTCTGAACGTTGCTTAGTCTATTTCAATCAACCGCGTCATGATCACACCCTCAATGGCCTCGATCTTCTTCAGATCGGCTTCGGTGACATCGCTGCTGACGTCGATGATGTTATAGGCCAGGTCGCCGCGGCTCTTATTGAGCATGTCGGCGATGTTGATCTTGGCGTCGGCCAGGACCGTGGTGATTTGACCGACCATGTTGGGTACGTTGTGGTTGGCCACGATGATGCGAGTCTTTTCCGAGGGGGCCATTTCACATTCGGGGAAATTGACTGAGTTCTTGATGTTACCATATTCGAGGTAATTGCGGACTTGGGTCACGGCCATGGTGGCGCAGTTTTCCTCGGCCTCGGGAGTTGAGGCGCCCAGGTGCGGGCAAGGAATCACGTTGGGCTCTTTGACCATATCTTCGTCCGGGAAGTCGGTGACATAGACGGCAACAGTCTCATCGGCCAGGGCGGCCTTGAGATCTTCGTTGTTGACCAGTCCACCGCGGGAGAAGTTCAGTAGACGCGTGCCCTTTTTCATGAGGGTGAATTTGTCCTTATTGATCAGGCCCTTGGTCTTGTCATTGAGCGGGACGTGCACGGTGATGTAATCCGAATCCGCGATGAGGGTGTCCAGGCTGGCGGCCCGTTTGACGTCGCGGGATAGGCCCCAGGCGGCTTCAACCGAGATAAAGGGATCGTAGCCGCTGACTTCCATGCCCAGGGCCAGGGCATCGTTGGCGACCATGACACCGATGGCGCCTAGACCAATGACACCCAGTTTTTTGCCTTTGATTTCGGGTCCGGCATAATCGGACTTGCCTTTCTCGATCAGTTTGGGGACTTCGGCGCCTTGCCCGGCTAAACCCTTAGCCCAGGTAATACCATCGATAACTTTGCGTGAAGACAAGAACAGGGACATCAGCACCAGTTCCTTGACGCTATTGGCGTTGGCGCCAGGGGTGTTGAAAACCACGATGCCTTTTTCGGTACATTTGTCGATGGGGATGTTGTTGACCCCGGCCCCGGCCCGGCCCACGGCCTTGAGACTGGCGGGTAATTCCATGTCGTGCATCTTGAAGCTACGCAGGATGATGGCGTCGGGATTGGGGATTTCCGAGGCAATCTCGTAGTTCTCGCGGGGTAAAAGGTCCAGTCCCTTGGTGCTGATTTTGTTGAGAGTTTGGATTTGATGGGTCTTTGCCATGAGGATCTCCTTCTTTAGATCATTGAGTTTTAAGCTTTAGCAGTGCAGATAGTATTCTGAGTTCATGAACCACGTTCATATTGCGAATCTCTACCTGATCGGTGGTGGATTTGATTACGATAGGGGCGAAATTGACGATGCCCTTGATGCCGGCATCGATTAGCATGTCGGCGACGTCCTGGGCAACCGGAGCGGGTACGGTCAGCATGGCCAGCTCGATGGAGTCACGCGGGATGATATCCGCGATGTCGTAGGCCGGATAGACAGGGATATCTGTATGGAGGGTTTCGATGCGGTTGACGTTGCTGTCAAAGCCTGCCACGATATGAAATCCGTCCGGAGTGAACTGTTCATAGGCCAGGATGGCTGAGCCCAGGCGTCCCAGGCCCACGATGCAGGCCTTACGCGGGCAAGTCAGGCCTAGAGTTTCGGCCAGGCATTCACGCAATCGCTGCAGGTCGTAGCCGGAACCTGCATTGCCCACTTCCCCTAAGCAGTTGAGGTCTTTGCGGATGTTATGGGCTGGAATGGCCAGCTGTTTACCCATCTTGGTGGACGACATGGACTCGATCCCCTGGCTCAGCTGCTCGCAGCAGAGCTGGTAGATCAGGCAGAGCCTGGTGATCGTTGGTATGGGTAAATCATTTTTCATGTTGCATGTCCTGTGAAATATTTCACTGAATATAACACTGTTGTGTTTTTAGGTCAAGGGTGTTGGGTTAGTAATTAGTAGGTTTTACGGGAAAATTTCCTGGTATGGTGAAAAATTTCACTGCAACAAATAGGGAGATCTTAAGGATGTGGATGGGGGGCATAAAAAAGCCTGTGCCGTTGACCGGCACAGGCTTGATAGATGTCGTTTTAATGAACTTATTCGCCGACAAGCTCTTGCAGCAGGCGTGCCTGGCCAAAGAGGCTGGGATCCTGATACGAGTTGTTATCGTCGCTGAACCAGCGAAGAACGGTTTCGCGGGTTGAGGTATCGTTGTCATTGATTTGAACTTCAAAACCAATCACGTTGTTGGCGGCGATATCGCTACCTGCGATGACCTGTCCTTCGCTATCGTAGAGGGGCTCGGGATCTTCCGAAGGTGCAATTTGCAGCTCCGCCAACGGGAAGGCGGCTTCAATATTGTAACCACCGGCAGTCAGCAGGACCTTAAATACCATGCCCGGTACCTCAAGAGAGGCATCGGTATCGGCGAGGTCTTCGTCGTCAGCAGTGATGCGAATCTGGTTGTCATTGACGCCGTCATACTCCGAGGTGTGGCTGTAATCGCCGTCAAAGTAGACCTCCAGGCCGTCGGCCAGATAATCGCTGGTGGACGCCTCGATAACGCTGTCGGTCACTTCCAAGAACAGGTAGAAGTTGGTGTCGTCAAAGCAGGCTTTGAAGCTGGCGGAGAGGTCGGCCGCACTTTCCGGCTCGATGCTGTCGGCATTGGACAGGTCCCAGATCGCCAGAGGTTCGGCATCGATTTGTGCCCAAATGCCATCGCCCACGCCGTCAATGGCCGGAGCCGTCGTGGTCTTGCGGATCTCGATATGGTTGGGATCGAGGATGACCGGTACGGTGGGGTAGCGACGAATGCTGTCGATGAAGATCAGGCCTTCAGCGTCGTCTTCGCCCGGGATATTCTCCACTCCGATGGTCATCTTCTTGATGGCGACCAAGTTGACATCGGCCACCTCATTCAAGACGATTTCCCACTCTTGCCACTCTTCAGTGGTGAAGACCGGGACGCTGTTAGGATGGTAGATGCGTGTTGACACTTCTTGAGCGTCTTCCAGGTCTATGTAGAGCTGACCTGCGTTGTTGGACGAGTCTCCATAAATGTAGAGCTTGAGGGTGTTGGTGCCTTCATTGTCCTTCCAGACTTGGGGTTCATCCCAGGTGCGTTGGGCTTCTGAAGCCAATGCAGGTTCTTCGTTATTGAAGTAGAAAGGCATGGACCAGTTGCCGGCAAAGACGATTTCCTCTTCGCAGATGGGTTGATTCTCTTTTAAGTCATGACCGACATAAGAACCGTTTTCGTCTATGCCATAACCATCGACCCAGGTGTAGAAGATGGCGTCTTCTGATTCTGTGTCATAATTATTGTAGTCTTCGAAGTCTTCAATGACGATAAAGTCACCGGTCGTGAAGTCCCACAGATTACCTTTCCACGGGCTATCGGGATTGGCGTCATTGACTTCATCGACACGCCAGAAGTACTGGGTTTTGAATTGCAACAGACCATTGGGGTCGAAGCTGGCGTCGCTGAGTTCGTAAACATTGACGTCCTCGGCATAGTCGTCCATGGTGGCATTGGCGACTTTCACGGCATCGGTTCCGATATAGAGAACATGTGATGCGGCAAAGGGGCCTTCTCTCCAGGTCAGTTCGCTATTGATGCCGATGCTGTTGGCGTCGTCAGCAGGGTTGGGCCCCACGGCGATTCCAGCGCCGGTCAGTTTCATGTTATCCATGTAGAAGAGGATGGGGCCGGGGTAGCTGCTATCCACATTGCTGGTGATCATGAATTCAAACCAGTCGATCTGTTCCAGGTAACCCATCTCGGCTAAGTACGAGGAGTAGTCGAAGACGGCTGTGGCGGTTTGATCGCCATCGGTTTGTCGCCAACTGACCGTAAAGGCCATGGTATTGTTCCAGATGCTCCAATCCGGACCGCCGGCGTTGATACCGAATACGATCTCGTTCCAACCGGGGACCGGGTCGGAAGCCCAGTCATCGACCAAGCGGGTGACATCCACAGAGAGTTTGGTGTTGAGTTGAACCGCTTCCACTAAATTGGCCTCGACCACGTCCAACGTCATAATGGATCCATTCCAACCCGCATTGTCCTCGATATAGAGATCCAGACTGTAGTCGCCCAAGGTCACTCCATTGTGATCGTTGAACAGGGGATCGGCGGTTTCGGAGATCACCCAACCGTCGTAATTGGGATCATTTTCCCAACTGGCGATCACGAGGTCGGTACTCTTGGGGGCTTCCTCTTCTGCAGCGGGATAGATGATCTTGATATTATCCACATAGTACTTGGTTATCGATGCCCCATCCAAGTTAGAACCAATGACGAGTTGAAAGTAACTGGCTGAGGGATTACTGGCAATAGTACTGGCTTTGTCAGCGGGAATATCCCAGGTCAGGGTCTGGGGTTGACCGTCGCGAGCTGGATACTGGTCGGGAAGTTGGCTCCAACCGACATGTTGTCCATTGAGGATCGCGAATATAGCCATCCATCCAGTAGTCAAATCGGCATCGAAGACGGTCACATCCAGGGAGATTTGAGCACCTTCAGAGGCCAGCTTGTCTCGGTTTGTTGCACTGAGTTCAAGCCAGATGCCTGTTTTCCAGCCACCGCCACCATCAACTTGAACGGCCTGGCTTCCGAGGGTTGCTCCGGTGGTGCTCTGACTCAAGGTCATCCCATCACCAGCCCAAGCACCATCTAGGCCCGCATCTTCAAAGTTGCCAACGACCACTTCATCACCAAAGCTGTTGGCGGTAGTACCGAGGGTGATCAACAGGATCGCCAGATACAAACATGTCTTTCTCATAATAATTCTCCTTCAGATTGCTATTGCATTATGACCATTAACAACTCGGTCATGAAAACCCATATAACTTCGATTATAATAAAGTCGTCTTGAATTACGAATTAATTAATATAGAGAGGGTGGAAAATCAGGCGGCTTTTCTAAAAAGGGTTTTCAAAGGCGATATTGGGCCGCAATCTTGGATTCTGTCAACACTGTTGACTGCAGTGCAAAGAACCTTCCACCTTCCTCGCGGTAAACTTGATTGTGCTCCTGAAATTGGCTCTAATTGAGGTTATTCCAAGATTTAGCCTTGTTGTCTCAACCGCTATTTGAGAGGCTCTTTTTTATGTTACAGGACCGAGTTGTTTTTGAAATCGCTGTTTATGAAATAATTGTTCTGATTATTGAAACTGAACGGTGAAAGCTGGGAACTCCAATTAATTCTTGAGTGCACTAGCGATTGGTTTTTGTGGGCCTGTCTCGTTTTCCTAATTTTAGGGCTGTCAGCAAGCTGATCATGTCATTAACAAGCGGTGACTGTTAGTCCAGTGTTATTGATGCTGTAGGCGAAAAATCTAGCCCGGGCATTGCCGGGAGATTGTTGTAGGTCTTGTTTGAGTTGATGGGTGTGTTCGGGTGATTTACAAACCATTAGCAGGAATCCACCCCCGCCTGCGCCCAGAAGTTTGGCTCCATGGATGTGAGGGGCGATCCGTTGCATGAGTTCCTCGACCTCGTCGTTGGTGGAGTTGGGATCGAGTTGTTTGTTGAGTTCCCAGGCCCGGGCCACTAAGTGGCCAAAGGCGGTTAAGTCTTTTTGAGCCAAGGCCTCAGCGGTTTGTTGGGCACATTGTGCGATCTGTTGTAGGGTCGAGAGGGTTTGACGGTCGCGGTCGAGATAGCGTCCCACCACCTGGGCCAGGATGTTCTTGGCCAATCGGGTGATACCCGTGTAGTAGAGTAGGGTGGTGCCGCCGTTTTTGCTGGGGTCGAGCAGGTCACTGGGCAGGTAGTGTAGGGTGGGATCCGGGATTAAACCGGCCTGGGTGGTGACGCGTTTGGCTCCGCCCGTGACTCCGCCGATCTGATCTTGCCATCCCCCCCCGGTGGTCAGTAACTGCTCCAGGCACAGGACCTGGTGAAAGAGTTCTCGGTGACTCAACCTCTGGCCCATGGCTCGTCCGATGACGCCCAGGATCACGGCCCCCATGATGCTGGAGGTGCCCAGGCCGCTGCCCTTGGGGATCGCCGCCAGGGTGGTGATCTCGATCCCCCCACCAAAACTCTTGAGCATATCAGTTAGCTGGGTTTTGTTCTTCCAAGGGGCTCGCTCCGGTGCGAATCCGGCCAGGGCCAGGGCGGCCTTGACCAGGCCGTATTCACTGGTGGCACTGTGGTAGTCCAACAAGTCCTCCAGTTCAGTGATTTCGATACGAGTGCCCAGATCGATCGAGCCGATACGGATCACGGGTTCGGGCATGATGCGTAGATAAGCCTGGATGGGAGGCTGCCCATTGAGGTCGATGGCCGTGTTGACCACACAACCGCCGTATTCCAAGGCGTAGGGTGGGGTGTCGGTCCAGCCACCGCCCGTGTCAAAACGGGCCGGGGCTCGTCCCCACACGATTTCGTCACTCCGTAGAACGTGGGAGGGTTTGTCACGGTGTCGGGCTTGACCGGCCAGGATGGCCCGGCTGGCCGAGGTAAAGGCCTGTTGTCTGAGACGTCGAGTCCAGTCCGAGAGGTCGGGATGCGGCCCGATGGCCAAACCCATGTCATTGAGCCATTGATTAAGAGAGGGAGGTAATTGGCTCTTGAGTTCGTCCAGGTCGATCTGATCTTTGAGTTCGCATAGGGCTGTGCCTAGAGAATGCAGGATGCGGGGACAGGTCAGGCCGTCCAGGGTGCTGCCGGCTTGGTTATGGTTCCAGCAGGCTTCCTGCAATACCTTTTGTATCAATAGCAAGGGGGTGAGGTTTTGCTTTAGGCAGAAACGCAAATCTTGGGCACTGAAGCGGCTGGACCGGCGAAAGAGTTGACGTAATTCACTTTCTATTTCGATACTGCGGAGTAGGGTTCGTTGTCCGTGGAAGACAGTTTGATCGGCTTGTTGGGCAATTTCCTGGGAACTGTAGCGGTCCGCTTGAAGCCAGCGTTGATGCTCCTCGGGTGTGGCCTTTTCCGGATTGAAGAGCCAGAGCCAGTCGCGGATATCGAGATGAGGGGGGACAGCCACGGCCGGGAAGAGCCGGGCGTTCCAGAGGTTGCGTTGGTCGTCGGGAATGTCACTGTCCCAGAGGGCGGATTCGTCTGCACCGACGGCTGCCAACCATTCCCCGATGGAGCGGCCGCAGAAGGTGGCGTTATGCTGGGGCCCACCGTTGAGCTTATCCAGCACGTCATAGCATCGCACAAAGAAAACGCCTTGGTCCTGGCGGTTTTTACCGTAGGTGACATCCAGACATAGGCGTTGCGGCAGCGATATGGGGGCGCCTATGATCGCCCCTACCACACTATTATGTCCCGCACAAGTGAGCTTGTCCTCAATGATGCACCCCTCGACCCAACTGGAGGCACCCGCGATTTCACCTTTGTGACGGATTTGGTTGTTAAGGCTGAGGCATTGACGGGGGGCGGTGTTGAGTCGCTCGAATTGAACCAGGGTGTTGCCACTGCTGATCAACTGACGGGTGGTCCCGAAGTGTAAAAAGTCACACTGACTCAGCACATGGACGTCAAAGGGAACCGTGCGTTGCAGGGCGGCAAACCAGAGACCCAACCGGGCCTCGTCCCAGGTCGAGCCACTGTCTTTGACACCGTGGAGGTAGGTCTCCAGGCGGCAGTGCGAACCCATGGCACAGCAGATCTCGCGAAAAAAATCCAGTTCCTTTTCGAGCAGTAGTCCACCGATCGGACCGCTGAATTCCAGCGTGCCATCGGCTGCCGGTAGGCCGGCCGTCTTGAGCAGTAGGGTGGCGGTACGGGCATCGAAGCTCATGATACCTGCGTCTAGAATACTCTGGCCGTAGGCGTTGATGGCGTCATGGTGTTCTTGTTGGGCCGGTGAGGGTTTCTGTAGGAACTGCCAGACTGTTTGATCTGGACCGCGGCAGATCACCCCGTGGGCGGATGCCTCCTTGGGATCGGCATAACAGCCCAGGGCGGTCATGCCCTCTGGGGCAAAACGCACCTCGCTGGGATCGAAACGGAGCAGCACGTCCCCAGCCGTGACCACGACTTGTCCCTGACCGGCCGCAGGTAGGGCTAGGTAACGGGGCAGTTGCACGTCAAAGAGGGTCAGGGGCAGGCCTGAATCGTTATTGCCGGGCACGGGTACAAAGATCTTGCCGCAAGGACTATAGGCAGGCAGGCGTTTGGAGTCGCCGCCCGCATGGACGATCAAGATGCGTAGTTGCGAGAGGGTGGCCTGAGGGTCCGTGGCTTGTTCTCGCTGGAGGACCTCCCGTAGGCACCATAAGGTACTGCCACCACTGCCGATACGTCGGCCCCCGGGGTCCGGGACCACCAGGACATGACGCAGGTCGTCCAACATGCCCAGGTCTCGGCGCAGGGCCAGCTGTTGCTCATAGGCCTGGGCCTGTGAGTCGTGTGAGGCGGTTACGATAAGGTAATCCCAGGATGGCACAGTCACACTCCTTCATGGGGTTGGATTCGATTCTGATGGGGTCTTACAACTGGTTTCATAACTCCTTTTGGCTGCAATCGGCTGCGAAGCTCGTGGATCTGCGTTCTCGGCAAAAAGGCTTCTCGACGTGCCTCAGCACGCCTCCGAGGCCTTTTCACCTCGGGCCTTGACCACAAACTTCTCGCTCGATCTCGCTACAAAACCAGTTATGAAACCAGTTGTAGCATTGCTCATCAGTATAGTCAGTACTTCCCTCGGGGGCTAGTAAAAACAAGACTAGCCAGGGTGGGGGCGACCGGGTATAATCCGGCCTTGACAATTAGCCAGGGGAGCCCGAAGCCGAATTCGGTCGAGGGCTGAGAGGTCCGAAGTGGCAGGTGTTGCTTCGGATGACCCTTTGAACCTGATCAGGGTAGGACCTGCGAAGGAAGGCATGCAATAAGTTCAGGATTCTGAGTTTAGAGTTCTGAAGTTGGGCGCGGCGCTCCTTGGCAGGGAGCGTTTTTTTATGGAACCGTTTGATACACGACTCAAACAGGCGGTGGTGGCCATCGCTGGGGTGGGGGGCTTGGGATCGACCGTGGCAGCAGCCTTGGCCCGTGCCTCGGTGGGGCGCTTGATCCTGGTGGATTTTGACCGGGTCGAACCGAGCAACTTGAATCGCCAACACTACACCCGTGACCAGATCGGCCAACCCAAGGCCCTGGCCATGCAGACCAACCTGCAGCGGATCAATCCCGAGGTGCAGGTTGACGCTGTCGTAGAAAAGCTGGTGCCCGACCGGATCGTGGAGTTGTTTGGCGAGGCCCAGGTGGTGGCTGAGTGCTTTGATCGGGCCGATCAGAAACAAATGTTGGTCGAGACCGTGCTGACCCGCATGTCACCGCCGATCGTGGCCGCCAGCGGTCTGGCCGGTTATGGTCAGAGCAATACCATTCAAACGAAACGGCTGTCTCCACGCCTGATGTTGGTGGGCGATGGCACCAACGATGTTGACAGCGGTCTGCCCCTCTGTGCCGGGCGGGTTTGGATTGCGGCGGCCCATCAGGCCAACGCGATTATAGAGCTGCTGATCGATGAAATTTTATGAAGTTGGAATGATGGAATAGTGGAATGTTGGAATGATGTTGTTTTTCTTCTGTATTCTACATTCTGTATTCTACATTCTCCAAAAACTGGAGTTTGGAATGAGTACATTGAAAATAAACGGCGACGAACGTGACTTTCCGGAGGGTCTGCCAGCGACACTGACAGCCTTGCTGGAAGAGCTAGACGTCAATGCGGCGACGGTGGTGGCCGAGGTCGATGGCCAGATCGTGCCCCGTGAACAATTTAACGAAACCTCTTTGTCTGATGGACAGCAAATCGAGCTGGTCCGTTTTGTAGGCGGTGGATAATGACGAAACCATCACAATTAACCATAGCCGGGCGAACCTTTGCCTCCCGCCTGATGGTGGGCACGGGGAAGTTCAGTTCGAATGCCTTGATGGCCGAAGCGATCGCAGCCAGTGGTACCGAGATTGTCACCGTGGCCTTACGTCGTGTGGATATCGAGAACGCCAACGATGACATGCTCAGTGTCATCGATCGGGACAAATATCTGCTCTTGCCCAATACCTCCGGAGCCCGAGATGCAGATGAGGCCGTGCGTCTGTCACGCTTGGCCCGAGCCGCGACCGGGATTGAGTGGGTCAAGCTGGAAGTAACCCCCGATCCCTATTACCTCTTACCCGATCCCATCGAAACACTCAAGGCGGCTGAGACCCTGGTCAAAGAGGGCTTCAAGGTTCTGCCTTATATCAATGCCGATCCCGTGTTGGCCAAGCGTTTGGAAGAGGCCGGAACCGTGACGGTCATGCCCCTGGCCAGCCCCATTGGTTCCAATCGTGGATTGACCACGCGGGCTGCCATCGAGATTATCATCGAGCAGGCCAATGTCCCGGTGGTGGTGGATGCAGGTTTGGGCCTACCCTCGCATGCGGCCGACGCCATGGAGATGGGGGCTGATGCGGTGTTGGTCAATACGGCCATTGCCGTGGCCGACGATCCCGTGGCGATGGGCGTGGCCTTTAAGTTGGCCGTTGAGGCCGGACGCATGGGATATGAATCAGGGCCGGGTGCGGTGAGCAAGACCGCCGAGGCCTCCAGCCCCTTAACGGGATTTTTGAGTGAGTGACATGCAGGTATTTCCCGATATTCAAACGGTGCTCACCGAGAAGCAGCTATTGGCAGATCGTTCGATTTGGCAAGAGCGACTCGAGTCCGTGACCTCTGCAGATGTGGAGCGGGCCTTGGATCGGGAACCCGGTCACTACCATCCTGATCGTTTAGTGACCTTGATTTCGCCAGCAGCCCAGGCTTATCTTGAGCCCATGGCCCAACAGGCCCACGCCCTGACACGACAGCGGTTTGGTAAGACCGTGTCACTCTATGCCCCCTTGTATGTGTCGAATGTGTGTTCCAATCGCTGTGTGTATTGTGGCTTCAATTGCGATAGCCCGACCGAACGTTGCCGCTTGACGATCGATGAAGCCATGGCCGAGGCCGAGGTGATTCGGGCCGAGGGCTTCACGGATCTGCTGCTGGTCAGTAGCGAGGATCGCCAGCATGTGACCATTGATTACCTTTGTGAGTTGGCTCGTCGTCTGCGTGGTATGTTTAGTTCCTTGAGTATCGAGATCCATCAATTGGAACGCCATGAGTATCAGCGTCTGTTTGAAGCGGGCATTGAAGGTGTGACCTTGTACCAGGAGACCTACGATCCTGCGGTTTATCGAGACTATCACCTGGCCGGACCCAAAGCCGACTTTGCTCGTCGCTTGCGTGCCTTTGATGATGTCGGGGCCGCTGGTATGCGGCAGTTAGGACTCGGAGTTTTGCTGGGACTGACGGATTGGCGTCTTGAGACTTTAACCCTGGCTGAACATGGTTATGCCTTGATCAAACGCTATTGGCGTTCACGCGTTTCCTTTTCCTTTCCTCGACTGCGACCGGCCAGTGACGTGGAACGTGATCGTTTTGAGCATCTCATGAGCGATCGTGAACTGGTACAGATGATTCTGGCTCTGCGTCTTTGTTTTGCAGATGCCGGTCTGGTTTTGTCAACACGTGAGTCCGCTCGTTTCCGCGATCATGCTGTGCGACTAGGAATCACTCGTCTTAGCGCAGGCAGCAAGACCAATCCCGGTGGTTATTCTCAAGATCAAACTGCCTTAGAGCAATTTCAAATCGATGACAGCCGTAGCCCGCATCAGGTGGCTCAGATGCTTCAGTCCCATGGGCTTGAAGCGGTTTGGAAGGATTGGGATGCGGCCTTTATCGCGGACTAAATCGCGATAATTGAATTAACTGTTTGGTTTCTTGCCTTTGGATCGCAGGCCGATTACAATTCCACTCGTTATGGAGGTAATTGTATTGTATCAGCGATCTTTTTGAAGGAGACCATGCCATGCGTAAAAGTCTAATGTTCCATGCGGTGCTGTTGTTGGGTTTGAGTGCGGGGATTTCATTGGGTCAGATTGCCGGTCAGTGGGAGGCCCAATTGACCTTCGGGCCGGGCGTCTCTTATCACGATCTGGTGATTCAGGAGAAAGAGGACGGGAGTCTCGCTGCGACCTGGAACGGCGGGGCCCTGGAAAACGTCAAGTTCGCCAATAATAAACTGACCTTTACCCGTCGAGTGGAGTTTGGCGATCGGGAAATGTATAGCGATTTCACCGGTACCCTGGCCAACGGTAAGATTACCGGTATCCTGGCTGCCGATCAATGGGACATGGACGTGACGGCCACTCCTGCCCGGCCGATGTGTCCGGCTTTGGGGACCTGGACCATTGGTTTTTATGTGATGGATCGTGACATCGAGGCCCAGGTGACCATTAGCGAGAAGGATGGCAAACTCGTCGGCAAGTGGGAGGAAGGGATGGGAGACCATACGCTTTCTGCGATTAAGTTCGACCAGGGCAAGCTGACCTTCACTCGCAGCAGTTCCTTTAATGACTTTGCCTTTGACACCGACTATGAAGGCACCATCAGTGGCCAGACCATTACGGGCAAACTGGTCGGGGAGATGGGCGAGTGGGAGGCCAATGGCCAACGCGTCGGCGGAGACTTCATTGGCGAGTGGACCCTGGAAACCGATTCCCAATGGGGACCGGCCACCCGTCGTTTGGTGGTCCTGCCAGATCTAAGCGTTCGCTATCAACTCTTCGATGGTTTGAATCCGCTCAAGGATGCGAAGATTGCTGGCAATAAGTTGACAGCCGTCTTGGAGATGGGATGGGGTGATCAGGTCTTTGAGATGCCGTTTGAGGCGACCTTGACCGAGGGCGTGCTCAAGGGTGTGATTCGTTCCGAGCAGGGTGACACCAACTTTACCGGTAAGAAAGTTAAGGCCAAGGCGACTGCTAAGAGCGACGTTTCATCGGCCATAGGCACTTGGGAATACACCCGTGAAGGCCGTGATGGCACACCTCGTACCACGACCCTCAAGATCAAAGCGGATATGACAGGGACCTATGGCTTTCGTCAGATGGAAACACCCCTGTCCGAGTTGAAGGTTGAGGACAAACAGGCCAGCTTTAAGGTCGCATTCATGCAGGGTGATCGTGAATTTGCCTTGGAATTCGAAGGTGCCGTCGCAGGCGACACCTTGACCGGGACCTTGACCAGCCCTCGTGGCCCTCGTGACGTTGTCTTTAGCAGGGTGAATTAAGGGAACCTTTCTGGTTGAATGGCAGGGATTAGAGTCCTCAAGCTCTAATCCCTTTTTTTGTTTTTGGGTGGGCCCTACGAATTGTGCTATAGTGGGTGGTCAATGGTTTTTCATCCTGAAGGAGGTTGTGAACATGTCCTATTGGGGCCGATTGATGTTAATGGGGTGGCTGGGAGGCCTGTACGTCGTGGGTGCCCGAGCGGACATTCTCATTAGCGAAATCCATTGCGATCCCGACCTCAAGACCGAGCAGGTGGAGTTTGTGGAACTCTACAATGCGGGTAGCCAATCCGTGAATTTGAATGGCTGGTGCCTTTGTAATGCAGTGGAGTATACCTTTGACGCAGATGACTCACTGGCAGCCCAGTCTTATTTAGTGGTAGCGGCCTTTTCCCAGCAGGTTCGCGATAAATGGTCCAGCCTTAAATCATCTCAAGTCTATGGCCCTTTCACCGGCAAACTGGCCAATGAAGGCGAAACCTTAATTTTACGCAATGCCGCTGGTCGCATCGCCGATGAGGTGAGCTATGGGCAGGGATTTCCTTGGCCCTTGGTCGGTGACCCGGAAGGCAGTGCCAGCGATGGGCAGGGGCCGTCGATGCAATGGATGGGAGTTGGTGACAATGCACAACCCTGGTCCTGGCGTTCGGAGGTTCCCACCCCAGGCAAGGTCAATAGCAAAGCGCAACAGCATCAGAATGAACCCCGAATCAGTGAGGTGAGTCATGACCCTACTGCCCCACAGAGTGGGCAGGCCGTGACAATCACGGCGAAGGTGAGTGATGAAGTGGGATTGTCATGGGTGCGGTTGTATTACCAGGTAGTCCAGCCCGGTGACTACGTGGCTCTGGACGACAGTGTTTACAACTCGCGTTGGCTCGTGGTGGCCATGCGAGATGACGGCCAGCAAGGTGATGCTGTGGCTGCTGATGGTCTTTACAGCGTGGTCTTGCCCACCAGTGTTCAGGACCATCGGGTGTTGGTACGTTACCGGGTGAAAGTGAGAAATCAACAGGGCGTGACACTGGATGTTCCCTATGACGACGATCCCCAGCCCAACTTTGCCTACTTCGTTTATGACGGGGTGCCAGGATGGAAGGGGGCGTTTCGACCGGGGGCGAGCGGTAACGATGGCAAGGTCATGAATTTCAGTGCCGAGGTGATGCAGTCCGTGCCGGTATATCACCTGATCGCGGATGACCAGGACGTGCAGCGTTGTCAGTATAACGGCAGTTACCAGAACACCCGTTTCTACGGAACACTGGTTTATGATGGCAGGGTCTATGACCACATCCAGTATCGCGTGCGCGGTGAGTATTCCACCTATGAGTCCGGCAAGAACAAGTGGAGGTTCTATTTCAACCGGGGTCACGAGTTTCAAGCCCGGGACAACTTCAGACAGGAGTATGTGACGCGCTGGCGCATCATGAACTTCTCGGCCGGAGCCGTGCCCTGGGTGCCGGTCAATCGAGGACTATCCGGCATGGGGGAGGCCTTGGCCTTTAGCCTGTATCGCCGGGCCGGGGTGCCTGCACCCTATACCCATTTTCTGGAGTTTCGCGTGATCGATAATGCGGTCGAAGCCAGCACGTCCAGTCAATACGAGGGCGATCTCTGGGGACTGTACATGGCCATCGAACATCCGGACGGCCGTTTCCTGGATGAACATGGCCTGCCGGACGGTAACACCTATCACATGGCCGCGACTCCTGATCAAAAGAACCAGGGCCCCACGCAAGTCACCGATCAGTCCGACCTGACCACCTTTCGCAACGGCTATAATCAAACCCATACCCTAAGCTGGTGGCAAAACAATCTCGAACTGGATCATTATTACAGCTTTCGTGCCATCAATCGGGCCGTGAACAACATGGATCTCCGGGATGGCTACAACCTGTACCTCTATCACCATCCCGACACCGATCGTTGGACTGCCATTCCTTGGGATCTCGACATGCTCTATCTACCGGTGACCCACTGGAGTGGAGTGGTCAACCTGCAAAACTGCCTGCGTCATGACCCACTGGAGCGGGATTATCAGAGTCGATGCCGAGAACTGCAAGACCTGTTGTTAACCGACGATCAGATCGGACCGCTGGTTGATCAACTGTCCTCCTTCATCAATGCCACTGGAGAAACCTATACCCTGGTGGACATGGACCGGGCCATGTGGGAATACCATCCCCGTACAGCCAGTGATCACCGGGGCATGTGGTTCAATTCTCCGGTGACCCATCCGGACTTCAATGGCCAGAGTATTGTCCGCACCTTGGTCTCGGCAGATTTCGAGGGACTCATGCAGTGGCTCAAGGACTTTCTTACACCCTGGGCTGAGAGTCTGAGTACCTGGACCGGTAACGGATTCGCTTATGACAATGGTTACGACTTCCTGGATAGCGAGGCTTTTGACGTCTCCATTCCAGAGACTCCCTCGATAAGCTACCTGGGTGGTCGTGACTATCCCGTCAATGACCTGGTCTTTCAATGCAGTGATGACCAGGCCGCAATCCAGTGGCGTATCGCTGCTGTGGAACCCAACCTGCCCTGGTCGGCCCAGTCGTCACCTGCAACGATGACCCTATTAGCCGAGCAGAGCGATCAATGGCGCTATCGGCTGGGAACCAGTGAGCCATCTTCCTCGTGGAGACAAGTGACCTTCAATGATGCCTCGTGGTTGCAGGGGCAGACCTCCATCGGTTATGGCGATGGCGACGATCAGACGGTGATCAGTGGCATGCAAAATAATTACTCCTCTATCTATCTGCGTCACGAATTCGAGGTTGATTCCTGGGATGGGATTGGTGAACTGGCCTTACGCGTCTATGTCGATGACGGTTGTATTGTCTGGATCAATGGGCAGGAGGTCGCCCGACTCAATGTATCGGCTGGATCCAAGGCCCATGATGATCTGACGGGTGAGGATTATGTAGACAATGCCTATTGGTCTGAGGTCACTTATGAGAATCCGCAGGATATATTGGTGCTGGGGAAGAATATCCTGGCCGTGCATGTGCTGAATTCCTCGCTCAGTAGCAGTGACCTGTCCATTGACGTGGGGCTCTATGCCCATGATTCGTCTGACAACGACGGCGGCGATCTGTCAGATCTTCCGGTGGTGGATCTAACGCGTCCGCTCCACATGGAAATTGAGGCGGTGTGGGAGAGTCAGGCCTTGACGGATGACTCGCATGAGATCACCATTCCGGCCGGTGATCTGCTTCCAGGTCAGACCTATCGTGTCCGTTGTCGCTTGCAGGATGAAATGGGACGTTGGAGCCATTGGTCAACACCCCATCAGTTTGTGGCGGGTGATCCCTTATCCTCGAATCTGCAAGAAAGCTTGCGGATCACGGAGATCATGTACAATCCACCTGACGCCGATGGGGACCAGGGCGAATTCGAAACCGAGAGCGATGATTTTGAGTTCATCGAGTTCAAGAATGTAGGTTCGACCACCCTGGATCTCAGTGGCCTGTCACTGACTGAGGGTGTTCGGTTTGACTTTTCGACCGGCCGGGTAACATCATTAACACCCGATCAAATCCTGCTGGTGGTGCGGAACGAGGCGGCCTTCATGTCACGCTATGGCACGGCCATGGAGAGCAAGATCGCCGGAGCGTATGAAGGCAAACTATCCAATGGCGGGGAACAAATCCAATGGACCGATTTCGCCGAGGGAATCTTGGGGGCCTTGACCTATGACGATGCCTGGTACGACAGCACCGACGGGGAGGGCAAGTCATTGGAATTGAGGCAACCTAAAGGGACCGATCAGGCGGTCTGGAGTACGGCAGCAGGGTGGCGTGCCAGCTCTGCCTATGGGGGATCACCGGGTCAGTAGGTTAATGCTTTTGTCGCTGGCGACGCTCGGCTTGAAGTTCGTCATGACGTTGGCTTTCTGCCGGGAATCGTTGTTCGACTTCGTGTCGCAGGGTGCCGGTGTTGCGATTATAACGTCGAAAGACTTTGCAGGTCATACAGGAGGCTCCAGGGGGTAGTAATTCCTCGCGGAGATCGGTGGTGCATAGGGTGCCGGCGACAATCCAGCAACTGTGTCCCATCTGTTCGGTATAGGCTGGGCAAATTCCATTTTCATGGTTTCTGCCACCGCCCAATTCGCAATCACAATGCATGATTTCCCAGCAATTCAGCAAGTCATTGTTCATGGATTCCCCCTATTACCACGGTTTAGACTTCGAATAGGCCACCTTAAAGTATCGTCCATAAAAGAACGTTTGCCTAGAGCCGATTCCTAAATATTATTAGGGAAATCCGTTACTCTACAGTGAGCAGCTTATCCAGTACGTTTTTTCGGACGGCAAAGGCGGTGCCATGGCGAGTGCCACGGGGAAAATGCAGTTGGTCGGTGATGACCTCCCAGGTTTTCAGATCGTGCGAGGCCAGACCGGCATAGTGATGGTTGCGGTAGGCGTCATAGTAGAGATACCAGGTCTTGCCAACCTTGAGGGCCGTTGGTCCTTCGACCCACAGACCCTCGGGACTGATGGGAGCCGAGGCCGGACCATAAGGACCTTGGGCCTGTTGGCCACGAGCCACTCGAATGTTCTTTTGCGCCTGAGGTGTGCGGGTTTCGTCCTTGACGATCAGCAGGTATTGGTCGCCTTCTTGAGCGATGGTGCCGTCAATGACGTTGAAGTTGTCGTCGTAAAACAAACGCGTGTCTGTATAGGTTTCGAAGTCCTTGGTGGTGGTACAATAGAGGCGATGGTTCAAAAAGACCTGTCCTACGCGATCCCCACCTTCGGCCTGTTCTGTTTCAGGGAAACGCCCGGGGATGGTGGTGGACCAATAGATCAGGTATTCACCTTGTTCGGCATCATAGAAGATTTCCGGGGCCCAGCAATTGTGGGCCGTGGGTTCGTGTTCCATCACTGGGATAAAGGACTGCTTGGACCATGTGATCAGGTCCTTGCTGTGGGCGATCCCAATACCTCGTTCCTGCCAACTGCTGGTCCAGACCATATGAAACTGTCCGTCGGGTCCCTGGCAGATACAGGGGTCACGCATCAACTTGCCGCCGACTTCGGGGGTGAGAAAAGACTCGCCGTTCTTGAGGGCCGTCCAGGACAGACCATCATCACTATAGGCCAGGTGCAGACCGTCTTGACCATTGTTGATGAAATAGGAGAACAGGTAGACGTCTGGCTCTTGTGATTGATCTGTTTGCATCTCCTGGCAACCAGCGAGGCTCAAAACGGCCACGATCATTAGACTATATTTGTGCATCTGCGTTCTCCTACAGACCAGTTTCATTCAACGAAGTCAGTATAGACGAGTCTATGGGCCAGGTCAACCGATCGAAGGTCGATGCTAAATCGTGCTTATGGATCGTTTTCGATCAGGACCCAGCTGCCGAGTTCGACTCCGGCGATACTGGCGGTGACTTCACACTTGGCTTTGAGCAGGAAGAAGATGTGTTTGTCGGCCTCATGCAAGCTCTCGTAGTTGCCTTGCCCTTTGGCGATGATCAGGTCGGCCTGGTCATAAACCTGACGGAACTCCTCGTGACAGTCATCTAACAGGGTGCCGGGGGCATCCGAGCCGTTATCGATGGTGTGGACCAATTCGGTCAGGCCCAGTTCGCGGGCATCGTCCAGAGTGGCGTCGTTGATGATGGGGCCGCCACGTACGACTAGGGTGACCTTCTCACGAGGGAGTTGTTCGATCAAGAGGCCGTCAAAGACGATTTCGCCGGTGTTGTCGGCCAGGTAGAGAATGTGTTGGGCCTGCTCGATTGATGAGACCAGGTTCTCTAGAATCCCCCTATCCAAATCGGCATGCAGGGCCTCTTCCAGCAGTGTTTCGATATCATGAGCCTGGCGAAAGTCGCTGACGCCAAAGTCGATCACATTACCGGCAATGGCAAAGCGAACCGCGGTTTCCAGGGGATTGTCTGCCTGCTGGATTCGCTGTTGTAGTTTCGGAACCAGGGCCAGGGCTCGTTGGTTGAATTGGTTCTTGACCGAGGCGTAGGGATCGTCAATGCCAGACAGTTCCCGCACCAGGCGATGGATGGTTTGTCCCATGCGTGGAGGGCAGGGCGTCATGTCCATTTCGCTCACCGTCTTGAGGGCCGCTCGCAGGACCTTTTCATGCAGGGCCTCGTCGTCAGTGGCCATGGCCACACCTTCGGCGGCTTGACGCACGAAGCAGGGAAGGCATTTTACATAGGTATTCATCGGATCATCCTAAAATAGCCCATTATGTCCAACCAAGGGGGGACGTCCATTCGAAAATGGGATTTTGACATTCTTTACGTGCATTTGCCGAGCTTTTGACTAAGATGTTCCAAATTGGTTCTAATGTGTACTAAAAGGAACGTTTTATGAAGATTGTTGCTGATCAGAATATCCCCTTTGTCAAGGAGTGTTGCGAACACCTCGGTGAGGTTCAACTGGTGGCGGGGCGTGATGTAACGGCCGCGATGGTGGCCGATGCGGACGCCTTGCTGGTGCGGAGTGTGACCCAGGTCAATGAGTCGCTGTTGGCCGGTAGCTCCGTCAAGTTTGTGGCCACGGCCACCATTGGCGTGGACCATATCGACCAGGACTATCTGGCCGCCCAGGGCATTGGCTTTGCTTCGGCTCCGGGGTCGAATGCCAATTCCGTGGCAGAGTGGGTAACAGCGGCCCTGTTGACCGTGGCCGAAAAATACGATTTTGCCTTGGCTGGCAAGTCCATTGGGATCGTAGGCGTGGGGAATGTGGGTTCACGTGTGGAGGCCAAGTGCCGGGCCTTGGGCCTGGAGGTTCGGCTCAACGATCCGCCTCTGGCTCGTCAGACGGGCGATGCAAAATATCGTTCCTTGGAAGAGCTTTATGACTGTGACATTGTGACCTTTCATACGCCCTTGACCAAAGAGGGTCCAGACAAGACCGCCCACCTGGCAGGTGCGGATTTCTTTGCCAGACTCAAGCCGGGAGCGATTTTTATCAACAGCTCGCGTGGGGGCGTGCATGATACGGCCGCCCTGCATGCGGCCATGGATCAAGATCGCCTCAAGGCCGTGATCCTGGACGTTTGGGAAGGTGAGCCCAAGATCGATTCCAGGATGCTCGAACGCATCGACCTGGCCAGTCCCCATATTGCCGGCTATTCCTATGACGGTAAGATTGCCGGTTTGATCATGATTTACGAGGCCCTGTGTCAACACTTTAGTTTGAGCATCGAACATACACGTCAGGATTTCTTGCCTGAGCCGTTGGTCCCCGAGATTGTGCTGACCGATGATGAAGAAGACACGCAGGTCGTGTTGCGTCGCGTAGTCAAGCAGGTCTATGATATCGAAGCTGACGACGCCCGTACACGTGACATCCTGACCACGAGTCCGGATCAGCAGGGATGTGTTTTCGATGGGTTGCGTAAGAACTATCCCATTCGACGGGAATTTCAAAATACCGTAATTCAGTGCCCCCAGGGACAGGCATCGCTTGCCAAAATCTTGGATGGATTGGGCTTTGAGGTAACTCTGAATGGCTAGTACGCGGGATAACCTGCAATGGCCAACAGGGTGCCTGGACCTCTCTAACGGAACCCAGGTCATGGGTATCCTCAATGTTACGCCTGATTCTTTTAGTGACGGTGGTCAATACGATCAGGTCGAGCGGGCCGTGGCCCATGGATTGGACATGGTGGCCCAAGGAGCGGCTCTGTTGGATATCGGGCCGGAGTCCAGTCGACCGGGTTCCGAACCGGTCTCTAGCGTCGAACAGATCCAACGGGCCATTCCCGTGATCGAGGCTCTGGTCCAGCAGGTTGAGGTGCCGATCAGTATCGATACTCCGGATGTGGCCGTCGCCAGGGCTGCCCTGGATGCAGGGGCGAGCATCCTTAACGATATCACTGCCGGTGCCAACGAGGCCATGCTATCTTTGGCTGCCAAACGTGAGGTTCCCATTGTGTTAATGCACATGCAGGGTGCCCCCAAGACCATGCAGCAAGATCCGGTTTATGGAGATGTAGTGGTCGAGGTGCGTGATTTTTTGCTGGATAGGGCTCGTCAGGCCGAAGCCCTAGGGGTACTGTCACGACATGTCATCCTTGATCCAGGAATCGGTTTTGGTAAGACCTTGGAGCACAACCTAGTTTTACTCAAACATATCGATGTTTTGATCGAAACCGGTTATCCCGTGTTAGTGGGAACCAGTCGCAAACGCATGTTGCATGAACTGACCGGTCGCGAAGATCCGATTGAACGCAACTACGGCACCGCAGCCACAGTGGCATGGTGTGTCCAGGCAGGGGTGTCGATCGTTAGGGTGCATGACGTGGCCCCCATGGTCGACGTGGCCAAGGTTGCCCGGGCCATTAACCAAACGCAATGAACAGAGAACTTGAAACACTTTGAACTTTTATTAAGGAGACAATCGTGACTACAGCACGTGCACGACACATCTTGGTGGCAACCGAAGAGGCCTGCTTGGCCCTGAAACAGGAGATCGAAGGTGGCAAGGATTTTGCCGAAGCCGCGGCCGAGCATTCCACTTGCCCGTCGGGACGCAGTGGCGGGAACCTGGGCCAGTTCAGCCCCGGCCAGATGGTCAAGGAATTCGACGAAGTGGTGTTCAAGGAAGAGGTCGGCAAGGTTCATGGCCCGGTCAAGACCCAGTTCGGTTACCACCTGGTGGAGATTACCGAACGGACCTAATCGCCTGTTTTATGTAGATCTATAAGGCACGTCGTTTCATAGGCGTGCCTTTTTTTTATTCCTCATGGGTAAAACGAACCGCTATTCAAACAATTCGTTTGAGATTGGGGTAGAGAGTAAAGAGAATGATGAATGATTGGTGGAGAATGCTGTGGAAACCATAGTAGTTTTGATCGTCGTCGGGTTGGCTCTGATTTGGGTAGGGCGACAGTGGCGCAAGTCTACCCAGCAAAAGGGTGGTTGTGGTGGATGTGGCAAGAATTGTCCCTCCTCAGTCTGTCAGGATTCGAAGATTGAATGACCTACTTTGCCTCCGGAGTTGAAGTCACTGGGGTGTTACTCTCGCAGGCCATTTTGGCTTTGGGGAAGCGGATGTAGAAGGTGGCCCCCTGACCGAGCTGGGATTCTACCCAGATTTTGCCTTGATAACTTTCGACGATTTTACGCGCCAGGGGCAGGCCGATGCCGGTGGTCTCTCGATCGTCCTTACGCGCCAGGGTTTGGAAGAAACCGAAGATCTTTTCGTGGTATTTTTCCGCGATACCGGGTCCGTTGTCTGTGACACTGAAAAGCCAGGAGGATTCGTCATCCTGGACGTTAATGCGGATTTCACCTTGGGGCTTGTCTAAGAAAAGGATGGCATTGGTCAACAGGTGGAAGAAGAGGACTCGCAGTTGATTGGTGTCCGCCAGCAGTGTGGGGAGGTCTTCAGGGTAGTGAATCTCAATGTTGGCCGGTGGAGATAGCTCCTCGACGATATCGTTGAGGAGTTGACTGACGGAAACCGCTTCTTGATGTTTTTCGGCCTTGAAGAGGCGTGAGAATTCCAGAATACCGTCAATCTGGTTGTAGGTTCGCTGGGCCCGTTGGACGAGAAGGTTGAGGCTGTTACGTCCTTCGGTGTCCAACAGGTGCCCATAGTCATAGGCCAGCATGCTGGCCAGACTACCGAGTCCCCGTACCGGGGTCTTTAGGTCGTGTGAGGCGATAAAGGCAAAGTCTTCCAGGTAGCGGTTGGCATCTTGCAGCTCTTTGACGGTCAATGCCAATTCCTCTTGGGCCTCTTGACGCTCCGTGATTTCCTTGGCCAGCTGTCGGTTGGCTTGTTCCAATTCGTGTTGGTGGGTGGAGAGTTCTCGGTTGGTGAAGGTGAGGGTTTGGTTGACTTCGATGAGGTGTTCGGTTTTATCCTGTAACTGCTCTGTCATGGAGTTGAAGGATTGAGCCAGGCTCGCGAATTCGTCGCCACTGTTCAGTTCGATTTGATGAGACAGGTCACCTTGTTGGATGTGTTGAATGCCGTCATTGAGAATTGCAATGGGCCGGAGGATCGAGCGTTTCAGCAGGACCAGGAAGATCAAGATCAGCAGATAGCCCACCAGTCCCAGGACCGTGCAGAGGGTGGTCATACGGTCGGTCTCCATTCTTGACTGGGTCAGTTGATCGTGCATGTCGTCCATGAGGAAGCGGGTGAAATAGTTGATTTCACTCTTGAGTTCTTTTAGGATCCCAGTGTCAAATCTCTGTACGGCAATGGCGATGGCGTCCTCCAATGTCATGGGAGATTGGTTGGATGCGATTTGGGCCTTGATTTGTGGCAGGGCGATTTCTTCATACCAATGGCGATAGAGATCCATGAATTCCTGGAGTTGTTGTTGGGCTTGGGGGTGCTGGGTCAGGCGTTCCATCAGCGGACCTGCCCGGTTGATGACATCTGCATAGGTTAGGTAAAAAGCATTGATATGATGTTGTTCAGTGGTTAAGAGGGCTCCTTTAATGGCAGCGAAAGAGGCGGTGGCTTCCCGTGTTAACTCAACGATTGCGATCCTATCAATGGGATCTAAGTCTGTGGGGAATTGATGGACCATTTGTTGGATGCGTTCATTGAATCTCTCTTGGCTCTCCTGTCGAAGAGCGAGGTCAATGATCTTCTTGTTGTACTGAGTAGACTGAAGTTGTTGGCGGGCTTGAATCGTAGGGTCCGCGACGACACCCAGCCATTTGTAACGCAGGTGTTCAATCTTTTCCAGGTTACGCAGGGCCTGGGGAGATCGTGACATGATGTCCCGTAGTTGGTTGAGTGTTCTATCAAAAACCTGGTTGCTCAGATGATAGGGAGTCAATTCCTCTTGACGCCCTGTGATGATGTAACGCTGCCAATGGGATTCGATGTCATGGGTTAATCGATACAGTGAACGGGATTGTTCGACTACATTTTCAGAGATCTGTATGGCTTGGTCGAAGCGGGACATTCCTCGGTGCATGCTGCCCAGCAACAGGATGAGCATGGGCCCCAGGGTTAGACTGAACAGGAGCAGTAGTAACTTAACCTTGTTTTTGATACAAAGAATCTTCATGGTGACTTTAGAAGCTCTCGACACCCAGGCATGTATTTAAACGGGACTTGAATTCCTCCTGCATCTCGAAGTCGATGACGTCGTCGACTTCATGCATGGACTCCCAAAAACTCAAGGATTGTTGCTTGAGGTTGCGACTGAGACTGTATCCTTCCTGGATATGGTTGAGATATTTCTCTATTTGCTGTTTTAGCGATGTGATGAATTCTTGTTCTTGGTTGGACATGTCCAGATTCAGGTATCGTTCCCAGGTTGTGGTAACAGATTGTTGTTGGGCCTTGAAGTGTCTGTTGTGTTCGTCGATGGTTGAATGCATGGCGAGGCTGAGATTGGTCGTGATGTGCCATAAATTTGCGATTAATCCCTGTAAGAGTAATTTCTTGTCTTGGATTTGAGCGGGGGAGCCGCTTAGGACCAACAGCGATTCATTTCCAATAACCTGTTCAAGATGATTCATGTCGTTTGACAGTGTAGTCTTTAAGGCTTGGAGTTGGTCGCGTAGAGGCAATAATCCTTCGGCATGGCTGACAGAGGTCTCCCAGTGGCGGTTGAATTCCGCGATCATTTTCAGCTCAGGGCCTTCGGTAACCAGGTTGCTGTAGACGCCCATGAAATTTTCCACATCAAGCAATTGCTTGCGGTACTCTTCCAGACTCACGGCTGAGGGATAGTTCATGTAGTAGAAGATGGCGTTCGCGGTCTCCCAGAGGCTGACCTCGACTTCACGGATGGCTTGTTCACGTTGGATTTCGGGCAGTAGGCGGTCGGTGTCGAGTCCGGTAGTGGCAGAAAATAATTTACCCCAGGCCGTAACGATGAATACGCTGACGACCATGAGGCTGATGATGGCAATGGCTGTTCTCTTGTTCATAACTATTCCCCATTTTGGATTGATACTAATAATCGGATGCTTGGCTTTAGGCCCAACTCAATGACCCTGTCGGGTTTCATTGGCGAGGCCGATAGCCAAACGATGTTCAATGGCCTCTTGCATGTCGAAGTCAATAATGTCATCTGAGGCATGGGTGGATTCCCAAAGGGCCAAACATTGTTGACGGCATTTGATGCCCATCTCAGTGGCCAGTCGCAACTGTTCGATAAACTCTCGGCACTGGGACTGTAGAGCATCGGTAAAAGCCAGTTCATCGATAGAGACCTCAAGTCTGTGGTAGGTGTTCCAGGTCGATTCGATCTCCTGAGCCGTGGCCAGAAAGTGTTTGTGGGTTTGGCTCTGGGGGTGATCGGTTGAGTAATCGGCTTCAAATGCAACCTGCCACACCAGCATGGCCAGGTGGTGTATGAGGTCCTGTTTCTCCTGTAAATGGGGTACGGTTTCGTTCAAGATCAAGGTGGATTCGTTTAAGAGGGAGTGTTGTAGGGCATAAACCTGTTTGCGAAGATTGTGTTTGAGGGTCGAAAGGGTGTCCCGGATTTCCACGAGGCTTTCGGAGTGTTGTACGGTTTCGTACCAGTGATCGTCGAAGGTGGTCATGGTGGAGGTCTCAGGGATACGGTCAGTCAGGTGTCGATATTGATTCATGAAGTTTTCGACATCAACTAATTGTTTGCGGTATTCTTCTAAACTGGTGGCTGTGGGATCGAACATGTAGTAGAAAATGGCATTGGATGCCTCCCAGAGGCTGACTTCGACTTCTCGTACGGCCTGTTCACGACCAATTTCCGTGGTAAGATCCACGGCAGTGCTGGTTTGTTGGGATCGGAATTCATTCCGCCAGACGGCGGTTCCGAGGACGGCAAGAATCATGACGACGATGCCCGTTGTTATCCATGTTCGTTTCATGGGAGTCTCCCAGTGACTAGGTTTTCAACTCAAACATTCTTCGTGCCCAGACCTTGGGCGATCAATAGAGATTTGATCGTCCTCTTGATCCTTGCTCATTGCTTGGGACTCTGGATTTCAGGGATAATTTGAACCATATAAGGTTTGGAGGGGAATGGGTAGAGATCTCGAGGGTGAGAACTTCGTTCTTATCGGAATGACTAGGCTGTGATATCGGAGCAAGGAGAGGGAAGGGAGCTTATGGGACGCGTAATTTCGTGCTCGTAAAAAGACCCGGACCTACGCCATTGATGGCGCAGGTCCGGGTTGAAATCCTGTTCAATAGGCTTATTGATCGCCAGCCAGCCAACGAATCTCGGCTTCAGACAGGGCTTCGCTGTAGATGCGAACCTCGTCCAGCAGGCCGTCAAAGTAACCATCGGCATCCCATTGGGAACGACCCAGCCAGTTGTTGGTGGTTGTTCCCAAATCTGCCGGGAGTGTGTCGGTTTCATCGGTATCCATGACGACGCCATCGACGTAGAGTGTCAAGGTGCCGTTAGGATCACCCTGCTCAATGGTCACGGCCAGGTGGTGCCAACCCGCTGTCAAGGATGCAGGGCCGGCAACGTCTTGCTCGGCAGCACTGGGGCTATCCGGTGAAACAATACCGAATTCAGGAGAACCGTTTGCCCCTGAACGCGGAGTCAGGAACATATACGTGTCTGTGCCATTACCGAAATCAAAGACACGCGTCCATTCCTGGTCGCTGTCGTCGTTCAGGTTGACCCAGGCGGCATAGGTGCTGTCCATCAAGGAGGCCACCAGATCGTCCATCGCGTCGTTGACATCGATATACGAATCCTCTATCCCATCGAGAGCCAGGGCATCGCCCAGATTCATGACGCCTTCGTCCAGGCTGCCCTCATAGAACAGGGTCGAGCCGGAACCGGATTGGCCGTCACGGTTGTTGGGGGTACTGTCCTCGAGATTACCCTCCATGGCGTAGTGGACTTCCAAAGCATCGTCACTGGGTTGCTCGGAAGTCGGGTTCGCCAAGGATGGGGCTTCGACATACAGACAGACATCATCGATGTAGACGACTCCTTCCAGGTTGTTACCATTGACTCCCAGGGTCAGGGAGTCGGCACTGTTGAGGTTGCCGAAATCGCTTAGGTCCACGATCAACTGAGTCCACAGACCGGTCGTCAGACTGGCCGGACTATAGACACGCGTGCCGTTGATTTCGACATAAAACTGGCCGCCGTCGTCGTTGGTGCGATCGCTTTTGAACATGACACTGAACTGGGCAACCCCACCGGTGGTGAAGATCTCGCTGTCAACGGCCAATTCCACCCAGGCCGCTTGTTCGCCATCGGTGGTGTCGTAATACATGGGCATCGACTGGCTACCGCCAAAGGCGATTTCCTGCTCGACATAAGGCTCATCATCCCCAATGACCGAGCCATTTTCATCCACCTCGTAACCGTCCAGCCAGGTTTCGAAAATCAGGTTGGTCAGGCTGTAGCTTTCCATGTCATCGATCACCAGATGGTCGGGGGCGTTGAAGTTCCAGACTTGCCCTGGGACGACCTGATCCCCGGCGACCTCATCGACACGCCAGTAATACATCTGGCCATAGATTGCATCGGTGTCTGCAATGACGTAGCGCCGACCACTGATTTCATCGATCAAGACACTGGCATCCGCAGCGGCCACCAGGTTGGCGTCGGTACTGAGATATAGGCGACTGGTTTGGGCTCCACGACCCAAACGCCAAATCATTTCGTCGAACAGGCTACTGGCCGTACTCCCCACGGCTGGGGTCGGACGACGGGCGGCAATCGGTACACAATCGAATCGAATTTCACTGAGGCCTACCTTGTGGACCACAATGGTGCCACCGGCAAAGGAGTGTTGAGACTGAATCACAATACGAACATACTGAGCGACAACATCGTTCATATCGACGTCTTCACCGGTATAGGACCCCAGACCCGTAGCCCGAGCCAATTGCATCTCTGATAGGAGGGTCCAGGTTTCGCCATCCAAAGAGGTTTCGATCACGACATCTTTAGCGCCGACACCGAGGAAACCTTCGTTTTCACCATTGAAATTCCATACGTGCATTTGGTTGAACTGATAGATGTTATCGAATTCATATTGAATCCAGGCCCCTTCGATTTCGCCTTCCATTGTACGCCACATGGTCGAAGCCAGGCTCGAGTGTTTACCGTCATTGAGGCCGGAACCATTGACGGTGTTTTCCGGTGGACAATTGTAGTCTTCCCCTACATCATAACTCGAGGCGGTGACCACCACTGGGGTGGGATTCAGATATGTCGGTTCTGCGGTGAAATGCCAAACGGTCCCCTTAAAGATGTCATGGTCTGCGGTGGCATTGACCTCATCGACCCGCCAGTAATAGGTCTGGTCCAGGTCGAACTGTTGGGCAAAGCTGTATGACGTATCCATGTGATCTTTTTCGATCAATACCCCTCGGGTGTCAGTGCGACTGGCTTGCGTGACATCCTCTTCGCTGGTGCCGAAGTAGAGATCGTGGCTGCCTGCATAGATACCGGCCTGCCATTGTAGGATCTCGTCAAGGGCCACGTCGATTTCACCATTTTTGGGGCCCACAAGAAGAGCGATTTCGGGGCTGGGACTGCCTTTCTCAATGAGTTCGAGGATGGCTTCTTGGGAAAGGACCTCATTGTAGAGGCAGAAGTCATCGACCATGCCCGTAAATAGGGCATCCGCACTGTATTGCGACTGTCCCAGCCAATTGTTGGACGTTCTGCCCAGATCCTCGAGTGTGATCGGGCTTTCGATCTCTGAGATATATTCGCCGTCTTGGTACAGGATGATTTGTTCGTTGGTTTTGTCGAGTGTAACAGCGATATGTTGCCACTCTCCGTCCGGCATGGCGTCGCCATAGACCTCGTACCAGGTCCCATCGGTGATGGCGACACGTACCACATTGCCGCTGTCTGCGGCTGTCACATAGATGTAACTGGACGTGTTTGAACCCAGGTCTATGACACGACTCCATTGGGCTGCCCCATCATTCAAGGCCCAGATAGCCAGGGTGGCATCCTCAAGGGTTTCCATCAGGCTGCCGATGGGCAGGTCCACATAGGTGTCGCTGCCGTTCATGACAAGGGCATTGTTAAAGACCCCGGGCTCCCAAGCGGCGGTCCCCTCGACATCGCCATTGTTGTGGTTGGAAGTGGAGTCCTTGGCGGTGTTGCCCGTGGTTTCATCCATCTTCCAAAGTCCGACCAGTTCGGCTTGGCAAGGGATCGCCAGGCTGACAAGTAATAAAACAGTCATGAGAGTTAGTGAAATTTTGGTATGCATTTGTGATCCTCCTTCAAGATAAAAAAGACATACACAATTTGGTTTACATTTTTTCAGTGGGTGCTTCTTACACCTTTGTCTCCTTGTCTGGTTGTTTATTTCATCGAGACTTGTGATTGATTTTGGATTTCCAACACCAGTGTTGGCTGTATGAACACGCACCAGTCACAGGTGTAAGATCGCTGATAATTTCCGCATTGGTCCGTATCTCCACCGTCCGTGGTGATCAAAGTCAGAAAACGATCCTCAGGGGATAGGGCTACGGAGAGATCACTCAAAACGCCCTTGTGCGTTACATTGCGTTGCGATGCCCGCACCTGTCCATCCACGATGACCCAGAAGTCTGCATTGCATGGAGCCGGTTCGATAAAGTCTGCAATGCCGGTTTGTGCCGCAAAGCAGGTGATTGCAACGCCCGGACATAAATTTCGAATGTGATTTAAATCGAACGTCACCCCCAGGTTCGCATGCATCATTAAGAAGGGCAGGGAGGGGTCGCCATAGGTCTGTCCGTTAAACCGTACCACGCCGGTACGATTGTTTCCCTTCCACTGCCAAGCTCCTGTTTGGGGAGTAATCCCCAGGTTGGCCGCAGATTGTCCATTGGTGGGGGGGCAATCCAGGAAGATGTGCCCTTGTGAACTGACGATCTGTTGAGATTGTCCATTGGGAATAAACAGGCCATCGACAAACGGATTGGCCATGAGGGGGTGATACTCGTTACCCTTGCCATTACCGTAAATCGCCTCGACATAGCCGGCTTGAGGATCGACAAAGAGATGGCTTTGCCCGGTGCCCAAACCATTACCGCCACCCATGATATCGGCCAGGCATAGTTTTTTACCAGGGATCGCATTGCCCGCTCGGTCGGACAGTTGGCGCGTAAACAGGCGGGGACGGTTTGCGACCGCTAGCTCTGTGACATGGTGTTCCCGATCGATAAGGGCAGCCTGCCCCGTTTTTAAAAGGGTTTCTTGGGCGTGTGTATCGTGACTGTTAGAGTCGAGTCCAACTTGTCCGGTAAACACATGAACTTCTGCATGGTGCTGGTTGCCTGCTAAAACCCCGAATTCCGTGCCGTAATCCACGATGCGAGATTGGGGGGTGTCGATGGTAAATCCTTGTGCTGATTCTGGAACGATGGCTGTGACTAAACCACTCTGGAGAAACAGTCGATTGGAGGTTTGTAGTTCAAGGGTGGCCGGGGCCTGGATAATGACCTCCGCGCCTTTTTTCATTTGGATTCTGGCGTATCCCTCTTGGAGTTGGAGTTCTTGTGGACCGAGTTCGATCCCCACTTCAACCGGGTGAGCCCAACGTGCTGAAACGGTTTCTTGAACCATTCCCACCTTGGGATTACCTTTGAGGGTGGCATACAGAATAATCCCCACCAACAGCAGCAAAGCACAGGCCGCCAGGGTTTGAGCAATTCTTACGCCCCATCGAGTCACGGCTACCAGGCTTTCTTTGGCCCGCTGAGCCGCGTCAACAATATCCCATTGTCGAACCTCGACAGCGGGGGATTGGCCTTGATGTTCCGATAAAAGAAAGGCTTCCAGTTGTGCTTGGGCATATTCTTCGATCAAGCGAGCTTTGTCTTCTTCCGACATCTCTGATTGGAATTGAATGGGGGTTGGGTTGGCCTCCGTTGCCGGCGACGTTGAAACCAGATCCATTAAAAAATCTGTGGAGTTGGTCTCGGATATGCCCTTAAGAGATCGGGGTAGAACTCCGACGCAATCGATCAATCCCACTGAGAGTGTCACGAACTCGAGGTAATAGGCCAGGGCCTTTTCGTTGGTGGCCAGTGCCTGTTCGAGTTGTGCGAATTCCTCTGTGCTGCACCGGCCGTCCAGGGACCGTGCAATCCATTCTGCCATTTCAACGGGAACGTCTCGGGGATCGCTCATGCCATCTCCTCTCTGCCGACCGATCCCCGCACACAGTGGAGTAATGCATTGTGGATACGGGCCAGTCGTTTGTAGACGCTCTGTATGGACCGGCCATGGCTGGTGGCAATGTCCTTAACGTCTCGTTCTTTTTCGTAGCGCATTTGGAGGAGCTCGTAGTCCCGGCCGTTGAGCTTGCCGATACATTTTCGCAGGGCTTGCATACGGGTATCGATCTGGTCGGAATAGAATTCGGATTTTTCCATGATTAATTGTTGGATCTCAGGGCTGAACTGTAAATCATGGATGGTTTTTTTGCGGCGGGCATTAAGGATTTGGTATTTGGCCACGGTTGCCCCCCAAGAGGCAAAGCTGGTGCCCTCTTCAAATCGATCAAACTTGGACCACATCACCAGAATGGTCTCCTGCAGCAGATCCTCTGCGTCCTGATAATTCGGCACCATACCTAGAATGAAGGTATAGATTCGCTTATGGTTGGCCATTAACAACTGTAGAAATCTGTTGGTTTTTGACATTTGTTCTCATCCAGATCTGACCTCTATTATAGCAACGTAACAAACTATGGCATATTCAACCCCAAATTATCTTTTTTTCGGAACTTGGCTTTTTGGTCTTACAGCCTTCAAATAGCCCTGGGGCGTTGTCTTGCGACCCTGTTTTTTTTCGGTTACACTGCCTCGGCTGGTTTTTCTAACATGGAGGTTTTATTAATGGCAATGGAATTGGTAGGAATTATTGGTGGTTCAGGCTTGGCCGACACCTTGGCTGGAGAATTGACCCAAACCGAGGTTGTTGAGGTTGAGACCCCGTTTGGAAAACCCAGTGGCCCGATCGTGGTGGGACAACTGGGAGCCCAGAAGGTGGCGTTCTTGAATCGTCATGGTCCAGGTCATCGTTTGGGCCCCAGTCAGGTGCCGTATGCCGCTAACATTTTTGCTTTCAAGCAATTAGGAGTGCGTTCCATGATCGCCACTGCGGCCGTGGGGTCACTTCAAGAGTCGTTGGCACCGGGTGATTTGGTGGTGGTCGATCAATTTATCGATAAGACCTTTCGTCGAACCAGCAGTTTTTTCGATACATTGGGGGCGGTTCACTGTGAAATGGCCGAGCCCACTTGCTCTCGGCTCCGCAAGGTCATCCTGCAGGTTGCCGAGCCATTGGAGATGACGACACACTCACAGGGGACCTATGTCTGTATGGAAGGCCCACAGTTTTCCACCCGCGCGGAATCATTAATGCACCGTGGGTGGGGTGGGGATTTGATTGGTATGACGGCCATGCCCGAGGCCAAGTTGGCACGGGAAGCCCAGATGTGTTATGCCCTGGTTTGCCTGGTCAGTGATTACGACTGTTGGCGTCCCCATGATCCCGAGACGCCCAAGCAAGCCCTGTTGGCTGAAATTATCGGGAATCTCAAGCGGGCCACCGAGAACTGCCTGGCCTTGATCCGGGCGGTGTTGACCAGTGAGCATGATTTGCTGTGTTCGGGGTGTGGTTGTCGCAAGAGTTTGGAATTGGCGGTTTGGACTCCTGAGGATCATCAAGATCCCCAGGTGGCTGAGACATTGAAGCCGTTGTTTGATTAGGATTTTGAGTTCGATGATGCGAATTGGTTTTGTTGGGCCCGTGGGGATCTGGTTGTTGGTGATGGTGGGGAGTTCGTTGTCGGTTAAAGCCGATCATATGGTGTTGGACAATGGTGAGGAGGTCGAGGGTACCTTGCTTGAAATGACGCAGGGACAGGTGATCTTTGCATCGGAGTATTTAGCCCAGGTGATCGTGCCTTGCGAGCATGTGGAATCGCTCGTGACTGCGGAGCCTGTTGTGCTTCGTTTGGCCAATGGAGAGGTCCTGGAAAAGGCCTTGGTGGACTCGAGTCCGTTGCATCAATTGGCGGTTGAACAAGCGGGACATGTTCGTATCCTGGCCCTTGAAGAGATTATGGCCATTGATTCTCTCGGCGATCTCGGTGATTCAGTTGGGCCGAAGCCTGCCCCCGATTCGAATCAGGGCAAGGCCGATTCACCCTGGACCGGGGCCGTCAATGGAGGTTTGACTTCTGTACATGGTCAGACCCGTACACGCAGCTATTCCGGCAGCTTCAAGCTGGATCGTCGTTTGGAGAAGATCAAAACCGCGCTGAGTTCGGATTATGGCCGAGCCAGTCAGGAGGACGCCGATACCGGACGGCGCCGTTTGAGTGAGGATTGGTGGAAGGCCTATGGGAAACTGAGTTATTACTTTACCAAAAAGAATTACAGCTTCATTGATGGACGCTATGAGATTGACAGTGTTGCGAATTTAAAACATCGAGTGGCCTTGGGAGCTGGTGCTGGCTATCAATTTGTCGAGTCCGAGGACGTCAAGATTTCGGTCGATCTCGGAGGGGCGTCACTGCTGGAAGAATATGAACCGGAGTCCGATCAAGATAGCAGCGAGTTGTCTTTGCAGATGGGGTATGACATGGATTTGAAGATTAACGATAACCTCAAGCTCATCCATGACATCACCTATTACCCCAATGGTCGCAAGTTTTCGGATTACTACTTAACCTCAACAACGGAGATTCGGCAGCAACTCACCAAGACGCTGTTTGCCAACATGAAGGGGATCTTTAATTACGACGCCTTTCCGGCCTCAGGGACCATGAGTACGGATATCAAGTATATCTTTGGTGTGGGTGTTAGTTTTTAACATGAGGATACTATGAGATGTTTGGATTACACGCAGGGGACGTACCAAACACCGCCGCGCAGAGTGGGCTGGTTGGCACGCTGCCTGCCATCCTTTAGCTTTTACTCCAAAATGATTGCATTCTGTGCTTGGGGGAGTTTCAAGTGCCGCCTGAATCGTTACGATCGTCAGCAATGGGCCACCTGTAGCCATGACATCATCAAGGCGTTGGAAAGCGTAGGGGTGCAGGTGGAGATCAGTGGTATAGAGCACCTCCAGGCCCTCAAGGGGCCCGTGGTGATTGTGGCCAATCACATGAGTATGTTGGAGACGCTTTTTATCCCCGGCCTCGTGCAACCCGTGTGGGATATGGGATACATTGCCAAGCAGAGCCTGTTGGATTATCCCTTTTTCAAGCACCTGGTCCGTTTTGGTGATCCGATTGGCGTTTCACGCACCAATCCTCGCGAGGACCTCAAGAAAGTTTTAGAGGGCGGTCAGGTACGTTTGAAACAAGGGATTTCCATGGTGGTCTTTATTCAACCGACGCGCAGCACGGATTTCGAGGCAGCCAAGTTGACGAGTCTGGGGGTCAAGTTGGCCCATAAGGCCAAGGTGCCGGTGATGCCTCTGGCCTTGAAGACCGATGCCTGGGCCAATGGGACGTTGCTCAAAGATTTCGGGCGTATCGATGCAACCAAGACCGTGCACTTTTGTTTTGGTCCGGCCATGGAACTCGAAGGCCGGGGAGAGGCCCAGCAGCGGGCCATTGTCGATTTTATCTCCCAGACCCTACGGCCTTGGCAGGCCTGAGAAAACGACCTGCGGGGCCCGGTTCGAGCCCCGCAGCCATCCACCTCTTCCTCCTCGAATTAGGCAGACTCCAATACAATCGATTGATAGGAGTTTATGGTCATATGAGATCTTTGGGGAGTGATAACTAATAGGCGAGTTACATGCGATGTGGATCGGGGGGATCGAGTTATGCCCTTGATTATGATGTCAAAAACAGTCACGAAACATCTCCGGTCCCCCCAGAGATCTTGATTTTCTAGTGATGGATGCCCCTTTGGCTTCACATCGACATGCTCTTTCATTCGTCAGAATCAAGAGACGACTTTGCATGGGGGGTGAGAGTTTGCAAAAAATAGGTAGTTACCCTAGGTGTGAATCATTTTTAGGCAAACGTCCACACAGGTGCCTTGGTCTGGACTGGAGGTGATATTAAGCTGGCCGCCATGGTGTTTAATAATTTCTTGGACAATGGTCAGGCCCAATCCTGCACCACCGTGTTTGCGATTGCGTGATTGTTCCACCCGATAGAAGCGATCGGTAAGGTGGAGGAGTTCTTCGGGAGGGATGTAACCTCGGTCTTTGATTTGTACGCAGACCTCTGACGCGGTTGTCGAGAGAATCACTTGTACGGGATGATCGATGGGCCCGTACTGTCGAGCATTGTCTAGAAGATTGGCCCAGAGACTGTAGAGCAGGGTGGGGTTCCCTTGGATGAGGACTGGAGATGCTGAGGAGCGGTCTTCGAATTGGGCTCGAGGGCAATGGGCTGCAATACATTCCCTCAGCAGGCTGTTGAGTTCCACGGTTTCGACGTGATTGTGATGAGGTGTGTCTTCCAAAAAGCAGAGCAGTTGGAGTTGCTCAATCAGGTCGTTCATGCGATCGAGGCCACTCAAGGCCTCTCCAATGATCTTTCGATACTGTTCTTCGCTATGAGATTCGTAAAGCGCTCCCTGTAGAGTTGTTTTGGCCAAGGTGATCGGGGTGCGTAGCTCATGGGCGGCATTGCGGGAGAATTGGCGATGCCGTTCGACATAACGGTTGATGCGGGCAAGCATTTGATCCATGGCCTGTTGGAATGGAGCCAACTCTACGGGGAGGCCGAGGTTGGGCCGAGGGGTGAAGGACGGTGTTGGCTCTGAGGGGAGCTGTAATAAAATACGGCCGGCCTGATTGATCGGGGCCAGAGCCCAATAGACCGAAGCGATGCTCAGACCGATGGCGAGTAATACGCCCAGTCCGCCCAGGATAAACATGATTTGCAAGAGATGATGTAGGTCGTTATGCCAGCTCTCAATAGGGATCGCCAAGGTGATTTTGTAGGATTGTGACCGGCCAAACTCCTGACTGGCCACCTGGCGATATTCCTGCCCCAGGTAGGTAGCGCTGCAGGTACACCCTAGCGTTTGGTCGGGTTGGAAAGCACAGGGTTTAAGGCTGTTGGGGTCGGCATTGGTCAAAGAGGGACTATTGGAATCTGAGGGGATGATATGAAACAAGGCGGGCCTGAAGGTGGAAACATCTGCCAAGACCTCGGTAAACAATTGCTGACGTTCGATGGGATCGGAGCTGTTTTCCAGAACCAGGAACAAGCCCCGGCTATGGGCCCTTAGGATGCGATCGATATTGTCGTAAAAGACATCTTCAGCGAGTTTATGAGCTAGAGATGTGATCACTCCAGCGATTAGGATTAAGACCGGAAGGAATCCGAGCAACAGGCGTCTGCGTAGAGAAAACGCCATGCTCATGAGGATTGGTATTCCAAGAGATAACCTTGCCCCCGTACGGTATGGATGAGTTTATAGGGGGGAGTTGGATCGAACCGACGTCGTAATGATGAGATGTAAACCTCGACTACATTGGATTCCACCTCTGCACCATAACTGTAAAGATGGTCTTCGATATCGGCCTTGGAGACGATTTGCCCTCCACGCATGGCCAGGTATTCCAGAAGTCGATATTCCATACCGGGTACAATGACCGGCTCATTATTGAAGATGACCCGGTGGGCTGCGGTGTCGATGGTTAAATTACCCACAGTCAGGCTGGCACTGGCCTTATCATAGCAGCGGCGTACCAGGGCACGGCAGCGGGCCAGTAAGACGTCCATATCAAAGGGTTTGCTCAGGTAATCGTCGCAACCGAGATCCAGACCTTGGACCACGTCGCGGGGATCGCAGCGGGCCGTGAGAACCAGGACCGGGGTGGTATTGCCCTCCGAACGCATGGATTTGAGGATCTCCAGGCCATCAAGGCCGGGCAGAGAAAGATCCAAGATGACTAGGTCGTGGCGTTGGAGCTGAACCATGTTGAGCCCCTCCTTGCCATCCGTGCAAATGTCCACGGCAAATGACATTTCACGTTCGAGAACACGTTGGATGTTTTGGGCTAGACGAATTTCATCTTCAACAATCAATGCATGCATAGCGCAACCTATACCTTGGAAAAATGGGTTATGAAGTGTCGGACACGGGTGCGACACCCTGCTGAGTGTATGCTGAATGGATATTTCATACAAGCAAATGTAATGATGTGGGGGGAGGGAGGTTTAAAAAAAATCAGATACCATCACCCAAAATGTCGACATTTTGCATGACCGACATCTTGGTAGGCTGTATCTGACACGATAGCCCCACGCCCACCGATTTTATCAAGTACTTACGTCAGTTAAAATACAGCATGGTAGGATAACCGTATCAGCGTCTTAAGCAATGGCAACCTACCGATAAGGGTATATTAGCAGGTTCACCTTAAAAGCGTCTTAAGCAAGTTCGAATTATTAACCCTGTTGCAGCAAGAGATGCTCTAGTGCTGTATGAGCGAGGGTCAGACCAAATATACCTGTGATCGTGGGTAAACTGCCTAGGGATTGGCGAACGCGGCCACGAGCGGCGAGATGGTCTTGGGGATCTCCCGCATTGATTGCAGTGGAAGGGAGCTGATCGATCCGCTCCGTGGAATACACACAGGGGAGATCCAGAGAGACCTGCCTTCGTCTAAGTCGTTTGCGAAGGATACGGGCCAGGGGACAGTTGCGTGTTTGGGACAATAATCCGATATGGATTTGTGCTGGATCGCGACGGAGAGCAGCCCCCATGCTGGAGATAACTGGGATGCCTCTGGCTTGGACGGCCGCTAGCAGTTCCACCTTGGGGTTGAGCGAGTCGATGGCGTCGATAACCAGATCTTGAGGGGAGGCAAGGATCTCCTCAAGGGTGTCGTGATGGACAAAGGTTTCCTGAGTTTCGACCAGGCAGTTGGGATTGATCTGGAGGATACGTTCTTTGGCCACCACAACCTTGCAGCGCCCCAGGTTTTCTTGTAGGGCATAGAGTTGGCGATTGAAATTGGATAGTTGGATGGTGTCGAAGTCGACCAGCCGTAGTCTGCCGATGCCCGCTCGAGCCAGGGCCTCGGTCGCAAAGCCTCCCACAGCCCCTAAGCCCACAACGGTTACAGCCGCGTTTTGGAGTCGCTCAAAGCCCGTCTGGTCAAGCAGGTTGATGATCCGACTGAAACGTGCTTGTTCATCAGCCGAGGTCATGGCAGCAGCCCCTCCAAAAAACGACAGCTGTTCTGGTAGACCGCCCGGGTTAATGTGGCTTCGGATTCGTTTCTTAGGTTGGCGAGCCCTGCCAATATCAAGGGCAGGTTTGCGGGTTGGTTTTGAATCTGGCTGGTTGATGGGGATATTCGCTGGAAGGATAGAGGGGGGGGCATGTCCGGGGCATCGGTTTCGACCAGCAGGCGATCTTGTGGAATCTTGCGTAGAGCGTTGTGGGCTTTGGTGCGGCGAGGATCCAGTACATTACCGGCCACGGAAAAATAGGCACCCGCTGCCACCAAGGGGGCGATCAGTTCCTCGGGACCACCAAAACCGTGTAGCATAAACCGGGTAGGGTGGGTGGGTGCCTGATGAATTTCCTCCAACAAGAGCCCCCAGGCCTTGAGGCAGTGAATCATGGCTGGACGATGGATTTCGGCTGCCAGGGCCCATTGGAACCGAAAGACCGGGATCTGTTGCTCCAGGGTGATTCCTTGTTTCCAGCCATCCAGGCCAAATTCTCCCACTCCTGAACGGGGGATCGACAGGAGGTCTCTTAGTTCTTCCTGCCAAGTTTCTGTCTTCACGGTGTTTACGAACCAAGGATGTAATCCGAAACAGGGGATGACGTGTTCATACTCTTGGCCCAGCTGCATGACCTTGTCCCAATCTTCGGGACTAGTACCGTTGACCACGGAATGATGCACATTGTGTTGAGTAGCCAAATCGATGACAGCCTGGTGGTGTTCATCAAAGGCTCTGTCTTGCAGATGGTTATGGCAGTCAATGTAACCAAGCATGGGGGTGATACCTCACGAAACAGCCCACCGTATCAGTCGATGGGAAGCTGTCGATGACGCCGTCGTGCGATTTCATGATCGATTTGGCCCCGATTACGGCCTTTGATGACTTGTCTACTGGCCCAGAAGGTGGGGCTTTGTAGGCCGTTTTCTTGGGCTAAAACCACAATTTCTTCGAATAGACGCAGTTTTTCCTCCCGTTCTTGTTGAGGGAGGGTTTCTAAAAAGAGTGTGAGTTTTTTGGGGATGCTCATGTCGCCCTTTTTCAATGTAATGCAAGGATCGTTAACAAAGGCGCCATTCTAGGGATTGACTCTTGGGCGTCAAGACGGATTATGACAACATAAATACGCATAAAGGCCGCTCCAATGGAGAATAAAAATCAGTAAAGAGGGAGGTCTGTTTCTTGGATAAGGGGAATTTGAGCCGTTTTACGGCAAAATAATTAGTTTTATGGGTCACATCTCATTTATTTAAGCATCAATAAGGGTAAAATGGGTAATGTGAATAATTTAGAATAATTGGCGAGGTTTAATGATGCTAGCAAAGAAATTTCTTCCAGTTATGATGGGAGCGGTTTTGATCTGGCAGACTGTCGGGATCGCACAGGATTATTCCAGTCGATACGTCAACCGTTCCAATGCGTCTGGGCAAGATGTAGCACAAACCCATGAGGGTCGTTTTCTCGTAGTAGGAACCAGTAAAGAAGACGTCTTTCTCGTGCAATACGATGACAAACTCAAGCGAGTGTGGAGTCGAACCCAGCATTTTACTGGTGGTCAAGTGCATAGGGCCATGGTCACGGCTTTGGATAACGAGTGTGTGGTGATGGTTGCCGTTGATGATCAGGTCGTACAAATCATCTATGATTTGCAAAATGGCCGTCAACTACGCAAGGGTCAAATCGAGTCTCTGCAAGGGGTTGCCATTCAAGATGTCGTACGTTATGACCGCCGACATATCCTGTTGGGGGGGAATATGCAGGTTGAGGATAATGCCACCGACGTGGTCCTGATGGTGGTGGATTTAACTGGGGAAATACCACAAACGCGAACCTACGATGCTTTAGGTAGTGATGAAATGTTGACCCAGATCCAACCGACACAGGATGGGGGTTTTGTGTTGGTGGGCAACGTGATTGAGAATGATCTCGCGGATGTCTTGGTGCAAAAAGTTGACCGGGAATTGAACTCAGTTTGGACGCGTCGTTTTGAGGTTCGTATTCCAGACAGTGCGTTGGTTATGAAACAACTCAATGCTGGTCAATGGATTACTCAGGCTCGGGATGGGGGGTATTTGGTGGCAGGCTCGGCGGCCTCTTTTGGGAACCAGATTCAGGCCATCTGTATGCGATTGGATCGCCAAGGACAATTGGTGTGGCGTACCCCCTTTAATGGGCTGCAGCAGAGTGATTTGGTGGGGTGTTTCGTGGGGGTTGACGATGGTTGGCGTATTATGTTTGCTGCAGAGAAACGATTGCCCGATGAAGGGGGCACCCGTCTATGTTTTGCGCAATTGACTCCCCAAGGCCAACAGGTGCAGATGGTCGAACAGGTCAAGGCGGGAGAGGATTGCGACTGGGTGGGTGCAGTCGGTACCTTTGGGCAGGGATTCTTCTATGTCAAAAACAGTTATTCTAAACGGCAGGATCGTTTAGTGGTTGAGTCTGAAAAGGTCTTGGATTGGGAATCGTTTTTTGCCAATGAAAGAGATCGTTCCGAGCGAGCCCTACGGTCTTTGCAGTGGCATGAGGCCATGTCTAATGATGTACGACCCGCAAGACAATAGGTTTTGAGAATCCCGTAGCGATGACTGAGGGTTTCTGTTACAAGTTTGTAACCCAGACTCAGGATGGAGTCTACCCGAATCAATGGACATAGAAGGGATTCAAAATGAAAATCGTCATCGCTACGGATTCATTTAAAGACTGCTGCACCGCTTCGGAAGCCTCAAAAGCCATTGCTCAAGGTATTCACGCTGGCTATCCCCAAGCCGAATTGTTTATTCAACCCATGGCCGATGGCGGAGAGGGAACTCTCAAGGTGTTGCAAGATCCCTTGCAGGGCCAATGGATGGCATGCCGAGTTCAGGGGCCTTTGGCACCCATGCAGGTGGATGCCGGTTACCTGTGGAACGCCGATCAACAGCTGGCCGTCATCGAAATGGCCCAGGCCTCGGGGCTCCAGCATCTCTTGGAATCCCAACGCAATCCGATGCAGACGAGTTCCTATGGAACCGGTCAACTTATTCAAGCTGCCCTGGATTTAGGGGCGCAACGTATTCTGGTTGCAGTGGGGGGCAGTGCCACCGTGGATCTGGGGATTGGCATGGCTGCCGCCTTGGGATGGCGTTTTCAGGACGAATATCATCACGACGTCTCCCCTACAGGGCAGGGATTACTCAAGATCGAAAAGATTCTCCGCCCGACCAAGACACCGGAGGTAGACATTCAGATCTTGTGTGATGTGTCCAATCCGCTGCTGGGGGAAAACGGAGCGGCCAAGGTCTATGGTCCCCAGAAGGGGGCCAGTCGAAGTGATGTGGTGCTCTTGGAGGTAGGATTGACCCATCTTGCGGGATTGATTCGACGAGAGTTCAATGTAGAACTCGATGGCATTGCAGGGGGGGGGGCTGTAGGGGGGCTGGCCGCCGGTGCAGCCTTCTTTCTAGAGGCAACCTTGGTGCCTGGATTTGAAACCATTTTGCAACAAACCGGCCTCATGGAGGCTCTATCCGAAGCCGACTACGTCATCACGGGTGAGGGACGCTTCGATGCCCAATCTTTCCATGGCAAGGTCATTGGTGGGATCGCGGGGGCTTGTGCCAAGGGTGCAAGTAAGGTAATCGTCATGGCCGGCCAGGTTCATCTCAATCAAGAACAGTACCGCAGTCACGGCATCGAACAAGCCTTGGCCTGTACCCCTGCGGATGTGTCACTGCAGCAAGCCTTGCAACAAGGCCCCGAACACCTCCAACAGTGTGCCCAACAATGGGCCAGGGCAACGCTGAAATCATAAAAAGCGAGATACTACAACTGAGTAGCATCTCGCTTTCGTGGTTTAGCGGTCTGTCTTGTCTCTTAATAACTTGAGAGACTTGCCTCTTGGGTTCCACCATAGACACCCATGTTGACACGATTACCATTGGGTTCGATTTCGCCATTTGATGGTTCGAATGGGTCACCCGCATCAATACACAGGCTATTGATGGGGTATGGATAGTTGTCGGAGACCCAATTGTTCAGATAAGGATTCCAGCGTCCGAATTGTGACATGAGGTGGTAGTCGCCGGTGATCCACACAGCCGTTGGCTCACTGGGATGCATGGCGATGGCGATATCTTCTGAGGCCCCCCAGTAACCAGGAACATAGAACTTGGGATCTAGGTTCAGATTCCCTATGCCCGGCCAAAGCTGAGTCAAGGTGCAATAGTCTATACTTAAAGAGGTGTCGCCGTTGACCTGAATGTCTTGGTCCAATTGATCCCAGAGAATGCTGTTGATTAGAACGGCATTGCAGTCCGTGAGTCTCAGGCTGGAGCCTGACTGGTCAGTATAGTTGCCATTCATGGTTAGATGGTTTATGACACTCTTACAATCTTCCAGGTAGAGGATCCCCTTTGCGATGGGACCTTGTAGAGCCTCCGCTTCCATTGACTCACAACAGCGATTGCCAATGACGAGCAAATGATCCAAGCTGGGGCTGGATTGACGGCAGGCAATGGCCGCGGCCTGTTCATCGTATCCGCCCGTCAGGATAAAGCCGGATAAGACGGTATTGGCATCTTCTCCATGGGTAAAGCTGACTACCGTTCCAGTGTTATTGGCATCGATCGTTGGGAAGCTATACACGCCCGGCATGTTGACGTCTTCACTGGTCACCGTGATTTGTCGCCCTATGAAATCGAGGGATTCTAGATATGTTCCCGAGTTCACCACGATTTTGGCGCCGTCTTGGGATACTCCAATGGCTTCTTGAATCGAGTCGAAGGGGTGCATGAAAGTCCCGTTTTCTTGAGGGTCACTCAGGGTCATGTCATTGGCTCCCGGATCTTCATCGGCGTCGTTGTCTACATATAGGGTCTCTAACACACTCCTAAAAGTGGCGACCAAATTATAATCATCATTGATCGTTACCCAAGTCAGAGTGCTGTCTGGATTGGCTACGGAACCCGCATCAACGGCTGATCCTTGCCAACCGGTAAAGGTAAAGGTCGGATCCAAGGGGCCGGCCTGTATGATGACCTTGGAGCCTTCGACGTAGGAGCCAGAGGAGGGATCAGGTTTGACAATAACTCCACCTGTTGTGGTACTGACGCTTAGGGTGTGAAGGATCGGCTCGAAATTGGCCCTGATTGTCATCGATTGCCGGAGGGTAATGGTGATGGGATTTCGTTTGCTATAGAGATTTCCCGACCATTGCTTGAAGACATAACCCGGATCTGGTTCGGCAACAAGTTCGACTTGAGTGTCCGGATCAAAGGTGAAGCTCCCTTCTCCAGGCGAGGTAATCGAACCACCCTCGTATGCCACCATGGTTAATGTGTACTGTGGAGTGGTGGCTCCTGCTAAGGTCTGGATTTCGCTGGAGGATAGTGCTCGATCATAAAGGCGGACCTCATCCATTGCTCCATCGAAGAATGAGCTCGGATCTCCCATAGTACTCGGATCAGAATATATCGCATGTGCTCCAATCCGAACGCAATCGTTGTCGTAGCTACCAGTGTACTTAATTTCTTCGCCAGCACATGTACGACTCGCGTCTAACTGGCCGTTGATATAGATCTTTTGACTGGTTCCATTTCTAACGGCCACGATGTGATACCAAGTGAGCTTTTCCAGAGATTGATTTGAGATTAATTTTTCATTAGCTTGTGTTGAGGTTGTTAATTTAAACCAAATTTTGTCATCATAGGCGGGGGATGAAGCAATCGAGATGCCTTGATTGCGTGAATCTGTATCACTGGTTGCACTGTTGAGATAGAGTAGTTTTTCGTGCTCTAAACCAGGTGTGTTGTGATAGTAAACCCAAAAGCTGGCTGTGAAATCACCCGTAGGCAACCAAATTGGGTCATTGTCCGGAAGGGCTACATAGTCATTGACTCCATCAAATTCCAAAGCACTACCTTCAACGCCTGATGTCCATTGACCACCTACGAGGGTGCCGTCATAGCCGTTTTCGGAGTCCGATACGGACGTTCCGCTTCCTTCATCCAGTGGCCAATAACCGATCAGACCATCGTTGATACCTGCCAAGCTAACACCACAAAACAAACATATCGAAATGACTGTTATTCTCGCGAACTTACTCCTCATGATTCTCTCCATACAGTTAAGTTATAAATTGGACAAAAAACGCTTGAACCTCAGAACGCCATGGATTCTATCTTCTTATAGGCATAGAATTCTCCCCTGCTGCATTCTCGCTGGGAAATAATAATGAGGAAGGACAGGGATTCCAGGATTTGGCGTTGATTGATCTCCGTTTAATGGGTTGTTATTTGCTTGTCTCCGATACCGATTGCTAGCTTTTCATTAAATAAATATGAGAGTCTCTCATTATAACGAAAAATGAGATGGGATTCAAATAAGCCATTCATTTAGAATGGAATAACTCTATCCTGTTGGTTTTGTTGGGTAAAAGGGTTGAATCGGTTCGTAAGATTGTCTATGATAAGCCTTTAAAGCGATTCTCGAAAGGCATGATACAAACGCGATGGCAGCAGAGGAGTGTCATTTTCAAACCACTCGTTGGTCGGAAATACGGCTGGCTCGTACCCAAGACGGTGGGCGCAGGCAGGTTGCTATCAGTGCGCTGTCACAACGCTATTGGCAGCCGGTTTATAGCTTTTTGTATCGCAAGGGGTGGAATCACACTGATGCCTTGGATCTCACCCAGGGATTTTTTCAGGAAATCATTCTCGAAAAGGATCTCTTTCAACATGCAGACGAATCCAAGGGGCGTTTTCGCTATTTTTTACTTCGTTCATTGCAACATTATGTGATTCGGCAGCACCGCAAGAATACGGCCAAGAAGCGGATGCCAGCTCAAAACATCGCTTCTTTGAATGGCCTTGAGATGGAGGGACTCGTGGCAGATCCCTCTTTAAGTTCACCGGAGCAAACCTTTCAATATGCCTGGGCCGTGGCCATTCTGGATCGGGCCTTGGAAACCTTGGAACGTGAATACTGCGAGGATGGACGTGACGTCTATTGGCTTGTTTTTCAGGAACGAGTCGTACTTCCATTACTGGAGAACAGGTCGCCTCCCTCTTTGGGACAGTTATGTCAAAAGCATGGGATTGCGACTGAAAAACGAGTTTCCAATATGATCGTAACGGTTAAACGCCGATTTCAAGGGATTCTCAGGAGGATCCTCAGCGAAACCATGGAGCCTGATGGGTGTGTCGAAGATGAACTGGCCGATTTGATATGCATTCTAGGGCAAGCCAGCGCAGCATCAAAGTAAATTTCGCGTATATATAATAGCCCTGCAATCATTGAGTAAGTGCCCCGCACATCCATATGGATGAGGAGGTGTTGGTCTGATGCAAGGAATCATTTGGTATGGAACGCAAGAAAACGGTTTATGGCATTCATGCGGTAAATATGGCCCAGCTACTCAGCCTGGGAACTGAAGCCCTTTCCGTTGATATACAGGAGTGTTCTGACCAGGCCAAGGCGGATCAACTTCGTGATTACATGGCCGGTAAGCTGCCGGTCATGGCGAGTCCACTTCGCTCGTTTCAAAATACCCTTCGTTCGGCCATGGGGGATCCCATTGAGGACCGTCTTTTCTCTTCGCAGATAGACCTGAGTACCATTAAAGCGATCAAGGTCTATGGGGCTCGCTTGGGACGAATGGCGAATTCCAAAGTGCAGAAGGAACCGGCTCACGTCATCTATTATGCGGCCATCGCCGTGGCTTTGGTGATTCATCAGCAACGCATTACCGAGTTTGGCTTGAATGCCTTGGCCCAATCCTTTGCACAACTGTCCGAGCTTCCTTGGATGACCTCAAAGCTAAAAAGATTATTCCAAGATGCGATAGAGGTTTGCCACGCACTGAACCTGGCAGGAGGAAGTGATGAATAGCAACGAGAGCTTGACATCCTTCCCTGATTTGAGTCGGGGTAGTGCTTCTGCTTCTGGCCCGATGGAGTCGTTTCCAGATATTGCAGGTTACCAAATCCTGGGCGAATTGCCCCGAGGGGGACAGGCCCTGGTGTACAAGGCCATTCATGAGGCGACCAAGACCAAGGTTGCCCTGAAGGTGCTGCATCCCGATTTCCATCATTCTTCGACGGCCAAGCATTATTTTGAACGTGAGGTGGAACTGGCCGCCCGTCTTCATCATCCCAACATCGTCTCCATTCGTGACAGTGGGATCATCCATGGGTTGTACTTTTTTGCCATGGAGTATATCCGGGGCCAGGCCCTGGATCTGTACCTGCAGGCCAGGAATGTCTCGGTTCATGATAAGCTGATCCTATTCGCCAAGATTTGCGATGCCATGGCTCATGCCCATCAGCATGGCGTGATTCATCGCGATCTGAAGCCTTCGAATATCTTGGTGGATGATCGAGACGAGCCTCATGTGTTGGATTTTGGTCTGGCCAAGTCCGATGGGATTCTATCTCAAGGATCTCCCGACCAGGAGGGTCCGACCTTGACAGGTGAGATCCGGGGGACCCTGGCCTATATGTCACCGGAGCAGGCCGAAGGGAAGACGGATCGGATTGACGTGCGCACAGATGTCTACTCCTTGGGTATTATTCTCTATCGCATGCTCACCGGAGAGTTTCCTTACGATGTCACGGGGTCGGCTTTGAATACCTTGGAAACCATCCGTAAAAGCGAACCGGTTAGACCTAGACGCGTTTTGTCCAAACTCGACTCCGATGTCGAAGCCATTGTCTTGAAGTGCCTGTCCAAACGACCGGAACACCGCTATCAATCTGCCGCAGAACTGCGGGACGAAGTTGAGCGTTGGATGCAGGGCCTGCCGATTATGGCCAAGTCGGTCAGTTCAGTCTATCTGCTTCGCAAGGTCATTACCCGACATCGCTATACCAGCTCTGTGGTGGGATTGTTGGCGGTGATTGTGCTGGGCTTTTCCTGCTTCAGTTTCAATCTTTATCTGGCGGCCCAAGAGGCCACGCAGGAGTCACGGATGATCGCTCAACAGTGGAGCCAGGATACCCATGCCAACACGATTTTTGCCCAGCAGATCTCCTTTCATTTATTTTTAGAGGCTTGGCGAGATCAACGGCTCCATGAGGCCCAGGTTCTCGTGAATTACTTTACTCCGGATTCGAAGGAATCTCTGGGGGGGCGTTTTCTTTTGACTCAATCGACATTGCTGAGTGAACCCGATCAATGGATGGCTCAATTTGAACCGGATCAGCGTTGGTTTGCGGGATACGTGTTGGCCGAACATTACTTTGCTCATGGCGATTCCGAGCGTGCTGTAGCCCTGTTGCAACAATCGTTAGAACAATTGAAATCATCGATATCTTCGCAGGAATCCGACACCTTGTGGTATCAACGACAGTTGCAAGCCAGAGTCAATGATGTGATGGGGAGTGATGGGGAGCCAAACGGGTGATGAGAAGGAAGCGAAGGATTGGAGTGGGTGACATGAGGGCCTTTACCCTCATCGAACTGCTATCGTCAGTGGCGGTGATCGCCGTTCTGCTGGGGATTCTCATGCCTGTTCTGACGGGAGTCCGTTGTCTCGGTAAACGCCTCGTCTGTCAAAACAATCTACGTCAAATCTATTTGGGTTGGGATCTTTATTTGGGTGATCACGACGATCGTTTTCTACAGGGTAAAAACACCAACTTAGAGTTTGGAGGTTGGCAGGGAGAAAGCTTCTATAGCCCTCACCGGCCATTGAATCCCTATCTGGAATTACCGGTGGATATGAATACCCCCTTGGGTACAGAGATCTTTCGCTGTCCAGCGGATACTGGGGGAATGTTGGGTGTAAAGCCCTTTTGGAAGGCATATCATTATTATGGTAACAGCTATCAAACCAATCTTTTTCTAGTGGGGCAAACCCAGACTCATTCACCAGGACCTCAATGGACCCCGTTACATGATGCGATTAACCTTAAAATGGAAGGCCTCAAACGTTCACAAACACAGCATCATGACAAGCTTGCTTTCGTAGGAGATACCCATTGGTTGTATGAATGGATGCCTTCTTATCCACATCGGGAAGGTTGGCATGGCAAGGACGATTACCATAATCTCGCCTTTTTAGATGGCCATGTTGACTTCGTTAAGATACGCAAGGGACTTTATGTCAGTTCGGATTATCATTTAGTTCCCTTCTCTACCCTCTTTTCACTGGCAGGGAGAGTGCAGAAAGAAGAGTCCTTATGAATAAACAACTCTGTAATCGCATACACATAAGTACAGGTTTATTGATTTTGATATTCTTGGCAAGCTCGTCTTTTGGTACGTCAGATGATTTTTGTACCTTGCAGATAAGCTCATCCCAGGGAGGGCAGGTTACCATTCCAGGTGAGGGAGATCGAAACTATCCCTGTGGGTCGTCACTTTGGGTTACCGCAGTTCCGGAATGGGGGTACTACTTCTTAGGTTGGAGCGGTTCAGCTGTGACCGCAGGTAAAGTCGAATCTGTCGCGTCTTCTCGGACTAAGATTCTTCTGGACGACGACTTTACCCTACATGCCCGTTTTGGCCGAGGAGTCATTTATGTGGATGCCGAAGCAGGTTCCATTCAGAACGGAACCTGGGACTATCCTTTTGAAACGATTCAAGATGCGGTTGATTATGCGTCGGATGGCGATGTCATTGTCATCGCACAGGGGACTTACCGAGGCCCTGGGAATCGCGACATTGATTGTGATGGCATGGCCATTACAATCCAGAGCCAAGACCCTAATGATCCAGATATCATCGATAACACAATTATTGATTGCGAAGAGCAAGGGCGAGCCTTTAGTTTGAGTGAGCGAGAATCTGGTGATGTTATCATTCAAGGCCTGACCATTATAAACGGTAATGCAGAGGCCGGGGGGGCGATTTATTGTAATGATGGTGCTAGTCTTATATTGAGAGATTGTGTGATCCGTGATTGTGAGGCTAGATACAATGGTGGAGCCATCATTTGTTATTATGGACGTGTTCGGATGGAGAGATGTGATATTGAAGAATGTTTTGCTTCATTTGGAGGGGGACTCTATTGCTCACAAAGTGAGGTGTTCCTTCGCCATTGTCAGATCTCTGACAATGAGGCGTATAGTCGTGGAGGGGGGATTCATTTAGGAGGGGGATGCCAATTCGAAGTGACTGGATGTACCCTCAATGGGAACCACGCCGATGATCGTGGAGGGGGAATTAGCTGCACGAATAATCGTCCGGATCTTTCAACTCTAACTCAGTGCGTTCTACGAGAGAATTATGCTGGCGGGCAAGGTGGAGGATTTTATGGGTTAAATAGTGTATTAACCATTCAGCAGTGCCTTTTTGAACGGAACGAGGCCATCGAGCTTGGTGGGGGGCTCTATCTTAATCCTGAACGATGTTCCGTTGAAGTTGTTGACTGCAATCTTGTCTCAAACTATTCCGCTGAAGGCTCAGGTGCGGGATTTAATGTTTTAGTCGGAAGAGCCATCTGTTTAGAAGGCGAGAATTCCTGGGTGGACAATGACTGGCTAGCCACAGGAGAAGGAACGGTGGTTACAGATTCCAATTGCACGATTGGGTTGGAAAGGGCTGTTTTTCGCATTGAATGCGAATTGTCTGGCGCCTGCACAATTAAAGTGGGATTGAATGCGGAGTTGAATCTGGTAGATACCGCCCATGTCGATCTACTCGACACCGAAGATCCCAACGAGATGGGGTTGATTTCCTGTAAAGGCTTGCTGCGTCTGACGGATCAAGCCCGTTTGGAGAATGCCAACATTGAAGTGGCTCGGGCCAGCTTGGAAGACGAGTCCGTGATTAGCAACTGTCCCATCCTCGCAGAGGCCGGTGCCCCATACGGTCAGTTCTATGTCGAGTCAGGGGCCACCATCTCAGTTCATGAGATCCAGGCAGAGGGCGACCGTTATCTGGATATGGATCCAAACGGTTTCGATTTTAATGATATCCAGGTGGATCGAATCTTGGTAACGGTTCAAGAAGGCGTTGGTAAGCACTATGGGGGGTTGTTTGAATGCCGTGGGCTCGATGGATTGATGGATATCTTTAGCGAGTCTGGAAGCTATGCGCATCAGGTTTGGGAGGAGGTGCCGGCTTTTGACTTGAATAGCTGGACCATTGATCGCATGGAACTGGTCGAGGGTGCCAAACTAAATTTGACCAATCGGTTCGATTTTCAAGAGCCTTATGATCAGGATGGAGCCTATGAGGTCCTGTATGTCAAGGAGTTGATTTTAGGGCCGAATTCGGTATTAAATACGGCCTACAATCAGTTGTACTATGGTCACCTGACCGGTGATCCCAATCAAATTGTCAACGTCCCGTTGTTGGGATATTCATTAAACAATATCAGCTTTGACGATCATGACGAATACCTAACCCGCATCCAACACAATGGCTTTATTTACAACGGCATCCAGACCACCATTGAACGGATAGAGGGAATGGCCCCCGATCCCAATGGTGTACTACGAATGTGCAACCAAGACGACTCGAATGACGATAACGACGAGGTAGTTACTGCACGGGCCAAGGCCCTCTTTGCCAAGTCCGGTGAGGAGAACCTCACCATTCGTTTCGAGTACCTCTTTGAAAATGTGGATCCCAATACCGAACTGGTGATCTACCTAACCGATGATCCGGAACTGCTTTCGACTTCGGATCGCGATCAGTCCGATCATTATATTGAAGTGGCTCGTCTGTCGCCTCCACCCCAAGCTCCCCAAACGCGGCCCGGGGCTGTTGGTAGCGGACGCTGGGGAGTGTTCGAGCAGTTGGTCTCCCGGGGAGATCTTAACTTCTTCAAGGGAACCCTGGTTGAGTTTGAATTGCTCGGCGGTGAGGGAACCTGTATCTTGATCAACAACTGGGACCCCGCCATCTATTGCAATCCTATGGTTTGCGGTGATGTGACCGGTGATGGAGGGGTCACCCTCATGGATTACCTGGCCGTGATTTCACAATTTGGAGCCGTGGCCGGTGTGCCTGCCGATGGTGATCAAAGTACGGCCTGCTTGGATGGCGTCTTCAGTGACGATGGCATCGTCGGAACTGATGATGTCGCTTCGTGGCAATGGTTTTTACGCAATCATGAATATGTGGGCAATCTCTGCTATGAGAAGCCTTCTTTGGGGACATGTTCTTATTGTCCCGTAACCTCTTCGGAATCGAAGGAGTTGAATTTAAAGCGACGCCATGACTCGGTGTCCGATGACTATTTTGACACAGAGCTTTTGTTGTTGGGTAAACAGACCAACCTCTCCAAGGGGACACTGACCGACAAAATCTATGGTCATGAGGTCAGCCAGGGGCAGGGGGTAGATTTTTCCATATCGGATGCCAATCCTGGTGCGGTTCAGTTGGTGCAAAATCCTGCTGATCCCGAATGGGTCTGTCAGGTTCATTCCGAGTCGGGACTCATAAGGCTGCCAGATGGAGCGGTACTCTTAGGTGGACGTATGTATCCTATCGATGACGATCCGCGTTATCAAGGCAACGCTATGCTTACGGTGGGTTTACAGATGGCGGGGGAAGGTGAAGTCTCGGGTCGGCCACTCTTAGACGCGGCCTTTGATGCACAAGGAGATCTCTACATCGTCCCCGTGGTGGTCAATCCAGAGGGAGAATCGGCCTATGCTGCTGCGGCCAGGTTGAGATTCAATCCGATGGCTAGCCCTCCTGATCCTTGTATCGTCGTTCAGATCTATGACAACCCTCCCCTCGAGGATGACAATCAAAATCGTAATTACCCCCGTGCCATTGAGGTCGATGCCCAGGGTAATGTCTACGTGTTGCACTCCCATGTGTTGAACGAGGCCTATTACCTTACGGTTTTTGACCCTGACGGTCACTTGCTAGAAATCCCCTTGGGGGACATCGACAGTGATCTTTATATCCCAGCCCCCTCAGCTTTTTGTGTCTCTCAGGTCGGCCCCTATCTCTATCTCGCCTCGGGGTTGAATGCCCCTGAAGCCCTCACGGATAAGCTTTACGTGATCTCCACCGAGTCTTGGTCGCTTATCGGGACTCTCACCCTAGAGAACATGGGGCATATTACCAGTGTTGCCGAGGATCCGAAAACCGGTGATCTATGGGTGCAGGGATTCACAGCCGGTGACATTCCCGATTATCTGAGTTGGGACAATGCCGATTTTTACGAAGGCTATGCGGTTCTGATTCCCTATGAAAGCCATGGAGTGTTCCAGGCCCAGCCCCTCTCCAATTTGGGTATCTATGAGATGGGCTTGCCCCTGTCGGCCTTGTGGTTGAATCAACCGTAAACTAAGCCTGTTCCAGAGTGTCTTCGATGACCTGTATCTCTTCGAGGGAGAAGCTCGTGTTATCGAGGGCGTCCACGGCTTGTTCGATTTGTTGGACCTTGCTGGCTCCGATCAGGACGCTGGTGATGGTGGCGTGGTTGAGCACCCAGGCCAGGGCCATTTGAGCGAGGGTTTGGTGACGATTTTGAGCGATCTCATTGAGAGCCGTGACCTGTTGGATCTTTTCCGAGGTGATGTCGTCGGCACTGAGATAGCTTTGTGTTTTGGCGGCGCGTGAATCGGCTGGGATCCCGTGTAGGTATTTGTCGGTGAGCAGGCCTTGGGCCAGGGGCGAAAAGGCAATGCAGCCAATGCCTTCTTCATCGAGCACTTCGGTCAGACCGTCTTCGATCCAACGTTCGAAGAGATTGTACTTGGGTTGATGGATTAAACAGGGCGTTCCCATGTCACGTAGTAGCTGTGCGGCTTGGCGGGTTTGGTCGGCATTGTATTGAGAGATCCCTACATACAAGGCCTTGCCTTGACGGACGATGTGATCCAGGGCTCCCAGGGTTTCTTCCAGAGGCGTATCCGGATCAGGGCGGTGATGGTAGAAGATGTCCACGTAATCCAGGCCCATGCGTTGCAGGCTTTGGTCCAGGCTGGCGATGAGGTACTTACGCGAACCGAAGTTGCCATAGGGCCCGGGCCACATGTCCCAACCTGCCTTGGTGGAGATGATCAGTTCGTCGCGATAGCCTTGCAAGTCTTGCTGGAGCAAACGTCCAAAGGTCTCCTCGGCTGAGCCATAGGGGGGACCGTAATTGTTGGCCAGGTCGAAGTGGGTGATGCCCTGATCAAAGGCGCGATGAATCATGGCGCGGGCATTGTCAAAGTCATCAATGCCGCCAAAGTTGTGCCAAAGGCCCAGGGAGATCGCTGGGAGTTTAAGACCACTGCGACCACAGCGGTTGTAGATCATGTCGTCATAGCGGGATGGGGCAGCTTGATAACTCATACGGGTTCCTCGGAATACCAGGTCTCAATCACGGCCTCGACCTCCTTACGGAGCTTGGCGGACATGATAGCCAGGTTGACTTTTTTGCGTTGGGGGTGACGTCGGGCGTAGTTGCAGGCGAATTTACGAAAATACCCTACGGCCCTTTTTTCCTCATAATCTTGGCAAACCCAATCCAGGTTCAAGAGCAGGGTCTCTTTTTGTTCGGCCAGAGTGGGTGGGGCTGGCAAAGGTTTGTCTTCACACAGGGCCCGCAGTTCGCGGAAAATCCAGGGATTGCCCACGGCTCCGCGTGCTGGAACGATTCCGTCGATTCCTGTGTCCTGCATACGTTGGAGGCTCTCTTGAGCGTCGAAGATGTCACCACTGCCGATGATGGTGGCGTGGGGATAGGTTCTCTTGATTTCGGCCAGGATGTCCCAGTTGGCCTGACCCCGATAGCGATCGTTGACCGTGCGTCCATGGATAACCAGGGCGTCGATGCCGGCTTCGATGGATTGCTCCACGATTTGTTGGAACTTGGCCTGTGACTCGGGCTTGTGGTTGATCCCCATGCGTAGCTTCATCATGATGGGGCAGGTCACCGCATCCTGCACGGCCTTGAGGTTGTCCAGCACCAAGTCAGGTTCATCCAGCATGGCACCGCCGCGTCGACGCCGGAGGACCTTGGGGGCCGGGCAAGCGAAGTTTAAATCGATCACGTCATAACCGACCGCCACCAAGTCACGGGCCGCCTTGGCCATGGTGGCGGGCGTGCGGCTCATGATTTGTGCCCCGACCGGATGTTCGTCTTCATAGGGTTGGAAACATTTCTTACGTAGCACTCGTGGATTGGCCATGCTCTTGGCCAGCATCACTCCGGTCAAGGTAAAGGGGCAGCCAAAACGTCGAGCCATACGCCGCATGGCGTAGTCGCTATAGCCGCTCAGTGAGGCCTGGAAGAAGGGGACATCCAGGATGAGGTTACCAATGGTCAGGGATTTCATGGTTTTGATTCTAACGATGAAGCTTGATTGGCCGGTTTATTGAACAGCACGCACAGAATGATGCCAATTTCATAGAGGCCATAGAGGGGCAGGGCCAGTGTGACCTGTGAGACCACGTCCGGTGGTGTGGCCATGGCCGCAATCACGAAGATACTGAAGATGACGAACTTGCGGGAGGATCGTAATGATTCAACCAGGACCAGGCCTGTGCGATTCAAGATATAGATAGCGATGGGGGTTTGAAAGGCAATGCCGAACACCAGCATCAGGACCGTGATAAAGGAGATATACTTTTGGAAGGTCCAGTGGCAACTCACCCCGATCAAGTCGCCAAAACCCAAAAAGAATTTCAATGACAATGGGGCCACGATGAAGAGGAAGAATAATGCCCCGGTAATGAAGAGCCCAGCGGAAAAGGGCACGGCCATCTGCACGGCTCGTCGTTCGTGTTCATAAAGTCCGGCGGCCACGAACATCCAGAGTTGGTAAAAGACCCAGGGCGCAGACAGTACCAGACCGCAGATCATCGAGATCTTCATGAATCCCACAAAGCCGTCGGCCGGGGCCAGGATCTGCAAGCGAGGCACCTGTGTGTTGGAAAAGGCCCAGGGTGTTGACGGTGCGTCGGCCTGCCATTGTTCTTCGGTTTTCTCGTACAATCTCTGCATGAAGCGAATGGTCTTGGCGTCCAGGTCCGGGGCATTGGGATCGGACTCCAAGGCTTCAACCAGATTGTTGCTGAGGAGCTCTACAAAGCTGGTGGCACCGGCCACGTTGACGTCATTGACATGCTTATTGGCATAGTGGGTCATGACATTGACATAGGGTTTCTCAATCAAGCGGATGATGAATTTGCCAAAGGTAAAGCTGATCATCGTGCCGATGAAGAGTCCCACCAGGGCCAGGATTAAACGGGCGCGGAGTTCTTCCAGGTGGTCACCCAGACTCATGGTGGAGCCGGTTGGATCGTATGGCTGCTTGTGATGTCCCATTGCAGTCAAAGGGGGAAGGTGACTATTGATCTTTTTCCAACTCGTTGAGACCGGAGGCCTCCTTGGCTTGCTCAACGGCGTGGTCTTTGATTTCCTTGATATCCTGGTTGACGTCGTCTTGAACGTCTTGCGCCTCACGCAATCCCTTTTTGAATTCGGTCATGCTCTTACCCATGTTGCGAGCGATTTCCGGCAAACGGCGACCAAAAAGAAGGAGGGCCACCACCAGGATAATGAACCACTCGGAATTTCCAGGCAAACCAAAGGCCAACAGGTTTATGATTGCAGGACTCATCAAGGTCTCCTAATAATATGGATTCTGTAACTTAAAAGTATAATCCTGGCCAACAGCGGCGTCAATCAAATCACTCTCTGCTTGGCTCTGTTATAAACAGGGGGAGTTTCTCGCTTTTTGCAGCGAAAAACAAGCGGGAAAAAGATATTCGTTAAGTCATTGATGAAAAAGGATTTATGTATTTAAAGGTTAGTTTTTTCTTGAGGTAAACATCCTATTTTAACTATAATGCGATCATCGTTGGACGTGACAGTAAACCGTGACAGAACAATGATGTGGGGTGGATGATGATGACTC
>CAXXXG010000002.1:0-7750 GCA_963662565.2 Sedimentisphaerales bacterium | reverse complement strand
GTAAAGGCCCAGCTCATTCCCGATTCATTTGGAACCTACGGCTATTACCGGGCAGATGCCATTGATGAGGAGGTCCTGCGGCCCATCCGCCATGGTACCAACACTTCCTGCTTCAAATGCCACCCCTATGAAGCAGCCATTCATATCAATGGCCGCCACCAAACCATCTCCTGCGAATTCTGCCACGGCACCTATGCCGACCATATCAGCAACGGTAAAAAAAATCGCCACCCTGCCGGTGAAAAAAGATACCGAAATCACCACCCTGTGTCTTCGCTGTCACAACACCGAAATAAAGGCCCGATCCCAGGCGGTGATTAAAACCGTTGCCATGCTAGAACACCTTGAATCCCAAAAGGTAAAGCTCACCCACACCTGCAACCAGTGCCACCATGTGCATGCTCCCCTTAAATACATCAACCGGGCAAAACTGATAACAACAAAAACGGAGGCGGACTCATGAAAATTGAACAGGCACCGCCACAGCTGGATCGCAGGACCTTCGTTAAAAAAGTACTAACGGGCAGTCTTACCGGCTCATTGCTTCTAATCTATCCCATGGGGGGGGGAGATGCTCTTGACATGCTACAGCCCGAAACAATTCCCGACACCCCCGAACAAATTCCCGGTATCCGGGGCCAAGATTATAACATCCATGAACGCAAATTCGCCTTTATTGTGGACATCACTCGGTGCATCGGGTGCGGCTCCTGCTGTGTGGCGGACAAACGGGAATACAATGTACCCGATGGGTATTACCGCACCTGGGTGGAACGCTATATCAAGGATTTTGACGATCAGGTGTATGTGGACTGCCCCCATGGCGGCCTTGACGGCTACCAGAATCCCAGAACGGACATTGATGTTCAGGTGAGGGACACTTTTTTTGTACCAAAGCTTTGCAATATGTGCAAAGAAACCCCCTGCACCCAGGTATGCCCGGTGGGGGCTACCTTCACCACCCCGGATGGATTCGTACTCATGGACAGTGATCGCTGTGTGGGCTGTGGATACTGCATCCAGGCCTGTCCCTATTCGTCACGATTCCTCAATCCCATCACCCACACCGCAGAAAAATGTACCTGGTGTTACCACCGGGTGAGAAAAGGCCTGTTACCCGCTTGCGTGGAGGTGTGTCCCACCGGTGCCAGAAAATTCGGCAGCCTCAAAGATGAATCATCTGAAGTTTATAAAATTCTAAAAGGTCCCGGGGTGCTCACCGTGCTCAAGGAATCCATGGGGACCTGGCCTGCCCTTTACTACCTGGGCGCACGATTGGAGGTGATATAAATGAGTGGATTCCATGAAGGTTCAGCCATGCTGCTATCCAATTTTGTTCTGCCCAATGATCTCCATGTGCACTGGAGCATGATGATTGTCCTTTACCCGTACATCACAGGGCTTGTGGACGGTGCCTTTATCATTGCGGCCCTTTACTATCTTTTTGACATCAAAAGCCTGAAACCCGTGGCCCGGTTCTCTCTGCTCTTTGCCCTGGCCTTTCTGTGCTGCGCCACTATCCCGTTGCTGCTGCATCTGGGACGTCCGGAACGTAATTTCAATATGCTGTTAACCCCCAACCCCAGTTCGGCCATGGCCGGATTCGGTTATATCTATGCGGTCTCCATGGGGGTATTGGGGTTCATTGTGCTCTTTGTTTACCGGGCAGATCTGGTAAAACTCAAACAGCGCTCCCGGGGCATGATGAAACTGATTTACCGGCTTTTCACCTTTGACTGCGATGATCTTTCCCCCCGGGCACTGGCCTTGGACAACCGAATCATCAAAATATTGGTGGGGATTGGTATTCCAGTGGCGGCAATTCTCCACGGATATGTGGGCTTTATCTTTGGCGGGGTTAAGGCCAATCCCACCTGGTCCACCCCCCTGATGCCGGTTATTTTTCTTTTTTCTGCCTGTGTCTCGGGCATTTCCGCCATCGTCCTTGCCTATATTGTGATAAGAAAACTCACCGGAAAATCCATTGACGGCCCCTGCATCATCACCTGCATTAAGACCCTCACCGGATTCTTCATCCTGGCCTTTTCCTTTGAAATGCTGGAGGTATTTTCTCACTCTTACCTGAAATCGGGATACCACCACATGGTGGAAGGCTTGTTAAATGGCCCCCTATCCGCCTCCTTCTGGCTATGGCAGGTGAAAATATGCTCGGGCATTCCCCTTGTTATCCTGGCGATCATGGCCTTTATCAAACTCCAGCAACCCCGGTACAACCTTCTGGCTGCAGGGGTGTCCGCCATTTTACTGCTCCAGGTGTTCATCATGCGGTGGAACGTGGTAATCGGAGGCCAGCTCATGTCCAAGAGTGCCCGGGGATACACGGTGTTTCATCCGGAATGGTTGGATAAAGAGGGAATTTTAACGGTGATTGTGGTGATGCTCATCCCCTTTGTCATTCTTTTTATTCTGGGCAAAATTTTTCCCTTTTGGACCGAGGAACAAAAGGGGTAATTCACTATAGAAAATAGAACTTCCGGGCACCCTCAGCAGAGCCCCCCCGATGGATAATTAGGAACCGGCCAATTAGGCCGTTACAAAGTGGAAATCAGATTTAACAACCGAACCGCACATACTTCAACTTTTTAAAAGGGAGGAAAATTAAAATGAGGTTATTAAGGGCTTTCACCGTGATGACATTACTGGTTTTTGTCAGCGCAGGATCTGTACTGGGACTGACCCAGGAATCCTTTGATGTAAAAAACCCCAAAGTACAGGAGATGAACAAAAAGTGCATAACCTGCCATTTAAAGGAAAACAAGTCTCTGGTACTGCAATGGGAAGCATCTGCCCATGCCGCAGCCAAAGAGGGGCAGGTGGGGTGCTACAACTGCCACGCAGCTGACAAGGGTGATGAACTGGGTTACCAGCACGAAGGGGCTTTTATAAAGGCCATCCTCTCCCCAAATGACTGTTCTAAATGCCATAAACCCGAAGCAAAGGAAATGGCCATCTCTCACCATGCCACGGCCGGAGAAATCATGGCGTCTCTGGATAACATGCTGGCCGAGGTTGTGGGCGGCATGCCAGACAACCCGGGTAACATGGTCAGCGGATGCTGGCAGTGCCACGGCACGGTGGTGGCCCCAAAACGAGATAATGATGGCAACCTTTTAAGATCCAAAACAGATGCCCCCCAGATGGATTACACCACCTGGCCCAACTCCGGTATTGGCCGCATCAACCCCGATGGTAGCAAGGGTGCCTGTAATGCCTGCCACTCCAAACATTCCTTCAGTGCCAGCCGGGCAAGACAACCGGAAAATTGCGGAAAATGTCATCTGGGACCGGATCATCCCCAGAAAGAAATCTATGAAGAGTCCAAACATGGTATTGCCTATGCCACCGCCCCCAAAGGGCCTGGCCCCGGAGGCATGAATATTTTAAAGGACGGTGCCTGGGTACTTGGGGACGACTACTACGCGGCTCCCACCTGTTCCTCCTGCCACATGGGTTCCTTTGTCAAACTCAACGGTGCAGTAGCCAAGAACAGTCATAATGTAGGGGACCGCCTATCTTGGAATCTCAGGGCAGTGGTCTCTTCCAAGTTAAACAGGGTGACCTTTACCGACGACACGGTGACCGATATTCCCGGTGACATTGCCCCCAGACCGGGACAAAAAGCCACCAAAAAATCCTATATAAAGGAAGGGGATAAGCTCAAAAAAATCATGGAGGAAAAAACCATCAAAAGCGTTGTTTCCTGGAAGGAGCGCCGGACCAATATGCAGGGTGTGTGTAAATCCTGCCACGGGATCAATCAGGTGAAAAATTTTTACAGCCAGTTTGATGATCTGGTGAATCTGTACAACGACAAGTTTGGCAAACCTGGTGCTGAAATTGTTGCCATGCTCAAAAAAGACGGTATCTGGGAAAACAGTGGGTTTCAGCACAAACTCGGTTATACCTGGTTTGAAATCTGGCACCATGAGGGCCGCAGGGCCCGTATGGCAACGGCTATGTTTGCACCGGATTACACCCACTGGCACGGACTTTATGAGGTTTCACGGAATTTCTACCACGAATTCCTCCCCGAAGTTCAGGAACTGGCCGACCATGCGGGTATGGGAGACAAGTATAAGAAATACATCCAGGCCCTGCTTGCACAACCCGAGCATCTCTGGATCAAAACCGGTGGCAGTGCCGAAACCATGAAGCTCATTGAAGAAGAGCGAAAACTGAGATATAATCAATAATCTTTTGGCCAGTGTCCCATGGGTTGTTATACGTTCATGACCCATGGGATTTTTTATGAAAACACAAGCCTGAATCCGTTGGGCTACGAGCATATTCAAATGACCGATATTATGATCAAGCACCAAACATGCAAACCCACCCCTTGTACAAACAAATTTTCATTACGGATTTTCAAAGATATGAAAAAATTAATTATATTCCTTGTTGCATTAGAATTTACAACCCTGAGCTTTGCTGATGACACCTTGCCCCGAAAAGAGGAGACTTTGACCCACATTTATGATCAGGTGCTTTCCCTTCATCTGGGCTGCAATGGATATACCCTGGGTGCTCCCCTCACCCCTGCCCAGGAGGAAACGGCTGTCTCCCACATGATGGAAGAGACCACGCCGGGAACATACAAATTTATGGACGGCAACCTGAACGTGGTGGCCGATGCCGCCACTCACCGTGTCATGCTGTTGTTTGAAAAATTTAACGATGTGTCCGGGCAGGCGGTTCACGACCTTGTGGGATCACTTTTCATGAACTACGATGAACCCACCACCTCTGCCCATGATAAAATTGTTTACTGGGCTTATGATATCAAAGGAAAAATCTCTTCCCAGCAGTTTCAGAAGGCAAAGTCGCAGAAAAAACACCTGGATATTCTGGCCACAGTGAAACTCAACAGCAGCATTGAAATACTGGGGAAAAAACCGGCCACAGAAAAAGGCAATGTATACTATATTATCAGTTCATCCCCTGTGCTGAAACATTTTCAATAGGATTGACCAAGGAGAATATCTTCTCTACACACCCTGAATCCACGACCTGCAACCCAGGATACTGTTTTTTGCATGGGAACCCTTTACCAGCGAAAATCCCCCCTGAAAATGTTGAAGATAAGTTGGTCCGATTATTAGGCAATTGGGCTACCCGCTATGCGGATATAGTCAGTGATTACAATTTATTCTTTTGGTGATATCATGGATAAAAAATTTAAAAAAGCTATATTTTCAGCGCTTTCGATGGCTTTTAATCTCCGCATTCATGCTTATCGCCCTCCTACCTCTCGTATTCTTCGGGTATCAAGGATATATCCCAAGATAATCAAGTGATTAAAATCGATAAACTTCATCAAATTGGCGGGGCAATTGTGACGATGATTCTCATTTTTGTGTCTGCCATGACACCATGCGGTTCTCGTATCTCGGATACCAGAATATCCCCGGTATTCGCTGGAATTTTGGTATCATTTCCTCCTAAAAACCAGCCTTTTCCCTCAAGCACCTGAATGGATAATTCTCCATCCAGATCATGAGAATGCACAGGAAATGTAACTCCGGCATCAAGGTTAAAGTTAATAATTTTAAAAAATTCCGAAGTTTCAACCAAAAAGAACCGCTTCATCGCTCCCGATGTAAACTCATTTGTTTCGGTAAGTTTTAATAATTTCATTCTCTGTCTCCCAAGTTTCAGGTTGATATTTAGCATTTTATACCAATGGAAATTACAAAGCTTAGAAATAGGACTTGAATCACTCGTCTTGCTGGAATCATAGCTGTTTTCATTGAATCTGCTTTGTTAAATTATAGTTATGCTTATTTATATATCATACCTGGAAATAAAAACACTTGATCTAAGTCAATGATTTGATGATTACATTCATGTATCTAATAAACAGCGAAAGGGAAAAAATAACAAAGCGAGGCAAAACATAATATGCATTTCAGTTGCATTAATGAATCAGCAATTCTAAATTTAGGTTTAACTTGAATTTAAAGTATTTTTCTGTATATTGACTTCAAGCTCTTCTGCCATAAAACTAATTAAATGGTGCCAGCTATGAAAATACAAATATTTAGTCAATATTTGAAAATCATGAAAGAAGGTTTTTCTGGCTTAAAGCTCTTCTCGAACCGCCCAATAGATTTCGTCCGTGAATTCCAGGAAAATATGACTTAAAAAAGCCAATAAATTTAAGTTTAGCAGGGTGGACGATAAAAACTGTTTCCCGTGTCCAAAATTGTGCTCAAGATGATAACCTTTTGTTTTAAGAACATTATTTTTTTCATTTTCAACTTTCCAGCGTGATCTTCCGGCTTGGATTATTTGTTCAACATTGGATTGATCAACAGGGATATCAGTAATAAATGAATTATGATAAATAATTTCTTGCGTTTTTGTATTTGTAATGGTTACTTCAGGCATTCCGACCTTCGGCGACGGCACGCACAACGTCCTCCTGGTATTCAACGGTGGTGATGCGGGCATTATCGAGTATGGCATCTTCGGCCTGTACAACCAGATCCCGTCCGGCCAGTTCTTCCAAAGTCGTGGGAGTAAGTCTTTCCCCTTGTCGAACCGCACTGACGCAGTGGGCCACCAGATACCTCGGCCAAAATCCAGCACCCTGTCGCGTTCCGCGCTGTAGAACATGCCACCCATCGCATCAATCCTGCCGTCTCGCAACGCCTTGACTCTCTCTTCCCACCGGCCAAGTTGAATGCTGACGTCCATGTTCATGTCACGTGCGACCGCCCGGATCAGATCTACCGTGAATCCGCTGGGACGATCTTTTGTGTTCAGATACTCAAAGGAGTGGATAGTCGTAATCACCGCCGATGACAATAGACCGATCATCAGGCAATTGCATGTTGGCAAACCACTTTGAGTGGAGATGGCGATACCTACCGTCAGCAACAACGATGGCCAGACCCTCGTTAAGCAGGACCAAGGTGTCACGGTCACCCTCGTGGACGGCAAAGCAGAAATCCAGCCTGAAGCCTTCAATGGGCTGGTCAATCACCTTGAGACTGGTAAAACCGGTTTTTTGAATCAGGCGCAACGCCACCAGCCGCTGGATCACCACTGCGTCATGCCGCCCATCGGCCAGTTCCTGAAAAGCTACTTCGAAAGAGGCGTGGTGCGGATGTCAAAGTCGCGCCGTTCACGTCGCATAAATTCCTCGGCATTGCCGCCCTTCATCACCGCCACCCGGCGGCCGTTCAAATCGGCAAGCTCCTTGACGTCGATTTCATCGTGCTCCAACCAGCCCCGGACCTCGTTCCAGGGTCCGGTTCGAAAGGTAACCATACGCCCCATGGCCGCACGCAACAACGCCACCGAAAACCCGCTGAACGCCACTTTTTCGTCAACAATACTGAATGGGGGATAGTCGATTTCCGCTCCTGAACGGACCGTTTCTGTGGTGGCGGTATCAGCTTTATCCGCAAAAACTGGAAGTATATAGGTGAAAATAGCGCATAGCCCCAGGAGCACGGCCGCCATCCAAACACACCAGTTTGATTTTAATTTGCGGTATTCGCTTCTCATGATTGTACCAAATCATTAATACTGAGAACCTTTTTTGATTTTTTCATGGTTATGGTTCTCCCTGATTGTGCGGGAAATCATATTTTCTCAACCTTATTTAAAAGTTATTTTTTATCAGGTAAACGTATTTTACTTAAATAGATCTGTCAATATCTATCTTGAGCTAAATTTTGGAAAGTTTAACCATATTGCATTGAATGGTTTCAATGTGTTATAT
>CAXXXG010000001.1:0-89774 GCA_963662565.2 Sedimentisphaerales bacterium | reverse complement strand
ATGAGGCCATGGGCCTGGCTGGATTGCCCAAGAGACTCAGCAAAAAGCCTTGGAAATCCTTACCAGTGAACAGGAGGAGGATTTAGGCACCCATGTTCTCGCCCTGGATGAGCTGAAGGCCAGGTTCGAGGACCATTTGGTCCGTCTCGAATCGGTCATGCGATTAATGGACGAGGGGGGGGACACCGATATTCAGGCGACCACCGAACTACAACGCAACTGTTTCGTGGATGTGGCTGAAATGGTGGAGGCCCAACGTCAAAGGATTCATGCCACGGGCGAGACTGCCAAGCGGCTCGATGAGTTTGAGAGTTGTCGTGAGGTTCTGGATGAGACCGTGTCTGCCTTTGCCAGGCAGGCCGAAACCACCATGAATGAGAGCGAGGAACAGAGTAAGATTCTGATTCTCAATGGCAACGCCACCCCTGAAGAGCTGGGAGCCATCATTGACAAGACCTTTAACGAGAACTACCCCCTGGTCAAGGGAGCCAACAAGCTGGTGAAATATCTCAACCAATTGCGTGATTTGGTCGGCGACTATCAAACCGAATCCGATCCGGAAGCATTGGACAAGATCGCCAAGACATTTAAGAGCCGGTGCAAGTCTTTTCAATCCCAGCAAAAACGATTGGCCGACCAGGCCGAGTCGGGAGAACTCAAGACGACCTACGATCAACTTACCACCAATTTTGAGGATTTGGAAGGCATCGTTATGGATCCCAATGTGGGTCTGTTTGCCACCATTCAACAATCCATAGCTGCTCAGGAGAACGCCGCCCAGATGCAGGTGCAGTTGGAAGAGGATCTGCAACAGTGTCGTTTGGCCATCGAGGAGGTGGTTGAGGATGCACGCCTGTTGAACGACGACGCCCGTCAACAAACCCAGGCTGGAGTCCGTCAGGCCCAGTTTAGTAGTTTACTGGTCGTCACGAGTGGAATGCTGATCGGGGTGTTGGCCGCGGCAATTCTGATTCGCATGATCACGCGACCGTTGAAGATCGCCATTGATATGCTCAAAGACATTGCCCAGGGAGAAGGGGATCTGACCAAACGCCTCACCATTTCCACGCGGGATGAATTGGGTGAACTGAGTCACTGGTTCAATCTCTTTGTGGAAAAATTGCAGGGAATTATCAGTCAGATTTCTGGGAATGCCCATACCCTGGCCGACTCTGCGGTCTGTCTATCGGAAGCCTCTGCGGAAATGGTTCATGGAGTCAAGGAGGTGAGCGAGCAATCGTCCTCCTTGACGGCCTCGACCGACGAAATGTCCTGTAACATCAATAACATGGCGATCTCGAGTGAACAGGTGTCTTCCAATATGGGGGCCATTGCCACGGCCATCGAGCAGATGACGGCCAGTATTCGAGAGGTCGCTGAGAATGCGGAGAACGCCGCCAATGTGGCGGGGCAGGCCGCCTCTCTGGCTGAAGACAGCAATCAGAAAATTGGTGAACTGGGATCTGCCGCCAGTGAGATCGGTCAGGTCATTGATGTGATTCAAAGCATTGCCGAGCAGACCAATCTCTTGGCCTTGAACGCCACCATCGAAGCGGCCCGTGCCGGCAATGCGGGCAAGGCTTTGCCGTGGTGGCCAATGAAGTCAAGGAACTGGCTCGTCAGACCGCCGAGGCCACCGAGGATATCGGTCATCGTATTGCGGCCATTCAGAGCACCACGCAGGAGTCTGTGGCCTCGATTGGACAGATCAGTGAGGTGATCCTGAATGTCAATGATGTCTCACGCACCATTGCCGCGGCCGTAGAACAACAGAGTGTGACTGCCGATCAGATTTCCGAAAACATCAGTCAAACGGCCCTGGCTACTGAAACCGTTTCCCAAGGCATTAACCAAACGGCATCAGCAGGTCACCGCCATTGCTCAGAGTGTGGCCACTGTGGATGGAGCGGTCAAAGAAACCTCTCAAGGGGCCGCACAAACCCAGTCGCTCGGTGCTGAATTGTCGCAGATGGCAGAAACACTCCTGACCTTGGTGGGACAGTTCAAGACCTAAAGTATGTTGAGATGAGATCAGGTAGACACCTGAAGGTCCTCGCGGCCTTTTAGAAAACCCCTGCGAAGCTTTTGACCTTCGCAGGGGTTTTCTTTTAGATAAATTCTTCTAGTGCTTTCCTGTTCTGAATTGAAATGGATCTTAATGTAGACAAAGCATTGGAGTAATATCGAGAAACAGATTCGCACTTGATCCCAAGTTTAAGAGCGATTTCATTGTTGTTAGAGTTGTGTTTGATTTTTTCTAGCAAAACCCTTCCCTCGGAGGGGGATAGATGTTTTTGTATGAATTCGATTAGTTTGTGGTGATTATCGTTTTTAAGAAGGATAGCTAGGGGGGTACTTGTTATGTCATGAGTGTTGTTGGATATTTGTTTGATATAGTTATTTATCCTTGATTCTTCACTTTTTTGTTGACGCCTTATGTTATATATAATGTGGGTTATGCATTTCCATAAATAAGATATTGGAGAGGAAATGTTCTTCGGTGGTGGATATTTAACGATTGAAATGAAAAGCTCTTGATAGATATCGTCTATAAGGAACTGGTTATCACTGTTGTATTTGATCATGCTGTAGATTTTTGCTTCATATCGTGAAAATAATGTATATGCGATGTTGATCCTCTCTTGAATTTCAGGAAAACTGTTATTCTCCATTACGTAGGTCTCCCTTCCAAACATTTGTATATGTCCTCTAAAAGTATTAGCTTCCGCACATATTGCTAATGATCACACAGTATCATATGGTTGCTCTGTCTGTGAAGAAAAAAAACAAAAAATGATAAATGACTATCATAATTTCTGTCCTAGGCGGTTCCTTATATATAGACATAACATTAATAATAGAAATGTATGGTTTTAATCGTTTAGACTGAGATTCGGTGTAGATCACGAAGTATGTCTAGTGTAGTGATAGGGGGGGGGGGCTCGATTGAGAAGTCGGTCCTCTTGGGCTTGAGTCAAGGTCTGTGTGCGCTTTCTTAGAAATGAGGTGTGGTATGCGATGTGTATGGTTCTTATTTTGTATGGCACAGAGTTTAGTCTTGTGTTTACAAGCAGAAGAATGCTCAGGAAGTTTTCAATTATTAAATAGGCTCGAATATTGCGATGAGTATCAAGATCTTTGCACATGCATGACTGAAGATGATTTAAATGATTATCTCAAAAAAGTTGAGAGTGTTGTTGCTTCTTATAGAACTGTTGAAAATCATGCTACTCGTATACATGCTATTGAAAATGGTCTACCTATTCTTTGGCGAGAATTTATTAATGCAGAGGATGCCGATGCTGGTTATCGAGTTATGGCCGCTAAGACCATGTGGTATGTTGAGGATCTCATGTTGAGGAATTTGCCCTCAGAGAAAGATCTAACTTATCTTGAAGATCAGATTAATGGGCTTTATCTATATGCCCAACAATCGTTGTCTGGACAATTTCCTTTTCTGAAAAAAGAGGTTTCTGAAACAGCCGAAGTAGCCCAATCATGCATGCATGAAACCATTCGAGCGGCACTGGATCCTTTAATTAACCAGCCTCTTAATAAGGCTCAGATTGACTATATAAAATACTGTTGGGATCAACGTTATACGTCCTATATGAGACTCTGGGATGAGCGATACAGCAGAGATGTCGTGTTTTATCGTGCAATAGGTGATCAGATATCTCAGACAAAAGTGAAGGAACGATTTTGTCAGTATTGTTTTTCTAGTATGTCTATGCTCATTGAGGGAACCTTAAAATCTCCTCCTGACGACTATCTAGAAGTACTTAAAGAAGAAGCAGTAAAAAGGCGTTTAAGGACCTCAACGAATCGTAAGGACAATGATAGACAAGGAGAGGTTTCTTCATTCACAGATAGTGGTACTGTTGTAACGACATGGGATATTGTATTTGAAGCAATCTTTCGTGATATTTTGAATGATAGGTCTACTCATAAATGAGAGGTGACGTTTAGGTTTCAAGTCTCTGTGTAGGTCCGCTTGCTGGTTATGGTCATTTGTGATCATCACTTATATTTTGCTATTGTAGGCCTGTTGTGGCGATTGAGTTATCAAGTCAGAGTGAGTTTTTTCTAAGCTAAGGGAAGTCACAATCAGAGTTGCATTAAGAGGGAGTTTAATTGAGATCGGGTTGATGACTGGGTTCATTGAGCTGTAACAGAGAAGATGCATTGAGTTGATTGGGACAGTCTGTAATCTGTTTCAGGCCAGTGCTAACATATTTTATAGGAGACAAATATAATGTTTATGAAAGAGAAGTCAAGAGTCGTGATGTTGATAGCATTGTTGTGTTTGTTGGGCGGGATGGGAAATATTGTGTTCGCTCAATATATTCCTACTTCTACCTTTACATTAACGGCTGCCTGCGAAGGTGACTATTCTTATGAGGATGCGGGGTGGTTATGGCAAAACTATCGTATGGATGTAGAAGTTGATAGTATTAAAGAAGATGGCGAGACAGGCTATACCGTGTCGCAGATAGATGCTATACACGCTGCAAGTGTTGTGATGACTGATCCAGATTATGGTTCAGTACCAATAATGATATGGGGTGATTTTTGGATTGATCTAAGATGCAATACCCCTAGTTCCGCTTATTCTGTTGCGTTTTCCAGGGAGCAGGTTGAAGTGTGCTGGACTGCCGATTGGGATAATGATGATGTGGTTTTTCATGGCGAGTACCAGGATGTATTAATCATGCAAAATGGTGGGTGGACAGAGAATTCAAAGTATAGAGAAAACTATCAAGACGTACAAACGTGGACCGATTCTGGTACAGGGACGTATCATAGGCTATATTACAACGACTTTGATATCTATTCCTATTCTGGATTTGTCTCGCCAGCAACGGCCGAGGAAGGAGTTTCTTTAAGGTATTTAATGAGATGTGGTGTAGTCAATAATGATAGTGACGAGGATGCGTATGCTGAAGCAGAGATTGATGCGGATTTAGCTTGCTATTTCTTCTTAGATTAGTTTTGAGTCGTAAAGAATAATGAGGGTGGTTAAGCTAGGTACGCTCGTAGAGAAGTATATTTCTTTTATATAGGCTATCATTGCTTACCACCTTCTTTATTGCTTGAACGTTGAGGAGTACGTAAGAGTGGAATAACTTAATGAGATATTTATATTATATTCATTGGTATTTGATTGCTATTGCAAGCATATTCACTAGAACTGGTTTCATAACTGCCTTAATGTAATGAGCACACAAGCAAGATGAAAGAAGCCTTGATAGATATTCATCAACCTATCATAGCGTACCACGAGACGACGGAAGTTCTGCAACCACGCAAAAGTCCTTTCAACCTTCCATCGCCGCGTATAACGCCGCATTTTGCGACCATCATGGTGTTTCATATGCTTGTTGTTTTTTCGATAAGGGCAAATCAATTCAATACCACGTTTAATCAAGCGAGTGCGAAGCAGATCACTGTCGTAGCCTTTGTCAGCAACGATGCGTCAAGGATTTTTCCGGGGTCGTCCTCGACCCGAACGTGGCACAGAAATTTTATCAATCGTCGTCTCCAACAACTTCACCTCACTCGGCGAGGCCGAATCGAGATGTCCACCGATAGGGATTCCCTGGCCATCGACCACCACCATCCACTTTGTACCTTTTCCACGTTTGGTCTTTCCGACGCAGGGTCCCCTTTTTTTGCCGAGGCAAAACTGTCATCGGCGAAGGTTTCTTCCCATTCCATTTGTTTCTGTTCGTCTAGCTCAGACAAGAACTTACGCCATATTTTCAGCCAGACGCCTTGTTCTTCCCATTTCTGCAAACGTCGTCAACAGGTACTTGCTGAAGGATATCTCTCGGGCAGATCTTTCCAACGAGCACCACTACGAAGGACCCAAATGATTCCCTCAAGAACCTCGCGGTTACCTCTGCGATTGGGACCGCCCTTAGGAGATCTTTTGTACTTAGGCAGAAGCGGTTCCAGCTTTTGCCATTGTTCATCCGTGATAAATTGTTCCTGCTTAGCCATTGGTGTCCCTTTTTTTATGACTAAGCATACATAACTCCTTACGGAGCGCAAGTTTAAAATGATTTAGTTATGAAACCAGTTCTAACGAGAACTAAGAGCAATATAATAATCCAATGACAGTAAAGCTTAGACGAAATCCGATAAGAGAGGTCAGGTGTAGTAAAGGGCATTAAACAGTCAGATGGGAAGATTTATAAAGAATGGAGTGGTACCTAATCTAATCTACTCCTGAATATAGCTAGCATGTTTTAAGGAGATCATCATGAAGTTCTTGGAAGGGAAACGGTGTGTATTGAAGGGAGTAGCATTGTTGTGTCTTTCTGTTGGGATGGTAAATGTTGTATATGCTCAATTTATTCCTAGCTCTTACTTTAAGGTGATCAGTAGTAGCGGAGACTATGATTATGAAGATAATGATAGTATGAATCCAAATTCTAGTATGAGTGTGGATGTGGATAGTGTTCTAGATGATGGGGAAACAGGTGCAGCAGTGTCAGAGTTTTTAGCTATACAATCTGCAGATGTAGTGATGGTAGATCCTGATTGGAATTCAGTTCCTCTAGTTATACATGGATATTTAGCAGTAGACCTGAGATGTAAAACACCTAACTCCGCTTATTGCTTTGCTTTTGCAAAAGAAGAAGTTGAACTGTGTTGGACTGCTGATTGGGATGATGACGATGTGATTTTTCAAGGTGAATACAGAGATGAGCTAGCAATGCAAAATGGCGATTGGTCTGAACAAACTTGGTATTATGAGGATTATGATCTTGATTGGTCATGGTCTGATTCCGGCACAGGGACGCGGCATAGTTTTTATACTGGAATATTTGAAATCTTTACATATGCTGGTTTTGTGTCTTCAGAAGAGGCCGAGGAAGGTGTCTCGCTTCGATATTCACTATTAACAATCGCATACAATACAGATACTGACGAAGAGGCATATGCTAAAGCCAGAATTGATGGATCACTTGGGTGTACCTTTCATCTAAACTAGTTTTAAAATTTACGACAAAAGAAGGTGGTATAGCAATGCACAATAAAAAGAAACAACAGGTCTTGGGGCGAAAGCTGGCAGTGTTTGCAACCTTCTTTATGGTGTTTTTGTCAATTAATGAGGTTACGAGTGCTGGAATCAACCCGATTGAGGTGTCTATTCAAACGATCGATCTTTTATTTGATTCGCAAGCTGAACATCCGACTAAGTATAAGGCGACTCTTCTACGAGATGGACAATTGTGGCGTTTAATAATGGTAAGGCTAGGTGAAATTGGAGATTCCCGTACGAGTAAACAAATGATGGATTTGGCCTTTGATGGTAATGGATTAAAAGGGTGTTTTCAACATTCGACGGGTGAGTTAGAACGATTCGCCTTCAAGAAGGAGCAGAATGTGGATGATACTATTGATGCCATGTCTGAAAATGTATTGCTGTGTAGTGCGGTGAAGAATGCGATTGTCTTAATGTCAAATATGTATGAAATAGCAGGGATGGGAGATGATGTTATAGGTAAAAGAGGTGGTGAACAAAGTCAATCAGCCTACTCTAAGAGTGGAATGAAAACTCCTGACGTATTGGGAAATGTGATGTGTCCTTCAATTGGGCTTCATGCAAGTGATTTTAATGATTCAGTCTGCTGGTATGTTACTCCTGATAAAAAAGAATCAGTTGTCGTTGAAATCACTCAAGCTAGAAGGGTTATTATCGAAGGCCTTGGGATGAATGATTTGATGAGTATTGAAAAGGGGTATGATAAAATTCCCAGCAGTGTCACCCTTTTGACTTATTATCAAAATTGTTATGACGAACTTGTTAACACTGTCTCTGCTGATACCGAGATTCAATTAAAGGCTTTGTATTCTAAAGTCAGTGAGTTTGAAGTAAATGAGCGTGACGGTGATCTGAATTGGGATACAAATGTTTTGCTGCTTAAAATTGCTATTGCAAGTGAAAATCAGGTATGGGTACAGAGTGCATTTAGAAAATGTGTGGATCTTATTGTCTGTGATGATATATCCATAAAAACAATAGTCAGTAATATTGCCCTGTTATTGTTAGAAGAGAGGGGACATCTTACCGAGGAATGCCGTTGTGAATTGTTTCGCTCAACTTTTGGTGATTACTGGCAGTCTGCTCGAATAGCAAATCCATATTTGTTACGAGAAATACTGACTCCGTTAAATCAGAGATACTGGTTAGGAATTAGAAATTGTCTGATTGAAATGTCCCTTGAAGGTAAGTTTGTCCCTAAAGAAGTTCTAATAGAGATTGCTGATGAGTTGGACAATATTCGTTTATGTAGGCATATTGATGAAACAGCAGAAGTAGTGGAATATCCAGAAACATTTGGCAACTTAGTAAGATCATTGAATAATCCACCTCCGACTGGGATGGTGGCTGTAGGAGATTTAGAACATGTGATTTTGAAGGCATTTGAGACTAATGTGTCTAAGGTGTCTTCTGATGAAAGAAGGAAACAGGTAGATCGGACTATGTCTATAATTCAACTAATTGGAGGAAATGGCCCATTTCGCTGTGATTTACCTTTGCTTGAGTCGTCGATTCATGAATGGGTAGCAAAATCATCAGGGAAAACATTGTCGTCTAAGTCCTTCCCTGAAATATTGGCGACACTGATCACTCTTTCATTTTATGATTATTCATCGGAGGATGACCATCAACTGCTTCTGAATCAGATTAGGATCGTTGAGGAAAGAATGGTTGATGATATTATGTCCATACTGGAAAAGTATGAAATGGGAAATTTGGTTTCGGATGAACAGTTTGGGCGGATGCTGGACAGAGTCATGGGATGGTCTGTGGACTATATCGAAAATCCTTTATGGCCGATGTTCAAGTATCCCTTGAGTGAAAATGAGGAGGAACGACTATATTGCACCTTACGAACTTTTGAGATAAAATTGCAATCGGAATGCAAAAAACGACAGATTTACCTGCAAGCGGGAATCAATGAGGATCAAGTACCAAAAGAGCGTATATTTATGGCCATTAGAGGGGTAATTGATCGAATGTTGCCAAGTCTATTTCAGCAGCGACTTGTGAGTGATTATCCTTTGGGCTGTATGGCTCGGGGTGGAGAGATGAACATCATCTTTCAAAGAAGTTTCTATTCTGACGAAGAAGCAGGTAAAGAATTTTTTAACCAGATGCTCTATATGTTTTTAGGACATAGGACAGATACGGTAAAAATAGCTGTTATGAGCAATAGGTCTCAAGACGCGGTCCTTGTGGACAATAGGACAGATTTTAATTAATCTTGCTGAAATCCGCTCCCGTGGGCTCCTGGAATACGCGTAGATCGAATTCGGGGATTACGGCCAGGATATGATCGAAGATGTCGGCCTGGATGCCCTCGTAGTTGGCCCAGACCTGGTCGTTGCTAAAGACATAGATCTCGATGGGCAGGCCCTGGGCCGTGGGTTGGAGCTGACGGACCAGGAAGGTCATGTTCTTGTGGATCTTGGGGTGGTGACGCAAGTACTCGACGATATAGGCCCGGAAGGTGCCCACATTCGTGAGGCGACGGCCATTGATTCGATCGCCTGTTTCAATCCCTAGCCCCTTATTGTGTTCCTGGATTTCACTTTCCTTTTGAGCCAGGTAATCCTTGATGTACTGAACCTTCTTGAAGCGTTCCAGCATGGCCTCGTCACAGAAGGTGACACTGCTCATGTCCAGATTGATGTGACGTTTGATGCGACGCCCGCCCGATTCGGACATGCCTCGCCAGTTTTTGAAGGAATCACTGATGAGGGCATAGGTGGGGATGGTACTGATGGTTTTGTCCCAGTTCTGAACCTTCACCGTGGTCAGGCTGATGTCGATGATGTCACCGTCGGCCCCGTATTTGGGCATCTCGATCCAGTCACCGATCTGCAGCATCTTATTGGCAGACAGTTGAATCCCGGCCACCAGTCCCAGGATAGAATCCTTGAAGATCAACAATAGAATAGCGGTCATGGCACCCAGGCCGCTCAGTAGGGCGGTGGGGGACTTGCCCAGGATAATGGAGATGATGACGATGCCTGCGATGGAGAACAAGACAATCTTGACGCCCTGGATAAAACCACGAATAGGCATCTTGCGGGCAAATTCATAGGTGCGGTAGATATCCACCACCGCATTGAGCAAGGCATCCAGCACGGCCAGTCCCACCAGGGCCATATAGATCCCGGCAACCTTCTCTATGGTGGCGGTCAGTGTGGTCGCCTGCTGTATACTATCGACGATTTTATCTGCACCCCCAACAAAGGCGGCCATTTTGTAGATGACCAGGCCAGGGGCCAAATGGCTAATGCGGTGAAATACTCGTTCCTTGAGCAGGATGTCGTCCCACTGGGTCTTTGTCTTCTGGCTCACGCGTGCAATCAGGCGGAGCAACAGGCGTTTGACCAAAAAATTGGCCAGCACTGCCAGTCCCACTACGATCACAGCCGCAATGAGTTGGGCGCAGAGTATCGTGATCGCCTCATTGATTTCGAAACGACTTAACCATCTTAAAATCAGTTCCATCCTTATGACTCCCAAATGAGTTTCAAAGTGGTGTTAACCTAACATAGACCAAGGCCCAACGCAACCCGGTGAGCCTTACGGAAGTTCCCAATATTCCATCATTCCATCATTTCTGAGTTATATTTTATGCCGCTTTTGCGGCCATGTTGATCCAGAGAACCTTTCGGTTTTCCAACATTCCAATTATGATAGTCCCCATGAATCAGATCGAACTACTGGCCCCGGCCAAGGATTTGGAATGTGGTTTAACGGCCATCAACTGTGGTGCGGATGCGGTCTACATTGGAGGGCCCCGATTTGGGGCGCGTTCGCGTGTGGGCAATAGCCTGGACGACATCGCCCGTCTGGTCGAGCACGCTCATCTCTTTGGGGCCCGGGTCTATGTGACACTCAATACCCTGCTGCGTGACGATGAGCTGCAGCCGGCCGTGGACTTGATCCATCAAGTGCATGAGCGACATGTCGATGGGGTGATCATTCAGGACATGGGCCTTTTGGAATGTGACCTACCCCCGATCCCCTTGATCGCCAGCACCCAAACCCACAACACCACGCCCGAGCGGGTGACCTTTATGGAGCAGGTGGGATTTCAACGGGTGATTCTGGCCCGCGAGTTGTCCCTGGAAGAGATCAAGGCCATTCGAGCGGCCACGAGTATTGAGCTAGAGGCCTTTGTCTTTGGCGCCCTCTGTGTCTGCTACAGCGGCCAGTGCCTGATGAGCTATGCCATAGGTGGCCGTAGTGGTAATCGTGGCGAGTGTGCCCAGCCCTGTCGTAAACGCTATCGTATCGAAGATACCCAGGGCAACACCGTGACAGACTGGCGACATCTGCTGTCCCTGCAGGACTGGAATCTGCTGGGACGCCTGAGGGAACTCATAGATGCGGGTGTGGGTTCGTTCAAGATCGAAGGACGTCTCAAGGATCGGGTGTATGTGGCCAATGTGGTGACTGCCTTTCGCCAGGAGTTGGATCGACTTTTAATCGAGCGGGACCTCATTCCTAGTTCCCAGGGACGTTGTGAGCCGGGATTTGTTCCGGATTTGAGTAAGAGTTTTAATCGGGGCTTTACGGACAGCTATCTAGACGGGCGACCTGAAAGTCCGGGAGCCATCGAATCTCCATCCTGGATTGGTGAATCCCTGGGCTGCATTCAGGCCGTGCAGGCCGGTCGCTTTCGATTGGACGCGACGGTCTCGCTCAATAATGGCGATGGTCTCTGTTTCTGCGATGAGCAGGGCCAGTGGACCGGGACGCAGGTCAATGGATGTGCGGATGGCTGGGTGACACCGGTCAGGATGGTAGGGCTGGCTGTGGGGCAGGAAGTCTTTCGTAACCTGGACCAAGCTTTTGTTCGTGCGGTCGAACGGGCCCACCCTCAACGTCGTTTGGGTGTACGCCTGTGTTGGCAACAGATCGATAATGGTGCGATGTTGATCGCCACAGATGAGCAAGGTGTGCAGGTACGCGTCGAGGTGGATACCCCGGGCGAGTTACCCAAGAAACCTGAGGCTGCCTTAGACAATCTCAAGCGACAACTGGGCAAGACCGGTGGCACGGTCTTCGAATGTCTAGAAGTCCGTATCGAGGCAGACGAACCTCGCTTCTGGCCGGTGGGTGTGATCAATCATGCCCGACGCGAGGTGCTGGAGCATTTAATGCTGGCTCGATTAAGTCGCTATCATCCCCTTGAACGTCGTCATCTAAACAATGCTGCTCCCAATCCCAAGCTGACCTTGAACTATCTGGGCAACGTGCTCAATGAAAAGGCCGCGGCCTTTTATCGTCGCCATGGGGTAACCCAGATCGAACCGGCAGCTGAGTCGGGGCTGGATCTGGATGGTCGTGTGGTCATGACCACCAAATACTGTCTGCGTCAGGAGCTGGGCCACTGCTTAAAGCAAAAACCGGAAGGGGACAAGGATTGGATTCTGGTCGATGAGAAGGAACATCGCTATGGCTTGAGTTTTGACTGTGCCCAATGTCAAATGAGTATCATCTTTTAGAACTAAACGAAAAACGGCGAATCCAACGTTTGTCAGATTCGCCGTTTCAAACTCAATGGAGCCTATGAGATTCGAACTCACGACCTCTTGCATGCCATGCAAGCGCTCTCCCAACTGAGCTAAGGCCCCGGGAAACCAGAATTTTAACAAAGAGCCATGTTTCAAGCAAGCCTTTTTCCCACGGTTGTGAAATTTAAGGTCCACCTGAACTCAAGCCTGTGGTAAAACCTAGGGGCCATAGTGTACCGAGCCGTTTTTAAAAATCAACCCTTATTTCATCGAGAAGGGCAGACTTTTTGTTGGAACGAAAAAAACTACGAATTACCGGACGCGTGCAGGGGGTGGGCTTCCGTCCGGCCATGGTACGGTGGGCTCAGCAATGCGGCTGTAGCGGCAAGGTCTGGAATGATACCTGGGGTGTGGTTCTGGAAATTCAAGGCGTTACCGCGGCGATCGATGCCTTTTTAAGCGGTCTTCAGGGCGAGGGATGCCCGCCCATGGCCCGTATTCAGCAGATCCAGCAACAGGATGTACCCGTGGCCGAGGGGGAAGGCGATTTCCTCATCGAGACCAGCGATGCCACCGGTACGGCCCTGGCTCAGGTCACCGCGGACCTGGCCCTGTGCCCGGACTGTCTCCAAGAGATGCGGGATGCGGGTGATTTTCGCTATCAATACCCCTTCATCAACTGTACGCATTGCGGGCCGCGATATTCCATTGTCAAGACCGTGCCCTATGACCGACCCAATACCACCATGTCCGTCTTTGCTATGTGTCAACGTTGTGCAGAACAATACGGCGAGGTTACAGATCGACGCTTTCATGCCCAGCCCGTGGCTTGTCCGACCTGTGGCCCTCATGCCTGGTTGACCGATGCCCAGGGGCAGGTCTTGCATGATGAAAGTGCAGCGGCCATTGCCGCTGCCGCTCAACTTCTGCATCAAGGTAAGATTGTGGCCATCAAGGGCGTTGGTGGCTTTCACTTGGCGGTGGATGCCACCCAAGAAGACGCCGTGCTGCGTTTGCGTCAACGCAAGCGTCGTGATGCCAAGCCCTTTGCCGTGATGGCGGCGTCCTTGGAGGTGATTCGACGACAGGCTCAGGTTGAACCCTGGGCCGAGCAGGTCTTGACGAGTGCGGAAGCTCCTATTGTTCTGTTACCTCAACGTGAAGGTTCTTCTCTGGCTCCCAGCGTGGCTCAAGGCGTCAATCGCTTTGGTTTTATGTTGTGTTATGCCCCTTTACATGTGCTGTTATTTGATCAAGGTCCACAGCTGTTGGTCATGACCAGTGCCAACCTCTCGGACGAACCGCTCATCTGTGAGAATGACAAGGCCCTGGATCGTTTGGGAGAAGTCGCGGATGCCTTTTTAATGCACGATCGTGACATCTACCGCCAGGTGGATGATTCCATTGTGCATGGCATCGAGAAGCTGCCCGTGGTGTTGCGACGGGCACGGGGGTGGGTGCCAACACCGATTTATCTTGAGGGACATGAAGGACCAGACGTTCTGGCTGTGGGTGCGGATTTGAAGAACACCTTTTGTCTGGCCAAGCAGGGGCGCTTGATTTGTAGCGAGCACATGGGGGATCTGGCCGATGCTGAGGCCTATCGTCATTACCGTCAATCCATCGATCACTTGCGTCAACTCTTCGAGGTCGAACCCGAGGTGGTGGTCTGCGATCTGCATCCGGGATATTTCTCCACACAATATGCCCAGTCCCTGGGCATTGAAAACCTATTGCAGGTGCAACATCACTGGGCCCATGTGGCGGCCTGTATGGTTGAGCATCAATTAACCGGCCCTGTGATTGGTTTAGTGGCAGATGGCACCGGTTATGGCACGGACGGAGCGGTGTGGGGTGGTGAATGCCTGGTCGCAGATCTAAACGGCTTTGAACGTGTTGGCCATTTGGACTATTTCTCTTTACCGGGTGGTGACCAAGCCAGTCGCGAGGCCATTCGACCATTGCTGGGCCTTCTAACACAGACCTATGATGGCTTGGAACTAAATGAATGGCAATGGCTGTTGGAGCCGTTGGAACCCGACATGCAAAAACAATCCATCATCCTGGCTCAATTGCAGGCCAATCTCAACTGTATTCAGACCAGTAGCCTGGGGAGAGTCTTCGATGCGGTCGCATCGCTTTGTGGTGTGGGACGTGTTAATGGTTTCGATGCCCAGTTGCCTATGGCCCTTGAGGCCTTGACGTTGAATGAGCCCATAAGTTCCTATGACTTCCAATGGCGAGAGGATTCAGATGGGACCTTGCGTTTGGATTGGCGTCCCATGTTACGTCAGATCATTGGGCAGCGACGAGCCCAGGTTGATCCTCGGCAGATGGCCACAGCCTTTCACTGTACTTGGGTTGAGGTCTGGAGTGATGTTGCACGGAGAATTCGTGAAAAACGTCACATCAATCAGGTGGTTTTGAGTGGAGGGGTGTTCTGTAACCAATTTTTACTCTCTCATCTGATTGAGCGTCTACGTGCGATGCAATTCGAGGTCAACTTCCACCAGCAGATCCCGTCCAATGACGGAGGTATCTCGGTAGGGCAGGCCGCAATCGCTTGTCGAAGCTAAGGTTGACCCAGTTTCACATTGATCATACAATGAATCCTCTGTTTTGGTTCACGGTTCAAGGTTCACCGTTCACGGTTGTTGGAATGGGCTTTTAACCGTGAACCTGGAACCGTGAACTGTGAACTGAGAGATAAAACCATGTGCTTAGCAGTACCTGCAAGGATTATTGAGTTGAACGAGGACCGAGCGGTGGTGGATGCCCTGGGTAATCAGTGGAAAGCCCGTACGACCCTTTTGAGCGACGTCAAGGTAGGCGACATTGTTTTGGTGCATGCCGGCTTTGCCATCTCCAAGGTTGACGAAGAAGAGGCCAAGCAGACCTGGGAACTCTTTGCCCAGGTCGACGAGTTTAAAGACCTTCCCCATAAATCCTCCTAAGGACACGCTCATTATGCAGCAGAGACTTCAGCAGGCCCGTGTGGCACTGGAACATGCATGTGATGCTATCGATCGACCCATTCATGTGATGGAGGTCTGTGGCACCCATACCGTGGCGATTTTCCGTCACGGTATTCGGTCGATCCTCCCTCCAGGGATCAAACTCTTGTCCGGACCGGGTTGCCCCGTCTGTGTCACCGATCAGAGCTACATTGACGCGGCCCTGAGCCTCGCTGAACGCGATGATATCATTCTGGCGACCTATGGGGACATGTTACGCGTTCCAGGCGAACGTGAGTCACTAGAGACCTGTCAGGGAGTCGCTGAGGTGCGAGTCGTGCTCAGCAGTGACGATGCCCTGCAATTGGCCCGGCAATATCCGGACAAGACCGTGGTGTTTTTGGCCGTGGGTTTTGAGACCACCACTCCGGCCACGGCCGTCGTTGTTCAGGATGCAGCTCGGTTGGGTTTAGAGAATTTTTGTGTGATGTGCAGTCACAAAACCGTGATTCCTGCCATCGAGGCCCTGCTTAGTCAAAAGAACGATCGTATCGATGCCTTTCTCTGTCCCGGTCATGTCAGCGTGATCATCGGGGCCGAGGCCTATCGCCCGGTGGTCGAGGATTTTGGTAGGCCCTGTGTGGTCGCGGGTTTTGAAGCCATTCAGATTTTAGAAGGTCTGGCGGCCATTGCCCAGGATTTGGTGGCCGGGAAACCGCAACTGAGAAATCAATACGGTGCGGTGGTGACGCCAGACGGGAATCCTGCGGCGCGAGCCATTATTGACGAGTACTTTGAAGCTTGTGATGGTATTTGGCGGGGCATTGGGGTGATCCCTGGGAGTGGATTAAAATTGCGGGACAAGTATCAGCAATTCGATGGCTTTGCCCGTTTTGGATTGAGTGAGACGGTCTCGGACAAGGCGGCCCGTGGCTGTCGCTGTGGCGAGGTCTTGTGTGGCCTGATCGATCCTTCGGATTGCGGTCTGTTTGGCAAGGCTTGTAATCCCCAGCATCCGATCGGACCCTGTATGGTGAGTTCTGAAGGGGCCTGTGCGGCCTGGTTTAAATATGGACGGCATGGACATGAGTAAAGACGATCGCATCCTTTTGGCACACGGGGGGGGGGGCCAACTTTCGGATCAATTAATACGCGAGGTGATCTTGCCCCGTGTGGGAGAGCAAGAGGGCGAGGCACTTGGTGATTCAGCCTGTCTGACGGTGGGTTCCGAGAAGGTGTGCATGACTACGGACAGCTATGTCGTTAAACCACTCTTTTTCAATGGCGGGAACATTGGTAAGTTAGCGGTTTGTGGTACAGTCAATGACCTGGCTGTGGCCGGGGCTGAACCTATGGCTCTATCCTTGGGATTGATCATAGAAGAGGGCTTTGCCACTTCTCAACTGGAGACCATTCTGGAAAGTATCGGCGAGACGGCCCGCAGTTGTGGCGTCTCGATCGTCACCGGGGACACCAAGACCGTGGATGCGGGGGCGGCTGATGGCATCTTTATCAATACTGCGGGCATTGGACGTTTGCGTTATCCCAATTTGGGCCTGGATAAGGTGCAAGTTGGTGATCGTATCCTGGTCAGTGGTACCCTGGGCGATCACGGCATGACCATTATGTCGCTACGTAAGGACATTCGGTTTCAAAGTCCTTTATGCAGTGACTGTGCCCCCTTGAACGGTTTAATTGCGGAACTGATGGAGGCGGCGCCGAATATGAGGTTCATGCGTGATGCCACGCGGGGTGGCGTGGCCGTGACCCTTAATGAAATTGCTCGGGGCAGTGGTTATGGCGTCATAATTCGTGAAACGGATCTGCCTGTGGCCCCAACTGTGCGGGCTGCTGCGGATATGTTAGGGTTTGATGTGCTTAACATTGCCAATGAAGGCAAGATTGTATGTGTGGTACCTGCCGATCAGGCAGAGCAAGCCTTGGCCTGTTGTCGATCACATGACTTGGGGCAACAAGCCCGATTGATCGGTGAAGTAGTCTGCATGCCTGAGGGGGAAACGCCTTGGGTAGAGATGGAAACCAAGATTGGGGGCAAGCGTCTGGTGCAGATGCCCTATGGTCGTGAACTGCCGAGGATCTGCTGATGCATGAGGCCAGTGTCGCACAATATGTCTTGGAAGCGATTCGCAAAATCAGTGAAGAACGCCAAGTGCGTCCGAAAAGTGCATTAGTCAGTTGCGGTCAATTGAATGCCTTAAATAATGAGGCATTTGCTTTGGCGTTTAAGGCAATTGCTCAAGGAACCCTGTGTGAAGGATTGCATCTTGAGATCAGACACATTCCCTTTCGTGCCAGATGCCAGGCCTGCGAGCAAGAGTTTGATATAGGAATCCATACCTCTGCCTGTGTGCATTGTGGTCAGGATGATTTCATGTTGTTACCGGATGCACCCTTGTTGTTGGAAACGATTGAATTCGAGGAAGATTAGATCATGGATAAACTGGACGTCAGTCAAAAGATTCTGCAAGCCAATGATACCCATGCCATTCGCAATCGTCGCTTGCTCGCAGGTAAGAAACTGCTCTGTTACAACCTGATTTCATCACCGGGTTCGGGTAAGACCACTTTGTTGGTGCAGACCATCAATCAACTCAAAGGACGTCTTCGTTTAGGCGTGATCGAAGGTGATATACAGACCGATATTGATGCCGAACGCATTCGCGCCACGCAAGCTCCTGCCATTCAAATCAATACAGACGGCGCCTGTCATCTCTCTGCCGCACAGGTGTTGGATGCCTTGGGTAAACTGCCCTTGGATGAGTTGGATGGGGTATTTATTGAGAATGTTGGTAATTTAGTATGTCCTGGTTCGTTTGACTTAGGTGAGCAAGGGAAGATTGTCGTGCTTTCTGTGGCCGAAGGTGACGATAAACCGGCCAAGTATCCGGCTATCTTTGCTCAAGCCAAGGCTGTTTTGATTAACAAGATGGATTATCTACAGGCCGGGGTACAGGATGATTTTGATGTAGACAAGGCCATCAAGGATGCACGACGTTTGAATAAACAGGCCGAGGTCTTTTGTGTTTCAGCCAAGACTGGTGAGGGATTCGACGCCTGGTGTGATTGGTTGGTCGAACAAAAGGGAAAACTATAATCAAATGACCTTGTTATTGGGTGTTTACTGATAGAGTTGATGCTGTTGAATGTAGTTCAGTACCTGGGGGGCTAAAACATCGGATACATCCTGTTGTTGCTGTAAACGATGTCTTATTTCAGAGCTGCTGATGTCGATCATGCGAGTTTCAACACGATGTTTTTGCAGCTGTTCTACACGTTTATGCCCCCATAATGTTTCAAACGAGGAAAAATCGGGTGCTGGATAACCCGCGCGGGTCATCATCGTGAGATGACATCGATCCATAAGGTCTTCGATGCGATACCAATGAGGTAAATCTTTAAGTGTGTCTGCTCCGATTAACCAAAACAATTCAGTATGGGTGGGAGTGTTCTGCTTAATCTGGTTAACGGTATCAAGAGTATAGCTGGGTGCGGGACGATTGAACTCACAATCATTGACTGAAAAGCCTTTAATACCATTGATGGCATGTTGGATCATAGCCAGTCGATGATGGTCATCGGCAAGAGGTGAATTCGGTTTGAGCGGAGATTGTTTTGTTGGAATGAAGATTAGCTGTTCGGCCTGTAATTGTTGCTGGGCATCTTGCGCAACAAGGGTATGACCTGTGTGAATAGGATCGAAAGAACCACCAAATAGAATGATATTCGCCATGTTTTTTAAAAATTTAATAAAAAAAGTTCATTTATTTTTAAACTATTTTAAAGCCTTCCGTGAGTCATGCACAGCATATTGTTAAGAGAATCTTCAAGCGGGTCGATAAGGCGTGAGCGGAGCTTGTTTTTCTTGAACTGAAAGGTGTTTAAACCGGATTGTTCAACACACACAAGAGTCTTACTTTATTGCGTATCGCCAAGACAATGCAAAATACTTCAATTCAATATAAAGTTGGTGTTCAATGATCATCATGGGGGATCAAGAGTTGAGTTTATTAAGATATTCAGGATAAAAAGTGATTAATTCTGCCCTGATTGGAAATTTTATGAAGGTCACTTTGTGTTTTGGACGATAACAAACTGACTTTTGTAGGACGTAATGTGAAGATTTTTATTTGACATAAACTTTTACCGAAGTCTAGTATGCGATTTAGTCTTCGTGTGAAAGGATTCATTCTTTGAAAGGAAAAATGATGGCCAAGAAGAAAGTGGCAAAGAAGAAAGTTGCCAAGAAGAAGGTAGCGAAGAAGAAAGTCGCCAAGAAGAAAGTGGCAAAGAAGAAAGTCGCAAAGAAGAAAGCGACCAAGAAAAAAGCCACTAAGAAGAAGGTAGCCAAGAAGAAAGCCACCAAGAAGAAAGTGGCAAAGAAGAAGGCGACCAAAAAGAAAGCCACTAAGAAGAAAGTAGCAAAGAAAGCTACCAAGAAGAAAGCCACCAAGAAAAAAGTGACTAAGAAGAAAACCAAGCGTCGCTAGACCTGGTTTTTGAGACTGACTTGGGAAATACACTACTTTTCAGGTCAAACGATAGTTCCAAGGGAGGCTCATCGCGATGAGCTTCCCTTGTTCATTTTGGGGTGGTTGCTTGCAAATCATGGATTGATGCCTATACTATGGGACGATCCGGGGTTGATACGTCCTCCGGAATGTCAATATCAGCTTTAATTTAGGGTATATGTTCCTATGGATTGTTTTCATTACAAAAATGGCCAACTCTATGCAGAGGATTTGAATCTAATTCAGGTCATCGAAGAGGTGGGAAGCCCAGTCTATGTTTATAGCAAGGCGACTTTTTTGGATCACTTGTCTAAGATCCAGCAGGCTTACCAGGGGGTGGATACAACGATTTGCTACTCGGTTAAGGCCTGTGGTAATATCAATATTCTGAAATTCATGGCCGAAGCGGGTAGTGGTTTCGATATTGTCAGTGGAGGAGAGCTCTATCGCGTCCAACAGGCGGGGGGCGATCTAAGTAAAACGGTCTTTGCCGGAGTTGGCAAGAATGACCAGGAGATCGAGGACGCCCTGAAGGCTGGGGTTGGCTATTTCAATATCGAATCCGAGGCTGAGTTGGAGAACCTGATCCGCATTGCCGAGCATTGTGAGTATTCAACCAAGGTCGCTTTACGGGTGAATCCGGATGTGGAGTACAAGACTCACGCTTATATCACCACGGGCAAGAAAGAGACCAAGTTTGGGGTGGACATTGAGCGGGCCCTGCAAGTCTTTAAGCAGTTTGGGCAGCACCCGCTGGTCAAGCTTTGTGCCTTGCACGTTCACTTGGGCTCGGGGGGCAAGAGTATCGATCCTTATGTCGATGCCATCAAAAAGATCATCCCCTTGGTGGACCGGTTGCGTAGCGAAGGACATGTCATTGAGTCCTTGGATTTGGGAGGTGGGTATGGAGCGGATTACGAGTCCGGATCCGTACCTTCGGCAGAGGATTATGCCAGTGGGATTGTGCCTCTCGTAAAGGAAAAGGGGCTCAATTTAATTCTGGAACCCGGCAAGAGTATCTGTGCCAATGCGGGGATTATGTTAACCCGAGTGTTGTATGCCAAGCAGGGTGGTGCCAAGAAGTTCATCATCGTTGATGCAGGTATGAATGATTTGATTCGTCCTTCACTATATCAAGCCTTTCACTTCATTTGGCCGACCCAGGTGTCCCAGGACTTTGTTCCGGTCCGACGTAGCAAGACACTGTTGTTTGAGGGGACGGAGACGGTGGATGTGGTGGGCCCCATCTGCGAGAGTGCGGATTTTCTGGCCAAGGATCGTGAATTGCCTCCGCTACGACGTGGCGATGTGCTGGCGGTCTTTTCGGCCGGTGCCTATGGTTTTACCATGGCCAGTAACTACAATGCTCGTTGTAAACCGGCTGAAGTACTTGTCGAAGGTGATCAGTACCAGGTCATTCGCAAACGTGAGACCTACGAGGATCTGATTACCTTGGAAAAGGTATAATGTAGAAAACTGGGGTGGCATGGTTCCGCGTTAGCGTAGCCATGTGTTTAAGAACCCATCTTAACTAAAGTTGGATCTTAAACGCATGTCCACACAAGCGTGGACATGGCACCGATCCATATAAAACCGGCCCAAGCGATGTTGCCATCCCTTGGGCCGGTGTCATTTCATCTGAGAGTTGACCGCTAGAAAGTACGATCAACAAACCCTGTGTCGATCTTATTGTTGACGAACAGGTTGTGGTTGAGGATACTCAGGCAGGCGGGGATGGTGGTTTTGATGGGTCCGATCTTGAATTCATCCAGGGCGCGACACATGGTGGTGATGGCCTCGTCACGTGTGGGTTGATGGACCAGGACCTTCGCGATCATGGAATCATAGTAAGGACTGATCTTGGCCCCTTGGCGGAGATGGGTATCGATACGCACACCATAACCACCGGGCACGATAAAGTCATCTACGGGGCCTGGATTGGGGACAAAACCACGTTCTGGATCCTCGGCATTGACACGACATTCGATGGCACAGCCGCGATGAATGATATCTTCTTGCTTGAGGTCGATCTTGTCACCCTGGGCCACACGCATCTGCCACTTGATCAGGTCTTGGCCGGTGACCAATTCACTGACCGGGTGTTCGACCTGGATACGGGTGTTGACTTCGATGAAATAGAATTTCTTGTCCTTGTCCAAGAGGAATTCGACCGTAGCGGCACTGCAATAGTTGGCCTCCTTGATCAGACGCAGGGCCGATTCGCACAGGGCCTGACGTTGGGCTTCATCCAGAACCGGGCAGGGGGATTCTTCGATCATCTTCTGGTGACGTCGCTGCGTGGAGCAATCGCGTTCGAAGAAGTGAATGGCATTGCCATGACTATCGGCCACGACCTGGACCTCGACGTGGCGGGGTTCGACAATGAATTTCTCCATGTACACGGTCTTGTCACCAAAGGCGATTTCGGCCTCGGTACGAGCGGAGTTAAAGGCTGTACTCAGGGCCGCTTCGTTGTGGGCCACACGCATGCCCCGCCCACCGCCACCCGCGGCGGCCTTGATAATGACGGGAAAGCCGATCTTCTTGGCCAATTTAAGGGCGTCTTTGACTTCCGTGATTTCACCTTCGGAGCCTGGGACCACTGGGACCTTGGCCTTAATGGCCAGTTCGCGGGCCTGGACCTTGTCACTGAGAAGTTTCATGGATTCGACTTCTGGTCCGATGAATTTGATGCCGCAATCACGACAGATTTGGGCGAACTCAATGTTTTCGGCCAGGAAGCCGTAGCCGGGATGAATGGCGTCTGCGTCGGAAATTTCCGCGGCGCTGATAATACGGGGGATGTTGAGATAACTTTGGCTGCATTCGGGAGGGCCGATACAGACCGACTCGTTGGCCAGATTCAGGTAGGGGGCGTCTTTGTCTGCAGTGGAATAGACCGCCACAGTCTCTATCCCCAGTTCCCGACAGGCACGAATAATCCGTAAGGCGATTTCGCCTCGATTGGCAATTAGAACTCTTGATATCATAGCTGCTTGCTCACTCTCTAAACCGAGTCCATGGTGAGTTAAGGGTGGGAGAACCGTTAGTTCGGTTTAACCTTGAACAGGGGTTGGCCGAATTCAACGGCTTGGCCGTTTTTGACCAACACGCGTTGAATGGTTCCGGTGATCTCGGCCTTGATTTCATTCATGACCTTCATGGCTTCGATAATGCAGACCACCGTCTGGGCATCCACGGCTGAGCCGGTTTTGACGTAGGGATCGGAGTCAGGGCTGGGGGCCTCGTAAAAGGTGCCCACGATGGGTGAGGTGATCTCAATGAGATCGTCATCTTCAGTTGTCTCGGCAGCAGGGGTTGTCGGGGCAGCTGCAGGCATCATGGCAGTAGCCATAGGCATACCGGTCATGAAGGGCATCTGGGCCTGGGCCCGTTTCAAAGAGATACGATCGTCACCATGAACGATCTCCATTTCCACCAAGTCATTATCTGTCATGAGCTTAAGTAGCTCTTGGATCTTCTTCACGTCGCCCTGTGCCTTAGCCATACACCGTTCCTTTCCAGGGTTCAGATTGCAGATTCTGAGGCCCTAAATTGACTCTCGATTATCCCTGAGGCGGAGCCTTCTTGCCCCAGCAGGGTTCGATTTTGGTCTTCTTTTACGATTAAAAAGCACCTAAGTATAGCTATAGAGGCTGTTTTTGCAACCCATTTCCCCAAACGCCCACATGGAGATCAGCCCATAAAAAAACGCTGCGGCCTTGAGACCGCAGCGTTGAGAGAGCTAGGGTTGAGATGGACCTCTACGGGATAAAGGTGGCCTCTGTGGTTTCAATCGGCCTGGATAACCCATCACTGCTGAGGGATACCTTGAACCTGACTTCACCCGAGTGGATGGCCTTGGCCACCACACGCCAGCTGACCGTTTCACCCGGTGACAGGGTACGTAATTGCTGGAAGCTAATGGTACGTCCCATCAAACTGGCCTGAGTGGCACCCGAGGTCGAGACATATTGCAGGGGGGCTTCCAATGAGGCCGAAACCCGAATATTGTGGTCTGCGGCAGAACCGGTATTCTCTGCGGTAATGACGTAGGTCACGTTCTCGCCGACCTCCACGGGATCGTTGAGGTCCACCACACTCAGGCGAACCGCAGGGAGACCCACAATGGACATGGTGGAACTGATACTGGCTGTCTGGCAGCAATGGCCGTTAACCGTGGTTGTCGCGTTGAGGGTGCCCACGCTATTGGCACGATAGGAAACTTCCACGGTCTTCTTGGTTTGAGCTGGGATGGTTCCCAACTGCCAGATGAGTTTGGAGCCTCGGATTTCAGCACCGGCCAAGGCTTCGACTTGTGTCGCTCCTGGCGGTAGGGTCTCTTCCAGGATCACTTCTTGGGCGTTGCCATCACCCCGGTTCTCCACAGTGATTTCATAGGTCAAGGGGCGACCGAGGTAGTGACGTTGAGCGTTGTTCTTAACAATCGCCAGGATGGGCTGGCGGATGTTGGTTACACTGGTTGCCGAGATCGCTTCAATGCCACTGGAGGACGTCGCACGGGCCTTGTTGGAGAAGGTGCCAATACGGTTGGCACGTAGCTCTACCGTAAAGGAACGGGCTTGCCCTGCAAGGAGAGTGCCGACGTCAAAGACGATTTCTTGTCGACCGTCAGTGGTTCTCATCTCCTGAGGCAGGGTTTCAACGATACGCACATCGCGAGCCGCTCCACTCCCGGTGTTCTTGACGATATATTCGATGGGAATGGTGTCACAGTAGAGGACTTCGGCCGGGACGCGGCGTTGCAGATCCAGGCTGGGCTCAACCACTTGAATGGTCGAACAGGTCTGGATGGCATAGGTGATGGAGGTGCAATGCTTGAGGGCCTCGATGTTGAGCGGGGTTCCCACGATTTCAATGTGTTGGGACGACTTGGGTCCGAGGGAATCGATCTGCCAGACCAGTTTGTCTTGAATGACCTGGGGTTGCGGGCGGGCCTCGCTGAATTGGAAGGCCTGCGACAGGCTCTCACTGACCAGGAGGTTGCTGAGCATGGTATTGGTCAGGTTGGTCACCACGATGGTGTATTTAAACTTTTGCTTGAGGGAAACCTCTTGCGGGATGACCTTGTCCAGTCTGACGATACCATATTCAGGTGAGGGATAGATCACCTTGATGAGTTGCGGTTCGGTACTGTGACTGGTGGTGATATTGGGCAGACTGCTAACATCCGCCCCTCCGGTCACCAGGGGAGCGATGGGCACGAGGCGATCTACACGCGGTTGTGCGGTGTTGATCTCCTGTGTCTGTATCGGCATCTCTTGCTGGGGTGGGATGGCACTGTAGTCTTGGGATTGGCTCCATCCACCAGCTTGCGGTTGTTGATCCCACCCACCAGCGGGGTTGGTGAGGCCGGGGTTGAGAAAATCTTCCATAGGATCGCCGGGGAGGCCACCCATTCCGTCAAAGTTGTACGGATCGTAGGCATCGGTTCCCTGTTGATCAGACGGGCTGCGACGTTCTTTGAGCTGGCAACCTGACAGAGCAACCAACCCTAAGGTCAATAAGATTACGGCCATTTTTCTCATGATAACGCTCCTCCATCGTTTGGATTCAACCGGTTCCGTTGCTGCTTGGGCAGCAGCCTGGATCAGTCGGTAATTAAATTGGCTGTTTTTGGCGTTCAAGGGTCTATCCTTCCTAAACCGTTTCAATCGTCTTCAATGGGCAAACCATTGGTCTTTCGCTGTCGATTTCTTCGGCATTTGTGCCTGGGAACTGTGTTTTCATCCTTAAAATCCCTCGAGTGCCAATAGGATAACGGCATTTGCCGTGGGGGATTTATCTGAAAAAGATTATACGACACAGTGAGAACATGTGTCAAATAGAGAAAATAAGAAGTTTTGTCTTATAATAAATTGAGCCTTGGGGTTGTTTTGACAGGGTAAAGTTCTTCCTTCAAAGACCAGTGATCTCATGTTTGTCGCGTATGAGAGGCCTGACATGAAATACTTTACACAAGCCCCGGGACAGGGGTATACTCTGTCGATCTTTATGGATACGGATTTATTGGACGTTGACGCATGGAGGTATTATGGCTGTAGGCCACCGCTTTTTGGACATGTTGGACAAGCAGGTCATCCTGGCCGACGGGGCCATGGGGACCATGTTCTACAACCAGGGGATCTTCCTGAATCGCTGTTTTGACGCCCTCAACGTAGAAAATCCCCAGCAGGTCAAGAAGATTCACGAGGCCTATGTGGCTGCCGGGGTGGACCTGATCGAGACCAATACCTTTGGGGCCAATCAGGCCCGTCTGGCCAAATACGGACTCGTCGAGGACCTGGAGGCCATCAACCATGCGGCCGTGGAATTAGCGCGGGAGGCCGCTGGAGATGAGGTTCTGGTGGCCGGGGGCCGTGGGACCCCTGGGCGTGGAGATGACCGCTCATGGCCCGATGACACCCAAGCAGGCACATGAGATCTTTAGTCAACAGGGTCGGATTCTCGGCCAAGCCGGGGTGGATCTGCTGATTGTCGAAACCTTTGCCAATACCGAAGAGATCCTGGTGGCGATCCGGGCCCTGGCTGAGGTGACGGATGTCCCGATCGTGGCTCAGATGACGGTTAACGAGGATCAGGCCACTCGCTATGGTGAGCCCGTAGAGCAGGCCGTAAGTAGAGTGGCTGGCGAAGAGGCCGTGGACGTGGTGGGATTGAACTGTTCGATCGGTCCCTCCTCCATGCTCACCAGTTTGGAACGCATTCGTTCGATTACGGGACAAACCCATCTCCGTTCAACCCAATGCCGGATTACCGCGACAGATCGAGGGGCGTACTCTCTACATGTGTACACCCGAGTACATGGCCGAATATGCCAAGCGTTTCTTTGAGATGGGGGCGCGTCTGATCGGGGGTTGTTGTGGGACTACACCTGATCATCTCAAGGAGATGATTCGGGCCGTTCGTTCCCTGGATAGGTCTATAGCAGACCTCGGCTCGGGCAAAGAGCATTGAAGTCCCAGCCACGGCTGCGGCTCAACCCGACGTGCCTTTGGGCGAGAAATCACATATGGGTGCCAAGCTGGCTGCAGGCGATAAGGTGGTGACCATCGAGTTGACCCCGCCGCGTGGTGTGAGCCTGGAGGGTGTGATTGACAAGGCGAGGTTTTGTGCGGCCCATGGCGTGGATGCCATCAATATCCCGGATGGCCCACGAGCCAGTAGCCGTCTATCGCCTCTGGTGACCGCCAGCGAGATTCAACGACAGGCCGGGATTGAAACCCTGCTGCATTTGTGTTGCCGTGATCGCAACCTGATCGGGACCCAGTCGGATATTCTGGGAGCGGCCGCGATTGGATTACGTAATCTGTTAATCATTACGGGTGATCCTCCCAAGCTGGGGGACTATCCCGATGCCACCGGTGTCTTCGATGTGGATTCCGTGGCCTTGACGGCCGTGGCCCGCAATCTGAACCGTGGCCTGGATATCGGGGGCAATCCCTTTAGTCCGCCGGTATGCATGACCTTGTCGGTAGGGGCCAATCCCGTGGCCGCGGATATGGATCGTGAAATCGAACGTTTCAAGCTCAAGGTCGAGGCGGGTGCAGAGTTTGCCATTACCCAACCGGTTTTTGATCCGGACTGTCTGTTCCGATTTTTGGATGCTACGGATTGTAACATCCCCGTCATTGCCGGGATCTGGCCCTTTACCAGCTTTAAGAATGCCGAGTTTATGGCCAACGAGGTCCCCGGGGTGTCCGTGCCCCAGGCCCTGTTGGATCGCATGAGCCAAGCGACCACCAAAGAAGAGGGCCGTGTGTTGGGCGTCGAGATTGCCCGTGAGATGGTCGAGGCCATTGAAGATCGCGTGGCGGGCTTTGCCGTGAGTGCCCCCTTTGGTAATGTCAAGACTGCCTTGGCCGTGATGAGAATGATTGAAGACTCCGAGTGGGTCACAGGATAAAGGATCGCCGATGAGCACTGATGTCAATCGAAGTGTGGAATTAACCGTTGAATGTATTGCCGTGACACCGCAGGCGGAAAAGGTCATCGAACAGGCCGGCCGTACCTGTTACCTGAGCTTTGAACGCATTGGGGCCAACTCGCAGGAGGAGTTCATTGGACGGTTAATCAAGATGGGGCACGACTCCCCCCTGGAGCATGCCAGTGCCACTTTTCGCATTCGCAACTGTTCTCGGGCGATGACCCATCAATTGGTGCGACATCGCATCATGTCCTTCTCGCAACAGTCGCAACGGTACGTCAACGAGTCCGGTTTCGATTACGTCGTTCCCCCCAGTCTGCCGGATGAACATCTCGACGATTATCATCAGGATATGGCTACGATTCAGGCCATGTATGAAAAGTGGCGTGACAGAGGATTGCGTAAGGAAGACGCTCGTTTTGTTTTGCCCAATGCCTGCACCAGTGAAATCGTCGTGACCGCCAACTTCAGGGAATGGCGTCACATCTTTGCCTTACGCCTGTCCCCTAAGGCACAATGGGAGATTCGCAAGGCCTGTGCCATGATCCTGGAGGAACTCAAGCAGCAGGCACCGAATTGCTTCCGCGATATTGAGTGCCCGGAGGTCTAAAGCACTTCAAGTCCGACTAAGGTGACATCGTCGATGCTGGCGGCATCGATGGTCAGGGTCTTGGTCAGAGTGGTAATCTCGTCCATCATCTCCATAATACCCAGGTCGGTGATGCGGTTGAAGTGATCCTCGAAGACGAACTCGCTTTGATCGTTGATGCTGCCCACGTAGGGTTCGGCTCCATCCGAGTAGATCATCAGCTTGTCACCGGGTTGCAGCTGGACGGTTTCTTCCAGGTACTCGGCCTGTTCGAAGACGCCCAAGAGGGATCCTCGTACTTCCAATTGTTGGATCGGTTCATTCTGACGTAACAAGATGGGGTAGGGATGACCTGCTCGGGCAAAGGTGAGTTTGCGCGTACTCAGTTCCAACAGGCAGTAGCAACAGGTGGCAAATTGATAACCCGATAGGCGTGCTCGTGACATGCGGACATTCAGTCGGCTCATCACCTCGGCCGGAGAGTAAATCACAGGCTTGCCATCTTCAATGTGATGGGTGATCAGGGCCTGCTTGACGAAGATGGTCAGCAGGGCGGCGGGCATACCGTGTCCCACGGCATCCACGATATAGAAGCCGATATGATCGTCGTCGATTTGATTGATGTCGTAGATGTCACCCGAGACCCATTCAGCCGGCAAGAAGGTGGTGCCCCATTTGAGTCCCTCGGTCTTGGGCAGGGTCTTGGGTAAGAAGTCACGCTGGACCTGACCGGCCAGACGAAATTCTTCGGTCAAGGTTTCCACCAGTGAAGCCGTGGATTGGAGTTGTTGAGCCAGGCGGTTGGCCTCAGGGCGGCCGATCTTGCTGGCCGGGACCACGGGTTTGGAGGTGATGCCCGTACTTTTTTTGCGATAAGCCAGGTTCACACCGATCTGTACCCACAGATCGTCAATCGAAATCGATTCGACTGTACTGCCCATGGAAAAGCTGGTCTTGGTGGGTGACAGCGAGAAGCTCTTGACCGGGGTTTCCACCCGGTGAGTCAGCACGATGACGCCGATGTTCTCCATTTCCAGGGCCTGGATAATGCGTCCCACCTCCAGGTGTTCGAGGGTGTCCATATCACCGGCATCGATGATGGCGGTTCCGATAAGGTGAGTGCGTTGCCTCAGTTCAGCGAAACGGTCTAACGATAGGATCGTGAAGGACAGCTTCTTCTGTCGCAACAGATGACGGATCTCAAAGGGCATCTGGCCCTTGTTGGTCAGGTAGACCACGTCCGTAAAATTGCGGGGTAACTGCGTATGAACGGATAACAACGGTATTTCCATGGTTTTCAACCCTATTTAATCCTAACTCAACTATAAAAGGGTAGAGCCGGGATTCAGCTCCATGGAAATCTTATCGGTGTTATTGGCAGGTGACTTTGTCGGAATCTTTAGGAGGCTCAAGCCTCCAACTGTGATCTAGGAATTGCGATCTGCGATCTAAAGATTATCCAGCAAAGATGGCTGAACCGATGCGTAGGATGGTGGCACCTTCTTCAATCGCCACCTGATAGTCACTGCTCATGCCCATGCTCAGTTCAGTAAACTGTGGCCCAACAATACGTTCGCCACGCATCTCCACAAAGAGTTCACGAGCGCGGGCAAAGCAGGATCGCACCACGTCCTTGTTGCGGGTCAGGGGGGCCATGGTCATCAGGCCCTTGAGGTTGACGTGGGGTAGGGTTTCGAACTGTTCGGCCAGGTGGGTGGCGGCTCCCACAGGGACCCCGTATTTCTGGGGCTCATTAGAGGTGTTGACCTGCAAGAGAATATCGGCCTGTATATTGAGTTTGGCTGCACAGCTATTAATTTCTTCGGCCAGCCTAAGGGTATCGACGGAGTGGATGAGATGGGCCTTAGGCATGACCTGCTTGACCTTGTTACGCTGCAAATGTCCGATCATGTGCCAGCGGATAGCAGGGGGCTCTTGACCTTCTTCGGTATAGAGTTCATCGAGTTCGCCGGAGACACGTTTGAGTTGCTGGACGTGGTTTTCTCCCAAGTCCAAAAAGCCCAGGTCTACGGCCTCCTTAACCGCCTCCAATTGAGCGGATTTGCTGACCACAATCAGACAGATTTCGCGAGGATTGCGTCCGGCTTTGGCACAGGCCGCATTGACGTTTTCTTGGACGACTTTGAGTTTCTCGGAGATCTTACTCATATAACCAGTATCCATTGGTTGCAACATATGTGTATCCATTCATTATTTTGGGCTTAATCTGTGTTCAATGGACTTAGTCTAAGTAAGGATTCCTGCCGAGACAAGCGGCTCTTGGCCCAATTTTGCTTTTTTTTTGAGACTCTGTTGAGTTCGAGTTAAGTAACCGTAGGATGGCGGCCGACTAATATAGTTAAATGCTTGAGTTGAGTGAGAATTTGGCTTGCATGGCTCAGGGACAGTCAGTATAATACTTTGATATTGCACGGAACTGTTGCGAGATTCGTGTCTTAAGTTTTTGGACGGCGTTTCAAGTATATAGTTCCATATTTTTAGCTAGATGATTTTAATCGTCATTACGACGTTAACAATCCTCGGCGAGGCAGCGTGGTCCACCGGTCTCCCCCCCAGCCGGAACCACCACCTCGCCATTTTTTTTTGCCTAATTTTCCTCCCTCCCTGGTTCTCTTGAGAGTCAATGCGATGACAATCGGGCTCTGCCAAGTTGGCGTATACACCTTCCGCCGGCATGCCAGATTTGGTTGAAGCCATGTTTAAGTCGAACCTTCATTGTGTTGTCTTTATCTTTTTCGTGTTTATAACTACTTCGTAGTCAATATGTTGAGGTAGATCTGGAGGTTTGTTAGTCCTTGATCAAATTGCTCTGGTACGTTTTTTGCAACTTATGATCCTAATTAGGTCCTGCCAGGGCTGTCAGATGGGCAGGCATGATAAATATGTGAACTAACAATACGTTTTGACAAAAGGAGATAGGTAGCTATGGCAGTGAAGAAATTGGCGTTTGAAGCTGATGCACGAGCCAGTCTGCTGGTCGGTGTAGAAAAGCTGGCTGCAGCAGTCAAGGCCACCCTGGGCCCCAAGGGTCGCAACGCGATCATTGACAAGAGTTGGGGTGGACCGACTGTAACCAAGGATGGTGTGACCGTCGCCGAAGAGATCGACCTGATCGATAAGAACGAGAACCTGGGGGCCAAACTGGTGCGTGAGGCCGCCAGCAAGACCTCGAAATTGGCCGGTGATGGAACCACCACGGCCACGGTATTGACCGAGGCCATCTTCAAGGAGGCCTATCGCAACCTAGCCGCCGGTGCCGATGCCATGAGCCTTAACCGCGGGCTGCAAGCCGGTGCCCAAGCTGTGGTGAAGGAATTGGGCAAGATGGCCGTGCCTGTAGACATCACTAAGAACGACGACATCGTCAACATCGCCGCTATCTCGGCCAATAACGATCTAGAGATCGGTAAGACCATGGCCAAGGCCTTTCAACGTGTGGGCAAGGATGGCGTAATTACGGTGGAAGAGGGCAAGAGCTTTGAAACCACTGTCGATTTTGTCGAGGGGATGCAGTTCGATCGCGGTTACCTCTCTCCCCATTTTGCCACGGATCAAGACAACATGACCTGTGAGCTAGACAAGCCTTTTATCCTAGTGCACGAAGATAAGATCAGCAGTGTGCAGAAACTCATCCCCATCCTAGAGCAGGTCTCTAAGGCCAAGAAGCCGCTCTTGATCATCGCTGAAGACGTTGAAAGTGAGGCTCTGGCAACCTTGGTCGTTAATAAGCTCAAGGGTGTGATTCAGGTCGCAGCCGTCAAGGCCCCCGGTTACGGCGATCGTCGTAAGGCCATGTTAGAAGACATTGCCGTGTTGACTGGTGCCGAGGCCGTGTTCAAGGATATCGGCGTGGACCTGGAGAACATTGGTGTGGCCCAGTTGGGTCGGGCCAAGAAGATCACCATTGATAATGACTCCACCGTGATCGTCGAAGGTGCTGGCAGTCAAGACGCCATCAACGGTCGTATCAAGCAGATCAAAGACGAAATCGAGGTTACGACCAGTGACTATGATCGTGAGAAGCTGCAGGAACGTCTGGCCAAGTTGACTGGTGGTGTGGCCCAGATCAATGTGGGTGCTGCCAGTGAGGCCGAGATGAAAGAGATCAAGGCCCGTATCGAGGATGCCCTGCACGCCACACGTGCCGCCATCGAGGAAGGCATCGTGCCCGGTGGTGGCGTGGCCCTTGTGCGTTGTATCGACGCGGTCAACAAGCTCAAACTCAAGGGTGACGAAAAGACCGGTGCCGATATTCTGGCCCGGGCGATGGCCAAGCCCTGTTACACCATTGCAGACAACGCCGGTGCTACCGCCAATCTGGTGGTCAGCAAGGTGGCCGAAGGCAGTGGCGGTTTTGGCTACAACGCCCGCGATGACAAGTACGAAGACCTGATTGTTGCCGGTGTCATCGACCCGGTTAAGGTCACGCGTACGGCCCTACAAAATGCAGTCAGTATTGCCGGTCTGCTCCTGACGACCGATTGTCTGATCACCGAGAAACCTGGCGATGATGCCGGTGCCCCGGGTATGGATGGCATGGGCGGAATGGGCGGCATGCCTGGCATGGGTGGCATGGGCGGTATGCCCCGGCATGGGGATGATGTAAGCCTCATGTGTTAAACCCGTTTGTGACAATAATCCTTAACGAAAAAACAAGGTGACAATACAGGAGTCGGATATGAAACTGAAACCTTTGGATAATCGAGTTGTGGTTGAGCAAGTGGAAGCTGAAGAGAAGACGTCGGGCGGGATTTTCCTGCCGGATACGGCCAAGGAAAAGCCCCAAATCGGCAAGGTCGTGGCTGCCGGTCCCGGAGCCCTGTTGGACAGTGGCGAGCGAGGCAGCATGTCGGTCAAGGTCGGCGATGAAGTCATCTACGGCAAGTACATGGGCAACGACGTAGAGGTCGATGGCAAGAAGCTGGTGATCCTGCGTGAGAGCGACCTGCTCGGTATTGTGGAACGCTAAGGCGTCCGTTGAAGAGAACCCTTTTCCCAAAGGCTTAAAATAAGAAGGAAAACGGAAATGGCAAAACAATTAATGTTTAGTGATGATGCTCGCACGCAGCTCAAGGAAGGCCTAAAGGAACTGGCCGCCGCTGTGAAGGTGACCCTGGGTCCCACGGGCAAGAATGTGATTTTGCATAAGAGCTGGGGCTCACCCAAGGTGACCAAAGACGGTGTGTCGGTCAGTAAAGAGATCGACCTGCCCCAACCCTTTAAAAACATGGGCGCCAAGATGGTCAACGAAGTGGCCTCCAAGACCTCGGATGTGGTCGGTGACGGTACCACGACCTCCATCGTTCTGGCTGAGGCGATCTATCTCGAAGGCCTCAAGCAAGTTTCAGCAGGCATCAACCCTATGGCCCTGCAACGCGGCATCAACAAGGCAGCCTCTGTGGCCGCCGAGTTCATCAAGAGCCAAGCCGTTCCTGTCAAGGGACATGATGACATTGCCAAGGTTGCGACCATCAGTGCCAACAACGATGCCGGTATCGGTGAACTGTTGGCTGATGCTATGGAAAAAGTTGGCAAAGAGGGGGTGATCGAGGTCGAAGAAGGCAAGGCCATGGCCAACGAACTCGAGGTGGTTGAGGGCATGCAGTTCGACAAAGGCTACCTCTCGCCTTACTTCGTGACCAATGCCAGCAATCTCGAAGCCGTGCTGGAAGACTGCTACATCCTGCTGCACGAAAAGAAGATCTCCAATATCCGTGAGATGATCCCCTTGCTTGAGAAAACGGCCCAGTTGGGCAAACCCCTGTTGATCGTGGCTGAAGATGTCGAGGGTGAGGCCCTGGCCGCCTTGGTCATCAACCGTCTGCAAGGTGTACTCAAGGTTTGTGCCATCAAGGCACCCGGTTTCGGCGATCGTCGTAAGGCCATGCTGGCCGACCTCGCTGTGTTGACCGGGGGACAGGTCATTACCGAGGACCTGGGCATCAAGCTGGAAAAGATCGAACTGGCCCAGTTGGGTCAGGCCAAGAAGGTGGTCGTGACCAAGGATACCACCACCGTGATCGAGGGCGCTGGTAAGAAAAAGGACCTCAAGGCCCGCTGCGATCAGATTCGCAATCAGATCGAAAAGAGCACCAGTGACTACGATCGTGAGAAGCTGCAGGAGCGCCTGGCCAAGTTAACCGGCGGTGTGGCTATCATTCGTGCCGGTGCCGCCACCGAGACCGAGATGAAAGAACGCAAGGACCTGCTCGACGACGCCCTGCACGCCACGCGTGCGGCGACCGAAGAAGGCATCGTGGCTGGTGGTGGAACCGTCTTTCTGCGGGCCATTGCCGAGGTGGAAAAGGCCCGTGCCAAGGCCCGTGGCGAAGAGAAGCAGGGCTTTGACATCGTGCTGGATGCCTTGCAGGCCCCCACGCGTCAGATTTGTGACAATGCCGGTGAGCATGGTGACGTGATCGTGGCCCAGTTGCTCGAGAAGATGGCCAAGGACAAGAAGGTGGGCTACAATGCCGCCACCGGCGAGTTCGTGGACATGGTTAAGAGCGGTATTGTGGATCCGGCCAAGGTTTCGCGTACGGCCCTGGAAATGGCCGCGTCTGTGGCCGGTCTGATGTTGACCACCAATGTGTTGATCACGGACTTGAAAGACGAAGAGGACGAGGTTATCCCCGGTTCTATTCGCTAATGTATTGCAACCTTTAAACGGCCGGGGAGTCTCACATGGGATTCCCCGGCTGGTTTGGATTGACTCATGGCCAAACGTGATTACTATGACGTCTTAGGCGTGGAAAAGGGAGCTTCAGCCGATGATATCAAGCGTGCGTATCGACGCATGGCGATGAAATATCATCCGGACAAAAATCCCGGTGACAAGGAGGCCGAGGCCAAGTTCAAGGAGTGCGCCGAGGCCTACGAGGTCCTCAGTGACCAACAGAAGCGTCAACAGTACGACCAGTTTGGTCATGACGGCCTGCGTGGTTCGGGCATGCACGATTTCTCCCGCATGAATGTGGAAGACATCTTTAGCATGTTCGGAGTGGACGATTTCTTCGGAGGCATTTTCGGAGGGGGTGGGGGACGTCGTGGGGGTGGACGCCGTCGCGGGGGACCGGCCAAGGGTTACGACCTCGAGACCGGGGTGGAGTTGACCCTGGAAGAGGTGGCCTCCGGTACGGAAAAGACCATTGAGTTTACCCGTCAGGATCGCTGTGGCGATTGTAGCGGTTCAGGAGCGGCCAAGGGCAGCAAGCCCTCGACCTGTTCGACCTGTGGCGGCAACGGTCAGGTCGCACGCGGTGGGGGCTTCTTTCAAATGGTCTCGACCTGTCCTCAGTGTAAGGGCAGCGGTCAGGTCATCACCGATCCCTGTAAGAGCTGTCGAGGAACGGGCAAGATCCCCAAGAAACGCACGGTCAGTATCAAGATTCCTGCAGGTGTACATGAAGGCCAGAGCATCCGTGTCACCGGTGAAGGTGAACCCGGTAGCAATGGCGGTCCCAACGGCGACCTCTATTGTTATGTTAAGGTCTCCGAACACGAATTCCTCCAACGCGATGGCAACAACCTCGTCGCCATTGTGCCTATCAGCTTTACCCAGGCCGCATTAGGAGCCATGATCGACGTGCCCAGTCTTAATGGAACGCGGGGACTCAAGGTTCCGGCCGGAACCCAGTATGGAGCGGTTTTCCGTATCAAGGGCGAGGGCCTACCCGACATTCGTTCCAAGCAGGTGGGTGATCAACTGGTGCAGATCACCATCGAGACCCCGACCAGGCTCAACGAAAAACAGGAAGAGTTACTGCGACAGTTTGCCGAGACCGAGAACAAGAGCGTCTCTCCCAAGAGTGCCGGTTTCTTCGAAAAACTCAAAAAACATTTTGAATAGAGACACCCATGGGACAGAAAAAGGACAAGAAAGACCAAAAGGATCAGGACAAGACCACCCAGGCGGAGGTTGAGTCTCTACAAGAGCAATTAGACGCTGTGCAATCTGAAAAGGACGAGTTGTTCGATAAGCTGCAACGCGTTAGTGCGGATTATGCCAATTACCAGAAGCGAGTGCCCAAGCAGATCTCCGATTCCGTGGGCTATGAAAAGGAACGGATCATTAAGGGACTGCTGCCCGTGCTGGACAATTTCGAGCATACCCTGCAAAATGCCGCTAAGGTTGAAAATGCCGAGCCCATCGTCAAAGGAGTCCAGATCGTTTACGATCAAATGCAGGACTTCCTCAAGTCGCAAGGTGTCGAACAGATCGCGGCCAAGGGGCAGCCTTTCGATCCCATGCTGCACGAGGCGATGTTGCAACAGTCCGATCCTGAGAAGGACGATCGGATCGTGCTGGAGGAATACCAGAAGGGTTATCGACTCAACGACCGTACCCTGCGTCCCAGCAAGGTGGTGGTCAATAAGTTAGAGTCCGCTCAGCCGGTTGAGGATGAGCCCGCTGATGATCAACAGGATACGGACGCCGAAACCGTCGATACCGAGACGCAGGAGTAAGGCCATGCCGACTTACGACTATCGCTGTGACAACTGTGGACATGAATTCGAGCTCTTTCAAAGCATCACGGCCAATCCATCCAAGAAGTGCCCGGAGTGTGGCAAGTTGAAGCTGCGCCGTCTATTGGGAACCGGGGCAGGGGTGATCTTCAAGGGCTCCGGTTTTTACGAGACCGATTATCGTAGCGATTCCTACAAGAAGGCTGCGGACAGTGACAAGCCCAAGAGTGAATCGGCCAGTAAGAGTGACTCCAAGAAAGACACCCCCAAGTCCGAGACGCCCAAGAAGACCGAGTCCAAGCCTGTCGCCACATCCAAGGGCGACTCGAAGAAGTCCGCCTAACACTCCATCTGGTTTTCATTTGATAGCAGGGGGATGGTCATTGACAGGGGCGAGGAGGTTATCCATAATGCTTTTTTAGCCACTAAGCCGATAGGATGCTTATGATTACGGATGAACATAAACAAGCGGCCCTGGAACTGTTGGATAAATCTCAGCGGATTCTGATCACCACCCATATCAAGCCGGACGGGGATGCCTGTGGCTCAGTTTCAGGCATGGCTCAGGCCCTACGTGGCCAAGGCAAGCATATCCGCACACTCTTTCTCTCCCGTATTCCCAATTGGTACGCCTTTTTACAAAGTGAGCCGCCCGTGATTCTGGGTGAAGATGTCACGGAGGAGCAGTTACTCAGTGGGCGTTGGGAATCCTTCGACCTGGTGGTCATGGTGGACGTCAATAGCGTCAGTCAATTACCGGTCTTGTCGGATTATCTGGAAAAGACGGGCATTCCAGTGTTGGTCATCGATCACCACGCCACGGCCGATCATCTTGGTATGGTGGAACTGGTGGATTCCTCGGCTGCGGCCGCGGGAGTGTTGGTCTACGAGTTTCTTAAGTATGCTCAGTGGCCCATCAAGGAACGTATGGCCGAGGCCCTGTTTGTGGCCATTGCCACGGACAGCGGGTGGTTCCAGTTCGACAATGCCAACGGTCGGGTTTACCGGGATTGTGCGGACCTGATCGATCTCGGGGCTAGCCCCAGTCAGATCTACGACAAACTCTTTAAGAATTACTCTGTGGCCCGCTTCAAATTAATGCAAACCATGCTGGACCGGCTGGAGTTGCACTTCGATGATCGCTTTGCTTTACAATGTATTCATAAAGACGATTTTGTCGAGACCGGGGCCAATTATGAAGATACCGAGAACTTCATTAATGAGTGTCATCGCATCGCTTCAGTGAAGGCCTCGACTCTATTGGTGGAACTGGAGGATGGACGTATTCGCTGTTCCCTACGCAGTCGTGGGGATGTGGATGTCAGTCAAATCGCTTGTCTCTATGGTGGGGGGGGACACAAGATGGCGGCGGGTGCCTTCTTGCCGGGTCCCATGGATCATGCCAAGGCCCTGGTCCTGGAACATTTCCAACCCTTGATAGGATGATGTGAGATGATCAAGAAACTCTTTCGACCCATGCCCATTGTCACGATTCGCCGTCTGATTTTGGCGGCGATCCTATGTATCCTGTTTTGGAACATTATTTTTTGGATTGGGGAGGCCTGGAACAAGGTCTCAGGTCTGATTTGGGGTGTGGTCACGGCTGCCGCTGCGATTGTCTGTCGTTATCAGGCGGGTAAGGTCGTACAGATCAACAAAAAATATCTCCTATGGATGAGTATCCCAGCCGTGTTGACCCTCGTGCCTTTTATCGTGCGTGTGGTCAAAATTTTGAACGATCCCCAGCCTTCGGGTTGGGTCGTGCTGTGGCAGATCGCTCCCTTGTTGATCAGCTTGATTATACCGGTGGGGCTATTGGGCCTCGCCTATGCGGCCTTGAAACAGCACGTACCTGCGAGTGAGTCGGCTAGTGGTGAACCGACTCATACGCCACCCGCCACATAGCGATTTCAAAGGCATTGGGGCCACTTGCACTGGTGATCGTGACGGTTTGTGTCCCCACAGCCGTGGTACCATCTGAGAGTTGGCCTTCTACCATCACCTCAATCGGTCCATCCTCCAACAAAGAGAGTAAGGCCCCTTTATCGAAGTAGGCCATGGCCAGGGTGGTTCCATTGTCGTCCAATTGGGTACAGTTGAGCAGGTGTCCCTGAACATGCAAGCGGGGCTTTTCAACCAACACGGTTCCACGGGGTCGATGAATGAAGACCAAGATGTCATTTAAACCGTTGGCCCGACTGATGACATCGGGTGAGGTTGTGATAGTGACCTCTGTAGGAGGGACAACTTCTATTGTAACGGTATCTGGCTCAGAATAGAAAATACCATCAAATACAACCAGTGAGATGACATGGATACCTGATGTTAACACAATGTCAGGGGTTATACCATTGGCCTCCTTGGTTTCACCCTCTATGATCCAAGTCCAAGAGTAAGTCAAATCTAAATCGTTGGTATCTGGATCATTTGAGTTAGATCCATCTAAATGAACCAAGGCGGTATTGTTTGCACCGGCGTAGACCCATTGATCGGCTCCCGCATCTGCAGTAGGAGGATCGTTGGCAATAATGGTAATAGTCACTGTGTCGGGCTCAGAGAACTTATGACCATCGGATACGACGAGTGTGAAGGGATAAACACCTGCAGGCAAATCTAACTCCATAGTGACGGTATTGGCTTCATAATTTTGGTCGTCGAGCGTCCAGCTCCAGGTGTATTCCAGGGGGTCTCCATTAATATCGTAAGAATTTGAACCATCAAGGTAGACATATGCGACTTCATCAGTACGAATATAAATCAACTGATCGTCACCCGTAACGGCAATGGGACGATCGTTTTCCCAACTGAAGCGAGGTGTGTCATGATGTTCATGGATCTTCCAGATGTCCTCTTCGCCATTGACCGATTCATCGACGAAATCCCAGGACGCATTGAGATAGGTTTGCTGGAGTCGCATGGCTGCGGTCGTGGCTCCCTGGATACTGGGATGGGTGTTGGAATCGGTACTTTCCGGAACCCCCAGCCCGGGAATGTTCGGGTTGAAGGAGGCATTGTAGAAGCATCCGGTGTAGTCGTCATTGAGACTGTACCCCACCAGACCACCGGTATATTCCTGTCCATTGATGGTATTGGAAGGTGTAAGCGTGTACAATGGCTCCACGATTGCTGCCGACCAGTCCACCGGTGTATTGACTGGCCAGGACATCACCGGTGCTGTAAATCTCGCTAAGCAGGCCATAGTTAGAGCCCACCAGTCCTCCGACCGTGGAGATTCCAGTCACCTCTGCAAAGGAGCAACTGCGATCAAGGGTACCTAGAAAGTCGTTGATCCCGACCAAGCCGCCCAAGTCACTACCTCGGGTTACCTGGCCGTCACTGAAGCTACGGCAGATGAGACTGTTGTTGTATCCCACCATTCCGCCACATTGAGACCAACCCAGGATCGTGGCGTTGGTCTCACAGAGAGACACCGTTCCACGGGTTTGACGTCCGACCAGGGCACCGACATTGATGTCTCCCTGAATCAAGCCATCGACAATGCGGCAGGCATAGAGAGTACCCCCTTGATTATGTCCCACCAAGGCCCCAGTATTGGAGCGGTTTTGAGCGGTTGTACGGGTGTCAATGCTGGGATTGAGTAGGGTTAGATGGGTGATACGTCCGGTGAGGTAACGAAAGAGTCCGAAAGTGTTGATCTGTTGTTGGCTGAAGGTGAAGTTGGCAATACAGTGGTCGTTGCCATCAAAAACGCCATGGAAACGGGTGATCGGATTGAGACCGCTTGTGTAGAGAGGGGCCAAGTTGATGTCGTTGACCAGTTGGTAGTGACGATCCCATTCACAGGGATACTTACCGATCCAGTTGAATTGATTGGCACTTTCAATGAGATAGGGATCCTCTGGAGTGCCCGTCCCTGTTAGATGGTCATTGAGTGAAGCCGAGATCAAGGGGGTACTGCCCAGACCTTGCCAAATAAGGGTTGGGGGAGTGACGCCGATATGCATCTCCCAGGTCGAGGCGCAGGAGCCCCAATCCACAAAGGTGTTGTAGTCTGTCATTTGTACAGAGGTGCAACCGGTTCCTGCCGCACTGCTGGTCTGGCTGCTGGTTTCCATGTCCCAGTAGCATCCGCGTACGGTTCCGACATTCTTAGCCAGTAATCCACCTGTGTCAGTATTGCCTTGGACCACTCCTGTCGCGTAGCAATGGATTACCGCACCTTCGTTGGAGCCAATCAAACCTCCGGCCTGACTGTCGGCCCCGAGGGTACTGGTACTGTAGCAGTTATAGACCAGGGTGGCACCATAGCAACGGCCGATGAGCCCACCGGCAACGCTATTGGCCTGGACGGAGGTATCACTATAACAGCCTTCCACATGACCACCATTGAGGCCGATAAGTCCACCGACCTGATTGGAACCCCTGATTTGACCATCAATGGTACCACAATTGATAATCCATCCATCGGCCAAATACCCTACCAATCCTCCTACACCATTGCAGGTGGAGGCCTTGATCTCGGGCTCGACCAGGACCAGATTGCATATCTTGGCATTGGGATCGTTGATATAGCCAAAGAGACCGCAATAAGGCTGATAGGATTGTGAGAGATAGGGCTGGATGATTTGGTGGTCATTGCCATCGAAAACCCCGGTAAATCCCAAAGCATCGCTCTCGGTTTCATAGTAACCGATGGGTAGAAGCCCCTGTTGATGGGATAGATCAAGATCGGCGATGAGTTGAAAGTGAGCATTCCAATGGGCCTGGGTATTGGTCAGGGTGACGAAGTGTTGAGCTGTGGCCAGTTGGTAGGGATCGTGAGCCTCGCCCGTTCCTCCGGCATATTGACCCCAGGCTAGCGAACTCAAGGTCAAGCCTAATGTCAAAGCCCACAGGGGGATATGACTCAATTTCATCACTCCTGCCTCCAGAATCATTGTCAGGTAAATACTGCTAATTGCATAAATACCCTATCTTTACATGTTAGGGTTTTGGGGGGATGATGTCAATGGGATGACATTAGGGTCCCGGCATTTATGCTTGACGGTAAAGACCGCAATCGCTAGGGTATGCCATCGGTTTTGAATGAATTGGGCGTGCCTCTGAGATATTATCGGAGCCGTTGTAAGGCTTTAATATTTAGGCGATTAAGGGGTTTCTGCCGAAGGATGACATTATGATTGTGGATTGTCATACCCATCTTAGTTTAGATGCCGGTGAAAAGGGTTGTGCCGAGCATCAGGCCGCCACTGAGAGAGTGGACGCCTGTATTGTCTTTCCCAGTCGGGTTGCTGATCGCCAGGGGGCCAATGCATTTGTGGCCCAGCATGTCCAGGCCCACAAGGATCGGATGGTGGGGTTTGCCTGGATTGATCCCCGCGAGGACGATATCTCGGTAGCGGCCCTAAGCGACCGTATGGAGAAATGGGGGATGCAGGGGATCGTGCTGTATTGTGCGGCAGGGGGATTTCATCCCTCCCATAGCCACGCACTGTGCCTCTATGAGGTTGCCCAAGAGAAGGGATGGCCAATCTTCTTTCATAATGGTGACTTGGAAAACAAGAGTGAGGGCAACTTGAGCTTCGCCCAACCCGTGCTCTTGGATGAGATTGCTCAAATGTATCCCGATTTGAAGATGATCATTGGTAGCATGGGCCGCCCGTTTTGGGAGCAGACCCTACATGTGATTGGTCGCCACAAAAACGTTTTTGCCGACCTTTCCATTCGTCCGACCTGTGTCTGGCAAACCTATAACATGGTGGTGGCCGCCCACGAACGCCAGGTGATGGACAAACTACTGTTTGGCAGTGCCTACCCTCCGGGGCGAGTAGAGTCATGCATCGAGAGTCTGTTGGGCTTTAATATGATGCTGGCGGATACCAATTTGCCCACAGTTCCCCGCGGTCAGCTTCGCAACGTGGTGGAAAGGGCATCCTTCGAGATTCTAGGCATTGACACCAAACATCTCAAAACCAAAGATCGCAAAGACGTTACCCAATCCAAGACCTAAACCTTGATCATTTTCCCACTAGAGTAAAGGATGGCACTATGGAAAAACGTGGCCAATGGGGTACCAATATGGGGTTTTTGTTGGCAGCCATTGGCTCGGCCGTGGGCCTGGGCAATATTTGGCGTTTCCCCTAGGTCGCCTATGAAAACGGTGGTGGGGCGTTTTTAATCCCGTATTTTATCGCGCTTCTTACCGCTGGTATTCCTATCTTGATGTTGGAATTTGCCCTGGGCCACCACAAGGAGGCCTCAGCCCCCAAGGCCTTTCGTTTTATCGATTCCAAGTGGGAGTGGTTGGGTTGGTGGGGCGGTCTGCTTCGTGATGTTCGGTATCGAGCTGTACTACATTGTCGTTATTGGCAGCGTGTGGTAATTATATGCTCTTTTCCCTTCAGCAGAGTTGGGGAGCGGATCCCAATGCCTTCTTCTTTGAAAAATTCCTGGCGGTTTCACAGGATGGAGGGGTTTGGAACTTGGGTTCCATCAATCTTTCCATTGCGGCGGCCGTGGCAGTGATCTGGTTGATCAACTGGGCCATTACCTATGGTGGAGTGCAACAGGGTATCGAGCGAACCATGAAAGTCTTGATGCCCGTTCTGTTTATTCTGACCGTGATCATCATTGTCTGGGCTCTATTTTTGCCTGGGGCCTCTAAGGGAATCAAGCACTACATCACCCCGGACTTCAACAAGATTACAGACCTGAAGGTTTGGATTGCGGCCTATGGCCAGATTTTCTTTTCGCTATCTCTTGGCTTTGGCATCATGATCGCTTATTCGTCTTACCTCTCGCGTGATGCCAACATTTTAAGAACAGCCTAATCGTGGGCTTCTCCAACAGTACTTATGAAGTCTGCGCAGGTTTTGGAGTCTTTAGTATCTTGGGATACATGGCCACGCAACAAGGTAAAGAAATTGGCGATGTGGTTTCAAGTGGGATCGGCTTGGCTTTTGTAGCTTATCCCAAGGCTATTTCTATGCTACCCCATGGACAAATCTTTGGAGTGATCTTTTTCTTCCTTTTAGCTATTGCTGGGATTTCTTCTTCGATTTCCATTATTGAGGCCTTCACCGCTGCCATTTTGGACAAGTTTAATGTGTCACGCAAGAAGGTGATCACCACGATTTGTGGGGTGGGATTCATTGGATCTCTGTTGTTTACTACTAATGCGGGCCTACTGTGGCTCGATATCGTAGATCACTTCTTAAACCAGTATGGTTTGATCACGGTGGGGATTGTTGAGGCCCTGGTGATTGGTTGGCTCTATCGCACGGATCGGCTCAAGATCCATATCGTCAATAATCTAGGTCTTAGCGGGACCCATCACAAAGTCTTTAAATATGTGATCTTGCAGCTCTGGATGTATTGTATCAAGTTCATTACTCCTGTGGCTCTGGGCATCGCTATTGTCCACAGCTTGATCAAGGAGCTCAGCGAACCCTACGAGGGCTATCCCATCTCGGGAATCATCGTGTTGGGTGTGGGGTGGTTGTTGGCCACCCATGTCTTGGCCTTTGGTCTCTCCGGCCTGCCCTGGCGTAAAGGGGCCAACATTACCGAAGAGGACTGATCAATTATCTTTAACTCAGAACTTTGAGCTGACAATTCTGAACTGTATAACTACATGGGTTTAAAGCCCTTGATATCGCCCTCAGTGTACTTGCGTACAGCTTCTTCCAGATCGATATCACTAATATTGGCTAACGTACATAACCAAGCCAGCACATCGGCAAATTCTTCCAGTTGATTGGCTTTATCGTCACCAGCCAGGGCAGTGGCCAATTCTCCGATTTCTTCCATAAACCACATAAAGGTCTTGGGAATCCCGCGGGCACGATCGGTTTCTTCGTACTTGTCTGAGATGAACTGTTGGAATGCGCTAATCTGCATGCTCAATTCCCTTTGCGCCGAATAAATGTTGTAAAAAAAAGGGATCCCGACAGAGGTTGTGGGATCCCTTTGCACTTGTTTGTCAACGTAAGGTTTAGCGTTTATCCAAGAGGGAAGAAAGCTTGGCCTTTTGGAAGACGCTGCGGGCCGAGGCAACGGCCTTTTCGTAGACCTTGTCGGCCTTGATGCTATAACGCTCGCCATCGGCCTGTTCGGCGAGATTTAGTTCACCGTTCATGGGACCGTCCACAGCCTCGATGACCTCCAGCATGGTGATCTTGGCGGTGGGTTTGGCTAGGGAGAATCCACCACGGGGACCACGCTTACTACGCAACACGTTGGCTCGGACCAATTGCTGCAGGATCTTGAGTAGGTATTCCAGGGGAATATCATACTCTTTTGAGATGCTTTGTGACAATACGACTCCGTCGCCTTGATGCTTCGCAATGTAACCAACTGCCAGTACGGCATAACCTGTAGAGCGACTTACTCTCATTACAACTGTCTCCTAAGTTTCAGGAATGGAGGGGCATCCCATTCCAGCGGTCCATGTGCACAATCCTTTTCAGAATTGACGTACATAGACACCTGGGTCAAAAAAATATTGAATTACCATTTGGTCAAGTAATAAAGAAAACGAAAACATAAAGGTCGAACGCTTGCACTGAATTAGGAGTTGCGCCCCTCCGCTCATCCACGGTACGGATGCAAGACCTTCGACACATGATTTAATCGTTAATGGCTAATCGGTGCTCAACCACCACCCCGAATTTTGAACTTTATTCACCCTTTCAAAACATAAAAGCACATCGTGATTGACCGTTATTCATGTTCGGTTCATCACAAGTGATGGAAGATTATGGTTTTTGCAGGGCATTATTGCAAGTTATTTTGTCGGAAATTGTTTAAATTGCCGGTGAACATCACTCTGTTTACAGGGGTTATTGTGTCTCTTTTAAAGGGCCCAAACTGGCCCTTATGAGACTGAAAAGCCCCTTGGCAAAAGTCTTGACAGAGATGGAGGGGGGGCGTAACATATTTTTTCTTTTTGATTCATGGAGGTTGTTATGGCTGAGTTACGGCCAAATATTAATGTCGAATATACCGACCAAGCGACCATCATTGCGTTTTCGGATCGCAAGATCCTGGAGGAAAAGGATATCCGTTCCCTGCAAACCGCAATTATGTCTATTGTCGATCAGAATGAGCAAATGAGTCTTGTCCTTGATTTTGGCCAGGTTGAATTTTTGTCCTCGGCCGTGTTGGGGCTTTTGATTCGTATCAGTAAACGCATTACCGAGGGGGGCGGGCGTTTAAGGTTGTGCAATATCAGTCCGAAGATCTATGAAGTATTCAAAATTACGCAATTAACCAAGATTTTTGACATTTGCAAGGACATTGATCAGGCCCTGGATAGCCTGTCTTAACCTGTCGTCGAATGGATGGTGTTGCTTGTTCGGAAGGCAAGGAGTTATGGCCGACAAATCAACGAGGTGTTCACTGACATTAGAGAGCAAGGCCTCATCATTGGAGGGGCTGTGTCAACAGGTCTTGGGGCAATTGCACGCCCATGAATATACCCAAGATGATGTCTTTGCCGTCCATTTGGCTCTGGAAGAGGCCTTTCTCAATGCGGTCAAGCATGGCAATAAAATGGACCCAACCAAAACCGTGCAGGTGGATTTCAGTGTTGACCAGGAAAAGATTGAGATAGCCATTACGGATGAAGGCCCCGGGTTCAATCCGAAGTCGGTGCCCGATCCTCGGGTGGGAGAAAATCTTTATCGTCCCGAAGGTAGGGGGCTCTTGCTGATGGGGGCCTATATGGATGAGGTCGCCTATACCCAAAATGGCAACCAAGTCGTGATGGCCCGCTATCGGCAACGTCCTGAGAGTTAGTTAAACGAATACCACCATCCCACCGGGAAGGGATCCTCGTGAAATGCATCACTGCAAAGCACCTGTGGATAATCACTCCTCTATTGATAACCACCCTGGGGTGTGTAGAGCGTTACCAACCTCGCATTGTTGACCGGGGGGACCCTTACACGTTACCCTCACCGACTCCCTCAATTCCCATAAAAGAACATGGCTTCGAGGGGCCTTGGGTTCCTCAAGTATATAGCGAAAGGGCTTGGCAGGCGATTGTGATCCACCATTCCGCGACGGCCTCGGGCAATGCCGCGATTTTTGATCGGTGGCACCGTGAGGAAAACCATTGGAATGGGGTGGGCTATAATTTTGTCATCGGCAATGGTACCGATAGCGGTGATGGCCAGGTGGAGGTGACCCACCGTTGGCAACAACAGTTGGTGGGAGCCCACTGTCGAACCCCTAAAAACTGGGCCAATGAGCACGCGATTGGTATCTGTCTGGTCGGAGATTTCAGCCAGGATCGACCTACCGCTGCCCAAATGAAATCGTTGGTACAATTGATTCGCTTTCTTCAACAACGATATGGCATTCCAACGAGTGCCATCTATGGGCACGGGGATACCCCTGGAGCCAGAGTCACAGCTTGTCCAGGTCATCTGTTCCCTTGGGACCAGCTAAGACGCTCTCTTTTAGGGAACTAGAAGTCCTATAAGAGAGTGGGCATGCCCGGTCCATCCCCCTGAAAAGGCCTATCGGACGAATTTCCCTGCTTCACAGAAAGTCATATTTGAATCTATCCGACATGGGATTGCTGAGCAACTGGACATTAGAGCCTGTTGTCAAAGACCAGTGGTTTTGGAAAGGATTGAAAACATGGTGATGTGTGATAAGGTTGAGATCGACAACCGTAAGATTCAAGCGAGGGTCAATGACCTCTTCGAAGTGATTCCAGATGATAGCATGATCGTGGTGTTGAGTAACCGGGAGGGCAAGCTTTGGGCCAGCCATCCTCAGGAGGTCGAAGCCCTTAATATTGAGCCGGAACAGTGGCAAATGATCATGGAACGCTTGGATGACGGTAACGATCCCGTGGTGGTCTGTGGCAATGACTTCCAGGTTGTCGGGGCTCAATTATCCGATATGGATCAGGAATTTCGCTATGTCATGGTTCTGCTCTCCTGTCGGTCTTCGGATGCACTATTTCAACATATGGGGTTGGTAGAAATGGTCATCAATCAAATCAACCTGATGCTGTCCTATGCGGATAGAGAATTGGCCTGTGTCTGAGTTTTTGGTGACCCACAAGGATTACAATAATCCATGTCTGGACTTGAACTTAGAGTTGCTTTGGGGCCATTGATCGCTATAATAATGCCTGTTTAAATTGCGTAAACTGATTTGATCCGATAAAAACGCTCTATTCTGGGAAATATTCCGATGGAGGGTGCGGCCAGGTGAGGCAAAAGCGTGAAATTCCAGGTATTCAGAAACGGCCAACTGATTGATAAGTTCAGGATTTGCGGGGGATATATGTTCGGCACTGATGGTGCCAGCCTTCGTCGGGTCAAGTTGGACTTTAAAGACGGCCTGTTAGAGTGTACCAAACCCAATTCAGATACAGCCGGACTATCCCTGTTATGGCCGGTGGACGGATTTGGCATGATCCTGTTACCCACCACCTGCCTGCCGGACCGTGAGAAGCCCTATTGTCTCAATGTCGAGATTGCCCGTGCTCGGTTAATGCACACTATTAGCCGCCGAGAGGATTGGTCCCTTTTTGATAGCAGTCAGGAGTTGGAGGAGATCTCGCACCAGGCCCACGACCTGTTCGTTCGAGCCGTGCAGCAGATCCAGGATCCGGCTGCTGCCTCCCTCTTGGCCGATCGTTCCCTCAAGATGGCCATGGTCTTTTCCGAACGTCTGGCTATGCTCCAGGCCGAGAACATGTTCAAGATGCGACGTAAGGCCAAACGCTTTGGACGCAATGCCATCGGGATTGAGGTCAATCCTGACATGATCGATACCCCAGGCTACATGGACCACCTCGCCCAGGTGGCTCCCTTCGCCATGGTGCCGATGAGCTGGGCTCAGCTGGAGCCAGAGAAGGGACGCTTCGATTTTTCCAGTGTGGATCGCTGTATCGAAGCCCTCAACAAAAAACACATGGTTGTTGGAGTCGGCCCCTTATTGAGTTTCACCAAGGAGGACTTGCCCTATTGGCTGTTGGAGGGCAAGGCGACCTTTGAAAAGATCCGAGAGACCGCCTATCGCTTCGTCTTAGAGGTGGTCACCCGATACAACCGCAAGGTCCATCGTTGGGTGGTCGTTAGTGGTCTCAATGCCTGTAACTGTCTGGGATTCAGTGTGGAACAGGTGCTGGAAATGACACGGGCCGGAACCACGGCAGTCAATGCCATCAATTCACGCAGCTTCAAGATTGTGGAAGTCTCCAATCTATGGGGGGAATACTACGCCACCGTCCCTCATACGATTTCGCCAGTAGCCTATATGGATATGGTGATGCAGAGCGGGATCACCTTTGATGGGTTTGGTTTGCAAATGCGTTTTGGTAAAAATCAATCTGGCATGCATATTCGTGATATGATGCAGATCTCCAGCATTCTGGATTACCTATCTGTCTTTGGAAAATCCCTCTACATCACCGGTGTTGAGATCCCCAGTAGCAATGGGCAAGGGCCTTGTGATCCACGTGTGGCCGGGATCTGGCATCGAGAATGGGCTCCCCAACGACAGGCCGCCTGGTTGGAACAGTTCACGGCCATTGGCCTGAGTAAGCCGGCCGTGGATTCCATTGTCTATGGCAACCTAGTGGATCACGAAGAGAGCATCGTGGCTCACAGTGGCCTCATGGATGCCCAGTTCCAACCCAAGGATGCCTATCGCACCTTAAATCGGCTACGTGACTCTATCTACGGCCGCCGTAAGGGTAAGTAGCTGGAGAAACCGTGGCCAAGGCTTCGTCCCATTCGATTGCCACCTCTGCCCTGCAACTCGTCATACTGCTCGCCTTATTGGCTAGTATTATGCTTTTTCTGTGTTCATGGCGTCTGCGAGAAGAGCCCTGCGAGGTTACCCTGCCGGAAACCCTCAATCCCAATCACGCTGAACTTGCACGTTTGGTCTGCCTACCCGGAGTGGGCCCCCTAAAAGCGCATGCGATTATTGAATACCGTATTAAATGTGAGACGCAAGGGACAACCCCGGCCTACACCTGTGGCGAGGATTTATTGAAGGTTAAGGGAATTGGGCCAGGCATTCTAAATCAGATCAGTCCGTATCTTCGTTTTGATCCTCGGCCCGGAGACGAATGACATCTGTTCCGCAAAAGCCGTGTGCATCTTGAAATGGACCGCAGGTCTCTATGGAGATCAGGTCCGGGATTCGATCCAGAGATTCATGTGTGGTGATTTTCAGGGCGTTTCCTGAGTCAGACCGAGCCAAATCAATGATTTCCAAACCCAATATTATGCTGAGGTTGGCTGGATCGATAGGGCATTGCACCTGTAGGGTGTCACCCACCGTAATCCAAGATTCTGCCTGGGCCAGGGCATATCCCTGAACCTTGAGAGCGATTTCGTTGGCGTCGATGTCAGAGACGAGATAACCCCGTGGCAGCTCGATATGGGCTGTAAGAAAGATCTCGTTGGAGTCGACTTGAGAGCCGGAATCCTCAGTGCTGATTATGATGATATCTGGATCCAGGTCGATAGAGGCTTTCATGGGTTGAGGGAATCCTGCGATTTTGAGAATTTCGTGAGTCGCGTAATTCCGTTCGGCGACATAGAGACAGCGGTCTGGTCCAAAAGCCAAACCGTAGGGCGAAAGCCGTTCTGCAAAAACCGATACCTCGCCATCTAACGTGACCTTGTAGATGGCCTTGTCTTCAATGTCTCCAACATAGAGTTCATTGAGATAGTGATCAAAGGCCAGAGATATGGGGGCTGTAAAAGAGGCGATCAGTTCGATATTTTGATCCGCGTCAACTCGATAGAGCCCCGGTTGCGTAGAGGATTCGCTAAAATAACCTTCCACAACGTAAAGATTCCCACGATGATCGAACGTCATACTATAAGGGATATCAAACCATTCGGAATTGAGATACCCCTCTACCTGGTCATCCTCATTGACTTGAAGCAGGTCGCGAGGCGATTGGGCATTGGCGACGTAGAGTGTGCCGGGTTGGCCCCATTGCCCCAGGCGATCAATCGTGATGGCACAGACATTATCTAGCAATGTGGATTCAATGGGAGTGCATTCTTGGTTAAAATCAATGCGATAAATCGTTCCATCGCCTGAGCCCAGGACAACTCGATCCCGTACGTCAATGTCCAGGGAATCGGGATCCTTTAAAAAAGGCCCAAACATACTTACGGATTGATCAAAGGGAGATATTCGATAGATCTGGCCTTTGTCGGCCTGGTCGTTGGTGACGTAGAGATACCCTTGGCTATCGAAGGCCAAGGATCGAGGTTCGTAAATGTCGTTGGCATAAACCAGAGAGGTATAACCCTCAGGCAATTCGATGTCGGCATAAATTGGAGTTAAACCTGACCCAATGAGCAATAGGGTCACTATTTCTGGTAAGCCAATTCTGTTATGCCTTTTCATCCAATAACTCTCCAGGTGGAACCAGGACCTCTCAAGTGAGTATTAACATCTTGATTTTATATCACCATATTTTACGTTATTGCCCAAAAAAATCCAATCTTCTTTTGATTCAGACTGCTTACAGAGGCTTTTGACGGCAAAAAACGTGATCTAGCCCAGACATTAACCGGCCACGGTAATCCCTGTTTTAGTGCTGGTCGTGATTAGTGGGGCGTCACCAACCGATCTTTGCTGGTCAGTGCTCCTTTCGCTATTAAGTATGCCATGGCCGTGGTGTTTTCCCTGGAGGGGAGGGGTAATCTCCGGTTTGGTTCATCGGTCTCCCAAGAGGTCTGAGTTCATGGGGGAAGTCGTATTGGCGGTGTGTTTATAAAAGCAAAAACAGACCAAAAAACACAAAATAGTCTTGCTGTGATCCTGGGTATTGATATAATCCCAGGCTAAGTGGAACTGGAGTTTTGATCAAGGGAATGATTATGAGCAAGATAGCATTTTTTGTCCTCGCCTGGGGCGTCTGTTTTCCTATAGGTTGCTGCAGACCAGTGACTGATCCACCCAAAACGACTCGACTGCCGGCTGTCCCAAATTTTACCACCGACTATCAAGGTGTTTGCCTTGACGCTTCCCAAGTCAAATCGTCGGTGGCTATTCTTGCTCAGAGAATCGATAAGCAGGCGGAGTTTATAGAAACGATCGCGGATCCCTGCTACGTTTCCGATCAACACCATGAGTCTGAAATTATCACGGCGGCACAGGCCATTCAGGAAGATGCGAACGAATTGAATACCAAGGCGGCAAAGTTGGACTCCATTATCATTGCCTCTGCGCAGAACGAAAAGGAGATGGAGTCGGTCGTTGCATTCATCGAACGAGCAGATGAATTGGAAACCGAGTTGGAACGTTGTAACGAAGTCATTGCCCAGTTAGAAAGCCGATCCGCTCAACGTCACCAAGACATGTGGATGTGGATTTCGGGATTGGGAGCCATTGCCGTTGTGGCCGGGGTGGTCATGATCTTTCTTAAGATGATCAAGATGGGCATTGGCTTGGTTGTCGGAGGGATCTGCGTTTCTTCGTTAGGTTACTTCATGTCGGAGTATACTCAATACGTGGCGGTATTCGGAGGGATTTTGTTCTTCGGCGTTATCGGTGTTATGATTCGTATGGTCCATGTCAAGAACCGAGCCCTGGCCGAGTCCGTACTCTCGACCGAATTGCTCAAGGACAAATTGAAAGTGGGTTGGGATCAAGTCAAGGGCGAGATTGCCAAGGTGCAATCCAAACGAACCAAAGACATCATTTGGCAAATCAGAGATACCGAAATTGGTCAGTAGACGATGGTTGCTTCTTCTTTTTGCTCCATCAGTTCCTTATAGATGGATCTTTCAAAAGTAATCGTGGCTTATAACCTAATCAGAGATCCCCTTGGTTGTAAGACATCACACATCTTATCGGTCAATTGAGTCTTATTTGGCAGAGGAGTGTGTGTATGACATAGTTTAAGAAAGCCGATTTTGAAAGGACGGAGACTATGTACGTACATACACGCTTTTTGGGTTTTGATATTGAATTGGGGCTTCATCGAGCAGTTCGGGACCTGTCGCAAAGATCTCAGGCCCACATTCATCGCATGATACAACAATGTGCCCTTAGTAGCTTGACCCTGGTGGTGATCGCGTTAACCACGATTGCGACCATTGTTTGGGTTGTTACGGCCGTGGGGCAGAACCGAGCCCTGCAAACCACTTCGATGTATGAGCCGATTCCCGTGACCGCGGTGCCGACCATGGAGGTCCTTGACGTTCAAGCAGGTTGGGCAGTGGACGATGATAATCTTTGGGCTGTACAGAGTACTGGTTATTAATTCACTCCTTACAAGCATAAAAAATGGGCCCTGAAGCAAATGCCGCAGGGCCCACATGTCAGCGAAAATCCATTCTCGTTTCTGAGTAATTGCTAAGAACACCCCATAGAGTTTCCACAGTTGAAGCACTTGTAGCAGGTGCCGTTTCGCACCGTGATGGACCCGCACACGTCACAAGCCGGGGCATCGTCTTGGAAGTGTTGGAACTGGGCATTGAAGCTCTGCATGGTTTTCGTTTCGGTCTTGCCGTCCGTACCCGCTCCCGTCGGTAGGGTCGATCCCACTAAATTGACGACGCGGTCGGCCAGGGGAGCCATGCGGTCCTTGGCCTCCAGCTTGATGCGGGGCTGACTGTCCTTGAGGGGCATCACTGTGGGTTTGGTCTTGGCCTTGCCTTCAGCCTTGGCCTCGGCGATCTTCTGGGTCAGGCCCTTGGTCTTTTCCACCAGTTCCTTGGCCGTGGTCGTGGTCTTATTGGCGACGGGCGTGCGGTTGGGTAGGTTTTTGTCGGCATAGCCGGGGATGAACTGGCAACCGAGCCAACAGAAGATATAGTCGATTAAACTCTTGGCAAAGGGGATGTCCCGATTGCTGGTCATGCCGGCCGGTTCGAAGCGGGCGTGACGGAACTTGTCCACCAGGGTGATCAGGGGCACACCGTATTGCAGGGCCATGGAGGTGCAGGTACCGACCACGTCCATCAGGCCCCCAACGGTGCTGCCTTCCTTGGCCATAGTGATAAACATCTCACCAGGTTGGCCGTCCTCGTATAACCCCACCGTTAGGTAGCCTTCATGTCCGGCTACGGAGAATTTGTGCGTCAGGCTCTGACGAGTATCCGGCAGACGCCTGCGGAAGGGACGGGCCGGGGGCAATTCTGCCTCGGCACCCGCCTTTTTCTGTTTGTGTTTTTCCGTGGAGACCGGTTGGAGCCGCTTGGACCCGTCGCGGTAGATGGCCACGGCCTTGAGCCCCAGTTTCCAACCCTCCATATAGGCCGAGAAGATCTCCTCGGTGGTACATTCCTTGGGCATATTGATGGTCTTGCTGATCGCTCCACTGATAAAGGGCTGTACTGCGGCCATCATCTTGAGGTGGGCTTCGTAATGGATCGAACGCTTGCCATTGCGGGCCTTGAAGGCACAGTCAAAGATACCCACGTGATCGGGGTTGAGCTTGTCGGCCCCCTCGATGGTTTCATGCTCATCGATGTAGTCGCAGATGGCCTTGATGTCGTCGATGCTGTAGCCCAGCTTCTCCAGGGCCATGGGCACGGTCTTATTGACCAGCTTGAGCATGCCGCCTCCGGCCAGCAGCTTGTACTTGACCAGGGCGATGTCCGGTTCGATACCAGTGGTGTCGCAGTCCATCATAAAGCCAATGGTCCCGGTGGGAGCCAACACCGTGGCCTGGGCATTGCGATAGCCGTGCTTGGCCCCGGCGTCCACGGCCTGATCCCAGGCATCCTTGGCCGCATTACGCAGTTCCTCGGGGCAGTGGGTCTCGGGCAGCTCATAGGCATGCTGACGGTGCATATTCATGACCTTGAGCATGGACTCGCGGTTCTTGTCGAATTCTTCAAAGGGGCCCTTGAGTGCGGCGATCTCGGCACTGACGGTGTAGGCTGTACCGGTCATGATGGCACTGATGGCCCCGGCCATGACGCGGGCTTGATCCGAGTCGTAGGCCATGGCCAGGCTCATGGCCAGTGATCCCAGGTTGGCGTAGCCCAGTCCCAAGGGACGGAACAGGTGGCTGTTGCGGGCAATGCGGGCGTCCGGGTAACTGCCGTTGTCCACCAGGATTTCCTGAGCGATGATAAAGAGGCGAACCGCCTTCTTGAAACGCTCGATATCGAAGGAGCCGTCTTCCTGGCGGAATTTCATCAGGTTCAAACTGGCCAGGTTACAGGCCGAGTCATTGACGAACATGTATTCGCTACAGGGGTTGGATGCATTGATGGGCCCGGAATGAGGGCAGGTGTGCCAGCGGTTGATGGTGCTGTGGTACTGCAAGCCGGGATCTCCGCAGATACGGGTGCCTTCTGAGATCAGATCCATCAACTGGCGGGCCTTATACGTGTCTATCGTCTCGCCCGTGGTGACCGAGTGAGTGCTCCAGGAGTCGTCCTTCTCGACAGACTGCATGAACTCGTCCGTAACCCGTACCGAGAGGTTGGCGTTCTGGAACATGACACTGCTGTAGGCTTCGTTGTTGTGCTCGCCACAGTAGCCTGCGTCGATCAGGGTCCAGGCCTTCTTTTCCTCTTCGGTCTTACAGGTGATAAAGTCCTTGATATCCGGATGGTCGATACGCAGGGATTGCATCTTGGCCGCACGCCGGGTCTTGCCACCGGACTTGATCACCGCGGCGATCTGGTCGTAGACCCGCATGAAGCTCAACGGTCCCGAGGGCTTGCCACCCCCGGAGAGCTTTTCACGACTGCTGCGCAGGGTCGAGAGGTCCGTACCCGTGCCTGAGCCGTGCTTAAACAGCATGGCCTCGCTGTTGGCCAGACGCATGATGTCCTCCATGGAGTCTTCCACGGATTGAATAAAGCAGGCCGAGGCCTGGGGGAACTCATAGCTGCTATGGCAGGGAATGGCGTCCTGTTGCTCGGCATCCCAGTGGAAGTTGTGGGCACTGCCGGTGATGCCGTAGACATCAAAGAGACCCACGTTAAACCAGACCGGGGAGTTAAAGGAGCCGTATTGATTGACACAGAGCCAAGTGAGTTCGTGGCAAAATGCATCGGCTGTTTCGTCGTCTTTAAAATACCCATCTTTACGTCCGCGGTCTGCAATGGCACGACTGACGCGATGGATAAGTTGTTTAACGGAATTTTCGCGTTGGCCGGTTTCGGCATCCCCATAGAAATATTTACTGGAAACCACCTTGGTGGCCAATTGACTCCAGGCCGTGGGGACCTCGATATTATCCTGCTCGAAGATCGCTTGTCCGTTGTCACCGGTGATCTTGGCGGCCCGATTTTCCCAATCGATCTGCTCGAAGGGATGGATACTTGGATCGGAGAAGGTGTATTCGACTTTCAGCCCTTGATAACCCTGCTGTTCTTGGGACACAGGTTGGGTTTCAGGCTGGTTGGATTCAAAAGGGTTCTCAGGTGCGAATCTCTGTGCCATCTATGTTGCCTCCGTGCGTAATAAAACCAACAACACTATATGTGGTAGTTCAAAACAGGAAAATTAACCAGATCTTGTGAGTCAGGGACTCAGATTAGTATGCGAAGGTTAATGAGAATTGGTTCAGGTGTAAAGCCCAAAAGGGTGATTTTTATGCTCAATCTGATCCGGCTTTTCCTTAGTCCTTACAATTGCTTAAGCTAGCGCGTTAAAAAAATCTTAACACTTAGTGACATGGTTATCGGTCGTTGCTTAGGGCAGGAGGTTATGGATTGGGATCAATTATAACAGAGGATTTTGCCGGGGTTTGTGAGTCTGTCTTGAGCGAGCGCATAAAATAAGGAGACGTGGGCAGTAACACTGCAATAAATTGTGGCCCCGTCTCCTTAGTTACGATATGCCGATATGCGTCGTACCGCGGATGACGCGTGAGACCAACTGATCTCGGTTCGCATTCGTAACACTAAAAGTATAGACAACCCCTTTGCCTCGGTCAAGTCAAGCAGAAATTTAAATCGTGGCGGCCAGGATCGGATCGATGCTGGTGGGGATCATCCCACGCATACGCACGTCCTGGTCAAAGCTCTTATGGGTGACGTGACAAAGTTCGACCTCACGTGTGAGCCGTTCAAAGGGCTCGGTGAGTGGGGCTCGGCCCTTTTGACCCCAGAACAGGGGGGCTTGGTACACACAGACCTCGTCGGCCAGCCCTTGTTCCAGGAAGGAGGCCAGCACCTGAGGACCGCCCTCAACCAAAACCTGTTGCACCCCGGCCTTGCCGAGGGCCTTGAGGGTGCCCTGAAGGAGGGTTTGTTCCGGCCCGGGAACGATAGCCTGGACCATCCCGCCTTTCTTACCGATGGCCTGAACGCGTTCGGGTTTTTCCTGGGCCATGCTATGGGACGTGACGATCCAGACCGGAGACTTGGCCGTGCTCCGCAGCAGTTTGGACTTCATGAGAATGCGAAGTTGGCTGTCCAGGACCACTCGTATGGGGGCCTTACCTTGGCTTGGCCGGGGCATCAGTGAGGGATTGTCTGCCAGTACCGTGCCAATTCCAACCAAGATCGCCTGGGATTGGCGACGTAGCTTATGGGCATCACTGCGACTGCGTTTACATGAGATCCAACGCTGTTCGTCCGGTTGGGCATGGGCCAGCTTGGCATCGATGGTTTGGGCCCATTTAAGTAGCACCCAGGGTTGGCCGGTCAGGGCCTGTTTGAAGAAGGGGGCGTTGATCAGGCGGGCTTCATCGCTCATTATGCCGACCTCGACCTCGATCCCGGCCTGCTGCAACTGAGCGATGCCCTGGCCTCTGCAGTGGGGGGCCGGATCGCGTGTGGCGATCACCACGCGGGTGACTCCCGCCTGGATTAGGGCCGCCGTGCAGGGGCCGGTCTTGCCCTGGTGGCAGCAGGGCTCCAGGGTGACGTAGCAGCAGGCCCCGTCCGGGGTTACACCCAGGCTTTGGCAATCGTTCAAGGCCTCGATCTCGGCGTGGGCCTCGCCAAAGCGGCGGTGATAGCCCTTGCCAATGACCTGCCCGGCCTTGACCAGGATACAGCCCACGGCCGGGTTAGGTTCAACTGCTCCATGACCACGGGCAGCCAGCAACAGGGCGGATTTCATATAGCGTTGATCGGTTTCGGTGATCATGAGAGTCCCTCAAATAGATTGGGTTCAGAGGCTGGTGGCACCTCCATGTCCATCAGGGCCATGAAGTCCTGTTCACTCAGTATGGCCACCCCCAGTTCGCGGGCCTTATCCAATTTGCTGCCGGCCTTGGCCCCGGCCAGCACATAGTCGGTCTTGTGGCTGACCGATCCTGCCGCCTTGGCCCCGGCCTGACGCAGGGTCGCTTGGATTTCGCTACGGCTAAAGTGCTCCAGGGTGCCGGTGACCACCACGGTCTTGCCGCTCAGGGGTGAGTCTTCGCTGGGAGCCGGTTGTTGTGATTGCATGTTGATCCCGGCCCGGGCCAGACGCCCGATCAGGTCCCGACGTTCGGGCCGGGCCAATTCCGAGACAATGGCCTGGGCCATGATGGGGCCGATGCCCGCGATCTTGGGCTTGACCGTCTTGCGGCCCTCCTTGCGTTCCAAAAAGGTGTCCAGGTCTGCGGCCAGCAGGGCGTCCATGGTCTGGAAGTGCCGGGCCAGGATCAGGGCCGTCTCCTCACCCACATGGGGCAGGGCCAGGGCATTGATCAGGCGGGATAGGTCTCGCTGCTTGGACTCGTGTAGAGCTGCAATCAGGTTGGCAGCTGAGGTCTCCCCCTGACGCTCCAGAGCGGCGACGTCCTCGGCCTTGAGCTGGTAGAGGTCGGCGATGTCCTTGATCAGCTCGGCTTCCAAGAGCTGGTCTACGACCTTTTCACCCAGGCCTTCGATATCCATGCAGGCCCGCGAGGCATAATGGATGAGGGCTCCGCGGGTAACGGCAGGACAGGCCTTGTTGGGACAGCGATAGGCCACCTCACCCTCACGTTTGATCACCTTGGTGTCACAGACCGGGCAGGTTTCGGGCACGTCAAAGGGGACACTTTTCTTGGGTCGTTGATCTTTTTTGACATCGATCACCTTGGGGATGATCTCGCCCGCCTTTTCGATGACCACGGTATCCCCACAACGCACGTCCAATCGCTTGACCTCGTCGAAGTTGTGCAGACTGGCCCGTTTGACCGTGGTCCCGGCCAGGGCCACGGGCCGCAGGTTGGCCACGGGCGTCAGCACCGAGCTCTTACCCACCTGGACATCGATCGATTCAACCACGGTCTCGGCCTGTTCAGCCGGAAACTTGTAGGCAATGCACCAACGCGGGGCCCGGCCCGTATAACCTAGGGTTTCTCGCAGTGATAGGGGGTTAACCTTGATCACCATGCCATCGATCTGGTAGTCCAATTCATGCCGCTGGCTTTGCCACTGTTCACAAACGACCAAAGCCTCGTCGATATTGGATACCTGACGCACATGTGGATTGACCGGCAGGCCCAGGTCCTGTAGTGCTTCCAGGCAGCCCATATGGGTTTCAGCCAGGGGCTCGGAGACCTCGCCCAGGGCATAACCGAAAAAAGCGAGGTTACGCGTGGCCGTAATGCGGGCATCTAACAGCTTGAGCGAGCCGGCTGCAGCATTGCGGGGATTGGCAAAGGCGGCCTCGCCTGCCTCATCCCGCTGGCGGTTCAGCTCGGCAAAGGCCGAATTGGGCATGTAGATCTCACCCCGCACCTCCAGGATGGCAGGGATGGCCTGTTCAGAGTTAAGCCGCAGGGGGATGGACTTGATGGTGCGCACATTGGCAGTCACCTCATCACCCACCTGGCCGTTGCCCCGCGTGGCCCCACTGATTAGCAGGCCGTCCTCGTAACGTAGGCTGATGGCCAGGCCGTCGATCTTGAGTTCCACCACATAGTCGTAAGGGGTATCCCCCAAGAGCTTGCGGATTCGCTCGTCAAAAGCCCGCAGTTCATCCGCATTGTAGGTATTGTCCACACTCAGCATGGGGATCGCATGGGTGACATTGTCAAAGCCTGTGAGGGGTTCCCCCGACACCCGCTGAGTGGGAGAATCTTCAGTGATCAGCTCGGGATGCTTGTCTTCAATGGCCTTGAGTTGAGCATAGAGTGTGTCGTATCGCTGATCTGTCAGTGTGGGCTGGTGCAAGACGTAATAGCGGTGGTCATGCTCACGGATTTGACGCCTGAGATCCTCGAGTTGTCTTTGTAAATCATCTGACATGGGCCTTTTATACGCCCCTGGCCCCCATTTGGCAAGGGGGCGACCGTGACATGATTGTTCTTGTGAACTTTTCTGAAAGGGACTAGACAACCCCCCGACCAGTCGCTATACTTCACCCCGCACTGGGGAATAGTGTAATGGTAGCACAACGGTCTCTGGATCCGTTAGTCGGGGTTCGAGTCCCTGTTCCCCAGTTTTTTTATGCGCTCATTTTTAACTGGGATGCATAGGATATACAGGATGCTGACGCTATTACGGAGAGGCCACGGCGAGGAGTGGAGTCGCCTTCAGATTAGCGGCACGTTTCCACCTTCGCATGAAGCTATGGTGGACAGGTGTGCCTGGACGTCTCCGACGTCGTGTTCGCTGCAGCAGGAGGTCCTCATCGAATGGGTGCCATGCCTTACGCTTGCGTAAGCATGCTAAATTTTTGACGAGATTAACGGTTCGATGTGTGTATCCATCATATGATTTTAAACATGCTTATCCAAGGATAAGCATGGCACCCAATCACCCGCTTAAGGCTTGATTGTATTCTGATGGAGCCTACTGCATACGATTTACTTTCACTTACAGTCTGGAATTGTATGGTGCTCTCATAACCGATTAAGCCGGATGAATTCGTGAGCAAAAGTTGATTTCGAGGAGCAAATGTATTTGTGGAGCGAAAGCGGCTTTTGATCACCGGCAGAGAACCTGCCTTAGACGTGTAGCGTCAAGACCTCCGGTGATCCTACGGCCGAGATATCCTACAAAATACCGGCATCATCCCAGCTTTGTTATCCTGTCCATCATATTCATCCCAGTTAAACAAAAAAGCCTCCTGATATGCTTCAGGAGGCTCTTAAAGACAATCGCTGAGGATGTTTTAGGCGATGATTCGCCGTCGATCCCGGTAGCGCAGAACGCTGATGACCAACACCACGATACCGAAGGGCAGGAAGAACTCCACTGGATTCATGGGGCTCGTACCCGGCATCACAGAGCACCCACCACCGCCACCACTCGCACTGCCACTGACAGACGAGGTCGAGTCCCTGTTCCCCAGCTTTTTTTATGTGCGGAGGTCGGTTCCTACTATTAAGAAGAATAGCATGGAATTACTGTGAAAGATTGATAGCAAAAAAGCCCTCCTGGAATCCCAGGAGGGCTTTTTATTTCAATGTAGTGTCTGCATTAACAAGAAACCATCGAGCTGCATGCGTCACTCGTTACTGTGGGGCGTCCTATGCAGTGATACTCCAGACCTTGCTTGGTCACATATTGAGGATCAAACAGATTGCGACCATCAAAAATTAAGCGTTTGCCCAGCTTATCTTTGAGCATGTCGAAATCGGGGCTACGGAATTCCTGCCAATCCGTCATGACCACCAGGGCATCGCAACCATCCAAGATGCTGTAGGCATTTTCACCCATGATCACGCTGTCGCCAAAAATTGTAGTGCTGGGTCTCATGGCTTCTGGATCATAGGCCTTGACTTGCATGCCTACATCCAAGAAACGCTGGACACAGGCAATGGCCCCGGATTCACGGATATCATCCGTTCGGGCTTTAAAGGCCAATCCCCACACGGCCAATTTCGTGGTTTTGGCATCATCACCGAAGTAGTTGATTACCTTATTGGCAAAGTTGTCATGTTGTCGTAGGTTGGCGGCTTGAACGGCCTTGGCAATGGTCATGTCCTGTCCGTTCTCGTCACCCATATAGGCCAATGCCCGGACATCCTTGGGGAAACAACTCCCACCATAGCCCAATCCTGCAAATAGGAACGAACTGCCAATACGAGAATCACTCCCCATGCCCCGACGGACCAGGTCTATATCCGCTCCTGTTGATTCGCAGAGCTGTGACAGTTCATTCATAAACGAAATCCTTGTGGCCAACATGGCATTGGAGGCATATTTCGCCATTTCTGCACTGGCTGGATCCATGAAGAGAATGCGACTGCTTTTCATCATAAAGGGGGAGTAGAGATGTTTCATGATTTCCTTCACTGCTGGGTTGGTGGTTCCGATAATGACTCGATCAGGTTTCATGAAGTCATCGACGGCAGAGCCTTCTTTCAAGAACTCAGGATTGCTCACATAGTCAAAGGGGTGCTCGGTTTTCGCGGCAATGATATCGCTGACCTTTTTATGCGTTCCCACTGGTACCGTGCTCTTGGTCACAATAATGCGATAGCCATCCATGGCCTCGGCGATTTGATCGGCAACAGCCAACACCGCGGAAATGTCAGCAGATCCATCCGGAGCAGAGGGAGTGCCCACCCCCAGGAAAATCACTAGAGAATCCAGTACGCTTTCGGCCAGATCAGTGGTGAAAACCAATCTCTGAGCCTCAATATTGCGTTTCACGATTTCCGTTAAGCCAGGTTCGTAGATGGGAATCTTGCCGGCCAGAAGATTGTCAATCTTCTTTTTGTCCTTATCCACGCAGATCACATGATTGCCACCCTCAGCCAAACAGGCAGCGGCCACTAATCCAACGTATCCCACACCAACAACGGCTACCTTCATGATCTCTCCAATTCAATCATCTTGAGTATTCTTCTTATTGACTACATACTATGAAGTCCTGCATTCATGTTATTTCGGCAGATTCGATTGGAGACCTGAGTCTTAGTCTTATTGGATCTCATAATCGTGAAAGTGAGGTTCTGTATAGGCTACTGATTAATAAAAAAGCCCTTTGGCGAACCAGAGGGCTTTTAGAGACAATGCTGAGGAGATTCGTTATGCGATACTCCTTCGATCCCGGTAGCGCAGAACGCTGATGACCAACACCACGATACCGAAGGGCAGGAAGAACTCCACTGGATTCATGGGGCTCGTACCCGGCATCACAGAGCACCCACCACCGCCACTACTCGCACTGGCGCTGACCGACGAGGTCGAGTTGACCAGGTAGTAGGGCGTGAAGTGTGTGGTCTTAAAGGTCAAGGCATGGATGGTGTCAGAAATCACAATCCGTTCGATGTCGGTGATTCCCTGTTGACTCAGACCGTCTGTCAAGGAATTGTACCAATAGGGATAGGCACTGGCCGTTGCGTCCGAAACCTCGTAAGGGATCGTAATGGTGACGGGCTCGTCGAAATCGATATTACTCGGTCCAAAGTCATAGGCCGCAATGGTGGGCATGTCCAGGGCCGGGGGATTTTCGATTTCGGAAATGGTAATCGTGACATCCGTATCGCAGGCATTGGCTGGTAGCTGTACCGATACATCGGAGGTGTCGTCAATACTGGCCGGAGCCACGCCTACTGTGCCGCCCGTGCTGGCGGTAATCAATTCGGACTTAAAGGGCGTGGGATTGATATAGGTGTTGCCCACGTAGTACAGCGTGTCCACACTGTCACGATCATCTGCCCACACCAGATAAGGTGAGCCTTCATCATCGAGTCCCAGGAACGGTTGGCTTTGGTTGCTGTTGGTGCTGTCATCGCCCACCAGGACATTGGTATGGGCCGTGCCGCTCCCCAGATCTGCGAAGTAGAGATCCGTGTCCGTGCTGCCTGCAATCGAACGACTGTCCGTCCAGCAGGCAAAGATGTTGGTTCGCGAGTCTGTCGAATAGGTGATCAGGGTCGGTTCGCTCTGATCTGCTCCTGTGCTGTCATCGATAAAGCTCGTCGCCGTTAAGGGACCATCGCTGAATCCAGTCGATGAGGCGTAATACACCTCAAGATCGCCTGCACTGTCATCCACCCAGAGCAAATGGGCCGTGCTAGTCAGGGAATCCACTGCCAAGGCCGGATCGGTTTGGTCACCCGTACCGGTGATCAAGGCCTGATTGGCCCACGAACCGGCCGAGGTCGCTCCATAGATGTCGCTGTTGCCGTTGCGTTCGTCTTGCCAGGCTACATAGACCACCAGGCTGGTGTCTATGGCCAAGGCCGGACTCGTTTGGCTGGCACTATTGCTTGTGATTGCCGTGACCGTATTGCTGGCAAATAGGTTGCTGGAAGAGCTCAGATAGATATCCTGATTGCCATTACGATTGTCTTCAAAGGCGATATAGACCGTGGCATCGGTGTTACAGGCCATGACCGGCTGAGTCTGATCATAGTCCGAATCCACGGCGCGTGTAATCGTCCAATTGATGCCGTCGAGCGAGGTGCCGAACAGGACATCCCAAACACCACGGCTATTACTCTGCCAGGTCAGGTAGAGGCGGTTACTGCTATCTATGGCGATTTGTGGGTAGCACTGATCCGATTGATCCGAGGTTACCCGAACGGGACTCGTGATCTCACCCGAACTGCCATCCACCAACCCCACATAGACATCCCGTTCACCACTATCACCCATGTGCCAGGCCATCCACTTGTTACCGCTACTATCGGTGACCGTTGACATATGGGCTTGGTCATAGCTCCCGGTGTCAACCGCAGCCGTGTTATCACCAAACAATCGCATTTCCGTGGTAAAGGAAGACGTGACCGTTGTCATGGCATTGCCTGCTTGATCCGAAGCGTTTACCGTGACTGTAACTTCCTGGTCATAACTCAGATTGTCACTATATTGGAAGGCATAGGCGTAATCAGCGGTGGTTCCGCTCCTGCGACAAACCCCCAAGCTGCTGGTATAGCTACTCACGTTGCCTGTATAGACCGTAGTGCCATCGACTTTAATAACCACCGTACTGGCATTAACGCCATCTCCAGCATCTGTAACATGACAACTGATCATGGTGTTCAACGGGGCTTGAATTGCATTGGCAGAGGGAGTCATGCCACTGACACTGGGATCCGTATAGTCATCACTTCCCACTGTAACGGTAAACGACGTTGACGTACTATCGCTTCCATTGGTCGCCGTCACCGTGGGGGTATACGTGCCTCGCTCTACATCATCGGGCCAACTGATCAGGAGTGAACCATCCACTACCGTATAGGTCGCCCCAGTCGGCAATCCCGTAACTTCATACGTAAGTGTCTGATTCTCGGGATTATTAATTTGAACGGTTATCGTGCTTGATTCGCCAACCGCTACACTAACATCATCCGATACTAAAAAAATCCCTGTATACTCATAAGCACCAATCGATGGCGATGTTGTCCAGGGATTGCCCGCAATATCTGTTGATTGAGACTGGTACAGTTGATTTCCAATTGCTATAGCTGGAGAGTTTGCTGAAAGTTGATAATTCGAGCCTCTCGAGTTAAACAGTGTATTCATGTTTTGGTTGAATAAACAGCTGGAATCTGCATTCCATACTGCATCTGGTGTATTTCCAAAAACACAATTTAACGATCCAGTGATTGCCTTGATCAAACTGCTAGATCCATGATTTATTATGCAATTTTTAAAGTAAACATCATTAAATGTATACCAGTCATTGTATGATCTCAAGCTTCGCTGAGGATAAGGACTCCCTTCGTCTGTAATGTCACTGTCGATTGTGCAGTTAACAAATGAAATATCATTTAGGTCGCTAGCTAGGCCTATGACAAATGTGCGTGGTTTAGTAGCGGTAATTAGGCAATTCTCAAATTTGAAGCTGTCAAGCGTTCCTTCTCCTACCTGAGAAAGCTTAATTACTTGTTCTCCCCATTCATGACCTAAAAAAATTGTGTTCTTAACTGTAACATATCCGCCACCTTCTACTCCTAAAAGATCAATATGGGCATTGTCAGAATACCCCCCCGGAGTCCAAAAAGTGTTTTCAGGATCGGAATCTAGACGCCATATGTGGCTCGATGTATCATAAAGAGTACTCTGTGGATGATTTTGATTATTATCAAATATCCTAATCTTATCGTCCTTGATTTTCCAAAAAATACCTGTAGCTCCTGATACGTCTTGTGTTACTGTTTCAAACTCATGCCCTGTCCAATTACCCGTTGCTGAACCGTTATACCTGCATGAAAGTCGTGGTTCATGTTGATCATGCAGATAACATCCATCAATAGTAAGATAGTGTTTTGAATCATCATCGCCTGTAATCGTAATACAGTCATTACCTGTTCTTGAAATGTCACAATCAATGATTTTCCAGTTCTGTTGAGAGCCTTCACTTCGTGCCCAACATTTAATGCCATTGTATCCATATCTGATCGTGCAGCTATCGAATGTTATACTGTTACAAATTGATTGTGGATTAGATGCACATGTAGGATTGTTTGAGAATACGTAGGGCGCCCAGTCAGCATTTATGAGTTCGCTGCCGGCGACCTTGGCTCCTTCGAGGTTTGAATTCTGAATGGTAACAAATGATGCATTATCCAGGAAGATAGCATTGTTTTCATATAGATCACCATCTGCATCTTCAAGGAAGCCAACATCAATATCCCAATCATCTATCACGTGATAACAATTGACTGCATTAGAATAGATCCATCGAATTCCTATCGCGCATGGATCTGATTGACCAGGCCAGGAAGTAAATGTAATATAATTGGTATTAGTTCCATAAGGATCACTTTCATCAAATTTAATGAGGCCAAAATCACCAGTACAATAAAGGGTATCTCCTGCTATAAGGTTGTCTAATGCTTCATTCCAGTTCCAGGGTGCTGATTCTGTCCCGTCAGCATTGTTGCCTGACGAGGATGCATCACAATAATATTCAGCTGCTTTTACGGAGCTTGTAAGAAATAGAATTATGATCGTTAAAAGTACTTTCAAAGTATGTAATCCTGACATAGTTTATGTCCTAATAAAGTCCTTACATTGGTGCCATGATGAAAAATATTTCAATGGGAAATAAAGGAGATTTGGTTGCTTTCATACATCAAAGGCAGAATGTGTGAACTTAAAAGCTCAAATACTCCAATCTAGATACAGTATACAAATCGTAAAATAAAATAAAAAATCCAAGTAGTAAAACCTGTGATATTGTGTGATACACAAGAAGGTGTTTGTTTACTTTAGTCCTAAGGTAGTCAGTGTCATCCATTTTTGTTAATCCAAATGCGTGATCGTAGGTGATTATATTCAAAATGAATAGCTATTAATCTCAACAAAAAACTCAGGAAAGTTACTTCACAAAGAAAGTGTAATATGGACCGATAAAATGTAGAGCGGCGAAAAGGCAATTGTCACAATTTAAAACTACTGGTGTCCCGTTGTTATCCTCGTGCCTCTTTCTCATTTTTTGGCTAATGGAGAAGAAGTATGTTAAGAGAGGAGTTTTAAGCGATGTGGATTGTTTGGGTTAAAGGGTGATTGTTGAACTAAAGTTGGTTTTCAAGTGCATCTAATGTGAGGGGTATTCTACTTTTCTGTTCGGGAGCAGACCATGGGTATGGTTGTGTGTTTGATAATCTTATGTGATTTTCGCAATATGTTGTTTGTCTTATAATATTTTTGTCTACCAATCTTATGAATATTACATAGTATTGATCTTTGAATAAAAATTACTGACTTTTTTTGACAGAAGAAGACCAATATAAATAGCTAGATGCTATTTATATTGGTGGATAGTAGAAAACAGTATGACTTTTGTTAGTCATGTGCTTGGCAAGATTGGTAGTTTTTGCGTTGTGGGTAATTTGCGTTAATCTTGTATTTTGGATTTGTCGATTTACCAATTGAAGCCTAATGAGTTCATGAAGAGTCAGTATTTAATATTTGATTATGCCTATGGTTCTACAACAACAAAGGACAAGATTAGCGGGCAAAAGGGTGACTGTGTAAGTTTTGTATTAGTGTAAGGCAAACACTGGAGATATTACGTATGTTATTTAATTTTATTATTCCTTTAAAAAGCCGAGAAGCGAGCCGGGATTGGGAAAGAGTTGTGAAGTTCTTTACTGCGACGTTGCACTCCATAATGAATTCTACATGTCAGGATTTTCGTATATTGGTTGCCTGTCATGATGTGCCAAAAACTCCATATAACGAAAGCGATAAAATCGTATTTTTGAAGGCTCCATTCCCTCCTCACATGGGGTGTCGTAAATATCGACTTGATAAATTATGTAAACTCCGACTTGGTGCCCTTGAAGTTCGAAAGCTTGGAGGTGGCTACTTGATGCCAATGGATGCGGACGATTTGATTAGCAAAAACTTAGTTGAATATGCATTAAAAAGTGAGCATCCACACGGCTATATAATAAACAAAGGTTATGAATTAGATTATAGACAGCAAAGGGTAAGACATTGTCCTAGATACCATCTTATTTGCGGGAGCAGCATTATAATGAAAGTTGATAAATTTGATCTACCTGATTCTTTGATTATAGAACAAGAGAGAGGTACGACATATTTTGATCGAATGATCTATCCTTCGCATCGTTTGAGTGAACAAGTTTCTGGTGAGTTTAAACGTCCCCTAGAGTTCGTCCCATTTCGGGCTGGCGTATATGTGATTGATACCGGAGAGAATATATCACAGCAACGACAAACCAGAAATGTTGGTATTCGAAGGAAGCTCGTTCGCTTAATTTGTGCGAAAAGGAAAATGAATGATAGGATAATTGACGAATTTGGGGTTTCTCTAGTTTAGTTTTAGTTGTTCGCATAGGGAGGTGTGACACGAAGTGATGTTTTTGTGTCTATCAATTTTACATGAGACTTATACGAGGATTAATTAGTTTCGGAAGGGATATTCTAAAAGATTTATTCCTTTTTTGTGTCCAGATATTAACTCGTTGCTTTTACCTCAATCGACAATTAGGCTCATCTATTAGTTTGTCTGCACGACTAGATGTAATTCCTCGGGGTAAGGAGTCAAAGAGACACCGACTCCTGTGTGCAAAAAACTCTCTTATTGAAAAAGATTGCGTAGTGAATACATGGTTTGGCAATGTGTCACTTGGAGAAGGTTCAAATATTGGAATAGGCAGTGTTGTTATAGGGCCAGTGGCTGTTGGTAAAAATTGTTCTTTTGCGCAAAACTGTTTGGTTACCGGTGAATCACATCGCTATGAAGGCGTTGAAACAGGCTTTCGCGAACAGGGGTATGATGTTAAGCCTGTAGTAATCAAAGATGATGTATGGGTTGGGGCCAATTGTATCATTTTACCTGGTGTGACAATTGGAAGCCACTCTGTTGTTGGCGCGGGAGCAGTTGTAACTAAAGATATTCCAAGTTACTGTCTTGTAGCTGGGAATCCTGCACGGATTCTTAAGTATTATGATAAGAAATTTAAGCAATGGATCTCCACATCTCAGCAATAAATTCATTCAAGTTTAATGTCGTTTAGACAATCCTATATTTTCAAGCGACACATATTCTAAATAATCCTTATCGACTTACATTGTGCAGGGTGAATTCTGATCAATAAGTTCGATTTTAGTCAACTAGATGATAGACCGATACAGTATTAACACTAATTTATGCTAGATTAAGGATTAATATCGGAAACTGGTTGACGCCTGACCAAGACGAAGTCTGCGCAGTTGCAGGAGAGAAGCTATTAAAGAGACTTTAAACAAGTATATTACCGGACGTTACGGAAACGGTTTAAAGGCTAAGTTTTTACGGAGCACCTCTTGGTTGGCCTTTGGGACCGTTGCCTCTAAACTTCTGGCTTTTTTAAGTCGTGTTATATTGGGACGTCTTCTTGTTCCCGAAGATTTGGGCCTTATAGTCTTAATTGCAGGTTTGACAGGTTTTTTGCAGTGTATTACAGATGTGGGGATAAAACAGTCAATTATTCAGAATCGCTTAGGAGAGACTCAAGAGTACCTAATTATGGCTTGGTGGTTTCAAGTTCTCAGGGCGATACTTGTTTACGGCCTTATCTTTTTCATTACCCCTTGGATATGTAAATTTTATTTTTCTGATAAAATTGAGATTGTATCTAGGCATAGTTGGGCTGTGATTTATAGTATGGTACGTATTGCCTTCTTGTGCTTATTATTCAATGGTTTTGTAAGTCCAAGGGCTCATTTATTAGAACGTCACCTAAATTTTGGGAAGGTAATTCTTTATGTTCAGGGAAGTGCTGTCATTGGATCATTGGTTACAATTATACTTGTCTTTATTCTTCGCAATGTTTGGGCGATGGTAATTGGATTCAGTGTACAAGGATTTTTGCAGATGGTTACTTCTTATGTCATATGTCCCTTCAAACCAAATTTTAAATTTCATAGGGAGAGTTTCGACGAACTATTTAGTTTTTCGCGGGGTATGTTTGGTGCCCCACTGTTAGCATATTTAGCATTTAATATCGATGTGCTAGTTGGAGGAAGGTTATTATCTGCAGAAGTTTTAGGTTTGTATGGTTTTTCAATTCTTCTAGCAAAAATTCCCCGAGAGTTGTTTGGTAAAATCATTAATCCTGTTTTAATGCCGATTTTTTCAAGACGTCAAGAAAATCCCGCGTTGATAAAGCAAACGGTTCTTATGCTAACCAAATGGATCACTCTGTTGGGATTGCCTTTTTCCGCGATTGCATTTGTCGCAGGACGCTGGTTATTGGTTGCACTTTATAAGAATCAAAAATTTTCAGAAATGGATGTCGTGTTTGGAATTTTTTGCCTTAATGTTGTGTGTATAATGCTAGGAATGGTATTCGCGAGTATTTTGCTAGCGTTTGGACATCCTTCTAAAGCTCGAGCTTATTCGTTTTTAAGAGCGATTCTCTTAGCTTTATTAATTACACCTATAGTAAATTTAAGTGGTGTAACAGGAATGGTGTTATTGCTTTTATTCACGAACCTAATTGCATTCAGTTTTAGTATTTATCTTGTTAGGCCCCTGATTGATATAAAGCCTAGAGAGATGGTGAGAGCTTCTTTACCTGGGATTGGGATTGGAGTTTTTACTTATTGCATTACTTGTGTTTTAGTAAAATACGTGTCGTAGAATGATAAACAATCGCTATCTATCACTGTATCGTTATCCATCAAGAAATTGGCGAAAATTACTCATTTCGATGGTAAAAAAAAATGAAAAAGGTGAGGTATACTCTAAAACGCTTAGGGCAATATATGCCAAGTATCATCAAATTGATGTTGGGTTGTACAGTTATGGGTGCTTTAATTTAAACAACATAAATGCATATACAAAAGTAGGTAGATATTGTTCATTTGCTAGTGGTGTTTGTGTGTTTAATGCAAATCACCCGTTAGAACATATGTCTCTTCATCCATTTTTCTATAATCCCAAAATGGGGATTGTAGAAAAAGAGATGATTCACAGGCGTTGGTTAACAATAGGTCATGATGTTTGGTTCGGCCGGAATTCTATAATCACTCCTGCGGTAAAAGAAATTGGAAATGGGGCCGTAATTGCTGCTGGAGCAGTAGTTACAAAAGATGTCCCTGCATATTCAATCGTTGGTGGAAACCCAGCGACAATATTAAGGTATCGCTTTACTGAGTCCCTGATTGAGAAAATAGAATCAACGAAATGGTGGACAAAAGATATTGATGAACTTGAAAAGAATCTTGGCGAATTTACAAAACCTATGAGTTCTTGAATACATGAAAAAAAAAGAAATAGTATTATTAGGTGTCTTAATGGATACCGCCAATCTTGGTGTTAGTGCTCTAGCGTACAGCACAATATATTTAGTAAGACATACCTGGCCGACTGCCAGTATTTACGTTTTAGGGGGAAGGATTTCCAATATAAGTTCAATTAAAACTGAGTCAGGGAAAATTATTGAGATTGAACATCTTCCTTTGCGATTTTGCCCAAATATTTTTGTTAAAAATCATGCATTATGGATATTTCTAGGAATAATGTTCTGTAGAGTCTTTTTACCACTGAGACGCCGATGGGTTTCAAAATCATCAACATTAGGGAAGCTTCTTTGTTCATCATTATTTGCCGATATTACTGCCGGTGACAGTTTTAGTGACATTTATGGAATGAAACGACTTACATGGCTATATATTACCAAACGCCTATGTCAATTAACGTGTAAGCCATTCATTATGCTACCTCAGACCTATGGGCCTTTTCAATCACGAATGAGTAAAGTTTTAGCTTCGCGTGCATTACAAGAGAGTGATTTGATTATTTCTCGCGATAGAGAAGGGGTCGATGTCGTAACGTCACTTATTGGTGATCATGCAAATGTTCATTTATGTCCAGATACCGCCTTTATATTGGAGCCTGTTCGAGGTCAAAGTATACAGATTAACACTCTTGAAACATTGAAGGCTGAAGGCAAGATATTAGTTGGGCTCAATGTAAGTGGCCTTCTATATCACGGTGGCTATACAGGTAAAAATGAATTCGAATTAAAAGATGATTATAAACGACTGGTGAAGGGAATTGCTGAAAATTCTCTAGCATGGGACCCACAAGCCATCCTCGTGCTCGTTCCACATGTTGTACCAAATTCAGGAGAGTGGGAAAACGACTATGTTGCAAGTCGAAAGTTGGTGGAACAATTGGCTCCAGAAGAACAAAGACGTGTTATTGTCGTTGAAGAACCGCTTAGCAAGCAAGGTGATCCACGTGCGATTAAATGGATTATTGGAAAACTTGACTTTTTTATGGGCAGTCGCATGCATGCAACAATTGCTGCCTTATCCCAGTGTGTACCAACCTTAGGATTAGCGTATTCCAAAAAGTTCTTAGGAGTATATGAAACGGTGGGAATGAGTGAATGTGTGGTTGATCTGAGAAAATTGGATAGAGCTGAAGTTCTGCAACAAGTTGATCATAAGTACACCCTAAGAAATGAATTGAGAAGACGGCTTAATGATGTGATACCAAAGACTAAGCGGCAAGTGATGGAATTACTAGATGAAATCCAGATCTAAGCGAATTAACAGAGTTGATGATGTGGCCGCTTGGCGTCTTTGTATGGGATGCGGTGCCTGTAAATGGGGATGTCCAGAAGGGGCAATTGAACTTCATGACATCATAAAAGTAGGCATCAGACCTGTTATTGACGAACATAAATGTCAAAAATGCAACAGTTGCTTAGAGGTCTGTCCAGGCTGGAATTTGGAGAAGCCTCTTGAAAGAGAAGGTAGCGTGTGTTCCCTTCAGTCTGTATGGGGCAATGTCCTTGAGCTTTATGAAGGGCATGCTTTAGACGAACAAATTCAATTTAAAGGATCATCAGGTGGAGCCGCAACCGCTATCGCCTTGTTTGCTTTGGAAAAAATGGGGTACAAAGGTGTTTTGCATATTAAGCCCAATCCAGATAATCCGCTGAAAAATATTCCTACTTTTTCCACGTGTCGGTCTGAACTAGTTCAAGGTGTTGGTAGTCGCTATGCCCCTGCTGCCCCGTGCCAGGCATTTGATTGGATTAAAGAAGCGGGTGGGCCCTGTTTATTTATTGGTAAGCCATGTGATGTTGCGGCTTTGGAGAAAGCCAGAAAATTGGATTGCGATTTGGATCGTAATGTTGCATTAACGATAAGCATTTTTTGTGCAGGGACACCTACAACTGCTGGTACTCATGCCTTACTGCATCAAATGGGAGTAGATGATAAAAACAATATTCAGTCATTTAGATATCGCGGACATGGTTGGCCTGGAGTAGCTCAAGCTATCTTAAAGGATGGATCCATGTCTTCCTCATTAACCTATGCTGAGGCATGGGGGGGGGTGTTATGTAAGAAAGGGCAATTGCGTTGTCGCTTATGTCCTGATCACACTGGTATGTATGCTGATCTTTCCTGTGGTGATCCTTGGCATAATCCTCCACAAGAGAAGGAGTTAGGAAGGTCACTTGTGCTAGCACGAACTCAAATGGGTTTGGAGATATTATCAAACGTAGCAAATGCGGATTACATAAAACTTGAAGTGTCTAAATCTGAATCGTTGCCACAATCACAGAAATCTCTCACTGATAATTATGGACAATTGTGGGGACGGTTATGGTCCTTCCAATTTTTATGTATTCCAATTCCCTCTTACTTCAGATTCGAACTTGTAAAGCCATGGAAGGAGTCTTCTTGGATTAAGAGAGCAAAAGTGATTGGAGCTACTTTAAAAAGGATTTTAGCACGCCAATGGTATACTCCTTCAAAAAGAACTGGGAATCATGTCTAATGTGGAGACTTTAGTGTGCAGTCCCTAACTCTGACAATAGCGATTTGTTGCGTTTGTCTGGTTCTATATTTAAAACCAAAGCACGCATTAGCTGTATATTTTATACAGTTATTGTGGTATCCAAGTTATTTACGGTTGACGCTTGGAACCGCTGATATCTCGGTGAGTAGAGTTGTAATTTCAGCTTTGCTTTTTCGCTGTTTACTTAATCCTGCAATCAAGAACAGGCTACGTAAAAATACGCTAGATATGTGGGTAACGGGAGGCATTGCCGTTTATACAATTACGTATTTACTCTCTCGACCTAGTTATTCTTCGATTGAAAATCGAGGCGGATTTTTGATGGATAGCCTATTTGTCTATTGGTCGGCAAGATACTGTATCAGAAATTGCTCAGATTTGGTCTGGTTAATTAAAAGAGTGGCTCTTGCTATCGTGCCTTTAGCAGTCATCAGTGGATATGAATCAGTTACTGGCAGATTCTTGTTTCTTTGGTTGAGAAAGTATTGTCCCTGGAATCCTGAGATTGTTACTTATTATCGTCGGATGGGATTGCACCGTGCTTGGGGACCTTTTAGTCATCCCATTATGTTTGGATGTGCCTTTGGTATGTTTGCACCGCTCGTATGGACGTTACGACAAGAGCCGGGAAAATGGGGAAAGGCGGCGCCATGGTTGACTTTGATTGTGGCCGCTGGTGGTTTTTTTTCAGTATCAAGTAGTGTTATTGGGATGCTACTAGCTATGATATTTGTAGTATTTCTCGAAAAGAAATCTTGGCTGGTTAAACCCATTCTTATGTCGTTCATTATGTTTTGTGTGGTGCTTGAGGTTTTTGGGACAACCCCTTTTTACCGTTGGCTACTTGCAAAGGCCGCTGTTGGTGGCGGAGGATGGGTATGGCGATCAAAGCTGATAGAATGCGCCATGAGGGACATAGATGAATGGTGGCTACTTGGATATGGCGGAGTTGATCCTGGTTGGGGAGCAGAAGGGTTTCTCAGCTTTACAGATCTAACGAATGAGTTCATTGCTTATGGTGTTTCCTATGGAATTTGGGGTGTTATCGCACTCGTAGGCATTTTGACAGTATCTTTTAAAATGATGATAAGATGCTATAGGAATTCAAGAAGTCCACAATACAAGTCGCTCTATTGGGGGTTTTCGATTTTTCTTGTAGGACTTATTGTGGTTTGGACAGGTGTTAGTTTTTTTGGTCAAGCAACGATGATTCTCTATGGTATCTTGGGGATGATTGGTTCTTCTGCTAATTTCACTGAAAAAAAGAAGCTCGCTACGACCTCATGTCGGGATATCAGAAGGCATCCTATACATAGGGGGGCTATCTCATGTTGATTAGATTTTGCGAGGATAGTTGATTGGCTAGTGACAATAAACCCGATCTTTCTGTTGTGATCGTAAACTATCGAACTCCGGAGTTTACTTGTAAGGCTATAGCCTCCGTTGTTAAGAATAGCCCTACTCTAATTAAAGAAATAATCGTAGTTGACAATGCCTCTGGCGATAATAGCGTGGAGTGTATTCATAATCAGTGGGGTGAGCATGTTACTTTGATTGAGAATGAAGAGAACATTGGCTTTGCAAAGGCCAACAATCAGGCCATGGAAATTGCAAAGGGACGTTACTATCTTCTGCTGAACTCAGATGCCGAGATCTTGGAAGATGCAATGGAACGGCTGGTGCAGTATGCTGATCTGTATCCCAATGTCGGGATCACTGGGTGCACCATTCTTTCATCCGATGGTAGCCAGCAGGCGAGTTGTTGGAGGCCTTTCACCCTTTCTTATCTATTCGTTCGATCGATTGGACTTTTTCGTGTACTGCCCGATGGTTGGTTTGGGTCTACGAACATCAATACCTATGGCAAGCCACAAAACACTAAACCTGTCGATGTTGTCTCTGGTTGCTTAATGCTGGTTAGACGCGATGCCGCTGACAAGGTTGGTTTGTTTGATGAACGGTTCTTTATGTACAGTGAGGATACGGATTGGTGTACGAGGATGTGGAAAGGTGGATATGAGGTACACTTCCTAACAGATGCGAGTGTGCGTCACTATGGCGGAGGGACAAGTGCACAAATGTTCACGACTATGAGGTTTGAATTAAATCGTAGTGTATTGCTTTTGTTTAGAAAAGAACGAGGCTGGGGATATGCTGTCGTTGGGAATATGCTTTTCTTGTTAAATGCATTAGTTCGCATTCCTTACTGGTTCATGAAGTGGGTTTTACGGATCGATATCGAGAAATCTAGGTCGATGCTTCGAGCGAATATTTATGGCACATTGTTACACTTGAAATGGCCGTTCCAGGATGCATTGAAACGTCATCATGAAGGAATATGAGTTGGAGAGTTGTGCGGCCACCTTCAATTAAGAAAACAGAGGTTGAGAATTATTAATATGAGTCAAAGAGAAAAGCCTGCACTCGTGTGCTTTGCTGGTAATGATTGGTGGTATCATAATCGTGGCCTCTTTTGTCCTCAAATTATGACGCGTATGACATCTGAATTCAATGTTCTGCACATCAATTCTCTTGGAATGCGGGTGCCATCTCTCCGCAGTGATAAATATGCGTTGCGGAAAATTGGTAGAAAGCTGAGAAGCGTAAGTCGCTTCGTTCGGACTGATCCTAACAGTGGGATGAAGATCATGAGCCCTTTGAGCGTTCCGCTTTTGGGTAGTGAAATGGGACGGGCTTTAAACTCCCACTTTGTTAAGGCTCAAGTCAAGACAGTCATGACGATGTTAAAAATGAGACACCCTGTGTTTTATGTGAATTGTCCACCGGCAATAGAAATCATACGGGACATGCCTCGTTCCTTTTTGATCTACGAAAGAACGGATATATTTACTGAAATGCCGGGGGTAGATAAGGATTACATCACCAAGATCGATGATGAATTGACGGAATCTTCGGATTTGGTTCTCTATGTCGATCATGCTATGTATCAAGAAGGGCTACCGAAGAATCCGAATAGTCTTCTGATTGGTCATGGTGTTGATTACCCATTTTTCGCAGAGGCACACAAATCGGATTATGTGCCTCAAGACATTGCCAATATCCCAAGGCCCATTGTGGGCTATTTTGGTGACATCTGTGATAAGGGATTTGATTTCGATCTTGTGCTCAAGATGGCTGATCAGTTGCCGAATGTGTCTTTTGTACTCGTGGGTCCTCTTTCCTCGGATGTTGAGGCCTTGAGACAAAAGAAGAATATACACATCCTTGGGCAATGTCGATATGAGGATGTTCCCCATTATGGTAAAGTCTTTGATGTTTCGATTCTACCGTGGAAAGTGAATCCCTGGGTTTGGCATTCATATCCCATTAAGATCAAAGAATACCTTGCCTTGGGAAATCCCTTTGTGTCCATCGATATTCCTGCGATTGAGGAATTTAGAGACGTGACATACGCAGCGAAGACACATGAGGAATTCATTGCTCAGGTTAAGTGTGCCTTAGATGACAAGGATTCCGAAGCGAGAGAACGCCGTAAGGAGAGTGTTCGTTTAGAGACTTGGGATGCAAAGACACAGTCTATGTGTGATTTTATCCGCAGTCATAGAGAATCCAACAAGTAGATTTTTCTACTATTGATTTTCAATACATTACGTTCTTAGAAAATGAATCTGAACTGGTATTATCGTAGACTTCGATCCATGTCTCCTGCTGAGGTGATGTGGAGGGTAAAGAAGTTGGGTTGGCAGATGTCCGCTCGTGCTCTATGTGGTAAATGGCAGGGGGCCTATAGCCAATATCAAGTCAATGCTCAAGTAAGTTGTCCTGCGTTGGATGGTGTAAAATTTTGGGGCATTGGTGATTTTGACAAGGTCTCATCAGAACCATGGCTAGCAGACACGATTGCCTGGGCAGAAGATTTGTGCAAACACAAGTTTAAGTACTTGGCCTTGGGAGAAATTGACCTGGGTGAGAGGGTTAATTGGAATCACGAGTACAAGCACAACATTGACACCCCCTTGTTATTTGCTCCATGGATGGATTACCGTGACAATCAACGTTATGGCGATTTCAAGTATTTTTGGGAGGTGCCACGGCTTCAGCATCTGGTGCCTCTAGCAAAGGCCTACCATTTAACCGGCGAGCAAAGGTATGCTCAGGAAGTCGAGCAGCAGTTAGAGGCCTACTGTGATCAAACCCCATACCTCAAAGGAGTTAGCTGGACAGTGGCGATGGAGGCCGGCTTGAGGCTGATCTCGCTGTGTTGGATTGTGGGATTTCTCAAAGGCTATCTCCGTAAAAACAGCTCTTTACTCAGCCGCATTGAGGCCATGGTTCTGAGTCATGTGCGATATTTGAAAAGTAATTATTCTCGGTTTTCTTCTGCCAATAACCATTTGGTTGGTGAGGCAACTGGGGTTTTTGTTGCTGGAGTTTGCTTTGCTCATTTACCTGGGTTGAGTCGGTATGCAAAACAAGCCCAGGCCATCCTGGAACGGGAAATTCTCCTGCAGCATCATGACGACGGAGTCAATAAGGAGCAAACCGTTCACTATCAGGTCTTTGCCTGGTGGTTTTTCTTTATCGCGGGCCAATTAGGTCGGCTAAATGGCATGCAGTTTTCAAGTGACTACTGGTCCATGCTTGAACGGAACGCGGAATTCATTGCTGCCTTGGGGGATAACCACAGTAATATTCCCCAAATTGGCGATAGTGATGACGGACGTGTGCTCTTATTGAGTAAGAAGGATGACGATTTTGAAACTCTTCTGGATGCTTCCGCGGTATGCTTTGAACGCAAGGACTTCAAAAAGCACCATGGTTCACTTTGTGAGGCAGGTGCATGGCTGCTAGGTTCTGATGCCATGCCTCTCTTTGAGCAGATGAAAGTCACCTCAGAGGATGAACCTAAGAGCATGCAATTTCCTGTGGGTGGATATGCGATTCTCTCAGGCGGGGCCAATCAGAAGGTAAAGATCGTTTTTGATTGCGGTCCATTGGGATTTGGTTCGCTTGCCGCTCATGGGCATGCAGATGCACTTAGCTTCATCTTGACTATTGACGATGTGCCGCTCTTGGTTGATACGGGCACCTATACGTACAACAAGAACGATGCCTATCGCAATTATTTTCGATCAACGGCTGCGCACAATACCTGCGTTGTCGATGGCCTGGATCAATCTTGCATGACTGGTCCCTTCATATGGGGATTTAGAGCGGAATCTATTTTCGAAGAAATGGCGACCTCTCCAGAGGTAGACATTGTTGCAGGCTACCACAACGGATATGAGCGTTTGGAGGATCCTGTTACGCATCTGCGACGATTCGTTTATCGCAAGCAAGACTCTATCATAGAATTTGATGATGAGTTTAAATGCGAACAGGAGCATACCGTAGATATCTATTTTCACTTCCATCCGGATTGTACGGTGCGTCACTTGGAGGAAAGCCGTTATCAGATAGAGAACAAGGATGTCAAAATTCAGTTGAATATGGATCCCCGTTTGAAGGGAGAACTTTTCTGTGAAAGTGAAGAGCCCGTCGCAGGATGGTTTAGTGATCACTACGATGTCAAAGTCCCATGCCTTACACTGAAAGCCACGGGAATATTTACTGGAGATACAAAATTTAGTCATTCCATTCAATTCGGTGCGGAGGTTTCTCAAGAAGATCTGCTCGGAATGACTGAGAGCGAGTTAACTTTGTAGAAAGCGTTTAATAGCCACCTTTTTTGAGTTGCTAGAACTGAGGAAATTATCATGAGCAAAATCAGTATTTTTGGCTTAGGTTATGTAGGAGTTGTGAGTGCGGCCTGTCTGGCTAAGGAAGGGCATGAGGTTGTTGGGGTGGATCCTAATCCCACCAAAGTGGATCTCATCAACAAGGGAATGTCACCGATTGTTGAGACAGATACACCCGAGTTGATTGAGAAGGCCCTTAAGGAGGGGTTGCTTAGAGCGACTGCGGATGCTAAAGAGGCCGTTATGTCAACCGAGATTTCACTGTTCTGCGTCGGAACACCGAGTCAGTTGAATGGGAGCCTCGATCTCAAGTATGTACGCAAGGTTTGTGAAGAGATCGGGCAGGCCATTGGCCAGAAAGATGATTTTCATGTTGTCGTCGGGCGTAGCACCATGCTGCCTGGAACCATGCGGGAAATTGTGATTCCTACCTTGGAAGAGTACTCAGGAAAGAAAGCTGGAGAAGGCTTTGGTGTTTGCAATAATCCCGAGTTTTTGCGGGAAGGCACTGCGGTTTACGATTTCTATAATCCCCCTAAAACGGTCATTGGTGAAACCGATGAACGTAGCGGTGACATTGTGGCCGGTTTGTACCAAGGCTTGGACGCTCCGCTCATTCGTACAGAAGTGGAAACCGCTGAAATGGTGAAGTACGTTGATAATGTGTGGCATGCCCTAAAGGTTGACTTTGCCAATGAGATTGGCAATATCTGCAAATCCTTGAAGATCGATGGCCATGAGGTCATGGGGATCTTCTGCCAGGATACCAAGTTGAATCTGTCGCCTTACTACATGAAACCTGGATTTGCCTTTGGTGGGTCGTGCTTGCCCAAGGATGTGCGGGCATTAACCTACAAGGGACGCATGCTCGATCTTGATTTGCCGGTCTTGAATGCGATTTTGGCCAGTAATGAGAAGCAGGTTGATATTGGCTTGAAGATGGTGATGGAGCCGGGTAAGAAGAAGATCGGAATCCTTGGATTCAGTTTCAAGGCCGGGACGGATGATTTGCGTGAAAGCCCGCTGGTTGAAATCATCGAGCGTCTCTTAGGTAAGGGATATGATATCCGCATTTATGATAAGAATGTGAATGTCGCCAAGTTGATGGGTGCCAATCGTGATTATCTGTTGAATCATATTCCGCATATCTCCAGTCTAATGGTGGAAAATATTGACGAGGTGCTGGAGCATGCCGAAGTGATTGTCATTGGCAATGGCTCGAACGAGTTCAAGGATATTTTAGATCGCACTAAGGAGGGGCAGTTGGTGGTGGATTTGGTGAGGGTGACTGGTGAGCGAACTCAAGAAGGAAAATACCATGGAATCTGCTGGTAAGCAGCGTCGTATACTGATTATTGTTGAGAACCTGCCAGTGCCTTTTGACCGGCGAGTGTGGCAAGAGGCAACCACTCTGCAAAAGGCAGGGTATCAGGTCTCCATTATCTGCCCAAAGGGCAAGGGATACCAGGATAGCTATGAATTTCTGGAAGGGATTCATATTTATCGCCACTCCTTGCCATTGGATGCTAAAGGGGCCTTGGGCTATCTTTTTGAATATTCTGCGGCACTCTTTTGGCAATTCGTCTTGGCCTGTAAAATTGCTCGCAAGCATGGATTCGATGCGATTCATGCCTGTAATCCACCGGACAATATCTACCTGGTCGGGAATATCTTCAAGTGGTTCGGTAAGAAGAAATTCCTCTTTGACCATCACGATATTAATCCAGAACTGTATGAAGCCAAATTTGGCAAGAAGAGTGGCCTGTTCTTTCGACTCATCGCCCACTGGGAACGCATGACGTTCAAAGCTGCGAAGGTATCGATCGCAACCAATGAGTCCTACAAGAAGATTGCGATCGAGCGTGGTGGTATGTCGCCTGATCGCGTGTTTATCGTTCGTAGTGGTCCCAACCTTGACCGATTGAAAATAATCCCACCCATCGAGAGCCTAAAGAAGGGTCGGAAGTACATGGTGGGTTATGTTGGCGTCATGGGGCGGCAAGAGGGCATTGATTACCTCTTGCGTGCGGCCGCACATTTGATCAATGACAAAGGACGCACAGACATTCACTTTGGTCTGGTAGGTGGAGGTTCTGAACTTGACGCGGTCAAGGACTACGCTCGCGAGCTCGGTATTGAAGACTATGTGACTTTTACAGGACGGGTGCCGGATCAAGAGATGCTGGAGATGCTGAATACCGCAGATGTCTGTGTCAACCCGGATGTTGCCAATGATATGAACGATAAATCGACCATGAATAAGATCATGGAATACATGGCCTTAGGCAAGCCCATCGTTCAATTCGATTTGACGGAAGGACGGTTCTCTGCGCAAGAGGCTTCATTGTATGCCGAAAAGAACAATGAAAAGGATATGGCCGAGAAGATTGCCTACCTGTTGGATCATCCAGAGAAATGTAAGGAAATGGGAGAGTTTGGACGAACCAGGGTTGTCAATGAGTTGGAGTGGAAGTACGAAGCTCCTAAGTTATTGGCTGCTTATGATATGTTGTTTTCAGACTAAACAATAATCATCTTGCGAGTGAATTGGGAATTTTAAGTAACGATGATCATGAATGACGTCTTAGCCATAATATTTGCAGGTGGATTGTCCTGGGATGATTATAGCGACTCCCCGTTGTGGGATGTGGATAAGCAGGCTATCGAAAGAATGCTTGAGCATCTCAAATCAGAAGGGATTTATCAGGTTTCGATTTGTGTTCCTGAAGCGATGGAGATAGTTGTTCCTGAGCGTATCGAGTGTAGACGACTGGATGATGAAGGGCTCTCCGGGACATTGGGGTGTGTGTTTCGAGAGGTGATCCATTGGGATTGCTCGAAGGTTATAATTCTCAATGCACGGATGCTTTGCCCTCCGCAAATTACAGATTTAATCAAAGACCATGATCGATCCAAGGCATCGGTTACGTTGTTTCGAGATCCATATGCATTGGATTTTGATCGTTTTATCAACCCAATCTACATTTGTGATCGAGAACTGTTCGAAAGAGTTCCAGAGGTGGCCTATAGTGATTTAAAGGAGGGACTGCTGGCCATGCTTAAGGGGGATGCCAGGGTTGTTCATCTCGAAAGAAATACGGGACGTTATGGCTCTTTGGATCAATATCATGCGATTCTATGTCAATCCATGGAGGCTTTGGCTTCTCGATCCGAGGACCCTTTGGTTGAGATCTGTGGAACCGGGCGATATTGGCGGGCATCAGATGCAAGCGTCGATGATTCTTTGCGAGCTTCTGGTGACGTCTGGGTACAGAATGGATGTGCCATCAATGAAGAGGTAGCAGTGGTAGGTCCTTCGGTTTTCGAGGGTGGGGTTCAGGTGAAAGAGGGGGCTGTGGTTTGCCGAGGTGTTTTGTTGGAAGGTAGTTGTGTAGAGGCTGGTACTGTGGTGCGAGATACTGTTGTGGATAGTAAGCTAAACGAGAGAATGAAACATTCAGAATCCTGTCCAGAGGCTGATCTTCGCTCTGGGATTCATTTGGGATATATGCGTAAGGCCATTGGGACTGCTTTGTTAATGTTGTTGTTCTTCTGGACCACAGCACAGCAATGGGGATCATTGTGGACTCGGTTGTATGGTAGCGAGGAGTATAGTTCAGGGTTGCTGGTTCCGTTTTTGACGGGATATATCTTGTGGTGTAGAAGGGATCAATTCAAAGGTGTTGCATGGAACAGTTCCTGGTGGGGGGCGTTGATTTTGTTGCTTGGGCAGGGCATGCGAGTTGCCGGGATGTATTATGCCTCCATGGGTTTGCAGGATCTATCTTTGATTGTCTCCATTACTGGCTTGGTGTGGTTGATGGTCGGGACCGGTTTGTTCCTCAAGGCGATGACGTCAATTGCTTTTCTGGGATTGATGTTGCCTTGGCCTAGCAAGGTTCAGGGAATGATTGCGTTGCCTTTGCAGGAATATGCCACGAAATCGGCGGTTTTTTGCCTCCAGATCCTTGGCTATGATGTGCTGCGAGAAGGTATGCTGATTAGTATCGGCGATACGACGGTTGCTGTGGCTGAAGCCTGTAATGGACTGCGGATGATTACGGCTTTTTTGGTGATTAGCTGTTTAGTGGCCATGTTGGTTCGGAGACCATTCTGGCAAAAGGTTTTGCTTTGTATTTCAAGCCTACCGATTGCGTTGATCTGTAACACAATTCGTTTGACGGTGACATCTATTGCATTCACTAAGATCAGTGGGGAGTATTGGGAGAAGGTGTTTCATGATTTTGGCGGCTATGCCATGATGCCATTGGCCTTAGCGTTGGTTGTGCTGGAGTTGTGGATTTTGGAGAAGCTGACGAGTCCGCCGGAGGCACAAAAGCGGGTGGTGATTAAGAGGAGTTAATAGTTATCCACCGCGAAGGGCGCGAAGGACCACGAAGGCTGACGCTGTTCCGTTGGAGCCATGGCGAGATGTGGAGTCGCCTTCAGCTTGACGGCACTTCGTGCTTGGATGTCTTCGACGTCATGTTCGCGGCGGTAGAATCATCTCCTCAAGCAAGCTTGATCACCGATTCTACCTTGCTCACTTGCTGAAAGCTTGGTTCGGACAAACAGAATCCTAACATTGTTGTATTTAAGATTATGCTAGTGTTGTCATTTGCTATTACCGGATGGATTAAGTGAGCAGAAGTTGATTCCGTGGAGCAAGTTTACTTGTGGAGCGGAAGCAGCTTTTGATCACTGGCAGGGGACCTGCCCTTAACGCGTAGCGTCGAAACATCCGGCGTTAGCTCTTCATGTTTTTTCGCGGTCTTCGTGGTGAGGAAATTAGTGTTGCGTTAATCTGTATCTTGTTCATCCTATCTATCCCAGTTAATGAAGTCCTTGATGTTTCTTCGTGGTGACCAATTTTGGCTTGCCTAATTTAAAAACCATGGTGGGGTAACGGCATATCTGTAGACACGTGAGGTTTCTGCTATTAAGCTTGTCCTTTTATTTTTACGAAATATCTACGCTGATCATGTCGAATAAAAGGATAGGTGATGATGTGTGTTTTATTCGGACGTTTTTGACGTTCCCGAAGCGTTATAACGCGTGAGGAAGTGAACTATGAGTCATATGGAACGGTATCTTGATCGCATCATTGATAGCAATGCGACGCCTGAAAAAGAGGCAACTGCTGAGGTGTTGGCCCCAGCTATGCCATCTTACGATGTGCCAGTCTCTGAAGAAGAGCACGCCTCTCCGAATATCCTTAAGGGATTGCTGCGGCGATGGTATGTGATTCTATTGGTGTTTATCGGGCTAACCGTCATTGGGGTACCCGCAGTTATTTTACTTTATGAACCTGCCTATGTGGTTACCGCCTTGATCCATGTGGCTCCCGCGGTGGTGGATCCCCTGACTGGGGAGGCCGAGAGGGGTAATATCGCTAACTATGAAAGTTTCATGCGAACCCAGGCCATGACCATTACCAGTACGCCTGTACTTAATAAGGTGGCCGACGAATTAGCTGAACGAAATTTAGCCTATTTTAACACTAATCCCAAAAGTATTTTTGAACGGTTGACGCAGAAATTCATTGACCTGGATAAGCCTAAAGACGCCTTGGATGTCCTTAAGAAGGCTGTTCGTGTTGGAGCTATTTCGGTCACACCGAGGAGAGGGACGGAATATATTGTCATTACGATGAAGAGTATGTTGCCGGCTGAGTCGAGGATTATTGTCGATTCTATGGTTCGTAATTACATGGCGGACTATGCCTTTGGGACGACTCAGGCCGAGGAGAAGAACCTTACCACATTGGAAGATCAGGCTCGTGTCCTTAAGCAAAAGGTAGAACGGGGGCAGTCGGAGATCAAGCAACTGGCCTTTGAATTCGGTTCGAAGAGTCTAGATACTCGCCAGGATATGATGGTAGAGAGTATCAGCGAGTTTAGGAAACAATTGGCAGCGTTGGAATCGCAACGGATCAATCTGGAGATCTCGCTTGAATTACTCAAGCAGGGGATCGATGTGAATGAGGTCGCGGAAGATCAATTGATTCGTCGCAATATGTATATTAAAGAGGATACTCGCATCGCCCAGCTGCAAGAAGAAGTTTCTACCATGGAACGCGATGTCTTTATGTCTGAGCGAACCCTGACCCCAGAGAATCCGGTCATGATCGAGAAAAAGGCGTTGTTGGAACGCTTACGGCTGGAGTTGGATGACAAAAGGCAGGAGGTCGGAGAAGAATTCGATCAAATGGTGGCTCAGGAATCCGCCCAACGCAAGAAAATTCAACTCGAAGCGGCCCAGACAAGTCTGAATGAAGTTCTTGCCCATCAGGCACGCTTACAAGAGATTATTGGAGTCCAGGATACGGATACCAAGCAACTGGGACGTACCAATTTGGAAATTCAGGATCTCGAGTTTCAGTTGGGTATGGATCTTGAGATGTATGAGAGCATTCGTCGCCGTATCAATCAACTGGAGTTGGAACGCAATCGGTTGCCGCGTATGACAACTCCTGGAGGGGCGGATAATGAGGGCATCGAGGACAAACGCATTCAGCTTTGCATCGCCGTGATTTTCGGGGCCTTGGCCGCGGGTTGTGGCTTGGCCTTCTTGCTGGATAAGGCGGATAAACGCGTCCGTGATCCCGAGGAACTCTCCAAACATCTACATATGCCTATTTTGGGAACCGTGGCCAGTTCTACGGGAGCTAAGGCTGCCAAGTTTGCCGAGCAGGTGGCGATTGACTATCAGGCCATTCGTACCAACCTGGGGCTCATGGGACTTGAAGGAGTTCCACGTAAGTTGGCGATCGTCAGTGCCACGACTCAGGAAGGCAAAACCACCTTTTCCATTAACTTGGCCACCAGTTTGGCACGATCAGGTAAACGCGTATTATTGGTCGATGGGGATTTACGTAAACCCAGCATTGTCAGTGTTATGGATATTGGTGATTTGTCACGACGGTCACATAAGGTGGTGACCGAGGGCGGTTTCGAATACACCGTCTATACCGTACCGAGTAGCGGCGTGGATGTGTTGATTCCCGATGTACGCAAGCTCAACGATGTTTATGAACTGATCGCATCGCCCATGGTCTCGCAACGCATTGAGATGATGAGTCAGAAATACGATCATGTGATCATCGATACCCCGCCGGTTTTGGCGTTTCCGGATGCCATTATCTGGGGGCGAGTGGCTGGTAATGCGATTATGGTCAGCTTTGCAGGACGGTCACTGGGGCCTGATTTGGCGACGGCCATGCAACGTTTGGCGCAGGCTCGAGTCAGGGTGTTGGGGACGGTCATGAATAACGTTCAATCCGAGCAGTCTTATCATCGTTATGGCTATGGTTATTACACCACACGATCCAAGCGTGGCTCTCGGGGACGTAAGTTGATGTTGCCTTCGGATGATGGTGCGGATTCTCAAGCCGGTGATGAACGGCCCGTTGTGAGTCAATCATAAATTAACATGCATTTGATTCTATTCCATGACGCAGGTGGGGCTGATGCCGATCTGTTAAGGTTTGCGCTGGGGCAGGAGGGCCTCAGTGAGGGATTGGTCCAGACGGCCTATCGGGGCTATATACGACGGACTCGGGGAACTCGATATTGCGTAGAACCCTCTCCGTTGAGTGGTTGTCCAGAGGGAGATAGCTATCTTGTCGCACCTCCATCCTGGGGCTTGAAAGAATCACTCCAGTCCTTGAAAGCCAACCCAGATGGGCTTGCTTTTGAGTGTGTACCTGGACCTTTGAAGTCCCAAGGTTGGGTGGTCATAACCGATGGTCGTTATGCTACGAACCTAAACATGGGATTGCTGCAAGAGGTGCTCAACGAAACGGATGCGGAGGTCGTTGCTGTTCGAGCTCGTCCTGACTTGGTGGGGTATCGCGAACGTTTTCTGGTGACACAAGACAATCGGCTGGCTGGGGTGCGTCGCTTTTATGAAGACAGCATGGAATATCAACCCTTTGTCAACTGCCAACCCCACCACATCCTGATCCGAACTTCAACATTTAATAAGCTCATGAAGAGTTGGAAATCGTTGCCCTGTGACCTGTCTAGGTGGGTGGTGACAATGGATGAGCAAATCCAGAATAATGTGGCCATAGGGGTGGCAGGCAATGAGTTGGATCTAACCTCCGAAGCGGGATTCTTATCTCATTGGATACAACACTGCCATGCAATGGCTCCCACTGGCCCAGGTTGGAGACAATGGGTCAACCACGATCGAGTGGTTACCGAAGATTCTATAGGGATTCGTGTAGCGGGTCCTGTATGGGTTCATAAGACGGCTAAACTGGATTCTGATGCCTTGATCGTCGGCCCCTGTTGGATTGGGCCTGGAGCCCATTTGGAAGCGGGTGTCGTGGTGGATCGAGCCATTGTGGCACCAGACGTCAAGGTAGAAGCGCGGCAGGCCGTAAGTTCCCGTGTTATTCTTACGAGTGAAGACCTCTTAAATCCAGCATTGCCCATGAGGGCCATTCAAACCTGTAGCCCGGTCTACGAGAATCCCTTCAAACATTGGCCGAGTATGTCCTATGCCAGTTGCGTGAAGCGTGTTGTGGATGTCCTGGTGGCCAGTATGGTACTGATTTTGTTTTTACCGATTTTTCCAGTGATCGCCTTGGCCATCAAGCTGAATTCTCCCGGGCCGATTTTTTATGGTGCGCGTCGCCAGGGACTGCATGGCAAGGTCTTTCGTTGCTTGAAGTTTCGTAGTATGAAGCCCGGCTCCGACAAACTGCAGGAGCAACTCCGGGCGATTAATGAAGTCGATGGCCCTCAATTCAAGATGGCCGATGATCCGCGTATCAGTGCGGTAGGGCGTTTTTTACGTGAAACCTACCTGGATGAAATCCCCCAGTTTATCAATGTCCTCAGGGGCGAGATGAGTGTGGTGGGGCCCAGGCCGTCGCCTAAGGGGGAGAATACCCAATGTCCGGGATGGCGCGACGCACGTCTGTCCGTTCGGCCGGGGATAACGGGTTTATGGCAGGTCATGCGGACCCGCGATCCGGTTAAGGACTTTCAGGAATGGATTCAATATGATATAGAGTACGTACGCAAGCTGTCGCTCAAGATGGATTTGTGGATCTGTTGGGCGACCTTTAAAAGTATGATGGGTAAGTTTGCTGAGCAATTTTAATCAGGGATAAACGTTTATGAAGCGACACACACAACGTGGCTATATTAATTGGAAACTGTTGACGGTCCTGATTCTGGGCGTCATTGTCCTGGCTGGCACGGCGTTGGTGCTGAGAAAATACCAACAGCAGGTCAAGGCGGAGAATGCCCTGGTCGAAGGGCTTAAGGCCTATGAAGAGGAGCGGTATGAAGATGCCGCATTTGCCTTAGGCCGCTATATCGGACGTCATCAGGATGATCTGGATGCCATGATCAAATACGCCGATGCCCAGGTCAAGCGTAAGCCTCGTATGCCGGGTAACATTCAACAGGCGCTGGGAGCTTATCGTATCGTCCTGCGTGCCAATCCGACTCTGGTCGATGCGGCCAAACCCCTGGCCGAGCTTTACATCGGTGCCGGTTCACCGGGTGAATCCAAGCTGATTGCCGAACGTTTTCTAGAGAAAATCGATGATCCGGACATGCGACGTTTGCTGGCCACGGCGGAGTCCAGTTTGGGTAATACCGATCTGGCCATCGAGCAGTTAACAAAACTGATCCAGGACTATCCCCAACACGAATTGGCCTACGAAACCCTGGGACTCTTGCTGGAAGCCAGGAAGCGAGATATCGAATCCGCCCGCTATTGGTGTGAACAGGCCGTTGAGAAAAATCCGGATTCACTACAAGCCAAGATCATTCTCATTGGTTTTTACCTTCGTCATGATCAAAGCGAGACCGCTCAAGAGTTGATGCCTGGTATTGAAGAATTGACAGGGCAACCTCCCAAGCTAACTCTGCGGATTGCCCAGTTATGGTTGGAATTGGGGCAACGGGAATTAGCAGAGGAGGTCTTGACCTCCATTGCCGAGACGGCTTC